>NZ_JBSHGY010000025.1:0-1047 GCF_053618035.1 Microbacterium sp. NPDC055665 | reverse complement strand
CGGCAGCGAGTCGTCGGAGAAGATGCCGTCGGGGCGGATGAGTTCCTTGACCTCGGCCATGAAGCTCGACAGCTGCTGCTGCTGCCACCGCAGCTGACGGGTGCGGTCTTCCGCGTCGTGCAGCACCGCCGTGGTGTGACCGGTGACCGAATCGACGATCTTCTGCGCCTTCGCGCGAGCGCGCTCGAGGGTCTCGCGGGCACGCACCTGGGCTTCGGCTTCGATCGCCTGCGCCTGCGAGCGGGTCAGGCGCTCGTAGTCTTCGGCACGAGCCGAGATGCGCTGAGCGTGCTCGAGGGACGCCGAGACCTGCTCGTTCGCGTCATTCGTGATCCGCTCGGCGTGCGCCACGGCCTGGTTGTGCAGCACGAGGAACTCCTGCTGCGCGTCGTCCTGGCGGCGGGTGAGGGTCTCTTCGAACTCCAGCACGCGGGCGTTCATGTCGCGGACATCGCGCTCGGCATCGGCGCGCAGCTGGGTGGTCTCGCGGGTGACGAGGGAACGCAGCGCGGCCGCGCCCTTCTCGGCCTCGGTGCGGATCGCGGTCGCCTCCTGGGCAGCCTGGTTCACCTTCTCGGCGGCGTGGGCGGCTTCGCGCTCGATGCGAGCCTCGTGCGCCGTGTACTCGGTGTCCATCTTCAGGCGAACCTGGTCGGCGTCGCGCTGCGCCTGGGCGGTGATCCGCTCGGCGTCCGCCTCCGCCTCGGCGCGCTGCGCGGTCACTTCTTCCCGTGCGGACGTCATCAGGCGGTCAGCCTGAACGGCTGCGTTCTGGATGAGCACGTTCGCCTGCTCTTCGGCGACCCGCAGGATCGCCTCGAACTGCTGACGCGACGGCGCCTCCTCGCCGTCGGCCTGAGGAGCATCGACGAGCTCGGACGTGAGGGTCGCGACCTGCTGCTCGGCATCTGACACCTTTGCCTGCGCGGCCGTCAACTCGCTCTCGAGGGCTTCGCGGGCCTTGCGCTCCTCTTCGCGCACCGCTTCGACGGCCTCCTCTTCGCGAGCCTGCGCCTCGGCGACGTCGGCCGCCGCCTGCTTGAGCTG
>NZ_JBSHGY010000024.1:0-1114 GCF_053618035.1 Microbacterium sp. NPDC055665 | reverse complement strand
TCGCGGGCCTTGCGCTCCTCTTCGCGCACCGCTTCGACGGCCTCCTCTTCGCGAGCCTGCGCCTCGGCGACGTCGGCCGCCGCCTGCTTGAGCTGGTTGCGAAGGGTCGCGAGTGCGGCGTCGACCTCACCCTTGTCGTAGCCGCGGAAACCGACGGTGAACGCGCCCTGCTGGTCACGGGGTGCGGTCTCGATCAGCTGGTCGAAGAAGTCCGGCGAGGGATCAGAGCTTTACGGGTCGGAATCGAAGGTGGGGTCGCTGCTCATGGCGGGCCTTTCGATGGGGAAGAAGAAGACCGGTCGCACTTGCGCTCGATCTCCACTCGTGCTGTCCTCTGCACAGACAAAGACACCGGCACAGGCCGGGCATCATGCATGCAGCCCCAAGTCGTTCCCCCGCGCGGCAAAGATAGCGACAGAGAGCCCGGGCATACGCCCGGGCTCTCTGCCTTGCTTCTTTGCGAGTGTTAGCTCACAGCTTCCTCCTGCACCTCGTCTTCGTGCTTACGGCGCCGGGCGATGAAGAACATCACCAGACCACCCAGGCCGAGTGCGAGAGCAGCTGCCATCGCCCAGCCCACGGCACTGGAGTCGAGACCGGTCTTCGCCAGGTCATCGTCCCCAGACCCCGACGCGTTCCCCGAAGCCGAAGCATTCGTCGAAGCCGAAGCATTCGTCGAAGCCGAAGCATTCGTCGAAGCCGAAGCATTCGTCGAAGCCGAAGCATCCGTCGAAGCAGAAGCATCCGTCGAAGCAGACGTGCTCGCCGATGCCGAAGCATCCTCCAGCCCCGACGCATCCGTGGTCGCGTCCGCGATCGCCGCTGCCGAAGCCGCCGCCGTCGCATCACCGTTCGCCGCAGCAGACGCCGCGCCGTTGGTGTTCGACGAGTTGTCACCGTTCGCTGCCGCCTCTGCTGCAGCCTGCGCTGCCGCGTCAGCTGCGGTCGACACATCCGCCGACGCCGCCGTGGAGGCATCCGCGTTGGCTGCCGCCTGAGACGCTGCCGCTGCGGTCACGTCCGCTGCCGCGCTGGCCTGGGTGGACGCGTCCGCGTTCCCCGCAGCAACCGCTGCCGGGTTCCCGTTCGCATCCGCCGCCGCCGACGCCGCCGC
>NZ_JBSHGY010000023.1:0-1697 GCF_053618035.1 Microbacterium sp. NPDC055665 | reverse complement strand
GGGTCTTTCCGTCCTGCTGCGCGAAACGAGCATCTTTACTCGTAGTGCAATTTCACCGGGCCTATGGTTGAGACAGTCGAGAAGTCGTTACGCCATTCGTGCAGGTCGGAACTTACCCGACAAGGAATTTCGCTACCTTAGGATGGTTATAGTTACCACCGCCGTTTACTGGCGCTTAAGTTCTCAGCTTCGCCACCCCGAAATGTGACTAACCGGTCCCCTTAACGTTCCAGCACCGGGCAGGCGTCAGTCCGTATACATCGCCTTACGGCTTCGCACGGACCTGTGTTTTTAGTAAACAGTCGCTTCTCGCTGGTCTCTGCGGCCACCCCCAGCTCACGGAGTAAATCCGATCACCAGTGATGGCCCCCCTTCTCCCGAAGTTACGGGGGCATTTTGCCGAGTTCCTTAACCATAGTTCACCCGAACGCCTCGGTATTCTCTACCTGACCACCTGAGTCGGTTTAGGGTACGGGCCGCCATGAAACTCGCTAGAGGCTTTTCTCGACAGCATAGGATCATCCACTTCACCACAATCGGCTCGGCATCAGGTCTCAGCCTTAATGAACGACGGATTTGCCTACCGTTCGGCCTACACCCTTACCCCGGGACAACCACCGCCCGGGCTGGACTACCTTCCTGCGTCACCCCATCGCTTACCTACTACAAGTCTGGTTCGTCGGCTCCACCACTACCCTCAACTCCGAAGAGATCGGGCCGGCTTCACGGACTTAGCATCGCCTGATTCAGTACTGGGCGTTTCAAAGCGGGTACCGGAATATCAACCGGTTGTCCATCGACTACGCCTGTCGGCCTCGCCTTAGGTCCCGACTTACCCTGGGCAGATCAGCTTGACCCAGGAACCCTTAGTCAATCGGCGCACACGTTTCTCACGTGTGTATCGCTACTCATGCCTGCATTCTCACTCGTGAACCGTCCACAACTAGCTTCCGCTGCTGCTTCACCCGGCACACGACGCTCCCCTACCCATCACAGCGGGCGTTGGCCCTATTGCTGCAATGACACGACTTCGGCGGTACGCTTGAGCCCCGCTACATTGTCGGCGCGGAATCACTTGACCAGTGAGCTATTACGCACTCTTTCAAGGGTGGCTGCTTCTAAGCCAACCTCCTGGTTGTCTCTGCGACTCCACATCCTTTCCCACTTAGCGTACGCTTAGGGGCCTTAGTCGATGCTCTGGGCTGTTTCCCTCTCGACCATGGAGCTTATCCCCCACAGTCTCACTGCCGCGCTCTCACTTACCGGCATTCGGAGTTTGGCTAAGGTCAGTAACCCGGTAGGGCCCATCGCCTATCCAGTGCTCTACCTCCGGCAAGAAACACACGACGCTGCACCTAAATGCATT
Organism: Microbacterium sp. NPDC055665; assembly: GCF_053618035.1. Lineage (NCBI taxonomy): Bacteria > Bacillati > Actinomycetota > Actinomycetes > Micrococcales > Microbacteriaceae > Microbacterium > Microbacterium sp. NPDC055665. Next base: position 331 of record NZ_JBSHGY010000023.1, on the reverse strand, counting down.
TCGGGGAGAACCAGCTATCACGGAGTTTGATTGGCCTTTCACCCCTAACCACAGGTCATCCCCCAGGTTTTCAACCCTGGTGGGTTCGGTCCTCCACGAAGTCTTACCTCCGCTTCAACCTGCCCATGGCTAGATCACTCCGCTTCGGGTCTAGAGCGTGCAACTCAATCGCCCTATTCGGACTCGCTTTCGCTACGGCTTCCCCACACGGGTTAACCTCGCTACACACCGCAAACTCGCAGGCTCATTCTTCAAAAGGCACGCAGTCACGACGCACTGAGTAAACTCAATGCGCGACGCTCCCACGGCTTGTAGGCACACGGTTTCAGGT
>NZ_JBSHGY010000022.1:0-2203 GCF_053618035.1 Microbacterium sp. NPDC055665 | reverse complement strand
GCTGCCGCGCTGGCCTGGGTGGACGCGTCCGCGTTCCCCGCAGCAACCGCTGCCGGGTTCCCGTTCGCATCCGCCGCCGCCGACGCCGCCGCATTACCGTTGTCCGGGACATCCGACACGATCGTCGAGGCCTGCGACTGGTTATTCGACAGATTCGGGTCGGTTTCGATCCCCGAAACGCTCACTCGGTTGGTGATCGTGGTTGGAGCTGAGACGGTGGGGGCGACAACCCGGTATGTAATGCTCTGTGAAGCTCCAACAGCGAGAGATCCGACATTGCAAGACAGGAACGAATCCGTCAGAGAGCAGTTGTTGGGGACCTGGCTCGGCGACATAGTCACTCCGGCGGGCAAAGTGTCCGAGACAACTGAACTAGTGCTAGTGGACCCGCTGAGGTTGCTTACGACCAGCTCATATTCGATCTCTTGATTCGATTGGACGTTCGGCGTTGCCGTCTTCTCGATAGTGAGGTCGGCCTCTACGGCCGAGGGGGGAGCGATGATCGCGGCGTTTGACCAAGCTGAGACCTCGGCGCCTGGCACCCAAGCGACGCGGTTGATTATCGGAGTTGCCGAAGCCGCTTGTTCGACGCTTGCAATCACAGTCCAAGAGCCCGAGGCATCGTCAACATTATGCGAGAGGCCGGCGATGTTTCCGTTCGGGTAGTGCCACACACCGCGTTCGCATTGGTCAGCGGCTGCCGGCTGAAGTGGATTGCCATCGCCTCCGATACCGCCGAACGACTGCAGCGTCCCGTCAGGAAGGGTCGCACGTTGGACTCCGCCAGTGCCGCATTGCATGGTCCACACATAGCCATCGCGGATGGACCAGTCGTTCCCCCAGTAGCCGGCGTTTGGTGAGGTGAAGGCGATCTCTGGCACATCGTCAACGAACCGGATCCCAACTGTCGTGGTTACGAACCCATCAACGTCCAGATACTGGAGATAGTAGGTGTCCGCGTCCGCCCCCTCTCCGAAGGATCCGCCGAGGGCGAACTGAAACGTTGGGTCTAGATCATCGTTCCAGGTTGGCTGTCCTGTGGCTGTGCCCCACATCCCGGGTACGAAGCCGAGAGGCGTCGGAACTCCGTCGCCGTTGATCCGCAGCATCTGGCCCAAGAATGGACCGCTCTGCGCAAAGGCATACAGATAGCCGTCGGCAGTTCGCCCGGCCAGCGCCGCGTAGTAGTAAGGCACGGTACCGACTGGCGAATAGCCAGACCCGTCGGGTGAAACCGTGTACAGGGTCGTGCTGTAACCTGCAGCTTCTCCCTCGGGGACTGCCACATACGGCGTTGACAGAAGCGGTAGCTCGGCCGCTGTGGCTGAGGTCGGCGTGGCCAGCAATACTGCCGTGCCTAGAACAGAGGCCGCGAAAGCGGCGACTACCCGACGTGACTGGGCCCGTAGGCTGCCTTCCCTTGCCTTGCGGTCTCTGTTTGGTGGTGGAGCCGCGGATACACACCGCTGCTCCGGAACATCATGCGTCATAAGTCGCGACTCCTTAGGCCTGCTCATGGGCGACGAGCAGCCGCCTCAGAGAACTAGACGCATGAAATCGAACACGGTAACGCTCGAAAGCTTGTTGCGAGTGGTTGGTTCGTGAGTTCCGACGTCGTTCGCGGCACCACGGGGTCGCTGATGTTGATCAGTCCTGGCAGCGGTTCAGTGCGTTGCGGTGGGTGGGACAGCTCTCGGCCGATGAGCTGTCGGCGGTCACCGGTGTCGCCCGGTGCCGACGCGTCAGTGGAGCTGGGTGCCATGCTCGCCGGGTGGTAGCGTGCCGAGAGTGCTGCGTCGCCGTGGCTGGCAGTGCTGACCTGATCGAGAGCCATGTGTCGGAACACCCTTCCAACAGTCGTTGCAATACTCGGGGAGCAGAGGCGCGATAAGAGCAGCCGGAATCAGCGATTCAACGCGAGGTATTGACTCAGTGCAGGACCCGTTATGGCCGCGCGCTCCTCGGACGTAGATATGAAAAACGTTGCAACTACCTGTACCTGCAATAGATTGCAACCCGATCTTTGCCGATCACGAGGGCTAGGCCGTTGGCGCACTCGCTATCATGTGCTGGCGGCTGGGCCTCAACTGACGAAGCCACACGTCACACCACTCCGTCGGTATCGCGGCTCTGGGTTTTGGGGCCTGTAGCGCAGTTGGTAGCGCGCGTCGTTCGCATCGAGGAGGTCAGGGGTTCGATTCCC
>NZ_JBSHGY010000021.1:0-4703 GCF_053618035.1 Microbacterium sp. NPDC055665 | reverse complement strand
CTCGCACTCGGCCTGGGTGGTCTGGTGATGTTCTTCATCGCCCGGCGCCGTAAGCACGAAGACGAGGTGCAGGAGGAAGCTGTGAGCTAACACTCAACCTGATCTCGAACGGGGAGCCTGGGCTGATGCCCAGGCTCCCCTACCCATACCTGCGCCATCGCGCACCAGCACCTTAACCGGAAACCGTTAAGCCAATACAGGTTGCACGTGATCGAGGGATGAGGTGAACACCCGCGACTCAAGCGCTGAAGGACTTGCTTCGAGCACGCGACATCGCGAGCTCGTGCAGACCACAGGAATCGTTCAGCGCCCTCGGACATCATGAATGTGGCTCTGACTCCGACGATAAGCACAACCCGTCGACGACTGCGCCGTTAGAAGTCGCCGAAACCGCTGCGATCGTTGTCGCGCTGGCGGTCACAAAGGATCAGTGATCGGGCGGCAACCACCTCGACGCCCGCACCCATGTGAAGCTGACGAGTCAGGCGGGCGATGTGGTCACGATCGACCGCTCCCGCAATGGCCGAGACCACACAACAGAAGTGACACTGGTCGACTGAGAAACAGTCGATGCTCGGAATACCAAGACTCCGCTCGCGCAAACCTGTCCCCCACGGCGGTTGCATAACCGTAGCCGAATGCTATTTGCAGTGCTCGCCCCATGCGGGATGGTCTTCCGCCTAAAGAGCTTCCCGTGTCCCCAGCCCAGGCCGCGTCGGACCAACCACGTGGTGTCTAACCGCCGCCGCTCCCCTCGCCTGGCCTCCCCTCGCCTGGCCTCCCCTCGCCTGGCCTCCCCTCGCCTGGCCTCCCCTCGCCTGGCCTCGCCTCGCCTCGCCTCGCCTCGCCTCGCCTCGCCTCGCCTCGCCCGCGGGACGCTATCGCACACAACTTCGGGATTGGGACCGCCTGTAGTTAACCGATCGCGTCACAAGCCACGGCAGCTGTTCGAGGTGATCCGCACATCGATCTCATCCGAGGCCGTGCACAGGGGATTTCTGCGCTCGCGCGTTTTCGAACTCTTCCGACGATCTCAACGGGAGCTCAGATCACTGCACCACCTGCGGCGTTATCGTCCGCGATGATCGGCATCTTCTACGTGGTGAGCCAGCAGCCGTGACCCCGTGGCCCACCACCGCCTTCGAAATCATGCGAGTAGGACGTGCAGATGACGCGCACCCGAGCCAAAGCGAAGGGCAGGCAAGCCGCATTTCCGCTAGTCCGACGCTCGAACAGGAGAATCCATGAACACAGCGTTGCCTTCAGAGACGTCGGTTATCGTCTTTGCGACCCTACCTGTGGTCGCCGTACTGCTGGCATTCACCTCATTGGTTCTCAAAACGGTGCTCGCCGAATGGGAACTCGTGTTTTATGGCGCGGCCGTGCTGTTCGCCGCGGTAGCTGTAGTTGTTCACGTGATTGGGACTAGGCGTATTATTCGACTGATCTCGGCCGCACAAGCGGACGAGATCCGGCGTAACCATTAGCTGCAGGGATGTGTGGAGGCCGAGTGTCATAGCTTCAATCACCAGACCCGCGCGACGGACACCGCTTCGCGACGCTTCCATTAGTGGGTTCATCTCTCACTGCCTCGAGATTTACGAGAGGGGTAAACGCGGTATGCCCCCGGTCCTGACCGAGCTGATCGAGCGCGGTGCTACGCCGCGTCGACACCTGTGGCCGCATCGAACAAGACTAACCACAATGCTCTTTCTCTGCACCGCGCTGCGACGCGTTACCTGAGCTCGAGATCGGAGTCCTAAGATCAGGCAGTCCAGATTGGACGCTTTATCTGCACCTGCGGATCTAGTCGAAGAACTCGGGCTCAGACGATCCAGGCAGTTTCGAACCGGCCAAGGCGAATGAGAAAAGCACCTCTCCTTTCGAGTTGTGTGCGTTCGAAGTGCGCTGGGATCGCTCTGAGCCGGGTCTTCGCGTCAGCATGTCGCAGAACTTGAAAGGAAGGACATCCTATGAAACTCGTTAGTCGATCCACGTCTCGTCGTGTTGTGATCGGTAGAAGTACCCGCGGCGTTGCCGCTGTGGCGGCGCTAGTTGCTCTTGGTGCGCTCGTCGCGGCTCCGGCCGCGAACGCAGACGATGCCGGCAGGCTAACAGGCCCGCTGCTCTCCTCGACGGGCGACACCTGGGTTGGCTCCGCTGCTGAAGGGGCGCTGGTTCCTGTGTCGAGCGTCGACCAGGGCACCGATTGGTCGCTTCCGCAGATGTACGAGACGGGCGAAGTGCGAGTCGGGGATCTGTGCTTGACGGTGTCGCCGTACTTTGGCGGTAGCGTCAGCCTTGTCGAATGCATGGGTGTGCCCGAACAAGAGTTCGTTGTGATTCCGGGATCACGTCCGAGTTCGTTCCAGGTCCATTCGATGTTGCCGTTGATGTGGCCGATGGGCCCCGAGGATGACAGCACGATCCCGATTTCTGCCAACGCCTCCACAGCCGGTATGGTCACGCTCCAGGGTGCGACAGACTTCGACCTGTCCGCCATGAACGAGGCTGCGGCACCGGTCCCGTCCGACTGGTGGGGGCACTGGCTGGGAATTGAGGCTGCGCCCACCGGCGATCTCCGCTGAACTCCCTGATTGTTCGGGTAGCGGCTGAGCGGCCCCGACTGGCGTGGGGTGGCACGACGAGCCGCCCCACGCCAGCGTCTCGCTGAAAGGCCAAAGCCACACGGAACGAACTCGACGATCGAAGTTGAGTCTCACGCGACCCGCTGCGACGGCGCTTGCCATCCCGGCACTCCTCTTCTCCGCGACAGCACCTGCTCAGGCAGCACACACTGGCAGTCCGATGGTGGTCGTGACGGCCCCATCCACAGCAGCGCCCTTCGAGCGGGGGACCATCACGGTGAAGGTCACCGAAAACGGGGTCCCGCTCGCCAATAATCCGGTTACGGTCAGCCTGGACTCGATCTCGATCTCGATCGCGGTTCTCGGGAATGTCTCGAAGTCTGCGACCGCGAAAACGGATTCATCGGGCACGCTGACGATGAAGAATTTCCTGCACATCAAGTCCTTGAAGACAGGAACGGTCACCATCAAGGTCACGAGCGGTCCGGGCACCGCCACGACCCGCGTAGAGGTCGTCCCCTCAACCGGCGCGCTCGCCCGGACAACCCACAGCGCACCGTCTAGCCAAACACGACCCACTCGGTACGCGACGCGACAACGTTGCTCACGGGCTCGGTCAACCGACCCGACCCACCTTCAGAGTTACACCGGAGACGTGACAGGCCCGGTAACCAGCCTGCTGAACAGCGGACGAGCGGTCGTCCGGACGGGCGTGAAGGTGGGCCCGAACGGCGGCACCATCACTGTGAAGTCGTCCACCGGGGTTTTGGTAGCGCGGTAATGTCTTTCACGACCCGGAAGCTCCAAATCCCGACGGGCGTCCCGCCCTTTCAGGAGAGAGACGCCCATCGTCGTACCGTATTCACGCGCCGATGGCTGCCCCGATCCATTTCTGGCAGCTGTGCGCATCATCATCGAACGCGCAGTCAGACATCTGCAGCGGCAAGAAAGCGGGCTACCCGCCCATGCAGCTCCGTCAGCGCGTGACAATCGGCCTCCGCACACCTGAACACGGCGGCCCTCGTCGAGTCGTTCCTTACCTTCGCGGAGGACCAACCAAGTCGCGCGGAGAGCTGGCGTTACGGCTGCCCAGGAATCCGATCTCAACCAATAGGGTGCCGCCCGGAGCCGTCGCAGGTCATAGCGCCTTTACAGATCGCAGTCACAAGTTAGGGAATTGATGTCGAACATTTCGCGCATATCGCGAACAATCGCGCTAGCCGGCGCCGTTGCGCTTGCTTCTACGGTGATGGTGCACTCAACGCCTGCAGCGGCTGCGCCTATGGATCGTCTTGAGGGCCCGCTCCACTGGCCTGACGCGTCACAGCCCATTCGACCCCAATACCACAGCTGGGCAGGGTCTGCGTCTGAAGGCGAGGAGGTACCTCTCTTCACAACGGACCCAGGAGTGAAATGGACGATACCCGCCCTTGGGGAGGAAGGCGAAGTCCGGCTTGGGGATCTCTGTCTTGATCAGCCTCCCGGATGGCTCGCGAGAGTGACCGTTGAGTCGTGTGACGGTTCGCCGAGTCAACAGTTTCAAACGACCGTCAATCCGCAGGGAAACCGATTCGGCCTAACGTCGGCGACCCACACGGACGAGAACGAGAACCCGATTGACCCGACCAACCCGCGGAAGTACGGGCTGTTCGCGAGCATGTTCTTCGTTGATACCCTCCGCACAAGCTACGAAAGTGCGGACTTTGATCTTTCTCTGATGAGGCCGGTATCCGACGCTGCAGCGGACATGACCGCAAGAATCGTTGGCGTTGATCAGAACGCAAAAACCGCGACGATAGCCGGGACCGGGGAGCCCGGCGCGACGGTCATGATCAGCCCGCCCGTCGGTGCAAAAATCACCGCTGTTGTCCGCACGGACGGCACCTGGGGACCAACCACCATCGCGGGCCTCGCTGTCGGCGAGAATCTCCTCACTCTTGTGCAGACTTTTGGCGGCGTGACCGGGGCACCGATCACGCTCACGATACCCGTGGCAGCGAATGCGAATGCGAATGCGGCAGCGTCGGCGGCGGCGGATGCGAACGGGAACCCGGCAGCTGTCGCTGCGGGGAACACGGACGCGTCCACCCAGGCCAGCGCGGCAGCGGACATCAC
>NZ_JBSHGY010000020.1:0-5513 GCF_053618035.1 Microbacterium sp. NPDC055665 | reverse complement strand
GCCTGGCTGTGATGGCTGGGTCGTGGGAGCATCCGATCCTTGAGAACTCAACAGCGTGCACTTGTCAAATGCCAAATTATCCTCGTCTAGCTTCGGCTGGGTGAGAATTCCTTTGGATCAAAGACCAACTCCTTTCGGGGGGTTGGCAATGGATGAAGTCAGCAATGAATTTGTCTCTTTGGTCAGCATCAAACTCGCTGCGTCACCGTTTTCCCGGTGTCGTATGCATTTCTTTTTTACGGAGAGTTTGATCCTGGCTCAGGATGAACGCTGGCGGCGTGCTTAACACATGCAAGTCGAACGGTGAACACGGAGCTTGCTCTGTGGGATCAGTGGCGAACGGGTGAGTAACACGTGAGCAACCTGCCCCTGACTCTGGGATAAGCGCTGGAAACGGCGTCTAATACTGGATATGTGACGTGACCGCATGGTCTGCGTCTGGAAAGAATTTCGGTTGGGGATGGGCTCGCGGCCTATCAGCTTGTTGGTGAGGTAATGGCTCACCAAGGCGTCGACGGGTAGCCGGCCTGAGAGGGTGACCGGCCACACTGGGACTGAGACACGGCCCAGACTCCTACGGGAGGCAGCAGTGGGGAATATTGCACAATGGGCGCAAGCCTGATGCAGCAACGCCGCGTGAGGGACGACGGCCTTCGGGTTGTAAACCTCTTTTAGCAGGGAAGAAGCGAAAGTGACGGTACCTGCAGAAAAAGCGCCGGCTAACTACGTGCCAGCAGCCGCGGTAATACGTAGGGCGCAAGCGTTATCCGGAATTATTGGGCGTAAAGAGCTCGTAGGCGGTTTGTCGCGTCTGCTGTGAAATCCGGAGGCTCAACCTCCGGCCTGCAGTGGGTACGGGCAGACTAGAGTGCGGTAGGGGAGATTGGAATTCCTGGTGTAGCGGTGGAATGCGCAGATATCAGGAGGAACACCGATGGCGAAGGCAGATCTCTGGGCCGTAACTGACGCTGAGGAGCGAAAGGGTGGGGAGCAAACAGGCTTAGATACCCTGGTAGTCCACCCCGTAAACGTTGGGAACTAGTTGTGGGGTCCATTCCACGGATTCCGTGACGCAGCTAACGCATTAAGTTCCCCGCCTGGGGAGTACGGCCGCAAGGCTAAAACTCAAAGGAATTGACGGGGACCCGCACAAGCGGCGGAGCATGCGGATTAATTCGATGCAACGCGAAGAACCTTACCAAGGCTTGACATATACGAGAACGGGCCAGAAATGGTCAACTCTTTGGACACTCGTAAACAGGTGGTGCATGGTTGTCGTCAGCTCGTGTCGTGAGATGTTGGGTTAAGTCCCGCAACGAGCGCAACCCTCGTTCTATGTTGCCAGCACGTAATGGTGGGAACTCATGGGATACTGCCGGGGTCAACTCGGAGGAAGGTGGGGATGACGTCAAATCATCATGCCCCTTATGTCTTGGGCTTCACGCATGCTACAATGGCCGGTACAAAGGGCTGCAATACCGCGAGGTGGAGCGAATCCCAAAAAGCCGGTCCCAGTTCGGATTGAGGTCTGCAACTCGACCTCATGAAGTCGGAGTCGCTAGTAATCGCAGATCAGCAACGCTGCGGTGAATACGTTCCCGGGTCTTGTACACACCGCCCGTCAAGTCATGAAAGTCGGTAACACCTGAAGCCGGTGGCCTAACCTTTTTGGAGGGAGCCGTCGAAGGTGGGATCGGTAATTAGGACTAAGTCGTAACAAGGTAGCCGTACCGGAAGGTGCGGCTGGATCACCTCCTTTCTAAGGAGCATCTGACTCTTCGGAGTCCAGAACCCAGTTCGAAGGCATACGTTCTTCGCTGGGAGCTCATGGGTGGAACATTTGACATGGTGCGAAGGATGTTGTTCTTCTCCAGTACGCCGCTTCGGTGGTTGGAACGGGGAGGGTGGCGGATGTCGCACCTGCACGCTGTTGGGTCCTGAGGGACCGGATGCGGATCTTTTGGGATCTGGTCTGAACCTCTGGACCTCTTTCTGTTTGTCCGTTTCGGGCAGGTGGATGGGGGTACCGCCCGTACTTTGAGAACTACACAGTGGACGCGAGCATCTTGCAACAGCCTTCGGGTTGTTGCACAAGATGATCTTAAAGATCATTAGTCAATTTCAGATTCCATCTTCGGGTGGGGTCGAGTTTTTGATTCAAACTCATGTGATTTCAAGTCTTTAAGAGCAAACGGTGGATGCCTTGGCATCTGGAGCCGAAGAAGGACGTAGCAATCTGCGATAAGCCTCGGGGAACTGATAAGCAAGTTTTGATCCGAGGGTGTCCGAATGGGGAAACCCCGCTGGGCGGCGTGCCGACCTAGTGACTCCCGCCTGAATATATAGGGCGGGTAGAGGGAACGTGGGGAAGTGAAACATCTCAGTACCCACAGGAAGAGAAAGCAACCGCGATTCCGTTAGTAGTGGCGAGCGAAACCGGAACAGGCTAAACCTAGCGTGTGTGATAGCCGGCAGGTGTTGCACGTTGGGGGTTGTGGGACTTTTCAGTCATCTCTGCCGAGGTGGCGGCGTTACAAGAAGGTATAGACGAACGGTCTTGAAAGGCCGGTCATAGAGGGTGCCAACCCCGTAGTCGAAATGCCTCTCTTGGCGCGAAGAGTATCCCAAGTAGCACGGGGCCCGTGAAATCCCGTGTGAATCTGTCAGGACCACCTGATAAGCCTAAATACTCCCAGATGACCGATAGCGGACAAGTACCGTGAGGGAAAGGTGAAAAGTACCCCGGGAGGGGAGTGAAATAGTACCTGAAACCGTTTGCTTACAAACCGTTGGAGCCTCCTTAGTAGGGGTGACAGCGTGCCTTTTGAAGAATGAGCCTGCGAGTTAGCGATATGTGGCGAGGTTAACCCGTGTGGGGTAGCCGTAGCGAAAGCGAGTCTGAATAGGGCGATTCAGTCGCATGTCCTAGACCCGAAGCGAAGTGATCTATCCATGGCCAGGTTGAAGCGACGGTAAGACGTCGTGGAGGACCGAACCCACTTAGGTTGAAAACTGAGGGGATGAGCTGTGGATAGGGGTGAAAGGCCAATCAAACTTCGTGATAGCTGGTTCTCTCCGAAATGCATTTAGGTGCAGCGTTGCGTGTTTCTTGCCGGAGGTAGAGCTACTGGATGGCCGATGGGCCCTACAAGGTTACTGACGTCAGCCAAACTCCGAATGCCGGTAAGTGAGAGCGCAGCAGTGAGACTGTGGGGGATAAGCTTCATAGTCGAGAGGGAAACAACCCAGACCACCAACTAAGGTCCCAAAGCGCGTGCTAAGTGGGAAAGGATGTGGAGTTGCCTTGACAACCAGGAGGTTGGCTTAGAAGCAGCCACCCTTGAAAGAGTGCGTAATAGCTCACTGGTCAAGTGATTCCGCGCCGACAATGTAACGGGGCTCAAGCACGCCACCGAAGTTGTGGCATTGACATTATTGGTAGGCCTTCGTGGTCCAGCCGTGTTGATGGGTAGGAGAGCGTCGTGTGGCCAGCGAAGCGGCGGTGTGAACCAGCCGTGGAGGCTACACGAGTGAGAATGCAGGCATGAGTAGCGAATGACGTGTGAGAAACACGTCCTCCGAAAGACCAAGGGTTCCAGGGTCAAGCTAATCTTCCCTGGGTAAGTCGGGACCTAAGGCGAGGCCGACAGGCGTAGTCGATGGACAACGGGTTGATATTCCCGTACCGGCGAAGAACCGCCCAAGCTAATCCAGTAGTGCTAAGTGTCTGAATCCCAGTGACTGATCCCTTCGGGGTGACGCTCTGGGCCTAGCGCACGACCCCATTCTGGTGCGGTTAGCGTATTAACAGGTGTGACGCAGGAAGGTAGCCCAAGCCAGGCGATGGTTGTCCTGGTGCAAGTGCGTAGGCCGAGTCGTAGGCAAATCCGCGATTCACATAGGCTGAGACACGATGCGGATAAAAAGTGGGTGATCCTATGCTGCCAAGAAAAGCATCGACGCGAGGTTCTAGCCGCCCGTACCCCAAACCGACTCAGGTGGTCAGGTAGAGAATACCAAGGAGATCGAGAGAATCGTGGTTAAGGAACTCGGCAAAATGCCCCCGTAACTTCGGGAGAAGGGGGGCCTTCGGCGTATAGGGATTTACTCCCGAAAGCGTTTGGAGGCCGCAGAGACTAGTGGGTAGCGACTGTTTACTAAAAACACAGGTCCGTGCCAAGTCGCAAGACGATGTATACGGACTGACGCCTGCCCGGTGCTGGAAGGTTAAGAGGACCGGTTAGCCGTAAGGCGAAGCTGAGAATTTAAGCCCCAGTAAACGGCGGTGGTAACTATAACCATCCTAAGGTAGCGAAATTCCTTGTCGGGTAAGTTCCGACCTGCACGAATGGCGTAACGACTTCCCAACTGTCTCAACCGCGAACTCGGCGAAATTGCATTACGAGTAAAGATGCTCGTTACGCGCAGCAGGACGGAAAGACCCCGTGACCTTTACTACAGCTTGGTATTGGTGTTCGGTGTGGCTTGTGTAGGATAGGTGGGAGACTTTGAAGCATGGACGCTAGTTCGTGTGGAGTCATTGTTGAAATACCACTCTGGTCACTCTGGATATCTAACTTCGAACCGTAATCCGGTTCAGGGACAGTGCCTGGTGGGTAGTTTAACTGGGGCGGTTGCCTCCCAAAAAGTAACGGAGGCGCCCAAAGGTTCCCTCAACCTGGTTGGCAATCAGGTGTCGAGTGTAAGTGCACAAGGGAGCTTGACTGTGAGACTGACAGGTCGAGCAGGGACGAAAGTCGGGACTAGTGATCCGGCAGTGGCTTGTGGAAGCGCTGTCGCTCAACGGATAAAAGGTACCTCGGGGATAACAGGCTGATCTTGCCCAAGAGTCCATATCGACGGCATGGTTTGGCACCTCGATGTCGGCTCGTCGCATCCTGGGGCTGGAGTAGGTCCCAAGGGTTGGGCTGTTCGCCCATTAAAGCGGTACGCGAGCTGGGTTTAGAACGTCGTGAGACAGTTCGGTCCCTATCCGCTGCGCGCGTAGGAAATTTGAGAGGATCTGACCCTAGTACGAGAGGACCGGGTTGGACGAACCTCTGGTGTGTCAGTTGTTCCGCCAGGAGCACCGCTGATTAGCTACGTTCGGGATGGATAACCGCTGAAAGCATCTAAGCGGGAAGCCGGCCTCAAGATGAGATTTCCATACCTTCGGGTGAGAGGCTCCCAGCCAGACTACTGGGTTGATAGGCCAGATGTGGAAGTGCAGTAATGCATGCAGCTGACTGGTACTAATAAGCCGATGACTTGATAACACACCGTTTGTTGGTGCTACGCGTCCACTGAGTGGTTCTCGATGTACGGTCGAGAACCGCATAACAACAATGACTTTGTTATGTGTTTGATTGAAACATCAATAGTGTTTCGGCGGCCATAGCGTGAGGGAAACGCCCGGTTACATTCCGAACCCGGAAGCTAAGCCTCACAGCGCCGATGGTACTGCAGGGGGGACCCTGTGGGAGAGTAGGACACCGCCGGACTCCTTTTAGACA
>NZ_JBSHGY010000019.1:6042-15666 GCF_053618035.1 Microbacterium sp. NPDC055665 | reverse complement strand
GACGCGACGGCGGCGGCTTCGGTAGCAGCGATCGCAGACGCGACCACCAACGCGTCGGGCGACGTTGATGCTTCGGCTTCGGCTTCGGCTTCGGCTTCGGCGGATGCGAATGCGAATGCGTCGGCGTCGGCGGCGGCGTCGGCGGCGGCGGATGCGAACGGGAACCCGGCAGCTGTCGCTGCGGGGAACACGGACGCGTCCACCCAGGCCAGCGCGGCAGCGGACATCACCGCAGCGGCAGCCTCCCGGGCAGCAGCGAACGCGGACGCCTCCACGGCCGCGTCGGCGGATGTTTCCACGGATGCGGACGCAGCAGCCTCGGCTGCAGCAGAGGCGGCAGCCAACGGTGACAACTCCTCCAACACTCAGGGCGCGGCGACTGCTGCGGCCAATGGTGACGCGACGGCGGCGGCTTCGGTAGCAGCGATCGCAGACGCGACCACCAACGCGGCGGGCGACGTTGATGCTTCGGCTTCGACGAATGCTTCGGCTTCGGGGAGCGCGTCGGGGTCTGGGGACGATGACCTGGCGAAGACCGGTCTCGACTCCAGTGCCGTGGGCTGGGCGATGGCAGCTGCTCTCGCACTCGGCCTGGGTGGTCTGGTGATGTTCTTCATCGCCCGGCGCCGTAAGCACGAAGACGAGGAGCAGCAGGAAGTACTGAGCTAACACTCGCAAAGAAGCAAGGCGGGGAGCCCGGGCGTATGCCCCGGGCTCCCCGTTCCGTTCCGCACTACCGCGCACTACCACCTTCGGTGGGACTGCACGCCAATACAGGCTGCACGCGCTTGAGCGATGCGCGAGGGGTGGCACCTGCGCTTGTCCCGCCAGTGAACACGGCCGCCCATCCATAGTCCGGAAAGGGCCGCTTCGACCCTCAAGTATCTCGGTCGGCATCTGCTCCGCTCCGTGCAACCACCGACTCTCTGTCACTGCGAGATCGATCACCCGCGCGGCTCGTTGGAATGGAGATCCTTCGAGCACGCGACATCTTGAGCCCGGGAGGATGAGCGGGGAGGAGTCCCCCCGCTCATGCCGAGCCGCCACAGGGGTCGTTCAGCGCTCGCCTGACATCATGAAACCGACCCTGGCCCTCTGGCTTTAAGGATGTGTATGCCCCGTCGACGACCGCGCCGTTGGTTGGCCGCCGTTACTGGTGCGAGCCTTGTCACACTCAGCGGTGCTGTGCTGAGCGCCGCGGTGCTGGCGCCGGAGTCGGTGGAGGCCGCGTGGGGGTCGGTTCGCGCGGTCGTGGTGTCAGCCCCGCAGGCCCTGACGGGCGATCTCCCCGAGATCACTCTCGGACGATCAGGCACGGCAGCAGATCTCGATACGTGCGACGGCACGTTCACGCAGATGCTCGAGTACAGCAACCCGCAAGCCCCGCCGGTATGGGCCGCACACAACAATTGCGGCGGTGACGTCGTTCTCCCCTGGACAGAAGGGCAACAGTTCCGGATCGGGGACACCGTCTACGAGGTCCTCGAGGTCCGCCGCCTTCCGAAATTCACCAGCACCGCCAGAGACCTCACGGGCCTGGGCGGCGAACTCGCCCTCCAAACATGCCTCTACGGCGAACACACCATGGCCTTCCTCGGCGCAAGCCCCGTCACCACCTGACAACGCTCACCAACAAGTTTCACTGTGGACCTGAGGGGAATCGAACCCCTGACCTCCTCGATGCGAACGACGCGCGCTACCAACTGCGCTACAGGCCCCAAAACCCAGAGCCGCGATACCGACGGAGTGGGCATTCGTAGGCCCCTAGAAGCGAGGAGCAACACTTCCAGGGGCCCAACAAACCGGAGAGGACTTTGGGACTCCCGGTCTTGTTGCGAAGCTATCCGAATGCGCTTCGCATGTTAAGACTTCGACCACGCTGAGTCATAACGCATCTGGGCATGCTCGTCGGACCAGGCATCCCTGAGCAACACGGTCCCGCTTCCCGACCGGCAGTCGGTTACGATCGCACCAGCTTCGGAGAGCTGCCGTCGGCTCAGCAACTGGCTGCTCGATCGGTGCAGACCCTAGAGGTTGGCGGCTGGTAACGTAGCGATTCGCAGAACGACATTTCCTCCACGAAAGTACGCCCTAGGCGACATTTTGACCAATAGCGCCCCAGGCACTCGTCCACCCATGTGGGCGGAAACGGGCCGGCGGAGTCACCCCGGCACACCTTCGTGAGCAGGCGTCGCCGTCGAGCGCGAGCGAGTCCGGTCGGAGTTGGGCCATCAGCGGGGTAATCACTGATCTGATCTCGGGCTCGACAGGATCGACACCCATGGGTGGGACCTTTGGTTGCGGGCGTCGGGGCCGGTCTGGTGGTTGCGTACGCGGTTACTGCGGTTTGCAGATTCTAGTGTGGAACCCGCTTGCGGCGGCGCCCGGACGGTCGCGCGAGGAGATCGCCCGAGTTACTGCAGATGCGAGCACACACGCCATCGGAGCACACCATCGACGGCTTGCCGGCAGCGGCCGAGTTCCATTTCGTTCATGAGAACGCCGACGGCGCGCTGCTCGTAGTGGGCGTCCTGGCCGAGGTCGGCGAGCAGAACGCTCAGTGGCAGCCCTTCATTGACCTGGCCGCAGGTGATGCCAAGTCGGAAACGGCGATGGTGCTGTCGGGGTCGGCACAGACCCCCGGAACCCGCCCCGGCAGCAAACCCCAACACGTACTCGCGGTCGCCGACACTGTCGCACAAGACCTCGTGGGATCGCGTGTGGATGACATTAGCCAGGATCTCGACGCCGGCTTCATCGCAAGGAATGCTCGAGTTGCGAGTGCTTCGAGACCAGGTTAATCGCATCTTCGATGCCCCCGCCGATCGACGTTCAGCGCACGGTGCGCGGTCCGACAGGTCAAGTCAGATCCATCACCGTCCATGAACAGCATCGCGATCGCGTCCACATCGCGGAGCTCATTCTCGAACCGGTCGATGAGGGCCACGTAGGTGTCGTGCCGCGCCTGAGACAGGGCCTGTGGGTGTCAGGGTCTGAGGACGTCGCCGACGCGGGCCCGGCGCGCGTGATGCTCTGGGACACTCCTGGCGACGCGATCGAGCATCGCGTCAAGGACTACGGCGACTCTGCCCACTTATCCTGCGGAGTGCACAGCCGGTTGAGCTGTGCGTCGTCCATCGGTTTCCTCCGATGATCCGTTCACTGTTGCTCATGTCCGATATTTGCCGACGTTTTGCATGGGAGAGAACGGGTCTTTGATGACGAGCCCCGTGCTTCAGCTCCGGGAGCTGAGGAAGCAGCTCCCTCAATTCCTGGGCGTTGTCGTCGTCGGACTCCTCGCTCAACCGAGCTGAGCAACATACACCCCCCATGGACCATAGTGCGAGGTCACAGGGTTGAGGCGGACGAGAGTAGCTTCCTATGCGAGTTTCCCCTTCGTTGCGGCGTAATCCAGTCAGAGAGGAATCAATCAGCGCCGTGAAGAGAGTCAGGGGTGGTCATTTCCGGAAAGCGGGCCCCGCCTCCGCGGTGGGGCACAGACCTGCCCGGGACCATCCAGGAAGCGGCCGTTCACCAAGAGCTGGGGAACCGAAACCTGGGACGCCTCAACTAGATACCCCCGCCTCGAGCGGGCATGTCGCACCGACGCGGTCGGCGGCGGGTTGGTGGATGTCGGATGATCAGCACACTCGTCACGTGATCGATCACCAAGAGTCGGGTCTTCTCTTTTGTACCGGGTGCCGCCGAAGGCGCCGGAGCGGAAACGACAGGTGACTCGATGAAGATGAAAACCCCCTCCCCTGATGCCGACGGCACCCACGGCTGCAGTGCGGCCCGGAGGTCGGCGGGGACCGCTGCGCGTAGTCCTCTCGCACCCGTGGTCGGTCTCGTCGCCGCCGCATTCCTCGTCGCAGGATGCACGGCGGGACCAGGTTCGGAAACGCCGACGAGTTCGCCAGCCCCGAGCGCCGGAAACGTCGACGACCAGAACGACATGGAGGGCGCGCTGCTCGACGAAGGCCGCATGTTCGCGGTCGTCACCCTGGGCTCGTCTACTTGTGTGCCGCAGGTCGATAGAGTCACGGCTGAGGGTCAGACCGTGACCGTCACCCTCGTGGACCCCGACGCGGAATCCGCGCCGTGCACGAAGGATCTCGCTCCGCGCGCGAGCATCGGCGCCCTGCCGGACGGCGTGGACCCGAAGACGGACATCACCCTGAACGTCACCTACGGCGACCTCACCGACGACGTCGACCTCAACGGCGACCCTGCGGCCACAGGCACGCCGGGGACATCCACCGAGTACCTCCCGTCCGCCGGTTGGTTCGACGACAACGGTCTCGTACTGCTCACCTGGGGTTCTTCGACATGCGTCCCGGTCGTCGAGTCGCTCGAGGGGGCAGGTAACGCCGGCACCGCGACCTTCGCGACCGACGAAGAACAGGTCTGCACGATGGACATGGGTCCGCGGGCGACCATGCTCGCCTTCGGTGATGACACGGTCAAAGACGACGGCACGTTCACGCTGACCCTGGTCGGCGGCGGCCTCGACGGCACGGTCGAAGTCCGGTAGCGAACCCGCCGCGTTGCAAGTTCCCACCGACGGGCAACCGTGACGGCGCGACCGTGTCGCTCATCGCGCGCCGATCTGTCGACGCGCTTCGTCGATCGTGCGCAGCATCGTCACCGAGTCACTCAGCGGGTGCCATGGAGATTCCGTTCTCCCTTCGCCGATGTGGTGCGCCACTGCCGCTGCTTGCCACGCGAGTCCGGCACGATGGCGCAGCCCGGTTTCGTCCCGCCATCTCTGCGTCGTTCCATCTGCTCTGGTGAGAGTGAAACCACCCGGGGCGAAGAACGGCGTGTCGATCTGCAAGCTGGCTCGGGATCCGTGAATCCGTGCCTCCTTCGGAGACCGGCACAACAGTGAAGTGCTGAGCAGCGCTTGGGCTCCTTGCGCCGTGTCCAGGAGAAGCGACGCTTGTGAATCAACGCCCGTGCCGGCGAGAGCTCCCCGTGCTGCGACGCCTGCCGGCGCTCCCAGAACGAACTGAGCGAACCACACCGGATAGACCCCGACGTCGAGCAGCGCACCACCGCCGAGAGAAGGATCGAAGAGCCGGTGGGTCGGATCGTAGTCAGCGAGACTGCCGTAGTCAGCGGTGACGAGTCGGTTCTCGCCGAGCTCGCCCTCCGCGAGGAGCCGCTCAATGATCGTGGTCTGCGGAAGAAAACGCGACCACATCGCCTCCATCGCGAACACGCCTGCCCGTCGAGCGGCGTCCGCGATGGACTGCGCCCTTACTGCGCTCGTCGCCATCGGCTTCTCTACAAGCACGTGCTTCTGCGCGGCGATAGCAAGATGGGCGAGCCGGTGATGCTCGCTGTGGGGAGCTGAAATGTAGACGATGTCCACAGTGGAATCTGCCACGAGCGCCTCGTAAGTCTCATAAGCTCGGGCAATCCCATGCTCGGCCGCGAAGCTACGCGCTCGTCGGGGATCCCGTGATGCGACGGCATGGACTCTTTGGTCTGTATGCGTGTGCAGTGCCGCGACGAAATCGCGGGCGATGCCCCCCGGAGCCAACACCCCCCACCGCAGCCGCGGGCCGCCACGCAGGGGCTGGGTCGACGCTTCCGGAAGTGTGGTGGTCAAGTTTCACTCGCTCATCTCTGCGGGCCTGAACGCACGAGGTCGCCCCCGTCGATGCTGACAGAACGTCGGGGATCGGGAGGAGAGGTGGAGGGACATCCCCATGGCTTCTCCACCTCTCAGCACGACTGCGAGCACTTGAAGAGGAGCGTCGCAATCGTACCGGGAGTCAAGCTGGACTCCCCTATAGGGAGACCATTCTTGCGCGGGTTCATCACGCCGGTCGATCACAGCGATCGAGTGGACCGCTTCGCGATTCCGCAGAGCACGCTACGGACTCGCCGGTGCTGTAGACAGCGATCCAATCTCCACCTGCTGAGCGAACGCTTCGACAGTGTGGGACGCGTTGGAGCTTCCGACAGCGGTGATCGTGGCAACACCGGCAGAGTCCGTGACGGCGGATCGGGACGTGAGTGCGAGGCGGTCGCTGGGCAGGAAGTCAACCGTGACGCCAGCGATCGGATTGCCCTCATCATCCACGAGCCTGGCTTGCAGGACGTAAAAATCCTGACCTCGGTGGCGAGTGACGTCCGGTGAGAGATTCAAGGTCGACCCGTTGGCATCGACGGGGCCCGGCCGGAACAGCATCTCGGGTGTCACGAGGTGGGTGCCGTTCCAGGTGACGGAGATCGTGTGCACGCCAGCACGCGTGGATGAGAGATCTAGACGGACGATCCCATCGTCGTCGGTGATTCTCGCCCCGACGATCCTCACGGTCGGATCCGACTCGATATCGATCGTCTCTCCCGCGACGGGTTCGCCACGTTCATCGACCAGTCGAAGACGGATCCAGTGCGTGTCGATCCCGTCGGCGATGCGGGCGCCGACGGAGAACATCAGGTCGGATTTTGTGAGATCAGGTTGCCGGGCCACGAACTTCAGCTGTGTGCTGGCCCCTGCACCGAACAAGCTCACCCGCGCACTGACCGTGATCACACCCGCCTTCGCGCTCGTGACGGCGGTTTCAGCGACGCCCTGTTCGTTCGTCCATACGTGGATGACGTCATTCCGCCCGTTCGAGACAATGAACGTGACCAGGACGCCTGCGAGCGGGTTGCCTTGGGCGCCTTGGACCCGCGCCACGGCGGAATGGGCGTCTACCCCGTCTGCGAGCCGACTCCCCTCCGAGACCTCAAGCTCGACCGTTGCGGTTGAGGGCTCGAATGTTGCCGCGGGCAAGGCGGCCATCAGAAGCATCCCGACTACCAACATCCCCAGTTTCGCAGCTACCCGTGCTGATCTTCCCTGTTTCATGTCATTGCTCTTTCACGTCGGCGCGAAGTTCGATCCAAGGTCCTGATCGGTTGCCGGCGGCGTACCGAACCCGGACTTGGTCCGTCAGAAGTGCGGCTGGATAGGCTGCAGTCCATTCGCCGTTTCGGTCAAGGCGTGCAGCAGCAAGCGTGACGTGCGCATCGTCCTGAATCTCGATGTGCGCGCCAGGCACGCCGGTCACCGCGAGAGTCCAGTGCGCTCCGGAGTGTTGAGAAGTGATCTGCGGGACCGCCGGGGCGGAGGCGACCATCGCTCTCGTGCCTGGCGCGTCTGCGAGCTCGATTGCGAGGGACTCCACGTGAAGATCGATCTGGTCAATATCCCAGCTGCCGTCGGGCGCGGCGCGTGTCCGCCCGACCTCAGCTCCGCCGCCGAAGACAACTACTTCCAAGCCCGCCGGGGCTGTTCCCGACAGACGGGGGAAGAACACTCCGCGAGGCCCGCGATCTGCCGCCACCGTCAGTTCGCCGAGTTCAGTGTGGACCGTTTGCACTTCTGAACGCGCCACATCGTCGGTCGTGGAAGGCTGGATGGGCGCGGGGGTCTCGAGGTTCAGCTCTGATGGCCGCTCTTCCGGAGGGGGCGTTGCGATGGCATCCCGGGACTCTTGGAGGGGGGTGTCCGTTGAAGGAAGGGGTTGCTGCCCGAACAACGCGAGGCCCACAACGATCGCCGCGGACGCACCGAGACCCCCCACGACGACCGACCACCCCGTGACCGCCGCGACAGAGGGAGCTCCCCCGCCCCCGCCCCCTACCGAGTTGGACGCGGCTGCAGCCCCACCTGTACCGGTCGCACCGGCCGCGAGCAGTGAGATCTGCTCGACCATGAGAGCGGGATCATCCTCGAGCGCTACCCGAGTGGTGCCATCTTCGACCGCCGCGCGGTATCCCAGTGCGCCCGCCACTCCCACCACGAGCGGCAGCAAGGCATGCGTCAGCCGCGAGTTCACGTGCTCCGCTTCCCCCGCGAGCTTCGTGCATCCAGGACAGCCTCGGAGGTGCTCGTCAAACCGACGACGGTCACGCCTGCTCAATGTGTCACGGGTGTTCGCTGCAAGACGCTCGATCGCCCACGCATGGTCCGGGTCGGAGCCTGTCGATGTGATGTGCGATTGAACCCATGCGCGCCGAAGACCTTCGCGCGCTCGGAATGACAACATCGCTGCGGCCGTGGCGCTGATCCCGAGGAGCTTGCCGATCTCCGTGGGGTTGTATCCTTCGACTTCTGAGTACCAGAGCGCTTCCTGCCAGCGCGGCGGGAGCGTCGCAAACGCCTTGCCCGCATTATCTCGATCCAAGCCGCGGAGCGTTTCCGCTTCCGTTGTTGATTCATCGGGGATGTCTTCAGCCCAATCGATGTGGACTTCCTTCTTGCTACGGCTCCCGATGCGGGCGGCGAGGTTGCGGATCGTCACCAGAAGGTAGGTTCGGAATCCGTTCGTCGGCCCTCCTCCGCGCAGGATCGTCTGCCAGATCCGTGCAAACGCTTCGCTGACGAGGTCATCTGAATCGATAGACGACGTGATGGCACGGGCCGCCGCTCGTCCCGCGCTTGCATGACGCTTCCAAAGTTCTCCGAAGGCTTCCGAATCCCCGGCTCGGCAGCGTTCAACCAGCTCACTATCGGACGCATGAGCGTTGGCCGTGAACCCTTCCGGGGCCGGGTCAGTATGGTCCGGAGTGGCAGGCATGGATCTCTCTTGCTCTTAGCGGTCAGGACGATGGCGAGACAGGAGGCCGTGGGCCACAGGCAGAACCAGTTCCTGCTGAAGGCTCGACCGCATGCCGGCCACGCTCCGCGCTCCAGACAGGCGGTCAGAGGACGACTAACCCCGTTCCCCAGGTATATAGATTCAGGTCGGTGCGGGCGATAACGCCACCGCTGCACATCCGCTAAGACCGGCGGTGAAGCTCTCCATACGACAGGGAGCCCGGTCATGCGCCCGGGCTCCCTGCTCCACTTCTCTACCGACTGCTAGCGGATTCTCTCCTCCAGCACCTGGTCGTCCTCGTGCTTTCGGCGGCGGGCGATGAAGAACATCATCAGACCGCCGAGTCCGA
Source organism: Microbacterium sp. NPDC055665 (assembly GCF_053618035.1). Classification (NCBI taxonomy): domain Bacteria; kingdom Bacillati; phylum Actinomycetota; class Actinomycetes; order Micrococcales; family Microbacteriaceae; genus Microbacterium; species Microbacterium sp. NPDC055665. The sequence goes on along the minus strand of NZ_JBSHGY010000019.1, from coordinate 6,714 downwards.
GGACAAGTGCGGCCGCCATCGCCCAGCCCACGACGCTGGAGTCGAGACCGGTCTTTGCCAGATCATCAGCCCCAGACACCGACGCGGTCCCCAAGACCGAATTATCTTCCACGCCGGATGCCCCGGTGGAGGCATTCGCGTTCGTCATCACCGACGCCGCCGTGCTGACATCCCCATTAGCCGTGGCCGTGGACGCGGTGTTCGCTTCGCTCGACACGCCAGCCGAGACATCCACCGACGCACTCGCATCCGCCGCGGCCTGAGCCGTCGCCGCCGCAGTCACGTCCGCTCCCACACTGACATCGCTGGAAGCGTCCGCAGCCGCCGACGCTGTCGCCGCCACATCCGCATCCGCATCCACCGATGCCGTCGTGGTTGCGTCGTTATTGGCCGTCGCCATAGCCGTGGTGTCACCGTCGATCACACCCGCCGCCTCCGCGTCTGCTTCGCTAGACGCGTCCTCATCCGCTGCGACCTGAGCCGCTGCCGTCGCAGTCACGTCCACTGCCGCACCGTCGTCGCTGGAAGCATCCGCAGCCGCCGAGGCCGATGCCGACACATCGGCATCCACCGCCGCATCCTGATCGCCGTCCACCGACACCGCAGAGTCAGCATCCCCCTCAACCGCGGCAGTCGCCGTAGCCGCCGCCGTAGCCGTAGCCGTAGCCGTAG
>NZ_JBSHGY010000019.1:0-5950 GCF_053618035.1 Microbacterium sp. NPDC055665 | reverse complement strand
TTGGCTTCGCTCGACGCATCCACCGCCGCATCCTGATCGCCGTCCACCGACACCGCAGAGTCAGCATCCCCCTCAACCGCGGCAGTCGCCGTAGCCGCCGCCGTCGCCGTAGCCGTAGCCGTAGCCGTAGCCGTAGCCGTAGCCGTAGCCGTAGCCGTAGCCGTAGCCGTAGCCGTAGTGTCACCATCGACCGCAGCCGACGCGCCCGCCTCAGCCTCCGAATCCGCGTTGGCTTCGCTCGACGCATCCACCGCCGCATCCTGATCGCCGTCCACCGACACCGCAGAGTCAGCATCCCCCTCAACCGCGGCAGTCGCCGTAGCCGTCGCCGTCGCCGTCGCCGTAGCCGTAGCCGTAGCCGTAGCCGTGGTGTCACCATCGACCGCAGCCGACGCCGACGTGGTGACATCGATGGACGGATCTGGTGGGGCGGCCGCCTGGGTGAGTCGAAGCGTGAAGCGGGATTCCCTTGTGTTGGACAGGACGATCTTGGACTGTTTGTTGTGCGCTTGCACGCCGAGACCTGGCTGCGTGTTGTTGTTCAGTTCATGAGCGAACTGCTTACGAAACACCAGCTCCAGGGGCTTCCTCAGCACAACGCCGGGCTTCCGAATGATCTCCACTCCGTTCGGTGTGTAGCGAATGTCGATCAACTGCCGGAAGTTGCTCGACGATCGTGCGGTGTCAACCACGAAATCGAATCCGTTGAGCGAGGACTCGTCTTCGTACACTGCGCGACCGGGGAATGTCTGCGCTTCATCGTGGAACCATGGCAGGGACTCGTAGCGCTCAACGACCTGATCGATTTCCGCGAAGTATGGAGTCATGTCAAAGGGTTCAACGGTTTTCGTTCCATCGACCACAACGAATCGGTTGACTTTGAAGTGGCTGAGCTCAAGATTCGGCAGCGGGCCAGCGATCAGATCACGAGCAAACAGATGCCACAGTTTGACCTGGGTAGCCATGAGGGCAGCTGTTGCTTGGAACGAGTCCACGCGCAGCGGGATCAATCCGTTCGTCGAGATCCTCAGCCCGTGCTTCTTGGCCACCTGAAGGCCAGCGTTGAGGGCGTGGTGGATCTCGGCTGCAGTCGAGGCAGGGACCTGATCAGACAGGTCGAAGAAAAACGAACCTGCGGGTACGTCATAGTCGACGTGCAGGATGTCGATGCACATCAGAATGAGGTCGGACAGGTATCTTCCCGTACCTGGGTCCTTCCCGAAGAAATAGTACGGCACTCCCATGATTGGTGATCCATCTTCGTAGCGAACCTTCGGGATCTCCATGCCGTCGTGAGCGGCTTCGATCTGATCCGCGTCAAGGTACGCGACGCTCAAGGAGTCCCGCGGGAAGATCGTTGGGCGCTCGTCCCATTCGACGCCGGGAACCTCGGAAATCGGTGAAATGACGGGCGCAGAATCCTCAGCCGCTGAAGCTTGCATCGGCGCGGCTACCATAAACGTCACCAACAGCATGGCGATCCACCATCTCAGTCCCTTCATCGCTTCGCGTTTCCCTCCCGTCGATCTGCTCTTCGATCGGACACCCTGTTTCCTGGGCAGGGCATGGGCACGGTAAAGGCGCCAATGGTGCGGTTGAGTCTTGGTCATAGGGATTGCCTTACGTTCGAGGGCGACTTCTTCGTTGCGGTATGTTGCAAGACCTCCTCACCGCGTCTTGGTCACGGCGGTATTTGTCCCCCTTTCGGGGGACAAATACGCCGCCCTCGGTCCGTCAGACGGCCGATGCACCTCGCGCCGCACGGCCACTCAATCAAGGTCGAGTCGCGTCATGAAAGATCCGCTTTGGTCTCTCGACCTAGGGGATCATCGCGACCGGATGCAAAGCGAGACGAGGATGATCACCCGCCCGCAGCGGATCCCGAGTCCCGGGGTAGTCGACTCGCGGAGGCAACTCCGACCGCGAGCGACCGCACCCCACGCCTCGCCTCCCGCATCACCGACGTCTCGGTCTTCGAAAAAGGAAAGCGCACCTTCTTTTCTTGGCTTCAGGGGTCTGGCAACATCCTTGAGGGGTTTCGCATCGAATTGAAGAGGAGAGAGAAATTGCCTTCTCGGGTGCTCGAACTCTTGGCCATTCGGTTGCGGTTGTTTCGAGCCGGCCGACGCCTGTCCCAACAGGAAACCGCACATCTGATTGGCTGTTCGGTCCCGACCTATCGGTTGCTGGAGCAGCCCAGCCCAGGCACGGGCCGTATAGCCGATCCGAAACTCAGCACCATCATGAACGTACTGACCACGATCGGCGTCGATGACCAATTGGTCAAAGCTCTCTCGGCCGATTTGGAAGAAGAACTGCCGACGTCAGGTGGGCACGGCGCCAGCGGGTCAGAAAACGTGGACGACAAGTAATTGAGAGTGTGGCATGACTTCAACGAAGCGCAGCAACAGCATGCTGTTTTGGCGGGAACGAACGCGGCGTCGCCAACGCCGCATCAAGGCTGCGTTGCTCATCAGCTCGCTAGCTCTGGGGTCCGGAATGGGCGCATCGGTCCCTGCCAACGCCGATGCAGGCACGGCGCGGATTGAGATCCACCAGACGAGCGAGGCCGCGCAGCCAGCTGGCAGCAGGTTCCAGTACTCGGTCGCATTCACATGCTCAGCACTCGACACGGCAACATGCCTGAGAAGCGGAACAATCAGAATCCCACTCGGCGTCGCCGGAGGGTGGGACGTCGAATTTCCAGCGCTTCTCCCCGACGGTGTACGAAGCATGACGAAGCAAGGCAACGGAGCCGACGGCTACTCCGTGGTGGTCGACCTTGTGGATATCGTCGGTGCCTCCGACGCGATCATGCTCGACTTCCACCTGAAGTCCCCGATCGGCCTCGCCGATGGGACGAGCTGGGCCTTGACGCCCGTACTCACGGGCGATGCCCTTGAACCGGTCGCTGGCAACACAGTGACATCGAGCGTCACCTCTACGCCATCGGCATTCGAAGTGACGCTCCGCGACCGCGCAGACAAGACGTACTACGTCGGGCAAACCATCACGTGGTGGAGCATGTTGAAGTGCCTGGGCGGATCCCCTGGCCAACAGTGGCCGGCGGAGTTCGTTGTGTCCTTTTCGATGCCCGAGGGGGTCGAGTTCATCTCACTCGGGAATGGGTCGGATTGGGAGTATGACGCCCATACCCGAACAGCTTCCGCGGTCAGAGGAGGAGAAGTCTGCGGGGACGCCTCCGGAGCATTCTGGGAGGTCAGCGCCGCCGTCACCGATGGCGTGGCGTCTGGGACGATCCTTACCGCGGAGGTTGCGGTGACTGCGGTGTGGCCAACCTCTGCAGGTACGACGCAGTCGGCAACGTGGGCCGTCCAAGTTGTCGACCGCGAAGACCCGAAGGGCAAGTTCTACAAAGACGCGACGGGACCGCTTCGTGCAGGTGCCGACCGTCAGTCGAGCAATCACGGTACCTTCCCAGGCGCCGGGCGAGGAGTCTCTTCATTCACGGTGGGAGTGCGCGATGTTGATGGCGAAGCGGGAGATCTGCGGTTTTCCGTCTCGGACGATCTCCCTTGCCTCGACGAGGTGGAGAGCGGGTTCATCTATCAGAGCGTTGACGAAGGCGGCATTTGCGCGCGGCCCGCGTGGCACCTCACGCACGTGACGCCATCCACTGGCGCCAACGCTCCCCTCGGCGCGGCGCCCAGCGTGACGGCGACACTCGTCGACGGATCGGAGATGATCCTGCCGTTCGCAGAGGGAGAGTGGGCAGTGCCCGGCGATGCCCTCGGGAAGATAGCCCGTGTACGCATCTCTGAGGTGGGTGCGAACACTCAGAGTGGCAACAACACACGATTCAATCTGCTGGGCTACGCCGACGACACTCTTGAGAACGGCGACGTCATCCGCAATTTTGCAGAAGTCTCCAGCAACTCTCAGATCAGCTCGCGTGCTGTGTCCCAAACCAGGATCCAGTCGCTGTCAGACCTCTTCATTCTCAGCGAGCCGCAGATCGGCGTGAGCAAGTCGTCGTATGTCGACGGCGCTGTGCTCAAGTGGCAGATAGTGGGCAGCGTGCATTACCCCCGGGCGCTGGAGGAGGACATCGTGATCACGGATCTGCTACCCGCGGACTCCGCATCCCCGTTGGAAGACGGCACGATGACCGTGATCGGCGAAGTATCGGTACCGGTGCAGGTCCTCGAGAACTTCGCCGGAACGGGGCGCACTCTCCTCCGCTGGGCGATCACACCAGAGATCCTGGCGGACAGCGGATTCCACAACGGGATCAGTACGTCGTTCATGATCACGTACCCCGCAATCACGCCGTACGCAGGAGCGTATACGAACGACGTGGCGATCTTTCTCACGCCACCTGTCGGCTTGGACATGATCTGCACGAGAGACAACGTGGTCGAGCGGGATCCGCTCGACCTCGACGGGCGGCCCGAAACGCATCGTCACTGCGCTGCTTCGGCAACGGTCACTGTCGCGTCGGGACCGGGGGTCTCGTCGGTGCGCCTGCAGAAGTATGTGAAGGGTGACGCAGATAGCGCATTCCGAGGAAGCCCGGCGGTCGGACACGTTTCCGACGAGGGGAAGGCGCAGTACGCACTGTCATTGCTGAACACGGACCCCTCACACTCGTTGACGGACGTCGTCCTCTACGACGTGTTCCCGCACATCGGAGACACCGGCGTGACGAGGCAGTCATCGGGGATCCCTCGAGGATCCGAGTTCTCGATTGCGTTCGATGGGATCTCATCGCGGTCTCCCGGAACGATCGTCGAGTACTCCACCTCGGAAAACCCCTGCCGCGATGAAGTGTTCCCGAACAGTGAGAACCCCGATTGCGTGGACGATTGGACCGAAACCGCCCCACAGAGTCTTGCTTCCGTGACGGCGATCAGGGCCAGGTCGACAGACAGCATCGGGTATCTGGAGGGTCTTGATGTGACCATCGATGTCGTGGTGCCGCTGCACGAGCATGGCGGGATCGCGTGGAACAGTGCTGCTGCGACCGCGTCCACCAGGAATGGCGGACCCGCAATGCCCGCGGTTGAGGCAGCCAAGGTCGGCGTCACCCGCTCAGGGCATGCGGATCTCACGTTCTCGAAAACCGTAGATTCGGAAACTGCCGCGGTTGGCGACCTCCTCACCTACACGATTGCGGTCGAGAACATGGGCACTCTCCCGGTCCGTGATGTGCTGATTACCGATACCCTTCCGCACGGGATGGAGTTGGTTTCGGTCTCTGATGACGGGGAAGTATCAGGGCAGACGATCGAGTGGGCGGTGGGCGACCTGTACCCGGGGAGTCGCAAGGTGGTCAGGGTTGAGGCGAGGGTCACGGCGGCTCTTGCCGGCGTGACCGCGACGAACTCGGTCGTCGTCGCCGGCAGCAGTGACGACACAGTGATGGCCGGTGTGCCGACCGCTGACACGATGTGCCCTGACCAGCCGGGGGCGGCGTGCGCGAGCACGCAGATCATCACCGGCGCGGTGGCCATCGGCGACCTTGCGGAGACGGGATCATCGCTGCCGATCCTGGTCCTGACGACCTCCGCGTTGGCTCTGATCTCCGGTGGATTGCTGCTGGTTGCCAAGCGCCGGCGAGGCATGACGCGCATGAACGTTCCACCGACGGGTCACCGCTGACGGCGACCGACCGCACCGCCAAGGAGTGCGCTCAGGGGACCATCGACGCGGTGGCCCCTGAGCGCAGGCTTATGTTCGTCGATCAAGCCCATTGCTGTTGGCTAGCCCGCGTTCCCGCTGGATGGCAGTTCGTCAAGCACCTCATCGCCGAGGAAGGTCTCCTCCGGCGTCTCGTCGGCGACGGCCTCAGCGGGGGCCGGGGCGACCGGTGCGTCGGCTCCGGTGATCTCCGTCGGCAGCGAGTCGTCGGAGAAGATGCCGTCGGGGCGGATGAGTTCCTTGACCTCGGCCATGAAGCTCGACAGCTGCTGCTGCTGCCACCGCAGCT
>NZ_JBSHGY010000018.1:0-26759 GCF_053618035.1 Microbacterium sp. NPDC055665 | reverse complement strand
GACCACGACCTCTACGACGAGTACTACGTGCTCGGCGCGACCATCGCCCCCATGCCCACGGGCACCTCGATGTCGCTGCGTGATGCCCTCGCCCCCGGAAGAACCCGGCTGCCCTCCGCGGCAGGCCGGGCGGAAAGGACCTCCTCCAGGCGCTGCCCTGGATCGCCCCCGCACTCCTGCTCATCATCGGCGTGGTGTTCTTCCCCGCCGGGGTGATGTTCTTCAACTCGACGCGAGACATCTCCCTGTCGGGCCTCGACAAGGGATCGGTCGGCTTCGACAACTTCGTCACGGTCTTCACGTTCGCCGAGTTCTGGCCGATTTTCTTCCGCACGATCGTGTGGGTCGTGTCGGTCGTGCTGTTCACGGTCGTCATCTCGCTCGGCCTCGCGCAGATCCTCAACAAGGCGTTCCCCGGACGCCAGCTCGTGCGCATGGCCGTCATCGTGCCGTGGGCGGCATCCGTCGTCATGACGACGATGGTCTTCTACTACAGCCTCGAGCCGTACTTCGGGGTCTTCAACAAGTTCCTCTACGACATCGGCCTCTCGGACGACGCGGTCGGGTACGGCTGGACCAAGAACCCGACGACCGCCTTCATCTGGTCGATCGTGATCGCGATCTTCGTGTCGCTGCCGTTCACCACGTACACGATCCTCGCCGGGCTCCAGTCGGTTCCCGCCGACGCGATCGAGGCGGCGAAGATGGACGGCGCTGGACCGGCCCGCACCTACTGGTCGATCATCCTGCCGCAGCTGCGCAGCGCGCTGGCCGTCGCGGTGCTCATCAACATCATCAACGTGTTCAACTCGCTGCCGATCCTGAAGGTGATGACGGGGTCGATCCCCGGATACGGCGCCGACACGATCATGACCCTCATCTTCAAGTACATCGAGCTGCAGAAGAAGGTGGATGTCGCGAGCGCCCTCTCGGTGGTCGCGTTCCTCATCGTCATCGTGATCGTCGCGGCCTACGTGAAGATCGTCAAGCCCATGAAGGAGGTCTGATCGTGACCGTGACCGAGACCGCCCTCGTGACCACCGCCGGCGACGCCGCGGCACCCCGCATCCCTGGCCGCAAGCGCCGCTACACCGAGGACCAGGTGACGCTTCCCCGCGTCATCCTCCGCACGGTCGCTGGATGCCTGGTGCTCGCGATCTTCGTGCTGCCGTACCTGATCATGTTCTTCGGCTCCGTGAAGACCAAGCCGCAGATCCGGTCGGTCGACCCGACGTACCTGCCCACGGAGTGGCACTGGGAGAACTACATCACGATGTGGTCGACCCCCGAGACGCCCCTGCCGTACAACCTGATCTCGACGATCGTGATCGCCGTGTTCGCGACGCTGCTCGTGCTGCTGGTGTCGCTGCCGGCGGCGTACTACACGGCCCGGTTCAAGTTCCCCGGCCGCATGGTGTTCCTGTTCCTCGTGATCATCACGCAGATGCTGCAGCCCGCCGTGCTCACCTCGGGCCTGTTCCGACAGTTCACGGTGCTCGGCCTCGGCGACACCTGGATGGCGATGATCTTCATCAACGCCGCCTTCAACCTGTCGTTCGCGGTGTGGATCATGCACTCCTTCTTCGCGGGCATCCCGAAGGAGGTCGACGAGGCCGCGCAGATCGACGGCGCCGGGCGATTCACCGTGCTGTTCAAGATCAACCTGCCGCTCGTGTGGCCGGGCATCGTCACCGCGATCGTGTTCACGTTCGTCGCCTGCTGGAACGAGTTCGCGGCCTCCCTCGTGATCCTGTCGACCGACAAGAACCAGCCGCTGTCGGTCGCACTGACCAAGTTCGTCGGGCAGTACGAGACCAGCTGGCAGTACGTGTTCGGCGTCTCGATCGTCGCGATCCTGCCGGTGGTCATCCTGTTCATGCTCATCGAGAAGCGCCTGGTCGGCGGTCTGACCGCGGGCAGCGTCAAGTAGGCGGCCCGGGTCTCGTCCGCGGGGCCCGGGTCTCGTCCGCGGGCCCGGGTCTCGTCCGCGGGGCCCGCCGGGGTCTCGTCCGCGGCCCGATCACTTGTCGCACGGATGCACGGATGCAGGGCCGAAGCACGGCGTGTCGTCCTGCATCCGTGCATTCTCCCGACATCTGTACCGCCGCACGGGCAGGGGCAGGGCGCGGGCACGGGCACGGGAGCGGGCGCGGGAGCGGGAGCGGGCAGCATGGTAGACATCTGGAAAGCGACGAAGGAGTCCCATGCGCCATCCACATGCGGCGATCAGCCTCGCCTCCGCATCCGCCGTCCTCGCGGTGATGCTGGCCGGCTGCACCGTGGCCGAGCCCCAGGCCGCACCGACGCCGACACCGACGGTGGAGACCGTCGTGCAGGTGAGCACGAGCGGACCGGCGATCACGGGGACGGGACCGACCGACCCCTATCCGGGAGTCGACTTCCCGCTCCCCGACCATGCGCGGTCGGTGACGATCGACTTCGAGTGCGAGGGCGGCACGAACTTCCACATCGAGGTGGGCGACCCGATGGCGACCGGAGAGGCTGCGCTCGGCGGCACGTGCGACGGCATCACGTCGCTGACCTGGCCGGTCACCGAGTCCACAGCCCAGAAGCTGTTCGTGTGGACTCCCGACGATGTCGAGTGGACCGCGACCCCGCACTACTCCACCGCAGAGTTCATCCGCGACCAGGCGATCACGACCGAATGCGAGGCCTTCTCCTCGGTCTACAGCGCGTTCTCGAATGCCGATATCGGCTTCACCGGGTACCAGGCGTTCGACGAGGCGGAGTGGAAGCGTCGTGTCGATGCGGCTGCCGCCGAGCTCGAGGCGCTCGCCGACACCTCGGAAACCACCATGGCGGAGCCATTCGACGCCCTGCTCGCCTGGGTGCGCGGCGACGGCTACACCCCCGGAGCAGTGCTGCACGACACGAGCCTGATCGACCCGATCAGCGATACCTGCAACACGAACCACAGCCCACTGATCCTGATGGGCGAGTTCGGCGGCTGAGCATCCGTCAGCCACCGCCCGCCCGCGCATCCGCCGCACGTTCCGAAGGAGATCTCGCGGAATGAAGGACCGGATGCCCGATTCCGTCCTTCATAGCGTGAGAACTCCTTCAAGCCGCACGCTGGCAGGGCGGATGCTGGCAGGGCGGATGCTGGCAGGGCGGATGCTGGCAGGGCGGATGCTGGCAGGGCGGATGCTGGCAGGGCGGATGCTGGCAGGGCGGATGCCGGAGGTGGGCGCTGCCCTGGCAGGCCAGGCACGCTGACAGATCAGGTGCGAGGGACGGATGCTGCGCGCAGCTGCGCCGGACTCCAGCGCACTCCGAGCGCCGAGGTCAGTGCAGCCTGCGCGGCGCCGGCCGCGAGCGACACCCGAGGGTCGGCGTAGCGGACGGGGACCTGAACGGTGCCTCGCGCGGGATAGGCCGTCTCACGGCGCACGAGATCCAGGAAGCGGTCTCCGAGGACCACTGCGGGACCGCCGATCACCACCTCGGTCGGATCGAGCAGAGCGCTGATGAGCTTGACCGCCCTGGCGAGAGCCCGCGCACCGTCGTCGAGGTCCTCCTGGTCGGCCTGGGCGACGAGGGCACGGATCTCGGCGACGTCCATGGCGTCCGAGAACCCGTCGCCGAGCATCGCCCCCAGGGCGGCCGCCGACTCGAGGCAGCCGTGTTGGCCGCAGCGGCAGAGGCGGGCCGCGTCGCCGAACACCACCTGCACGTGGCCGATCTCCCCGGCGCGGTCGCGGGGGCCGGGCGCGAGCTCGCCGTTCAGCGTCACGGCTGCCCCCACACCGCCGCCGAGGTGGAGGAAGAGCCGGTATCCGGAGGGTGACTCGTCCATGCCTGCTTCGGCGATCGCCTCGGCGTCGACGTCGTTGATGAGCAGCACGGGCGCGCCGAGGATCCGCTCGAACCGCTCGGCGAGGGGCACTCCCTCCCACTTCAGCTGCACACTCTCCAGCACCGAACGACCGTCCGTCGTCCCCGGCAGCTGCACACTCGCGGCGAGCAGTCTCCCTCCGAACTCTCGGGCGACGGCCGCCAGCGCCTCGTCGAGCGAGCGGTCCCGGTCCTCGACGCTGTAGCTCACCCGCCGCGTCTCGATCTCCGTGCCGTCGAGCGCCACGAGGGCGATGTGCGCGTGGAGCGGCTGGATCACCAGCACCAGGATCAGGTGGTGGCTCGCATCGACGCTGAGGGTGGTCGCCCGTTTGCCGCCGGTGCTCGCGGCCTGCTCCCCCTCGACGATCAGCCGATCCTCGATGAGTTCGGCGACCAGCGATGACGCGGTGGCCGCGGTCAGCCCGGTCGACCTCGCGATGCCCGCCCGCGTCTGCGTGCCGGGGTTCCGGAAGACGAGCTGCAGCGCGCGGCGCAGGTTCGCACGCCGCACCGACGCCTGGGTGTCGAGGCTGTCATCCGCGTTGAGCATGTGTTCCCGATTCCGAGCTCGTCGGTCGCGAGCTGTTGACAGATCGTGGGCCGATCCGTAGTCTCTCCCTAAGTTTATTCATTGAACTTAGTTGGTCTTCCGACCTCCCAAGCTCCGGACGGGCGAGTGCTGCACACACCGTCGCCCGTCCGGCACCTCCTTCAGCGGCTCTCGGCCGCTTCGGTGTGGTGGCGGATGACCTCGGCCACCACGAAGTTGAACCACTTCTCGGCGAACTCCGGATCGAGATGGGCCTCTTCGGCGAGAGCCCGGAGCCGCGCGACCTGCTGCTCCTCACGATTCGGGTCGGACGCCGGCATCTCGTGCTCGGCCTTCAGGTGCCCGACCTGCTGAGTCGCGCGGAAGCGCTCGGCCAGCATGAAGATCAGTGCGGCGTCGATGTTGTCGATGGTGGCGCGAAGGCGGAGCAGTTCGGCCTTCGGGTCCTCGGCGGCGGTCATGCCCCTACTCTAGAGCCGCGGAACACCCGGATTTCGACCTGTCGCACCGCTATCGTGAGCACATGAACAACGAAGAGTCGCCTGCCTCCGCGCCCCTCGACGGTGCCGCACCGAGTAGCGCCGTCGACGACGACGCGGTGACGAGCGACACCACGGATTCTGCGCCCGCCCGACGCAGATCCGCTCCGGCATCCGAGGCCGCGTCGACCGAACCCTCCGTCGCGCCCCGTCCGGTCGTGATCGAGCCGACGACGCCGAGCCGCTCCTTCTGGACGCGCATCGACCGCCCCTTCGTGTTCGGCTTCCTGGTGACCCTCGGCGGCCTCGGTGCGATCGTGATCGGCCTCGCCCTCACGAGCCTGTCGACCGTGCTCATCTACATCGCCCTCGCGCTGTTCGGCGCGCTCGGCCTCGACCCCGCCGTCCGGTTCCTGGAGAGGCGCGGCGTCTCACGGGTGCTGTCGGTCGTGGTCGTGATCCTGAGCCTCATCGTCGTGGTGGCTCTCGTGCTGTGGATGATCCTCCCCGTCGTGATCGAACAGATCTCGAGCTTCGTCCGCTCGGCGCCCGGCATGATCCGGGAGTTCACCGGCAGCGACCTCTATGCGACCCTCGAAGCGCAGTTCGGCGATCAGTTCCAAGACCTCGTCGCCGAGGTGCAGGCCTTCCTCTCGGACTTCGGCAACCTGGCGACGATCGGCGGCGGCGCACTGGCCGTCGGAGCCTCGATCGCCACCGGCATCTCCGGCGCCATCATCGTCCTGGTCCTGACGCTGTACTTCCTCGCGTCGCTCCCCGCCATGAAGCAGGGGCTGCTGCGTCTCGTCCCGGCCCGCGACCGCGCTCGCGCCGGAGACATCACCGACCAGATCACCGACTCGGTGGGCGGATATGTGATGGGCATGGTCATCCTCGCGTTCTGCAATGCGACGCTGGCGTTCCTGCTCTACTTCTTCCTCGGCCTGCCGTTCCCGCCGCTGATGGCGGCGATCGCGTTCTGCGTCACCCTGATCCCCCTCGTGGGTTCGGTGCTGTTCTGGATCCTCGGCACCTGCCTGGCCCTGTTCAGCAACCCGATCGCCGCGCTCGTCTTCGCCGCGATCTACCTCGTCTACATGCAGATCGAGGCCTACGTGATCACCCCGCGCGTGATGAACCGCGCCGTCTCCGTCCCCGGCTCCCTCGTCGTGATCGGCGCCCTCGCGGGTGGCACGCTGCTCGGGCTCCTCGGCGCGCTCGTGGCCGTGCCGGTCACGGCATCCATCCTCATCATCATCAAGCAGGTCCTGGTACCGAAGCAGGACGCCCGAATCTGACCGTCGCCCCGCCCTGCCCCTCCCTGCGCCGCCCCCGACCTGCCCCTCGCTGTGACCGCCCCCGACCTGCCCCTCGCTGCGACCGCCCGAGCACAACTTCGGAGATTCGGACCGACACGCCGCTGCGGGCGGCGAACATCCGGCGCGTCCGGCGCGATCTCCGAAGCTGTGCCGATTCGGGAAGGACGGCAGGACGGCAGGACGACGGGACGACGGGACGACGGGACGACGGGACGACGGGACGACGGGACGACGAAGCGCCCGACCCCCTGAGGGGCCGGGCGCTTCTGTCGAGGTGACGACTCAGAGGTCGTTGTCCGCCAGCCACTGCTTGGCGATGTCGGATGCCGACTTCTGGTCGACCGTGCTCTGCACGTTCAGGGCGACGAGCTCTTCGGCGGTCAGCTTGGCGCTGATGGCGTTGATCACGTCGGCGGCCCCATCGGGCAGGTCGTCGGACACGATCGGCACGACGTTCGAGGCCAGGATGATGTTCTCCGGGTCTTCGAGCGCCACGATGTCCTCGGTCTGGAACGCCGGGTCTGCCGAGTAGATGTCGGCCACCTGGATCTCGCCCGCCAGCAGCGACTCGAGCGTGGTCGGGCCGGTCGCAGAGAAGGCGAGGTCGACGCCGTAGACCTCCTTGGCCGCGGCCGGGCCGTAGGGGCGCTGCTCGAATTCCGGCGCGGCGCCGATGGTGACCGGCGTGGTGACCTTGGAGAGGTCGGAGATCGAGGTGAGGCCGTTCTCGTCCGCGAAGCTCTTCAGCACCGTGTACGTGTCCTGGTCGGATGCCTCGGCGTAGTCGAGCGCGGTGAGCCCGTCGGGCAGCGCCTCCTTGAGTGCCTCATAGACGTCGTCGGGGCTGGTCGCGGTCGCGTCCTTGTCGAGGTACTCGAGCAGGTTGCCCGTGTACTCCGGGAAGACGTCGATCGCGCCGGACTCGACATCGGGCATGTACGCGTCGCGCTGTCCGATGTTGAACTCCTCCTTGACCGTGAAGTCGGCGCCCTCGAGCGCCTGCGAGTAGATCTCGGCGATGATCTCGTTCGAGTAGTACGCCTGCGAGCCGATGACGATGGTCTCGTCGCCGGAGCCTGCGTCGTCGGTCGGAGCGTCGAGCGGGTTGCTGTTGGTGCAGCCGGCGAGGACGAGCGCCGCGGCGAGCGAGACGCCACCGGCGAGGGCGAGTCGTGACTTACGTGCTGTGAACATGGGACTTCCTCTTCTCTGGGACAACGGGATGGATGCTGTGGGTCGGTGTCAGGCGGGGGCGGTAGCCGCGGCCTTGAGGGCGGTGCGCGATCGACGCTTGCGCGGTGCGGCTCGCACGCCCGCGGGGACGGCGGCGTGCTGGAGGAGCGCGAAGACCAGGTCGACGGCGAGCGCGAGGACGGCGACGAGGATCGCCCCGCCGAGCACCTGATCGAACCTGCGCAGGGGGATGCCCTGGATGATCGGCCAGCCGAGACCGCCGAGGTTCACGTAGGCGGCGATCGTCACAGTGGCGATCACCTGGAGGAGGGCGGAGCGGATGCCGCCTACGAGGAGCGGCAGACCGAGCGGCACCTCGACCTTCCAGAACACCTGCCATTCGGTCATCCCCATGGAGCGCGCCGAGTCGAGCACCCGTCGGTCGATGGCCTCGAGGCCCGTGTAGGCGCCCGCGAGGAGCGACGGGATCGCGAGCAGGACGAACGTGATGATCGCGGCTTCGGGGATGCGGAGCACACCGAGCAGCAGCACCAGGAGCACCAGAAGGCCGAACGACGGGATCGCCCGCGCCGCACCGGAGACCGCGACGGCGAACTCCCGTCCTCGTCCGGTGTGCCCGATGAGCCAGCCGATCGGAACGGCGATGACCGCGGCGATCACCACCGAGATCAGCGTGTAGTACATGTGCTGTCCGAACAGGATGGGCAGCGAGTACGGCCCCTCCCACCGGTCGGGGGAGAAGAGCCAGGCGAGGGCGTCGGTGAACACGTTCATGCGGCGGCCCCGATGCTCACGGCCCGACGAGCGGCCGACGGAGTCTTCGACGCGCGCGTCCACGGCATCAGCGCGCGCCCCAGCAGCAGGAGCAGCAGGTCGATCACGAGCGCGATCACCACGACCGCGACGACACCGGCGAACACCTCGGCGAGGATGCGGCGCTGCAGGCCGTTCTCGAACAGGTAGCCGAGGTTGGTGACGCCCACGAGGATGCCGACCGTGGCGAGCGAGATCGTGCTGACGGCAGCCACCCGGAGCCCGGCGAGGACCACGGGCCCCGCGAGCGGGAAGTCGACCGTCCAGAACCGTCGGAAACCGCCGTAGCCCATCGCCGTGGCGGATTGGCGGATCGCGGGGTCGACGGAGTCGAGGCCGTCGGAGACCGCCCGCACCAGGATCGCGATCGCGTAGATGGTGAGGCCGATGATGAGGTTGATGGGGTCGCGAGCCGGGTAGCCCGCCACAGACGGCAGGAGGATCAGCAGCGCGAGCGACGGGATCGTGTAGAGCAGTCCGGTGAGGACGATGACCGGCCCCTTCACCAGCTGGTAACGCCAGGCCAACCACCCGAGCGGCACGGACAGCACGAAGCCGAGCACGATCGCGATCGCGCTCTGCTGCAGGTGGATCACGGTCAGCTCGAGGATGAGGCCGAGATTGTCGACGACCCAGTTCACGGAGCGCCCTTCGTCGCGCTCTCCTCACTCAGGAGCGCATCGGTGACTGCATCCGGCACGTCGATGATCGAACCCTGCGTGCGTCCCTCGGAGTCGACCACCACGGTTCCGCGCGGCGTCTGCTTGAGGTGCAGCGCCCGCTTGCCGCGGTCGGCGCCGATGAACGCGGCCACGAAGTCGTCGGCCGGGTTCTCGATGATCTCGCTCGGGCTGCCCACCTGCACGATGCGCGCGCCCTTGTCGAGGATGACGACCTGGTCGCCGAGCAGGAAGGCCTCGTCGATGTCGTGCGTGACGAACACGACCGTCTTGTCGAGCTCGTGCTGGAGGCGGATGGTCTCCTGCTGCAGGTCGGCTCGGACGATGGGGTCGACCGCGCCGAACGGCTCGTCCATGAGCAGGATGTTCGGGTCGGCGGCGAGCCCGCGGGCCACGCCGACGCGCTGCTGCTGACCGCCGGAGAGCTGGCTCGGGTACCGGTCGGCGAGCGCCTGGTCGAGCCCGACCGTGTCGAGCAGCTCGCGCGCCCGCTGGTGCGCCGCGGCCTTCTTCACGCCGGTGAGCCGCAACACGGTGGCCACGTTGTCGATCACCGTGAAATGCGGCATGAGTCCGGAGTTCTGCATGACGTAGCCGATGCGCCGACGCAGGGCGACCGGGTCGCCGTGGAGCACGCTCTCGCCGTCGATCTCGACATCGCCGGAGGTCGGCTCGACCATGCGGTTGATCATCCGCAGCAGGGTGGTCTTGCCGCAGCCGGAGGAACCGACGAACACGGTGGTCTTGCGCGACGGCAGCACCAGGCTGAAGTCGTCGACGGCGAGCGCGCCGCCGGGGAACCGCTTTGTGACATTGCGGAACTCGATCATGGGCTGGTCTCCAGTCGGTCGATCGATGCGAGGGCAGGCAGGACTACGGGCCGACCTCGACGCGGGGGTCGAAGGCCACGTATCCCGAGAAGTCCTTGCCGACGCGATCGAAGGCCGAGGGGTAGGGGTTCGGGTACGACCACGCGTAGTCGGTGTGGAGCTCGCCCTCGGTCTGCACGGAGAAGTACTGCGCGGCACCCTTCCACGGACAGGTGTAGGGCGTGGGGCTCTCGACGAGCGCGCCGGGCGCGACGGATGCGGGCGGGAAGTACCAGTTGCCCTCGATGCGGACGAGTTCGCTCTCGTCGGCCTCGGCGATGACGGTTCCTGCGAGTACAGCCTTCATGGTCCTGCCTCCTCGGATGTGGGTTCGAGCGTATAAGAAGGTGGCGACATCGGCCCGGCGGGTTGCGCGCGGGCCGTCAATGTGGGAAACAATCCGGATGCTGTTCGGCGCCCTCCCTCGATCGGATTGCCGCCGTGGGGATCAGGCCGAATCGCGTCCGTAGCCCTCCAGGAGGCGCAGCCAGATCTCGCTGACGGTCGGGTACGACGGCACCGCGTGCCAGAGGCGGGCGATGGGCACTTCGCCCACGATCGCCACCGTCGCGGCGTGCACGAGCTCCGCCACCTCGGGTCCGACGAACGTCGCACCCACCACGATGTCGCGCTCGGTGTCGATCACGAGGCGCGCCTGTCCCTCGAAGCCGTCTTCGTACAGGCTCGCGCCGGCGACCCAGCCCAGGTCGTGGTCGACGGCCTTCACGGCCTTCCCGGCGTCGCGCGCGGCGGCCTCGGTGAGTCCGACCGAGGCGACCTCGGGGATCGAGAACGTGACCTGCGGGACAGCGGCCTGATCGGCCGTGGCGACGTGCCGGCCCCACGGCGCGTCATCGACGTCGTCACCCTTCGCGCGGGCGACGATCACATCGCCGACGGCGCGCGCCTGATACTTGCCCTGGTGGGTGAGCAGCACGCGTCCGTTCACGTCCCCGACCGCGTACAGCCAGTCGGAGCCGGGCACACGGAGCGTGTCGTCCGTTGCGATCCAGCGACCCGGTTCGAGGCCGACGACCTCGAGCCCGATGTCTCCGCTACGGGGCGAGCGCCCGGTCGCGGCGAGCACCTCGGTCGCGGTGATCTCCTCACCGCCGTCGAGGGTGATGGTGACGCCGCTGCCGTCGCGGCGGACCGACGTGGTGCCGGTTCCGGTGCGCACATCCACGCCGAGCTCCTTCAGCCCCGCGGCCACCCGCTCGCCCGCGAAGGGCTCCATCCCGCCGAGCAGCCCGCTGCGCGCGATCACGGTCACGGTCGAGCCGAGTGCGGCGTACGCGGTCGCCATCTCGACGGCCACCACGCCTCCGCCGATCACGGCCAGGCTCTCCGGCAGCTCCTCGGCGCTGGTCGCTTCGCGGCTCGTCCACGGGGAGGCCTCGCGCAGTCCGTCGATGGGCGGGATCACCGCATCCGATCCGGTGCTGATCGCGACCGCGTGCCGGGCGCGGAGTACACGCTCGACGCCATCGGCATCCGTCACCGTCACCTCGCGCTCGCCCGTGAGTCGGCCGTGGCCGCGGGCCAGGTCGATGCCGGCCGAGTCGAGCCACTTCACCTGCCCGTTGTCGGACCAATTGCTGGTGAACGAGTCACGGCGGTCGAACACGGCCCGCACGTCGAGCTTGCCGGTCACCGCCTGCGAGGCCCCCGCCACGTGCTGCGCCGCGCGGAGGGCCTGCGCCGAACGGAGCAGCGCCTTCGAGGGCATGCACGCCCAGTAGGAGCATTCGCCTCCGACGAGCTCGCTCTCCACGATGATCGCGGTGAGGCCGCCCTGCACGGCACGGTCGGCCACGTTCTCGCCGACCGGCCCTCCGCCCAGAACGATCAGGTCGTATTCGTCGGTCTTCTCCGCAGCGGTCATGCGTCGCACCCTCTCGTCGGCCGGTTCCGTCGTCCGGTTCCGTCGCCCAGTCTCGCTCAAGAGCAACGTCGAGTCACGGGTGAGTTGTTCCCGTCACCTCCTGGCGGAGTGCCCGGGACCGGCGTCGGCGCGCCCCGAGGATGAGCATCGAACCGACCAGCATGAGAACCGCCGCGAAGCCCGCGGGGCCCGCGAGCGCCTGCCCGCCGGTGGTCGAGAGCCCCGACGGGGCAGGCGGAGCCGGCGGCGCAGGAACCTCGAACTCCGCCCAGACCTCACCGCTGACCTCGCCCGTCAGCGTGACGCGGTGCGTGCCGGGTTCGATGTCGGCGGGCAGGACGAAGGTGAAGGTCACGGTTCCCATCTCATCGGCCGTGAGCGTACCCAGATCGACGGGCGTCGATGTCAGGAGCCCGCTGACACGCTCCCCCGGGAGGAAGCCGCGCCCGATCGCCACCTGCGTGTCGCCGGGAGAGGCGACGTCGCGCTGCAACTCGATGCTCGGTCCGCCGACGCGCACCGAGGCGGGGTCGGACGCGTTGCCGGCGTCGTCCGTCGCGACCGCCACCACGACCGTCCCCGGGGGGATCGGGGTGGCCGGTGTGCAGGAGAAGTCCCCGTTGCTGTCCGCCACCGCGGTGCACAGCACGTTGCCGCCGGTGTCGCTGATGATCACCGTCGAACCGGGCTCGGACGTTCCCGAGATCGTCTCTCCATCCGTGGGCGCGAGCACCGGGGGCGGGGGAGGCGTGCGGTCCACCGTGATGTCGACGGGCTCCGACTCCGGGCTGGTGTTTCCCGAAGGATCGGTCTGCGTGGCGATCAGCTCGGTCTCCCCCTCCGGCAGAGGCGAGGACGGGAAGCACGTCCACGTGCCGTCGACTGCCACGACGGCACTGCACACCTCATTTCCGTCGCCATCGGCAACGGTGACCGTCGCGCCGGGTTCGCCGGTTCCCGAGATCACGGGAACACCCGGAACCGTTCCGCCGTCGGCGGGGCCGGTGATGACCGGCGCGGCCGGGGCCGCAGTGTCCACAGCGGTGACGAGGGCGGTCGCCGTCGCGGTCACTCCGTTCACGAGGAAGCCGATCGTCGCCACTCCGCTCGTGGTCGACGTCAGGCTCGCGGAATACGTCCCGTCGCCGTTGTCGACGACGGCACTCAGTGTGCCGAGTGTGGTCGTGAGGGCCACGGTGTCGCCTCCAACGCTCAGCGCGTTGCCCGACGCGTCGAAGAGCTGCACAGTGATCGTCGACGCGGCGACGCCGTCGTTCTCGATCGTGGACGGTGCGGCGGCGATCGTCGAGGTGGCGGGATCGGCCGCGCCGACGGTGAACTCGACGCTCGCGGTGGCGCCGCCGGCCGCGCCGGCGACCGTGAAGCTCAGTGTCGCGGTTCCCACCGTCTCGGCAGACACCAGAGTCGCCGTGTAGCTGCCGTCGCCGTTGTCGACGGGTGCGCCGACCGTGCCGGCATCCGTCTGGATGGCCACCTCGGCACCGCCGCTCGGCACGCGATTGCCCTGGGCGTCGAAGAGCGTCACCGTCACGGCGGAGGTGCTGACGCCGTCAGCGGTGATCGAAGTCGGCGCCGCGGTGATCGTCGAAGTTCCGGCATCCGGAGCGCCCGCAACGAAAGTCACGGCAGCCGTATCGCTCGCGCCGGCACCGGAGATCGTGAAGCTGATCGTCGCCGTGCCGGCGAGGGTGGCCGAGGTCAGGGTCGCGGCGTAGGTGCCGTCGCCGTTGTCGGTCACTCCGGAGAGGACACCGGCCGTGGTCGTCATCCCGACGACGGGCCCGGCGTCCGGCACGGGGTTGCCGTTGCCGTCACGCAGGGTGACGGTGACCGTGGACGTGCTGGTTCCGTCCGCGGTGATCGTGGCGGGGCTCGCCGCGATCTCCGACGTCGTCGTCGAGGGCACGCCGGCGACGAAGGCGACGGTCGCCGTCTGGGTGCCTGTCGTGCCGTTGAGAGAGAACCCGATGATCGCCGCCGGCGGCGTGGTGGATGTCGGCGACGTGTAGGTCGCCGTGTACGTGCCGTCTCCGTTGTCGGTGACGGCGCCCACGGTGCCCACGTCGACGGTGAGCGCGACCGTTCCGCCGGATGTACCGGTCGCGTTGCCGTTCGCGTCGAGAAGGGTCACGGTGACGGTCGACGTGCTGGAGCCGTCTGCGGGGATGATCCCCGGCGATGCCGTGATCGTCGAGGTCGACGGATCGGCGGGCCCGGGCGTGAAGGCGACGGTCGCCGTGTTCGGGCTCGGGTCACCCGCGACCGTGAAGCTGACCACCGCGGTCCCCACCGCGGTGGTCGAGGTGAGAACGGCCGTGTAGGTGCCGTCCGCATTGTCGGTCACGCTCCCAAGCGTGCCCGCGTCTGTGGCCATCGTGACCGTTCCCCCCGAAGCGGTGAGGGGATTGCCGTTGGCGTCGACCAGCACGACGGTGATCGTCGAGGTGCTGGTGCCGTCTGCCGTGATCGATGTCGGCGATGCCGAGATGGTGGACTCCGTCGCGTCTGCTGCACCAGCCGTGAACGCCACGATCGCCACATTCGGGCTCGTCTCACCGTCGACCGTGAAACCGACCGTTGCGGAACCGGCGGCCGTCGGGGAAGTGAGTGTCGCGGACCAGGTGCCGTCACCGTTGTCGACGGTCGCCCCCACCGTTCCTGCGCTCGTCGTGATCGCGATGTCCGCGCCGGTCGTGACGGGGTTGCCCTGCGCGTCGCGCGCGGTGACGGTGATCGTCGAGGTGCTCGTGCCGTCGGCCGTGATCGACGGCGGGTCGGCGGCGATCGTCGAGGTCACGGGGCTCGCCGAGCCCGCGGTGAACTGCACCGAGGCGGTGTCGTCTGCGGGAGCCCCGGCGATGGTGAACGAGATCGTCGCGGAGCCGGCCGCGGTCGCCGACGTCAGCACGGCCGTGTACGTCCCGTCGCCGTTGTCGGTCACCGCCGCGAGGGTACCGGCTGTGGTGGACAGACCGACCACGTCGCCCGCATCCGCGACGACGTTGCCGTTCGCATCGAGGAGGGTGACGGTCACGGTCGAGGTGCTGGTGCCGTTCGCGGTGATCGAGGTCGGCGACGCGGTGATCGTCGAGGTGCCGACATCGGCCGCATCGGCGACGAACGCGACGGTCGCGGTGGCATCGGCGTCGTCGCCGTCGATCGTGAACGAGATCGTGGCGCTGCCGACCGTCGTCGCCGACGTCAGGACGGCGGAGTACGTGCCATCACCGTTGTCGGTCACACCCGAGAGGGTTCCCGCGGTCGTCGACAGCGCGACGACATCGCCGGCGTCGGCGACGACGTTCCCGCTCGCGTCCAGCAACGACACCGTGATCGTCGATGTGGTCGAGCCATCGGCCGTGATCGACGTCGGCGCGGCCACGATCGTCGACGTACCGACGTCCGCTGCACCCGCGACGAACGCCACGGTGGCGGTCGCGTCCGCATCGGCATCATCGATCGTGAACGAGATCGTCGCGCTCCCCACCGCGGAGGCCGATGTCAGCACGGCCGTGTAGGTGCCGTCGCCGTTGTCGGTCACCGCGGACAGCGTGCCGGCCGTGGTGGACAGACCGACGACGTCGCCCGCATCCGCGACGACGTTACCGTTCGCATCGAGCAGCGTGACGGTCACGGTCGAGGTGCTGGTGCCGTTCGCGGTGATCGAGGTCGGCGACGCGGTGATCGTCGAGGTGCCGACGTCCGCTGCACCCGCGACGAACGCGACGGTCGCGGTGGCATCGGCGTCGTCGCCGTCGATCGTGAACGAGATCGTGGCGCTGCCGACCGTCGTCGCCGACGTCAGGGTGGCGGTGTACGTGCCGTCGCCGTTGTCGGTCACCGCGGACAGCGTGCCGGCCGTGGTGGACAGACCGACGACGTCGCCCGCATCCGCGACGACGTTGCCGTTCGCATCGAGGAGGGTGACGGTCACGGTCGAGGTGCTGGTGCCGTTCGCGGTGATCGAGGTCGGCGACGCGGTGATCGTCGACGTGCCGACATCGGCCGCACCGGCGACGAACGCGACGGTGGCGGTGGCGTCCGCCTCGGCATCATCGATCGTGAACGAGACGGTCGCGGAACCCACCGTCGTCGCCGACGTCAGGGTGGCGGAGTACGTTCCATCGCCGTTGTCCGTCACAGCGGACAGGGTGCCCGCGGTGGTGGACAGACCCACCACATCTCCGGCATCCGCGACGACGTTGCCGTTCGCATCGAGCAGGGTGACGGTCACGGTCGAGGTGCTGGTCCCGTCGGCGGTGATCGACGTCGGGGACGCGACGATCGTCGACGTACCGGTGTCCGCCGCACCCGCGACGAACGCGACCGTGGCGGTGGCGTCCGCATCCGCGTCATCGATCGTGAACGAGACGATCGCGGAACCCACCGTCGTCGCCGACGTCAGGGTGGCGGTGTACGTGCCGTCGCCGTTGTCCGTCACCGCGGACAGCGTGCCCGCGGTGGTGGACAGACCGACCACGTCGCCCGCATCCGCGACGACGTTCCCGTTCGCATCCAACAGACTCACCGTCACGGTCGAGGTGCTCGAGCCGTCGGCGGTGATCGAGGTCGGCGACGCGGTGATCGTCGACGTACCGGTGTCCGCCGCACCGGCGACGAATGCCACCGTGGCGGTGGCGTCCGCATCCGCGTCATCGATCGTGAACGAGACCGTCGCGCTGCCGACCGTCGTCGGCGACGTGAGCTCCGCCGTGTAGGTGCCGTCGCCGTTGTCGGTCACACCCGAGAGCGTGCCGGCGGTCGTGGACAGTGCGACGACATCGCCGGCGTCCGCGACCACGTTGCCGTTCGCATCCAGGAGGGTGACGGTGATCGTCGAGGTGCTGGTCCCGTCAGCCGTGATGGATGTCGGGGAGGCGGTGATCGTCGAGGTGCCGACGTCCGCCGCACCGGCGACGAACGCCACCGACGCCGTGGCGTCCGCATCGTCGCCGTCGATCGTGAACGAGACCGTGGCACTGCCGACCGTCGCCGCCGACGTCAAAGTGGCGGTGTACGTGCCGTCGCCGTTGTCGGTCACCGCGGACAGCGTGCCGGCCGTGGTCGCCAGATCGACGACGTCACCGGCATCCGCGACGGCGTTGCCCTCAGCGTCCCGCAGCGTCACCGTCACGGTCGACGTACTCGTGCCGTCGGCCGTGATCGACGCCGGGGAGGCCCCGATGGTCGAGGTACCGAGGTCGGCGGAGCCGGCGACGAACGCCACCGTCGCGGTCGCCGTCGCATCATCGTCGTCGATCGTGAACGAGATCGTGGCGCTGCCGACCGTCGTCGCCGACGTGAGCTCCGCCGAGTAGGTTCCGTCGCCGTTGTCGGTCACGGCCGAGAGCGTGCCCACCGTGGTCGCCAGGTCGACGACATCGCCCGCATCCGTGACGACGTTCCCGTTCGCATCGAGCAGGGTGACGGTCACGGTCGAGGTGCTCGTGCCGTTCGCGGTGATCGAGGTCGGCGACGCGGCGATCGTCGACGTGTCCACGTCCGCCGCACCGGGGACGAACGCCACCGTCGCGGTCGCGTCCGCATCGACATCGTCGATCGTGAACGAGACCGTCGCGCTGCCCGCCGCGGTCGCCGACGTCAGCACGGCCGTGTAGGTGCCGTCGCCGTTGTCGGTCACACCCGAGAGCGTCCCGGCCGTCGTCGACAGTGCGACGACGCCGCCGGCGTCAGCGACGACGTTGCCGTTCGCATCGAGCAGGGTGACGGTGATCGTCGACGTGCTGGTCCCGTCGGCGGTGATCGAGGTCGGCGACGCGGCGATCGTCGACGTGCCGACATCCGCCGTACCGGCGACGAATGCGACGGTCGCGGTGGCGTCCGCATCCGCATCGTCGATCGTGAACGAGACCGTCGCCGAACCGACCGTCGTCGCCGACGTCAGCGTGGCCGTATACGTGCCGTCGCCGTTGTCGGTCACGACCGAAAGGGTGCCGGCCGTCGTCGACAGAGCCACCACATCGCCCGCATCCGCCACGACGTTGCCGTTCGCATCGAGCAGCGCGACGGTGATCGTCGATGTACTCGTGCCGTCCGCGGTGATCGAGGTCGGAGAGGCGGCGATGGTCGACGTACCGGTGTCCGCCGCACCGGCGACGAATGCCACGGTCGCCGTGGCGTCCGCATCCGCATCGTCGATCGTGAACGACACCGTCGCACTCCCGACCACGGTCGCCGATGTCAAGGTGGCGCTGTAGGTCCCGTCGCCGTTGTCGGTCACACCCGACAACGTGCCGGCCGTGGTCGCCAGATCGACGACATCGCCCGCATCCGCGACCACGTTCCCGTTCGCATCGAGCAGGGTGACGGTGATCGTGGACGTACTCGAGCCATCCGCGGTGATCGATGTCGGCGACGCGGCGATCGTCGACGTACCGACATCCGCCGCACCGGCGACGAACGCCACCGACGCCGTCGCGTCCGCATCGGCATCATCGATCGTGAACGAGACCGTCGCACTGCCCGCCGCGGTCGCCGACGTCAGCACGGCCGTGTAGGTGCCGTCGCCGTTGTCGGTCACACCCGAGAGCGTCCCGGCGGTCGTAGACAGTGCGACGACGCCGCCGGCGTCCGCGACGACGTTGCCGTTCGCATCGAGCAGAGCGACGGTGATCGTCGACGTGCTGGTCCCGTCCGCGGTGATCGAGGTCGGCGACGCGGCGATCGTCGACGTGCCGACATCCGCCGTACCGGCGACGAATGCGACGGTCGCCGTGGCATCCGCATCCGCATCGTCGATCGTGAACGAGACCGTCGCCGAACCGACCGTCGTCGCCGACGTCAAGGTGGCCGTGTAGGTGCCATCGCCGTTGTCGGTCACGCCCGAGAGCGTCCCGGCCGTGGTGGACAGATCCACCACATCGCCCGCATCCGCGACGACGTTGCCGTTGGCATCCAGCAGGGTGACCGTGATCGTCGACGTCGTCGAGCCGTCCGCGGTGATCGAGGTCGGAGAGGCGACGATGGTCGACGTGCCCACGTCCGCCGCACCGGCGACGAACGCCACCGACGCGGTCGCGTCCGCATCCGCGTCGTCGATCGTGAACGAGATCGTCGCACTACCCGCCGCAGTCGCCGACGTCAGCGTCGCCGTATACGTGCCATCGCCGTTATCCGAAACAGCCGAGAGCGTTCCTGCCGTGGTCGCCAGGTCGACGACATCGCCCGCATCGGCGACCACGTTCCCGTTCGCATCGAGCAGGGTGACGGTGATCGTCGACGTACTCGAGCCATCCGCGGTGATCGATGTCGGCGAGGCGGCGATCGTCGACGTACCGACATCCGCCGCACCGGCGACGAACGCCACCGTGGCGGTCGCGTCCGCATCCGCGTCATCGATCGTGAACGAGACCGTCGCGCTGCCGACCGTCGTCGGCGACGTCAGCGTGGCCGTGTACGTGCCGTCGCCGTTGTCCGTGACGGCCGAAAGGGTGCCGGCCGTCGTCGACAGCTCCACCACCTCGCCCGCATCAGCGACGACATTGCCGTTCGCATCGAGCAAGGTCACCGTGATCGTCGACGTACTCGTGCCGTCCGCCGTGATCGACGTCGGAGACGCCACGATCGTCGACGTGCCCACATCCGCCGCACCGGCGACGAAAGTGACCGACGCGGTGCCCGCGCCCGCCGTATCGTCGAGCTCGAACCCGATCGTGGATGTTCCCGCGACGAGAGAACTCAGGGTCGCCGTGTACGTGCCGTCGCCGACGTCGGTGACGGCACCGAGCGTGCCGACACCCGCGGTGACCGACATCGTCACATCGGCTCCGGTCGTTCCCGTGGCATTGCCGTACTCATCGCGGAGCGTGACCGTGACCGTCGACACACTCGTGCCGTCGGCCGTGACACTCGTGGGCGCCGCCACGATGGTGGAGTCCGCTGCGGTCGGCACGCCGGGAGTGAAGACGACGGCGTCGGTGTCGGTCGCGGGCGCGGAGTCGAGGGTGAATCCGACCGTGGCTGTGCCCGTGAGAGTGGACGAGAGGGTCGCCGTGTACGTGCCGTCGCCGTTGTCCGTGACGGGCGCACTGATCGTGCCGAGGTCCGTCGTCATCACCACGGTGTGCCCGGCGCCGGCGCTGCCGAGGGCGTTGCCGTTGACGTCGCGCACGGTCACCGTGACCAGAGTGGAATCGCCCGCGGTCAGAGTCGGTGAGGCCGCAGCGATCGTCGACCCGGTGGAGGATGCCGCGCCCGGTGCGAAGGTCACCGTGGCGGTACCCGTGCCCGGAACCCCGTTGACGGTGAACCCGAGGGTCGCCGAACCCGCGGTGGTCGGCGAGGTCAGGGTGGCCGAATAGGTGCCGTCTCCGTGGTCGAGAACTCCGCCGAGAGTTCCTCCACCGGCGTTCTTGACGATGGTGACCGTGTCCCCGCCATCGACGATGGGTTGTCCGTTCGCGTCACGAAGCGTGACCGTGACGGTCGAGGTCGTGACGCCGTCAGCCGTGATCGTCGGCGGCGCCGCGGCGATCGTCGAGTCTCCGGGATCGGCGACCCTCACGCCGAAGGTGAGGAACTCACCGCTCGCAGGCGTGGGGATCGTCCCGACGTAGTACCCGCTCTGGAGCGTGAGCGGTGTGGTCGTCACCGGTCCGCCGAAGGTGGCACTCGCTCCGCTCACGGCGTAGAGAGTGCGCGCATTGGCCGGCAGCGTGACCCCCGATGCGGGGACCCGCACCGAGACCTGGGCCGGGCTGCTCCCCGCGGTCTGCACGCGCCACACACGCGCCATCCGGTCGGTCACGCCTGCCGTGGCAGGGGTCGTGATCGCCGTGGAACCGTTGTCGTCGCCGATCGTCACCGAGGCGAGGTCGGTCAGCGCGGTGGTCGGGGCCGTCGGCGTGATCGTGCCGGTGAAGTCATAAGCGCCCGCCGCCAGGGTCACGGGCAGAGTCGTGCTCGTGGACGCCTGCGACACACGCTGGTCGAAGTCCGACACGGAGTCCCGCGCGATCACCGTGACGTTGTTCTGGTAGGCGACCGGCGCGCTCCAATACGTCGTTCCGGCGGAGTTCACCGATGCCACCGAGGTGTTCCCACCGGGTGCGTTGTCGACGTCGCCGAGGGTCGTTCCGTACTTCGCGGCGAGATAGGACTGGATGCGCGCGTTGGCGGCCGCATCATCGTTCGGTGCACCGGCGACCCCGATCACCTCGGCGATCGTGCCGCGGAAGGGTCCCGCCCCGGTGTTGATCAGTGCGCCGATCGCCAACGGCGCGGCGGTGTCATCCATGGTGCTGGTGAAGTTCCCGCCGTTCACCCCGGCCAACCAACCGGACGACCCGTTCGCGACGCCCTGGTTGTAGTAGATGCGGATCAGCTTGGGGCCGGGGGCCGTGCCTCCCGTGATGCCGCCCACCGGGGCATAGGCCTGACCCGATGCTCCTTGCAGCACTCCACCGTTGTTGTAGGCCATCCACCGGTCGAAGCTCGCGCCGTTCGGGACACCGTCGTCAGAGCTGAGGATGAAGCCGCTGCGGGTCGCATCGGGAACGGCCACGGCCCAGTACGAATACTTCCCCTTGCCCGCCGTCGTGTACGACGTGTCGATGTTCGACGCGAACCATCGAGACGTGGTCCCGTCGAAGAAGCGGAGGGAGGGGTTGAAGTTGGGCCCGGCGACGTTGTACGTCGGACGATTCGCGGCAGTCGTCTGGGAGATGGTGTTGGCGGGAACCGCTTGATCCGTCCAGGTCTGCACGGGAGTCCCGGTGGCGGACGCGCCTGTCCCCCGGTCGGCGCGCAGCCAGAAATCGGTGCCCGTCGTTCCCCCGGGAGTTGCAGCGGCCGGAACGGCTGTGACCGCCCACAAGCTCGCGGCGACCAGCGCCGTGACCAGGACGGACGCACTCGCCCTGCCGAGACCTCGCTTCGAACCGAACATGGTGAGCCCTCCTCGGGTCACCCACGCTGGCGACCGCTAACCTTCAGGTTGCTGTTTCCTGAAAGCCGCCCCCACACCGACCCCCGACGGCGGGATCCCCGAGAGGCAGCCTTCAACGAACTGCCGTGACGGAGGTCTTCGTCCTCAGTATGCACTTTTCCACCGGAATGGGAAGCCCTGCGCATCACATTCGGCGGGGATCATGTCACGGGACCAAAGTCCGTCGGGTAACACGCTACCTTACGACCGAGGGGTTTCGGTAGCCTCTTCTTCGTGGCCCCGCACCCCGCCGCTCGCTGTGAAGCCCCGTCAGACGGCGGGTGCGAGCGGGCGACGATCGGCGAATGCCCGCGGATACGCACGCCGCAGTGCGACGACGATCACCGTGGCGGCCGCGACCTTGATCAGGTCTCCGGGCAGGAAGACGAGGCTCGACAGCGCGGTGAGGTCGAGCGGGACTCCGGTGCCGATGGCCTGCACCGGGATGCCGAACGCGTACACGACGACGACCCCGCCGACGAGGGCGGCCAGGGCCGCACGCCACCAGGCGAAGCGCCCTGTGCGCATGATGAGACCGATCACGATCACCCCGGCGATCCAGCCGATCATGTAGCCCACGGTCGGCCCGACGAAGACGCCGAGACCACCGCGGCCTCCGGCCAGCACCGGGAGCCCGACTGCGGCGAGCGCCAGCACGAGGGCGATCGACCACGGAGCGATCCTCGGTCCGAGCACGAGGCCGGCCAGCATGACGCCGAGCGTCTGCCCCGTGATCGGCACCCCGCCCGGCAGCGGGACGACGACCGTCCCGAGCACGATGATGAGGGCGGCGAACACAGCCACTCGTCCGAGGGTGGCACTGGTGTCTGGGGTCGAAGCGGTCATCGCTCATCCTTCCTGAACGGTGTTCACTTGAACACCGTTCATCAGAGTAGGGATGCTGCGACTCCGACGCAAATCCCGGCGGCAGCGGCCGCGCCGGGATCACCCCACCGGCGTCTTCTCTGCGCGCGACTCGTCGTCGACCGCATCCGCCCCACCCGCCCGGCTGCGGATCCGCGGCGCGAGGAGCGCCGCCGCACCCGCGACCGCCGCGGCCAGCACGAACACCCCGAGGAACGGATCCCCGGCCGCAAGCGCCGTGAACAGCGTGCCCGTGACGGCGAGGGCGAGGGCACTCCCGAACGAGTCGGCGACCGTCATCGCCCCGCTGTTGAATCCCTGACTCTCCGGCGTCGACATCGCGAGCGTGAGCGCGCTGGTGCGCGGGCTCATCAGCCCCATCCCGAGCCCGGCGATGACCCAGGCGACCGCGACCATGAGGGCGTCCCACGCGAAGCCCGCCGTCACCACCGTCAGCACGATGCCGACCAGCACGAGGATGGTCCCCACCTGCACGGCCGTCATGCTCGATAGTCGAGCACCCATCCGCCCCTGGACCGTGGCGGCCACGGACCAGGCGAGTGCCCCACCGGTCAGCGAGAGGCCCGCGAGCGTCGGTGAGAGCTCGTAGCGATCGGTCAGCAGGTACGGCAGATAGACCTGCGCCCCGAAGAACGCGGCAGCCGCGACGCCGCGGACGAGGATGACCGACGGCAGGCCGCGGCGTGCCCGAAGCGTTCCGCGGGGGACCAGCGGCCGCACCGCGATCAGAGCGACCACCACCGCTGCGGCCGCCAGCACCGGTCCCACGCCGGGAATGTCGCCGACCAGGTTCAACGCGAGCACGGCCGCCGCCGCCAGCACCGACCAGCCGAGTCGCCCGAAGGCCCACGGCGTCGTCGCATCCCCCTCGTTCGAGAGACCCCGGAGCGCGGGGATCACCATCAGCAGCGCCACGAGCACGAGGATCACCACGCCGAGGAAGACCCAGTGCCAGCTCCAGAGCTCGGTCACCGCCCCCGCGACCGTCGGGCCGATGAGGGAGGGGATGACCCAGGCCGCCGCGAACCCGGCGAAGATCGCCGGGTGGAGCTCCTGCGGGTAGACGCGGGCGACCACGACATACAGCGCCACCATGAGCCCGCCGCTGCCGAGGCCCTGCGCGAACCTGCCGGCGACGAGGACCTCCATGCTGGGCGCGAGCCCCGCGACGAGCAGGCCGACGACGAACATCGCCACGGCCGTGTAGAGCGGGGCCACCGGGCCGTGTCGATCGGCCCAGTTCCCGGCGATCACCATGCCGATCACGCCGGTCGCGAGGGGCCCGGCGAACGCGAGCGCGTACAGCCGCTCGCCACCGAGGTCGGCGCTCACCGTCGGCATCACGGTGGTGACGGCCAGCGATTCGAACGCCCCGAGGAACACCAGGGCGCACGCGCCGATGGTGATCCAGACGTACTGGCTGTTCAGGATCCGCGGGGCGGCCGCGGCGGGCGCGGGCGTATGCCCGGTCTCTGTGGTCATGAAGACGACGCTAGAACCTCAAGTGAAGTTGAGGTCAAGCGCGGGTTTCGCGATGCGACGGCGGCTGGTCAGCGCACCGGCAGGAAGTGCGTCGGCGTCGGGACCTGGGCCTCATGACGGATGCCGAGGGGCGCGCCCGTGCGCTCGTCGAGGTCGAGCAGCGTGATCGTGTCGGAGCGCTGCCCGGCGACGAGCAGCTTGCCCTCGTGCACCAGGTGGTGGCGCGGCCAGTCCACGCCCGAATCGGCGAGCGCGACCGACTCGAGAGCCTCGCCCCCGCCGCGCACGCGCAGCGCCGCGATGGTGTTGCTGCCGCGCAGGGCCGTGTAGAGGAAGTTCCCGTCGCGGGTGCGGGCGAGCTCCGCCGGGAAGTCCGTTCCCACCTCGGCGATCGGGCTCGACAGGGTCACCGACACGACACTCCACGTGCCGTTCGCCGCCCGAGCGAGCGTGAACACTTCGCACGAATACTCCGTCACGACGTGCAGGTGTCCGCTGGGGTGCAGGACCATGTGCCGCGGCCCGGTGCCGAGGGGCAGCACGACCTCGTGGTCGAGAGTCAGACCGGCGCCGCTCTGCCGCCAGAACCGGACGAGGTCGAAACCGAGGTCGGTCGTGGCGATGCGGCCGTCGGGGAGGAACACCGCGGCGTGGGCATGCGAGACGCGGTCGCCACCCACCGCGTACGGGTCGATCGCCGCGACGCCGTCGCCGGGCGGGGTCGCGGCCGGTGCATCCAGGTCGACATCGTCGCCGAACAGGGCCGCGCGGAGCGCTGCCGCAGCATCCGGCTTCGCGGGCAGGATGCGACCCTCCGGATCGAGGTCGAACCGCACCACACGACCGTCGCCGTAGCAGCTGGCGACCAGCGCCGAGCCGTTCGGGGAGACGGCCACGTGACAGACGCTCTCGCCGACCGCCGCAGGCGCACCCAGCGGGGCGAGCTCCCCTTCACCGCTGCGGACGAACGCCTGCACGGCGGCGTTGCCTTCGAGCGACGCGTAGACGACGTCGAGGGTCGGATGCTGCGCCAGCCACGACGGCGACGGTGTCTGCGCGACCGCACCGCGGTAGGCGAGCGTCGAGGCCTCACGGCCCTCATCCCCCGCGAGCAGGCCGATGCCCTCGGCCGATCCATCCATGTCGGCGCCGTAGCCACCGAGCCAGAATCGCGTCATGGAGCGTCGGGTCAGTCGAGCAGGCCGTGGCGGACGACGACCTGATCGCGCTCGGGGCCGACCCCGATCACCGAGATGCGGGTGTTGCTCATCTTCTCGAGCGCCAGCACGTAGTCCTGCGCGTTCTTCGGCAGGTCCTCGAAGGTGCGTGCGACCGAGATGTCTTCGTTCCAGCCGGGGAAGTACTCCAGGATCGGCTTCGCGTGGTGGAAGTCGGTCTGGTTGACCGGCACCTCGTCGAACCGCTCGCCGTCGACGTCGTAGGCCACGCACACCGGGATCTGCTCGAGGCCGGTGAGGATGTCGAGCTTGGTGAGCACGAGGTCGGTGATGCCGTTGATGCGCGTGGCGTAGCGCGTGATGGGCGCGTCGTACCAGCCGACCCGGCGCGGACGGCCGGTGGTGGTGCCGAACTCGAAGCCCTGCTTGCGCAGCCACTCGCCCTGCTCATCGAACAGCTCGGTCGGGAACGGGCCCGAGCCGACGCGGGTCGTGTATGCCTTGACGATGCCGACGATGCGGTCGAGCGCACCGGGTCCGACGCCCGCGCCGGTCGCCGCGCCCCCGGCCGTGGCCGACGACGACGTCACGAAGGGGTAGGTGCCGTGGTCGATGTCGAGCATGGTGGCCTGGCCGCCCTCGAACACCACGACCTCGCCGCGCTCGAGCGCCTGGGCGATCAGGTAGCCGGTGTCGGCGACCATCGGCCGCAGCCGCTCTGCGTAGGACAGCAGGTCTTCGACGACCTCGTCGGCGGTGATGGCGCGACGGTTGAAGATCTTCACCAGCAGGTGGTTCTTCTGGTCGAGTGCGCCCTCGACCTTCTGACGCAGGATGTTCTCGTCGAACAGGTCCTGCACACGGATGCCGACGCGGTTGATCTTGTCGGCGTATGCCGGACCGATGCCGCGACCGGTCGTGCCGATCATGCGCTTGCCGAGGAAGCGCTCGGTGACCTTGTCGAGCGTGCGGTGGTACTGCGTGATGATGTGCGCGTTGGCGCTGACCTTGAGCCGCGACACGTCGATGCCGCGAGCGGAGAGCGCCTCGAGCTCGAAGAACAGGACCTCGAGGTCGACCACCACGCCGTTGCCGATCACGGGCGTCACGCCGGGCGAGAGGATGCCGGAGGGCAACAGGTGCAGGGCATACTTCTCGTCGCCGACGACGACGGTGTGCCCGGCGTTGTTGCCGCCGTTGAACTTCACCACCCAGTCGGTGCGCTCACCGAGAAGATCGGTGGCCTTGCCCTTTCCTTCGTCGCCCCACTGCACGCCGACGATAACGATTCCTGGCATGGGTATCCCCCTGGCTTTCGCCGGGTTCGCACCGGCCGATGAGCTGGCCCTCTTCGGGCGGTCCCATCCTATCGAAGGGTTCCGGTGCGCCCTTTCGGCGGGTTCCGGTCGCAGCCTGCGGGTTCCGGTCGCAGCCTGCGGGTTCCGGTCGCAGCCTGCGGGTTCCGGTCGCAGCCTGCGCGTTCCGGTCGCAGCCTGCGCGTTCCGGTCGCAGCCTGCGCGTTCCGGTCGCAGCCTGCGCGTTCCGGTCGCAGCCTGCGCGTTCCGGTCGCACTTCGTGCCGCCCGGAGTCGGAACGGGCG
>NZ_JBSHGY010000017.1:0-38052 GCF_053618035.1 Microbacterium sp. NPDC055665 | reverse complement strand
GGGTGTACCACACCCCCCCCCCCGGGCTGTTTTCCCAAAAAAACCCCCCCCTGGGGGGGTTTTGGCGCGGGCCGTTGGGGGGGGGCACCCACCACCCCCAACACCCCCACGCTCGCGCCTTCCTGGCGCGCACCCCTCCTTGCTTTCACCCCCTGCAGCGGTGACCGATGCTGCTGCATACCCAGAAGGGCACCCTCATGGCGCTTCCCTCTATCGATTTCATTCTCGACCGGCTCCTCGACGTCGTTCTCACCGAAGAGAACCCTGACAACTTCCGAGAGCTCGCCGGCCTCGTCCCCGTGAGCGGGATCCGATGACCATCCGACACAGAGACACCGCCCACCGGCTGTTGAGCGTGACGACCGCGCTCGGCCGCGGAACCACGTTCTGCATCTTCGATGTCATGGACGAGGCCCACTGGTACCAAACCGTCGCAGTCGATGGTGACCGGCCCCTCGTCTTGGGTGGGGCGCTCTCCGGCGCCCTCGAAGGACTCCGCCGCTTCGGCGTCACCCCCGCGGATGTGCTGTCCTGCCCAGTTGTGTCCCCAGGCGGTGCGGTCACAGAGGAAGACATGACCGTGGCTGCGGGCTGGCTGGCGACCGGGCTCCTACAGGAAGCGGACAGCATGCTCGAGCAGACACTCATCACCACCACGCTGCAGAACGCCGGATGGACCCGCAACCCCGCACGGGTCATGTCGCTGGTCCTCGCGATCGCGATCACCGCTGGGCACGCAGAGGACAACGACCGTGCCTGACAACACACAGGAGAACACGAGCCTGACGAAGAAGATGCAGGGTGACGACGGACAGGCCATGTCGGTCGCGAGCACCGACTGTGAGGAGGCACGAGATCTGGAACGGGTGACGTTCGCGGTGTTCCGGGCCGCAGCTGAGCGGCACGCGAGAGCAAAAGCGAAGTTCCGCGCGCTGCAGTGCCATGGCTCGTTCACCTTCGAGTTGACGGAGGGTGACTGCACGGTGTTTGACTGCAACGAGTGCGTCGCCGTCGGTCTCGAGGTGTGTTGTGAGCTCCCTGCTGACCACAACGGAGACCACGGGGAAGTTGTGTCTGGCCCCGAAGCGACCGCGCACGCGGTTGCTTTTGACGTCGCGCGAGCCACGTACCAGGCCACGTTCGATTCGATGTATGACGCCTCGGCAGCGTGGGTAGACGCAATGTCCGCTTTGGCGGCATCGGACTGCGGGCACCCGTCCCACGAGGCAGAGGAAATGCCGAGCGACGGCGAAATCACCGTCGCGATTACCGCCGGCCACGCAGAGGACAACGACCGTGGTTGAGGTCCTGACCGTGACATGTGGGGCGTGTGGTGAAGTGATGCCGTCCGGGCTGCGGACGTGCGGAGAATGTGGTTCCCCCCTCACTCCCGTGGTGCCCGCGCCTGCCGTGACGTTGCTCCCGGAAGAGGAGATCCCTTCCGACTCGGAGTTGCCCGTGGACGTGCCGCCGGCGCAGTCGGTGGACGATGCGGCTGGGGACGTCGCGGTCACAGCGCCGACAGAGGAGCGTGATCCGCTGGCGGTCTTCGATGACACCGAGCAGTCGCACCCGGTTTCTGGGGCCGCCCCGTCACTGGTTCCGTCCCGTTTGTCGGCACGGGCATCGCGGCGGACGGTTCTGACGCTGTCCGGGCTCGGTGCGGTTGTGGTCTTGGGAGTGTTCGGGGCTGTCATCGCGATGGGTACGGCACAGGGCGCGCCCACCGCACAGCCGCGTCCTTCGGTGACGCCGACCGCTGCGGCGACTGTCACGCTCCCCGGATACGCGACAGCTCCGGCGTGGTCGGTCCGCGGCGTGGATGCGGCTGCCGTAAGCAGACAGCTTGTCCTGACCGCCCAGGGCAGCACGGTCCAGTGGCGTGCCGCCGTGGACGGCGAGGTCGTCGCGACTGCGGAGATCTCCGGATCGAACGTGCGCGTGCTGAGCGGTTTCGTGTCCGGTGTCTCCGCGGCCGCGGCGGTGTCTGACACGCAGGCACTGGTCTGGGTCGACGGGGCGAAGGCGCCGCTGCAGTTGTCGCTGGGGGGAGGGCGCACACTGGAGGTGCGTGCGGGGACCTTGTTCATCACGGGTCCTGACCGCACGTTCTGGATGGTGACCTCTGCCGGGGAGATCCCTGTGGCCTCTCCCCGTCCAGAAGCCATCGTCCTGGGCGTGGCTGGGGACGCGGTCGTGTGGGCGAGCGCACCTCACCGGGTGAGTGTCGCCTCCCCGAACGGCACTGTCGTGCACGACGCCGTCCTCGCACCCCCCGCTGCGGGGGCTGTGATCACGCCCCGCACCGGCTGGGTGCGGGCGGTCACGGATACGACTGTCGTTGTCGGGTGGACGCTCCCCAGCGGCACCCAGGCGACCAGCGTGCATGCGCTCCAGACCGGAGAAGCGGTCGCAGGTTTCACCGGCGCCGGCGCCGGGGTCCTCTCACCCGCCGGCGACGTCTGGGTTGATGCAGGCCACCTGCTTGATCTGACCGACTCGACTGTCACGCCCCTCCCTGACGGATTCGTCGCGTCCCGGTTCCTCGGGTCGTCCCTGTACGGGGCAACCGCGAACGGCACGGACGCGCTCCTCGTTGACGGGGCTGCTGAACCTGTCCCCGCGGCCGCCACGGTGCGACCTTTCGCCACCTCGAGCGACGGGATGCTGCTGACTCTCACCTCGGGCGAGCTCGCAGCATTCACCACGGCCAAGAACTAGCCCCTCATCTCAAACCCAAACCGAAGGAGAACACCCATGTCCACGCCCTCTCGCCTGACCCGACTCGCTGCCGGGTCGACACTGCTGGTTGCACTGTCAGTCGGCGCCGCCCTCCCCGCATCCGCCGACACCACGACCCCCGCACCGGACACCACGGAAACATCGTCGACGTCGGAGATCACCCCGCGCACCATCGACCCGGGCGTTACCGACCCGGAACCCTCCGACCCCGAAACCACGGACCCCGGGACGACTGATCCCGGAACGTCGGACCCCGGCACCACCGATCCCGGCACGACCGATCCCGGAACCTCGGATCCGGGCACATCGGATCCTGGGACGAACCCGGGGACGACCGATCCCGGAACGGCCGACCCGGTTGTGGAGAGCGGTGACGATTCCCCCACGACGGCCGTCTCTGACACGAAGCGGTCTACCGGTGGGCAGCGCAACGGAGGGGCCCAGCCCGCGCTGGCGGAGACCGGCGCGGACACGGAGCGCGCGGTGCTGGGCGGTCTGGGTGGCGTCGCGCTGCTGCTGGCTGGCCTGTCTGCGGTGTTCGCGTCGCGGATCAAGAAGCCCACTGTCGTCGATTCGACGATCGCGTAAGGGACGGGGGAGGACTGATGTCATTGACTACCGCACCCGTGGCGGCGATCTGGGAGCAGGCGCTTCCTGTTCGATCGCGTCTGACCGGGGACAACTGGCGTCAGTCCTTCACGGGGCCGGTCCCGCTGCCGTCCTGGCTCGTCGACGTCGTCGACGGGCACATGGGCGCCTATGTGGGGCCGGACCCGGTGCTGTTCCGCACCGCCGGCATCAGCCTGGAGGAATGGTTGGATACCCGCCATGACCACCCCGGTCAGCTGCAGGTGACCTGCGCCCACAGCACCACCCCGTTCGAGGCGTTCGCGGATGCGGCCGCGAGCGTGGTCAACGTTGCCGACACCACCGACGCGGACGTGTACGTGTGGGGTGACGGGCGTGCCGACGGGGTCTTCTGCGCTCACATCCACCGGGTGTTTGCAACGCTCATCCCGGGCGTGGATGTGCGGGAAGCGGGGGAGCAGCTCGAAAGCATTTCCGACCGTTTCATCGTCGCCATCCGTCCGGGTGCTGTTGAGCTCATACCGCGCCTGACCTCGACGAGCAGGAGAGTGTGATGTTCGGGAAGGTGCGGCGCTTGCTCGGTGGGCTTGATCGTTGGGGAGCTGATGTTCTCGACCGCCTGGAGCTGTCGCGGATGATCGTTGCACCCCCGCGAAGCTCACTAGGGGGAGAGATGGCGTCGAAGCGCTCGTGCCCTTGCACGAGCACCGTCAAGAACCACGAATGCCCACGCATCTCTCGGGGTATCGAGGGACATGCCGATCATTCGGAATACTCCACGAAACTTCACCCCAAGGATTTGCCCCGGTTCCAAAACGGTAAGTCCTACCGCTTCGTAGAAGCTCGGAAGAGCGTCGTGAGCGGAGTCAAAGGACAAAACCGTTACCCAGGCGCCACCTGTGGTCGCGGCCTGCAAGGCACCCGCCAGGAGCTTTCGACCGATCCCCGCCCGACGCTGGCCGGGGGCGACCGCGATCTGGTGGACAACGAACACTCGGCGCAAAATCAGTCGCCCGAGCCTTCTGCGGCCAGCGTTCGCGAAGAGGGAAGCGTACTCGATGTCGGCCGACCCGTACAGGGCACCGACCAGGTGCCCGTTCATTCTGACGGTCAGGATCAGGCTGCTGCCCGCGCCCACCTGACGTTCATCGGCGAGGGAAGGGATCTGCAGGCCGGAACGTGGCCCGAGAAGACGAGACATGAAATCCCGAACCTCGTCGCGGGCGTCATCGCTTTGGGCGACGTCAAATTCGAGATGCATCACTCAACGCTATCGACCCGCGGAGTCTTGCGACGCCTGACACCACGACGCCCGTTCGGGAAGGGGTGGAGATGATGTTCGGTACCCGCACGGCTCCTCGCCCCGCCCCTGGCCGTACCTGCTACGGGTGCACCCGGGCGCTGTCGCCCGTGGAGCGCGCGTTCTGCGGTGGGTGCGGGCGGCCCATTCCGGTCCTCGTCCCCGCGCACCATGGCGCCGGGGTGACGACTATCGCGGAAGCCACTGGCTTCCGCGACACCGACGAAGCCCCCCGCGCGGCCACGCACCCGCAGGCAGTCCGTCTACTCGTCGCCCGCACCCACCACGCGGGCCTGGAAGCCGCTCGCCTTGCCCTCGCTGAAACCCGGACTACGGGCACCTATACGCGCTTGCTGCTGGTCCCGGATGCTCCCGGTCGGCTGCCGAAGCCGCTCTCGGACCAGGTGACGATCATCGCCGGCCCGACCCCGACCACCCCGGTCCCGTGGGTGGAGGCCTGGCGGTGGGCACCGGGCACCAGCACCGAAACCTCCGTGAAGTTCTTCACCACCCTGGCCGGTCAGCTCACCACTGACCGGCCCTGAACCTTAACCCCCGAAACATCCAACCGAAAGGCACCCCCATGCACGACCTGATCCACACCGCCGACGTCCTCACCGCTCTCGCCCCCTTGGACGGGTGGGGGATGGCACCGACACCGAAATCGATCGACGGCGTCGACGAAGCGATCAACACGTTCGTGGGGTGGGCGTTGTGGATCGTGTCCGTGCTCTCCCTGATCGGTCTGCTGATCGTGCTCTCTGTCGGGTATGAGTCGTATCGCCACAATCAGGCTGAAGAGTTCATGGAGAAGGCGAAGGCGTGGGTGCTCGCGGCGATCATCGGCGCCTACGCGAAAGACATCGTGGGCATGTTCTTCCCCGGCTTCAAAGTCACCGCGGTGGCCACCGCGATCCCTGGTCTTGAAGGGCCAGTGACGGACATCATCGGCAACTTCATGTGGCTGCTCGGGTGGGCCGCGTTCGCGTGCATCATCTTCCTCGCCATCAAGGGCTTCCTCGCCTACAAGTCCAACGGTCTGGAGGAGTTCGTGGGCAAGTTCTTCTGGTTCATCGTCGCCAGTCTCGGCATCTCGTTCGTGACCAACATCGCCGGCGCGTTCTTCCCTGCCGCGCTCACCTTCGGCTGAACACGACACCGTCACCTCGAGGAGCAACCATGAGCAAGAAGACGAAGAAGAACGAATCCGGTGGCGAAGGGCGCCGGCCGTGGCGTGACGTGTCGACGTTCGCGGGCGGTCCCGGGCAGAAGTGGACGGGTGTCGCCGCCCCGGTGCTTATCGTCGGGCTGGTCTTGGTCGCCGGGTTCATCGTCTTTTGGCCCCAGAACGCCCCGTCTCCCTCAAGCTCGACGTCGACCGAGTCGTCTTCCGCGCCCGCTGCGTCGACGTCGTCGGACGGCGCGGGGGAGGGTTCGTGTCCGGCGGTGGAGGTGCAGAAGACGGTGGTGGATCCGCCGGCGGATCTGGAGTGGGTGAGCGTTCACGGCCACAGTTGGCCGGTGTCCGCCACTGCGGGGCCGACCAAGACGGAAGCCGACGTCGCGCAGTGTTTCGACCGCTCCCCGGTCGGGGCGGCTCTGGCCGCAGTGAACGCGATCCAGTCGTTCCGCACCGCGGATCTCGACGAGGCGCTGCGGATCCTCGATGCTCGTTTCGTGCCGAACGCGGGCAAGGACAAGACCGTCGAGGGTGTCACGAAGAAGTATCCGGAGCAGCCGGCCGCGTCGCGTCCGTGGGGGCGCGTGGTCGGGTACACGGTCATGATGTTCACCGCGGACACCGCCCGCATCCAGCTGGTCGAGGACTGGCCCGGCCGTGGTCAGTTCACGGGGTTCACCGTCACCCTGCAGTGGGTGGACGGCGATTGGCGGGTGGAGCTGCTCGACTCGGGGCAGCCGCACCCGGACCACGAGCCGATCACCGTGGACCCGGACGCGTTCACCCGATGGTCTGAGGCCGGCTGATGCTGGACCTCATCGTGGAGCTCGCCCCGACCGCCGCTGCGGCCGGGTGCGAGTGGTGGGACGGCCCCTGTGTGATCGGCGATTTCGTCGGTGGAGTCGCAGAAACCATCGCGAACGCACCCCTGCAGGGGGTGGCTGACTCGTTCATGAACGGGTGGGCGCAGCTGGAGATGTACTTCCTCGCTTCGTGGATCGCAATGCCACTGCTGGTGGACATCACCGCCCCCGAGGGCACCACGATGTGGTTGCAGCAGATCCTCGGCTCTCTCACGTTCGCATTCGCGGTGTTGGGCGGCCTGATCACCGCCGGGTGGACGTTCCTGCGTCTGCGGACCGACAAGGTCAAGATCCTTGGCGGGCGTCTCATGATCCTGCTGTTGGTGAGTACGTCCGGGGCGGTGATCATCGCGGCCGCCGACATCGGGATCCGCGCCCTGTCGTTGGGGATCCTCAGTCTGGTAGGGATCACCCCGGAAGGAGCCATTGCCGCCACGGTCCTGGGCGGGGCGGCGATGGCGATCTCGCCCGGGGTCATGCTCATCATCGGGATCGCTGCGATCATCGGCGTCTTGATCCAGTGGGTCATCATGATCATGCGTGGCCCGCTGGTGGTGCTGCTGGTGGGGTTGTGGCCGTTCGCCGCGTCCGCGGCGACGCTCGGGGTACAGAAGGCGGAGGCGGCGTTCGATCAGATCACGGCCTGGTTGATCGCGTTCGTGATCTACCCGTTCCCTGCTGCTCTCGTCTACGCGGCCGCGTTCCGTTTGAAGGGTGGCGCGGACGGATTCGGCGGCATCATGTACGGCCTCGTCCTCGAACTTCTGGCTGTCATGCTCATGCCCGCGCTGTTGCGCATCATCGCCCCGCACACGAAGGCCGTGGGGGAGAAGTGGGGCGGGAAGGTCGCCGTCGACGCGGCGGTGTCCGCGGCCGAGACTGCGGTCACCGTCGGCGCCGCGGTCGTCACCGCCGGCGCTTTCGGGGGGGCGTTCGCGGCGAAGGCGGGTGCTGCCGGGGCGAAGGCTGGCGCTGATGCCGGTGCCGCATCCGCTGCGGGCAACGGCGGTCCGTCCACCGGTGCCGACGGCGGGTCCTCCGCGCGAGCGGGTGCGGATGCGACCGGGGCGGAGAACGGAGCGGCACCGGCGTCCCGTTCCGGAGCGGACACGTTCAGCAGTGATCAGGGCACCCCGCCTTCCGGGGCACAGACCACGGAGGCCGCGGCGTCGACGACAGCACCTCGGGACACCACCCCGCCGCACGACCCGCCCGCCGGTAAGGCAGGCGCGCCGCCTGCCCCTGTGGCGCCGAAGCCGAAGGGTGCGGGGGGCGGGAATGCGGAGGAGTCACGGCGTTCGGCACGGGTCCATGCGGCGACGCAGGCCGCGCAAGCAGCCAGCCACGCGGCCGGGCGTTCAGCCCGGCAGGCCGTGGATGACATTGACGACATCATCGGAGGAAAGCAATGAAGAAGACGGTCGGGTTCACGGGCTGGTTTGAGAAGAAGTCCCCGGGGGTGTTCAAGCTCACCCTGCAGGGCAGCATCGGTCTCGCGGCCGGCGTCGCGTTGATCATCTTCTTCGGTGGCCGCGCGAACAACATGTTCGTCACCATCAGCCTCATCATCGCGTTGGTCGTGTTCGAGCTGTTCTACGGGTGGGAACACGACGGGAAGACCCTCGCCCGCCGTGGCGCCGAGAAGAGGGACTTGGCCAGGCGGATCCGCCGTGGCGAAGAGGCATACGTGACCGGGGCGATGTCCAACCTGGCCGGGAACGAAGGCGCGGCCCCACTGCCGGGCATGTTGGCATCGTCGAAGCTGCTGCGCGGCATCGACGGGTACGGGCAGGCGTTCGATGTGATCCACTACCCCTCCAAGGGGCTGTTCGCTGTGTCGTTCCGGTGCGAGCCGGACGGCAACGGCACCAACGACCAGGACCTCATCGACCACCAGGTGGCGAAGTTCGGTGCCTGGGCGGCGACCTTGTCCGTCGAAGAGGGTGTCGTGGGTGCGTCCGTGATCGTCGACTCCGCATCGGGCACCGGGGTCGAGCTGAGGGAATCCGTGATCGGCGCCCGGGCCGATACCGCCCCTGAGGTGGCGTCACGGGTCATGGACGCGATCGTCGAGGAGATGCCGAACTATTCCAGCCATGTCGTCGCGTACGCGACGGTCGTGTGGCGCAAGTCCGGGATGATGGCCGCCGGCGGCACCGCGCAGGACGTCGTGGTGGAGATCGCGAAGCGCCTCCCCGCGCATGCAGCGTCGCTGGAGGCCGGCGGGGCAGGCAACGCGGTCGCGATGACCGAGGCGGAACTCGTCGAGGTCGCCCAAGTGGCCTACGACCCGGAGCTGGCCACCGCGTTTGACCTGCTCCGCGCACGGGAAGAGACAGTGGAGTTGGATTGGGCGGGCGCCGGTCCGTCATTCCTGCTCGAGCAGCGTGGGTCCGTGCAGCTGCCGGGCGGAGTCGCCGAGACAGTAGAGATGCGGCGGCCGCCGCGGGGGATGATCTTCGACAACCACCTGGTGCGGTTGCTGCAGCCGTCCCCGGCGTTCCTGCGCAAACGAGTCGCGATCTACTACCAGGCGGTGAAGGCCGACAAGGCGCAGAACCAAGCCGAGAACGCGGTGCGGTCCGAAGACTTCATCGCCGCGCAGCAGAAGGGACGGCGCACCGCGACCACCCGCCGCAGCATCGGCCTGGCCACCCAGCTCGACGAGGAGATCGCCCGCGGCGCCGCCCTCGTGCCGTTCGCAATGCTCGCCACCGCCACCTACGCAGACGACCCCGAATCAGAAGCACGCGCCCGCAACACCATGCTCGGGTTGATGACCGCATCCCGCATGAAGGTACGCCGCAGCAAGGGCCTACAGGCGGCCCTGTTCCACATGACATTGCCGTTCGGGCTGCTCCCGTGGGAGTTCTCCGACAACCCCTTCAAGCGATAGGACACCCGGCACATGAGCACCAACCAGCCATCCCGAATCCACAAATCGGTGCAGGCACGACAGCGTGCCCGCGGCCGACAGGACCGTGCATACACACGGGCGATGAAACGGGCGGAACGCCGCGATCGCCGTCACAACCGCGAACTCGGCTTGGACCATTCACAGCAGAAGAGAAACGTCCCCGCGACGTTTCTCGCGAAGCCCCAACCCGCCACCGCGCGTGGGTACGCCGGTGAGAACGGCGGCAGATGGGGGTTGATGCCGCAGCTGGCCACGTGGATCTCCTCGTCCGTGCAAGTGTGCGGCCTGTACCCGTTCAGCGTCGGCTCCGCCCGCCCCGCACTGGGAGTCCCGCTCGGGCCTGACCTGGTGAACTGGTCGCTGGTGTACTGCGATCCCATCAGCTGGTTCGAGGCGGGGCTTCTCTCCAACCCGTCCGTGATGATCTACGGGCTCCCAGGGCTGGGGAAATCCACCCTCGTCATGCGGTGGCTGCTGGGGCTCGCCGACCGCGGCCACCCGCCACTGATCGCCGGCGACATCAAGGGCGAGTACTCGGCGCTGATCCGCGCACTCGGCGGGGAGGTCATCGAAGTGGCACCGGGGAAGAGCACCATCAACCCGTTGGATTGGAGCGTGCTCCGCGATGCCGCCGACCGGATCGCAGAAATCGCGTGGGTGGAAGACCCGAAGCACCCCGATGGGGGACAGACCGGCGCGGAAATCGCAGAACTCCTGCGGGGGCTCGCGTTCGATCAGGCCACCACGCTCGTCCTCGCCCTGTGCCGACTCGTGCGCGGCCGCGCTCTGAAAGACGTCGAAGAAACCCTCATCTCCGTGGGCGTGCGGGCCATCCACGACCAGGTCGAGGGCGCGCAGCTCGTCGACCTCGTGCAGCTGCTCGAAAACCCCAACGGGCACCCCCACCTGATGGCCGCGACGGTCTCCCGCACCGAGAACGAATACCGCAAGACCGCCCGCCGGCTGCTGCAGACGCTGCGGGCCGTGCTGCACGGCCCAATGGGGACGATCTTCAACGGGCCCACCACCGTACACATCGACCTCAGCAACCCCGGCGGATTCTCGGTCGACCTGTCGAAGATGCGCCGCGCCGATGACAAGGTCCTCGCCGGCGTGATGATCGCCACCTGGGCGATGAGCTTCAGCGCCATCGACGCCCAGTGGGACCTCCACTGCGCGGGCCTGGTCGACTTCAGCAACCCGTTCGTCGTGGGCGACGAGTTGTGGAAGCCGATGAGCCTTGCCCCTGGCATGGCGAAGATCGTCGACCAGGTTTACCGCACCAACCGCACCGACGGCGTCGGCAACGCAATGGTCACCCACTCCCCGAAGGACCCCCTGAAACTTCCCACGCGGCAAGACCGGGAGATCGCGCTCGGGTTCGCGGAGAACGCCGGCATGATCGTCATGTTCGGCATGGCGAAGAACGCCCTCGACGCGCTCGATGAGACCACGGTTTCCCTCAACGACGAAGAACGCCGGCAGGTCGCCTCGTGGCGATCGCCGCGGTCGTTCCGTGCCCGCAGATCCCGCACCGGCCG
This sequence comes from Microbacterium sp. NPDC055665, assembly GCF_053618035.1. Classification (NCBI taxonomy): domain Bacteria; kingdom Bacillati; phylum Actinomycetota; class Actinomycetes; order Micrococcales; family Microbacteriaceae; genus Microbacterium; species Microbacterium sp. NPDC055665. The sequence goes on along the minus strand of NZ_JBSHGY010000017.1, from coordinate 26,921 downwards.
CCCGAAGCCACCCCCCGGGGCAGGGAAGGCATTGATCAAGATCCAAGACGCGACCGGCATCTCCGTCCAGATATCCCTCGTCGAAGCAGAACTGCACCTCCACGACACCAACGAACGCTGGAACCGGAAGGCTGCCTGACCATGCTGCACCTCCTCATCCGCCTGGGCACCCTCGCCCTCGCGTTGATCACCCTATTCAACGTCGGGATCCCCGCCGCGGTGCACCTGGCCAGCATTTTCACTCCCACCGGGGTCACCGACTACGCCTGGACCATCCCGGCGCTACTCACCCAGGCCATGCAGGGCGTCCCATTCCCCTCATCGACGCAGCTGTGGGCGTTCATCATGCTCGCCGCGACCGCCGCCCTCGCCTGGGCCGTGTTCGCGATCGCGGGGACGCTCCAGTCCGACGGCCGCGCCTCCATCCTCCGCCTCCGGTTCGTGGTGTGGTGGCGCTCCAAGCCCAAGCGCGCCCCCCTCACGGCGAAAGCCTCGGAACCGTTGGGGCGGATCGGGTGGTTCGGGTTCTTCGGGATCCGCTGGTTCACCGACATGCTCGAAGAAACCCGAATCATGATCGCCGCCTCCGGTGCGGGCAAGACCGTGCGCCTGGTCGTGCAGCTCGTCCTCCGTGCACAGGGCGCGATCGTGACGACGTCGACGAAACCCGACGTGCTGCAGCTGACCGGGTGGGTACGGAAGATGCGGCATCCGTTCTCGCGAGTGATGGCGTTCGACCCGGAGGGCCTCGTCCCGTGGATGGGGAAGAACCGGGTGAAGTGGCCCATCGTTGTCGGGTGTGAGGACGACCAGATGGCGGTGAGACGTGCCGCGGGAATCGTGGCCGCCCGCCCCTCGGGTGGTGCCGATTCGACGAATACTGGGTTCTTCAACACGGCCGCGACGATCATCCTGCAGTGCATGCTGCACGCGGCCGCAGTGTCCGGGAAGAGTATGCGGGACGTCATGGACTGGATGTCCGACTTTGACGACGACACCCCTTACGAGATCCTCCGCACCCACCCCGCAGCGAACCACCGGTGGGTCGCGGATCTCACCAAGTACTGCCGGGGGAAGGCTGATGAAACGGTGTCCTCCACGGAGATGACCGCGTCCGGGATCCTCAACGTGTTCACCATCGAGAAGTTCCTCGACGCCGTGTGCCCCCTGCCCGGAGAGGCCGTGGTGGACACCAGTGCGCACCACGGCACCCGGGATAGCTTGTACCTGATCTGTAAGGGGGAGGGGTCGCCGGCCGCGCCGATCTTCACCGCGCTCGTGGAATCCCTCTACCGGAGCGCGTCACTGGCCGCGACGCTGCACGGCCCGCATGTGCCCCCGCTCGAGCTGGTACTCGACGAGGCCATGAACGTGTGCGCGATCCCCGCATTGCCGGAGCTGATGTCCACTGGCCGTGGTGAAGGCATCGTCCCCACGATCATCTTGCAGGACTACACGCAACTGCTCGCAAAGTACGGGCAGGAGCAGGCGACCACGATCCTGAACAACGCCACCGAGCTGCTCGTCATGGGCGGTCTGAAAGACGCCCGCTTCCTGCAGGAGCTCTCCACCCTCGCCGGCACCCTGGACCACCTCGGCCAGGGCTGGTCGAAGCAGGTCCTCGCCCCCGAGAAGATCCGCACCCTGCGCACCGGCCGTGCGGTGATGTTCTACCGCAACCAGCCACCGGCGATCATCACCCTCCCGCCGTGGTGGCGATCGCCACACCGCAGCGAGTACCAGGCCTCGCTCGACTGGGCTGCCGCAGCGCAGCGCAAGCACCACGAGACCCACCCACGAACCGACACCCTGGCAGGAGCGCCACGATGACCGACACGTACTACCCGGGACCCTCCGACGAGGACGCCCCGCCCGCTGATGTCTGGGGGCACGATGACCCGGCCGTGGACCCGTCGACGGGAGAAGTCGGGGGAGAGTCGGAATCGGTTGGCGTTGAGAAGATGCTATTCGATCTCCATACGGCGTTGACCGCCCAGGGGGAGGCTCTGGAGGAACATGAGAAGCAGCTCGACGGTCTCCGTGAACTCCTCAACGCCACCCCTGACGGACCGTGGAATTGGGCGATGCTCCCCCCGGACGCCCGTGCAAAGCTGTGGCACCGCCTGTACGAATGGGTGGGCTGGCTGGAAAGCCGCTACCTGCAGTACCTATCGCCGGCAAAGAACGGAATCCCCGAGCTCGTCGCGGACTGGTACCGGCACCCGATCGCCGTGGAGCTGCTGACCTCTCTCATGGTCGCCCACGCCGCCGCCTACCGGAAGAAGGCATCCATCCCGTCGTTCGCGCTCGTCGAATGGCACGAACGCTGCCTGTGGCCCACACTGGCACGGATGGACGCCCTCGGCCTGTTCAAGAGCGTCGTCCCGAACGTCCCCTGGGATGGCCCCACCGAACGTGAAATGCCCCACGACGATGACCGGTTCACGGCCTGGGTCGCCGATGACACAAAGCCAGTTGAGAAGAACTAGCCCTTGGACGCCAGTGGGGGCGGACGTCATATGTCCGCCCCCACTGGCGTCCGTTCCAGGGTGCGGAAGACCCCTACGGCTTCGTGGCTTGACCTTCTATCAGTTGCTGTAGGTCGGATGATCGTGCGCCGCGCGGATCGTGGCGATCGTGGTCTCCACCATCGCCCTCAGAAGCGCGGACTGTGCGTGGGGATCCTGCAGTGCGGCAGCTGGACCGGCGCCACCGGTCTCGAGAATCTGAAGCGCAGCCGAACGGGGGATCCCGTCGCTGTCGTCCCACCACCCCTCATGAGCCGCAATGAGAGGCAGCCGCGCGTAGGGGAACGGCAGCGTTGCTGGGTAGCGCGCAGTGAGGAGTGAGTGCACACCAGTGGCGAATGTCTCACACAGCTCTGGAAGTCCTCCACCCGTCAACGCCATGGTCCATTCGTCGACGCTTGCCACGTCCTCTAGAGCCACGGAAACATCCGGGTTGATATCGATCCGCTCAATGAGCTCTCGGATGCGTTCCGTCAGTACTGTGTTCATCATGTCCAATCGATAGCACGCAGCGGCGCGAACACCGTAAGTACGGCCGTTATCATGCTGACGGCGAACGCGCTGCGGCCGCGGCGGCGGGACGAGCAGTCGAAAGAAGATAGCGGTGATGTCCGAGATTTACACATTCGTTTCACGCGGGTAGACTCTTGCTCGGTAGCTAGGGATGAAATAGTTCCCCGAGCGCCGATTCGAGAAACCCACGCCTAGGCGTGGGTTTCTGCGTTGTACGGGATACTGGGTCGCGTGCTCCTGGCCTACATCGACGAGATCGGCGAGACCGGTGCGTTCATCAGCAGCGATCACCCCCGATTCAACACAAGTCCCGCGTTCGGCTACGCCGGCTTCGTGATCCCAGCCGACAAGGCCCGTCTCTTCGGCGCCAAGTTCAACTTCGTGAAGCGGGGACTCTTCAAGGCGGAGATCGCGGCAGCCGAGCACCCCGGACGCTGGGAACGCAAGGGCGCGAGCATCTTCCGACGCGACTCCCATCAGACATTCCCTAACCAGATCCGCGCCTTCAACGGCCTCATCGAGCAGCTTCGAGCCCTCGGCGGACATGTCTTCTTCTACGCCGATGAGAAGCCACTGGGCACACCTGGACAGACGAAGCTGGATACCACCGCTCGTGAGACGTCAGCGATGCAGGAGACGCTGAATCGCATCGCTCGCCACGCGGACAACACCCAGTCGAACGTCATGGTGGTCATCGATCAGATCAACGAGAAGACACGGGCGGAGCGGCTGCCGGTCATGTACAGCCATATCCTTGGCCGCGCGTCAGATCACCCCGAGATGAGACGCATCATCGAACCCCCGATGCACGTCGATAGCGCGTTGAGCTCCAACATCCAGTTCGCCGACTGGATCGCTGCGTGCCTCACCCGCGCCATCCACTATCACCTCATCGAAGACTCGCCATACAGCTGGGTGACCAACCGAAACCGCGGCGGCATCCTCCCTGCCCTGCACGGCGGATTCACGCTGGAATCGAAGCTGCACCTCCAGCACTATCGGAGCGTCAAAGACCTCAACAACTCGAAGATCGTGCGCAGCAAGCGTCCTCTGTATCCGGCAGGAGAAGGGAACCGAGTCGGGTCCGCACTCTCGCCTGATGCGCTGCGTCGCCTGCAAGCCATTACACAGATCCGAGACGCCACCCAAAGGTAGAGCCCGCCGATAAGCCGCCCCGATGCAAGCACACCAGTGTGGGGGCTGTGTTCCTATCTTCGCCTACGCCTGTCAGCGCGTCCGATGTTGGATCGCGGTCGTCCTATTGGGCAATAGGGTGATCGAGTGCTTTCTCCTGCGACGACCGACCGTCCGATGGGGGCGTCCTGGACGCAGATCCATTCTCAGGCGAAAGCTGCAGCGTGGGCGTCGTTAGACAGAGAGATCCGCGCGAGCCAGAAAATTATGGTCTCTCCGGCACCCTGTCAGATACAGACGATCCGTGGGACTCGCCGACTTCGCGTGTTCGTTGGCGCTCCTCGGAAGGTCTCTTGGAACGAGATGGCGTACTTCGTTGTCGATGCTGCTTTGGACGTCGACAGGATTGAGAATCGCCATGTCGTGTCTTTTCGCTCATATTCCAAGACCGAAGGCATGCTGGAGCTCGAGGTTCCCCCAGAGGCATCGTCCGCGTTGCGGGAGGCGACGGCGGTCCATGTCTTCCGCGTTGACCCTGGCCCGTTTAACCTTCTGACGAAGCGTTGCGAGGCGCTGGAGGAATTGGACCGTGGCCCAAGAGCCGAAGAGCTCTGGTCCTCGGTGTCGACGCCGCTACGCGGGTGGAGCCCTGCCTATCTTCCCCTGGATCGGGCGTTGAATGAGGGCCAGCGGTCAGCTCTAGCTGCGATGACGACTCCGGGTGGCTTCTTTGTTTGGGGACCACCGGGCACGGGCAAGACCACCGTTATCACGAGCGCTGTGAAGGCAGCGATCGATGCGGGTCAGAGCGTGCTCATCACCTCCCATACGAACGTTGCTGTGGACAATGTTCTCGAGAGCCTCATAGGCGATGACACGAGATACGAACTAGGTGTTGTCACTCCGGGCCGAGTCGTGCGCCAGGTCGGTAGCGACCCGAGCAAGATTCTACGTTCCGTGCAGGAGCACCCATTTCTGCGTGTGGATCGCGCGGCCGCAGTTATCACGAATCAGGCGAAGAAACTCGAAGAGATCGACGCTCAACTCGCCAGCAACCACGCACATCCTGTTCGTAGGCATGAGCTGTTCCTCCGTGAAGAGATCGCGGCGAGGGCGGTGAACGTGGACCAGATCCGGCAACTGCAAAAGGCATTGCCCGTGTGGGATGAGTTGACTGCCATTGAACAGTTGCTCCGTGCAGCCGAAGAGCGAGCCAAGGAAGTGACCCGCTCCCACGATGAGCGTGTTGCGGAGCTGGGACAGCTCCGCCAACTTGCTCAGGCTCGCAAGGCCGCCAATCAGCGAGTGTCGCAGGCGCGTGGGGCACTGGCCCAGTGGCAGGTAGTTCACGATGAGCGACGCGCGCGGGTGGATAGAACATCTGCCTCTGAGCAGACGGCGAGAGCCGTGCTTGAGGTGACCAACGTCCGTCTCAGTGCCGCAATCACAAGAGTGCTCCCATGGGTTCGCCAACACCGGCTACGGGCTCAGGCGCAGGCAAGTCTGGAGTTGTCGCGCGCCGTGGAGGCTCGCGGCGATGCCTTCCGCGACCTCGAAGTAGCTCATTCCGCCGCCCAGGGGTGGGCTCTCGAACTCGACCGCGCAACCCTCGAGGTGGGTCGGACCGCCAGCGGCGGGCACGGTCTCGCCAAAGTTGAGGCGCAAGTTCAGGGTCTCGAGGTCCGCTTGCGGAAAGCCGAAGACGACGTCACGAAGCTAGCGCGAGAGGTGCGGACGCTCCGAGAAATCGTGGGCGACACGGACGACCTTGACGACCGCGTACGGCAGGCGAAAGAAGGCGGCGAATGGGCTCTCGCCCTCGAATACGACGAATCGCTTCGTGTCGTCAGCATGTTGGACCTTGAGCTCGCCGAGATCGAACGACGTCGCGATCGGCTCAACGATGAGTACCAGCAAACGAAAGTGGGGCTCCTCGGGTCAGCTCCGGTCATCGCAGCCACGCTGACTGCGCTGATCACCAACGCAACGTTGAGAAAACGCCGATTCGACGTTGTCATCATCGATGAATCGGCCAGCGCCGAGGCATCGCTTCTGCTGATCGCGGCCGCGAAGGCTGACACGACACTCGCCGTGGTTGGGGACTTCCTCCAAAACGCCCCCATCGCGGAAGCCGATGACAGCACCGACGACGTCACGGAGCATATTCGACGATGGCAAGTGTCCGATATTTTTGCGCTAGCAGGAGTCACTGACCGCGCCACAGCCGAGCAACACCCTCGTTGTGTCGCGATCTCCATCCAGTACCGGTACCCACCCGTCATCGCTCGAGCGGTCAATGAGTTCTGCTATGACGGGCTCTTGCAGAGCCACAAGGCCGACCCACCGGATCGTGCAAAGGTGATTGTGTTTCTCGACACATCGGGGATCACTGACGCGTCCCTGCAACCACGGGGGAACAGTTGGGAATGCCCCCGTACTCGGGAGATCGCCGTATCAATAGCCGCGCGCCTCATCGAAACGGATGTGGGTTACGTCACTCCGTACCGACCTCAGGCAAGTGCTATGGCGCGGGATTTCTCCTCCGCCGGACTTGATGTCCCCACTGGAACATCGCATGAGTTTCAAGGCCGCGAGTTCGACACCGTGATTTTCGACCTCATGCAGGACGCCCGCGTGCGGTGGGTAGGGACTGCGGACCTCAATGGCTCCGAGCGCGCTGTCGGCGCCGCCAAGCTCCTGAACGTTGCTCTCACCCGCGCGAAAAAGCGGCTGTACATCATCGGCAACTGGCGGTTTGTGCAGGGACATGATTCGGCGGGAATGCGTGCTATCGCAGCGCTCGCGGACGACCCCGCGTTCGATTTGCGCGTGAGATCGAGCGATCGCGCGGGCCGATAGGCGGCACCAATCGGTTCGGGTCGCTAGAGACGCTGGCCGCGCTCCTGAATAGGGGTCTGCAACCCTGTCGCGGGGTCCGCGTCCTTCACCCGCTCGGCACCCTTCGTGCGGGCACGTTCAGCAGCTTCGCGTGCTGCCGGGGCATGTCGGCTGATGAGACCCTCAAGCTCAGCCAGTCGCTTGGGGAATGCTGCTGGGCGGCCCGGGCCGAGAGCACCTGCAACCCGTTCGGCGTCGGAGACAGGGCGGCGGGCGTCGACGCGCTGCCCGATCCTTGCCGCTGCCGCGAGCTGTTCGGCGGTGTTGACGGGGCGGTGCGTACCTCGGGCGCTCGTATCGCGGTGGACTTGTGCAGGTGCGTGGCGCGTGCCGCCAGGTTCTTTTCCGAGAGACTTATCGCGGAGGCTCTCTCTGTGGCCCACACTCGCCCGATTGGACGCTTTCGGCCTGTTCAAGGCCGTCGTTCCGAAGGTCCCCTGGGACGGCCCCACGGGCCGCGAGATGGCCCATGATAATGGTCGGTTCACCGCCCGGGTGACGGATACACGAAGGCAGTTGAGAACGACTAACACTCGTACAAATGGGTCGGGCATCGTCGATGCCTCACCCCATTCGTGTTCTTGCTCAAGCCATCGGAGCTAGGCTCCTTGCCGACTCTGCCTGCGGCTTGTACTCCCGACGCGCGGACGGGACTGGCTCAACAAGGTCCAACGTCACCGCGGTAGCTACGGTGGATCCATGAGCGAACTCATGCCCGACGATTACGCATCCACGCTTGAGGATTTGAAGCGTCACGTCCACGCCGCTCGTCTACGCGTCCAGCGCAAGGCAAACACTGAGCTCCTACAGCTGTGGTGGCAGATCGGTCAGACGATTCGCGTTCGTCGGTCGCAGGAGGCGTGGGGAACGAGTGTTCTCGAGCGTTTCGCTGGCGATCTGCGGGCAGAGTTCCCGACGATGAAAGGATTCTCCCCCGCCAATCTTCGCTACATGCGACGTTTCTCGGAGGCCTGGCCAGACCTCGACACAATTCGCCAACGCCCCGTTGGCGAATTGCCATGGGGGCATGTGATCGAGCTGCTCGACAAACTCAGCGATCAGAAGCTACGAGATTGGTACGCGGCAAAGGATGTTCATCACGGGTGGAGCCGGTCTGTGCTCGCCCACCAGATCACGACCCGGTTGCATGAGCGGGAGGCGGCAGCTCCGAGCAACTTCGTCGGCTCCCTTGAGCGGGCCGACTCAGATCAGGCACAGGAACTTACGAAGGATCCGTACGCGCTGCAGTTCCTTGCCGTCGACAGCAATGTCTCCGAACGTGAGCTTGAGCAGCGCATGGTCGACCGGATCCTGGACACGATGCGCGAGCTCGGGCCCGGGTTCGCGTTTGTCGGCCGCCAGGTTCACCTGGATATCGATGGTGACGACTTCTACATCGACCTGCTGTTCTTCCACGTCGAGCAGTTGCGATACGTGGTCATTGAGCTGAAGACCACAACATTCGATCCACGCGATGCCGGGCAGCTCGGCTTCTACGTCGCCGTCGTCGATGACCGTCTGCGCATCCGGGACATACACCGGCCCACCGTGGGGATCCTTCTTGTTGCGGGCAAGAACGACACTGTGGTGCGATACGCACTCGCTTCAACGACTCAGCCGGTCGCTGTGAGCCGGTACGAGTTGACCGAGGACGCGCAAAGGGCGCTCCCCGATGAAGCCACGATCACCAGAGCTTTCGCAGACGAGCTGGGGCGCGACAGCGAGAATCACGAGACGGGCGCTTCGCCCAAGTGAACCCTCTCGCATTCTCAACTCACCAGTGGAGCATTGGTGCCGCGGTTGCAACTGAAACTTCCACGTTGGCGGAACCATCGGGCGACATCGCCGCGAACGTATTTCTTGTTTTCATCCTCGCCGCGTCTTTGGTTATCGTGCTCATCCACCTGTGCGTGGCCGCGGTACTGAAACCACCCCGCCCCTTGGCCGAGCGTTCGGTGCTCGGTCGCCATGTGGTGGGCCTTGCCAAGATTGCACTCGGATTCCTCGGGTTCTTTGGGGGCCTGCTCCTCACCACAATCATCGCGATGGGCAACGATCATTGGGGATCATCCGATGGCATGTATCAGCTCATGGGCCAACTGTGGTCGATGTTGCTCACCCTCGTCGCATTCGTCGCCTACGGATACTGGTTCTGGATTGCAATCGACCTGATCCGATTGGGCCCGTCTCGGAGACTCGCTGCTGTCAACTGGTGGTACAAGACGAGGCTCGAAGGACTCGTAGGCGTGCGGTGGGTGGAGCGAATGGTGCGAGGGATCGCACGAGGAGTCGTAGACGGGCCATGGTGGGCGATCCTGCTGACGTTCTATCTGGCACCTGTGGTGCTCATATACGCCGTTTGGCAGCTCGTGAGCCAGGCAATTCTCGCCGTCTCCTGACGGTTCCGGGTCTCATGGACTCAGGACATTAGCGCGGAGGGCATGCGCCCATTTTCCGATGGGCTGCCCGGGACGCTACAGGCGTGGACCTCGCTGCTGGACGGTGGGGGTCGGCTCGTCAGCGGTCTGGAATCCTGTTATGAGGTCCACGTCCTTCGTGTTGCCGGCGCTCTTCGTGCGGGCACGCTCGGCGGCCTGACTGGCAGCCTGAGCGTTCTTGCTGATGAGGGCTGGGAGATCCGCGAGATGCTTGGGAAGCGACGCAGAGCGGCCGGGATTGAGGGCGGCCGCGGCCTTCTCGGCGTCTGCGACGGGGCGTCGCGCGTCGACGCGCCTTCCAATCTTCTGGGCCGCGGCGAGCTGCTCTGCCGGGTCTGCATCTCGATGGGTGCCCTTTACCTTGCGGATGGTTGTGGCCTTGTGCAGGTCTGTCACGCGATCGGCGAGGTTCTTCCCGGTCTCGTGATCGCGGAACGACTCGGGGATCGCGGTGGGGTTGTCTTCGGGGATGTTGTAGCGGGTGCGGAAGAGGTCGATTTCGGCGGCGAGTTCCATCCATTCGACGCGCTTGTCCATACGTTCGGGGACAGGCCCGAGCTGCTTGGTCCACTCGGGCTGCTCGAGGGTGAGGTCGACGCCGCGTTGGACCATGCGGTCATCGATGTAGCTGTTGCGGTCGCCGAGCTCGGCACGCCACTCTTCGGGTACGTCGGGGTGAGCCAGGGCGGTGCGATCGACCGCCCACTCGTACCGGCCGGTGGCTGCGCCCAGTTCGGGAAGCGGTTCCAGGGTGCCTTCGTCGACGATGCGCTTGAGGTGGCCTTCGATCCGGTAGGACATGACGGCGCCGACGTCGTCGGCGGTCTTGAACTCGCGCTGGTTCCAGGTTTCGGTGAGGACGTGGGCGGGGTCGAGGCCGAGCTTTTCGGCGCGGGCGAGGCCGGCCGCTGCGGCTTCCCAACCGGCGGAGCCGGTGAGGGTGCGGGCGTGTGTGTCGTCGAGGGCGCGGGTGGCGAGGGCCTCGAACCTTTTCGCGTTGGCCTGGTTGGTGATGTCGTTGTACTCGTCGATGAGGCGAGACAAGTCGGTGACACGGTCGGATTCGACGTCGATCATCTCATGCGCTGCGAGGTTCGTGTCGGCGTTGGAGGCGATCTTGGCGAGGACGTCGTCGGGGTTCTGGCCGGGTTCGATTTCGACGTAGAAGGTGTTGCTGGTGGTGCCGCGGGTGGCGAGAACGTAGGCGTTCGCGCGGGCGGTGGTGCCGTTGACGATGCCGCGGGCGTGCCCGTCGATCTGGAGGTCGAAGTCGTTCTTCCCGCCGATCGTGTCGCCCTGTTTCTGGTTGACGGTGTACGCGTATCCGAGGTGCGCGTGCTCGGACAGGTAGTCATAGGGGAGATGAATGGTGGAGCCAAGGGTGGCGTGGCTGGCGGTGATCGATCCGTCAGGGTGCACCTGGTTCACGGTGTAGACGTCGCCGTTGGTGACAGTGTGGGCGCCGTCGTCGGTACGCAGCTTGGGCGTGTTCAGGCGGGTCATGATGCGTTCGCCAACATACGCGTCGTTCCCATCGCGGAGGGTCGTTGTTGCGCCGGGGACGAGGTGTCCTTCGAGCATGGCGAGGGCTTGGGCGCGGCCGTTGAGTTCGTCGACGTGCGCGTTGGTGGGTGCCATCATGACTGATGCGTCACCGGCGGCGAGGTCGGCGACGTAGTCGGTGAAGAGGACCTCGCCGATGCGGTCCTGGGTAGCCGCGATGACCCTGTTGTTGTCCTTGTACCAGGCGAACGGGTCGATACTGGGAGCCGATTCACGCAGGAGGAGGGACGCTGCGGCTTCCTCAGGGTTGGTGAACCGGTAGACGGTTTCGAGCTCGACCGCCCCGACCTCGCGGCGGATGAGACGGAAGGCGCCACCGCCCCCGACGGCGGCGTTCTGTCCGTCGTCGCCGAGGGGGCGCGTGTAGCCGTCGGCGGTGTCGACGATGATGGTCACTTCGTCGAGGTGGGTGGTGGTGGCCATGGCTGCCTCGTCGATGACGACGACGTCGCGGGCGTTGACTTGGTACTGCGCGGGGACGGGCGTGCCTTCGGCCGCGGCGATGCGGTGGGCGGTGAGGAACGCGTCGATCGTGAACGCAGGCACGCCGACGTCGCGTTGGAAGACGTCGGCTGCAGGCTTGGATGGGGCGAGGCCGATCATGCGGCCGCCGGCGAGTTTCACGGCGTGGGCGGCGAGCTTCATGGAGCGGGTCTTCCCGGCACCAGCGGGGCCCACGCCGACGACGAGACGGGTGCGGTTGGTGACGAATTCGCGGGCGAGGCGCACCTGCGCGTAGTCACTGTTGGGTTGGTCGCGCAGCGCCTGTGCGAAGGTGTCGGCATCGACAGCCGCGGGTGTGGGGGAGGTGGTGCGGGCGGCTTCGAGGAGGCGGGATTCGGCTTCGAGGACGCGGATAGAGGTGTAGAGGGTGCGCGCTTTGGAGACGTAGACGCTGCCGTCGTCGCTGGCGCGGATGAGGGGTTGGAAGCGTCCGTGGACGTGCTCGGGGGTGACCGGGATCGAGCCGTGGGTGAGCGCCGCGTGGAGGAAGAATGTCTCGGCGTGCTCGCGGGAGAGTTCTTGGGTGACGCCGTTGTCGGTGAGGGTGTAGCGGCGGTAGGCGTGGGCGTCGGTGTACCGGTCGATCTCGGCTTTGACGTGGTTGTATCCCCAGGTGCCGCGGGCGGCTTCCACGTTCCGCATGATCTCGGCGGTGGCGGTGCGAACATCGATCGGCGCTAGGTCATGAGCAACATTTCGGGCGCGACGGGTCGCCGTGAGGACAGTGTTCCCGACGGCGTTGACATAGGCGGGAGAGGTCGCGGCGATCGCCCGGGAGCGGGCTTCCGCGCGGATTGCGCTGACCGACCGCACGGTGTCCTTCTTCGGGCGCGTGTCCTGCCATGCCTGGGCGGACAGCTTGATGCGGGCGTCCTGGGAGGGTGCGCGTCCGTGCTCGGCGATGTACCCGTCAACCAGTGGTTGTGTGGCTTTGTGGATTTCGTCGCGGCGGGTGGAGAACGTGTCGATGAGGCGCTGATCGATACCGGCAACTTCGAGGCGTGGGGTCTTCCCGTCGACGAGAGTACGGGTCTCGGAGCCGATTCCTTCGCGATCGAGTTCGATCATGAGCTGCTTGTCGAACTCGGTGGATGCGGCGACTTTCAAGCGCAGCAGTAGCCGCGAATCAAGGGCACGCCACTTCCCATCCGTGCCCTGCACCTTGTTGGAGATGTTGAGGTGGTCGTGCAGGTGCGGGTCACCGTTGCGGGACTCATAATGACGGAACCGGGTCGCGACGACGCCGCCCTTGACGTCGATCTGACGGACGCCGTTGGTGCCGGCACGGGTCGCGACGGCTTCCTTCTCGATCCACCGCAGGGTGTGTGCGATCGCCCGCTCATGCGCGGCTTCGATTCGCGCGGAAAGGTCCCTATCGCCGATCGCCCACAACACGGAGACGGTCTTCGGGACGGAGAAAGTGAGGTCGATGAACGCGACGGCGTGCTGGTCGGCCTTCATCGCGGAGCTGACGTACTTGCTGAGCTCTTCGCTGTCCAGGTGCGGGCGACCGTGGCGTTCACGGAAGGCGATCGCCCCCTCGCGCATCTGAAGTTGGTGCCGCTCAACCTTGTCCGGCTTGCGCCCGTGAAGGCGGTGAAATTCTGTGGTGGCTTTGTCGATGGCCTGGCGCAACTCGGGGTGTTTCGCGTCGTACTGGTAGTAAGCCCGCCCCAGAGAGATTGCTTCTTTGATCTCCGCGGGCAGCGCTCCAGCTGCCTGCATGTCGGCCGTGATCGCGTCCGCGTCCGGGTGCAGCCCTTCCCCGTACAGGGCTTTCATCTGCGCCTCCGTCACCTCTCCAGACACGCCCAGCAGCGAAGTTCCTGCCCCCATCCATACCCCGGGAGGGTTGCCGTCGACGGTGTAGTAGTCCGTCAACGGCGTCCCTGGGGTGCGCTGCGCGTCGCCGGTGGCAATGCTGCGCGTGTAGTACAGGTAGCCATCGCCGGCGGACATCACGGACGCGGTCATCATCGGACACCACCGCCCGCGTGGACGGCATTCTCAACGCACGCCACACCCGCTGCGCGGGCTTGTGTGAGCGGAGCGTGCATATCAGGAGCATACCTCGTTCATTACTAATGCCCTTTGTGCGTCGTTCTTGGGTTCTGGTTTTCCTCGATACGGAGTGAGAGGGAAACGTCGCATTAAGCGACGAAGAACACGAGAACTAGACATGAGACGGCGAAGCCTCGTCTCAGCGAAGAGGAGAAGAGACCTGCGAAGCAGCGTCGATACGAACTCTTCGCACGAGGGGTGCCCCGAGTGGGGTGTTCGCCGTCGAACGCCCCAGAGGGTCCGAAGGCCGCACGGGTCGCCCGGTGGCCGTTAGTCCGGCTTGGTCGGACGATGACTGCGAGTAGGGGGCTTGCCCCCACGAGCGCGCGACGCAGGAGCATCCCGGGAGCACGCCGAAGGCGGCGAGGCGGGGGAGCGGGGTCGGGTCCCGCTGTCCACCTTGTGGGCGAGCTGAGCCGGGGCGATAGCTCGGGTCGTCCACAGGTGGTCAGGGGGTGGGCTTGCTCCGAGGGGGTGTGGGGGATCCTTCCCCCACGAGTGTCTCGTGAGGGTGGGGCAAGGCGAGACGGAGGCTCCTCCGATCGGGGCCTGAGGAACTTGAGTCAATCTCTGAAATGAGTTGTGATCGGATATCATCGCGCCTAGAGGAACGATAGGAGCGTGGTGGTCATGGTGAACGTGACGAAGGCGGTCAGTGCGCGGCAGCGGGCGCGCGAGGCGAGTCTGAAGTTCTATGAGCGGGAGAAGGAGCGCGAGCAGGTGCAGCTGCGCTACTTCCAGTCGATGGAATCGGTGGAGAAGGTGTACGCGCAGCGTGACCGCGAGCTGGAGGCGGTGCAGGCCCGGGCGGAGCTGGCCGCGAGCTCGGTGCTGGCAGAAGCAGACTCGGCGATCGTCGCTCTGCTCGAGCTGCGCGTCACCCGCTCGGAGATTCAGGAGCGGCTCGGATGCTCGGCCGCGGATGTCCGCCGCGCCGAGGCCGCCGAGGCCGCCGAGGCCGCCGAGGCCGAGCCTGCCGCAGCGGGCATGCTCGAGGCGCCGGCGTCTGACGTTCCGATGATGAACGGCTAAGCGCGATGAGGGTGGTCGGCGGGGTCTTCACAGGGCTGTTTGTGTTCGTGCTCGCGGTGGTGATCGGCGTGGCGTCGACCGGGGCGGGGTGCGGGGGAGGAGCGGGCACGGTCAACGTGGCGGCGATCCCTGCCGACGCATCCAGCGGCGGCTATGACGCGGAGCAACTGGGAAACGCCGGCCACATCATGAACGCTGCGGCCGCGATGGGTCTGTCGGTGCGGGCGCAGCAGATCGGGGTCATGACCGCGATGGGGGAGTCGTCGCTTCGGAACATTGGTTACGGCGACTGGGAGACCAGCGGGGTGACGAATCCTGACGGGTCACGGACGACGTCGATCGGACTGTTCCAGCAGCAGAACTCGTGGGGGAGCACGACGGACCGGATGAACCCGGAGAAGGCGGCGACGCTGTTCTTCGAACGGCTCGTGAAGATCGACGGGTGGGAGTCGCTGGACCCGTCGCGCGCAGCGCACAAGGTCCAGATCAACTCGAACCCGGACCACTACACGAAGTGGTGGGATGCGGCCGTCGCGCTGACGGATCAGCTCGCGCGCGAGCATGGCGCCGCCGGCGCCGGCACGTCGTCGTGCACGGCAGGCGAGGCAGGTTACCCGCTCGACCAGCCGTACAACATGTCTTCCGGGTTCGGTCCTCGAGGAGCACCCACGGCCGGTGCTTCGACCTGGCACCCGGCGATCGATCTTGTCGGCACCTGTGACGACCCGATCTACTCGGTGCTCCCCGGAACCGTCGTGCGTTCTGACCGCCTGTACCTGTCGATCAAATCGGCCGATGGTGTCGTGGTCGAGTACCTCCACTCGTACAAGACAGACCGCCTCGTCGACGTCGGGGACACGGTTCAGAAGGGGCAGCAGATCTCCGCAGTCGGATCGGTCCCGCCGTCGACGGGCTGCCACCTCGACATTCGCGTGAACGTGACCGACAACACCAACCCGGCCGTCGACCAGCTGCAGCGCTTCCCCGAGGTGCCGTCGTATGTTGAGCCCGTGGCGTTCTTCCAGCTGTACGGGCTCAACATCTGCCCGTCCGAGTGGTGCCGGAAACCCTGACGTGAATGCCCGTGAGTACGCACGCTTCATCGCGAAAGTCATCAAAGGCCCCGAGGAGAACGACTGCTGGTTCTGGGTCGGCGCGATCGCGGACGATGGTTACGGCCGGTTCTCGATTCGCCGCGACGGCCGCGAACGAATGGTGCGCCCGCAACGGATTCTGTTCGAGCACATCACCGGCCGGGAACTCGATCCCGACACCGTGCTCCTGCACGCCTGCGACGTGCCGATCTGCGTCCACGTGACCACGGACGCACAGTCGCACTTGTTCGAGGGCGACCACGCCATGAACATGCGCGACCGCGAACAGAAGGGCCGTGCCGGTCACTACCGGGTCGGGATGCGCGGCCTATCCCGACAGCAGCTCGCGGCCCGCTCGCGAACCCTCCGCGATGTCGTGCAGACGATGGGATGGAACCGGGAAGCGATCGCCGCGGTCATCGCCGGCGCCGGCGCCGATCAACCCACCCTGTTCGACTGGCCCTCATAGCCGAGCAAGGCACCCGTGAAAGCCCACAGCTCGGCCGCGATTCTTTCCCGGTTCGCCCGCCAGTAGATCACGCCACCCACACCACGGGGATGGGTGGCGCGTCGTGCGATCAGAAACCCCGCAGCAGTGAGCTCGTCCAAGTGTTTGCCGACGCCGTTTCGAGTCATTCCGAGAACATCCATGATCTCCAGCGCCGTAAGTTCGTGATGGTCAAGGACCAGACGAAGAAGTTCGACGCGCGCTGGTGACGCTCCCAACAGCATGACGCCCATTGAAATGGGCCCCCTCCCGCCCGACTCGTTCAAGTCACTCATGCCTCGTCCTCGAAGATGAACTCTCCCGCGAGGGACCACAGCACGCGGGCAATCCGGTCACGACGTCCAGACCAGTAGATGACGTCACCTGATCCACGCGGGTGCGTCGCACGCCGTGCGCTCAGGAACCCTGCAGCGGTGAGCGCTTCCAGATGCTTCCCCACGCCGTTGCGCGTGAGCCCCAGCGCGGCCATCACTTCGAGCGCCGTCGCTTGATCCTGCCGAAGCACGAACCGCAAGACCTCAAGCCGATTTGCCGAGGCACCCAGCAGATCGATTACATCTTGCGCATCAGCTCGGTGCCCGATGACGGACTTCGCCAGAGGCCCCTCACTATGGACAGGCATCAGCCGGCCAGGCGCTGTCCGACGAGGTACTGATGCACGGCCTCACGGACCAGTTCCGCCTGACGGGCGCCCTTCTGTGCGCGCAGCTGCTCGAAAGCTTCCCAGTCTCGATCAGACAGCGTCGCTCGCACCGTGCGCGCCGTCGCCGGGCGCTCCGGCTCCGCGCCGATACGGGGACGCCCCCGGCGGATCTCGCTCTCCATCGCCTCGACAGACCCGTACTCGGTGATCGCGAACTCACGGCCGGCCGCGGCGGCCGCCTCTCCGGTCAGCGCAGGACCCACGGCCGTGAACGTGGCATTCGGGTCCGCGTAGCGATCGCTCAGCGCGTCGTAGTCGATGTTCTTCTCGCTCATTTCGGGTTCTCCTCCCGGTATCGCCGGATAGCCGGCCCCAACGGCATGACATGAAAGATGTTCGCCTCGCGGCCGGAACCATCCACCGCCACCCGCACGATCACCTCGAGCTCCCGCTCGGTCTGCGCGTGCTCCGGACCGATGTAGAGCCGGTTGACCGTGCCGTCACCGTTGTCCTCCATGTCGCGAACATAGTTCGGATGCAGCAGCGCGTACATGGCATCCCGACGATCGACGCCATGCTTGTCCGCCGAGTTCGCCCAGGTTGGTGCCATGACTCCATCATATCCAATTCAAGCCGAAAAAGTAAGCAAATAACTTAAGCCGATAATAGATCTTATGTCAACTTTGGTTGACGAGTGCACTGCAATCAATGCAGGTGCACCCTCCCCTGATATCCACGCGGATCGTGCGCCTCACTCAGCGGCGAGACAGTTCAGCCGGGACACACGACCACAGAACGAGGGAAGAGTGTCGATGCGTGTGGGTCCCAGCGAATCGCTGGGACCCACGTTGCATTCAGTCCTCGAGCTGAAGCATCTCATCGTCATGCTGGAGCGTGGCTCCCACGTCGACCAGCAGCTCGAACAGAATCGACTTCAACGGAACCTCGTACAGTCCGCCCTCGTCGCTGTCTTCATCCAACAGCGTCACCTGCGCGTCGTCGACCGCCCGCCGCGCAGCGCCGCCCTCATGAGCGAGGATCGACACATACGCCTGCACGATCAGCGCCGCCCGCGGGGAGAGGTCGCCACCGCCGGTAGTGATGCTGCGAATGAGCTTTTCGGGTGAGTAGTCGATGGTCATGTCGGAGTCTCCTTGGTTGAGGTGGTTGGTGCGAAAGCAAAGAGAGCGGAGCAGCGGAGTGGAGTGTCAGGTGTAGGAAGGTTTTCGCGACGAAATAAGGGAGCGTAGCGACCGCGTCGCGAAAACCTTCCGGAACCTGACACGCAGCGACAGAGCGTAGCTATCGTCGCGCAGCACCAAAACACCCCAACCAAGGAGACGGAACAGAACCCTCACCTCCCGGCTTACACATCCGACGCCACGGGCCCCCGCACGACGTACCGCCCGAACCGTCGAAGGTCGCTTCGATGCGACGACCGGTGTCGTGGGTACCACCGACGTCGAAGTGGTGAACGACGTTCCGGAGTCGATCGTGATCGACGTGATCGACGACGATGGAACGGAGATCGCGTCTTCGTTCACGGTCGAGACTCTCACTGGCGCCAGTACCGATGCGTTCGTCGTATCGATCCGTTCCGACGAGACGGGCGAGCTGACGGTCATCGACACCGCACTGGTTACGCAGCAGGCATTGCCCGCGATCGTCGTCGCACTTGTTATCTCGGGCATCAAAGCGGCGCTAAAGCAGGGCACGAAGGCGGCCTTGCAGGCGGCAGCGAAGAAGCAGATCCTCGCGCTCAACGCGAATTCCTGGAAGCACATCATGCAGTCCAAGCACAACTGGTCGAGAGTGACCACGTCAAAGGACAAGATCGCCGATCTCATGTCCCAGGCGATGTCCAACGGAACCCGCAAGGCAAGCGCGAACCACGTTGACTTCACATGGAAGTATGGAAGTCACACCATCGTCGTACGCACCAGCAGTAGCGGCCATATCAGCAACGGATGGATCAAATGACGACGCCCTCTTTCGTTGACCTCGTCTATGCCGGGAGAGTCGATGAAGCCATCGCGGCCGTCTCGGAACTCACCCCGCACACGATCTACACCCGCTTGTTCGTCGACGACGATCGCCACCTGCAGGACCAGGACGCCGGAGACGTGTTCGTCCGCGCCTGGTATGAGACTCTGACGAGCCCCTACCTTCGAGCAGAGGCCGCATACGAGTTTGCCGACGTGTTCCTGACTGAACTTGCTCCTGCACCGAACGGTGAGTTCATCGGCGCGAATCTCAAGACCGAGGCGCTGCGGAATCTCCTCACGGCCATCTCGGTAGCCTGCCTGGGTGACGAGGTAAACGAATGGGAAGAAACACCAGAGCAGCCGTTGCCTGCCGCGTCAGCGGCGAAGTGGCGTGAAATTGGACGAGTCATCGCTAGCCTTGATTTCCCCCCGCCCGTGCCAAGGGTAGCGCCCCTCGAGAACTGAGCCTTCGAGCGCCTGTGACGCAGCAGTGGGTGCCGATCGCCGGCCTCGGCACCCACTGCTGCGAGGCTAACTGCTGAATGGCGTGCGAGATGATTGGACGTACTTGACGTAGTAGTCAGGGATCCGGAATCCCGGCGCCCGATCAGCCGATTCCCACGGAAACGCTGAAATTCTTCACTGCCGCCTCGAGCGCCTGGAGCGCCAGCGCCTACTCGTACCTCATCACTGACACGTCGTACCGAAACTTCCTCCGCCGAAGCGCCAGGAAGCTCGAGATCAACGATGAACTGAAGCTCAGCGAGCGCCACGCGAAGAACCGGGCAACGAGCCGGGCTGAAGAATCGGTTACCCAGGATTAATCGATAATAGATATCATGTCAGCTTGTGTCGGGTGTACTAGCAGTTTTTGCAGGTACGCCGTCCCCGGGGCCACCCGCCATGAGAGGCAGTGGCGGTCAGGGACGGCACGGGCACTGTTCGGTGGCGGGTGGCTAGATGCTGTGGAGCAGGTGCTGAAAGGTCTCGATGATGAGCTCCATACTGAGGTTTTCGGGAATCTCGGCGTCACCTGCCTCGAACTCTGCCAGCTCGACGCCGCGCACAGAGCCCGCGGGAAGTGCTGAGAAGATCGCGGCGACCTGGTGCGGGAGCATCCCCTCGCCGACTCTGTAGGCAGCCGGGATGTAGCCGGGCTCGAGCACGTCCCAATCGACGTGGATCCACACTGGGCGCCCTGCCACGAGTTCAAGCACTCGCTCCGGGCCGCTCTCTGCCGGAGCGAGCACGCGCACGCCAGCGTCCGCGAGCAGGTCGCTCTCAGCGTCATCGATATCGCGACCGCCAACGACGATGACCTGCCTGGGGTCGATACCGGCGCCATGCCCGCTGTCCCACAGTCCGCACGCAGCGGCGAGTACCATGCCGCCGAGGTACCCGGATCCTGTGGTCGAGGGGGTATTGAAGTCGCCGTGCGCATCAATCCACAACACGACAGCATCTGGGTGACGTTCGGCGACCGTGGGCAGCGTTCCGAGACTGGCTGCGCACGTGTTCGTCACCAAGAGCGGCACATGACCCGCATCGATGGCGGCCCCCACAGCATCGCGCAAACCATGAAGCGTCTGCGAAGCCTCGGGTAGAGCCACGGACCAATCGTCAGTCGTTGCCGCCGACGGCGATCCGACAGTCACTGCATCGACGCCGAGAAGAGCCGAGAGAGCTTCACCGACTCGCCGCGCGCCGACGAGCGCCCCACCCGTCCGGTCGGCAACTCGACCCTGAGAGACAACGAGAGAAAAGGAGGAAGACATGGCACCACTCTTCCACGCATCCCTCGCCGCGCCCGACGGAAGGCACACGCGACCCTCGACATTCGCGTGAACGTGACCGACAACACCAACCCGGCCGTCGACCAGCTGCAGCGCTTCCCCGAGGTGCCGTCGTATGTTGAGCCCGTGGCGTTCTTCCAGCTGTACGGGCTCAACATCTGCCCGTCCGAGTGGTGCCGGAAACCCTGACGTGAATGCCCGTGAGTACGCACGCTTCATCGCGAAAGTCATCAAAGGCCCCGAGGAGAACGACTGCTGGTTCTGGGTCGGCGCGATCGCGGACGATGGCTACGGCCGGTTCTCGATTCGCCGCGACGGCCGCGAACGAATGGTGCGCCCGCAACGGATTCTGTTCGAGCACATCACCGGCCGGGAACTCGATCCCGACACCGTGCTCCTGCACGCCTGCGACGTGCCGATCTGCGTCCACGTGACCACGGACGCACAGTCGCACTTGTTCGAGGGCGACCACGCCATGAACATGCGCGACCGCGAACAGAAGGGCCGTGCCGGTCACTACCGGGTCGGGATGCGCGGCCTATCCCGACAGCAGCTCGCGGCCCGCTCGCGAACCCTCCGCGATGTCGTGCAGACGATGGGATGGAACCGGGAAGCGATCGCCGCGGTCATCGCCGGCGCCGGTCCCGATCAGCCCACGCTGTTCGACTGGCCGCCGTAACCCAACAGGGTGCCCGTGAGCTGCCACAGCTCTGTGGCGATTCGTTGACGATCGGCGCGCCAATAGATCACATCGCCGGACCCGCGCGGATGCGTGGCCCGCCGTTCTATGAGAAAACCCGCATCGGTCAGTGCGTTCAGGTGCTTTCCGACTCCGTTGCGGGTGAGGCCCAGGACGTCCATGATCTCCAGCGCCGTGAGCTCATCATGCGCAGCGACGATACGCAGTAGCTCGACTCGCACTGCGGAGGCACCCAGCAGGTCGACGGCCCCTTGAGCGCCCATCAGCTTGCGATGAGGTGATGGCGCTCGAGCAGAAGGTGGACTGCTTCGCGCACGAGCTCGCTCTCCTTCTTCCCGGTCAACGTGATCAGCTGATCGAACGCGGCTCGATCGGCCTCGGCGATGCGCCCACGCACCGTGGGCGACGCTCCCTTTGGCGTGTGCCCGAGCTTCGGACGCCCGGCCTGACGGAGCTCCGCGTCAAGAGCTTCCTGGGACCCGTACTCGGCAAGCATGAACTCACGCCCCGCAGCGGCCGCAGCATCTCCACTCAAGACGCTCCTCGGCTTCGGGAGCACCGTCTCGGGGTCAGTCAGACGCGCAGCCAGAGCCTCGAACTCTGCATCCTTCTTCTCAGTCATTGGGGTTCTCCTCTCGGTACTTCCGAAACTTCGGTCCAAGGTCCATCGCGTGGAACACGAGAGCTTCGCGCCGATCGTCGTACACGTTCACCAAAACCTCGATGTCACGATCCGTCTGCGCGTGCGGGTGGCCGATGAACAACCACACAGTGCCGTCGTCAATCGATTCACCCCCAACTCCGCACGATAGTTCGGATGCGTCATCGCCCACGCCTGATCCGACCGAGGAATCCCATGCTTCACAGTCGAGTCCAGCCAACGCGGTGCCATGCATTCACTTTATCACGGACACAGATAAACGGCCTACTATTCTGTATCCCCGATAATGGAGATTATGCCAACTCAGGTTGACCAGCCACAGCTATCCGGGTAATTGCCGGGGCCATCTCATCCGCGGACGGTGCAGGTTCTGCGAGTCGGCAGCACGACGGACACGGCGGCCTCACAATGCTTAGGTCCGCCATTGGATCGGTCGCACTCGTAGCCACCGTAATCGTCGCGTGCGCTGCTGGTCTCTTCGCCACCCTGACGAGTTCGACCTCCTGCCCGCAGACGAACGCGCAAACTTCGTCGGCGCAGCAGTCGCTGGCCTCTCCCCCGCGGCTGATCTCTGCGGTATCGATCCCGATCAGCCGCACCCCGACACCCCCTCATCCTGGCCGACGTTGAGCGCTGCGGCAGCGCGTTTCAACGCGGATGTCGTGACGCTCAGAGTACTCGGTCGCGACGATACCCCGTTGGACGGGGGTAGACGACCGATGGGATGTCGGCGTTGCCGATCCCGGAGTCGGGGGTCTGCAAGGGACGGGCATCATTGGGTGCGGCTAGCGAGAGAGATGTTTATCGATGAAGACACGTCTGCGTTTGGGTTCGATCGGGGTACTGACGACGGTGCTGGGATGCAGTATCGGGCTAGCCGGTGCGGCATTGCCCGCGATCGCGGCCGACGCGGGCGACATGCCTGCGAGCATCACGGACACAGCCTCCCCCGCACCCAACCCGTCGCCCACCGAGGGGGCAACGGAGGCTGCAGCGACCGGTGAGCCCATCGCGGTCGCGGCCGATGAGGTGGATCCGGACCCGTTACCCGAGTACTGCCCGCCGCCAACCTCAGTGGAGGTGACGGATCTGACCGAGACGGGCGGGGTGTTCCGCTTCAGCTACGATCCGACAGCTGCGAACTACACCCAGATCGATGTGATTATTGCCGCAGTGCCGTATGACGCGATCATCCCGGACAGGGCGACGTCGTCATACACGATCCCCTTCGACGGCCTCTACCCAGGCACCAAGAGCCTCGAAGCCGCGGCCACGCTGAGGTGCACGGACGCGAAGTGGCCGGGCGGGAACGGCGTCTTCTTTGACCTTCTTGGGGAGGGCCATCCCGAACACGAAGCGATGGCGATGGCGCACGCGGCGGCGTCCGGGAGCGCTCAGGCGGCCGCGACGGTTGCAGCGAACGCGACTGCGGGAGCCTCCGCTACAGGTGCCGCGCAGGGTGGAACAAGCACGGCGACGGGCAGCGCCGAGGGAACGAGCAGTGCGGGCGGGGCCAGCAGTGCTGGTGCTAGCGCGAGTGGTGCTGCTGCGGGATCGGGGACTGCAAACCCCGGCAACGCTGGCGGGGGTTCGGGGCAGGGTAGCCAAGCGGGCGGCGCTGTAGTCTCCTCTGGCGGCGGCTCGACGCCGGCGACTGGCGCCGTGGCCGACAGTGAGGTAGTTGATGGGAAGTTGGCTCTCACGGGTGGTGAGCTGGTTGTTCCGGTGATGGTGGGTGGGGCGTTGTTGGCTGCGGCCGGGATTGCTCTGACGGTGACCGGTCGCCGTCGCGCACGGCAGCCCAGCTCCTAGGTGCGCACGGGTATCCGGCGGCCGGCGTCTCGCGCCGGCCGCCGCCTGCGTCTGCGCCAGCTGGTCGTGGCAGCGACGATCGCGGCCGTCACGGTCGGCACTGTCGGCGGTGCTCCCGCGTCTGCGATCATGACCGCTCCAGCTGTCCCCTCCGCCGCAGCTGAGTCGGATTCGTCGGCAGGAAGCCCGGTGGTTCCGGTGAATCTGGGTGGTACCGCTGAAGCCGGGTATCCGCGTTCCGATGGACAGGCCTATACCGGGGCTGGACAGTTCGTGGTTGTGATCGATGGTGCGTTCAACCCGGATCACCCCGCGTTGGCGGGCAAAGTCGCCCACGAAGCCTGCTTCGGTCGAAACATCATTGGCTACGACCCCCTGCGCTCCGGCTGCAGCCGGAGCGCGGATAACTACCTCGTCGACGGGCGTCTGCACTGGTTTGAGGCGGGGGCGGGGGCGTCGAGGCCGAATCCGGAATGCGTGGAAGCGGATGGGGCGCTGTGTCATGTCTTTCATGGCACGGCGGTCGCGTCGGCTGCAGCCGGGAACAAGGTCTCCCCCGGTGGCGGGCTGCCCGTAGTGTCGGGGGCAGCGGTGGATGCGCAGCTGATTCTGATCAAGGTGGGCCGAAAGGGCGGCTGGGAACCCGAGTCCGTTGGTGCGGCGTTGCACTACGTGCGGACCAGTCTTGCGGTCGATCCGAAGTATCAGGGACGGATCGCCGCGGTGAATATCTCTGCAGCGAATGATGGGACTCTCATCACTGACGGCAACCCCTGTATCAACTTTCCGTATCTGGATGGTGAGACAGAGAAGTTGAAAGCCGCCGGGATCCCGGTGGTGGTCGCGGCGGGCAACACAGGCACCCCGAACGCGATCGGGAGTTGGGCGTGTAAACCGAGCGTGGTCGCGGTCGGGTCCAGCGGGGTCGCGGATATGGATTCCTTCACCACAGGGGACTTTGCCACCGTGGCGTCTGAGCGGATTAAGCTCCTGGCCCCCGTGGGGTCTGCGCCCTCTCCCCAGGACGGGGTGTGGTTGGCGAACAATTACGCCACCGCCACAACCTCGATTATGAGCTGGAACCAGGGGTTCCGGGGTACATCGTTTGCCGCCCCGCAAGTGGCCGGCGCGTTCGCCGTCCTCCGCCAACAGTACGGCCCCGGGCCGACCGTCGACGAGCTGACCAGCATCCTCCAAACAGCAGGCAAGCCCGTCACGGATATGCGGTCGGGAACTCCCGGTGCCGTCATCCCTCGGCTCTGGCTGACAGAAGAACTGGCGCCGCGTGATGCTGGTCGGTCGGTGTGGGATTTCACCGGGGATGCATCACCGGAGTATCCGGTGTTGGAGGCGGACGGGGTCACCCTGAACCTGTACTCCGCAGCCAGCACGGGGGTGGTCAGTGCGGGCGGCGCGAAAACCACGGTGTCCGCATCGTGGAGCGGGCACTCGGTCACGGCCCCGGTGTATGACTTCCAGCGGCCAGGTGGGAACGGGTTCCTCACCGCCACTGGCAAGAACGTCCTCTACCACCACTACAACCCCGACACCGCCACCCTCGACCCAGGCGCGGTGGTACTCACAGGTGGCGGCGACCAGATCGTCGGGATGGCATTCACGCATAAGTGGGACGGCACCAACGCCGCCGTCGTCATCCAAAAGACCAACGGTCAAATCGTGCTCCGCCCCACAGACAACACCGGCATGCTCGGGCCCGAACGTGAGCTTGTCGCGGCATCCACCGGGAAGGGGCTGGTGCTCGTGGGGATCGCGGATATCAACAATGACGCCCTCCCCGACCTGATCGTCCGGGCCCCCACGCATCTGAAACCCGAAGCGTATCTCGCAACCAGTGCCACCGGGTTCGCGTCGTCCCGGTTCATCATCGACGCGGCAACGAAATGGAGCACCTGGGCAACGTTCACTCAGGTCAGCGTCCTCGAAGACTGGGTCGAACATCAACCCCGACTCAGCTACCAACTCAAAACCGGCGGCCTCTGGCACGTAAGCCTCAAACCCAACGGCACCATCAACGCCACCCACAACAGCACCGCCTGGCCCACCACCACCCGACACCTCCACTCCCCACAAGCCCGCGACGTGCCACTGGCGCCGCGTGATGCTGGTCGGTCGGTGTGGGATTTCACCGGGGATGCATCACCGGAGTATCCGGTGTTGGAGGCGGACGGGGTCACCCTGAACCTGTACTCCGCAGCCAGCACGGGGGTGGTCAGTGCGGGCGGCGCGAAAACCACGGTGTCCGCATCGTGGAGCGGGCACTCGGTCACGGCCCCGGTGTATGACTTCCAGCGGCCAGGTGGGAACGGGTTCCTCACCGCCACTGGCAAGAACGTCCTCTACCACCACTACAACCCCGACACCGCCACCCTCGACCCAGGCGCGGTGGTACTCACAGGTGGCGGCGACCAGATCGTCGGGATGGCATTCACGCATAAGTGGGACGGCACCAACGCCGCCGTCGTCATCCAAAAGACCAACGGTCAAATCGTGCTCCGCCCCACAGACAACACCGGCATGCTCGGGCCCGAACGTGAGCTTGTCGCGGCATCCACCGGGAAGGGGCTGGTGCTCGTGGGGATCGCGGATATCAACAATGACGCCCTCCCCGACCTGATCGTCCGGGCCCCCACGCATCTGAAACCCGAAGCGTATCTCGCAACCAGTGCCACCGGGTTCGCGTCGTCCCGGTTCATCATCGACGCGGCAACGAAATGGAGCACCTGGGCAACGTTCACTCAGGTCAGCGTCCTCGAAGACTGGGTCGAACATCAACCCCGACTCAGCTACCAACTCAAAACCGGCGGCCTCTGGCACGTAAGCCTCAAACCCAACGGCACCATCAACGCCACCCACAACAGCACCGCCTGGCCCACCACCACCCGACACCTCCACTCCCCACAAGTGTCGACGGCGCCGTAAGACCAACTCTCAAGCAACCCAGGGGTCGTTCAGCGCTCGCCTGACATCATGAAACCGACCCTGGCCCTCTGGCTTTAAGGATGTGTATGCCCCGTCGACGACCGCGCCGTTGGT
>NZ_JBSHGY010000016.1:2269-40383 GCF_053618035.1 Microbacterium sp. NPDC055665 | reverse complement strand
GTGGGGGCGGGGTTGGGGGGGGGGGTTACGCCCCGCCTCGTGGGGGCGCTGTCCGCCGATCCGCGGGCCCCCTCCCCGTTTAGCGCCCCAGGTGGGTGGCCGGCGACGTCATAGACGTCGCGGACCAGCCATTTCTCTTCTGTGCGGATGAGCACGACCACCTGGTGCCTCGGTTGACTGGTTCCGAGCTCTTTCGTCTCGCTGTCCGCGTCATCGACGTCGAGCCGCACCACGGCGACGTCCCCGTATTCGTCGACCAACTCGACGGCTGTCCCCTGCCCCGCCGCCACGAGCTCGTTGACCACACCGTCGGATCCGGGGGCCACGGCGTCAGGGCAGGCAGAGTCCGCGCGTACGCGGCACTCCGTGATCGTCGTGAACAGAGCCTCCGCTGCGGCCACAGGATCGTCTCCCAGCGACGTGCTGCTCCTGTCCGCATCTTCCGCTGCCCTCGACTCATCCGCCGCTTTCCTCGTGTCCGCCCCCTCGGCTGCCTCTCGCCCGTCGGCAGCCTCCGGCACGGGCGTCGCCGAAGGCGCATCCCCTGACATCACCGACGCCGTTTCGCCGGCCCGTCGCCCTCCGGCATCAGCTTCGCCCGGGTCGCCGCCCTCGGGCCAGAGCAGCCCTGCGGAGAGCACGACGGCAGCCACGACTGCCGCAACGATGAACGGACGTCGCCGCGGGTGCGACCGAGTACCCGCATCCTCAGCCGCACGCGTTCTGCGCTCTCGCCTCCCCCGGATCACCGCCGCGATCCGCGCGGCCGCGATCCCGAAGAGCTCTTTCCCCGCGCCGGCGACGGTCACGACGGCAGCCACTATTCCGCGGCTCTTCCTGCGACGATCCGACCGCAGCCGCTGACCATTCCGCGGCAGAATCGACTCGCGCGTCGTAACGACCTGCGCGACGTCCTGCGCCCGCTCCGGAGGATGCGCCCCTCGATCGAGGGGTTGAGGGGCGGCGACGTTCAGGAGCTCCTGCTCCCAGATGTCGAGGAGTTTTCGTGGGATGCGAGGTTGGACGGATGCCTTCTCCAGGCCATTGGCGACCGTGTTGAGCGCCCGCTTGAGCACCTTGTCCGAAGCGCCCTCGCCCAGGCGTCGAACGATCTCCTCGGCCCCGGCCCGTGCATCCTGACCAGGCCCGAAAACGAACACCGGACGCCCGCCGTCGGTCACCCACCACACGCCGGTGCGCGTGCTCTCGACACCCTCGCCGGGCTCGCCGCCCTCGCCGATCTCGTCGAGACCGCGGAGCAGGCTGACCACGAGCGTGCTGCACTCCCCGGGCCTCAGCGCTGCCCCCGTGGCCGAACGACGGATCAGGAACCCCAGGACCTGATCCGGGCACCACGGGAGCAGCACGTCGTGGCCGCCGCGGCGTCGGATGACGTCGATCGGGGCGGCGACATGCTCCGCGCCCGAGTACCGCCATCCGATCCACCCGCCGAGGGCCGAGACATCCATCCGCACCGCCACTGCGTCCCCTGAAGTGACCAGCGCGCCCTCGAACGGACCCTCATCCGCGTCGAGAACCCGTACCACGCGATGCGCCCCCGGCAGGAGGGCCGTCCCCCGGGCATCACGGGTGCCGATGTCTGTCATGCCTCCATCACAGCCCACCGCAGCCTGGATTCTCCGTGATCGGGGCCACAGCGAACAGGTTCCGACCGAGGCCGCGATTGTGCAGGAACAGTGCCGTCGCATCCGACTCCGCTTGACGCGAACGACGGCATCACAGCGGCTGTGAACTCGGTAGGCTGGACTCCATGGCAAAGCGTGCTCCTGAACCCGAAAAGCGTCCTGGGTTCTTCTCCCAGATCAAGTCCCTCTTCCGGTTCACCCGTGAGGCCTACTCATGGCTTCCGTGGGCTCAGCTCGCGATCCTCGTCGGCGGCGTCCTCCTCGGTCTCGTCGCCGGCTATCTGATCCCGCCGTTCCAGATCTGGACCCTCGTCCTCTGGGGCATCACGGGTCTCATGCTCGGCGTCCTCGGCGCGCTTTTCCTCATGACCCGCCTGTCGACGTCGGCCATGTACACGAAGATCGACGGAATGCCCGGCGCCACCGGCCACGTGCTCAGCACCAGCCTCGGCCGCAGCTGGCAGGCTTCGGAGACCCCCGTCGGGATCAACCCGAAGACGCAGGAGGCGGTGTACCGCACCATCGGTCGCGGCGGCATCGTCGTCGTGGGTGAAGGTGCACGCGGCCGCCTGACCCGCCTCGTCAACGAAGAGCGCAGCAAGGCCCAGCGCGTCGCGCACGGCGTGCCCGTCACGGTCCTCTACGTCGGACACGGTGAGGACGAGGTCGCGATCGCCGACCTGGCGAAGACGATCAAGAAGCTTCCGAAGGCCATCGACAAGACCACCATGGCAGCGGTCATCCGCCGCGTTGACTCGGTCTCGCAGTCGCTGTCCTCGCTGCCGATCCCCAAGGGGATCGACCCGACGAAGGTGCGCTCGCAGCGACCTCGTTGAGCCCCGCACGCCGAGACGAAGAGCGCGGCCGTCCTCCTCGGAGGGCGGCCGCGCTCTCGTTCATTCGGAGAGCGGCTGGCGGGGCAGGCGGCGGACCTTCGCACGGCGACGACGCCGCTCGGGAACCATCGAGCGCATCTCGTCGAGCTTGCCGAAGCAGAACAGCCGATCGTCGGCTTCCAGGACGACATGCTTGCGCGGGTTGGGGATGACGCTCACCCCACGGTGGAGCGTGAGGACGGTGATGTCCCGTTCCCAGAGCCCCGCCTCCCCCAGCGTCTTGCCGACCAGGTCGACCGCACCGTGCACCATGAGTTCCGCGACACCGTATCCCGTGGACACGGTGAGCCGCTGCCGCACATCGATCTCGGGGAATGCGACCTGACCGGCGATGTAGTCGATGATCGCGCCGGCCACGTCGAGCTTCGTCGCCGTCTCGATCCCCTGCAGCCCCGGCGAGGAGTTGACCTCCATGACCAACGGGCCGTCGTCTCCCTCGAGCATGTCCACACCGGCGACCCGCAGACCCATGATCTGCGCGGAACGGACGGCGGCGCGCTCGTAGACGGGGTCGAGCTCGACGGCCTCGACCGATCCACCGCGGTGCACGTTCGAGCGGAACTCGTCGCCGGCAGCGGATCGGCGCATCGCCGCCACCACTCGGTCGCCCACCACGAGCGCTCGAATATCACGTCCGCGACTCTCCGAGATGAACTTCTGGATCAGCACGTTCTGCTTGGTGGAGTGCAGCGTCTCGATGATCGCCTCGGCCACCTTCACCTGGGGGGCGAGGATGACGCCGATTCCCTGAGTACCCTCCAGCAGCTTGATCACGACCGGCGCTCCACCGACGCGCTCGATCGCCGGGCGCACGTCTGCCCGGTTGCGCACGAACGCGGTCGGCGGCATCGCGATGTTGTGCCGTGACAGGATCTGGTTCGCACGCAGCTTGTCGCGGGCGCTGGAGATGCCGTTCGCGGTGTTCGGCGTGTACACGTCCATCTGCTCGAATTGCCGGACGACGGCTGTGCCGAAGTACGTGATCGAGTTGCCGATGCGCGGCAGGATCGCGTCGTAGTCGCTGAGTTGACGGCCCCGATAGTGGAGGTCGGGTTCATCGGCTGTGAGATCGATCGCGAAGCGCAGGGTGTTGAGCACCTTGACGTTATGTCCTCGCTGAAGCGCGGCCGCGCGCAGTCGCTGGGTGGAGTACGCCTGGGGCGCACGGGAGAGCACTGCGATCTTCACGGGGGAATTTTCCTGCCAGGATGTATCAGGTGAGTAGGACTACCCCCCATTCAAACACCCTTACGGGGTGGCGAGAATGGGTGAGCCTGCCCGATCTCGGAGTCGACTGGCTGAAGGCCAAGATCGACACGGGTGCGCGCACCTCCTCGTTGCACGCGTTCGACATCGTGGAGTTCGAGCAGGACGATCAGCCCTGGGTCCGTTTCAAGGTCAAGCCCTGGCAGGACAGCCAGGAGGACGCCGTGGTCGTCGAGTGCCCGGTCCACGACCGTCGCGCCGTGCGCAGCTCGTCCGGGCACGCGCAGCAGCGCCTCGTGGTGGAGCTGTTGATCCGCCTCGTGGACCGCGAGGTGCTCGCCGAGGTGACGCTGAGCAACCGCGACGAGATGGGCTTCCGGATGCTCATCGGAAGAGAAGCACTGCGGCAGGGGTTCTCGGTCGACCCGGCACGATCCTTCCTCGGGGGGCGAGCACCTCGGGAGGCGCGGCGCCGCAACCGCGGCAAGATCTGAGCGCGGCGCTCAGGCGCGGATGAGAATGGTGCCGACCGCCTTGTCATGGAGGCCGCGCTGGTCGGCGTCCCAGATCACCGCCGGCACGACGACGACGAGCAACAGTGTGCGGACGATCGGGCGCCACAGCCCGACCCAGCCACCGTCGCGGCGCACCACGCGCATCCCGAGGATCCGGTGACCCGGACTGCCTCCCGCGGTCGGGATGAAGAGGATCTGCAGCACGGCGAACACCAGCATCGGGGCGAACTGCGTGAGACCGGCTTCGGTGGGAAGCGCGAACTGGTCGTAGCCGAGGAAGGCGGTGGCGATGATGGTCGCGGCGAGGTAGTCGATGAGCAGGGCCCCGATGCGGCGGCCCGGCCGGGCGATGCTGCCGGGACCCGACTCCGGGAGTCCGAGTCGCTCACCGGGGTATGTGTTCACAGCATCCGTCACTCCCCCAGCCTACCGAGCGTGAAATACCGTGTTCGTCCCCGGCTCCCGTAACACGCCCGAAACAAAGCGGATACCGTAGAGAAATCCCCCGTCCGTACTCTGCAGAGTGGCCGTGAAGCCATCGATCCGCATTACAGGAGTCGTACATGTTCAAAGATTCGTCCGAGGTACTGAGCTACATCAAGGAGAACGACGTCAAGTTCCTTGACATCCGTTTCACCGATCTCCCGGGTGTGCAGCAGCACTTCAACATTCCTGCATCGACGGTCGACGAGGCTTTCTTCACCGACGGTCAGCTGTTCGACGGCTCCTCGATCCGCGGCTTCGCGAGCATCCACGAGTCCGACATGCAGCTCATCCCCGACGTCACGACGGCGTACGTCGACCCCTTCCGCGAGGCCAGCACCCTCGTGATGCTGTTCGACATCTACAACCCGCGCACGGGCGAGATCTACTCGAAGGACCCGCGTCAGGTCGCCAAGAAGGCGGAGAAGTACCTCACCTCCACCGGCTTCGCCGACACCGCGTTCTTCGCGCCGGAGGCCGAGTTCTACATCTTCGACGACGTCCGCTACAACGTCACCTCGAACTCCAGCTTCTACAGCGTCGACTCGGAAGAGGGCGCCTGGAACACCGGCCGCGAAGAAGAGGGCGGCAACCTCGGCAACAAGACCCCGTACAAGGGCGGCTACTTCCCGGTGAGCCCGGTCGACAAGACCGCTGACCTCCGCGACGACATCACCCTCAAGCTGATCGACGCCGGCTTCATCCTCGAGCGCTCGCACCACGAGGTCGGCACCGGCGGCCAGCAGGAGATCAACTACCGCTTCGACACGATGGTCCACGCGGCGGACGACATCCTCAAGTTCAAGTACATCGTCAAGAACACGGCCGAGGAGTGGGGCAAGGTTGCGACCTTCATGCCCAAGCCCCTGTACGGCGACAACGGCTCGGGCATGCACACGCACCAGTCGCTGTGGAGCGACGGCAAGCCGCTCTTCTACGACGAGGCCGGCTACGGTCAGCTCAGCGACATCGCGCGCTGGTACATCGGCGGCATCCTGGCCCACGCGCCCGCGCTCCTCGCCTTCACGAACCCGACGCTGAACAGCTACCACCGTCTGGTCAAGGGCTTCGAGGCCCCGGTCAACCTGGTCTACTCGGCCGGCAACCGCTCCGCCGCGATCCGCATCCCGATCACGGGCTCGAACCCCAAGGCCAAGCGCATCGAGTTCCGCGCACCCGACGCCTCCGGCAACCCGTACCTCGCCTTCG
Organism: Microbacterium sp. NPDC055665; assembly: GCF_053618035.1. NCBI lineage: Bacteria > Bacillati > Actinomycetota > Actinomycetes > Micrococcales > Microbacteriaceae > Microbacterium > Microbacterium sp. NPDC055665. The sequence goes on along the minus strand of NZ_JBSHGY010000016.1, from coordinate 34,428 downwards.
CTGCGCAGCTGATGGCGGGCCTCGACGGCATCAAGAACCGCATCGAGCCGCACGAGCCGGTGGACAAGGACCTCTACGAGCTCCCGCCCGAGGAGGCCAAGGACATCCCCCAGGTCCCGAACTCGCTGCTCGACTCGCTCGACGCCCTGGCGGCCGACCACCAGTTCCTCCTCGAGGGCGGCGTGTTCACCAAGGAGCTCATCGAGACCTGGATCTCCTACAAGTACGAGAACGAGATCCTGCCGATGGCGCAGCGCCCGCACCCGTTCGAGTACGAGCTCTACTTCGGCGTCTGACCCGCTTCGGATCAGCATCCGGCCCAATTCCCGAACTACGGGAGTTGGGCCGGATTCCGTTTGCAGAAGTGTTCGTCGTCACTGGCGGATGAGCTCCACCTCTCGGTCCGCCAGCTCTACCGCTGCTTCGCAGGTCACGTGAGTCCCACGGAACTCCTCGTCCGAACCCGGGTCGCCTCAGCGGTCGCGCTGATGCTCGCCGAACCGGAGACCCCGGTCGCAGACCTCACCGTCGCCGCGGGGTTCTCCGACCCGTCGACGCTGCGATGCCATCTGCTCCGGTACACGGGCATGGGAGCACTCGAGCTGCGCCGAGCGATACGGGCGCACGACCCGGTCGTGTGCGAAAGACACCGTGACGTTTCGGCGGGGCGACGGCTCGAGAAGCTCTCCCGATGACGTGACCGGCTATCCCGTCCGCCGAGGCGCGCAGGCTCCGCCGGGTGTCGCTCAGCACGTGGGCACCCCGTGTGGAGGATGATCGACTGAGTCTGAAAGAGGGAGGGCCCATGCGCCGCAAGAGAGTGATCGCGCCCAACGAGCCGCAGACGGTCCCGGCCCAGCGCAGATCCACCACCACCGCCGCGGCCGCAGCGCGCGCCAATCCGTTCATGTTCGGGCTCCTCGGGGCTCTCGGCGTGCTCGTCGCCCTCGCCATCGGCGGGATCGTTGATCAGCTCGCCACGGTGCTCGTGTACGTCGGCGTGGCGCTGTTCCTCGCTCTCGGTCTCGATCCGATCGTCCGATTCATCGAGAAGCGGCTCCCCCGCGCTGCGGCCGTGACGATCGTCGTCGCGGGCGTCGTCCTCGCCTTCGCAGGCATCATCCTCGCGATCGTCCCGGTGCTGGTCGAGCAGATCGGCAACCTCATCAAGGACGGTCCGAAGATGGTGGAGGACTTCATGGAGAGCCAGTGGTTCAAGGATGTGAGCGGCCAGTTCGGCACGACCATCAAGGACGCGGCCCAGGGAGTGCTCGACTTCGTCCAGAACCCCGACAACTTCCTCGACATCGGAGGCGGCGTGTTCGCCGTGGGCGCCGGCATCGCCGGGGGCCTGACCGGCATCACGATCGTCCTGATACTCACGCTCTACTTCATGGCCTCGCTGCGCAGCATGAAGCGCACGGCCGGCCGCTTCGTGCCCGCGTACCAGCGCGAGACCTTCAGCGAGCTTCTGGAGGATGTGTCCGGTGCGGTCGGACGCTACGTGATGGGGCAGGCGAGCCTGGCACTCATCAACGGCGTCCTCAGTCTGATCGTCCTGTCGATCATCGGCGCACCGGTGCCCGCACTCCTCGCGCTCATCGCCTTCGTCGGCTCGATGATCCCGCTCGTCGGCACCCTCACGGCCTCCATCATCAACTCCCTGATCTGTCTGTTCGTCTCGCCGGTGACGGCGCTCATCGCCTTCGGCTACTACCTCGTCTACATGCAGATCGAGGCGTACGTCCTCTCGCCGCGCATCATGAGCCGTGCCGTGGCCGTGCCGGGAGCCCTGGTCGTGATCGCCGCGGTCGCCGGTGGCGCACTCGGCGGCATCCTCGGCGCACTCGTCGCGATCCCGGTGGCCGCGAGCATCATCATCATCGTGCAGAAGGTGGTCTTCCCCACACAGGACCGCAAGAAGGCCCCGCCGGTGATCACCGTACCGTGAGGATGATTCCGGCGGAGGTCGCGGTGCACACGCGTCTCAGCGGATGAGCAGGGCCCCCGGCTGCACGCGGACGTCGAACTGCGAGACCTCCCCCATCTCCTCGCCGTCGATCTCGAAAACCAGGGGTGTGTCCAACTGCACCGAGATGTGCTCGACGGGCAGATGACGTGCGGAATCTGTGCTGACGGCCTCATCCGTCGCCCCGAAGATGCGTCGGATCCCGTTGTCCCAGACGAACGACCGCAGGGTGTCGAGCCACTGGAGTGCGCCGTCGGCGCTGATCATCAGCACATCCAGCTTGCCGTCGTCGAGAACCGCGTCGGGAAGCAGGCGGATGCCGCCCTGCACCATCCCGCAATTGCCGATCAGCATCGTGTGACCGCGCACCGCGACCGCCTTCTCGCCGTCGATCGCCAGAGTGATGTCGGTCATCTCGGTACCGGCCAAGGCCCGACCCATCGCCTCGACGTAGGCCAACCAGCCGGCCTTCGACTTGAGGTCGTCGTCGGTCTCGACCAGCATCTGGGCGTCGATCCCGAAGCCGACCATGACAGCGAAGGCGTGCTCGGTGCCGTCGTACGACACCCAACCGAGATCGATGCGTCGGGGCTCCGCATCCCGCACCCGCTCGAGCGCGGCGGGGATATCGGCGAGCGGGACCTCCAGGTTGCGTGCGAGCAGGTTCCCCGTGCCCTGCGGGACGATTCCGAGGGCGGTATCCGTCCCTGCGAGCGATTCGGCGACCGCACGGACCGTGCCGTCGCCACCGACGGCGATGACGATGCCCCGGCCGTCCTCACGTGCCTCCTGCGCCATGCCGCGGCCCGGGTCCCCGGGCGTCGTCTCCCACCAGCGGATGTCGTACTGCTCGTCGAACACGTCGCTCACGGCGTCCTGGAGAACCTCTTTCTCGACCTTGGAGGGATTCCAGACGATTCCGATGCGCGTATGGGTCATATCGTCAGCTTGGGACACCTCGCCCGATACTGCAAACCGACGGGGCGGACTATCCGTAGAACAGGTCCTCGAACGTCTTGCGCGCACGGCGGGTGACGCCGAGGTAGTCCTCCTCGAGCTCGGTCGCCGAGCGGTCGGGGTACCCGAGCAGGCTGCCGATCGCGTCCAGCCGGCGCCGATCCGCCGGGAGAAGGTCACTCGTCTGCCCGGTGAGCAGGGTGATCGCGGAACGGAGCCTGCTGGACAGGCGCCACGCCTCCCGCAACCGCTCGGCGTCGCCCTCCTCCACGAGATCGGCGGCGACGGCGGCATCGAGCGCGCCGAGGGTCGATGTCGTGCGCAGGCCGGGGATCGCGTAGGCGTGCTGCAACTGGAGCAGCTGCACCAGCCACTCGACATCGCTGAGCGTGCCGGGGCCCAGCTTCAGATGGCGTCGCGGATCAGCGCCCTGCGGCAGCCGCTCCCCCTCGACCCTGGCCTTGATCCGCTTGATCTCTCGTGTGCCTTGAAGATCGACCGATTCCGGGTAGCGGATCGTGTCGGCGAGGGCCGTGAACCGCTCGATCAGCTTCGCGCTCCCGGCCACACCCCGCGCACGAAGCAGGGCCTGCGCCTCCCAGGAGAGCGACCAGCGCCGGTAGTACTCGGCATACGCCGCGATCGAACGCACGACCGGTCCGTTGCGCCCCTCGGGCCGGAGGTCGGCGTCGAGATCGAGCGGGACCCGGTGATCCGTCAGGTGCTCGCGGAGTCCCGCCACGATCTGCGTGGCGAGCTTCTGCGCCCGTTGCGAGTCGACGCCGTTCGCGTCGTACACGTAGAGGATGTCGGCGTCCGACCCGAAACCGAGTTCGGCGCCTCCGAAGCGCCCCATGGCGATGACCGCGAAATCGAGTTCTGCGGCGTCGTCGGGGACGACGTCGCGGATGACGGCGCGCAGGGCCGCCTGGATCGTCGCCTCCGTGATCTCGGTGAGCGCGACCGCGACCTCCTCGATCGTCAGCACGCCGAGGACGGCACCCATCGCGGTGCGCAGCAGCTCCCGACGGCGCAGAGCCCGCACCGCGCGCAGGGCGTCGCCGATGGTCTCGTGACGGGTCTGGATGGCCCGTGCCTCTTCGTCGAGCGCGGCCGCCCCGCGCGGACGCAGCCGGTCGGTGCTGTCGAGCCAGGCGACGGACTCGGGGATCCACTCCAGCAGCTCCCCGACGTAGCGCGAGGAGGAGAGCAGGCGTGTGAGGCTCTCCGCGGCGCCTGAGGAGTCCCGCAGCATCCGGAGGAACCACGGGGTGTCGCCGAGGCGTTCGCTGATCCGGCGGAAGGCGAGAAGCGCGTAGTCCGGATCGCTTCCGTCGGCGAACCACCGCACCATGATGGGCATCAGCGCGCGCTGGATCGTCACCTTGCGGCTGAGCCCGGTCGTGAGCGCACCGATGTGCCGCAGAGCGCCCGCGGGATCGCGGAACCCGATGGCAGCCAGACGGTCGTGTGCCTGCGCCGTGGAGAGCGTGCGCTCCTCCTCGGGGAGACTGGCGACGGCACTGAGAAGCGGACGGTAGAACAGCCGAGTGTGGATCTCGCGCACTTCGCGGCGCAACGCCTCCCATCGTGTCCACACACCGTCGCCGCTCTCGGCGAGGGCCGTGCCGCGCGCCAGCACGCGCAGGCCCGCGGGAGTGCGCGGAAGCAGATGCGTGCGGCTCAGTTCGCGCAGCTGCAGGCGGTGCTCCATGAGTCGCAGGATGCGGTAGTCGTCAGCGAACGTCGCGGCATCCGCTCGTCCGATGTAGCCGCCGGCGACGAGAGCATCGAGACTCTCCAGCGTGCCGCGCGTGCGGATCGACTCGTCGGTGAGGCCGTGGACCAGCTGAAGCAGCTGCACGGTGAACTCGATATCGCGGAGACCGCCCGCGCCGAGCTTGAGCTGATACGGAGCGTCGTCCGGATCGATGTGCTCGGTCACGCGCTCGCGCATCCGCTGGACGCTCTCGACGAAATCCTCACGGGCAGCGCTGGACCAGATCTTCGGCTGCACCGCCTCGATGTACTCGGCGCCCAGATCGGAGTCCCCGGCGAGAGGCCGTGCCTTGAGGAGCGCCTGGAATTCCCAGCTCTTGGCCCAGCGATCGTAATAGGCGAGGTGCGAGGCGAGCGAGCGCACCAGGGCACCCTGCTTGCCCTCGGGCCGCAGGTTGGCGTCGACCTCCCACAACGGGGGCTCCACCTCGATGCTGTCGAGACCGCGCATCGTCTCGCGGGCCAGCCGCGTCGCGATGTCGATCGCGCGCGCTTCCGTCACGACCTCCTCATCGCTGGTGCCGCCCACGAAGATCACGTCCACGTCGCTGACGTAGTTGAGCTCGCGGGCGCCGGCCTTTCCCATGCCGATGATCGAGAGCCGCGTCGCCGCCACCTGCTCCTTCGGGGTGGTCTCGCTCAGACGCGCGCGTGCGATCGCGAGCGAGGCCTCCAATGCCGCTCCGGCGGCATCCGACAGCGCGGCGGACACCGCGGCAACCACGGTCTTCGGCTCGGGGTGGGTCAGGTCATAGGCGGCGATGGCGGCGAGGCTGCGGCGGTAGGCGACACGCACGGCCACGACCGCCGCGTCGTCCGCCGACTTCGCGAAGCCATCTCGGGTGCCGACCGAGGCCAGCAGCTGCGCACGGAGCGACTCCGGCGACGGCAACGTGTCGAGGGGCTCCCCCAGCACCGAGAGCTGATCGGGATGGCGGAGGAAGAAGTCTGCCAGCCCCTCCGAGGCGCCGAAGACCCGCCACACGCGGTGACGCGTCTCAGCGCTGTCGAGCAGTGCCTTCAGGGGTCCTGCGTCCCGACGCGCGACACGGACCATTCCCCGCACCGCGGCGTCGGGGTCGGCAGCATCCGCACCTTCGAGAAGCGCTGATCGCGGGATTCCGAGAACCGTCGCCAACTCGGACAGGGATGCCGCCGCTTCGCTCAACTCGGCGAAACCGAGCCTGGCCAGGGCGGAGAGGGAGACGGAGTCGTCCGGTCGGGCCATCGGCGCAGGTCAGAGCAGTTCGAGGTTGCTCTTCAGCTCGAACGGGGTGACCTGGCCGCGGTAGGCCTCCCATTCCTTGCGCTTGTTGAGCAGCACGTAGTTGAAGACCTGCTCCCCCAGCGTCTCGGCGACGAGCTCGGACGCCTCCATGTACTCGAGGGCGTGATCGAGGCTCGCGGGCAGCGCCTCGTATCCCAGTGCACGCCGCTCGGCGTCACTCAGCGACCACACGTTGTTCTCCGCCTCGGGCGGCAGCTCGTAGCCCTCCTCGATGCCCTTGAGTCCTGCCGCGAGCAGCAGCGCGTACGCGAGGTACGGGTTCGAGGCGGAGTCGATGCCGCGGTACTCGACGCGCGACGACTGACTCTTGTTCGGCTTGTACATCGGCACGCGGATGAGGGCCGAGCGGTTCGCATGCCCCCAGGTGACGAAGCTCGGTGCCTCGTCGCCTCCCCAGAGCCGCTTGTAGGAGTTCACGAACTGGTTCGTGACGGCGGAGATCTCGTTCGCGTGTCGCAGCAGACCCGCGATGAAGTGTCGACCGGTCTTGGAGAGCTGGTACTTCGCGCCCTCCTCGTAGAAGGCGTTCTGGTCGCCCTCGAAGAGCGACATGTGGGTGTGCATGCCGCTGCCGGGCTGATCGCTGAGCGGCTTCGGCATGAACGTCGCGTAGACGCCCTGCTCGATCGCCACCTCCTTGATCACCGTGCGGAAAGTCATGATGTTGTCGGCCGTGGTGAGGGCATCCGCATAGCGGAGGTCGATCTCGTTCTGGCCGGGTCCACCCTCGTGGTGGCTGAACTCGACGGAGATGCCGAGGTCTTCGAGCATCCGCACCGACCGGCGACGGAAGTCGTGGGCCGTTCCACCGGGAACGTTGTCGAAGTAACCGGCCGAGTCGACCGGAACGGGACCGTCGGGTCCGAACGACGACGACTTGAGCAGGTAGAACTCGATCTCGGGGTGCGTGTAGAACGTGAACCCGGCATCCGCGGCCTTCGCGAGCGTGCGCTTGAGCACGTGCCGCGGGTCGGCCACCGCCGGCTGACCGTCGGGCGTCGTCAGGTCGCAGAACATCCGCGCCGTCGGATCGATCTCGCCGCGCCACGGCAGCGTCTGGAACGTCGTCGGATCCGGCTGCGCGAGCAGGTCCGACTCGTAGGTGCGCGTCAGTCCCTCGATGGCCGAGCCGTCGAACCCGATGCCCTCAGCGAATGCACCCTCGACCTCGGCCGGAGCGATCGCCACGGACTTGAGGGTGCCGATCACGTCGGTGAACCACAGTCGCACGAACTTGACGCCGCGCTCCTCGATCGTCCGGAGGACGAAGTCCCTCTGCTTGTCCATGGCTACTCTGCGCCCTGGCCCTTTGCGTCGCCCGCGTTCTGAGAGCCCTTGACGTCCCAGCCCTGCTCCACGGCTTCCTCCTCGGCCCAGGCGCGCGAGCGCTCCTGGAGCACCTCGGGCGCACGGCGGGCTTCGGCCTCCGTGTCGAAGGGCCCGATCCGGTCGATGGAGGGCGAGATCATGCCGAACTCGACCTCGCCGGTCTCGGAGTTGTACCAGTACCTGTGGTCACCGTCAGACATGCCTGTCCCTTCTTCACGTGATGTCATCGATCCTACTGGCGTGCACCGCTGTCGCTAAGCTATCGCCCATGGCAAAAGCGATCGGCGTCGACATCGGCGGCACGGGAATCAAAGCAGGAATCGTCGACCTCGAGCACGGAATCATGGCATCCGACCGGGTGCGTGTCCCCACTCCTGAAGGCGCATCGCCGCAGGATGTCCTGAACGCCGTGCAGACCGTTCTGAAGACTCTCGACGTGCACGACTCGACCCTCCCGCTCGGTGTCGCCTTCCCGGCGATCGTCAAGCGCGGCAAGACGCTCTCCGCGGCGAACGTGTCGAAGGAATGGATCGACTTCGATGCGGAGCGCTTCTTCCGCGACGGCCTCGGCCGCAACATCGTGTTCGTGAACGACGCGGATGCCGCCGGCGTCGCCGAGGCTCGCCACGGAGCGGCCAGGGACGTGCGCGGTTTCACCCTGCTGACGACCCTGGGCACCGGCATCGGCTCGGCCTTCCTCTACGACGGCGTGCTGTTGCCGAACACCGAGCTGGGCCACCTCAACTTCGGTGAGTACGAGTCCGTCGAGACGTACGCCGCGACCTCGGCGCGCGAGCGCGAGGGCCTCAGCTGGGCCGCGTGGGCGGAGCGCCTGCAGGCGTTCTACTCGCACATCGAGTTCCTGTTCAGCCCCGACCTGTTCGTGGTCGGCGGCGGCGTCTCGAAGAACGCCGGGGACTTCCTCCCGCTGCTCGACCTCAAGACCCCGATCGTCCCGGCGATCCACCGCAACAACTCGGGCATCATCGGCGCGGCATCTCTCGCCGGCGACTGAGATACCACCACTCCTGACGAGGAAGGCCCCGATGACTGTGATGTCATCGGGGCCTTCTGCTGTCTGCGCGAGACGATCGTCGATGCGACGACACTGTTGGGTATGGGCGTGCCGCGGGCAGGGATCGGACTGGTCGCGGTCGCTGTCGCGTCTGTTCTCGGGCTCGGCGGGTGCGCTGGACCGGGACAAGCAATAGACGCCACCGAGGCGTCGACCGGGTGGAGTCAGGTGGACGATTTCCCCTTGCCTGCGCGGACGCTGACGACTCTCGCCTGGTCTGGTTCGGAGGTGTTCGTGGTGGGAGGTGGCACCGGGCGGGCGTGTCCGCCGAACGCGGACTGCGAGTGGGGAGAGTTCGCTCGAGACGGTGCCGCGTTCGACCCGGTGCTGGGCACGTGGCGAGTGCTGCGCGAGGCCCCCATCGACATCCCACCGTCACCGGCTGCGTTCGCTGGCGGACGGTTGTTCATCTCGGTCACCCGCGGGTCTTCCGGATCCGTCCTTCTTGCGTACGACGTGGGGGCGGATCGGTGGGACACGTTGGATGCGCCCGACTCGGTGCCACGCACATTGCTAGCTGATGGTGATCGAGTCCTCTTCCTATCTGGTTCCGATGAGCACGGTACTTCGGCAGATCTGGTGCTGGACGCGATATCGGGCCGATGGTCAGAACTTCCCCCTGACCCCCTCGGTCTCACGTTCGACCGACTGATCACCCCGACACCGACGGGTCTGGTCCTGACGGCCAAAGAGCTTGTCCCCAGTCCGGGCTCCGATGAACCCGCTCTCACGATCGCGGCGCTCTATGACAGGGCGTCGGGCCGATGGGCGCGATTGCCGGACACACGGCAGATCGGCGGGTGGACCTGGATGTGGACGGGCAGCCGTCTCGTGGACCCGCACCTCGGCGGCGCTGACGGTGGCGAGGCGGGGAGTTGGGGACGAACATATCCGTACGGCGGATCGATGACCCTGCCGGATGGATCCTGGTCGCCTTTGACCGATCCGCCGGCGCCCCTGCAGGACGCTTGGATCTCCGAGGTGATCTCGTCCGGACGGTTCGCGCTCAGCGGCGGTTATCTCTACGACGGTGAACGGGACAGCTGGACCGTCCTGGGGCGACCGGATGGCGCAGCACTCGCGGCCGGCCCTGCCCTGTGGGCAGACGAGAAGCTGATCGTTCTCGGTGGAGCCGACTGGGCGAGTTCAGGTGGAGCAGCCAGCCAGACGACGTGGATGTACACACCGCCTGCGTGACGGCATGATCCTGCGCGCCGGCGACGACAGTGGTCCGGACGAACACCCGTCAAATTGTGCTGTGCGAATGGGCCGACCTGTACGCCGGGTTCTGTTCCGGGGTTCTTCGCCCCTTCGACGGCCATCTCTCTCGGCGACACGTTGCCGTGGCACTCTAGCGGTCTACCCGAGGACTCGGCGAGCCGCGTCATCATCCTCTGTCTGACCTTGCTCCGGACGAGGTTTACCTGGCGGGCCATGTCACCATGGCCCCCGGTGGTCTCTTACACCACCCTTTCACCCTTACCCCTTGCGGGGCGGTCTACTCTCTGTGGCACTTTCTCGCGGATTGCTCCGGGTGGGCGTTACCCACCGTCCTGCCCTGAGGAGCCCGGACGTTCCTCGGTGCGGTCACCCGCCACGCGGCCGTCCAGTCGACCCATTCGCACTCCCAGTCTACTTCTCGGGAGGTCATTCCTACTTCTCGGCGGACTCTGCGATCCGGAGGTCCAGGGGCACGTCGATCGGGAACGAGCCGAAGAGACGGGTCGTCGCGACGGCGGCCGCCTCGCGGACGGCGTCGGCAGCAGTCTCAGCGTGTTCCTGCGGCACGTGCAGGATGACCTCGTCGTGAAGGAAGAACGCCAGGTGCGGTGCCTGCGCGAAGGGAGCGGATGCTGCGGCCGTGGTGTACCCCTCGGGGATCTGCCGCAGGCGATGACGGATCTCGGCGAGCCAGATCAGCGACCACTCCGCGGCCGTGCCCTGCACGACGAAGTTCCGGGTGAACCGCCCCCAGTCGCGGGCCCGGCGGCGGGCGAGTGCCACGACCGCCGGATCGGCATCGGCGCCGGTGGCATCCGCCTGCAGACGCATCCACTCCACCGAAGGTCGGGGTGACGACCGGCCGAGCCAGGTGGACACGATGCCGCCGTCCTCGCCCGTGCGCGCCGCCGCATCGACGAGTGCCATGGCGCGCGGATAGACCTTCCTCAGACGCGGGACGAGCCGCCCGCTGTCACCGGTCGTGGCACCGTACATCGCCCCGAGGACGGCGTACTTCGCCTCCTCCCGCGTGGCGACTGCTCCGGAGGCGACGACACCGGCGTAGAGATCGCTCCCCCGCGCCGCCCGGGCCATCGCCTCATCCGAGGCCATGGCCGCGAGCATCCGCGGCTCCAGCTGCGCGACATCCGCCACGATGAGAGTCCATCCGGGGTCGGCCCGCACCGCGGGGCGCAGACTCCGCGGAAGCTGAAGCGCGCCTCCGCCGGCAGAGGCCCAGCGCCCGGTGACCACGCCGCCGGGGATGTACACGGGACGGAAGCGACCTTCGTGCACCCACTCGGCGAGCCAGGCCCAGCCGTTGGCGCTGAGCAGACGGGAGAGCTTCTTGTATGCGAGCAGCGGTTCGACGACCGGGTGATCGTGCTCGGCGAGCTCCCACCGGCTCGTGGACTCCACCTGCACTCCGACGCGATGCAGCGCTCTGAGCAGTTTCTGCTGACTGTCCAGATGCAGTGAGGGGTCGCCGAGGAGCTCCCGCACCCGATCGCCGAGCTCGACCATGCGGCTCGGCGTCCCGCCGGCGACCGGGCGGGTGCCCAACGTTTCGGTCAGGATCGCATCGTGCACGCCCTCGTCCCAGGGCAATCCCGCGGCCCGCATCTCCTCCGCGATGAGTCCGCCCGCCGACTCCGCCGCGCACAGCAGCGTGAGGCGTCCATCCGGCGCTGCGGCCATCACTTCGCGCTGGGCTCGGTACTGATCGAGCATCGTGCCGATCGGATCGTCTCCGCTCGCGTCATCGAACACGTCGAACAGCGACGGCGCGGCAACGGTCGGTTCGCGCCGTTCCCACTCGTGCGCTCCCGGAAGCGGGGTGGGCACGGCGGAGGTGTCGCGCAGGATCGCGTGGCACAGCACCAGATCGTGACTGCGAGAGATGCGGACGCCGTCGCCGAGAAGGAAGGCATAGGTCTCCGCAGCGGTGCGAATGATCCACCGCGGAGCATCGGCGTCTTCGGCGGAGCGGACCCACCCCGGGAGCTCCTCGGCACGCAGAGACGTACGGTTCTGCTCCTCGTCATCCGCGTCGAGCTCGATCGCGACATACTCCTGCGGACCGACGGAGATGAGCGCGATTCGTCGTTCGATGCCCGACGCCGGCGCTGTCATCGGTGGCGGGCGCAGGCACCGCTCATGCGAGCCCGGATTCCTCGGTGCGCACGAGGATGCAGCCGCACTCGGGGCAGGAGACCACGAGGTCGTCCGCCGCGCGGCGGATGTCGTTCAGATCGGTGCTGGGAAGCAGGATGCGGCAGCCCTCGCAGGTGCCGCGGGTGAGAAGTGCGGCGCCGGCACTGTTCGTCGCGCGACGCGCGTACTCGGCCAGGAGTTCCGGCGAGACGCCCTCGGCCACGGCTGCCCGATCGCGGGCGAGCTGCGCTCCCAATTCGGTCGCCGCGGCGACATCGGCCTTGGCCTGCGCGGTCAGGGCCGACCCCTCGGAAGTGGTCGTCTCGAGGAGCGCCTGCTGTGCTGCGACCGCGGCCTCTGCCTCTTCGAGCCGTCCCATGACGTCGAGCTCGGCATCTTCGAGGTCGCTCTGCCGCCGGGCGAGGCTGGCGAGCTCGTGCTCGAGCGCCTGCGCGTCTTTCGAGTTGGTCGATGCGGCGAGTCGTTCGGCGTCACGGTTGCGTCGCGCCTCGACCACGGCCACATCGGACTCCAGCCGCTTCAGCTCGGTGCGCACGTCGTCGCGGGTACCGGTGAGTGTCGTGAGCTCGCGGAGCTGCTCCTGACGGATGGAGACGAGCTCGGTGATCCGCCCCGCCTGGCTCGGCTTGGTGCGGGCGCGCTCGGCCTGCGCGATGCGCCGGTCGAGGTCGGCGATGTCGAGCAGGGTGCGCTGGTTCTCGGGGCTGGCGTTCACGCTCTCAAATCTAGTCGCTGCGGCGACATCCGCCCATCAGCGCACGTCGCCGTCGACGTAGTACCACTGCCGATCCTCGCGGACGAAGCGGCTGCGCTCATGCAGAGACCCTCGCTCGGTGCCCTGGCGCCAGAGGGCCTCGAACTCCACGACACCCCGGTCGTCGAACGGACCGCCGGCCAGACGATCGAGCACCAGCAGTCGCCGCCATTCGAGATCCGGCTCGAAGTCGATCGTGCGCGGTCTCGACGTCGGGTGCCATGTGCGCAGCAGGTGCGTCGCGTCGCGCAGACCGAACGCCGTGTACCGCGACCTCATCAGGCGCTCGGCGGTCGGAGCCGGCGCGCCCTGCAGCAGCGGACCGCAGCAGGATCCGAACACATCGCCCGACGAGCACGGGCATCGCGCCGCATCCTCGATCACGATGTCATCCGACGCCATGTCCGCCTCCGCTGTCATTCCCCCAGCGTACGCTCGGAGGAAACGCACCGGAGGAGTCACGATGACCACTGTCCCCACCTTCACCGCCCACAACGGCTTCGCCCTCCCGGCGATCGGGCTCGGCACGTATGCGCTCAACGGCGATGCCGGAGCAGATGCCGTCGCCGGGGGCATCGGAGCGGGATACCGCCTCATCGACACGGCCTTCAACTACGAGAACGAGGGATCGGTCGGCCGAGGCGTCGCCGCGTCCGGCGTCGACCGCTCGGAGATCATCGTCACCACGAAACTGCCCGGACGCCACCACCCATCCGCGAAGGCGCGCACCAGCATCGAGGAGAGCCGTTCGCGCCTCGGGCTCGACGCGACGGACCTGCACCTCATCCACTGGCCGAACCCGAGCCAGGACGAGTACGTCCAGGCGTGGGCAGCACTCGTCGATGCGCAGGCGCGTGGGGTGGTGCGGCAGATCGGCGTCTCGAACTTCCTGCCGGAGCACCTGGAGCGCATCGAGCGCGAGACCGGCGTGCGCCCCGTCGTCAACCAGATCGAGGTGCACCCGTACTTCCCGCAGGAGGAGCAGCTCGCGTACCACCGCGAGCACGGCATCCTCACCGAGGCGTGGAGCCCTCTCGGGCGTGCCAAGGAGCTGCTCGACGAGGCGGTGATCCATGAGGTCGCCGCAGCGCACGGTGCGACCCCGGCGCAGACGGTCCTCGCGTGGCACGTCGCCCGGGGCACGGTGTCGATCCCCAAGGCGTCGTCGCGGGAGCACCAGGAGGCGAACCTCGCGGCGGCCGAGATCGTGCTCGATGACGCCGAGGTGTCTGCGATCACCGCACTCGGACGCCCCGACGGCCGGCTGTTCGACGCCGACCCGAGGACCCACGAGGAGTCCTGACCGGCGTCGGGTCAGACGTTCTGGGTCCCCAGCACCCGCAGGAACTCGAGTTTGCTCGCTGCCTCGCTGCCCGGCGCCGCCGTGAGCACGATGAGCGCCTGCGACTCGTCTTCGGTGAAGAGCGCCTGACAGTCGACCTCGATCTCACCGAGCTCGGGGTGCACCATGACCTTGTGCTGCTCGAACCGGCGGCTCACCTCATGCGCGTCCCACAGCTCGACGAACTCCGGGCTGCGGGCCGTCAGCTCTGCGACGATCTCACCCGCTCGTGATCGAGCCCCCATCACGCCGTGGGCCGCACGCAGCGACCCGACGAGCGCGCGTGCCTGTCGGGGGTGATCGACCTCGCGATACCGGCGCCGCTCATCGTCCGGATAGGCGAACCACCGGTAGATGCCGCTGCGGTCGAGCCCGGTGAGCGCGCTCGCGTCGCCCACGAGCGCGCGGGAGGCATCGTTCTGCACGAGCACCTCGTCGAGCAGCGAGACGACGAAGGCGGGGGTGTCGTGCAGTCGATCGAGCACGCGCAGGATGCCGGGCCGCACATAGTCGGTCACGCGGGCGCGGTCAGGAGCACTGTGTCCGCAGAGCCGGAACAGGTAGTCGCGCTCGTCTTCGGTCAGCCGCAGCGCACGGGCGAGCGAGGTGAGGATCTGCACGCTGGGCTGCGGTCCTCGCCGCTGTTCGAGGCGCGTGTAGTAATCGGTCGACATCATCGCCAGCTGGGCCACCTCCTCGCGGCGCAGCCCCGCGGTACGACGGCGCGCGCCCGTGGAGAGCCCCACGTCTGCAGGGGTCAGTGACTCCCTCCGACGGAGGAGGAACTCGGCGAGAGCATCACGATCCATTCCTGAAGTATCCACCGGCATCGGCGCACGTTCCAGGGACCGCCGATCCCTGGATGACCGCTCTCTGGAGCAGCAGCCGGGCGGCGCCGAGGCTGGGGACATGAACATCAGCGGAAACACCATCTTCATCCCCGGTGCGACCAGCGGCATCGGGCTCGCGCTCGCCGTGCGCCTCCACGACCGTGGCAACACGGTGATCGTGGGCGGGCGTCGCCAGGACCGCCTCACGGCGATCGCCACCGAACATCCCGGCATCCACACGGTGCGGATCGACACGGCGGATGCGGGCAGCATCGACGACGCGTCACGCACGGTACTCGCCGAGCACCCCGAACTGAACGTGCTCATCACGATGGCCGGTGTCATGCGCACCGAGGACTGGACAGCCCCGTCGAGCTTCCTCGCCACGGCTGAGGAGACGGTCACCACGAACATCCTCGGGCCGATCCGCCTCATCGCCGCTTGCATCGAGCACCTGCGCGCGCAGCCGGACGCGACGATCATGACGGTCTCTTCCGGACTCGCCTTCGCCCCTCTCCGGGTGACGCCCACGTACAACGCGAGCAAGGCCGCGATCCACATGCTCAGCGAATCGCTGCGCCTGCAGCTCGAGGATACGACGGTGTCGGTTCTCGAGCTGGAACCGCCGGCGGTGCGCACCGCCCTCATGCCCGGGCATGAGGAGAACGAGGCCGCGATGCCGCTCGACGAGTTCATCGACGAGGTGATGGGGCTGCTCGAGTCGCAACCGGATGCGGCGGAGATCCAGGTCCAGCGCGTGAAGTTCCTCCGGTACGGCGAAGCCCGGCGTGACTACGACCAGGTCGTCGCCACCCTCAACCGCACGGATCCGCACGGCCGGTGAGAGCGAGAGGCACCGGTTCGCGCCGGTGCCTCTCAGCGGCGCAGATCCGCGGCGGCCGCCTGCAGCGCATCCGCCGACTGGCGCAGCAGCGCCAGCTCGTCGCTCGAGAACGAGGTGTTCCGGATCGGAACCGCACCCTTCGCGCTCACGATCGAGGGGACGGACAGAGCGACGCCGTCGAGTCCGTGGAAGTCGCGCAGCACGGTGCTCACGGGCATCACCGCGTGCTCGTCGCGGAGGATCGCCTCGACGATCCGCGCACTGGACAGACCGATCGCATAATTGGTCGCGCCCTTGCCCTGGATGACCTTGTATGCGGCATCGCGCACGTCGACCGCGATGTCCTGCAGCTCATCGAGGGTGAATCGCGGGTGGTCCGGCGTCTCCCACTCCAGGATCGGGACCGTGCCGATGGTCGCCCGCGACCACAGCGGGAACTCCGTGTCGCCGTGCTCACCGATGATGTACGCGTGCACGCTGGCGGTCGACACTCCGGCGCGCTCCCCCAGCTTCCAGCGCAGTCGGGAGGTGTCGAGCACAGTGCCTGACGCGAAAATCCGCTCCGGCGGGAGCCCGGTCTCCTCCTGCGCGATCACGGTCAGCACGTCGCAGGGGTTGGTGACGATCACGTAGATCGCGTTCGGCGCGACCTCGAGCAGATCCGGCATCATGCGGCGGATGATGCCCGCGTTCACCTCGGCGAGCTCGATGCGGGTCTGACCCGGTTTCTGCTTCGCCCCGGCGGTGATCACCACGACGTGCGAGCCCGCCGCCACCGAGATGTCGCTTCCCCCGATGATGTCGCTCGAACCGGTGAACTGCGTCCCGTGCGCGAGGTCGAGCACCTCGGCCTCGACCTTCTCGGTCGCGATGTCGTACAGCGCGACGTGGCGCGCCGATCCGCGGATCAGTGCCGCGTAGGCGACACTCGATCCCACGCTTCCCGCGCCGACGACCGTGAGCTTCGAGTTCTCGATGATCTCCATGCGCTCAGTCTTGCAGTGGAGGGTTCCGCTCCGGGAGTGGTGGTCCCGTGAGAACCTCAGAGCGCCGCCGCGACGGCGGCAGCCGCGGTCGCGTGCGCGAACCGGAACCCCGTGCGCTCCAGCACCTGGGGACGCACGTCCGCGTCCGGCAGCAGCAGCGACTCCGCGGCGTCGCCGAGCGCGAGGCGGAGCGCCCACGCCGGTGCCGGGAGCCAGAACGGACGGTGCATGCGGGTGGCGAGGGCACGGCCGATGTCGTTGGCGGACGCCGGTGCGGGTCCGGTCAGGTTCACGGGTCCGGTGATCTTGTGATCGAGCACATGACGAATCGCTGCCACCTCGTCATCGAGCGAGATCCACGGCCACATCTGCGTCCCTCGTCCGAGCGGACCGGAGACGCCGAACCGAGTCAGCTGGATGAGGGGCTTGAGGACGCCGCGCCGGTGGATGACCGGGGCCGTGCGCAGCAGTGCGACCCGGGTGTGGTCCTCGGCCTGACGGGCCTCGGCCTCCCAGCGCACCGTGAGGTCCGCCAAGAAGGTCTGACCGGCGGCGGAGTCCTCCGTGAGGATCTCGCCCGGGGCGGAGCCGTAGTAGCCCACGGCGGATGCCGAGACGAGTGCGGGGGCGTCGGACCGCAGGGAACGGAGAGCGGTCGTGATCGTCCTGGTCGCCTGCAGACGCGAGTCGACCAACTCACGACGGTAGCGCTTGGTCCACGGCAGACGGCCGACGCTGGCACCACCCAGTGCGACGATCGCTTCGGCTCCGGCGAGGACGTCCGGATCGAGGGCGCGCTCCCCCGGTTCCCATTGCGTCTCGTTCTCCGCTCGCGGAGCGCGTCGGACGAGAGTCGTCACCTCGATTCCGTCAGCGCGGAGCGAAGACACGAGCGCTGAACCGATCAGTCCCGATGCTCCGCTGATGACGATGCGTCGCGCCACGTGTGAGACCTCCCCGTCCCTCGATCATCGAGTCTTGCCGTGCATCCGAGGGTACGCGCTGGAGACGCGAGCGCCCGCAGGCCTTGCGCTGAGGACTCGGTCGAGGTAGGTCGCTCCTCGCTGCGAGGAGTCAATCAGCCCGTCGGTAGTGCGTCATGATCGCCCCGTTGCGGAGCGGAGTCGCGGAAACCAACTCGAGTCGCCGAGTACTCGGTAGACCGGCCTCGAAAAGGGTCGGGCCGTGCCCGGCGATCCGCGGATGGACCAGGAACCGGTACTCGTCGATCAGGTCCAGCCGGTCGAGTTCGGTCGCCAGCGAGGCGCTGCCGAGAAGCACTCCGGCCGGCGTGTCGTCCTTGAGCTTCTGCACGCCCTCGCGCAGATCACCGATGATGCGGTGGCTGTTGGCCCAGGGGAAGTCCTCGCGGGTGGATGACACCACGTACTTGGGCTTGGCGTCGAGCTTGACCGCCCACTCGCGCATCGTGGCGTCCGCTTCCACGTCTCCGCGGGCGACCGCCGGCCAGGCGCTCTCCATCATCTCGTAGGTGGTGCGCCCCCAGAGCATCGCGCCGGCTTCATCCAGGAGCCGCGTGAAGAGGGGATGAGTCTCCTCATCGGCGATCCCCTCCCGATGATCGACGCAGCCGTCGAGGGTGACGTTGATGCAGAAGGTCAGGGTACCCATGCGGGGAGCCTAGGACTGCAGGGCGGCGACCACCAGGGGTCGCGGTGAGGATGTGGGCCCTGCCGGGATCGAACCGACGACATCCACGGTGGAGTCGCAGCGGTTGGCACCCGTCGTAGACATCTTCGCAGCGAGGGCATCATGAGCGATGCTCTGTTCGACATGGACGACTACGCACCACTCACCGTGAAGCAGATGCGCTGCGCTGCATGCATCGGGAGCGGGTGCGAGCGCTGTGGCTGGACAGGTCGACTCGGCACGTCGATTTGGCGCGGTGCATCGTGTCTCGCCCGCATCACGTCTTCCGAGCTGGCTACACCGTAACCGCTGGACAGCCGCGTGAACGACGCGCTCAGTGAATCGACGTGATTCCTGGGCGCGTTGGTCGTCGCGGCGCATTCTCGTGAATCCATACGGTCAGATCACAGGCTCAGAGGGGGCCTCAACCGAGGGAGTAACCATGCAGTTCCAGGACGCCACCGCGCTCGAGATGTTCATCGACTACCAGCGCGCGCAGAACCTCGCCGTCACGACCATCCGCAATCGTAGGAGCATCCTGACCACGTTCGCACGCAAGACCGGGATGCTCGTCGAGTGCGACGTATTCACGCTCCGCCGCTACATCGGCCGCGACGAACCCGTGAGCGCGGGCACACGCCGCACCGAGCGCGGCGCGCTCATCGCGTTCTTCACGTTCCTGCACGAGGAGGGCCTCCGGGACGACAACCCCGCGACCAAGCTCCCGGTGGTGCGGGTGCCGAAGGGTCAGCCGCGGCCGTTCAGCGCCGAGCAGATCGACGCGATGCTGGAGGGCGGCGCATACACCAAGACGCGCGCGATGATCCTCCTCGGCTATTACCAGGGATTCCGGGTGTCATCGATCGCGCGCGTGCACGGCCACGACATCGACCGCACCGGCATGACCATCGGCACGGTTGTCAAGGGCGGGAAGGTGCGCCGTCTGCCGCTCCACGAGGTCATCGCCGAGCTGTCGCTCACGATGCCGCCCGACGGCTACTGGTTCCCCGCCCGCGATGGCTCCGGCGGGCACGTCCGCCCGTCGTCCGTCACCGACCTCATCACCAAGGCGAAGAAGCGGGCGGGCATCCTCGACGAGAAGCTCACCCCGCACTCGCTCCGGCACGCGTTCGGAACCGACCTCGTGGAGCAGGGCGTCGACATCCGGGTGGTCCAGGAGCTGCTCGTGCATGAGCACCTGTCGACGACCCAGATCTACACGCAGGTGAGCGAGCGGCGGAAACAGGATGGTATCCGCACGCTCGCTCCTCGCATCGTGCCCGAGCACTCCGGGCGGGGTGCCGCTAAGCTCGCCGCATGAGCATGGACATCGTGTCGGTCATCATCGTGTCGGCGGTCAGCGTTGCGGTCGGCCTCGCGCTGCTCTACTTCGTCGTCAAGAACGCGATCAAGAACGCCCTCATCGAGGACCGCGCGTTCCAGGCGAAGGTCGAGCGGATGAAGGCCGGGAAGTAGCTCAGCGGCTACCGCGTGAGCACGGGTCCGAGAATCACCCACGCGAACGCCAGCGCGGAAACGACGACGGATGCCCACGACCACCATGGCGCCCGTGCGGCTTTGAGCTCGGCGATCTCGCGACCCTGATTCTCGAATCGGGAATCCACCGCGCGGTTACGCATCTCCCACTCACCGCGGGAGACCATCTCAGCTCGGTGCGTTGACAGATCAGTGCGCAGATCCCTGATGTCTTCGCGCACGTCGTCGAGACGTGCGACGACGACGGCGAGAGTCGCGGCCGCCTCGGCAACCTCGGCCACTACTCTCGCCGATCCGGCTCGGCGGCGGGCTCGTTGACGTTGAGCACGGCCAGGACGAGCGGGAGGATCACCGGGGCGGCCTCTGGCGGGAGCAGTTTGAAGTACACCAGGACCGGGACGGCCGCGATGCAGATGCTGTAGATCCATCGTCGGGTAGCGGGTGAGAGCAGGGTGTTCATGATGGTGCCTTCCGGTTCTGGTGTTACTCGACGTCCACGGTGAAGCTCACGTCGCGCATGGCGTCTTTCACGCCCTTCTCGACGGCCTGGAGGATCACGTCCGGGTCTGCCCCCTGGGAGGTCGCCAGAGCGCTCACGGCGGCCTCCAGGGCGTAGACCTTGGTCTTGGTGTCCGCGATCTCCTGACGGATGCTCACCGGCCCTGTGGAGCGTCGGATCGGGCCGACGTTCTCGGCGATGTTCGCGAGGGATGCGCCGATGGAGCGTTTGCCGTCCGGCATCGAGTTCCCGCCTCGGAAGATCGCGTCGTGGATCGCCTGAATCTGCTTCTCTGCTTTCGCGGACATGTCGTCCACCTCTTCTCCGTAGTGGGTATCCCGAGCACGGATGTACTCGAAGTGGTGCTGCTCGCCAGCCACGTTCAGCCGGTTCCGGATGAAGCCGTTCTCAGCGAGGATCTCGACGATGCGCGCCACCCGCCAATCGTCGGAATCGATCGCGAGCCCGGCGACGTGGAAGGCGAGCGGGTCGTCGGGGTGCAGCGCCTTCGAGTGCCCGGGATACGGACCACGTCCCGAGATGTAGGCCTGCCACGCGTTGTACATGCCGAGCTGCTTCGCCCTCGACCGGTACGTGGAGTTGGCGTCGATGTCGCGGCCGAACTCGGCACGGACCTGTGCCTCGGCGCGACGGAACGCGGCCGCGGCGTCGGGGATGAACTCGACGCCAGGGCGTACCTGTTCGATGACGAGGCCGCCCATCACACGTCCTCCGTCTCGCGGGTGGTGACCGTCACGGTGTCGTCGTCGAAGTTGAATCGGACGCTCGCGGCGATACCGGTCAGGGTGGTGTCGTCGTCGAGAGTGACCGTGAGGGGCTGGTCGGTCGTCTCGGTCCATGTGGGGATGCCGGTGACGGTGATCTTGCGGCCCATGCCCTGCGCGCGCTCGACGACGTTCTGCGCCCGTCCCTGGCCGGGATACGAGGTGTAGTCATCGAACCTCCGGTGAAACACCTTCGTCGGGGTGAGGGTGAGGCCGTACGCGTCCGTGCGCCGGATGCGACCGTCTCGGGAGAACGTGTAGACCGCGGCGTCGAACCAGGTGTCGTCGTCGCGAGAGATCGACTCGTCGACGTCGATCAAGTTCTCGCCCCACGTCCACGTCTGCGACCCGGCGTTACGGAAACTCTCCCTGCGAAGTGACCACTTGCGCTGCTCGTCGTTGACGAGGCGGAAGCCCTTTGCCATGAGGAGGCCACGGAGGAACTCCAGCCCCGATTGGCCGGCACGCCAATTCATAGTCTCTGACGACTGCTCGTAGTACGGGTTGGGGGTGCGCACGCTCGGGGAGTCGTCCGCCGGGCCCTCGAAACGGTACGTGTAGTAGCCGTCTTCCGCGTCGCCGCCGGAGAAACCCGGCACATACCAGGTGTCGTCGGTTCCGTCGTATAGGAGACCGTTGTCGAGGCGGTAGACGCGGTTCGTTGTGAACCGGAAGAACGGCGCGACGGCCGCGGCATTCATGGGAGCCTCGAACGCCACCTTGAGTCGCTGCGTCGCGACGCCGATCTCCTGCTCCCAGAACGGGCCGGTGTTGATGAGCGCGCCTTGCCGGTCGTAGTACTGAATCCCGAGATAGCCGCGGCCACCCGCGGTTTCCGCGCGCACGTCGAGACTGAACACGTACAAGCGGCGAGGCTCCGCGGCCACATTGAACTTCGAGCTGTCAATCGCCATGACAGCACCGTTCGCCGCACCCGCGTTCGGCACGACACGCACATACCCCGACGACCCGGAGGAGCCGTAAGCGATCGTGCATCCACCCGCCGCCGACCAATTCAGGGTCGACCCGGCCACGGCGGGATTGCGGAGCAGGTTCGTGACCTCGAAGCGTGGCGTCACGTCGGCGTCTTCCGTGCCCGGCTCCAACTCCGCGCCGATGCCCTCGCCGAGAACGAGGTCCGTGAGGTAGCGGATTCCGATCGGGTCAACGAGGGTGATCGACTGGATCGGCAGGTCATCGAGGAGCGCGTGATCGGCGAGCAGCGCCTCGTCGGAGGCGAGGTCGAGCGTCACCGTCCCGGCCGCACGATTCGGGCGGGCAGTGCGGATGCCGAGGTCGAACGTGCGGAAGTTCTCCGGTACCCACTCCTGCCCTGTCACACTCCGCGTCTCCAGCACCGCCGCGGTCGCGTTCGCCGCACCAAGCCAACGAGTTCGCTCCAGCTCACCCGCCGGATTCGTGGAGCCGTCAAAGTAGTCACCTACGGGTGAGGACCCAGCCTTCACTAGGAGGCCCGTCGTGTACGCGCGGACGGTGCTCGGCGCGTTGCCGGTGATCTTGCTGATGTAGACCGTGGCGTAACCGTCAGCGGCCACCGGGGTAAGTGTCTGGACCCAAGTCCACTCATTCGCCGGAATCTCCGTTGCGGGCCAGGTGACACCCGAGGCGCCCGCCTGCATTCGATATCCGGCCTCGGTGACCAGCACCCACACGCCAAGCATGCGTTGGGGCGTTCCCGTGATACCCAGACCATCAGGGTTGTAGATAGACGCCACCACGCCGTTCACGACGGCTCCGGTGTTCCTGCTCTCCACCGCTGTCGCGATCCCCAGAGGATGCGCGATTGGTGGGGTTACTCCCTTCACAGCGGGATAGCGGCCAACATCGTTTGGGGACCACCCCGCTCCAGAACTGACACCTCTCGGATTCACACCGATGTTCCGCCCCTGCTCCACCCACGGCGTGTAGGTCGTCTCAACGTGACCATCGCGGGTCGCGCTGATCTTCACCCGGCTCCCGGAGCGGGGGTCGAGTTCGTCGAGCAGAGCACCCGTGAACGGGACAGTGATAGACGCCGTAACGTACGGGATCGCCGACGAGTCGAGGGTGAGGTTCCCGCCGAGCACCGGAAGCTCCGTGCCCGCCTCCGTCTCGGCCTTGTACGTGTGGCGGGTGATGACGGTCATACCGAAACCTCCTGGAAGGGCAGGTCGACCAGCCAGACTTTCCGCGTGTCGAGGTCGAGAGATCGAGTGCTCGCCTGGCCCTCGGGACCGACGACGAACGACATGCCGACTTGGGGCACGTCAGGGTCGGAGAGCACAAGCACCTGCGGGAACAGCAACGCCGTCTCCGCGGCGATCGCGGCCGCCCCAGTCGAGAACACGAGGGTGAGGGTGCCGGACTGGAGACCGGCGGGTCGGAGCGTGATGTCGGGGTCGGGACGGCCGAGGACCGTGTGAACGATTGTGCGGATGTCTCGCGAGGACTCGAAGCCGTTGACGACCTCCGGAGTGATGACGCCCGTACTGTGCGTGATGATCGTGCTCACTGGTCCCACCCCAAGTACGTGGAGAACTGCTGGCTGAGCTTGGCGTTCACGGTCACCGTCCGGGGGCGGGTGAGCGCGTCGAGGTCGACACGCACCTGGTTGAGGCCCGTCACCTTCGCGTTCACGACGGCATCGGGAACGCCGTAGGCCTTCTTCTCGATGAGGTCAAGGTCTGTCGTGGCCTGCCCAGTCTCGGCGTCCACGTAGATCGTGGTCCCGTCCGGGAGGTTCGTGACGGAGTCCCCGAACTCGTCGACCTTCGTCGTCGCTCCCGCGGTGTTGTCGGCGACGGACTTGAGGTACCGGGAGTACGCGTCGGCTTGCTCACCACCACGCTGCATCTCCCCGGTGATCCTGTCGAGTTCGATGCGTCCCTGCCCTGCGGCGGCACTGACCTGAGTGAGGTTGTCGACGAGCTCCTGGTTCTGGATGCCGGTGTTCGCCATCTCCTCCTGGATCTGCTTCTCGGTCTCGACGAGAGAGTCGTTCGCGGCCTTGAGCGCCCACGTCTCCCCTGCCATCGCGGCAATCGCGACCGACACGTCCACGCCCCAGTTCTTCGCGTTGTCCTTCGCCTGCGCGAACCGGTCAGGATCAGTGGCGATGTCCAGGGCCACGGCGGTCGTGGTGGCGGCGTTGAGCACCTTGCCCCCGGCCTCCACGTAGGCCTGAGCCCACTCTCCGGCGCGCTGCTTGGACTCCTCCTCAGCCTGTTGCACGTCCTCGAATCCGGCCATCGCGAGGCCGATACCTGCGGCGGCGGCGAGCCCAGCGCCGGCACCGGCGGGCCCGAAGCCGCCGAACGCGTTCGCCGCGATCTCCTGGAATACGTCAACGATCGATTCCGCTGAGCCGTCGAAGGATGCCGCGGACTCACGGGCGGTCTGGTTCGCCTCCTGCTTGAAGTCCTCCATGCCCTCTTTCGCGGCGCGCATGCCGTCGTCGGAGGATCGCTTGACGCTGCGGTAGCTGTCGCGGAAGTCGCGCTCGATTGCGTCGGCCGTGTCCTTCGTCTCATCCTTGAGGCGCTCAGTGGCCTTCTCCGCGTCTTTCATGGCGCGTTCGAGCTGCTCAGGCCCCCGGCTCTTACCAAGCTCCAGGAGTTCCTTCTGAGCGTCCTCCAGCGGGTCAATGACCCCGGACTCGATGCCCTGTTTGAAGGCTTTGGTTTCGGAGGCGATGCCTACGGTGTAGCCGCCGGACATGTCAGCGCCCAACTTTCTCGAAGGTCTCGGCAACGGTGCGATAGGTGGTCTGGAACCACAGCGCCGCGGCGCGAGGGATGAACGCGGTGACGGCCGGGTGAAACACGTACCCCTTGCGTCGCGGGGCGCGGAACACGGGTCCGAGACGGCGGTTGTATCGGGTGCCCTTCCGGGAGCGCGTGGACACCGCGCGTTCTGGGTTCGCGCCGAACTCGGTGGCACCCGCGAGGACGGATGCGGGGACGCCGTGGACGCGTCCGATGGTCGCGGACTTGAGGGTGACGTTCGTGTCTGACACGGAGACGCGGGCGGTGTCGAGCAGCACCCGCGTCTCCAGCTTGGTCCCGACTCGATCCCGCATCTCTTCCTGGAAGGCGGGTTCGACGACGCGCCGCGTGTGGGCACGCAACTGCTTCGTCACCTCACCGGGGAGAGATCGCGCGGCCTGGACCATGACGGCCAGGTCGCGCGATACGAGGAGCGAGATCCGGGACATGGTCAGGCGAGGGCGGGTTGACCGTCGACCGGCAGGGAGACGGAGCCGGTGGCGAACGTGCCGACCGTGCCGCCGATGGTGCCGGGCAGGAGCGTGACGGTGACGGTGGCCGCCTTGAGTCCGGTGCCCTTCTTGGGTGTGAACTTCATTGTCACCTTCTTGCCGGTGTTGGCGAGGAGGTACTGGGACCAGCTGTTGACCGTCTCCCAGTCCTGGGCGTAGTCGACGTTCGCGGTCCAGTCGAGCGGGGCGATGTCCTGGTAGGACGCCGCCGGGGAGAGGCCCTTCCAGACCTGGACGCTGGTGTTCGGGACGATCTCGACCTTGGAGACGTGCAGCTCGTAGTCTCCGACGTCGGTGGCTCCGTCCTTGATGTTGAGGGTGCAGTCACGCAGGACGTACGGCTTGACGGCGATCTGGACCATGTCTTACTCCTTCTTCGTGGTGATGGTGGTGACGGTGATGTCCCACCCGAGGCGGGATGTCTTCTCGTCGCGGACCTTCCGCGCCGTCTCCCACGCGATGGTCGAGTGCGGGTCGAGAGCGGTGATGAGTTCGATCACGTCGTTGTCGAGCGCGTCCTCGGCCTTCACGTCGTCCTCGTTCGGAGAGAGGAGCGTCAGGACGATGCGGTGACGCAGAGCGCCGAGCGGAGCCTCGGGAAGAGGCTCGATCTCCAGCAGTTTGTAGACGAGCGTGGGGACGGTGATGACTTTCGGGGTGTCCTGGTTCGGGATGTACCGCCACGACGACGGGAGTAGCGGCTTCAGCTGCGCGGAGAACCACGCACGGAGAGTCGTTTCAGTAGACATCGGGCTTCCCGTCGATCGGGCGAATCAGGTTCTTGATGGCCTTGTCGAGCGGGCGCGGCTCGTAGGAGAACTCCCCTTCGCTGTACTCGCCGCCGCGGGCGACGCTGCCAGCCATGAGCAGGTTCTTGGCCTGCTGGAGCTGCGCGTACACGTACCGCGACGGCGGGTCCGGGACAGGCTCGCCCTCGACGGGGATGGGCAGAGCGGGAGCGAAGGCGATCACCTGGTCTTTGGCGGCATCCAGGATGAACTGGCATACCTCCTCGTTCTCGAGTGGAGCATCCCTCCAGGCGGCGAGGAGGCGGGCTTCCGCTTCCTCGCTGTCGGCGGTGTACCAGGTGACCATTGCCGTCGCTCCCGCTTCGCTCAGGCGCTCTTGGTGCCGATGAGGATGAGCGACTCGGGGCGGACGACGAACGTCTCCAGGTACCCGAGGACCGCCTTGTCGACGCCACCCTTCGCGATGTCGAGCGCGTCGACCTGGATGGGCGTGGTGCCCTGCTCACGGAACTCGATAGCGCCCTTCGCGCCCGCTGCGATCTGCGGGTTGAGGGGGTTGGTCCCCGCGAAGTAGGACTGCGGAGCCTTCTTCACGATGACCTTGCCGTCCGCATCGCCCTCGCCGGTACCGGCGCGCACCGAGAACGACACGTACTCGGGCACGAGGTCCTTCGGGGTGAAGAGCAGCTGCCGCCACGCGACGGGGTTGACGACCGCGAAGGCGGGCTCGTCGGCGGCGTCGTTCACGGCCTCGATCGCGTCGATGAGCATGCCCATCGCTGCGGGGTAGTCGTGACCGGCGACGGCCGGGTAGGTGCCCGGCGCGACGATGCGGTCGTTCGCGGCGGTCGTGGTGGCCGCTGCGGCGATGATGTCGGTCAGCGCGCGCTGGTCGGTGACGCGGGCGTAGGAGTCGATCACGATCTGGAGGAAGGCCTCGATGACGTCAGCACCACCCTCAAGGTCGAACCACTCGCGGGCGATGTCGGCGGCCCATCCGTACTTCTTGAGCGACGACTTCTTGGTCGCAGTGGTCGCGCCTCCCGAGGGCATCTCGGCCTTGTTGCCCGACCACTCCTGCACGAGCTCACTGCCCGAATCGATGGTGAAGCCGGAGCGGCCTCCGAGCTGGATGCCGCCGAACAGGTGGGTGGCGAGGTCGATGTACTTCCGCTGATAGCGGCGACCCTGCCAGAGCTTCCCGACCCAGGCGGGCTGGAGCACACCGGAGGCCGCGGTGGTGAGGCCACCGGTCGCGTTGTACTTGATGTCGGTCAGCGCGGCGAGCAGCGTCTCCGCGTCGGACGTGTCGCCCATGCCGCTCTTGATCGCGGCGATGGAGGCGAACACCGACCCGAGGTCGACCTCGCCTTCGGGCGTCGGGGGCATTCCGCCGAGCAGGGTGTTGGGGACCTTGGCCCCGGTCTCGGCGACTGCGGATGCGGTCATGGTGGACTCCTCTTCTTCGGTGTCTTCCTCTGCCGGGGCGGCTTCGGTTTCGTCGGTCACCTTGGTGACCGTGGTCGTGGTGACGTTCTCCTCGACGCGACGCCACTTCGCGCCGTCCTCGTCGGTGAACTCGGTGACGTACTGGGAGCGGCTGGAGCGCTCGGGCGAGTCGAACTCGCTGGGCACGGTGGCTTCGGTGTCCTCTGCGGCGAGCAGGGTGGCACCGGCGAACGCCGGACGCTCTACGAGCGCGGCTCCGAACAAGCGTCCGCCGGTCGCTTTCCCGTCGCGGATGGTGACCTTCGCCACCTCGGCGGAGAGGTTCTTACGCTTACCCGACTTCGCGTCCGCGTAGGCAATGCGCCCTTCGGGGGTGTCGGCGAACTTGAACGTTCCGAGAACTCCCTCCGGCTGCTCCCAGGCTTTCGCGATTCCGCCAACGACGTCCTCGCGCTTGTGTTCGATGTTGAGGCCAGCCCCGGTCGTGTCCGCTGGGAGCGAGAACACGCCAGCGTCGACCTCGAACTCTCCGAGGTTGGATCGGCACTTCACGCCGAACGGGACGAGAAGCCCAGTGGCGGTCAGGTCTTCTTCGCTGAACGCCAGGGTTCCGGCGTCGATGATCACAGCATCCATGTCAGTCCTCACTCGTGATCGGTGTGGTCGGGTTGGGGGAAGTCAGGTAGTGCGACCGGTCGATGCGGATGGAGCGGCCAGGAGGGCACACGTCGTCGAGCGAGAGGCGGGCCTCGATCGCGTCGGCGAACTTGGCGAGGCCGAAGTCCCAGAGTTCGTTGCGCTGCGCTCCCCCGGCCTCGGTGGAGTAGTGCATGTCACCGCCGCCGGACTGCTTGCTGCCTTCGATGAGGTCAGCGGGGAGACCGGCGTGATTGGCGATGTCGAGTCGGTTCGCGTTACGTCCGGACTCGAAGAGATCGGACGGGAGAGCGCCGGGCATGTCGACTGTGACAAAGCTCGGCTTCATGCCGGTCGCGCCGTTCGCGCTCTGGCGGCCCTTGATCCACATCTGCCGGAACTCTTCGCGCTCCTCTTTCGTCCAGGCCATCCACTGCTCGGCCTCGACGGTGAGGATGGTCTGAGCGATGGGGTTGTCGATGCGGTCGCGGTACGCGGAGTTGATGGCACGGGCGTCACGGAGCGCCTCGATCCCGTCAGACATGATCCCGTTGGAGCCGTAGCCCAGCGGGATCGGCACGACGAGCTGCGTGTATCGGGAGTCGACCGCCTTGTCGACCTCGACCGCGCCGGTCTGGGGGTTCATCGTCCACCATCCGCGAGGTATGTGGAGGGCGTCGATCGGGTATCCGTCGTCGCCGAGTTCGAAGCCGATGACGGCCCAGCCGTGCATGAACAGGTCGCCCACGACGCCGTAGCGGAGGCTGCGCGGGGCGATGCCGGTCTTGGTGGTGACGAGCCATTTGGGCTGGTCTGCCGTCTCGGTGTCGCCGTCGTAGTCACGCCACGGCATCCGGGCGAGGACACCACACACGATCTCGTAGGAGCGCTTGACCGGGCCGATGCGGAGAGCGGTCTGATCGGTCAGCGTCTTGGTGGTGTCGTGCTCGGGCCAGAGCTGCGCGACGGTGATCTCGGTGAGTGAGTCCTGCGGCGAGAACGGGGACACCGGGAGGATCGGCGATGTCTGCACTGCCGGTCCACCGGTGAGGAAGTTCCACAAGCCCATGTGTATGAAGATCGGGCCGGTATCCCACAGCCGAAAATCACACGGCGAGTCGCGCCTTCCGCTGCATCTCCGAGAGGGCATCCTGCGCCTGCGTCTCGCCGGGGTGCGCGCGCTTCTCGTGAGCGGCTGCGCGCTCCCATCCTTCGAGCTTCGAGAAGGCGAACGCATGCCAAACGCCGCATGTCTCGCAGACGATGACGACGCTGATCTGGGTGCAGTCGAGTCGGATCACTGGTCGTCTCCTAGAACTGGAATACGTCGGCGGGCTTGACGGATACGGGGGCATCGGCGAGGAAGAGGAGCGCGCCGGCCGCGGCCTCCAGGCACACGGTGTCCGCGTCGGGATCGGACTTCGGGGCACCGAATCGCCACGATCCGTACTGGCCGAAGGACTGCTTGACCGCGATGCCCACGGCGGCGTCAAGGGTGGACTGGCGGTAGTGGACTACGGTCCCGTCCTCCAGGCCCTGCATGAGCGTGACGGCTGCGAGCGGGATGTCGCGGGGCTTCGTGCCGACGAGCTTTGTTCGCGGCGCTGCGGCCTGTATCTTCTTCGCGACGACGGCGGTGTGGCCGTGGTCGTCGTAGACGATGGGGATGTTGTGGCGGCGGGCCCGGAGGAGCACCTCGCGGTCCATCCGGTCGGTGCCCTTCTGGTGGTGCCAGACGCCGATCGCGCGGCGCTTGGGCCGCTCGTCGACCACGCCGTCAAGCTCCAGCGCGTCGGTCACGAGGTCGCGCGGCTCCTCGACTTCCCACGCCACGGCGAGAGCTGCGGATGTGCCGTTGTGGTGGACCTTGAGGAACGCGGAGAATCGGGCGGGCGGCGGCGGGAACTCGGCGTCGAGCGCGCCACGCTCCCACCATGCAGGCGGGATCACGGTGTCTGTGACGCCCTCCAGGCCGAACATGCCACCGTACTCCATGAGGAACTTCTCGCGAGGGAACTTGTTGTAGTTGCGCTCGACGGCCTCGACCGGGGTGGTGTATCCGACGCCGGGGTGCGACAGCTGGATCAGTTCGCGCATGCGGCCCCGCGGGTTCTCCTCGGTGGGCTCCCATGTCTCGAGCTCAGCGGGGTCGGTTGTCTCGGGGATGCCGTGCCAGATGCTCGCGGCGGTCGGGTCGCTCAACGTCTCCCACAGGATGTTGCCGGTGCGGTAGCGGGCGCCGGTCCCGGCGACGATGAACTGTGCGCCGGGCTTTGTGTCCATCGTCGGGAGCACGGCGAGCGTGATGTCTTCGGAGAGTTCCGGCGTCGCCTCTCCGCCCTCGTCGGCGAGAACCGCATCGAAGCCACCGGAGCGGAAGCCCTCACCGTTCGGGGAGTACACGTTGAACCACGAGCCGTTAGCGAACGCGATGTGCTCGGTGCCCTTGCCGACGTTGATGGTCATCGGCGCGCGCTTGGCGTCGGGGTAGACGCGACGGAGCGGCGAGACGATGTTCTTGCGGAACCACTCCCCTGCCTTCGCGCCGGTCGTGAGCATGGTGAACGCTGAGTTGTAGTCCTCGCGCAGAGCGCACCGCCCCATCAGGAGGCACGCGATGGAGGTGGTCTTGGTGGTTCGCCGCGGCTCCATCACCCCGTTCAGGAAGGCCCCCGCGTGGATGATGTCAGCGACCGCAAGCTGAATCGGGGTGGGGCCGTTCCCTCCGTCACCCGCGCGGCGGAGCCGATCGAGGCGGAGGAGCCGCGCCCCCTCCAGCCACTCGGCACGCGTCTGCTCCGTGGTGACCATCTCGGTCAGGCGCAGCGCCGGGAGCGCGTCGATACGCGAGCGCCATTCGAGCCAGTTCGCCTCGTCGTGCAGATCGGTGAGCGTCGGCGAGGCGGTCATCGCCATCCCCCGCTCTTGAAGCGTGCGCCGCAGAGCGGGCACCGCTCGACGGCGAGGCAGTCCTCGCACATCGGCATCCCGTTGTCGTCATGGCTCTGCTCATTCCAGTCAAGGAGATAGCCGCAAGCTGCGATGACGAAGTCCGGGGTTTGGCACGGGATGTGAGCGCCGTGCTCGCGGTTGTCGGGGCGATCGAACTCCTCGCCGAGCGAAGCGACGAGGACGCCCCACAGGTCGAGGTCAGCGAACGGTGATCGCATTTTTTCTCCAGTTCAGAGGGGAATTCAGGGGGAGGGTTGCCTGTAGAGCCGAAGGCGGGGGTACGACCGATCCACCAAAAAAAGACCCGGAAGTCACCACGGCAGCGAGCCCGGCGAAGGTCGAGGCACCGAGTCCCTCGCGGAAGATGGACGATGAGCAGACCGACCACCGTGCGCGCGGTTGCCCTGGCATCCGATCCCCTTGTAGCGATGCTCGGGTGCGAGGTTCGAGAGCGCGTGACCGCCGTGCTGCCGGATGTGGCCCACGTCGAAGGGCGACCCGGGCGGCATGATGCGTTGGCACCGCCAGCACCGCACGTCGTCGCCCCTCGCCCACGCACGCCGCACCTGCTGCTGCACGATGCGCGCGTTGGCCCGGTACTCCGGGTCGCGGTGCTTGGCGGTCATCGCTCATCACTCCTCGCCGACGTCCGACTTGGAGCGGAGCAGGTGGCACCGCGCGCAGGAGACGCGCTCGATGAGGTGGAGGCGGGTGCCGACGATCTGGGTGTAGTAGTCGACGCGCCACTGGTGCACGCCGAGCCAGCAGGTCAGGATCATGCCGCCTCCTCCAGTTCTTCAGTGAGGACGAACCGGACGCGTGCACCGGGTGACCAGTCCACGGCGTCCAGTTCGTCCTGGTCGAGCAGATCGAACAGGTCAGGCCGCATCGATCATCTGCTCGGAGAGCAGGCGAATCGCATCCGCCTGGAGCTTCTCGACAGTGGGTGCGAGGAAGGCCCGTGCGGCGTCCCCTGCGGCGACCCGTGCGGCGTCCCCTGCGGCGTCCCCTGCGGCGACCCGTGCGGCGACCCGTGCGGCGTCCCCTGCGGCGACCCGTGCGGCGTCCCCTGCGGCGACCCGTGCGGCGTCCCCTGCGGCGACCCGTGCGGCGTCCC
>NZ_JBSHGY010000016.1:0-2171 GCF_053618035.1 Microbacterium sp. NPDC055665 | reverse complement strand
CGTGCGGCGACCCGTGCGGCGTCCCCTGCGGCGACCCGTGCGGCGTCCCCTGCGGCGACCCGTGCGGCGTCCCCTGCGGCGACCCGTGCGGCGTCCCATGCGGCGACCCCTGCGGCGACCCGTGCGGCGTCCCGTGCGGCGACCCGTGCGGCGGCCCCTGCGGCGCGCACGACGGGTCCGGCAGCTTCGGCTGTGGCCATGTCGGTGATGGGCTGGAGAGCCCGAACCTTGGCCGCCTCGTCCGGGAGTGCGAGGTCAAGGAAGGTGGGCAGGTGGGTGCGGATGAGCCAGTCGAGGGCGATGTAGGAGCGTCGCTCGTCTTTGCCGTCTCCTCGGGTGCCGATGATGCGCGGGATCAGCGGCACGAGTTCCTGTCGCTTGTCGGTCGGGAGCGCGTCGTTGAGCGAGCGCCCGAACGATCCGAGGACCGGTGACACGCACTGCGGTGTGTCACTGAATGCCTCTCCGGCGACGAACGATGCGGCTTCGAGGAGGCACATGCCCTCCTCGGGGTTCGAGTGTGCGCCCTTGGCGAGGGTGATCGTGTCGAGTTCGTCGATCTTGGTCTCGGCGTTCATGGCCATGCCCCTTCGGTGGGTGTGGTGGAACTGTTGCGGGAGTGGTGGCGCTCGATGAGCCACCACGTGAGAGTCAGGAGAGCGGCGAGCGGGAGGCCGATCAGAGGGTCGATGAAGTCGGGGGTGTTCATGCGAACCGTCCTCCGCGCTTCACTCGGCGGGTGACGCGCGCTGTGAGGGCGTGACGCTGCTCTTGGGTGCCAGCCAGCGTCGTGGCTCCTGCATCGGCAAAGGCCTCGGCCCGCTGGAAGTCCGCCGCACCCGAGAGCACGCCACGCGCGATCTCGGCGAGGAGACGCGAGTTGCGCTCAAGCTCTCGGCGCGCCGTGGGCCTCCATCGCTTCGCCTCGTCGGCGAATGACTCGGAGAGCTCGAAGAGGTCGTTACTCAGGGCCACCCGATCGGTGACCGTGATGGTGCCGGTGTGGATTCTCATGCGGTCTGCTCCAGAACTCGGGCGGCGGGGCATCCCCGCTCGCAGTGACGGTCATCGACGAGTGGGTGCCCGCACGCCCCGACATTCGCTCTGTAGGGACTTACGAGAGATGAGTTAGATGGTTCTATTACGGTTCTATGTGCGACAACAGATGTCGGGCCGTTGGTCCTGATCTCGTCGGGTCGCGACAGTTTTGTCGTGCCGTACGCACCGACAGCAGGTGACGGGCCGCTACCGTTCGACGCACCGACAGCAGTTGTCGGGCCGTTGGCGAACAGTGGAGCATCGCCGTAGTCGCGTCCGAACTCGAAGTTGAGGTCGAAGACGACGGGCTTGCGGTCCGCACGGAGGTGCTCTGTGAGGCGCTGGTCGCCGTGCTTGATGAGCCCGCGGACACGGAGGTCACGGAAGGCTCGCTCGACCGTGC
Organism: Microbacterium sp. NPDC055665; assembly: GCF_053618035.1. Lineage (NCBI taxonomy): Bacteria > Bacillati > Actinomycetota > Actinomycetes > Micrococcales > Microbacteriaceae > Microbacterium > Microbacterium sp. NPDC055665. The sequence continues at coordinate 730 of NZ_JBSHGY010000016.1, read as the reverse complement.
GGAGGCTGCACCCGAGTTCGTTGGCGAGTTCGCTCTTCTTGCGCCACACGTTGCGTCCGTCGCTGTGAGCGTGGTTCGCGAGCATGAGGAGCACGCGGAACGCGGTAGGAGGCACGACGTCGAGCGGGAGTTTCGACACCCAGATGAAGGCTTCGAGGCTCATGCCGCATCCCACGGTTCATGCGCGAGCAGGGCCTCGATGTCGGCTGAGGCAAAGAGCATCGCGCCGCGCTTGCCAGGGAGTCTCTTGACCGGCGTTAGCTTCTCTGCTGTCACCCATCGCGTGATCGTCTTGACTGACACTCCGAGCGTTTCGGCCGCCTCCGCCGTCGTGGCGAATGTCGCTTCGTTTGTCATGTGACTAACAGTGACACTCGCTTGGTCAAATGTCAAAGCACGACCCACTTGCGCGTGTCACCGTCGGTGTCCTATCGTTTGACACATGACGATTGCGACCCTTGTTGACCGCCGCCAGCCTCGATTCGAGCTTCGGCATCGCCTTGAGCTTGCGCGCGAGATCGCCGAGATGGACCAGACCGCTCTAGCGGAGGCACTCGGCATGTCACGACAGACCGTGAGCAACTACGAGCGCGGGGCAACGAACCCTCGTCGAGCCGTCCTTCTGGCCTGGGCAATGGCGACAGGCGTGGACGCGAAGTGGCTTGAGCTCGGCGACGAAGCGCCGACTCCAGTGGGCCCTGCCGGGATCGAACCGACGACATCCACGGTG
>NZ_JBSHGY010000015.1:0-41657 GCF_053618035.1 Microbacterium sp. NPDC055665 | reverse complement strand
TGGCGACAGGCGTGGACGCGAAGTGGCTTGAGCTCGGCGACGAAGCGCCGACTCCAGTGGGCCCTGCCGGGATCGAACCGACGACATCCACGGTGTAAACGTGGCGCTCTACCAGCTGAGCTAAAGGCCCTGGTGCACCCAGTGTATCGGCCACCCGATGCGCACCCGTGTCGTAGAAGAGGGATAGGCTGATTGCGGCGCGCGTTGTGCACAGCTGACAAGACTGCCCGTGTCGCTTCCCGTTTCCTTGGCATGACCTGCCAGCTTGACGAAAGGTTCGCCCCGTGACCGTGCACGACCAGGATCCTTATTCCCAGGGCCCCCTCGACAGCGATCCGGAGGAGACCGGCGAGTGGCAGCAGTCCCTCGATGAGCTGGTCGATGCCAAGGGGCACGGCCGAGGCCGCGAGATCATGCTCAGCTTGCTCAAGCGCTCGAAGGAGCTGCACCTGGGCGTGCCGATGGTCCCGACGACGGACTACATCAACACCATCGCTCCCGAGAACGAGCCCGAGTTCCCCGGTGACGAGGAGATCGAGCGCCGCTACCGCGCCTGGATCCGGTGGAACGCCGCCATCACGGTGCACCGTGCCCAGCGCCCTGGTATCGGCGTCGGCGGTCACATCTCGACCTACGCCTCGTCGGCGGCTCTGTACGAAGTCGGCTTCAACCACTTCTTCAAGGGTGCCGACAACCCCGGCGGTGCGGACCAGATCTTCATCCAGGGTCACGCCTCCCCCGGCACCTACGCCCGCTCCTTCCTCGAAGGACGCCTGAGCGAGGACCAGCTCGACGGCTTCCGCCAGGAGAAGTCGCACGCGCCGCACGGCATCCCGTCCTACCCGCACCCGCGCCTGATGCCGGAGTACTGGCAGTTCCCGACCGTGTCGATGGGCCTCGGCCCGATCAACGCGATCTACCAGGCGATGTCGAACAAGTACCTCGAGAACCGCGGCATCAAGGACACGTCCCAGTCGCACGTCTGGGCGTTCCTGGGCGATGGCGAGATGGACGAGGTCGAGAGCCGCGGCCAGCTGCAGGTCGCCGCCAACGAGGGTCTCGACAACCTGACCTTCGTCGTCAACTGCAACCTGCAGCGCCTCGACGGCCCGGTGCGCGGCAACGGCAAGATCGTCCAGGAGCTGGAGTCGTTCTTCCGCGGCGCCGGCTGGAACGTCATCAAGGTCGTCTGGGGCCGTGAGTGGGACGACCTGCTCGCCCGCGACACCGAGGGCGCTCTGCTCAACCTGATGAACGTCACCCCCGACGGTGACTACCAGACGTACAAGGCCGAGTCCGGCGCATACGTCCGCGAGCACTTCTTCGGCCGCGACGAGCGCGCAGCCGCCCTCGTCAAGGACTACTCCGACGACGACATCTGGAACCTCAAGCGCGGCGGCCACGACTACCGCAAGGTCTACGCCGCCTTCAAGGCAGCGACCGAGCACAAGGGCAAGCCCACCGTCATCCTCGCGAAGACCGTCAAGGGCTACGGCCTCGGTCCGCACTTCGAGGGCCGCAACGCGACCCACCAGATGAAGAAGATGACGCTGGACAACCTCAAGACGTTCCGCGACGCGATGCACATCCCGATCACGGACGCGCAGCTCGAAGAGAACCCGTACCTGCCCCCGTACTACAACCCGGGCCCCCAGGACGAGACGATCCAGTACATGCTCGAGCGCCGTCAGGCACTCGGCGGCTACCTGCCGGAGCGCCGCTCGACGCACGTCGGCCTGTCACTGCCGGACGACACCGCATATGCGCTTCCCAAGAAGGGTTCCGGCACGCAGGAGATCGCCACCACGATGGCGTTCGTCCGTCTGCTCAAGGACCTGCTGCGTTCGAAGGACTTCGGCCACCGCATCGTGCCGATCATCCCCGACGAGGCGCGCACGTTCGGCATGGATGCGTACTTCCCCTCGGCGAAGATCTACAACCCGAACGGCCAGCACTACACGTCGGTCGACCGTGAGCTGCTCCTCGCCTACAAGGAGAGCCCGCAGGGCCAGATCGTGCACGTCGGCATCAACGAGGCCGGCGCACTCGCGGCCTTCACCGCCGCCGGAACCTCCTACGCCACGCATGGCGAGCCCCTCATCCCGGTCTACATCTTCTACTCGATGTTCGGCTTCCAGCGCACGGGCGACGCTCAGTGGGCTGCCGGAGACCAGATGGCCCGCGGCTTCATCATGGGCGCCACCGCCGGTCGCACCACCCTCACCGGTGAAGGCCTCCAGCACGCCGACGGCCACTCGCACCTGCTCGCCGCCACCAACCCGGCGACGATCTCGTACGACCCGGCTTACGGCTACGAGATCGCGCACATCGTGCGCTCCGGTCTCGAGCGCATGTACGGCGGCAACCACGAAGACCCGAACGTGATGTACTACATCACGCTCTACAACGAGCCTCTCGTGATGCCCGCCGAGCCGGAGGACGTGGACGTGGACGGCATCGTCCGCGGCATCCACCGCGTCTCGGTCGGCGAGGGCGAGGGCCACCGCGCACAGCTGTTCGCGTCGGGTGTCGGACTCCCCTGGGCTCTCGAGGCCCAGGAGCTGCTGAAGAACGACTGGGGCGTGATCGCCGACGTGTGGTCGGTCACCTCCTGGACCGAGCTGCGCCGCGACGGCCTCGCCGCCGACGAGCACAACTTCCTGCACCCCGAAGCCGAGCCGCGCACCGCGTACCTCACTCAGAAGCTCCAGGGCGCCGAAGGTCCGGTCGTCGCGGTCAGCGACTTCATGCACGCCGTGCAGGACCAGATCCGCCCGTGGGTCCCGAACCGCTTCGCCACGCTCGGCGCCGATGGCTTCGGCTTCTCGGACACCCGCGCAGCCGCTCGTCGCTTCTTCAAGATCGACGGCCCGTCGATCGTGGTCCGCACGCTGCAGTCGCTCGCCGAAGACGGCAAGGTCGACCGCTCGCTCGCGGCTCAGGCGATCGAGAAGTACCGTCTGCACGATGTGAACGCCGGAACCAGCGGCAACGCGGGCGGCGAAAGCTGAGCCCTCGGTGACAGGTTCTTCTCCTTCCGGCATGGACAAGGCCGCGACGCTCACCTGGCTGCGCCGGATCTCCGGTGACATCGCCTCGGTGACGATCAAGCGCCTGGAGGACACCCTCCCGTGGTACGCCGACATGCCACCAGCCCGCCGCTCCGCGGTCGGGCTGGTGGCCCAGGCGGGTATCACGTCGTTCATCCAGTGGTACGAAGACCCCACCTCCACGCCATGGATCGCGGCCGATATCTTCGCTGCGGCTCCGCGTGAGCTGCTGCGGAGCGTCAGCCTCCAGCAGACGCTCCAGCTGATCCGGGTGACCGTCGAGGTCACCGAGGAACGCGTCGCCGGCAGAGGCAACGATCTCCGCGAGGCGATCCTGCTCTACTCGCGCGATGTCGCCTTCGCCGCGGCCGACGTGTACGCGAGGGCCGCCGAGGCGCGCGGCCTGTGGGACGCCCGGCTCGAAGCCCTCGTCGTCGACTCCATCCTCACCGGCGAAGCCGACGAGGAACTGCCGAGCCGCATCGCGGCACTCGGCTGGCACGGCCACGGCGAGGTCGCCGTCCTGGTCGGCACCACACCCCCGCAGTTCGATGTGGATCTCGTCCGCCGAACCGCCAGGAAGCTCGCCGTCGACGTCCTCATCGGTGTGCAGGGCTCTCGACTCGTCCTCGTCCTCGGGCGTGCGCGCGCTGAAGGGGCCGAAGGGGAGGAAGAGGAGCTCGGGTTCCAGGAGATCGCGACCCGGCTCGAGCCGTCGTTCGGTCCGGGCTACGTCGTGCTCGGCCCTGCCGTCGCGGCTCTCGTCGACGCGAGTCAGAGCGCCCGCGCCGCTCTCGCCGGCTTCGCGGTGGCCCGCGCCTGGCGCAGCGCTCCCCGCCCGGTCGAGGCCGATGACCTGCTCCCCGAGCGAGCCCTCGCCGGCGACCCGCTCGCGAAGCAGACTCTGATCGAGCGCATCTTCCGTCCGTTGCAGGCGCACTCCACAGACCTGGTCACGACGCTCTGGAGCTACCTCGACAACGGCCGCTCCCTCGAGGCGACGGCCCGCGAGCTCTTCGTGCACCCGAACACGGTGCGCTACCGACTCAAGCGCGTGAGCGAGGTCATCGGGTGGGATGCCACCGGTCCCCGCGAGGCGCTCATCCTGCAGACAGCGCTGATCCTCGGCTCGATCGGGACCGCCGAACAGGTGCGGCGACGGGTCCCGCTTCGACGCCCGCAGCGCTGAGACCGGCGGATCTGTACGCCACACACAAGGGTTTCTCGCAATCTTGTGATGGATCATCCACCGCTCCGCCGCAATCGTTGACAGACTGGGTGGGTGATTGTCGTCGTATGCCCAGGTCAGGGCTCGCAGACCCCCGGTTTCCTCGCTCCTTGGCTCGAGCTCGACGGAGTGGCCGAGCGCCTCGCCGCGTACTCGGATGCCGCAGAGGTCGATCTCCGCGAACACGGCACGGTGTCGGATGCCGACACGATCCGCGACACGCGCATCGCGCAACCGCTGATCGTCGCGGCCTCCCTGATCGCCGGTGACGCCCTGGTGCAGAAGGCCGGGCGGCGCGCCGACGGAATCGCCGGACACTCGGTGGGCGAGATCGCGGCGCTCGTCGGGAGCAGCGTGATCGATGCCGAGACAGGCATGCGCCTCGTCGGTATCCGTGGTCGCGCGATGGCCGACGCCGCGGCGCAGGAGCAGACCGGCATGAGTGCAGTCCTCGGCGGCGACGAAGAAGCGCTCCTCGCACGGCTCGCCGAACTCGACCTGTTCCCCGCGAACTACAACGGCGGCGGTCAGATCGTGGTCGCCGGCGCGCTTCCGGCCCTCGCGGCTCTCGCTGAGGATCCTCTCAAGGGCACTCGCGTGATCCCGCTCCAGGTCGCGGGTGCATTCCACACGCGCTACATGGCCTCTGCGGTCTCGGCCCTCCGCGACGCGGTCGCCGACGTCGCGCCCGCGAACCCCGACATCACGCTGTGGACCAATCGTGACGGCTCCGTTGTCGCCGACGGCACACAAGCGCTCAGCTATCTCGTCGACCAGGTCTCCTCCCCCGTGCGCTGGGACCTGTGCATGCAGTCGTTCTCCGACGCCGGGGTCACCGGCGTGATCGAGCTCGCGCCCGCTGGTGCTCTCGTCGGGCTCGCCAAGCGCAGCCTGCGCGGCGTTCCGACCGTCGCAGTGAAGTCCCCTGAAGACCTCGATGCAGCCGTCGCGCTGCTGAACGGAGAAGCCGCATGAGCGTCACCCTCGCCCAGGTCACCGGCCCCGCCTACACCCGCATCTACTCGTACGGTGCCGCCCGTGGCGAGAATGCCGTTCCGAACGAAGACCTGATCGGGCCGATCGACTCCAGCGACGAGTGGATCCGCCAGCGCACCGGCATCATCACCCGTGCCCGGGCCGACAAGGGCACCGACGCCATCGACCTCGCCACCACGGCAGCAGCCGAGGCCATCGAGAAGTCGGGTGTGCCGGCCGACCAGGTCGACCTGGTGATCGTCGCGACCATCAGCAACCCGAAGCAGACCCCGTCGGTCTCGGCGATCGTCGCCGACCGCGTCGGTGCGAACCCCGCCGCTGCCTACGACATCAATGCGGCCTGCGCCGGATACGCCTATGCGATCGCCCAGGCCGACGCGCTGATCAAGGCCGGGGCAGCCCGCTACGCCCTGGTCATCGGCACCGAGAAGCTCTCCGACGTCGTCGACCCGACCGACCGGAGCATCTCCTTCCTCCTCGGCGACGGGGCGGGGGCCGCGCTGATCGGCCCGAGCGAGACACCGGGCATCGCCCCCGCCGTCTGGGGGTCCGACGGCTCCAAGGCCGACGCGGTCGGGATGAACGGCACGCTCACCGACTTCCGCGACGGTGTGGTGCCGTGGCCCACGCTGCGCCAGGAGGGCCCGACGGTCTTCCGCTGGGCCGTCTGGGAGATGGCCAAGGTCGCACGCGAGGCACTGGACAAGGCGGGCGTCGAGCCCTCCGACATCGCGGCCTTCATCCCCCACCAGGCGAACATGCGCATCATCGACGAGTTCGCGAAGCAGCTGAAGCTGCCGGAGACCACGGTGATCGCCCGCGACATCGAGACCACGGGCAACACCTCGGCGGCATCGATCCCGCTGGCGAGTCACCGTCTGATGGCCGAGCACCCCGAGCTCTCCGGCGGTCTCGCGCTGCAGATCGGCTTCGGCGCCGGACTCGTGTTCGCCGCACAGGTCGTCGTCCTTCCCTGAGAATGCGCTGACCTTCTCTAGACTGTTCCACGGTTCCGAATACAACCCGCAAGAAAGAGGAAGACCACATGGCTTTCACCAACGATGAGGTCCTCGCAGGCCTCGCAGAGCTGATCACCGACGAGACCGGCATCAACGCCTCCGAGGTCGCCCTCGAGAAGTCGTTCACCGATGACCTCGACATCGACTCCATCTCGATGATGACGATCGTCGTCAACGCCGAGGAGAAGTTCGGCGTCACCATCCCCGACGACGAGGTCAAGAACCTGAAGACCGTCGGCGACGCCGTCAACTTCATCGTCGCGGGCCAGGAGTAATCCCGGCAGGATGCCACCCCCGCACCGCGCGGGAGTGGCATCCTCCGCCCTGCCCTCTCATCCCCTTCGACGTTCGACAAGGAACCACACCCCATGACCAAGCGCATCGTCGTCACCGGCATCGGCGCCACGTCCGCCATCGGCGGCACGGCCCCGGAGAACTGGACGAACCTGCTGGCCGGCATGTCCGGCACCCGCACGCTCGAACACGACTGGGTGCAGCAGTACGAGCTGCCCGTCACCTTCGCCGCCGAGGCGATCGTGCGCCCGGAAGAGGTGCTCCCCCGCCACGAGGCCAAGCGCCTCGATCCGTCGTCGCAGTTCGCCCTCATCGCGGCCCGCGAGGCGTGGGCGGACGCCGGCTCCCCCGAAGTCGCTCCCGAGCGACTCGGCATCGACTTCGCCACCGGCATCGGCGGACTCTGGACCCTCCTGGACGCCTGGGACACGCTTCGCGAGAAGGGCCCGCGACGGGTCATGCCGCTGACGGTCCCGATGCTCATGCCGAACGCCGCTGCGGGCAACCTCTCGCTGCAGTTCGAGGCTCGCGCCTATGCGCAGACCGTCGTCAGCGCGTGCGCCTCCAGCACGGAGTCGATCATCCACGCTTTCCACCACCTGCAGGACGGCCTCGCCGACGTCGTGATCGCCGGTGGCACCGAGTCCGCGATCCACCCGATCACGATGGCCTCGTTCGCGTCGGCGCAGGCGCTGTCGCGTCGGAACGACGACCCGGCCCACGCGTCACGCCCCGGCGCGATCGACCGTGACGGGTTCGTCATGGGCGAGGGCGCAGCCGCACTGATCCTCGAGACCGAGGAGCACGCGAAGGCTCGCGGCGCCAAGATCTACGGCTACGTGCTCGGCGGCGGAGTCACAGCCGACGCGTACCACATCACTGGGAACGACCCCGAGGGCAACGGCGCAGCACGGGCCGTCACGCAGGCGCTCGAAGAGGCCGGGGTCACAGCCGACCAGGTCACCCACATCAACGCGCACGCCACGTCGACACCGGTCGGTGACCCGAACGAGTATGTCGCTCTCAAGAAGGTCTTCGGCGACCGGATCGACGAGATTCCCGTGTCGGCGACCAAGGCCTCCACCGGTCACCTGCTCGGTGGTACCGGTGCCCTGGAGGCGATCTTCTCGCTGCTCGCCCTGCGCGACCGCGTCGCTCCGCCGACCATCAACATGACCGAGCCCGACCCGGCGGTCCCGTTCCGCCTTTCCGGCGAGGCCACGCCGCTCGGCGACGGTCCGCAGATCGCGATCAGCAATTCGTTCGGGTTCGGCGGACACAACGCCGTGCTGGTCGTCGCCAGCGCGGACTGACGCTGCAGACACGAAGAGAGGCCCTCGGGATTCCGGGGGCCTCTCTTCGTGTCTGCAGGCCGTCGATCGCCCGTGACCTGGTTCCGATCGCGGTCAGGCGCGCAGCGCCCCGAGCCGGCGCGAGCGCGCTTCGCGGATGCGTGTGATGCGCGGCAGGAACCACCCGATCAGCGGGCCGACACCGAACGCGAAGAGCACCGTCCCGACGCCCACAGGACCGCCGAGGAGGAAGCCGACGAGCAGCACGCCGCCTTCGATCAGCGTGCGGACGAGCCACACCGCCCACCCGGTGCGTCGGACCAACCCGGTCATCAGGCCGTCGCGCGGACCGGGACCGAAGTCGGCGGCGATGTAGAGACCCGTCGCGAAGGCGAGGAGGAGGAGACCGAAGACGAACATGGGGGCGCCGATCCAGACCGAGGCCGGCTGCGGGATCAGGAACAGCGCGAGATCGGCACTGGGGCCGACCAGGAGCGCGTTCAGAACGGTCCCCAGCCCGACCCGCTGACGCAACGGAATCCACAGCAGCAGCACCACGATCGAGACGAGCACGGTCATCACGCCGTATCCGACTCCGGTCTGGCCGGCGAGGCCCAGCGCCAGCACGTCCCACGGCGCCACCCCGATGCCGCCGCGCACCATGAAGCCGAGCGCCACGCCGTAGAGGAAGAGGCCGACGAGCAGCTGCACGAGCCTCTCGACGAGGTCACGCCGGCTGGCGGCGGCCACAGGAAGGAACACAGAGCGGAGGAGCATCCTTCCACTCTGGCCCGTCGCACCGGCTCCGAGGCGAATCCACTCGCCGCAAAGTGGCATGCGCACATCAGACCACTTTGCGCCAGGATGGAGGCATGGGATCACGACTCGTCGAGCAGCTCGGGGCGAACAATGTCGCAGGAGCGACGGCGATGACGCTGGCTGATCGCATCAGGGCACTGATCCTCGACGGTCGTCTCACGGTCGGCGAGCGTCTGCCGAGTGAACGAGCCCTCGCGCTCGAACTGCGGCGCTCGCGTTCGACCATCACTCGCGCCTACGGACTGCTCGAGACCGATGGGTATGTCTCCCGCCTACATGGAGGAAGCACCCGGGTGATGCTCCCCCATGGTCAGGATGCGGGGAGCACGGAACCCGATGACGACGCCATCGACCTCTCGATCGCCTCGATGGATTCGACCCCCGGACTGTATGACGCAACGGTACGTTCCCTTCCCCGCCTCGCTGCCCTGCGCGGCACCAGCGGCTACTCGTTGCGAGGCCTCCCCGAACTGCGAGAGGCCGTCGCGCAGCGCTTCCGCGATCGCGGAGCCCCGACCTCCGCGGACGAGATCATCATCACCTCGGGGGCACTCAACGCGGTGAACCTGATCCTGACGGCCATCGGACGTCGAGGCGAGCGAGCGCTGGTCGAGCAGCCGACGTTCCCGCACGCGCTCGAAGCGCTGCATCGGCACGGCTACCGTTTGGTGCCCACGCCCGTCGACGTCGACGGCTGGGACACCCGCCATCTGAACGAAACACTCCTCGGGTCGCGTCCGCACATCGCATACCTCATCCCCGACTTCCACAACCCCACCGGCGCGACGCTGCCCGACGATGAGCGCTCGCGGATCGTCACGACGGCTCGGAACGTCGGCGCCCACCTCATCGTCGACGAGACGACTGCAGAACTCGACATCGATCGCGGATGGACACCCGCGCCGATGACCGCGAGCGGGCCGAATGTCATCACTGTCGGATCGATGTCGAAGATCGCCTGGGGCGGGATGCGTATCGGCTGGATCCGCGCGGAACGCTCGGTGATCGCTCGACTGCTCGCCGTGCGCCCCTCCTTCGAATTGGGTACCGCCCTGCTGGAGCAGTGCATCGCCGTGGAACTGCTCGACGACATGCCGGCGCTGACGTCTCATGTCCGCCGCAGGTTGCTCGCCGGACGCGACGCGGTGGAGCGCGGCGTTTCCGGAATTCCCGGTTTCCGGATGCCGCCGACCCCGGGCGGCCTCTCGGCATGGATCGACATCGGCGCGCCACTCTCGACCTCACTGTCGCTCGCGGCGCGTGAGCGCGGTGTCATCCTGCCCCCGGGCCCCCGCTTCACCACCGGAGGAGTACTCGAACGTCGCCTGCGCATCCCCATCACCCTCCCGCCGGAGCGGACAGCCGAGGCCATGCAACGACTGGCACTGGCCTGGGACGATGTGCGCGGAGGCGCGCGGTCCCACACCGACGAGTTGCAGCACACCGCGGTCATCTGACCGGCGGCCCACCTCCGCGCGACGAGGACCCCGCCTCGTTTCCGGGGCGGGGTCCTCGTCGTGCGAAGCGGGGATACGTCTTCTCAGCGTCCGGGATGATTCACCGGCATCCGATACTCACGCCTCCCCCGCTCCCGGTCTGTGGTGTCGGCTAGCCGACCTTGTGCAGCCAGACGACCCTGGCGTCGTCGCTGGCATGACGGAACGGCTCCAGCTCCTCGTCCCAGGCCGATCCCAGCGCGATGTCGAGCTCGCGCTGCAACTCGATCGCACTCCCCGCGGCGATCTCCATCGCGTAGCGGATCCGGTCCTCGCCGATGACGATGTTGCCGGCGGCATCCGTCTGCGCGTAGTGGATGCCGAGGTCGGGCGTGTGCAGCCAGCGCCCGCCATCACTGCGCGGCGTGGGGTCTTCGGTCACCTCGAACCGCAAGTGCTCCCACCCGCGGATGGAGGTCGCGAGAGCAGCACCGGTGCCGACGGGGCCGTCCCAGTAGAACTCGGCGCGCCGGGCACCTTCGAGGACGGGCTGCTCGGTCCAGTCGAAATTCACCGCACGCCCGATAGCGCGACCCACCGCCCATTCGAGGTGCGGGCAGAGCGCGCGAGGCGCAGAGTGGATGAACACCACTCCGCGTGCGTAAGCCGTCGCCATGATCTCTCCGTTTCATCAGGTGCGTCTTCCCCAACGACCTGAACCACGAAGTGGCGAGAATATGCGGTTGTGGGCCCATTCTCGCGGAGTTCGACGGAAATCACAAGCATGTGATTCCACGACGAAGGCCCCGGTCACGGGGACCGGGGCCTTCGATGTGATCAGAGGAGGATCAGGCCTCGCTCATGGCCTGCTTGACCTGCTGGCCCTTCGCCGCGTAGTAGGCCGCGCGAGCAGCATCCTTGCGCGCCTGCTCGGCGTAGCCGAACTCGAGCGTCTCCTGGTCGACCTCGTAGTTGGGGACGTCGTCGGTGCCGTGGTACTTCTCGATGTACGCGTCGAGCTCGGGGCCCGAGGTCCACGACGTGATGAGGCAGTAGCGCGGCTCGGTGCCGTTGTGCGTTGCGGCGTGCCACAGACGCTGCGTGTCGACGATGAGCTGCGCGCCGGCCGGAAGGGCGATGCGGTACTCGATGCTCGGGTCGGTGCGGTTCTCGCGCAGGACGAAGTAGCTGTCCTTGTCGTCCGTCAGGTTGAAAAAGCCGCGGACCACCCAGCCGGTGCCGTCGGGGTTCAGACGGTTGTTGTCGTCCTGGTGGAGGTTGTAGAGGCATTCGCCGTACGGGGTCGGCTGCAGCTCGATCACGCGGCAGCGGCCGACGTTGGCGCCGGGCTCCTGTGCGCGACGCGTCAGGTTCGGAGCCTTCTCGATCTGCGAGTCGATCCAGACGCCGTCCTTGTCGGTGCGCGGCGGCTTGTGGTTCCAGAACCCATTGCACTCGATGTCGCCGAAAGCGCTGGCGAGCGGCGCGAAGCGGGTGTCACCCGACGACTTCCAGTCGTTGTACTCGATGTCGAGCCATTCCTTGGGGTCGAGCTCCTGGTTGTAGCTGTCGAGGACGACGAATCCCTTTTCCTCGAGGGCAGCGGACTTGATGTAACCCATGATCGAGTCATGTTCCTTTCATCGGGGGCCAGCACGTTTTAACAGGCCCTGATTAGGCAAGCCTAACAGCGAAGCCCGCGAGCCCTTCGGAGGTCGGCCGTGGATAACCGAATAGACTGATCGGGGCGCCCGGCGAGTCCTCGGCACCCGTCGCTATGGGAGGACGAGACACCAGAATGAGCACCGCGACCAACGTCGAGGCGACGGCAGTCAACACGATCGAGTGGCTCGCGGCGGGTACCACCACCATCGTCGTCCCCGTCTACCAGCGGCAGTACCGCTGGGACATCGGCGGGTGCGAACGCCTCCTCTCCGACATCCGCGCCGTCGCGCGGGAGGACGACGCACATCGCCACTTCATCGGCTCGATCCTCTCCGCCGAAGACGGCACATCGGCCGATTCCGACCTGATCCTCATCGACGGCCAGCAGCGCATCACCACGCTGATGCTGCTGGTCGCCGCGCTGCACCACTCGGTCCGCGACACCGATGCCGCTCTCGCCGCTGCGCTGGAACGGGTTCTCGTCCGCGCCGACTCACCCGGCCGCACCAAGCTGCGTCCGCACGATGCGTGGGCCGACCTGTACGAGTCCGTCGTGCTCGACCGTCGGGACGACGCCGATCGCGAGTCCCGCTTCGACGACAACTACGCCTTCTTCCGCAGCCAGATCCACGTGGATGAGGTCCCGCTCATCTGGCGCGGGCTGCAGAAGCTCGAGCACGTGTCGATCACCCTCGGAGCCCAGGCGAACGCCCAGCAGATCTTCGAGAGCCTGAACTCGACGGGTGAGCCGCTGCGCGACCACGAACTCATCCACAACTACATCCTGATGGGTCTCAGCCACGCGGAGCAGGTCGATGTCGAAGCCCGCTTCTGGGTGCCGATCGAGCGCCACACCGGTGAGGCCATCGGCGCTTTCTGGCGGCACTATCTCGTGCTCGTCACGGGCCGCGAGGTGGCCGCGAACGGCGAGCACGGCGTGTACAGCGCGTTCCGGCAGTCGTTCCCCCGCGTCGACGTCGCACACCTGCAGGCGCATGCCGCCGAGTGGCGCCACTATGCCGAGGTGTACGGCATCCTCCTCGATCCCTCGCGGGAGAAGGATCCCGAGATCGCGCGACAGCTGCGACACGTCAACACCTTCGGGCGCTCGTCGTACCCCCTCGTGATGAGCGTCTACAGCGACCACGCCCGGGGAGTGATCGATCGCGTCGAGCTCATCGAGACGCTGGAGTGGATCCAGGCCCTGTACCTCCGCCGCGCGCTGGTCAACCTTCCTGCCGAACGGCTCATCGCCCGACTCTGCCGGGCACGACGCGAGGGTCGTGATTCGCTCGCGCGCGCCTTCGCCCGCATCACCCCCTCCGACGAGCGCGTGAGCGCCGTGCTGAAGTACAGCGAACTCCCCCACCCCGCGTACGTGCTCGGCCGCCTGGAGGGCGTCGACGACGTAGACGGGTTCGACGTCGAGCACATCGTGCCCACCGTCCCCGGCGACGCCTGGTCGGGCGATGGAGAGCGCCCCTGGAGCGACTACTCCGAGGACGAGCAGAACAGCCACCGGGCGCTCGCCCCGACTCTCGGCAACCTGACCCTGCTCGAGCAGCCGCTCACCGAGCGCGTTTTCGGCGCCTCGTTCCCGGTCAAGCGCGCAGAGGCATACGCCCGCAGCGCGGTGCCCGCGACCCGCGAGCTGTCCGAGGTCGCCGCGTGGAACACGGCCGCGATCACGCAACGCACGGTCGCGCTCACGTCCGACCTGATCCGCATCTGGGCGCGTCCCGCGCTTCCGGAGATCGACGACGACGGTCTGACCCCGATCCTGGATGCCGTGCGCCGGCGCGGCTGGCCCACCGGCTGGGAACGCGAGTTCGACTACGTCGAGTACCGCGGTGAGCGGTGGGAGGTGCCCGACGTGAAGTATCTCTTCAACCGGGTCTTCCGGCGCGCATGGACCGACACGAGGGCCGCTGCACTCGCCTACTGCGCCGCCCACGGCGGACCGATCTACCAGGACATGGCCTGGAAGGGCCAGTGGGACGAGCTCGACGAATCCCACTTCCTCTACATGGGCTGGGACTCCAACTACATGATGACCGCCGTGCAGGGGGTGCTCGAGGAGTCGGGCATCGCCTCGGAGGTCTTCGTCAAATACTCCTACATCGGGAATGTGATGTGACCATGACCACCGTCGTCCGCCAGCTGCTGGATCTCACCGTCGAAGAGCACACGCTCACCGTCCCGCTCGTCTGGGACGACGCCGCCGACTCCCGCACCATCGACATCTTCGCGCGCGTGGTCGCCCGCGAAGGCGGTGAGTCCCTCCCCTATCTGGTCTTCCTGCAGGGCGGACCGGGGCACGAGGCTCCCCGCCCGTTCCACTCTTCGACATCGCCGGCCTGGCTGGATGAAGCCCTCGCCCACTACCGCCTGGTGCTCCTCGATCAGCGCGGCACGGGGCAATCGACCCCGGTCGGCGATCACGATCTCGCCCGCGGCGCCGAGGCCGTGGCCGAGCACCTGACCCATCTCCGCGCCGACTCGATCGTGCGTGACTGCGAGGCGATCCGCGAACACCTGGGTGCTGCCACCTGGAGCGTGCTCGGGCAGTCCTTCGGCGGTTTCACGACGCTGGCCTACCTCTCGACGGACGCGTCCTCGTTGCAGGACGTCTTCATCACGGGAGGCCTCAGCGCGATCGGGCGACACCCCGATGATGTGTATGCGCTCTGCTACGAGAAGATGCGCACGGCGTCCGAGCGGTACTACCGTCGATTCCCGGAGCACCGCGACGCCATGCGACGGCTCGTCGACCTGGCGGATGCCGGCGACATCGTGCTCCCCGACGGCGAGGTCGTGTCCCGATCGCGGTTGCGGTCGATGGGCTCGGCCCTCGGCACGAACGACGGCTGGCAGACCGTCTGGTCACTGCTCGAGCGCGATCCCGCCTCCAATGCCTTCCGGTACGACCTGATGCACGCGATGCCCTTCGACGGCCGCAATCCGCTGTACTTCGCGTTCCACGAGTCCAGCTATGCCGACGGCCACGCCACGCGATGGTCGGCCGAGCGCACGGAGCCCTCCGACTTCCGCGACGACCCGACGCTCTTCACCGGTGAGCACATCCGGCGCGAGTGGACCGAGACGGTCCCCGCGTTCCAGCCGTGGCGCGACGTCACCCTCGCGCTCGCGGAGCACGAATGGCCGAGCATCTACGACGCGGAGGCGATCGCCGCGTCCGGGGCGACAGGCGCCGCCGCCGTCTACGTCGACGACGTGTACGTGCCGATGGAGTTCTCCCTCGAGACGGCACGCCTGCTCCCCGACGTGAAGCTCTGGGTGACCAGCGAGCACGAGCATAACGGGCTGCGCTCGGGGCCGGTGCTGTCGCGCCTCATCGACCTCGCACAGGGCCGCCGCATCCGCTGAGCATGTCCACCCTGAGGGGGATGGACTCTCGCTGAATCTGGCTTACGCTATCGTCATGAACGAGGTGTTCGGCTGGACCTATGTGGCGATCGTCCTCATCGCAGGGCCGGGTCTCGTCGCCTTCGGCATCGCGCACACGTTCTCCCGGAAGCCCGTAGAAGAGAAGTACGACGGCGCAGGCGGCGGGTTCGGCGGCTCCTTCGATGCGATCTGGATGCCGTCAGCATATGAGGCCGCGCTCGAGCGCGACCGGCAGACGCAGCGGACGGCGCCGGCGCCCTCGCCCGGCGACCCGCCGAGCCGCATCGACGCCGGTCGCATCGTCATCGACGTCTGAGACCGCCAGCCAAGCGCCAGACGAACGAAGAAGGCCCCACGCTCCGAGGAGCATGGGGCCTTCTTCGTGGCAGTCGTTACTTGGACGAGCCGCCGAAGCCCTTGAAGCGCTGGTTGAACTTCTCGACGCGGCCGGCCGAGTCCATGATGCGCTGCTTGCCCGTGTAGAACGGGTGCGACGCGGACGAGATCTCGACATCGATGACGGGGTACTCCACGCCGTCCAGCTCGATGGTCTTGTCGCCGGTCACGGTCGAACGGGTGAGGAACGTCTCGCCCGAGCCGAGGTCGCGGAACACGACAGCCTTGTACTCGGGGTGAATGTCAGTCTTCATGGGATTCCTTAGTTGCTGCCCTGGATTGTGCCAGGGACGAGGGAAGTCTGCGGTGCGGAGAGCACCAAGGATCGATTCTATCAGACCTGGATCAGGATGCTGCGCGGGCGGCGTAGCGGCCGTCTTCACTGCTGAGCACGATCGGCATGCCGAACGTGTCGGTGAGAGCTTCGGCCGTGAGCGTCTCGACGATCGGTCCGGCCGCGACGATCGCGCCGTCGCGAATCAGCATCACGTGCGTGAAGCCCACCGGGATCTCCTCGACGTGGTGGGTCACCATCAGCATCGCGGGCGTCGTCGGCGAGGACGCGTAGCCGCTGAGCAGCGCCAGCAGCTCTTCCCGCGACCCGAGATCGAGCGAGGCCGTCGGCTCGTCGAGCAGCAGGAGTTCCGGGTCGGTCATCACGGCGCGCGCGATCTGCACGCGCTTCTGCTCGCCGTCGCTGAGCGTGCCGAACGTGCGGTCCGCGAGGTGGTCGAGGCGCCAGTCCGCGAGGACGCGGAGCGCACGGCGCTCGTCGATGTCCTCATAGTTCTCGTTCCAGCGACCGAGCACCGAGTACGCCGCGGTGAGCACGGTGTTGAGCACCGTCTCGTCACGGGGGACGCGCTTGGCCATGGCGGACGACGCGAAGCCGATGCGCGGACGCACCTCGAACACGTCGGTACGACCCAGGGTCTCCCCCAGCACGGTGACGGTGCCGGAGGTCGGGTGCATGAGTGTGTCGGCCAGCTGCAGGAGGGTGGTCTTGCCCGCCCCGTTCGGTCCAAGGATCACCCATCGCTGATCGTCGTCGACCTCCCAGGTCACGTGATCGATGATGTTGCGTCCTTCACGGCGCACGACGACGTCGGTGAATTCCAGAGCGCTCGGCATGGTTCCAGCCTATCGGCTCAGGCGGTGAGCTCCGCGTAGAGCGCGCGCGTCGTCTCCGCGATGGCAGACCAGCTGAAGTCGTCCCGTGCGCGCTCGCGTCCGGCTTCGCCGTAGGCCCGTGCCCGCTCAGGATCCATGGCCACCTCGGTGAGCACGGCAGCCAGATCCGCCACGTAGCGCTCCGGATCCACCGGCGTACCGGTGCCGTCCTGCAGCTGTTCGATCGGCACGAGCCGACCCGTGACACCGTCGGACACGACCTCGGGTATGCCCCCGGTCGCGGTGCCGACGACCGCAGCACCGCACGCCATCGCCTCGAGGTTCACGATGCCGAGCGGTTCGTAGACGGAGGGGCACACGAACGTGGTCGCGGCGGTGAGAATGGCCGACAGCTCATCGCGCGGCAGCATCCGCTCCACCCAGATGACGCCGTCACGCGTCTCCTGCAGCAGCCGCACTCCCTCCTGCACCTCGGCCATGATCTCCGGGGTGTCCGGGGCCCCGGCACACAGCACCAGCTGCACCTCGGGCGGAAGGAGTCGGGCGGCCTGCAGCAGATACGGCAGCCCCTTCTGCCGCGTGATCCGACCGACGAACACCACCGACGGTCGCGCGGGGTCCATCCCGATCGACTGGAGGAAGGCCGCGTCCTGCACCGGACGCCAGCGCTCGACGTCGATGCCGTTGTGGATCACGCGGACCTTCGCAGGATCGACCTGGGGGTAGCTGCGGAGGATGTCGGCGCGCATGCCGGCGCTCACCGCGATCACAGCGGCGGCGTTCTCGTACGCGAGGCGCTCGATGCCGCTGGAGATCGCGTACCCGCCGCCCAGCTGCTCGGCCTTCCACGGACGGAGCGGCTCCAGGCTGTGTGCCGTGAGCACATGCGGGATGCCGTGCAGCTGCGAGGCGAGGTGACCGGCGAAGTTGGCGTACCAGGTGTGACTGTGCACGAGGTCGGCGTCGGCGATGGCGGAAACGATCTCGAGATCCGTGCCCAGAGTCTGCAGCGCCGGGTTGGCTCCGGCGAGCTCCGCGGGCGTGCGATAGGCGAAGGTATCGGGCTCGTCGCGCGTCGCGCCGAACGCGCGCACCCGCACGTCGACGTGCTCTCGAAGCGCGGCGACGAGTTCCGCGACATGCACTCCGGCACCGCCGTAGACCTCGGGCGGGTACTCCTTCGTGATCATTTCGACTCGCATGTCTGAACGCTAGTACAGCGGCCGCGAACGCATCTATGGTGGAGCCATGTCCGCTCCAAAGAAGGTCTTCGGGATCATCCTCGCCGGCGGCGAGGGCAAGCGCCTCATGCCGCTCACGGCGGATCGCGCGAAACCCGCAGTGCCCTTCGGCGGACAGTACCGATTGATCGACTTCGCGATCTCCAACCTCATCAACTCCGGGCTCCGGCAGATCGTCGTGCTGACGCAGTACAAGTCGCACAGCCTCGACCGGCACATCTCGCAGACCTGGCGCATGTCGGCACTCCTCGATTCGTACGTGACCTCGGTCCCCGCGCAGCAGAGACTCGGCAAGCGATGGTTCTCCGGATCCGCCGACGCGATCCTGCAGAGCATGAACCTGATCAACGACGAGAAGCCCGACATCGTCGTGGTCATCGGCGCCGACCACGTGTACCGCATGGACTTCCGGCAGATGCTCGAGGCGCACATCGAATCCGGTGCGAAGGCGACGGTCGCCGGCATCCGTCAGCCCCTCGCGCTGGCTTCGCAGTTCGGGGTGATCGACGCCGACGCCGAATCCGGGCGCATCAAGCAGTTTCTGGAGAAGCCGACCGACATCGCCGGCCTCGAGGACTCCCCGCACGAGGTGCTCGCCTCGATGGGCAACTACATCTTCGACGCCGACGCGCTCATCGCCGCTGTCGAGGCCGACGGCGAGTCGCCGACATCCGGACACGACATGGGCGGTGACATCGTCCCGTACTTCGTCGACCGCGGCGAGGCCGGCTACTACGACATGAAGCAGAACGACGTCCCCGGGTCTTCGCCACGCGATCGCTCGTACTGGCGAGATGTGGGGACCATCGACTCGTTCTTCGACGCGCACCGCGACCTGATCTCGACTCTGCCCGTGTTCAATCTCTACAACATGGAGTGGCCGATCCACTCGCAGGCGGTCAATTCCCCGCCCGCGAAGTTCGTGCGCGACTCGGTCGGCCGCATCGGCAACGCGATCGACTCGATCGTCTCGCTCGGGTCGGTGCTGTCCGGCACCCACCTGGAGCGCAGCGTGGTCGGCCCCTGGACGCTCGCCGGCGGCGGTTCGACAATCACGGACTCCGTCGTCTTCGACCACGTCCACGTGGGGCAGGGTGCGCGCATCCACCGGGCGATCCTCGACAAGAACGTGGTGCTGGCCGACGGGGCCACGGTGGGCGTCGACCGCGAGCGGGACCTCGCACGGGGTTTCACCGTGACGGAGTCCGGCATCACGGTCGTCGGCAAGGGCGTCTTCATCGAGCGCTGACGGCGTCACGCGGCGCGTCGGACCGACCGGTGATCGATAGGCTCGACGGGTGACCGCCGCGCGCTTCCTCGTCGTCCTCGATGCCGATTCCACCCTGATCCGCAACGAGGTGATCGAGCTGCTCGCCGATGAGGCAGGTCGCCGAGCGGAGGTGCAGGCGGCCACCGAGGCGGCGATGCGCGGCGAGGTCGACTTCGCCGCGAGCCTCCGCTCCCGCGTCGCCGCCCTCCAGGGCGTACCGGTCGCCGCGTTCGAGCGGGTGCGTGCACGGATCGAACCGACGCCCGGAGTGCACGAGCTCACCGCGGCCGTCCACGACCGCGGCGGCGTCGTTGGAGTCGTATCCGGGGGCTTCCACGAGATCCTCGACGACGTCGCGCCGGGGCTGGGCGTCGACCGATGGCGCGCCAACCGTCTCGAGATCGCCGACGGGGAACTCACCGGTCGCGTCGACGGCGGCATCGTCGACGGGGCGGCCAAGGCCACTTCGCTCCAGGAATGGGCGGCGGAACTCGGCGTGCCCCCGCACGCGACGATCGCGATCGGCGACGGGGCGAACGACCTGCAGATGATGGCGGTCGCCGGACTCGGTCTGGCCTTCAACGCCAAGCCCGCCGTCCGCGAGGCCGCGAGTCTCGTCATCGGACCGCAGGACCTGTCCGAGGTCATCGCACTCCTGCCGTAGTCCGGGCCTCTGGTGGATGTCCGCCCCCGCCGCTAGCGTCGGCACATGGACATCATCCTCATCCCCGGACTCTGGCTCGACGCCTCGAGCTGGGACGACGTGATCCCCGCCCTCGAACGGGCGGGGCACCGCGTGCACGCTCTCACCATGCCGGGGCTCGGTGAGCCTGAGGCTGTCACCTCCGACATCGGCATCGCCGACTGGGTCGACGCCGCCGTCGCCGCGGTCGACGAGGTCGACGGCGATGTCGTGGTCGTCGGCCACAGCGGAGGCGGCAACGTCGCATGGGGTGTCGCCGATGCGCGCCCCGACCGCGTGAGCCGCGTCATCTCGTCGACACCGTCCCTCCCCCGCCCGGAAACGGGATCAGCGAGTTCCCGATCGTCGACGGGGTCGTTCCCTTTCCCGGCTGGGATTTCTTCGAGGACGAAGACGTGCACGACCTCGATGAGGCCACACGCGCGCGCACGGCGCCGCTCACATCCAGCGTCCCCGCACGAGTGCCCACCGACGGCGTCTCCCTCACCGACCCCGCGCGCTACCGCGTGCCGGTGACACTGCTCATGGGAGACCTCGACCAGGCGACCTTCGAGGGCATGATCGACCAATGGGGACCGTTCGCCGAGGAGTACCGCGCGATCGAAGACGCCGAGGTCGTCCGGATCGGCTCCGCTCACTGGCCGCAGTTCACCGTTCCCGACCGTCTCGCCGAACTGCTGATCGGGGCGATCACCCGCTGACGCCGCAGGGTGGGGTCAGTGCCCCATCCCGAGGCCGCCGTCCACGGGGATGACCGCACCGGAGATGTACCCGGCATCGTCGCCCGCGAGCCAGGTCACGACCCCCGCGACCTCGTCGGGGGTGGCGAACCGTCCGGCCGGGATGTTCGCCTTGTACTGCTTCTGCGTCTCTTCCGGGAGTTCCGCCGTCATGTCGGTCTCGATGAACCCCGGGGCGACGACGTTGGCTGTGATCCCCCGCGCGCCGAGCTCGCGGGTGATCGAACGTGCGAAGCCGACGAGCGCGCTCTTCGAAGCGGAGTAGTTGACCTGCCCCGCGGAACCGTACAGCCCGACGACGCTCGAGATCAGGATGATGCGGCCGAAACGTGCGCGGAGCATGCCCTTCGATGCCCGCTTGACGACCCGGAAGGTGCCCCCGAGGTTCGTTGCGACGACGCTGTCGAAATCGTCTTCGCTCATGCGCAGGAGCAGCGTGTCCTTGGTGATGCCGGCGTTCGCGACGACGATCTCGACCGGGCCGAGCTGCTGCTCCACCTCGGTGAACGCCGCGTCGAGAGCTGCGGCATCCGTCACGTCGGCACGGACGGTGAGAGTCCCCTCCGGGCCCTCGCCGCTGCGGGCCGTGACGGCGACGCGGTAGCCGTCGCGCACGAAGCGCTCCGCGATGGCGCGGCCGATGCCGCGATTGCCGCCGGTGACGAGGACGACGCGCTCAGCACTCATGGGGGGACACTCCTGATCTGGCCGGTCGGCCCGCGGTCCCGGGCCGTCATCGATCCTATCCACCATGCCGCCGCCGACTGCTCCGGGCGCCCGGGTCGGCCGCGTCGTGGCGTTTGACAGACGTGAACGCTGCTGGAACCCTGATCGAGACGAAAGGCTTCATCGTGAGCGACAACCGCATCCCCTCTCCCGGTGGCGAGCCGCCGTTGACACCGCCGCCCGCGCCCGCCGCGCTGGCGGCCACTCCGGCACTTCCCGCCGACCCGGTGCGGCCCGCCCCACAGCCGACGCAGAGCCACCCGGGAGCCGCGCCGACCTACGCACCTCCGGCATATCCGACATCCGGCGCCCCAGCGCCCTCGGCGCCCCAGCCGGGATACGCTCCCCCACCCGCACAGCCCGGATACGCCCCGGCCTCTTCGCAGCCCGGCTACGCTCCGCCCTCCGTACAGCCCGGCTACGGGGCGGCGCCCACTCAGCCCGGCTATGCTCCGCCGCCTGTGCAGCCCGGTTACGGCGCCTACCCTAGCCCGGCGTATCCCGCCGCCGCCTCTCGTCCCACCAGCCCGCTGGCGGTCGCCTCGCTCATCTGCGGCATCGCCGGGGTCGTCCTGATCTGGGCCATCATCCCGGTGCTGGCATCGATCGCCGCCGTCATCACGGGCCACATGGCTCTCGGGCAGATCAAGCGTCAGCCGGGGATCGGAGGACGAGGACTCGCCATCGCCGGGCTCATCCTCGGCTACGCGGTGGTCGCGATCGGCGCGTTCACGATCGTCAGCACCATCATCAGCTTCCTGTTCGTCGGGGCCTTCAGCCTGCCGTTCCTGTTCTCGAGCTGAGTCACCGAACGGCACGCCGGGAGGGCTGCACCGGCGTAGGCTTGAGGCATCGTGAAGAACGCGCGTCAAGTCCCGGCCGTCACCTCACTGCCGCAGTCTCCGCGGGATGAGGCTGATCATCGCGTGCGCCGTTATGCGTTGACGATGACCATCCGCATCGTGTGCTTCGGGCTCATGGTCCTCGTGCAGCCGTACGGCTGGTACACCTGGGTCTTCGGGATCGCGGCCGCCGTGCTGCCGTACATCGCCGTCGTCTTCGCGAACGCCGGAAGCGACAGCAACGAGACCACAGCCGAGTCCCCCCTGCGCGAGTTGGAGGCTCCGGAGCCCGCCCCGATCGAGTCCGAGCCATCCGCTCCTCAGGTGTTCACGATCCACGAAGGCCCGAAAGAGCGATGACAGACCTCGAGTGCTCGCGCGCCGGCTGCCGGAGCGCGGCGACCAGACAGGTGGTGTGGCGAAATCCTCGCATCCATGCCGCCGACCGCGAGAAGGTCTGGTTGGCCTGTGACGAGCACGTCGACTTCCTCCGCGACTACCTGGCCGCACGGGACTTCCCGGTGATCGTCCGCGACGGTGTTCCCGCATGAGCCGGCGTCTGACCCGCTGGGCGGTGTATGTGCTCATCGCGATCGGCTTCGCGATCGCGTGCGTGTTCCTCTCGAACTGGCAGTTCGAGCGGAACGAGACCCGGGCCGCGCAGATCGAACTCGTCGAGCAGAACTACGACGCGGATCCCGTTCCGCTGGCCGATGTCATCGGCGAGGACGGTGCACTCGATCCCTCCGACGAATGGCGCCCCGTCACGTTGCAGGGCGAGTACCTCGCCGACCAGCAGCTCCTGGTGCGCAACCGCCCGCACGGCGGGACGAGCGCCTTCGAGGTTCTGGTGCCGTTCCGCGACGCCGATGGACGCGTGTTCATCGTGGATCGCGGCTGGGTGGCGCCGGGCGAGGGTGCTGAGCCCGACTCGGTGCCGTCGCCGCCGCCGGGCGAGGCCGAGGTGACGGTGCGCCTGCGGCCCGGAGAACAGCTGCCCGCATCCGGTCGCGGCGCGCCGGAAGGACAGGTGCCGACCATCCATCTGCCCTCGATCGCCGCGCTGACCGACGGGGATGTGATCACCAGCGCCTACGGCCGCGTCGTGTCCGAGGAGCCGGCCGGATCCGGCGCGCTGGGTGGCTTCGACTCCCCCGCCGACGACCCGGGCCCCCACCTCTCCTACGCGATCCAGTGGATCCTGTTCGCGCTGATGGGGTTCATCTTCATCGGCTACATCATCCGTACCGAGATCGTGAAGCACCGCGAGGAGGTCGAAGGCGCGCCGGCCCCCGTGAAGGCTCCGCGGCGCAAGGACCACGACGCCGACGTCGAGGACGAGCTGCTCGACGTCCGCTGACCGACGGTTCCCGCGTCAATCCATCCAGGGCATCGGCCGCTCGGGCAATCGCGAGCTGTCGTCCGGCAGGCGGGGCAGCTCCTCGCCGCCCGCGCGGATGCACAGCCACCGCAGCTCGCCGATGCTGTCCGGCCGCGCACGCCAGGTGCGAGCGACTCCCTGCCCCACTCGGATCACCGTCCCCGGTCCCACCTCGACGACGTCGTCATCCAGCCCCATCTGGCCACGACCGTCGAGGAATACGTACACCTCTTCGATCTTCCGGTGCACGTGCCAGTAGCCGGCCTCTTCGCCGGGCTCGAGCGCATTCGCGGTCATGCCGATGTACTGCATGGTCAACTCATGGTCGACGACTCGGCGACCATCCCGCGACCGCGCCGCATCGAATCCGCCGTGGTGCGTGCGCCACTGATCGAGCGCTCCGATCTCGACCACCTGATAACCGCTCATGCGGGCTCCTTCACATTCTCTCGCCTGTCGGCCCCTCGCCCGGTCACCACGCAAGTCCACCCCGTCTCCGTGCGCTCGTAGACGATCCGCGTGTGATCGCGTTCGGGCGATCCCTGCCAGAACTCGACTCGTGCGGCAATGATCCGCCAGAGGACCCATTCCCCTGGTCTGACACCCTCACGGGCGGCCGCGGAGCGCGCGGCGAGGTCTGCTGCGCTCTCCGCGGCTGACCCCTCTTGGACCCGTCCGCGGACCCGCACCGCCCGCACGAGCGGCTGCCACCAGAAGTTCAACGCCGCCGCAGGTTGCGCGGCGATCTGCGCAGCCTTTCGAGACGACCGTGGTCCGGCGAAGGCCCATCCACGCTCATCGACGTCTTTGAGGATGAGTGTGCGCGCATCCGGCACGCCGTCGTCATCGACCGTCGCCAGGGTGGCGGCGTGCGGCTCGGGAACGCCTGCGCCGGCGGCCGTCCCGATCCAGTCGAGGAAGAGCAACACCGGATCGTCAGGAAGATCGGCGAGTACCAGTTGCGGAGCCGCGCCGGTGAGCGCGGGCTGAGCCCGGAGCCACCGGCTGAGCTCTGACGAAAGGAGATCCCGCTCTGTCGACATGCTCCCGACTATGCCACGGGACCAGCGGTCACGCGCCGGATCGTTCAGGCGAGTTCCCTCAGTGCGCGATGATCGGCGATCGGGGTCAGCAGGTAGAGCAGCTCGCCGAGCGTCGCGATCCGACGGGTGTCGCCGGACCAGTTCTGGTGTCCGCCGTCGAAGTGGACGAACTCCGTGCCGAGATCGTCGGCGATCTCCCGGTCGTGATTGGTGTCGCCGATGATGAGCACTTCGCTCGGCGGGAGGCCGGATGCCGTCAGCCACCGCGCGATGACGTCGTGCTTCGACGCTCGATACGGGTCGTCGATCGACAGGACGTCCTCGAAGGCATCGACCAGACCGTACGGGGCCATCTGCTGCGCCAACGCATCGGGAAGGGTCGCCGACGCGAGGACCTGGCGGATGCCGCGTTCGTGGAGCGCCGCGAGTGTGGCACGCGCTTCGGCGTGGAGCGGCGCCTCGCCGACGCGCGACGCCAGCAGGTCGAGGTAGGTCGTCGCGGCCGCTACGAACCTGTCGTCGCCGAGTCCGACGGAGCCGTAGAAGTCGCGGATCGGGAACCGGAACACCGATCGGTACGTGTGCTCATCGGTCAGAGGATCGAGACCGTGCTCCTCGAGCACGGCGTTCATCACCTGACGGCAGATCTCCGCGTCGTCGAGCAGTGTGCCGTTCCAGTCCCAGCACACGGCGCGGATGTGACCCATACTCATGCCGTCACGCTACAACGGGTCACCGACACGCGCCCGCGCCCCCTGCTAGGCGAGCTCGATGAGGTCCTGGTACTCCTGGCTCCAGATGTCTTCGACGCCGTCGGGCAGGATCAGCACGCGCTCGGGGTTGAGCGACTGCACCGCGCCAGGATCGTGGGAGACGAGGACGACAGCACCCTCGTAGTGCGCGAGGGCACCGAGGATCTCCTCGCGCGAGGCGGGGTCGAGGTTGTTGGTGGGCTCATCGAGCAGCAGCAGGTTCGCCGAGGAGACGACGAGCGTCGCGAGCGACAGACGCGTCTTCTCGCCACCGGACAGGACTCCCGCCGGCTTCAGCACGTCGTCGCCGGTGAACAGGAACGAGCCGAGCACCTTGCGCGCCTCGGTCTCGGTGATGTGGGGCGCGGCCGAGACCATGTTCTCCAGCACCGAGCGGGTCACGTCGAGGTTCTCGTGCTCCTGCGCGTAGTAGCCGACCTTGAGGCCGTGGCCCGGCTCGAGCTGCCCGGTGTCGGGCTTGTCGACGCCCGCGAGCATGCGCAGCAGAGTGGTCTTGCCGGCGCCGTTGAGGCCGAGCACGACGACCTTGGAGCCGCGGTCGATGGCGAGGTCGACATCGGTGAAGATCTCGAGCGAACCGTACGACTTCGACAGGCCGCTCGCCATCATCGGGGTCTTGCCGCAGGGCGCAGGCTTCGGGAAGCGCAGCTTCGCGACCCGGTCTTCCTGACGGACCTCGTCGAGTCCGGCGAGCAGCTTCTCGGCGCGCGCGATCATCTGGTGGGCCGCCGCGGCCTTGGAGGCCTTGGCGCCGAAGCGCGCGGCCTGCAACTGCAGGGTCGTCGCCTTCTTCTCGGCGTTGGCTCGCTCCTTCTTGCGGCGCTCCTCGTCGGCCACCCGCTGGCGCAGGTAGTTCTTCCAGTTCATGTTGTACGTGTCGATGATCTGGCGGTTCGCGTCCAGGTAGAACACGCGGTTCACGGTCTCGCCGACCAGCTCGACATCGTGGCTGATGACGATCAGTCCGCCCTTGTAGCCCTTGAGGAACTCCCGCAGCCACACGACGCTGTCCGCGTCGAGGTGGTTGGTGGGCTCGTCGAGGATCATCGTCTCGGCGTCGGAGAAGAGGATGCGGGCGAGCTCGATGCGGCGACGCTGACCGCCGGAGAGCGTCGACAGCGGCTGGTCGAGGATGCGGTCCGGGAGTGAGAGGTTGTTCGCGATGGAGGCTGCTTCGGCCTCTGCCGCATATCCCCCCTGAGCCTCGAACTGCTCGGTGAGGCGGGCGTAGCGCTTCATCGCCTTGTCGGCGACGGCGGGATCGTCCGAGCCCATCGCGAGTGCCGCCTCGGTCATCCCGAGGTTCAGCTGTCCCAGTCCACGGGCGTCGAGGATGCGCGTGCGCGCGAGGTCTTCAGGGTTGCCGGAGCGCGGGTCCTGCGGCAGGTAGCCGAGCTCGCCGGAGCGCGTCACGCTGCCGCCGGAGGGCAGGACATCACCGGCGAGCACCTTGGTGAGCGTGGTCTTCCCGGCCCCGTTGCGGCCGACGAGTCCGATCTTGTCTCCGTCGGCGACGCGGAACGAGACGTTCTCCATCAGCAGGCGCGCGCCAACGCGGATCTCGAGGTCGTGCACGGCAAGCACAGCGGACGTCCGTTCTTTCAAGGAGGGTGTTCGGCCGATCGGCCAGCCTCCCAGTATAAGCGCCGTGGCGGGGAGCTGCGGTCAGCAAGATCAGCCCGGAGAGTGAGGCGGGCGATACCGCAGAGGGATGACCGCTCGGGTACGCGCTGCATAGCGTGCAGGAGTGGACATCCTCAACGAGCTCATCATGCAGGCCATCGCCTCCCCATGGCTGTACCTGGTCCTGTTCGCGGTCACCGTGATCGACGGCTTCTTCCCGCCGGTGCCGAGCGAGACGGTGCTCGTCGCGGCCGCGGCCGTCGCCGCATCGACGGGCGACGGGAACCTCCTGCTCCTGGGCGCAGTCGCCGCGATCGGCGCGACGATCGGCGACAACATCGCGTTCGTGATCGGCCGCAGTCTCGGCACCACCCGCTTCGCCTGGATGAGGCGCCCCCGCGTGGCTGCGACGTTCGCGTACGCGCAGCAGGCCCTCGATCGGCGCAGCGCCACCCTCATCCTCGGGGCCCGCTACATCCCGGTCGGACGCGTGGCCGTCAACATGTCCGCCGGGGCGCTCGGGTTCCCGTGGCGGCGCTTCCTGCCTCTGAGCCTGATCGCCGGCGCGAGCTGGAGCATCTTCAGCCTGGCGATCGGTCTGCTCGCCGGCGCCTGGATCAAGGACCAGCCACTGCTCAGCGCCGGTCTCGGCATCGTCATCGCACTGGTGATCGGCTTCGTGATCGACCGCATCGCCGCGGCCCGGCGCCGCCGCGCACCCGAGCCGCAACTGGCAGGATGACAGGCATGGCACGCCGACGACAGCGCACACCGTTGCGCCAACGGATCAGCCGCCGCACCTTCGCCCTCTGGGCGCTGGGTGGGGCGGTCGTGGCGTTGTACTCGATCCTCGTGCCGCTCCAGACCATCCTGTCCGGCACTCCACTGCCGCTGTCGTTCATCCTCGGCGCGGTGCTGTGCTTCTCGCCCTTTCTCGCGATCAGCCGCCCGGTATGGGCCATCGGGCTGTTCACCGCGGGGGCGCTCATCCTGCCGCTCACGGTCGTGCCGGAACTCGCGATCCAGTCGCCGTGGCCCTGGTCCGTCCCCGCACTCCTCACGTTCGCCCTCTTCGTCGGCGTGGTCACGTTCCTCCACGGCGCTCGACTCGGAGCCTTCGCACTGATCCTCGGAGCGATCGCCTCCCTGCTGGCGCCCATGCTCCGCCCCGACATGGTGGCCGTGCCCGCGTCCTCCGCCAGCGCCACCGCCGACCTCATCGTCACGACCGCGGTGGCCTCCGCGACCTTCCTCATCGCCGCGCTCGTCGCCGGTCGTGTGCGCGTCGCGGCCGAACTGACGCGCGAGAAGGAGCACAGCGCTCTCGAGGAAGCCCGTCGTGCGCTCGTGGAGGAACGCACGCGGATCGCGAGGGAGCTGCACGACGTGGTCGCGCACAGCATGTCCGTGATCCAGGTGCAGGCGTCGACCGCCAAGTACCGCATCCCGGAGCTCGGCGACGCGGCGACCGCCGAGTTCGATGACATCGCCGCGACCGCCCGCAGCTCGCTGACCGAGATGCGGCGCATGCTCGGCGTGCTGCGCACCGAGGATCAGACCGCCGAACTCGCTCCCCAGCAGGGCATCGACGACATCCCGGCGCTGGTCGACACCATCCGCCGAGCCGGCGTCGAGGTCGGCCTCGTGCTCGAGGGTGGGGAAGCCGCTGCCGCCGCGACGCCCTCGGTGCAGATCGCCGCATTCCGCATCGTCCAGGAGGCGCTGAGCAACGCGGTGCGACATGCTCCCGGTGCGCGCATCGCCGTACGGCTGCATGCGGAGGCTCGCAGCATCCGCATCCAGGTGCACAACGGAGCGCCGCCCCGTGCCTCCGACGGCCCCGGCGGCGGCTACGGGTTGCGTGGCATGCGCGAGCGTGCCGAGATCCTGGGCGGCAGCCTCTCGGCCGGCCCCGCATCCGATGGCGGCTGGGATGTGGAGGCCGTGCTCCCCCTGAGCGCCGACGACTCCGGCGCAGAGACGGCCACTTCGCTCGACAAGGAGAATCCGTGACGATCAGCGTCCTCATCGCCGATGACCAGGCCATGGTGCGTGCGGGTTTCGCCGCACTGCTCGATGCCCATGACGGGATCCGGGTGGCCGGTCAAGCGGCGAACGGCGCCGAAGCCGTCACCCTGGCGGCGCGTCTGGATCCGGACGTGATCTTGATGGACGTGCGCATGCCGGAACTCGACGGGATCGAAGCCACTCGGCGGATTCTCGGTCCGTCGTATCCGGCCGCCCATGTCCCCCGGATCCTGATGCTCACCACGTTCGACATCGACGACTACGTGTACGACGCCCTCGAGGCCGGCGCCAGCGGATTCCTGCTGAAAGACGCGCTGCCCGAGGAGCTCGTGCACGCGGTTCGCGTCGTGGCGGACGGGGATGCACTCCTCGCGCCGAGCGTCACCCGACGCATGATCGAGCAGTTCGCCGGTCGCAGGCCCCGCGCACCTCGCTCGGCTACCGCCCTCGCCGAGCTCACCGACCGCGAGCGCGAAGTGCTGGTCCTGATCGGGAAGGGGCGCTCCAACACCGAGATCGCCGCCGACCTGTTCATCGCGGAGCAGACCGTCAAGACGCACGTCGGCAAGGTGCTCGCCAAGCTGAATCTGCGCGACCGCGTGCACGCCGTGATCCTCGCCTACGACACCGGACTCGTCGAGCCGTCTTCCTGACTCACACCCTCGTAGGGGGTCGTAACGGCACCCGAGGGTGATGCACCCGCGGACACCGCGTCCATAGTCTCCTGGGACACCGCTCCCGAGGAGGACTCATGACCACCGTCCAGGCACCCACTGCCGGCATCATCGCGCCTCCGCAACGCGCGTCCCGCGACACCGGGATCGACTTCGTCCGGGCGCTCTGCGTCCTGGGCGTCGTCCTGCTCCACTCGATCATGGTGGGCGTCACCGTGGACGCGTCCGGTCCCGTCTTCACGAACGCCAGCGACGGCACAGCGTGGATCGCGCCGCTCAGCTGGCTCCTGCAGGTGATGCCGCTGTTCTTCGTGATCGGAGGCTTCTCGGGACTCCTCGCCTACCGACGGATGCGGGAGCGCGGCGGGACCGCCGTCGGCTTCGTGGCCGGACGACTGCATCGTCTGCTGCGACCCGCCGTCTTCACGATCGCCATCGTCGGCATCGGACTGGCGCTGCTCACGGTCTTCGGCGTGCCTGCCGATCTGATCGCGACCGCGGGTTTCCGGTACGGACAGCCGCTCTGGTTCCTCGGCGTCTTCCTGCTGTGCCAGGCGCTGCTGCCCGCACTCGCCGCCGCCCACGAGCGCGCCCCGTACCGCACGATCGGCGTTCTCGTCACCGCGTCGATCGCCGTCGACGTGCTGCGCGCCGCGACCGGGCTCGAAGGACTCGGCTTCCTGAATCTCGCCTTCGTGTGGATGACCTTGCAGCAGCTCGGGTTCTTCCTCGCCGACGGACGCATCGGGCGTCTCAGCCGCCGCGTGCGTGCGGCAGCGGGCATCGCCGCTCTGCTCCTGCTCGTCGCGACGTTCCTGACCGGGGTCTACTCCCCCGATCTGATCGCGAACATCAACCCGCCGACCGCGGCCCTCCTCCTCGTCGGCGTCGCGCACACCAGCCTGCTCTCCCTGCACCGCGAACGCATCGAGCGGTTCAGCCGTCGGCCGCGTGTCGCCGCGTTCACGGCGTTCGTGACGGTGCGCACGATGACGATCTACCTGTGGCACATGCCCGTCCTGCTGGTGATGGCCGGCGCCACCGCCGTCTACGCCCTCGTCACCGGTGTGGCGCTGCCGACGCTCGACAGCGCGGACTGGTGGGCGGGCCGCCCGCTCTGGCTCGCGATGGCGCTCGCGTTGTCCGCGGTCGTCGCCGTTGCCTTCACCCGGTTCGAGTCGCAGCCGGCGCCGCAGGCCACCGGTTCCGTGCCGCGGCTCGTCGTCGGAGCACTGAGCGGGCTGATCGGCGTCGTGATGCTCCTGGTGCTGGGCACGTCCGTCGCGACGGCCCTGATCGCGGTCGCCCTGATCCTCGCGGCGCTCCGGCTCTCGTCGCGCACGATGCCGCTGCCGCCTGTCGGCGCGCGCACCCTTGTTCCCGCGTAGGGTCAGCCCAGGCCCCGTGCCGCCAGCGCGTCGCCGACCTCGTCGGCGTGCCGCAGGGAGAGGACGAGCAGCGGCACGACCCCACGCACGCCCAACCGTACACCGCGAGCCCGTGCAGCGTCCCGCACGCGATCAGCGAATCCGGCGATCACGGGGATCGTCGTGATCGTGAGTGAGATCGTCAGCGCCACCGCGGCGGGATCGAGACCGAATCGACGGAGCGGCCGCACGATCCGCTGCATCACCGCCACGAGATCCGCCATCCGGGTCGTGAGCGTCAGCAGGCTCGCCAGCAGGAGTATCGCCACGACGCGCCCGGTGCTGATCCACGCGGCGAGAGGCGAGACGAAGATCACGAGCGCCAGAGCGAGCACGAGGATGAGCCAGCGCAGACGCCAGACCTCGAGCAACGGCACACGGATGGGCATCGCCCCGAGCCCGTAGATCGCGAGAACACCCAGGAGCGAGAGGGCGATGCTCGCCGCGTCATGGGGATACAGCGATAAGAGGAGTGCGCCGACCGCCAGCGCCGCGAGCTTGAGCCCGGCCGGCGCGCGATGGAGGATGCTGCTCCCCGGACGGTAGAGCGCGATCATCCGCACGCTCGACGATATGCGGCGATCACGGCGGACGACTCTCCGGCGGCCGCGACTCGCCCCTCCTCGAACAGAATCGCGGTCTCGCACCGCCCGGCCAGCTCGAGGTCATGCGTCACCAGGACGACCTGAGTCGGTTGCGCGAGAAGCAGGTCGCCGATGCGCCGAGAATTGCGCAGGTCGAGGAGTGTGGTCGGCTCGTCGGCGACGATGAGCTGAGGTTCGGCGATCAGCACGGCGGCCAGGGCGAGCATCTGCTTCTGGCCTCCCGAGAGGCTGGATGCGGGCACATCGGCGTGCTCTGCCAGCCCGTGGGCAGCGAGGGTGTCTCTGACGCGGTGGGCGACCTCCGCCTTCCTCCGACCACGCAGAGACAGCGCGAGGTCTTCGGCCGGGGTGGGCATGAGGATCTGCGCATCCGGGTTCGTGAACACGAATCCGACCCGGCGACGCAGGGCGGCACGATCGCGCACCGTGTCGAGACCGTGCACCGCCACTTTCCCCGTGCTCGGGGGGATGAGTCCGTTCAGCAGCCGGGCGAACGTGGACTTCCCCGACCCGTTCGCACCGATCACCGCGATCGTCGGAGCCGTCAGGGCCACGGAGACATCTCGCAGCACAGGGCGTCCGTCGAGCAGCACCGAGACCGCATCCACGGCGATCGTCCCGATACCTGCCTCGCGGGTGATTGCCATGCGGGATCCCTCCGAGCGAGACGCGACCTGAACACCGTTCACCTGAACGTCGTTCACTATAATCGGAGGATGAGTCCGGAGACGAATCAGGCACGACACGACCGTGACAGCGTCGCCCGGAGCGCGCTCGCTCTCCTCGACGAGGTCGGGCTCGCCGATCTCTCGATGCGACGCATCGCGGCCCGGCTGGATGTGCAGCCCAGCGCCCTCTACTGGCACTTCTCCAGCAAGCAGGAGCTCCTCGCCGAACTCGCCGACCGGATCACATCCTCGATCCCTCAGGGCAGTGCCGACGTGCTCATCACAGCACGAAGCATCCGCGATGCCCTCTTCGCCTACCGCGACGGCGCCGAGCTGGTGCTCAGCACGTATGCCCTGCAACTCGGTTCGTCACACGCGCAGTCGGTGCTCACCGCAGCATTGCGCACGCAGGGTGCGACCGACGCCGAGGACCGGGGCGCGGCGATCCTGCACTTCGTCCTCGGCCACGCCACGCTCGTGCAGCAGCGCATGCATGCCGACAGCCACGGCGCCCTCCCTCGCGCAGACGAGATCGACGTCACGGCCGGACTCGATCGCACCTTCGACCTCGGGGTCTCTGCGCTCGCGGGAACACTCACCGCACCGGCGACTCCGCCGCGTGTCCGAGCCTGAGGCCCGGGACCGACGCGAGCACGACGAGCCCGATGCAGAACGCGAACACCGCACCGAACGCACCTGCCTCACCTCCGAGGGATGCCACCGCGAGCCCGGCCAGCGCGATGGCGACGGCTGAGCCCGTGGCGTCCGAGATGGACAGCGCGGAGGAATTGAATCCCTGATTCGTCTCGTCCGAGTACGCGAGCGTGAGGACGGTCAATCGCGGATAGAGCAGTCCCATCCCGCCGCCGGCGAACGCCCAGCCGAGCACCACGACGGCCGCTGAGACGTCGAAGAGCGCGGCGACGAGAACGCACAGCATCGCGACGAGCAGTGAGCCGAGACTGATCACTGTGATGCGGTGGTTCCCCAGCCGCTCACCGAACCGTCCCTGCAGCGCCGAGGCTCCCGCCCACGCCAGCGCGGCGAGCATGAGAGCAACCCCCGCCCACGTTGCACTGAAGTCGAACTTCTTCATCAGCAGGTATGGGATGTAGGCCTCGGCCGCGAAGAACGCGCCCGCCGCGATACCGCGCATGAGCACCACGCTCGGCAGTCCCCGGCCCGCCCGGAGGGTGCGTCGCGGCAGCAACGGGAGTACCGCGAAGCCGATCGCCAGCACGGCGCCGATCGCCACGGGCCACCCGATCGAGGGCGCCAGCTTCGCCGAGAAGCCGACCACGACGGCGAGCACCGCCACTACCACCGCCAGCACCAGCCGGACGACGAGCGCGCGCCGGTCCTGCGGCTCGCCTCCTCCGAGATCGACACCGCGCAGTCGGACCGCGATCATGACGAAGGCGGCCGCCGTCAGCACGGCGACACCGAGGAACGCCCACCGCCAGTCCAGATACTCGGCGACGGCACCGGCGAGGAACGGCCCCACCATCGACGGCACGACCCAGGCCGCGGCGAAGGCAGCGAAGATGCGCCCGTGCAGGTGCGGCGGATACAGCCTCGCGACGACGACGTAGAGCGCGACCGTCTGTCCGCCGGCACCCAGGCCCTGAACGAGCCGACCGATCAGGAACTGGTCCATCGTCACCGCGAAGCCCGAGATCAGCAGACCCAGGATGAAGAGCGTGACGGCGACGTACAGGGCCCCGCGCGGTCCGCGGGTGTCCGACCATGCGCCCGTGGCGACCATGCCGATCACACTCGTCGCCAGGGTGCCGGCGAATGCCACGGCGTAGAGGGCCTCGCCGTGCAGCGCCTCGCTGACGATCGGCATCACCGTCGTCACCGCGAGCGCCTCGACGGCGGCGAGGAAGATCAGTGCGACCGCGCCGAGCGTCACCCAGATGCGTTGGCGGTCCCAGATCGTCGCGGCGTCTGCCGGAGTCGTCATCGACCCACGAGTGCCGCGATGCGCTCGATCGCCTCGGTGATGATCTCCGGGCTGGTGCCGAAGTTCAGGCGCACGTGACCCGCACCCTCGGCGCCGAAGGCAGGTCCGAAGTGCAGGGCGACTTTCGCATCGCGCAGGATGCGTCGTGCGGGGTTGCCGCCCCAGCCGAGTGCGGAGAGGTCGATCCACGCGAGGTAGCCGGCGTCCGGGATGCGATAGCGGGCACCCGGGAGGTGCGCGGCCAGCAGGTCCTCGAGCAGCACACGGTTCTCATCGAGCGAGCGCAGCAGCCCGTCGAGCCAGGGGTCGCTCTCTTCCGAGAACGCCGCCACGGCAGCGAGCAGACCGAACTGTCCGGTGCGCCACTCCACCTCGACGGGCAGTCCACGCACGACCTCGGTCGTCGCGTCGTCGGCGGTGACCATGAGGGCGCACTTCAGACCCGCGAGGTTGAAGGCCTTGCTGGCGCTGACGACCGCATAGCCGACGCGTTCGGCCGCATCGCTCACCGCGAGGAACGGAGTGAATCCGGTCCCCGGCTGGGCGAGCGGTGCATGGATCTCGTCCGAGACGACGGTCGCACCGAACTCATCCGCCAGTTCGGCCAGAGCGGCGAGGGTGTCGCGGTCATGCACCGTGCCGGTCGGATTGTGCGGGTTGCAGAGCAGGATCGCCGTCGCTCCGTCCTCGAAGGCAGCACGGATGCCGTCGAGGTCGAGCTCCCAGCGTGTTCCCGTGTCACGCAGCGGAACTCGCTCCACTTCTGCGCCGGCTTCGGCGACCAGGTCGTAGAACGGCGGATACACCGGAGGGGTCACGACGATGCGCTCCCCCGGCTGGGTCACGCGGCGGAGGATCTCCACGATCCCCATGCTCACGTCCGCGGTGCTCCGCATTCTCGCGGGGTCGGGCAGCCAGCCATAGCGGCGGTTCGCGAAAGCAGCGAACGACTCGGCGAGCGGCGTCCGCGATGCGACATACCCGGTATCACCGATCTCCACGGCGCGCCGCAGCGCGGCGGAGATCGCCGGCGCGAGCGGGAAGTCGGTCTCGGCGACGAACAGCGGAAGCACATCGGCCGGGTACTCGCGCCACTTCTCGCTGCTGCGCTCGCGAAGCTCCGCCAGAGGCAGGGCCTTCACCTGAAGCATTCGACCTCCCGAGGTCCCGACACGCGCCGTCGACGTGTCATCCGTTCCGACGCGCGCATCGTCGTGCCGCCTTGCGGCAGCGATCTGGCGCGCGTCAGATGGCGAAGCCGAGCGCGCGCATCATGTCGCGCCCGTCGTCCGTGATCCGCTCCGGACCCCACGGTGGCATCCACACCCAGTTGATCCGGAAGCGGTCGACCACACTGTCCAGAGCCTGAGCGGTCTGGTCCTCCAGCACGTCGGTGAGCGGGCAGCCCGCGCTGGTCAGCGTCATGTGGATGACGAGAGCATCGTTCTCGTCATCCCAGGCGAGGTCGTAGATGAGGCCGAGGTCGACGACATTGATCCCGAGCTCGGGGTCCATGACGTCCTTGAGAGCCTCGGTGACCGCATCGTACTTCTCGTCCGTGAGGGTCGCTGTCATGCGATCAGCCTACGCCTCGATGGGGGCTGCAGGGTCGAGGAAACGGTCGTATCCCTCGTTCTCCAGCCGGTCTGCGAGCTCGGGGCCGCCCTCTTCGACGATCTTGCCCGCGACGACCACGTGGACGAAGTCGGGGCGGATGTAGCGGAGGATGCGGGTGTAGTGCGTGATCAGGAGCACGCCGAGTCCGGTGGACTCCTTCGCGCGGTTGACGCCCTCGGAGACGATCTTGAGCGCGTCGACATCGAGACCGGAGTCGGTCTCGTCGAGGATCGCGAACTTCGGCTTCAGCACCTCGAGCTGCAGGATCTCGTGGCGCTTCTTCTCACCGCCGGAGAAGCCCTCGTTGACGTTGCGCTGGGCGAACTTCGGGTCCATGCGCAGGTTCGACATGGCCGCCTTGACGTCCTTGGTCCAGCCGCGGATCGCCGGCGCTTCGCCGTCGAGTGCGGTCTTCGCCGTGCGGAGGAAGTTCGTCACCGTCACGCCGGGGATCTCGACCGGGTACTGCATGGCGAGGAAGAGCCCTGCGCGGGCGCGCTCGTCGACCGTCATCTCCAGGACGTCCTGGCCGTCGAACGTGATGGAACCGGAGGTCACCGTGTACTTCGGGTGACCGGCGATCGTGTAGGCCAGTGTCGACTTGCCCGAGCCGTTGGGGCCCATGATGGCGTGGGTCTCACCGGTGTTCATGGTGAGGTTGATTCCGTTGAGGATCGGGGTGGTCCCCGCATCGGTCTCGACCGTCACATGCAGGTCGCGGATCTCGAGAACAGACATTCTTCAAACTTCCTTAATCACAGTCGGATCGATGAGCACGTCGTCGCCGTCGATCTGGACGACGTAGACCGGGACCGGCTCATATGCGGGGAGATTCTGGGGCTTGCCGGTGAGCAGCGAGAAGGCGGAGCCGTGTGCCCAGCACTCCACCGTGTCGCCCTCGACGAAGCCTTCGGACAGCGAGATGTCGCCGTGGGTGCAGGTGTCGCCGATGGCGTGGATGACTCCCTCGCCGTCCTTGATCACCGTGATCGGCACGCCGCCCGGGTCGACACGCAACGGCATGTCCTGTTCGAGGTCGGCGACTCCGCAGACGCGTTCGGCGGTCATGCACTCACCTCGGCCAGCTCCGCCTCGATCGCCGCCAGGAGCTCGGTCTCGAGGGCGGGGATGCCGAGGCGCTGCACGATGTCGGTGAGGAAGCCGAGCACGACGAGTCGCCGCGCCTCCTCCTCGGTGATACCGCGCGCCTGCAGGTAGAACAGCTGCTCGTCGTCGAAACGACCCGTGGCACTGGCGTGCCCGGCTCCGAGGATGTCGCCCGTCTCGATCTCGAGGTTCGGGATCGAGTCGGCGCGGGCGCCCTCGGTGAGGACCAGGTTGCGGTTCGCCTCGTAGGAGTCGGTGCCCGTGGCGTCGGCTCCGATCAGCACGTCGCCGATCCAGACGCTGTGCGCCCCCTGACCCTGCAGCGCACCCTTGTAGAGGACGTCGCCCTTGGTGTGCGGTCCCTTGTGGTGCAGGTAGACCTGGCTCTCGAGGTGCTGCCCGGCGTCGGCGTAGGAGAGGCCGTAGAGGTAGCCCTCGGAGCCGGCGCCTGCGAGTTCGACGTTCGGGTTGACGCGCACGACGCCACCGCCGAAGCTGACGACGAAGTGCTTGAGGGTCGCATCCGCACCGACCCGCGCCTGGTGCGCCGCCGTGTGCACCGCATCATCCGCCCACTGCTGCAGGCTGATGACCGTGAGCTTCGCACCGTCGCGGACGATGATCTCGACGTTCTGCGCGTACTGGGCGGACCCGGTGTGCTGCAGGACGACCGTCGCCGAGCTGTGCTCGAGCGCCTCGATCACGATGTGCGCGTCGGCACGGCGATCGGCGCCGAGACCGGCGATCGAGACGAAGACGGGTTCGGCGACCTCTTCCTCGCGCGGGATCCGCACGTGCAGGGCCTCAGCAGCTCCCTGCCAGGCCACGGCGGCGGTGACGTCTTCCGCAAGGAAGACCTCGCCGCGGGGGGCGGCGCCGATCGCGAGCGGAGCGGCGATGTACTGCTCCCCTGCGTCGACCGTGTAGCTCACGCCGTCGTTCTGCGGGGCCACCTCGAACAGGGAGGTGAGCTGCGCGACCGGCGTGTGCTTCCAGTTGACCTCGCGCCCGGTGGGGGCGCCGAAGTCAGACGGATCGAAGGAGTGCGGACGCTCGGAGCGGGTCTGCACCGGGACGAATCCGGCTGCGGCGACCTGGGCTGCGGGGTCGATGTGCGCGTTCGTGTGCTGCGCCTCGGCAGGCGCTGTCGTAGCGGCGGTCACTAGCCGACCGATCCTTCCATGCCCATCTCGATGAGCTTGTTCAGTTCCATGGCGTATTCCATCGGCAGCTCACGCGCGATCGGCTCGATGAAGCCGCGCACGATCATCGCCATCGCCTCGTCCTCGGGCATGCCACGGGACTGCAGGTAGAACAGCTGCTCCTCGCTCACCTTCGAGACCGTGGCCTCGTGGCCGAGCTGCACGTCGTCGACACGGATGTCGATCGCCGGGTAGGTGTCGGAGCGAGACTTCGTGTCGACGAGCAGGGCGTCGCAGCGCACCGTGTTCGCGGAGTGGTGAGCCGCGGCGTCCACTCGGACCTCACCCCGATACCCGGCACGTCCTCCGCCGCGGGCGATCGACTTCGAGACGATCGACGACTGCGTGTACGGGGCCATGTGGATCATCTTCGCGCCGGCGTCCTGGTGCTGACCGGGACCGGCGAAGGCGACCGAGAGGGTCTCTCCCTTGGCGTGCTCGCCCATCAGGTAGATCGACGGGTACTTCATCGTCACCTTGGAGCCGATGTTGCCGTCGACCCACTCCATGGTTGCGCCCTCGTATGCCACGGCGCGCTTGGTGACCAGGTTGTAGACGTTGTTCGACCAGTTCTGGATCGTCGTGTAGCGAACGCGGGCGTTCTTCTTCACGATGATCTCGACGACGGCCGAGTGCAGCGAGTCCGACTTGTAGATCGGGGCGGTGCAGCCCTCGATGTAGTGGACGTAGCTGTCCTCATCGGCGATGATCAGGGTCCGCTCGAACTGGCCCATGTTCTCGGTGTTGATGCGGAAGTATGCCTGCAGGGGAATCTCGACGTGCACGCCCTTGGGGACGTAGACGAACGAGCCACCCGACCAGACGGCCGTGTTCAGCGCCGCGAACTTGTTGTCGCCGGCGGGGATGACGGTGCCGAAGTACTCCTCGAAGAACTCGGGGTGCTCGCGCAGCGCCGTGTCGGTGTCCATGAAGATGACACCCTGCTGCTCCAGGTCCTCACGGATCTGGTGGTACACGACCTCGGACTCGTACTGAGCCGCGACGCCGGCCACGAGCCGCTGGCGCTCGGCCTCGGGGATGCCGAGGCGCTCGTAGGTCTCGCGGATCTCGGCGGGAAGGTCTTCCCACGTCTGCGCCTGCTTCTCGGTGGAGCGGACGAAGTACTTGATGTTGTCGAAGTCGATCTCGCTGAGGTCTGCACCCCAGGTCGGCATCGGCTTGCGGCCGAAGAGCTGGTATCCCTTGAGACGGGTCTTCAGCATCCATTCGGGTTCGTTCTTGAGGGCGGAGATCCCCCGCACGACCTCTTCCGAGATCCCGCGTTTGGCGATGGCGCCGGCGGCGTCCTCATCGTGCCAGCCGAATTCGTACACCCCCAGACCGTCAAGCTCCGGGCGGTCGATCAGTACATCCGACATCCAACACTCTCCTCACAGGTCCCAAACGGTGTCATCCGCCCCGACACACCTGATCCCCGTCGAGTCTGCGGGAGCGGGTGCCGTTGGTGGGCCCTCATCACCGGCGCTTCCATCGCGCCTAAACTGTTGACGATGCTGCAGCGCTGTCAGCGCTCATCGCAACAATCCGATTCTACAGGTTCCGCCTGACAGACGGGCCATGCCCGCCGGTTCCAGCGCGGTCCGGAGGACTAATGCCCGAGACGACGATCCCCGCCTCCACTCCGACGCGGACGGCTCCACCCCGTTCTGCTCCGTGGGGACGGGTGCTGACGGTCTTCGCCTGGCTCTCCTTCGTCAGCGAGACCATCATCATCGGCACCGGCGGCGCGGTGCGCCTGACCGGTTCCGGCCTCGGATGCTCGGACTGGCCGCTGTGCACGCCCGATTCCCTTGTGCCGATCCTCGAAGTGCAGGGCATCCACGGAATCATCGAGTTCGGCAACCGGCTGATGACGGGCGTGGTGGGGATCATCGCGCTGGCCGTCGTGCTGCTGGTCCTGCACCTGTTCAGCGGGAAGCGCGGCCTGGTCACCGCGCTCTGGTTCGCCGCCGGCGGCATCGTCGCGGCCGTCGCCGCGTTCGCCATCGCCGCCCCCCTGCACTTCCCGGCCTCCCCCATCGCGCTGGGTGTGCTCCTGATCGCCGTCATCGCGGCGGCCGTCCGCTCGGTCCGCACGACTCCCGCCAGACGCGACCTCGTCCTGCTCGCGTGGCTCGTGCTCATCGGTGTGGTGGCACAGGCGCTCGTCGGCGGCATCACCGTGCTGACCGGCCTCAACCCCTTCATCGTCGGCTTCCACTACACCTCGTCCCTGCTGCTCGTCTGCATCACGGCGGCGTTCCTGGTGCGCCTGAAGCAGGACGGCGGGCCCCGTGAGCGCGCGGTTCCCGCGTGGTTCGCGGCCGTCACCCACCTGACCGGCCTCGCACTCGCGGTGACGATCGTCTTCGGTGTGCTGACGACCGGATCGGGGCCCCACTCCGGTGACGCGGATGTGCTGCGGCACGGCTTCGACGCGACCGTGCTCGCCCATGTGCATTCGTGGCCCGGCTACATCCTGGCTGCGCTGGTGCTGTTCCTCACGGTCGCCGCCTGGGCGCTGCGCCTGGAACCGCGGCGCTGGCTGCTCGTGCTCGTGCTCGCGATCCTGGTGCAGGTCGGCGTCGGGGTCTGGCAGGCGCGCGAAGGACTGCCGCCGCTGCTGGTCGGCATCCACATGGTGCTCGCGTCTCTCTCGGCCGCGACCTACACCGTGGTCGTGCTGCACCTGAAGCGCGCCGTCCCCGTCGAGGACTGATCCCGCACAGGCGATCCACAGCTCGCACATCGCCGACTCATCAGCGCGTCCGCGATCGTGGATGACATGAACAAGTCACTCTCACGCAGCATCGGATTCTGGCTCCTCCTGGTCGTGTCCCTCGCCACGACGGCAGTCGGTGGATGGCTCATCTCCGGTCAGATCGGGACGATGACGACCACGCTGCTCGACGGCACGGCCACGGGCGTCGAGGTGTATGTCGGCCAGTCGCTCGTCGTCGTGGGCGCAGGCGTCCTCGCGGCCGGAATCGTCGGCATCCTGCTCACCCTCGGGCTCGTCGCCGCTCGCTCGCTCGTGCCTGCCCCGGCCCCGACCGTCGTCGAGGCCATCGACTGGACCGCGACGCCGGAGCAGGCTCCGACCGAGACGCCGACGTCCGAGACCGCCGCATCCTCCGAGGCAGCGCCGGCATCCGAGGCCGCCGCGGTCGACGTGGTCCCCGCCGCCGACGCGGACGACGCAGCTGCCCCTTCCGACGCGAAGCCGGACGACTCGACGATCACCCGCTGATCTTCCGAGCGGAAAGAACGACGGAGCGGCGCCGAGG
>NZ_JBSHGY010000014.1:0-69153 GCF_053618035.1 Microbacterium sp. NPDC055665 | reverse complement strand
CGCGGGTCTCTGCCCGCGCCGCTGGGGGGGGGGGGGGGGGGATTCTATCGCCCCCCGGAACGGGGGTGTCAGTCGACGAGGTCGTTCAGCAGGCCGATGGCCTGATCCCAGGCGCCCTGCGTGTCGGTCTCGCCGCGGTCGAGGCTGCTGAGGGCCGGGCCGAACACGTTCTCCTGGATGACCGAGTCGTCGGCGCCCTTGAACTGGGCGACGACGCCCTTGGCACGCTCGGCGAGGATCGCCCCGGTGGGAGCGTCGTTGAAGAACTCGTTCGGCGTCGCGTCGGCGGCCAGAGTCTCCTGCGCCTCGATCGTGGAGGGGAAGTTGCCTGCGGCGGCGGACTGCTTCACCTGCTGCTCGGGCTGCGTCAGCCAGTCGGCGAGCTCGGCGGCCGCCTCCTTGTGCTGCGAGGACTCCGGGATCGACAGGAACGCGCCACCCCAGTTGGCTGCGCCGCCGGGGAACACGTCGGCGAAGTCCCAGCCAGTGGAGGCGTCTCCGCCGCCGGCCTCGACCTGACCCTGCACGACACCGAGCATCCAGCCCGGGCACACGAAGGTCGCGAAGGTGCCGTCGACGAACGACTTGCCGCCGTTCCAGTCCCAGGCCGTCTGGGCAGCCGACTGGCCGCCCTCGGTCGCCGCACCCAGCAGCTCGAAGCGCTCCTTGAGTTCGGCGTTGTCCTCGACGTTCAGCTCGCCGTCGGTGGTGTAGTAGCCCTCGTCGAGCTGGTTGACCATGGCGTTCCAGACGAAGCCGGAGTGGTCGTACCAGGCCTTGCCGGTCTTGGCCGTGTAGTCGGCGCCGACCTGGAAGTAGTTCTCCCAGTCGCCGTTCAGCAGTTCGGCGACGGACTCGCGGTCGCTCGGGAGGCCGGCGGCCTCGAACGCGGCGCCGTTGTAGCAGATGCCGCTCGGGCCGATGTCGGTGCCGTAGCCGATGACGCGGCCTTCAGCATCCGTCGCCTGTCCGTACTTCCAGTCGACCCAGTCGGCCTTGCGGTCTTCGATGCCGTAGTCGCGCAGGTCGACGAAGGTGTCGGACACGTCCATGACGGCTCCGAGCCAGCCCTCTTCGATCGCGACGATGTCGCTGAGGCCGGAGCCGGCGGCGATCTTGGTGAAGGCGTCGGTGCGAGCGTTGCCACCCGTGTCGATGTTGGTCGCCTCGATCTTCACGTTCGGGTGCGCCTTCTCGTATTCCTTGTAGAGGTCGTCGTAGCCGAAGGTGCCGAACGTGGTGACGGTGAGCGTCACCTCTTCGTCGGCGCTGCCTTCGTCGGCACCGCCGGCGTTACCGGCACAGCCGGCGAGGGCGAGGGCGGAGACGGATGCCACGGCGGCGATCGCGAGGATCCGGTGGCGGGCACGTGTGTTCACGGTTCACTCCTTTGTGTGGTGGGGGTCGTGCTGTGTTGCTGCTTTCGGGACGCCGTGGGAGCGCTCCCACGAACTGAGCAGTCACTCTATGGGAGCGCTCCCACGGTGTCAAGCCGGTCTGGTTGCCGACGATCCGCCGAGGGAGGGACGATTCCCCGAGGGGATGCCGGGAAACCCTCGGCCGATCGTCTCCCTGTCCGCGAATCGTCAAGGCCGGGTCGAGCGGCGTACCCTTGTCCGGTGCCCGAAGCCGCCCTGTCTCCTGCCCTCGTCCGTGCCGAAACCCTGATCCGCAACGTGCCGGACTACCCGCAGCCGGGCATCATCTTCCGCGACATCACGCCACTCCTCGCCGATGCCGAGGCACTGCGGGTCACGACCGAGGCGATCATCGAGCCCTTCGCCGGCCAGTTCGACGTGATCGCGGGCATCGAGGCGCGCGGCTTCATCCTCGCCAGCGCCGCCGCGATCGCTGCCGGCGTCGGCCTCATCCCGATCCGCAAAGCGGGAAAGCTGCCCCGCCCCGCGGCATCCGTCGACTACGCGCTCGAGTACGGCACCGCGACGATCGAGATGCACGACGACCTGCCCGCCGGCTCCCGCGTGCTGCTCATCGACGACGTGCT
This sequence comes from Microbacterium sp. NPDC055665, assembly GCF_053618035.1. Taxonomy (NCBI): domain Bacteria; kingdom Bacillati; phylum Actinomycetota; class Actinomycetes; order Micrococcales; family Microbacteriaceae; genus Microbacterium; species Microbacterium sp. NPDC055665. The sequence goes on along the minus strand of NZ_JBSHGY010000014.1, from coordinate 67,148 downwards.
GGCCACGGGCGGCACGCTCGCTGCCGGGCGCGAACTCGTCGAGCGTCTCGGCAGCCACGTCATCGGCATCTCGGTGCTGTTCGAGATCGACGGCCTCGGCGGTCGCGAAGCCGTCGGCGACCTGCACACCGTCTTCCACTCCGCGTAGCCTGCACTCCCCGTCGCCCGCACTCCCCGTAGCCCGCACTCCCGTCGCCGAGTGCACGGCTTCTCGCCGAGTGCACGGCCTCGGCGCGTGAACAAGCCGTGCGCTCGCCACCACGCCGTGCACTCGGCGAGAAGCGCGCACGGGCGCGCGGTGCACGGCAGGGGCGGGAGGGGCAGGGCGGGGACGGTAGACTGGGTGCGCCCGTCCGCCCGCGACTCTTGGCGTTTCGACTCCTCGCTGCGCTCGTCGCTCAATGACCGATAGCTGTGGCCTGCGGCCACTGGAGGATCTTCATGCCCACCATCGTCGTCGACGTCATGCCCAAGCCCGAACTGCTCGACCCGCAGGGCAAGGCCGTCTCCGGCGCCTTCGCCCGCCTCGGCGTCGAGGGCTTCACCGACGTCCGCATCGGCAAGCGCTTCGAGCTCACGGTCGAGGGCGAGGTCACCGACGAGGTGCTCGCCGAGGCCCGCCGCATCGCCGACGAGGTGCTCTCCAACTCCGTGATCGAAGACGTCGTCGGCATCGAGGTCGCGGAGTGACCATCCGCATCGGCGTCGTCACCTTCCCCGGCTCGCTCGACGACCGCGACGCACAGCGCGCCGTCCGCATCGCCGGCGCCGAGCCCGTCGCCCTGTGGCACGGTTCGCACGACCTCGAGGGCGTCGACGCGCTCGTCCTCCCCGGCGGCTTCAGCTACGGCGACTACCTGCGCGCCGGCGCGATCGCCGCGCTCTCGCCGATCATGTCCGAGGTGAAGGATGCCGCCGCCAAGGGCATGCCCGTGCTCGGCATCTGCAACGGCTTCCAGATGCTCGTCGAGGCGCACCTGCTGCCGGGCGGACTGATCCGCAACAACCACCAGCACTTCGTGCGCCGCGACCAGCGCCTCACGGTCGAGAACTCCGACACCGCCTGGACGAACGCGTTCCGCAGCGGCCAGGAGATCGTGATCCCGCTGAAGAACGCCGACGGCGGCTACATCGCCGACGAGCAGACCCTCGACCGCATCGAGGGCGAGGGCCTCGTGGCCTTCCGCTACGCCGGTGTGAACCCGAACGGTTCGCTCCGCGACATCGCCGGTGTCACGAACGAAGCGGGCAACGTGGTCGGCCTCATGCCGCACCCCGAGCACGCCACCGAAGCCGGCTTCGGCCCCGACACCGCAGCCGCCATGCGCAGCGGTGTCGACGGACTCGACTTCTTCACGAGCGCGATCGCCGCCGTCGCCCGCGTCGCCGCGTAACCACTTCGCCCGCGTCGCCCGACAGCCCGACCCGACCCACCCCATTCGGTTCGAACGGCCCCTTGCGTCTGCACGCACAGGGCCGGCTCGTCCTCAAGAGGCCGGGTCGACCGGCAGCACGAACGGGTTGTCCTCCGCTGACGCGAGCAGGTACCACGCCGTCGCTCCGGTGTGCAGGCTCGCGTAGTAGAGGTCGCCGAAGCCTGAATCGAGACCGTCGTTCGAGGTCGCGACGATCCCCTTGCCGTCGCCGTTCGGCGCGTCGCGCTGCGCCAGGCGGATGCTGTCCAGCAGCATCTCCGCCGTCGCGGCGTCCTCCGAGCCGTCGCGCAGCCGGAGGGCCAGCGCCAGGTGCCCGCTGCCCTCGAACCACGCCTTCGACACGTCGACCTCGCTGATCGACGGACCGGTGTACGGGCCGTCCGTCGCGATCAGGTTCTCGAGTGTCCAATCCAGCGCTGTCCCGTACCGCGGGTCGCCGGTGGCGAGTGAGCTCCACGTCTGCGCGTCCAGCGGGATGGGCCGGGTGTTGATCGTCGAGCCGTCGAGGCCGGTGCCGGTGTTCACGTGGCCGTCCGCGCTCTGCATCGCCGCGACGAAACCCGCGGCAACGGCTGCCCGATCCGACCACACCGCATCGCCGGTGAGCTGCGCCAGTTGAGTGAAGAACCCGGCCACGTCGGCGTTGTGCTCCGTGGACTTCCAGGTCAGCGACGTTCCACCCTCGAGCTGGCCGCCGGTGTAGCCGTAGGGCGCGCGGGCCATATCGGCCGTGTGGTCCTGGATCCACCGACCGACACGCAGTGCCCCCTCGAGGTACCGCGGATCCCCGGTCGTGTGCGCGAGCCGCGTGAACGCCATCCCGACCCAGGCCTGATTCCCGGTGAACGTGCCGGGTCCGGTGATCTCCACCCGCCCCTGCCGGATGCCGTGCGGCTCATACGACGCACGGGTGCGGCCGTCGCCGATCGGGTCGTTCTCCTGCACGAAGAGGAGCGCGTCGCCGATCGTCCGCGCGCGTCGGATGTCGTCCGGCAGACCTCGGGCGGTGTACGCCATGATCACCAGTGCGTCGTCGTAAACGAACGACGGCGTGAAGTCCCAGCTCGGCGTGGTGAAGAACCCGCCCTCATAGCTGCGCGGCAGGCAGCGGCCCGCGCCGTCGCAGAACTGGTCCACGCGTGCGTCGAGGAACTCGTAGGCCAGCGCGACCGAGCGCGACGGGTCCGGTGCGCCGTCCGCGGACGGGGAGCCGTCGGCCGCGGCGAAGGCGCCTGAGACGGCGGGCACGGCGGCCGCGAGCGCCGCTGCGACGAGCGCGGCGGTGACCACCGACGGCATCCTTCGGCGCGACGAACCGGACATCGGAACCCCTCTGGCAGGACCACGGTCCGGGTGCGGCCCGCGGGCGGCCGGACGGCCACGATAGGAACATTCGCATATCGCGGAGCCCCGCAGAAGTGGCGAAGGTCTAGATTCCGTCGCCCGTGATCGCATCTCACAGGGCTTCGTGGCTCAGCTCAGCGGATGCCGAGTTCCTCGGCGATGACGAGAGCCGTGCCGCCCAACAGCACGATGTCGTCCCCGCGCACGGCCACGCGGATGTCGAGCGCGTCGGTGACGATCGCCAGGGTCTGCTCCTCGATCGTCGCCCTGGCCTGTTCGAGGAACACGCCTCCCACGATGTCTTCCGGACCGGACAGGACCACCTGCTCGAGCCCGAGAGCCGTGACGACCGGAGTCAGCACCCGCCCCAGCGCCCTCCCGGCGGCACCGAGGACCTCGGCGGAGGAGGCACCCGGTTCGGCCAGCAGCTGCCGGACGTAGGGGACGGCCGCGACGACTTCCAGGCAACCGCGGCGACCGCACCGGCACCGCGCGCCGTCATGGTCGATGAGGACGTGGCCGATCTCTCCTGCGGTGAACCGGTGGCCGGTGACGAGCGTGCCCCCGACGACGACACCACTGCCGATGCCCTGCCCGATCCGCACGAGGACGAGGTCGTCGACGGCCGGTTGACCATAGGTCCGGGCGGCGAGGGCGGCGGCGTTGGCGTCGTTCGCGATGTGCACCGGCACGGGGACCACCGCGGCGATCGCGGACCCGACATCGAGATCGTGCCAGTCGAAGGCGACCGCCTCGCGCACGACTCCCGTGGCGTCGACGACGCCGGGCGACCCGACGCCCACTCCGAGAACCCGGACGGTGGAGCGCTTCACGAGCGCCGACGCCAGCGCGCATACCTTTTCGAGGAGTGCGGGTCCCGTCGCCCCGTCCATCGGCACGCTCATGGAGTGCACCACTTCGCCGTCGAGGCTCATGATCGCGCCCGTGAGCTCGGCGTAGGCGGAGAGATCGAGGGTCACCACGTGGTAGGCGTGGGGGTTCAACGCGATGGAGGTGCTCGGCTTGCCGACGCGGCCACCGGAGCTCGGCTCGTGCTCCAGGACGAGCCCCTCGGCGATGAGGTCGTCCACGATGCGCGAGACGCTGACCCTGGTCAGCCCGGTGACCCTGGCGAGATCCGCACGGCTCATGGCCGCTCCGTGGAACAGCGTGCGCAGGATCAGCGAGCGGTTCACCTGACGGGTGTGCTCCGGAAGCGCCTTCTCGGTGCCGCGGCTCGCCACGATCGCATCCGCTTTCCTCGACCCCATCAGGCACGCCCCCGCTCATGACGGCATCCGACCCCCGTGGTCACGAGATGCCCAGCTCCGCCGAGAGTACCGCGACGGCCGCCCCCTGCAGGCCGAGCAGCCCGCCGTCGGAGCCGATGTCCACGCCGATCGGCCGCGTCGTGGCGGGGAGGGTCCGGGCCGTCAGGCATCGCTGCACCGCGGCAGCGAAGTCGTCGTCGAGGACGTCTTCCGGCCCGGCGAGCACCACGCGCGTGGCGCCGAGCACAGCGATGATGGGCGCGACGGCCGCGGCGATGGCCTCGGCGGCGTCCTGAACCACCCTCTCGCGCGCCTCCCCCTCGTCCATCCGACGACGCAGCTCCGGTATCGCGACGATCGATTCCAGGCATCCGCGCCGCCCGCACGCGCAGACCTTCTCCCACTGCGGAGCCACGACCACATGCCCGATCTCCCCCGCGGCGAAGTCCTCACCGACGATCAGCTTCTCGCCGACGATCAGGCCCGCGCCGACGCCCCTCTGGATGGTGAGGATCAGGATGCTCCGACCGTCGTTCTCGCGGAAGGTGTGCACGGCGAGCGCCATGCCGTTGGCATCGTTGACGATGTGCACGGGCACACCGAAGCGTTCGTTCAGCGCGCCTCGCACGTCGGCGTCGAACCAGCCGAGGTGCGGCGCGTACCGGACCACGCCGTCACGATCGACAAGGCCGGGGCTGCTCACACCGATGCCGAGCACGGGCGCCGGCGCTGCGCCGATCAGCTCGTCCACCATCTCGATGACGCGGGCGATCGTGGCCGCGGCGTCGCGTCGGTCGACTTCCCCGTCGAAACGCGTCAGTGTCGAGGCCTGGCCACGCAGGTTCATCACCGCTCCCCGGAACGCCTGCTCATCCGACAGGTCGAGGCTGACGATCGACCGCGAGTCGTCGTCGATGGCGACCAGGGTCGCGGGCTTGCCCACGCGCACGGCGGCGGAATGCCCCGCGTCCACGAGGATGCCCTGCTCGATGAGCTCGCCCACGATCGCCGACACCGTCACCTTGTTCAGTCCGAACAGGCGCGCGATGTCGGCCCGGCTGCGCGGTCCGTCGTGGAACAGCGCCTGCAGCAGCATCGCACGATTGCGGACGCGGCCGTGCTCCGGGAGGGCCTTGGTCGTGATGCGGAGTTCTGCCACGGCTCCATCCTCCCTCGTCCGGATACCGGCTGCGACGGACGGTTCGGTGTCAGCCGCGGGCACGTCGTCGCCGGGACATCAGCACGGCGCCGATCACTGTGATGACGGCCGCTGCAGCCATGAGGCCCACCGGGGTCGCGGATCCGCTCTCTGCGAGGGCCTCCCCGCCGCCGTCGGACACCACCGGCGCGCCGGTCGGAGCCCCGGCGCTGGTGGGCGGTTCGGCGTCGGCGGCCAGTCGGAACGGGTTGTAACCGGTGACGGCGAGCAGATACCAGGAGGTGGCCCCGGTGTGCAGACTCGCGTAGTAGAAGTCGCCGAATCCGGTGTCGAGGCCATCGCCCGATGACGCGACGATTCCTCTGCCGTCGCCGTTCGCCGCCTGCCGCTGCGCGAGTTCGACGCTGGAGAGGATCGTCTGGACGTAGGCGGCATCGCCTTCGCCGCCGCGAGCGCGCAGGGCCAGAGCGAGCTGACCGCTGCCCTCGAACCACACCTTCGAGACATCGGCGCTGCTGAACGAAGGCCCCTGGTAGGGCCCGTCCACGGCATGCAGGTTCGCGACCGTCCAGGTCAGCGACGTCGAATAGCGGTCGTCGAGCGTCGCCAGATAGCTCCAGGCCTGGGGGTCCTCGGGCGTCGGGTAGTAGTTCGTCGTGACGCCGTCGGGGTTCGTCCCCGTCCAGAGGTGCCCGTCGTCGTCCGCCTGCATCGCGGCGATGAACCCCTCGGCGATCGCGGCCCGGCCCGCCCACACCGTGTCGCCGGTGAGGGTCGCGAGCTGGGTGAAGAAGGCGGTCACATCGATGTTGTGCTCGGTGGACTTGAACGTGAAGGGCGTGCCGGCGGCATCCTGCCCACCGGTGTAGCCGAACGGAGCGCGGACCGTGTCGGCCGTGTTCGTCTCGATCCACTCACCGAGGCGGAGGGCGCCGTCGAGGTACTTCTGCTCCCCGGTCATGTCGAAGAGCCGGGCGAGCGCCATCCCCACCCACGCCTGGTTGCCGGTGTACGAGGCCGGGGACCCGATCTCCACGGCACCGTCGCGGAGGCTTCCCGGCTGATACGAGGCGCGGGTGCGCCCGTCGGTGTAGTCCGGGTCGTTGGCCTGGACGAAGAGCATCGCATCGCCGATCGACCGCGCGCGGCGGATATCGTCCGGCAGGCCGCGCGCGGCGTACGCCATCACGGTCAGGGCGTCGTCGTAGAGGAACGACGACGTGAACTCCCATGTCGGCGTCGAGAAGAACCCGCCCTGATAGCTGCGCGGCAGGCACATCCCGTCGGCGCTGCAGTACTCGTCGACCCGGCTGTCGAGGAACTCGTACGCCGCCGCGGCGGACCGCGCGTAGTCGGTGGTTCCGTCGGGGCTCGTGAACCAGCCGTCCTCGGCCGTCGCCGCGGCCCCCGACGCTGCGGGCGCGACGCCGACCGCGATCGCCGCAGCCACGACGGCAGTGGCGAGCACACGACGCAGGGATGTTCCCGATGATCTCTTCATGACGCTTCTCGCTCCGTTGAGGTGCACGTTGTCAGCCCTTGACCGCGCCGGCCGACATGCCGGTCACGAGGTTCCTCTGGATGATCATGAAGAACACCACGACCGGCAGCGCGAACAGCGTGGCCGCGGCCATCTGCCCGCCGTAGTCGGTGCCCATCTCGCCGCCCACCGAGACCGTGAAGGAATTCAGCCAGACCGGCAGCGTGTAATTCGCCTGGTCCTTCATGAACGTGAAGGCGACGATGTAGTCGTTCCAGGCGGCGATGAACGCGAACACGCTGCTGGAGATGATGCCGGGCATCACGAGCGGGAACAGCACCTTCGTGAGCACCTGCCAGGTCGATGCGCCGTCGATACGCGCGGCTTCGTCGAGTTCGATCGGGATCGCGAGGAAGAATCCGCGCATGACCCAGATGGAGAAGGGCAGCACACCCGCCACATAGGCGAATATCAGCCCCCAGTACGTCCCGAGCAGCCCCATCGAATTGAAGATGAGGAATTGCGGGATGAGCAGTGCGGTCGCCGGCAGCATCTGGATGATGAGGATGAGCACGAGAATCGGCCGCCGCCCCCGGAACCGGAAGCGGGAGAGAGCCGCGGCCGCGAACAGTCCCAGCACGATCGAGAAGATCACCGCGCCGGCGACCACGATCACCGAGTTCTGGAGGTAGACGAGGAACTGCCCCTTGCCGATCGCCGTGAAGAAGTTGTCGAGCGTCGGCGACTCCGGCAGGAAGTGCGGGGTGCTGCTGAGCATCTCGGACCGCGGCTTGAACGCCGTGTTGACCATCCAGTAGACGGGGAACGCCCACACGATGCAGAAGAGGATCGCGATGGTGCTGCTGATCCAGGGCAGGCGCTGGCGGCGGCGACGCGTCCGGTGGGTGGTGATGGTCACAGGTCTTCTCCCGAACGCACGAGGTTGCGGATGTACAGGGCGCTGAGCGCCACGAGGATGAGCGTCGACGCGACCGCGATGGCCGATCCCGCCCCGATCTGCAGGTTGCCCGAGAAGGCGGTGGTGTAGGTGAAGACGCCCAGTGTCGATGTCGCCCCGTCCGGACCGCCTTCGGAGATGAGCCAGATCTGGTTGAACACGTTGAAGTCCCAGATGATCGAGAGCATCGTCACCAGCAGCATCGTCGGCGCGATCGAGGGGAGCACGACGACCCGGTAGATGTTCCATTCGGATGCTCCGTCCAGACGCGCAGCCTCTTTGAGCTCCGGCGGCACCTGCGTCTCGGCGGCGTAGAGGGTGAGGGCGATGAACGGCACGGCCTGCCACACGACGAGGAGCCAGATGCACACCCAGGCGAGCGTGGGATCCGACGCCCAGTCGACGCTGGTCATGTCTCCGAAGAGGCCGGTCTGCGTCAGCATCCAGTTGATGACGCCGTACTGCGGCTGGAACAGCCAGGACCAGACGATCGAGGAGGCGACGTTCGGCATCGCCCAGGCGAGGATCAGGACGACCGTCGTGATGTAGCGCAGCGAAGAGGGCAGTCGCGTCATCAGGTGGGACATGCCCGCACCGATGACGACGCTGCCGCCGACCAGAGCGGCCGTGAAGAGGACGGTCCGCAGGAGCGACCACCAGAACTCCTGATCGGAGAGCACGGCCGCGTACTGGTCGAGTCCGACGAACGAGAAGGCTCCGGTGAAGAGGGTCCGCTGGTTGTAGTCGGTGAACGACGTGAAGACCAGGAAACCGATCGGGAGCAGGGTGACGAACACGATCATCAGGCCCGCGGGCGTCAGCAGCCACAGGGGCGCGGTCGATCGGCGCTGTCCTTTCCGTTCGGACGGCCCGGAGGGGCGGGGAGCGTCGGTCTGCGGGGGCGGAGGTGCGGCAACAGCGGTGTCGACCAAGGGCTCGCCTTTCGTGGGATCGGGATGACGACGTCGGGGCGCGGTCGCCGCCGGATGCGGGGTGCCGTGCGACCGATCGGGGGCGATCGCACGGCACCGGCCGCGCTACTTCGTGTTGAGCGCCTTGTCGGCGGCGGCGTCGAAGTCGGCGGCGGCGTCCTCGACGGACTTCGAGCCGGAGGCGATCGACGAGAACAGGCCGTTGACGTCCTTGTTGCTCTCGATCGTCGTCCAGTTGGCGTTCGCCGGCGTGGCCTTCGAGCTGAGCGCGGCGGTGAAGAAGCTGACCTTCACGTCGTCCAGGGATTCCTGGGCGAACTCGATGCCCTCGGTGCTGTTGGGGATCCAGCCGTCGACCCCGAACACGTAATCCTGCTGGATCTCGGGGCTGGCGGCGATCTTGACCCAGTTCAGCGCGAGATCGCTGTTCTTCGACTTCACCGGGATCGCCCAGTCCGAGCCGCCGAGCATGACGGGCTGCGCCTCACCGGAGAGTCCGGGGAAGGGGAACGTGCCGAGGTCGTCTTCGAGCTCCGGGTCGATCTTGAGGATGGCGCCGGTGTTGGTGTTGAGGATCGCGGAGGTCTTGCCGTCGGCGAAGATCTGGCTCTGGTTCGGCTCCAGGGTGTCGAGCGTCGAGGACGCTGCGGAGGAGTACTCGTTCTGGAAGGACTGGAACGCCTCGAGCCCTTCGAGGGACTCGTCGGTGCTGAACCCCGAGGTCCACTCGCCGTCCTTCTCGCTGGCGATGTCGCCGCCCGCGTCCCAGACGAACTGCAGTCCCGCGTACCAGTACTGCCCCGGCAGGTAGAACGCAGAGAAGTCCGGGGTCTGGGCGTTGGCGGCCTTGACCTTGTCGAGCGCCGCGGTGAACTCCTCGTAGGTGGTCGGCGCCTCGGTCACGCCGGCTTCGGCCCACATGGTCTTGTTGTAGATGACGGCACGAGCGCCCGCGAAGCCGGGAACGCCGTACAGGCTGCCGCTGATCGTCGCAGGGTCGACGAGTCCATCGAGCCACGTCTGCCCCTGAGCGAGGTCGTCCTTGTAGGGGGTGAGGTCGAGCAGACCACCGTTGGCGCCGTAGCTCGCGACCTGCGTGTTGCCCACGTCGAGAACGTCCGGAGGCGTGTCGGTGGCGAGCGCGGTCGTGATCTTCGTGGTGATCCCGTCCCAGGTCTGCACCTGGAGATTCACCTCGGCCCCGGTGACCTCGGTGAACTTCGCGTTGATCGCGTCGAGGGTCTCGGGGGTGTAGTCGCCGTCCATGACCCAGACGGTGAGCTTCTGTCCCTTGCCGTCGACCTCGGGGACCTTGCCGTCGGTGGGTGCGGCTCCTTGACCGGCACCGGCGGAACCGGAACATGCGCTGAGCGCGAGAGCGGTCACGACGCCGAGTGCGCCGATCGCTGTCAACTTCTTGATTGCCACAGAACTCTCCTTGGTGAATGGGAACCGCAATTGACACGTCGATGTGTGTGGCGGTGAACGTTAGTACACCTCTGTTTCATATCCCTTGTCAATCATTTCCTTGCGAGACGTGGAACTGTTATATTTCTGCGCGATGACGGTGTTGTTTCCAAATCGACCGTGATTAGCGTTCTGCAATTAGGTCACTTTATTTACTAACTATTAGGCCATGAAACCAACGAATTCAGGATTGCCTCCCATGCATTCAGCACACATGCCCTCGCCGACTCTCCTTCCCCGAGCTCAGAGCCGGAATTCGACGGAGGGGGAGTTCGAACTCACGTCCCAGACGACGGTGTCGACGCATCCCGCGCTGCTGCAGCCGGCGCTGCGTCTGCAGGAACGGCTGCGCGCCGCGACCGGCCTCGTCCTGCCGCTCACGGTCGACGACGACGGCTCGCGCGACCAGGGCCGGGGAATCCGGTTCGACCTCGACACGGAGCTCGAGCCGGAGGCATTCGATCTGCAGGTCACCCCGGCGACCGTGCGCGTCTCCGCATCCGAGGCACGCGGGGGTCACTGGGCCATGCAGACCCTGCTGCAACTTTTCCCGCCGGCGATCCATCGACACTCCCCCGCACGCGGCATGCGCTGGGCGGCGCCGGCGACGCACGTGCGCGACGCACCGAGATTCGGTTGGCGTGGGGCCATGCTCGATGTCGTCCGCCACTTCACTCCGGCCCGCGAGGTGCGGCGCTTCATCGACCTGCTCGCCATGCACCGTCTCAACACGCTGCACCTGCACCTGACCGACGACCAGGGCTGGCGCATCGCGATCGACCGCTACCCCCTGCTGACCGAGATCGGCGGCTGGCGCCCGGAGAGCCAGGTCGGCGCCACCCACGGCTCTCCCGGCGACGGTCGGCCGCACGGCGGGTTCTACACGCAGGACGACATCCGCGAGATCGTCTCCTACGCGGCGGATCGCGGGGTGACCGTGATTCCGGAGATCGAGCTGCCGGGGCACGCGCAGGCCGCGGTCGCCGCCTATCCGCACCTGGGCGTCGGGCAGAACGCGCCGGCCGCGCCGTGGACGAAGTGGGGCATCAACCCCGCCATCTTCAACGCGGAGGAGACGACGATCGACTTCCTCACGAACGTGCTCGACGAGGTCATCGATCTGTTCCCCTCGGAGTACGTCTGCATCGGAGGCGACGAGTGCCCGAAGGTGCAGTGGCGCGAAGACCCGCGCACGCAGGAGCGGATGCGGGAGCTCGGCCTGCACGACGAGGAGCAGCTGCAGAGCTGGTTCATCGGCCGGATCGCAGAGCACCTGCGCTTTCGGGGGAAGAAACCGCTGGGATGGGACGAGATCCTCGAGGGCGGCCTCGTTCCCGGAGCGAGCGTGCTGTCGTGGCGGGGGCGGGTCGGCGCACTGGCGGCTGCGCGCGCCGGGCACGATGTCGTGGCATGCCCCGAAGACACGGTGTACCTGGATTACCGCGAATCGGCGCTGCCGACGGAGCCGATCCCGGTGGGCACGGTGACCACGCTCGAGACCGTCTACTCGTTCGATCCGGTGCCCGCAGAGCTCGATGCCGCAGAAGCCCGTCACGTGCTCGGCGGCCAGGCGAACCTGTGGACCGAGCACATCGACTCGGCACGCGGTCTCGACTATCGGGCCTTCCCGCGGCTCTGCGCTGTCGCCGAGGCGCTGTGGACCGACGGCGAACGCGACTTCGATGAATTCGAGCCGCGGCTCATCGAGCATCTCGCCCGACTGGATGCGGCGGGCGTGGAGTACCGGCATCCGGACGGCCCGCGCCCGTGGCAGCAGCGACCCGGCGTCGAGGGGCGCCCGTCGTCGGTCGAGGAGTCCGCCGCCCACCTCGCGGCCATCACGGCGAACATCGGCTGACGTCGAGCGACGCCGAGCTGCTCACCCGTATCAAAGGGGGCGGAGGCTGACAAGGGTTTTGCCTGCGCCCCCTGACCGCGCGCACGATGGCCCCATCCGCAGCCACTGTCGAAAGGACGCCTCATGCCCCGCGACCAGTACACCTTCACCAACCCCGCCGAGCTCTATGCGGACATCGAACCCGAGAAGCAGCACATGCCGGAGCCCGGTCTCGACGCCGACCTGGCGCCGAAAGCCGACCTCGGCGAGGAGAGCTACCGCGGCACCGGACGCCTGACCGGACGCAAGGCTCTGATCACCGGCGGCGACTCCGGCATCGGCGCGGCCACCGCGATCGCGTTCGCCCGAGAGGGTGCCGACGTCGCGATCTCGTACCTGCCCGAGGAGGAGAAGGATGCGAGCCGCATCGCCGGCATCCTGCGCGACGCCGGCGTGAAGGTCGCCGCTCTGCCGGGAGACCTCCGCGACCCCGAGTACTGCCGGACCCTCGTCGCCGACGCGGTGGCCTCGCTCGGCGGGCTCGACATCCTCGTCAACAACGGCGGGAAGCAGGTGTATCAGGAGTCCCTGATCGATATCACGGACGAGCAGTTCGACGACACGTTCAAGACCAACGTGTACGCGATGTTCTGGATCACGAAGGCGGCGCTGCCGCACCTGCCCGCCGGCTCGACGATCATCAACACCACGTCGATCCAGGCGTACTCGCCCTCCGGCATCCTCGTCGACTACGCCTCGACCAAAGCGACCATCAACGCCTTCACGAAGGGACTGGCCGAGCAGCTCGCCCCGAAGGGCATCCGCGTGAACGCCGTGGCGCCCGGTCCGATCTGGACGCCCCTGCAGCCCAGCGACGGACAGCCGCAGGAGAAGCTCGAGAGCTTCGGCGAAGACACCCCGCTCGGCCGGATGGGACAGCCCGCCGAACTCGCCCCCGCCTACGTCTTCCTGGCGTCGGCCGAGTCGAGCTACGTGGCCGGTGAGACGCTGAACGTCAACGGCGGCATGCCCACGCCGTGAGCAGACGGGGTCGTCGACGGGCTCCCCGCCGACGACCCCGTACGGGCCCTAGCCCAGCGCCGGCGGCCAGACGCCGATCAGCACGGCCATCACCACGACCGTGACCAGTTCGTGCGCGATGTTCAGCGTGGTCAGCCTCGTCGAGCGGCCCTCGAAAGCGTCATGCGTGATGAAGCGCGCGGCGGTGAACCCCGCCCACAGCGTGACCGCCGTGACGATCGTGCCCCAGAAGAACGGGCCGCCGTAGAAGTGCCAGGCGATGGCGGATGCCCCGGCGAGCACCCATGCCGTGATGAAGCTCACGATGACGGTGGTGATGATCGGCCACATCGCCGTGGCCGCCGGACGATCCATGTCGACGTTCGCGAGCTTCGACCACCGCGTGCCGAACACCTTCGGGGCGTACCAGATCGAGCCGACGAGCATGCTCGACGCGGTGGCCAGCAGCACCGCCCAGTAGTTGATCTCGGGAACCATGATTCCTCCACTCATCGGATGCCGTCAGGCTACTCCCCCGATGGACGCCCTCCCGGGATCGAACCGATTCGATGCCCGCTCTGGCAAGACTGTAAGCGTTTGCAGTAGCCTGTTCGCATGGCACAGCTTGAGCAGATCGCAGCCCCCGGTTCCGAGTGGTGGCGCAGCGCCGTCATCTACCAGATCTACCCCCGATCCTTCGCGGACGCCTCCGGCGACGGCATCGGCGACCTCCCGGGCATCACCAGCCGACTCGACGCGCTGCAGGAACTCGGCGTCGACGCGATCTGGCTCAGCCCCTTCATGACCAGCCCGCAGCGCGACGCCGGCTACGACGTGGCGGACTACCGCGACGTCGACCCGCTGTTCGGCACGCTCGCCGACTTCGACGAGATGCTCGCTCAGGCACACGAGCGGGACATCCGCGTGATCGTCGACCTGGTCCCGAACCACTCGTCCGACCAGCACGTGTGGTTCCAGGAAGCCCTCAAGGCAGCACCGGGCAGCCCGGAGCGCGCGCGGTACATCTTCCGCGACGGCCGCGGCGAGAACGGCGAGCTCCCCCCGAACAACTGGGAGTCGGTGTTCGGCGGCGGCATGTGGCAGCGCGTGACCGAGGCCGACGGCACCCCCGGCCAGTGGTACCTGCACATCTTCGATGCCACGCAGCCCGACTTCGACTGGAACAACGAAGAGGTGCAGGAGGAGTTCCGCTCGATCCTGCGCTTCTGGCTCGATCGCGGTGTCGACGGCTTCCGGGTGGACGTCGCCCACGGCATGATCAAGACCGAGGGCCTCCCCGACTACACCCCGCCGACCGACGCCGACTCCATGGGCGGCGGCGAATCGAACGTGCCGTACTGGGGCCAGGACGGCGTGCACGAGATCTACCGCGACTGGCACAAGGTGCTCGCCGAGTACGACGGCGACCGCGCCCTGTGCGGCGAGGCCTGGATGCCGACCCTCAAGCAGACGGCTCTGTGGGTGCGTCCGGACGAGATGCACCAGACCTTCAACTTCCCGTACCTGATGACGCCGTGGGACGCACAGCGACTGGGTGACGTCATCCGCGAGTCGCTCGACGAGTTCGGCGGCGTCGGAGCGCCCAGCACCTGGGTGCTCTCGAACCACGACGTGGTGCGGCACGCCTCGCGCCTCGCGCTCACGGCCGACAACCCCCAGGGCGAGGGCATCGGACCGAACACCCCGAACAAGCCCGACATCGTCATCGGACTGGCCCGTGCCCGCGCGGCGACCACCCTCATGCTCGCGCTGCCGGGATCGGCCTACCTGTACCAGGGCGAGGAGCTCGGGCTCCCCGAGGCGATGGAGATCCCCGACGAGTTCCGTCAGGACCCGACCTGGTTCCGCACCGAGGGCAAGCGCTACGGTCGCGACGGATGCCGCGTGCCGCTGCCCTGGGAGGCCGAGGCTCCGGCCTTCGGCTTCAACGAGACCGGAAAGTCCTGGCTCCCGCAGCCGACCGAGTGGGCGACGTACGCCCGCGACGTCGAAGAGGTCGACCCCGGCTCGACGCTCGCGCTGTACAAGCGACTGCTCGCCGCCCGCCGTGAGCACGGCTTCGGCAGCGGCTCGCTGATCTGGGAAGACGCCGGGGCCGAGACGGTGGCCTTCCGTCGCGGTGATGTGCACGTGGTCGCGAACCTCGGCACCGAGCCGATCGAGCTGCCCGCCGACGCGACGGTCATCCTGCAGAGCCAGCCCTTCGACGGAGCGGCCATCCCGGTCGACACCGCCGTCTGGTACACCACCGCCGCCCAGGTCTGACAAGCCCCTTCCGGTCGCGATTTCTGCCGCTCACACCCGCGTGAAGCGACAGAAATCGCGACCGGAACACTTTTCGAAGAGGAACACATGGCCAGCATCGATGAGGTCGCCCGCCTCGCCGGGGTCTCCACCGCGACCGTCTCGCGCGCCCTCAGCGGTCGCGGCCACGTGTCCGAGTCCGCCAGGGAGCGGGTGCAGGCCGCGGCGCAGTCGCTCGGCTACGTCGTCTCCTCCCGCGCGTCGAGCCTCGCGTCGGGGCGCACCCGCAACATCGGGGTCGTCGTCCCGTTCTTGGACCGGTGGTTCTTCAGCACGGTGCTCTCCGGTGTCTCGGCCGCGCTGATGCGCGCCGGCTACGACATCACGCTCTACAACATCACCGCCGACAAGGACGTGCGCCGGCACGTGTTCGACACGTTCCTGCGGCGGCAGCGCGTGGATGCCGTCATCGCCGTGTCGATCGAACTCGACGCCGACGAGACGCAGCACCTGCTCGACCTCGGCCTGCCGGTGATCGCGATCGGCGGCCCGAACCCGAAGCTCGACACCCTCACGGTCGACGACGTCGCGGTCGCCCAGCTCGCCACCGAGCACCTGATCGGCCTCGGCCACACCGACATCGCCCACATCGGCGCGAACCCCGAGTTCGACATCGACTTCCACATCCCCACCAACCGCCGCCTCGGGTTCGAGAAGGCCCTGGCGGAGGCCGGGATCCCCCTCAACCACGCCTTCCTCGAGCCGGCCGACTTCACGGTCGAAGGCGGTTATCGCGCGGCGAAACAGCTGCTCGGACGACCGGGTCCACGACCGACCGCGGTGTTCGCGGCATCGGACGAGATGGCGATCGGAGCCCTGCTCGCCGCGCGCGACCTGGGCTTCAGCGTGCCCGAGGAGCTGTCGATCGTCGGCATCGACGGGCACGAGCTCGGGGAGTTCTTCCGCCTGACCACGGTCGACCAGTTCCCGCTCGGACAGGGCGAGCGCGCGGCGGATGCCGTGCTGGCGAAGCTCACCACGCCCGACGAGGTGCACATCCCGTCGGCGCTGCCGTACGAGCTGAACGTGCGCGGGACGACCGCGCGCCTGATCTAGCTCGACCCATCGAACTCGACCCACCGAACTCGACCCGGCCCGTTATGTGCGACCCGGCCCCCTGCGGACGTCCGGAACGGGCCGGGTCGCACCAATGAGGCCGGGTCGAGCAGAGTACGGGAGGCTCAGCCCGCGACGATCAGACCCGCGGTCGCGGTGCGGGCGGCCTCGAAGCGGCGCTGCACGTCGGGCCAGTTCACGAGGTTCCAGAACGCCTTGACGTAGTCGGCGCGCACGTTGAGGTAGTCGAGGTAGTAGGCGTGCTCCCAGACGTCGAGCTGCAGCAGCGGGGTGACACCGAGCGGCGCGTTGCCCTGCTGGTCGAACAGCTGGAAGATCACGGGACGAGCGCCCACGCTGTCCCAGGCGAGCACGGCCCAGCCTGACCCCTGCACACCGAGTGCGGTCGCGGTGAAGTGCGCGCGGAAGGCTTCGATCGATCCGAACGCGTCGACGAGCGCGGCCTCGAGCTCACCCTCGGGAGCGCCGCCACCCTCGGGCGAGAGGTTCTGCCAGAACACCGAGTGGTTGATGTGGCCGCCGAGGTTGAAGGCGAGGTCCTTCTCGAGCTTGTTCACGTTGGCGAGGTCACCCGCGCTGCGGGCGGTCGCCAGCTGCTCGAGTGCCGTGTTCGCACCCGTCACGTACGCCTGGTGGTGCTTGGAGTGGTGCAGCTCCATGATCTTGCCGGAGATGTGCGGCTCGAGGGCCGAGTAGTCGTAGGGCAGCTCGGGGAGTGTGTAGAGAGTGGACATTGCGTCTTCCTTTCGATGAGGGTCAGTGGTGGGTGTCGTGCGGGAGGGCGTGGAAGCGGCGGTCGAGGTACACGAGCGGACGCCCCTGCGGCCCCTCCAGCACCTCGAGGACCTCGGCGATCACGACCGTCGACGACCCGACGGCCACGGTCTGCAGGGTGCGGCAGCGCAGGGCTGCCCGCGCCGAAGCGAGGTGCGGCTCGCCCGTCTCCAGGGCCGACCATCCCTGCTCGGGGGTGAACCGCTCGGAGCCGCTGACCGCGAAGCTCTGCGCGAGATCGGAATGCTCGTCGTCGATGAGGTGGACGACGAAGGTGTCGGCGCCGAGGATCGCGCCCGCGGAGCCGGTCGCCCGAGTGACCGAGAACACGATCGCCGCCGGGTCGACTGCGACGGAGGCGACGCTCGAAGCGGTGAGCCCGACCGGGCCCGCGGGGGTGGATGCCGTGATGATCGCGACACCGGCGGGGTGCGTGCGGAAGGCGGTCTTGAGTCCTTCGCCGACCGGGGTGGGTACTGGTATCGCGGTCATCGGCCGGCCTCCGTCATCTGTTCCTGTTTCGCGTGCACGAGCATCTCCGCGCGTTCGACGATCTTGGTGCGCTCCCGTCCGCGTTCCGCTCCGGCCCCACGTTCGGCGGCGTCGATGCGAAGCCAGCCGGCGAGGTCGACGGCGTGGTCCACGTGGGCGAGCGGGTCCTCGCCGGGTGCGGCCGGCTCGGCGTCGGCGAGATCGTCGACGAGGTGCCGAACGGTCTGCGCGGCATCCGACTTGGTCGAGCCGATGAGCCCGACCGGACCGCGCTTGATCCATCCGGTCGCGTACAGTCGCGGGATCGGTGTGCCCGCCGCATCCACGACCCGTCCTTCGGCGTGCGGGACCACTCCGAGCTCTGCGTCGAACGGCATGCCGGGAACCGGGGTCGAGCGGTAGCCCACCGCCCGGTAGACCGCTCCGACGTCGTAGCGCAGCAGCTCGCCGGTGCCGACCATCCGGCCCAGTTCGTCGGATGCGGTGCGCTCCATCTCGATGCCGGTCACGCGGTCCGTGCCCAGCAGGCGCACGGGGCGCTGCCGCAGGTGCAGGTGGATGCGCCGCGAGGCCGTGCGCGTGGCGGGGTCGCGCGCGGCCCACTCGGTCATGGTGCGCACGATGATGCGGCGCTGCGAGAACTGCGCCACCATCCGCTCGGCGTGCTCATCCAGGGCGAGCTCCTCCGGGTCGACGATCACGTCGACGTCGTCCTGTTCGGCGAGCTCACGCAGCTCCATCGCCGAGAAGCGCACATCAGCGGGGCCGCGCCGGGCGAACAGGTGCACGTCGCGCAACGGGCTGGCGGTGAGCTGGTCGAGCACGGCATCCGGGGTGTCGGTGTGCGTCAGTGCGGAGGCGTGCTTCGCGAGGATCCGCGTGACGTCGAGGGCGACGTTGCCCGCACCGAGCACCGCGACCGACTCGGCCTCGAGCGGCCAGGTGCGCGCGACATCGGGATGCCCGTCGTACCAGGCGACGAACGCGGCCGCGCCGAACGAGCCCGGCAGATCGATGCCCGGGATGTCGAGTGCGACGTCGAGGTCGGCGCCGGTCGCCACGATCACACCGTCATAAGCCGCACGCAGTGCGTCGATCCCGACGTCGACGCCGATCTCGACGTTGCACAGCAGCCGGATGCGCGGGTTCACGAGCACGTCGTGCAGGGCATCGGTGATCTTGCGGATGCGCGGATGGTCCGGGGCGACGCCGTAACGGACCAGCCCGTAGGGAGCCGGAAGCTTCTCGAACAGATCGATCGACGCGGTCGGGGCGAGCCCGAGGAGGATGTCGGCGGCGTAGATTCCGGCCGGCCCTGCTCCGACGATGGCGATGCGCGGTTCGGAGACGGTCATGCGTGTTCCCCCTGGGGTGCGAGCGCGGCGATGATCGGGTGATCGAAGGGCAGCATCCCCGTCTTGGCGGCGCCGCCGGGCGAGCCGAGCTCATCGAAGAATTCGACGTTGGCCTTGTAGTAGTCCTGCCACTCGTCGGGCAGATCGTCTTCGTAGTAGATGGCCTCGACCGGGCACACCGGTTCGCAGGCACCGCAGTCCACGCACTCGTCGGGGTGGATGTACAGCGACCGTTCACCCTCGTAGATGCAGTCGACGGGGCACTCGTCGATGCAGGCCTTGTCCTTCACATCGACGCACGGCAGGGCGATCACATAGGTCATCGCGGGGTCTTCGTTCGGGTCACGCTGTCCTCGTTCGGGTCGATCGGCCCACGTCGGGGCCACTCGACAACCGTAAGACCTCAAGTACACTTGAGGTCAAATCGAGGGAGAGGCAACCGGATGAGCACGCACGCACCCGACGAGCCGCTGACGATCGGCGAGATGACCCGTCGCACCGGTGTCGCCGCCTCCGCCCTGCACTTCTACGAGACGCTGGGCCTCATCGCCTCCACCCGCACGCCCGGCAATCAGCGCCGCTACGCCCGCCACATGCTGCGGCGGGTTTCGCTCATCACGGTCGCCAAGCGCCTCGGCATCCCGCTGTCCGACGTGCAGACGGCGTTCGCCGACGTGCCACTGACCGAGACACCGAGTCACGCCGACTGGCAGAAGGCGTCACGACGCTGGAAGCGCGAGCTCGAGAAGCGGCGCGAAGGGATCGAGCGTCTCGAGCGCGAACTCACCGGATGCATCGGCTGCGGCTGCCTGTCGATGAAGGCGTGCGGACTGCTGAACCCCGATGACGCCCTCGGCACTCAGGGCGTCGGCCCGCAGCGCCTGCAGGACTGACGCGCGGTGCGCGACGCCGAGACCCCGCCCTCCCGTCGAGACCCCCTCGCAGCTGCGGCTGCAGCACGGGGTCTCGGCGGGAACCGGGGGTCTCGGCGTGGGTCAGGCGACCTCGAAGTCAGCGGAGAGGAGCGCGTCGTCGCGGGAGCTCGGGCCGACCAGCAGCTCGAACGCGCCGGCCTCGACCAGACGCTTTCCGGCGGCATCCACGATCGTGCAGTCGGCGACCGGCAGCTCCACGCGCACGCGCGCGGACTCCCCGGGAGCGATGTCGACCTGGCGGTAGGCCTTGAGCTCCTTGTCGGTCCAGCTCACGCTCGTCACCGAATCGCGCACGTACACCTGCACCGTCTCGCGCACCGGCCGTGAGCCCGTGTTCGCCACCGTGACGTGCCCGACGATCGTGTCGGACTCCCCCAGCGAGGTCGCTTCCAACTCCAGGTCGGAGTACTCCACCGTCGTGTACGACAGGCCCTCACCGAACGCCCAGGCCGGCGACTGCGTGAGGTCGGCGTACCGGTCGCCGTGCTGTCCGCGGATCTGGTTGTAATACGTCGGCTGCTGGCCCACGTGCCGGGCGAACGAGATCGGCAGCCGACCGGAGGGCTCGACCGCGCCCGAGATGATCTCGGCGAGCGCACGGCCACCCTGCATCCCCGGGTTCGCCGCCCAGATCACGGCGGCGGCCTTCGACGCGGATGCCGGGAGCACGAGCGGCTTCGAGGCGAGCAGCACGATCACGACGGGCTTCCCGGTCGCGATGAGCGCGTCGATCAGGGCGTTCTGCCCGCCGATGAGCTCGAGCGTCGCGGTCGAGCGGCCCTCTCCGACGAGCTCGATCCGGTCACCGACCACGGCGACCACGACATCGGAGGCGGATGCCGCCGCCACAGCCTCGGCGATCAGCGCGGCATCCGGCGCGCAGGCCTTCACCACCGGGGGACGCGGCTGGTGATCAGGGAAGAAGGCGCCCTTCGGGTCTTCCTCCAGCGTGAGGATGTCGGCACCACGGGCGTGTGTGACACTCCACCCCTCGACTGCCTGCAGGCCGTCGAGAACGGTCGTGATCATCTCGCGCGGCTGTCCGTCGAGCCAGCCGGCCTGCCCCGAGCCGCCGGCCCAGTCGCCGAGCTGCGTCTGCGCGTCGTCGGCGAGCGGTCCGGTGACGGCCACCCGCAACGGGGCGGTCGGGTCGAGCGGCAGCACCCCGTCGTTCTCGAGCAGCACGATCGAGCGTCGGGCCGTCTCGAGGTTCAGCTCCGCGTGCGCGGCGCTGCCGACCACGGCGTCGAGCTGGGCACCCGGCAACCGCGGGTTCTCGAAGAGTCCGAGCTCGAACTTGAGCGTCAGGATGCGGGCGGCTGCGGCGTCGAAGGCATCCTCGGCGAGCATCCCGCGGGCCACGGCATCCAGCGCCCCCTCGTAGAAGGCGGGCGTCGTCATGATCATGTCGTTCCCCGCCCGCACGGCCGCTGCGGCCGCGTGCGTGATGTCGGGCTGGATCCGCTGCTCCCACACCATGCGTCCGACGTTGTCCCAGTCGGTGATGAGGGTGCCGGTGTACCCCCACTCGCCGCGCAGCACGTCGCTGAGCAGCCAGTCGTTGGTCGTGATCGGCACGCCGTCAGTGGTCTGGTAGCCGAGCATGAACGTGCGGCATCCCTCGCGGGCGACGCGCTCGAACGGCGGCAGGAACCAGGAGATGAGCTTGCGGCGCGAGATGTCGGCCTCGCTCGCATCGCGCCCGCCCTGGGTCTCGGAGTACCCGGCGAAGTGCTTGGCGGTCGCGAGGATGGCGGTCGGGTCGTCGAGGCCGTCGCCCTGGTAGCCGCGAACCATGGCCGAGGCGAGTTCGCCGATCAGGAAGGGGTCCTCGCCGAAGGTCTCGCTGATGCGGCCCCAGCGCAGGTCGCGGGCGATGCACAGCACGGGCGAGAACGTCCAGTGGATGCCGGTCACCGCGACCTCTTCGGCGGTCGCCCGGGCGACGCGCTCGAGCAGTTCGGCATCCCACGACGCGGCCATGCCCAGCTGCGTCGGGTAGATCGTGGCTCCCGGCCAGAACGAGTGCCCGTGGATGCAGTCCTCGCCGACGAGCAGCGGGATGCGGAGCCGGGTCTCGGCCGTCAGCTCGTTCGCCTGCAGGATGCGCTCGGGCGAGGTGTGCAGGATCGATCCCGCGTGCCGCCGGGCGATGTGGTCGTCGAGGTCGTCGCGCGCGTCGAGCTGCAGCATCTGCCCGACCTTCTCCTCCAGCGTCATGCGGCTGAGGAGATCGGCCACGCGCTCCGGGATCGAGAAGGCGGGGTCCTGGTAGGGAAGAACCGTGGTCAGGGTCTGAGAGGTCATCACTTCGTGTTCTGGGTCGAGGTCTTCGGAGAGTCGGAGGTGTCGGGCGAGGTCGCCGACGTTACGGGATCGGCGCTCTTTCGCGGCAGGGGCACGCTGCGGACGGCCGTGACGGCGTCGTTCACGTCCAGCCCCTTCTTCTTCATGGCCCTGGCACGCTCGCCGGCCGAGCGCAGGCGCGGGTTGACGTACTCGTCGATGCCGAAGTTGATGAGCGAGAGGGCGACGCCGATGATCGCGATGCAGAGCCCGGCGGGCACGTACCACCACCACAGCCGCGGGAAGGCCCCGTTCTGCTGCGCCCAGAACAGGATGGTGCCCCAGTTGAGGTTGCTCACCGGGATCACGCCGATGAAGGCCAGCGTCGTCAGGCCGAGGATGGCCGCGGTCACCGTGCCGACGAAGCTCGACGCGATGAGCGCCATCAGGTTCGGCAGCATCTCGACCGTGATGATGCGGCGCAGCGGCTCGCCGTTGGCGCGTGCGGCCTGGATGAAGTCGCGGTTGCGCAGCGACATCGTCTGGGCGCGCAGCACCCGCGCACCCCACGCCCATCCGGTCAAGCCCAGCACCGCGGCGATCACGATCAGCGGCGGGTTCTCGAACTGCGAGGCGATGATGATGATCAGCGGGATGCCGGGGATCACCAGGAACACGTTGGTCAGCGCCGAGAGCGACTCGCTCTTCCAGCCGCGCACGTAACCGGCGATCACGCCGATCGTGATCGCGATGATCGTGGCGATGAAGGCGGCGAGGAAGCCGACGACGATCACACCGCGGGTGCCGTAGATGATCTGGCTCAGCACGTCCTCGCCCATGTGGGTCGTGCCCAGCCAGTGCTCCCAGGAGGGCGGCTGACGCAGCGCGGTGCGGTCCTTCTGGGTCGGTCCGTACGGGGCGATCCAGGGGGCGAGGATCGCGACGAGCACGAACACCCCGAGGATGATGAGACCCGCGACCGACTTGGGATTGCGGAACATCGCGAACGCCTGGCCGAGTTGCGACCAGAAGGTCTTGCGCGGCGACTCGCCGGTCGGCGGGGTGCGCAGGGTCGCGGTCTCGGGCATGCCCGAGACGACGGGCGACCCGTCGGGGGCGGTGCTCGCTGCAGTGGTGGGAACGGTCATCTCAGGACTCCATCTGGCGCGTGCGCGGGTCGAGGTAGGCGTAGACGACATCCGCGAGGATGTTGGCCACGAGCACCGACAGCGTGATCACGAGGAACACGCCCTGCATGAGGGCGAAGTCCTTGGCGTTGGTCGCGTCGAGCAGCAGCTTGCCCACGCCCGGGTAGCTGAACACCATCTCCATGACGATCGTGCCGCCGACGATGAAGCCGATCGACAGGGCGAAGCTCTGGATCTGCGGCAGCACCGCGTTGCGGGCGGCGTATCCCCACAGCACCCGTTTGTTGGGCATGCCCTTCGCCTGCGCGACCGTGATGTAGTCGTCGTCGAGCACGGTCAGCATCATGTTGCGCATGCCGAGCACCCATCCGCCGAGCGAGGCGACCACGATGGTCAGCGCCGGCAGCGTGCCGTGCATGATCACCTGGACGATGAAGTCGAAGCTCCACTCGGGCGACTGGCCCTTGTCGTAGGCGTGCGAGGAGGGGAACCACTTCAGCGTCGACGAGAAGATCGCGATCGCGATGAGCCCGAGCGAGAAGTACGGGATGGTGTTGAAGAACGTGGTGACGGGGATGATCGCGTCGAGCCTGCTGCCGCGCTTCCAGCCGACGATCGCGCCGGCGACCGTGCCGATCGTGAACGAGATGATCGTCGCGATCCCCACCAGGCCGAGGGTCCACGGCAGGGCGGCGGCGAGCACCTCGGCGACCGGCCGAAGGCCGTGCAGCGTGGAGATGCCGAGGTCGCCGCGCAGCAGCATCGCCCAGTACTCGATGTACTGCTGCCACACCGACTTGTCGGTGTCGATGCCGAGCAGGATGCGCAGAGCGTCGGCCGCCTCGGGGCTGACGTTGGGGTTGCGGGCGAGGTAGGAGCTGACCGCGTCGCCCTTCATGAGGCGCGGCAGGAAGAAGTTGATCGTGATGGCCGCCCACAGGGTGAACAGATAGAAGCCCGCGCGTCCGGCGAAGAAGCGCCACGGCACGCGCCGCTGCCCGCGCTGCGCCGTGGTCGCGGTGGTGCCGACCTCGAGGGCGTCGCGGGCGACCAGGTCGTTGTCGTCCAGCTGGGGGAACGCGGTGCTCACAGTGCGCCTCCGTTCGATGCGGCCTGTGCGAAGAACTTGTCCGGGTCGGGGGAGGCGGATCGCAGCTCTCGCGTGTACGCATCCTGCGGGTTGAGGATGACGTCGTCGGCGGTGCCGTACTCCACGACGCGCCCCTGGTTGAGGACCATGATCTCGTCGCTGAAGTGGCGGGCGGTGGCCAGGTCGTGGGTGATGTAGAGCACGCCGAGTCCCTCTTCGCGCTGCAGGTCGGCGAGCAGGTTCAGCACGCCGAGACGGATCGAGACGTCGAGCATCGAGACGGGCTCGTCGGCGACGAGAAGCGACGGACGGGATGCCAGCGCGCGGGCGATCGCGACGCGCTGTCGCTGTCCGCCGGAGAGCTCGTGGGGGCGGCGGTCGATCACGGCATCCGCATCCAGGCGCACACGGTCGAGGAGCCGGCGCACCTCGTTCTCGGTCTCCTTCTTCGGCACGACGTCATCGAGACGGATCGGGCGCTCCAGGTGGTACCGGATCGAGTGATACGGGTTGAGCGAGGCGAACGGGTCCTGGAACACCATGCGCAGCTGCTGCCGGTACTTCCGCAGCCCCTTGCCACGACGGGGGATCGGCGTGCCGTCGAGCAGCACCTCGCCGCTGGTCGGGGTCTCGAGCTGGGTGAGGATCTTCGCGATCGTGGACTTGCCGCTGCCGGACTGGCCGACCAGGCCGATCGTCTGGCCGGAGGTGAGGGTGAAGCTCACCTCGTCGAGCGCCTTGATCTGCCCGGCGCCGCGGACGTTGTACGCCTTCGTGACGTTCCGGAATTCGAGGGTGGTCATCGCACCAGCACTCCTCTCTCACCGGTGAGTCGGGGGAACGACGACAGCAGCGTCTTCGTGTATTCGTGCGCGGGCTGCGTCCAGATGCGCTCGGCGGTCTCGAGCTCGATGATCTCGCCCTCGCGCATGATCGCGATCCGGTCGCTGATCTCCAGGAGGAGGGGAAGGTCGTGGGTGATGAAGATCACCGAGAAGCCGAACTCGTGCCGCAGCTGCGAGATCTGCTTGAGGATCTCCCGCTGCACCAGCACGTCGAGCGCGGTGGTCGGCTCGTCCATCACCATCAGCTGCGGGCGCAGCGCGAGGGCCATCGCGATCATCACGCGCTGGCGCATGCCGCCGGAGAGCTCGTGCGGGAAGGAGCGGATGCGCTGGCGTCCGACCTTGACGATCTCGAGCAGCTCCTCGGCCTCGGCCCGGCGCTGCTTGCGGTTCATGTCGGGGCGGTGGATCTCGAACACGTCCTCCAGCTGCGAGCCGATCGTCGCGACCGGGTTGAGGGCGTTCATCGCGCCCTGGAACACCATCGACACCTTGTCCCAGCGGAACCGCTGCATGGCATCCACATCGAGCGCGTTGATGTCGATGTCGACGCCGGTCGCATCGTGGAACGTCACGCTTCCGCTGGTGATGACGGCCGGGGCGCGCAGCAGGCGCTGCACCCCGTAGGCGAGCGTGGTCTTGCCGCATCCGCTCTCGCCGGCGAGACCGAGGATCTCGCCGCGCTGCAGTTCGAGGGTCACGTTCTTCACCGCCTCGACGGGCGGATCGACGTCGTACACGACCGAGAAGTCGCGCACGCTGAGCAGGGGGTCTGGCATGGGGTGTCCTTCGTGGGGGCGGGCCCTTCGACAGGCTCAGGGACCCGGATGGGTGGCTGAGCCTGTCGAAGTCCGGCCGTGGGTGGCTGAGCCTGTCGAAGTCCGGCCGTGGGTGGCTGAGCCTGTCGAAGTCCGGCCGTGGGTGGCTGAGCCTGTCGAAGTCCTACTCGGCGGGCTTCAGCTTCGTGAGGATCTGCACGATGTTCTGCTGCGTCGGGTCGGCGGACGCGTACGGGTCCTCCTCCGACGGCCAGCCCACGTAGTTGCGGGTGTTGAACTCGCCCAGCAGCGGGTGTGCGCCCAGCGGGATCGCCGGCACCTGCTCGGAGAAGATCGTCTGCAGCGTGTCGAGTGCCGCGGTGCGCTCCTCATCCGATGAGGCGTTGGCGTACGAGTTCAGCGCGGCGGTCGCCTCGGGGTCTTCGAACCGGCCGAAGTTGAAGCCGGCCTTGCCGTCCGAGATCCAGCGCGGGTCCATGGTCGAGGTGTAGAGGCCGTAGGCCGTGCCGCTGTCCTCGAGCCAGTGGATGATCGCCGAGAAGGTGCCCTCATCGCGGGGAACCTGCCAACCGCCCCAGTCGGGCATGTCGATCTTGACCTCGGCGCCGATGGCATCGGATACGTCTTCGGCGATGAGCTCCTGCGCGGTGTTCCAGTCGCTCCACCCCGACGGGACCGAGAGCGTGAACGAGACGGGTGCACCGTCGGGGTCGATCAGCGCGTCGTCCTTCCAGGTGTAACCCGCGGTCTCCAGCAGATCGCGCGCCTTCTCGGCGTCGACCGAGTAGTCCACGTCCTTGAACTCGGGCTGGATCTCGTCTTCGAGGATCGACGACAGACCGGTCACCGACCAGACGGCCTCGCTGGCACCCTCTCGGGCGATGTCGACGTAGGCGTCGCGGTCGATCACCCAGGCGAGTGCCTGACGGAAGGCCGGGTCGTCGAACGGCTTCTGCTGCAGGTTCATGAACAGCGTCGCCGAGCCGGTGGTGGGAGCTGCCCAGAACTTGTTGTGCTCGGGATCGACCGACAGGAACTGCTCCTCGATCTGCGGGATGAAGGCCTGCGCCCAGTCGGCGTCGCCGTTGGCGAGAGCGGTGGTCAGCGCGGTGTTGTCACCGTACGAGACGTAGTGCAGCTCGGGCACCGAGAGGTCGCCGCCCCAGTAGTCGTCGCGGGCCTCGAGGGTGACCGACTCGGTCGACCAGTTCGACAGGACGTAGGGGCCGGTGCCGACCAGGTCGTCGCCCTTCACGGGGTCGGTGGCCGGGTCGTCGAGGTTCTCCCAGATGTGCTTCGGGACGATCGGCACGTGCAGGGCGCGGCCCAGGTTGACGTACTTCGACGCGGCGAAGGTCAGCACGACGTTGTCACCCTCGACCACGGCGCTGTCCAGCTGGAGACCGGCCGTGTCGAGCGCGGGCGTGGAGGCGAGCTCGTACGAGTAGACGATGTCGTCGGCCGTGAACGGCTCGCCGTCGCTCCAGGTGACGTCCTTGCGCGGGACGACCGTGAGCTGCGTGTAGTCGTCGTTCCACTCGAGGCTCTCGGCGAGCCACGGGGTGACTCCGCGGTCGCCGGTCTGGTTGACGAGGGCGAGGGTCTCGAAGATCACCTTGCCGTAGCCGTACTTCGATGCGGACGAGTCGCCGACGTACGGGTTGTTGGATTCGGTGGTGATCGCGCCGTCCGGCTTCGCGATCGTGAGGGCGGCACCGCCGGCGGCACTGCCGGAGTCGTCGTTCCCTCCTGCGGAGCATCCGGCGAGGGCCGAGATACCGAGGGCGGTGATCGCGGTCGCCGCGATCAGAGACTTTCTGAGCTTCATTGCTTCTCCTTGGGCACGGTCGTTGTGCTGTGTCGCCGGGGATGGGGGTCCGCCGGCCGTCGTGATTCGCTTACTGTCGAGAAAGTAAGCTTCCGTGAGGTTACCGAGGAGTAAGTTGGATCGCAAGCACGGCTTGCGAGAGAGAGGAGGCCGCGGTGGCAGACAGCGACCAGACCGTCCGCGTGCGCCCGGCGACCCTCGCGAAACGCGAGCAGATCCTCAAGGCTGCGGTCGAGATCTTCGGCAACAAGGGCTCCACCAACGGCACCCTCGCCGACGTCGCCGACCAGGTCGGGATCACACACGCCGGGGTGCTCCATCACTTCGGATCGAAGCAGAAACTGTTGCTCGAGGTGCTCTCCTATCGCGATCAGACCGACGTCGCCGAACTCGCCGAGAAGCACATCCCCGGCGGCCCCGAGCTCTTCCTGCACCTCGTGCGCACGGCCTACGCCAACGAGCGTCGCCCCGGCATCGTGCAGGCGTACACCGTGCTCTCGTCGGAATCCGTGACCGACGACCACCCCGGCCGGGAGTACTTTGAGGACCGGTACACGACGCTCCGGCGCGAGGTCACCGCGGCGTTCCACGAGCTGTGCACCCAAGAGGGTGTGCGCGATCCCGACACGATCGCCGACGCGGCGGCCGCGATCCTCGCCGTGATGGACGGGCTGCAGCTGCAGTGGCTCCTGCACCCCGGAACGGTCGAGCTGGGCCGCGCGAGCGAGTTCGCGATCCGCGCGATCGTGAACGGCGTGCTGCACCCCGGACCGGAGCTGTCGACGTACGCGGCTTCCACGAGCTGAGACCCCGGCTTCTCGTCGAGACCCCGCCCTGGCGCTGTCGCGGAGACGGGGTGTCGGCGGAAACCAGGGGTCTCGGCGAGGCGAGCTGCCACGGCTAGGCTCGGGCCATGACGATCGACCTCGAAGCGCTGTACATCGACCTGCATCAGCATCCGGAGCTCTCGTTCCAGGAGACGCGCACCGCCGGCATCGCCGCCCAGCATCTGCGCGACCTCGGGCTCGAGGTCGAAGAGGGCGTAGGCGTCACGGGCGTCGTCGGCGTGCTGCGCAACGGCGACGGGCCGGTCGTGTGGGTGCGCGCCGACATGGACGCGCTGCCGGTCGAGGAGCAGACCGGTCTCGCCTACGCGAGCACCGCCCACGGCGTCGACCCCGCCGGCACGACCGTTCCCGTCATGCACGCCTGCGGCCACGACATGCACGTCACCGCCATGATCGGCGCGGTCGAGAAGCTCGTCGCCGAACGCGATCAGTGGTCGGGCACTCTCGTCGTGGTGATCCAGCCCGCCGAGGAGTACGGCGCCGGCGCGCGCGCGATGCTCGACGCCGGGGTCCTCGACCGCTACCCGAAGCCCGACGTCGTGCTCGGCCAGCACGTCACGCCGCTGCCCGCCGGCATCATCGGTGTGCGCAGCGGAACCCAGATGGCGGCATCCGACGGCCTGACCGTGACTCTGCACGGACGCGGTGGCCACGGTTCCCGCCCGCACGCCACGATCGATCCGGTGGTCATGGCCGCGGCGACGGTAATGCGTCTGCAGACCATCACCTCGCGCGAGATCGACCCGCAGGGCGTCGCCGTCGTGACGGTCGGCTCGATCCACGCCGGCCTCAAGAACAACATCATCCCCGCGGAGGCGAAGCTCGAACTCAGCCTGCGCTACCCGAACGAAGAGGCGCGAGAGAAGGTGCTCGCGAGCGTCGAGCGCATCGTGCGGGCGGAGGCCACGGCATCCGGCGCCGAGCGGGAGCCCGAGATCCGCACCGACCACACTCTTCCGGCGACGATCAACGACGAGGATGCCACGGCACGCGTGACCGCAGCGCTCCAGCGTGCCCTGGGCGAAGCATCCGTCATCGACCCCGGCATGTTCACCGGCAGCGAGGACGTGTCGTGGTTCGCGCGGGATGCCGGGGTGCCGCTGGTGTTCTGGTTCTGGGGCGGCATCGACCCGGTCCGTTTCGCCGAGGCGAGCGCGGCCGGGCGCCTGGAGAAGGACATCCCGACCAACCACTCCCCCTTCTTCGCCCCGGAGATCCACCCCACCATCGAGGTCGGCGTCACGGCGCTGTCGGCCGCGGCGCGGGAGTTCCTGGGTTAGAGCCGCGGGCTTGGTCGCGGCTGCGGCCCGGCTGTGGCTGCGGCGGCCCGGCCCGCGCTTCCGTCGGTGAATCGCGCTTCCGTCGGCCGTTCTGGCGAGAAACGGCCGACGGGAGTGCGGATGGCCGCAGCCGGTGCGAGGCACGCAGCGCGTGTCCCCCGAATGGCCGATAGCGCGGGCGGCGGATGTCCGCCATGATGACCACACATGGTTCCTCGGAAGGGCTCTGCCTCGAGGTCGGAGCGGACTTTCATGGAGGTACCTCGTGCTCATGCCGGACGCGCTCGGTGACGGGCTCCCTCGTTGACGGGGCCGGACCGACCGACGGACGAGCTGTCCGACTTCGCGGAGTTGATGACCCACGAGCAGGAGTTCGTCTCCGCCCGTGATCGCGACCCGGAGGCGTACAGGCGACGCAGACGCCGGGGGCTCATCATCACCGCCGCCTGTGTCGTCCTGCTGCTGGCCGCGACCGGAGGCTACATCGCGTGGACTCTCACCGCTCCGGTGAATCCGCCGAAGGTGACCTCGCAGATTCCGCCGGTGCCTGCCGGCGCGGCCGCGTCCATCGCCGCGGTCCCCGCCGCTTCATCGGCGATCAGCATCTCCGGCGCGGACGCGTATCTGGGCGAGGGCGCGAGCGGAATCTGGTCGTCGAGCGGAACCGGCGACCCGCTCCCCATCGCGAGCATCACCAAGCTCATCACCGCGCTGGTTATCCTCGATGCCGTGCCGCTCGCCTCCGCCGACGACCCCGGACCCACGATCACCTTCAGCAAGTCCGACCACGACCTCTACGACGAGTACTACGTGCTCGGCGCGACCATCGCCCCCATGCCCACGGGCACCTCGATGTCGCTGCGTGATGCCCTCGCCGCGATGCTGATCCCATCGGCGAGCAACTACGCCGAGGCGCTGTCGTCCCGGATCTTCGGATCGCAGGAAGCGTTCCTCGGCGCAACGCGCGACTGGCTCTCCGCCCACGGCTTGACGGGCACCACGATCACCGAGCCCACCGGCATCAGCCCGCGCAACACGAGCACGACCGCCGACCTCCTGGCCATCGGGAAGCTCGCCGCGGCGAATCCGACGATCGCTCAGATCGTCGCGACCCCGTCGATCTCGCTACCGGGCGCCGGCCAGTTGTACAACACCAACGGCCTGCTCGGAACCAGCGGCATCACGGGGTTGAAGACCGGCACCCTCGGCCAGGGCACGTACAGCCTGCTCTACACCGCGACACTCGTCGTGGGCACCGCCGACCCGCTCGCGGTGACCGGCGTCATCCTCGGAGGACCGACGCGCGAGTCCGTGAACAGCAGCGTGCTCGCCGCGCTGGACAGCATCCGTGCCGGCTTCCACGACGTGCCCGTCGCGACATCCGGACAGGAGATCGGCACGATCACGACACCCTGGGGATCCACGGCCCAGCTCGTGATCGGCGAGGATGCGGCGATCTTCACCTGGTCGGACACCCCGATCGTCGCGACGATGGACATCGAGACTCCGCCGACCTACCGCGACGGCACGGTCGTGGGGAGCATCACCTGGACCGCCGGGCCGCAGACCGTGACGGCCCCGGTCGCGATCACTGGCAGCATCGATCCTCCGACCGAGTGGTGGCGGCTCACCCACCCGGCCGAGCTCGGTGCAGCGTCTGGAGAGTGAGGGCTGGAGCGGCGCGCTCGTGCGGGTGCGCGTGATTCGCACTCCCGTCGGTGAATCGCGCTCCCGTCGGCCGTTGTGCCACGAAACGGCCGCGGGAAGTGCGATCGGCCGCGGCAGGCGCGACGCGAGAGCGGGTGCGCGTGATTCGCACTCCCGCCGGTGAACCGCGCTCCCGTCGGCCGTTCTGCCACGAAACGGCCGCTGGAAGTGCGATCGGCCGCGGCTGGCGCCCCGCGAGAGGGGGCGTCAGGCCGAGTTGGCAGAGGCCGGCGGGCGCCATCCACCCTCGTCGCGGAGGGCACCGGCGATCCGCCGCGAGATCTCCCGCAGCTGCCGGCGCTGCGCTGCCGTGATCCGATCGAGGACCAGTTCGCGCACCAGCTCCGCGTGACCGGGAGCCGCCTCGTCGACTTTGGCGCGACCGCTCTCGGTGATGACCGCGAGGGTGAATCGGCCGTCGCTCGGGTCGGGGGTGCGCTGCATCCATCCCTTCGCCTCGAGGCGCGTGGCCGCACGGGACAGCCGTGACAGCGTGCTGTTCGCAAACGACGACAGCACGCTCATCCGCAACTGCCCGCCCTCGGCATGCGCGAGCGCGTAGAGCACACCGAACTCGAAATGCGTGACCTGCGCGTCGCGCTGGAGCTGGGCGTCGAGCGCCGCGGGCAGCCACTCAAGCACCGTCGCCACGGCCGACCAGGTCTCGAGTTCCTCGCCCGTCAGTGGCGGGATCGCACCGTTCGTCGTCATCTTCTCAGCGTATAGGTTCTCGCGATTTGACTTGACCAGGAAAGTCATTTTGACTTGCTCAGGAAAGTCAATCCATAGAGGAGACCCAGATGGAACTCGAACTCACCGGCAAGCGCGCATTCATCAGCGGATCGACCGAGGGGATCGGATACGCGATCGCGGCGGAACTCGTCCGCGCCGGCGCCGACGTGGTGATCAACGGACGCGATGAGCAGCGCCTGCACACCTCGGCCGAGGGACTGCGCGCCCTCCGACCCGGTGTCGACGTCACGGGCATCGCGGCCGACTTCGCCGACGCCGCTCAGGTGCGGCACCTCGTGGGCCAGCTCGGGGACATCGACATCCTCGTCAACAACGTCGGCATCTTCGACGTGCGGACGTTCACCGACATCTCGGACGACGAGTGGCAGCGGTACTTCGACGTGAACGTCATGAGCGGGGTCCGCCTCTCCCGCCATGTACTCGACGGGATGCTCACCCGCGGCTGGGGGCGGATCCTCTTCGTGTCGAGCGAGTCGGGGATCGACGTCCCCGCCGACATGACGCACTACGGCGCGACCAAGGCAGCCATGCTCGCCCTCGCGAACGGCCTGGCCAAGTCGACGCGCGGCACCAGCGTGACCGTCAACAGCATCGTCGGCGGACCGACCTACTCGCAGGGCGTCGCACGCGCCGTCGAGCAGATCGCCCGCGCCCAGGGTATGGATCCGGCCGACCTCAAGCAGGCCATCGCCGCACGCAACACCACCTCGCTGCTGGAGCGGTTCATCGAGCCCGAGGAGATCGCGCACCTGGCTGCGTACCTGGCGAGCCCGCGCGCCTCGGCGACGAACGGCGCCGCGCTGCGCGCCGACGGCGGGACGCTCACGACGATCCTCTGAGCCGGGCGCACCGCCGGGTCGCACCCCCGCGACCACCCAGGTCGAGACCTCGCCCCCTCATCCGAGCCAGCGCGGGTTGCGCTCCCGTCGGTGATTCGCACTTCCGCCGGCCGTTCTGCCACGAAACGTCCGCGGGAAGTGCGATCGGCCGCGGCAGGCGTCAGATGGCGCGGATCGTGATCGACTCGCGCTCGAGCTCGCGGCGCCGATTGGCCAGGCACTGCGTGCACAGCAGCTCGACGCGGCGCGGATGCGCCCCGCCACAGGTGCATTCGACCGTGACCCGCCAGCGGGCCTTGGCTCCACACGCCGCATAATCGTCGCCGGCTCCGTGGTCGCATTCGCAGCGCGGGTCGCTCCCGTCGAGCAGCGGGAGCTCTCCGACATCCTCACGCAGAGAGGATGTCGGAGGAGCGGTCGAAGTCGTCGAAGTCATCGAGATCGACCGTACCGCGGACTAGACCCCGACGACTCGAGGGTCGGCCGCGGCGGGCGGAGCAGAGCGCGGCGCAGGGGGCGGCGGCGGGGCGAGCTGGCGCAGAGGGATGCCGTGCGCCTCGCGGTGCAGGCGCTCCATGCGGCTGTCGAGCTCGGCGGCGGCATCCGCGGCATCCGACAGGCTGTCGACCAGGTGAGAGGGCACCTGGTTCGAGAACTTGTAGTAGATCTTGTGCTCGAGGCTCGCCCAGAAGTCCATCGCGATCGTGCGGAACTGCACCTCGACCGGGACGGACAGCGCGCCCGTCGACAGGAACACGGGAACCTCGATGATCGCGTGCAGGCTCTTGTAGCCGTTGTCCTTCGGGTGCGCGATGTAGTCCTTGACGGTGCGCACGGTGACGTCATCCTGCGCGGTGAGCAGGTCGAACAGACGGTACACGTCGGCGACGAAGCTGCAGGTCACGCGCACGCCGGCGATGTCGGTGATCTCGGCGCGGATGCGGTCGAAGTCGGGCTCGTCGATCCCCTTGCGGGCGATCTTCTCGACGATGCTGTCCGGCGACTTCAGTCGGCTCTTCACGTGCTCGATCGGGTTGTACGCGTGGTCGTGCGTGAACTCGTCACGGAGGATCGAGATCTTCGTCTCGACCTCGCGCATCCCGAACTCGTACTCGCGCAGGAACCGCTGCAGCTCGTCACGCAACTCGCGGGCCTGGTTGATCGTGTCCTCGGTGACGTGAACGGTCGACATGGCATCGACGTTACGCGTTCGTGATCGGAAACCGCTGTGGAAGTCCGATGTCCTCACGATTCCCATGCGGGTGCGCCACCGGGCGCTCCGGGCGCAGTTGCTGTCGGTATCGAGCCGCCGTTCCGGCAGAAACTGCGACCGGAAGCGAGGGATGGGGCGGGGTGGGGCGAGGGGGCGGGGGCGGGGTTAGGAGGCGGGGGTTCGGGCATCCTGCAGGTGCTGGCCGGAGAGGATGCCGGGGAGCCCGCGCCCGGCGCGGGTGGTGAAAGGCAGGATGACCGCGGCGAGGAACAGGACGGCCGCCGCGAACCCGAAGATCCCGCCCGGCAGCTGAAGAGCGCTGATCCCGCCGATGCCGCCCGCCCAGCGCAGGAGGCGCGCGACGGGTGCCGGCAGACGCGACCCGCCGTAGCGGAGCTGCACGGCGACGTCGCCGATCGAACGCCCGCCCACCAGGATCAACACCAGGAACAGCGCGGACGGGACGATCGTGGCCGCCGCCGACGCGACGGTGCCGTCGAGCACCGCAGCGCGATCCTCCGCGACGAACTCCAGCCACACCTGCACGATCACGCCGGCTCCCATGCTCACGAACCCGTAGGCGAGGAAGTCGCACAACATCGCGAGCACACGGCGGCCGCGGGTGACCGGACGGGGCAGGTCGGCGTCGGGGCGCGCCTCCGCGCCGCGCATCGACCGCGGAACGATGAGCGCCACGGTGCAGCCGACGACGGCACCGAGGGTGTTCGTCATCAGATCGCCCACGTCGAAGAAGCGATACGCGCAGGGGTAGACGCCCCATACTCCGGTCAGCTGCGTCGTCTCGACCAGCAGCGAGAGTCCGAACCCGGCCACGAGCGCCGTCAGGATGCCGCGGCCGGCGAGCACCCGGACGAAGAATCCGAGCGGCACGAACAGCAGCACGTTGAACACCAGCTGCAGCAGGGCCGGCTGCCGCAGCGGGTTGCCCGACGCCGCGAACGCCTTCTGCACGTCGCGCACGACCGACATCGGATCGGTGATCGCCCCGACGCAGCGGATCATGTCGGGGTCGGGCAGCGGAAGCAGGGTGTATGTCCAGATCGCCCAGAAGTAGATCAGGGCCGACAGCCAGAGCAGCGTGCGCCCGAGGCCGAGCCGCCCGCGCCGGCGGTAGCTGATCGCCACGAACGGCACGAACAGGAGGATGCCGAAGGCCACTCCGATCGCGATCGCGATGAACCCGAGCAGCACCTGATCTTCCACAGCGTGCCAGTGTAGCTGCGCGTTCAGCCCGGGTCGGGATGCGGCGCGGCGGCGTCCTGGCCGAGTCCGGCTTCGCGCGCCCGGACGATGAGCGCGCTGCGATCGGAGACCGCGAGCTTCGCGAGGATGCCGGACAGATAGTTGCGCACCGTCTTCGAGGAGAGCACCAGCCGGCGGGCGACCGCCTGGTTGTCGAGCCCGCGGGCGATGAGGTCGAGCACCTCGCGCTCCCGGTGCGTGAGCTCGGGGAACACCACCGGCCCGGTCGTGCGTGCCCCGGAGAGCAGGTCGATCGCCCGCCGCCCGACCTCCGCGGTGAGCAACACGTCGCCCGCAGCCACCGCCCGCAGCCCGCGCTCGATCTCGTCGGGCAGAGCGCTCTTGAGCAGGTAGCCGCGGGCTCCGGCGCGCAGCGCGGCGAACACGGAGTCGTCGTCGCCGAGCATCGTGACGATGAGCACCCCGATACCGGGGGCGGCACGGACGATGCGGCGCGTGGCCTCGACACCCGACCCCGCTCCGAGATCGACGTCCATGAGCACGACGTCCGGCTGCGCAGCCAGGACCCCCTCGACGGCGTCGTCTTCCGTGCCCGCCCGACCGACCACCTCGAAGCCCTCGATCGATTCGAGGAAGCTCGACATGCCGAACGCGAAGACGGGATGGTCGTCGACGACGAAGATGCGCACGGAGCCCTCGAGCTCCGACGCACCCGCATCGATCGGCTGCTCCGGCATGCCGCTCACGCTAGCGTTCCCCCGTCCGGAGCGCATCACCGCTGCGCTCCGGCGGGCTCGGGCTCGGGCTGCGGGCTCGGGCTCGGGCGCGGGCGCAGGCGCGGGCGCGGGCGCGGAGCATCCTCGGCGGGAGCAGCCCCATCTGCTCCCGCCGAGTCCCCGTTGTCGCCCGACCGGCTCGAAGCCGTCGAGAGCCACCCGGATCGGCGTCCCCCAGCACGCCGACGGACGCCGACCGCAGTCTGCGCCCGCTCTGGCACGGTTCGCCCCGCTCGACCGCGCATGGTCCCTCCTCGCGTCGACGTGACATCGTCGACCAGAGCCGACGATAGGCGTCCCGATGTCCCGATCGAGAGGGGGCCGCGTCCCGACGTCACGGGAGATGCGACCCGGGACGCGTCGGATGCTGGATTCGCCGGCCATCGCTCGGGCACACTGAGGCGCAGAGAGGAGCGCCCGTGCCCATGACGGCCGCCGCACGCACGACGACGGAGGCACCGCAGCGCGCCACCCGCACGCTGCCCGTCGCTCTCCTGCTCGTGTTCTCGTGGCTGCCCGCCCTCACCGGCATGGCGCTGTGCCTGCTCTCGGCCTCCGGAATCGAGGCCGTCGGCACCCTCAGCGCCGCGCTCGGATTCGGCGGTGCCGCCGCCCTGCTCCCGGCCCGAGGCGGGCACGGGGGGCGCGGCGGTCCGTTGTTCCCGATCGCCCTGGCGGTGACGGCCGTCGGTGCGGGACTGTCCACCCTCGCCTCGGGACTCCGCGCGATCGGGATCGACGGCGGCGTCTGGCTCGACATCCTCGGCGTCGCCTGGATGCCGGGCGGCCTCACGGTCGCGGGCGTTCTCGGCGCGGCCGTCATGCTCCGGTCACGCTCGCTGCTGGTCGCCGGGGCCCTGCTCTCCACCGCGATCGGTGTCACGAGCGCCGCGGAGCTCCAGCAGGGTCGACCCGTCCCGCTCGCCGCCGCACTGTGGATCGTGTGGCTCGCGCTCGCCCTCGGATCCGGGCTGATGATCCTGTGGGCGGCGGCGCGCCGTCCGTCCCCGGATCGAGAAGCCGCGCTCTGGCTCGCCATCGCGCACTTCGCACTCCTGCTCTCGGGCGTGGGGGGCTACATCGTCGGTGACGAGAGCGGCCCCTCCCTCATCGGCACGGCGTTCGCCGCAGCGTTCCTCCCCGCCGGCGTACTGTTCGCCGCGGCATCCTTCCTCCTCACGGCGATCGCGCGTGCTCCCGATGCCGTCGACCCACCGCGTGCGCGCTTCGCCGTCGGGGTGCTGCTGGTGTCCGCCCTGCTCGTCGCGTACGGCGCGGTCGCGGCGAGCGCGGCCCAGCTTGCCCCACTCACTCCCACCAGTGGAGGGATGATCGCCGTCGTGCTCCTGGCCATCGGCGCCGAGCCTGCCCGCCGCGGCATCCAGCGTGCGGTCGACCAGCTGCTCTATGGACGATCTGCCGATCCCCGCGCACTGCTCCGGACGGTCAGCGAGGAGATCGTGGGAGGGGACACCGGGTCGCTCGGCGCCCTGGCTGCTGCCCTCCGGCAGTCCCTGCGGCTCGGCGGGGTCGCCATCACCTCCTCGACGGGAGAGGGGTCCCG
Source organism: Microbacterium sp. NPDC055665 (assembly GCF_053618035.1). Taxonomy (NCBI): domain Bacteria; kingdom Bacillati; phylum Actinomycetota; class Actinomycetes; order Micrococcales; family Microbacteriaceae; genus Microbacterium; species Microbacterium sp. NPDC055665. Next base: position 29,106 of record NZ_JBSHGY010000014.1, on the reverse strand, counting down.
GGTCGAGGCCGGGCGCATCGATCCGGCGACCCGGCAGACCATCACCCTCGTCGCAGCAGACGGACCATGCGGAACGGTGGAGGTGTGCGGAACCGCAGGTCGTCGCCCCGAGCCGCGGACGATCGATGCGCTGCGCCGGATCGGCGGGGTGTTGAGCGTCGCCGTGCTCCTCGCCGGGGTCAACGAGGGGCTTCGCGAGGCGCGGGACCGGGCCCGACGCATCGCCGCGAGCGAGCGCCGGTTCGCCCGCGCCGAGATCGAGGCCGGGATCGTTCCGGCGCTCGCGAGCATCCGCCGCGACCTGCAGGGCCTGCCGGGAGCCGCGGATCCCGGGGCGCTCCTCACCCGGACCACCGTGGCGCTGCAGGCGGCCACGACCGACGTGAGAGACCTCGCACGTACGCTCCTGCCCGGATCGCTGGATGCCGGCGACCTGCCGGGCGCCCTCGCCGATCTTGCGGCACGCTTCGAACACCCAGCCCTTCTCGCGGATGTGCGACAGGAGCCCGAGCGCCCGGAGGCGGTGTACCACCTCGTCGCGGAGGCGGTCCTGCGCGCGCGGCGACGCGGCGGCATCGAGCGCATCGAAGTCGTCGTGGATTCGGACGACCGGTGGCAGCTGCGGCTGCTCGGCGCCCGACAGCACGTCCGACCGATACTCGGTGCGATCCGAGCACGGGCGGAAGAGGCCGGATACCGCACCGACGACGACGGCGACGCGTCGACCACCACTCTGACCGTGACGGGGAAGGCATGAACCGCCCCGCACCGGCACGGGCCCTCGCCGCACTCGCCGTGTTGATCCCGGCGTGGGGACTGGCTGCCGCGTCGGTCGCCCTCGCCTGGATCTTCCAGCTCCCCGCCGCCCCCGTCGCCGGCACCTTCCTCTCCCCGGCGCCGCCGGAGGCTCAGGCGCGCTTCGACGACATCGGCGTCACGGTCGCGGTCGTCTACGCGCCGCTCGCCGCCGTGCTGCTGCTGCGCCGCCCGCAGCCGGTGGCGATCCTGCTCGGTGTGCACGCGGTCGGTTCCGGACTCGCGGCGTTCGGGGTGCAGTACGGTCTGCTGTCGCTCGCGCATCCATCGCTCCCCGGAGCGGGACTGCTCGCGTATGCCGGCGGGTGGGCCTTCGTGCCGGGGACCTTCCTGACGGCGATCGTGCCGGTGCTGCTCCTGCCCAGACGACGGTCCGTGCTCCGCCGCGTGCTGGTGCGCGTGGTCGTGGCCGCCGCCGCCGTGGCGACCGTGTCGTCCCTGACGCAGCAGGGCGACGGCCCTCTCGAGAACCCACTCGCGCCACCCTGGCCCGAGTATCAGAGCCTGCTCCCGGGCGCCTACGCGGTCGCGGCGGCGCTGACACTGTGCTCGTCGCTCGTGGTCGCCGGGATCCTGGCGCGCCAGGCGATGCGGGCGCAGCGCGACGAGAGGTCGCCGCTGCTGTGGCTGTTCGTCGGCCATGTGTTCCTCACGGCGTCCTACGTGGTGACCGTGCTGCCCGCGTCGCTGCAGCTCGCAGCGCCGATCTGGGTCTTCGGCACCATCGCCCCGATCGTCGGGCAGATCTTCTATCCGTCCGCCGTGCTGGTGATGGGCCTGCAACATCGTCTTCGCGGCATCGACGTGGCCGTCAGCGCCGTGCTGACCACCAGCATCCTCGCGGTGCTGGCCGCCGGAGGATACCTGCTCATCGTCACGACGCTCGAGACCCTGGCGCCGCCGACCCCGATCGCTGTCTTCACGACGGCCGCGGTGATCGCGATCGGCCTGCTCCCCGCCAGGCGCCTCATCCACCGCCGCGTCGACCGGCTCGTCTACGGCGAATCCGGAGCGCCGGAACGTCTCGTGCGCACTCTCGGAGCCGAGGTCGGCGAGATCGCCACCGGCGCCGATGGACTGCGCGCGCTGGCCTCGGCGCTGCGCCGCACGTTGCGACTCGGCTCGGTGCGCATCAGCACCACCGCCGAGCCGGGGGCGCCGTCGGCGGGCGATGACGCCGTGGGGGTGCTCGTCGGCACACCGGAGGGTGTCCCCTCCCTTTTCACCCTGCGACCCGGAGGGCAGAGCGGGGCGATAACGGTGCTCGCCGTCACCGGCCCGGACCCGGAGCTACCCGTGGGGCGACGAGCCCGTGAAGCCATCGCCGATCTCGTCCCCGTGATCGGCGTCGTCGTGCGCCTCGCCATCGCATCGACCGCACTGGACGAGGCGCGGGGGAGGGCCGCGGAGGCGCGGCATGCCGAGCGTCGGGCGCTCCGCCGCGAGCTGCACGACGGCCTGGGGCCCGCACTCGCCGGTGCCGGATTCTCACTCGCCGCCGCATCCAACTTCCTGGCACGCGGCGATCGCGCGGCAGCGGAGGACGCCGCGCGCGGAGTCGACGCACTGCTGGACGCACAGACCGTGGCGCTGACCGGACTGGCACGCGGAGGCACGGCTGAGGTGCACGACCTCGCGGCCGAGCTGCACAGCCTCGTGATGTCGTTCGCCGGCGCGGCAAGCACGGTGCATCTCTCCGTCGCGGGCACCCTCGTCCTCGATCCCGGCCGCTCCGGCATCCTGCTGCGCATCGCGGCCGAGGCCCTTCTGAACGCGGTGCGCCACGCTGAGGCCGCGTCCGTCGAGGTCACTCTCGGCGGCCAAGAGGGCGTGGTCCTGTGCGTGCGCGACGACGGGCGCGGCATGCGTGAGGCCTCGGGCGCGGGCGTCGGTCTCGCGTCGATGCGCGAGTGGGCGCAGGAGGCGGGGCTCAGCATCGCCTGGGAGCAGCCGGCGGACGGCGGCACGCTCGTGCTGGTGCGTGCCGCCGACCCACGGCTGAGATGATCAGCGCCGCTGCTCCGCGTCGGACTCGGTGTCGGATGCCGCGGAGGCCGCCAGGTCCTGGCGCGTCGCCACGTGGTCTCCGATCGCGACGCCGCGACGGCCGACCAGCATCCACAGCGACGCGAAAGCGAGGCCGAGACCGCCCACGGGTCCCGCGAGCCCGGGGACGCCGGTGACGATGTACCCCGCCACCACCAGCAGCACCAACCCCGCGAGCAGAGTGCCGAGGATGCGCGACACCGAGCGCTCGACCCAGGCCATGGCGGCGAGCGCTCCCAGCGACACGAGCACCCCGAACCACGGGATGAAGGCGCCGAAGTCGGTCAGCGCGTAGAACACGAGCAGGCCCTCGTCGCCGAAGCTCCCAAACTCAGGGCCGCCGTGACCGTAGAGGGCGAGGGAGCCCTTCCACCCGTACCCGAACGTGAGCCCCGCCGCCGAGGTGACGAGTCCCGCGGAGAAGACGCGGGAGGCCACCGAATTCCGGACCCGTTCCGTGCGGACACGCCAGGCGCCGTGCAGCACGAGAAGGCAGGCGACGGCGGCGAACCCGAAGAGGAAGCCGAGCTGGTTGCCCATCGGATCGAGGTTGGGCATGTCCTCGGCGGCGGCGATGAGCACACCGCCGCGCTCGTAGTCGGCCTCGGTCCACGGCCGCACGTCGAAGAGGATGGTGGCCGCGAAGCCGAGAAGGCCGGCGGCGACACCCCACAGCAGCCAGAGGCGGCCTGCACGGGGTGCGGCCGGTGGGCGTGAGCCGCGGGTTCGCGCGGCGGTGGTCTGAGACATCCGTCTCTCCTGTTCTGTCGGTGCGCCCCGAGCGGGCACGCCGCCACTCTCGGCGTCCGGCCATCCCGGGCGTCAGGGGCGGGCGTCACGACTCGACGGGCGGCGCCGTCGGGCGCCCGGGCGTGGTCTCCCCCGTGCTCGGGACGACGGCCCCTCGCGCCCGGGACACCGGGACCGAGAGTGTGGAGGTGCACCGCTCTTCCGTTCGGCAGCGGCGGTGCCCCTCGGACCGGGGGACGGTGATCCACTCCCCCTCACCGTCCTCCTCCCGCGGGCGTAAGGATTCCGTGAGGGTCGCGCATCCGGCCGTAGGGATTCCGTGAGGATCGCGTGAGGATGCCGTCGCCGGGCGTAGTGTCGCCGGACGTGTCAGTCGAAAACAGGGAAGGCGCGGACGCGCCGCCGCGCGCGAAGCGCATCATCATCGGGGAACCCCTGACGAGTCAGCAGGTCGACGACCAGCTGCTCCCCAAGCGCATGGCGCTGCCGATCTTCGCGTCGGATGCGCTGAGCTCGGTGGCCTACGCGCCGCAGGAGCTCGTGATGATCCTGCTCATCGGCGGGCTCACCTTCCTCTCGTTCACCCCGCTCGTCGCGATCTCGGTCGTGGTGCTGCTGATCGTGGTCGTGCTCAGTTACCGGCAGCTCATCAAGGCCTACCCCTCGGGCGGTGGCGACTACGAGGTCGCATCGAAGAACCTCGGCGAGATCCCCGGGGTGATCGTCGCCGCAGCGCTCCTGGTCGACTACGTGCTGACCGTGGCCGTGTCGGTCGCATCCGGTGTCGACAACATCATCTCGGCGGTGCCCGGCCTCGACCCGTTCCGCGTCGAGCTCGCCGTCGGCTTCGTGATCCTCATCATCGTCGTGAACCTGCGCGGGGTGCGCGAGGCCTCGCTCGTCTTCGCGATTCCGACGTACGTCTTCATCGGCTCGGTCGGCATCATGATCGTCACCGGCCTGATCCGCACGTTCCTGGGCGATGCGCCCGTCGCCTCGAGCCACGACTTCTCCGTGCAGGCGGAAAGCCTCAGCCAGGCGGCCGTGATCCTGCTGATCCTGCGCGCGTTCTCGAGCGGATGCTCCGCCCTCACCGGCGTCGAGGCGGTGTCGAACGGGGTGCCGGCGTTCCGGGCACCCAAGGTGCGCAACGCCCAGTCGACGCTCGTGCTGATGGGGTCGATCGCGGCCTGTCTGTTCGCCGGGCTCACCGCGCTCGCCCTCATCACCGGCGTGCACTACGCCGAGAACCCGTGCGACCTGATCGGCTTCGACTGCACGAACCCGCAGCCCAGCCTGATGGCGCAGATCGCCTCAGCGACGTTCGGCGGCGGGAGCATCGCCTTCTTCATCGTGCAGGCCGCGACCGCGTGCGTGCTGCTGCTCGCCGCGAACACCGCCTTCAACGGCTTCCCACTGCTGGGGGCGGTGCTCGCCCGCGACGGCTACGCCCCGAAATCGCTCAACACCCGCGGCGACCGCCTCGTGTTCTCGAACGGCATGATCCTGCTCGGCATCGCGGCGATCGCGGTGCTCGTCGTGTTCCAGGCGAAGCTGACGACCCTGATCCAGCTGTACATCATCGGCGTGTTCGTGTCGTTCTCGCTCGGGCAGATCGGCATGGTGCGGCACTGGCGACGCGTGCTCCGAGGACCGGTCGAGGACAGAGCCGGCTCCGGCATCGACGGGGCATCGGCATCCGACCGCCGCTCGGCGAAAGTCGGGCTCATCATCAACTCCGCCGGCGCGGTGATGACGGTGGCCGTGCTCCTGATCGTGACCGTCACCAAGTTCACGCACGGCGCCTACCTGGTGTTCTTCGCGATCCCGATCCTCGCGTTCCTCATGCTGGGCGTGAAGCGGTACTACCGCGACGTCGAACACGAGATCGCGATCGACGACACGACGAAGTTCGGCGCCACCGGAGACCTCGCGATCGTGCTCGTGAACCGACTGCAGAAACCCGTCGTGAAGGCCATCGACTATGCGATCGCGGCCAAGCACGGCAAGACGCTGGCGGTGCACGTGGCCGTGGCGTCGGACGATGCCGCGACGTTGCAGCAGGAGTGGGCCGACCACCTCGTGCCCATCCCGCTCGTGATCGTCGAGTCGCCGTACCGCTCGTTCGCGCAGCCGGTCACGCAGTTCATCAAGCAGTACCGCGAGAAGCACGGCTCGTCCGTCGTCACCGTGTACCTGCCGCAGTACATCGTGGGGCACTGGTGGGAGTCGTTCCTGCACAACCGTCGCGCCCGCCGCCTCGCGAATCAGCTGATGCTCGTGCACGGAGTCTCGATCACCCTCGTGCCCTGGCTGCTCGACTCGTCTGAGCTCATCTATGGTCGCCGCTCCCGTCCGCTGCCCGGTCAGGAACGTGCAGGTCGTCCGGTGGTCGTGAGCGGACGCCGCGCGCATCGTCCCGCGGGTCCGCCGCAGGAGTGACCCGGCCGCCTCTTCCGTTCCGGGCCTCCTCCGTTCCGGGCCTCCTCCGTTCCGGTCCTCCTCCGTTCCGGTCCTCCTCCGTTCCGGGCCTCCTCCGTTCCGGCGCCTCCTTCGTTCCGGTCGCACTTTATGTCGCATTGACGCCGCAATTCCGACATAAAGTGCGACCGGAGTCAGCCGTCAGCCGTCAGCCGTCAGCCGTCAGCCGTCGAGCACCGAACCGAGGATGCCGGCGGCCTCGGCGAAGCGCGCGGGGTCGGCGTTCGCGTAGTTGAGCCGCACATACGCGCCGGAGGGTTCGGCGGGGAACCACTCGGATCCCGGGGAGATGATCACGCCCCGCACCTCGCAGTCGCGGACGACCTGCATGACATCCGTCCCCTCGGGCAGCCGCACCCACAGGTTCAGGCCACCCGCCGGAACGCTCTCGACCTGCGCAGACGGAGCGTGCTCGGCCAGGCTCGAGACCAGCAGGTCGCGGCGCGCGCGCAGGTGCTCGCGGAACCCGCGCAGGTGCGTGCGCCAGCCCGGCTGCGTGACCACGTCGAGCACGGCGGCCTGCAGCAGCCCGCTCACGTACATGGACTCGGCCGCGCGGTCGGCCAGGATCCGCTCCCGCGCCGGCCCCCGCGCGATCACGGCCGCGACGCGCAGTGCGGGGGAGGCGCTCTTGGTGAGTGAGCGCAGGTACACGACATGACCGTCGTCGTCGGATGCGGCGACCGGGCGCGGCTCGGCATCGATCCCCAGGTCGTGCGCCCAGTCGTCCTCGATCAGGAACGCGCCATGTCGGCGGACGGTGTCGAGCACGGCCTCCCCGGTCGCGATCGGCCACTGCGCGCCGGTCGGGTTGGCGAACGTCGGCTGCGCGTAGAAGGCGCGAGCGCCGGTCTGCGCGAACGCCCGCTCCACGTCATCCGGATCGGGTCCTTGCGGCCCGGAGGGGATCGGCACCAGCACGACACCCGCCTGCGCGGCGGCGAGCAGCGCACCCCAGTAGGTGGGTGACTCGACGAGCAGCGGCTGCCCCGGGCCCACGACCGCACGGAAGATCGAGCTCAGCCCGCTCTGACTGCCCGAGATGATGAGGGCGTCGCGCGCCGACGCGGGCGTGACCCCGGCGGGCGCGGTGGAGGCCAGCTCTCCGGCGAACCACGCCTGCAGCTCGGGAAGACCGGCCGCGGGCGAGCGGGTCAGCGCCGCATCGGTGCGCGCGGCCCGCACGAGCGACTGTCGCACCAGCCGCTCCGGCAGCAGTTCGACCGCGGGGTAGCCGGAGTGGAGTCCGATCGCATCGGGGGAGACCGTGCGCTGCGTGGACGACAGGCCCACGAGTCCCGCCGGGGCCGTGCCGAGCGCGGCGGTCTGCCAGCCGTAGTCGGCCGGTCGCGCGGTGCGGAGTGCGCGGACGAAGGTTCCGGCCCCCGGACGCGACTCCACCAGCCCGAGCCGGACGAGCTGCTGCATCGCCTTCTGCACGGTCACCGGGCTCGCCCCGTACTCGGCCATCAGCGCACGGTTCGACGGCACCCGCGCGCCCGGGGAGGCGGAGGTGATCCATGCACGGACACCGGCGACGATCCGGTCACTGCTATCCTGACTCATGAAAGTAGAGAGTAGCGTTATCGCTCCGCGATCGACAGTGCTATCGACGCGCGCCGGCCTCTGGTGGGGGCTTCTCGGCGTCGTCGCCTTCTCGTTCACCCTCCCGTTCACGCGGATCGCCATCGACGGCCTCTCGCCGTTGTTCATCGGCGCGGGGCGCGCGGTCGTCGCGGCCCTCCTCGCGGGCATCGCCCTGACCGCGACACGGCAGCGCATCCCGACCAGGGCGCAGTGGGGGCGACTGGCCGTCGTCGCCGGCGGTGTCGTGGCCGGATTCCCGCTGCTCACCTCGTTCGCGATGACCACGACCCCGGCCAGTCACGGCGCCGTCGTGGTCGGACTGCTCCCCGCCGCGACCGCCGTCGCCGTGGTGCTCCGAACCGGCGAGCGCCCGAACCGCTCCTTCTGGGTCTTCGCGATCCTCGGCGCGGTCGCCGCCGTCGTGTTCGCGGCTCTGCAGAACGGCGGACTCGGCTCCCTCACCACTGCCGACCTGCTGCTGTTCGGGGCCGTCCTCGCCGCGGCGATCGGCTACGCGGAGGGGGGTCTGCTCGCCCGCGAACTCGGCTCCTGGCAGACCGTGTCGTGGGCGCTCGTCGTCGCCGCTCCCCTCATGGCCGTGCTCACCGTGGTGTCGGCGATCCAGCAGCCACCAGCGGCGAACCCCGCGCAGTGGCTCGCCTTCGCCTACCTCGCCGCGGTGAGCATGTTCCTGGGATTCTTCGCCTGGTACCGCGGGCTCGCGATCGGACCGATGGCGCAGGTGAGCCAGATCCAGCTCGTCCAGCCCGTGATGAGCATCGCGTGGGCCGCCCTCCTGCTCCGCGAGCCGATCGGCTGGGCCACCGCCGTCGGCGGATTCGCCGTGATCCTCTGCGCCGCACTCGCCGTGCGCACCCGCCTGAAAGACCGCCCCCGAGCCGACCGACCGCCCCGAGAAGAGGAGTCCTGATGCGCCACACCCCCCGCTACCTGATGACCGACCCCGCCGAGGTCAAGCGCCTCATCCGCGGCAACCCCTGGGCGACCTTCGTCTCTCCGGCGAGCACCGGACTCGTCGCTTCGCACTACCCCGCCCTGCTGATCGAGGACGAGGACGACATCGTGATCGCCAGCCACTTCGGTCGGCCCGACGATCAGCTCCACGAACTCGGTCGGCACGAAGTGCTCGTGATCATCCAGGGGCCGCACGACTACGTCTCCCCGAGCCTGTATGCGCCGGGCGATCTGGTGCCGACGTGGAACCACGTGACCGCGCACCTCTACGGCACCCCCGAGATCCTCGGCGAGGAGGAGAACTACGCCATGCTCACGCGGTTGACCGACCACTTCGAGGACGGGCGCGAGCACGGCCGGCATCTGTCGGAGGACGAGCCGGGCACCCGCCGAGCGGCGAAGGGGACGGTCGGCCTGCGGATGCGCGTCACCCGGTTCGACGCGCGCGCCAAGCTCAGCCAGAACAAGCCGCCGGAGGTGCGCGAGAACATCACCGCGCGGTTCGCCGAGACGAACAGCGCGCTCGCGGCGGAGATGCGTCGGGTCTGACCCCTGCCGACACCTTCCCGTCGCACTTTCTGTCGCGCCCGCCGCGGGAAAGCGACAGAAAGTGCGACGAGAAGGAAACAGGGACCCGGATGCCGTGAGCAACCCGCATGCATCCGCACCGGGGGCGTAGGGGAAGCGTGAGGATCGACGGATCCACCCGCGCGCGGGGGTTGGATCGGATCCGTGCTCGACATCATCTACATCGCGCTGACTCTCGCGCTGTTCGCCCTCGTCTCCCTGGTCGCCAAGGCGGTGGACCGCGCATGATCGTCTTCGAGATCATCGCGGCCGTCCTCGCCGTCGCCGCCGTCGTCTACCTCGTGGTCGCCCTCGTCGCTCCGGAGCGGTTCTGATGGACGCGGCCCTCTGGTTCGGCATCCTGCAGCTCACGGCCGTCGTGGTCGTGCTCGTCCTCCTCTACCGCCCCCTCGGCGACTACATCGCCCGGGTGTACACCTCGGCGAAGGACCTGCGCGTCGAGCGCGGCGTCTACCGGCTGATCGGCGTCGACTCCTCCTCCGAGCAGACCTGGCGCGCCTATGCCCGCAGCGTCCTCGCGTTCTCCGTCGTCGGGCTGCTGCTCGTCTACGGGCTGCAGCGTCTGCAGGCGTTCCTGCCGCAGTCGCTCGGTCTCCCGGCCGTGCCCGAGGGACTGGCCTTCAACACGGCGGCATCCTTCGTCGCGAACACCAACTGGCAGTCGTACTCGCCCGAGCAGACCATGGGCTACACCGTGCAGCTCGCGGGCCTCACGGTGCAGAACTTCGTGTCGGCCGCGGTCGGCCTCGCCATCGCGATCGCCCTGATCCGCGGCCTCGCGCGCCGGGGCTCGGCGACCATCGGGAACTTCTGGGTCGACCTCATCCGCGGCCTCGGCCGCATCCTCCTCCCGATCGCCGTGATCGGCGCGGTGGCGCTGCTCGCGGGCGGCGTGATCCAGAACTTCGCGGGCTTCACCGACGTCACCACGGTGTCGGGCGGAACCCAGACCATCCCGGGCGGCCCCGTCGCTTCACAGGAGGCGATCAAGCTCCTCGGCACGAACGGCGGCGGCTTCTTCAACGCCAACTCCGCGCACCCGTTCGAGAACCCGACCGGCTTCACGAACCTGCTGCAGGTGCTGCTGATCCTCGTGATCCCGTTCTCCCTCCCCCGCACTTTCGGACGCATGGTCGGCGACCACCGTCAGGGCTACGCGATCGCCGCTGTCATGGCCACGATCTTCCTGATCTCGACGTTCGCGCTCTCGGCACTCGAACTCGCCGGACGCGGCAGCGCGCCCGAACTCGCCGGAGCCGCGATGGAGGGCAAGGAGGTGCGGTTCGGCATCCTCGGATCCACGCTGTTCGGCAGCGCCAGCACCCTCACCTCGACCGGCGCCGTCAACTCGATGCACGACTCGTACACCGCACTCGGCGGCATGATGCCGATGCTGAACATGATGCTCGGCGAGGTCGCCCCCGGCGGCGTCGGCTCGGGCCTCTACGGCATGCTCGTGCTCGCGATCATCGCCGTGTTCGTCGGCGGACTCCTGGTCGGCCGCACCCCCGAGTACCTCGGCAAGCGGATCGGTCCGCGGGAGATCAAGCTCGCCAGCCTGTACATCCTCGTCGTCCCGGCGCTCGTCCTCGGCGGCACGGCCCTGAGCTTCGCGATCCCCGGCATCCGGGAGGACGTGGAGTCCACCAGCATCCTGAACCCGGGCGTGCACGGCATGAGCGAGGTGCTCTACGCGTTCACCTCGGCCGCGAACAACAACGGCTCTGCCTTCGCCGGACTCACCGCGAACACCCCGTGGTTCAACACCGCGCTCGGCATCGCGATGCTGCTCGGGCGATTCCTGCCCATCGTGCTCGTCCTGGCCCTCGCCGGATCGTTCGCGGCGCAGGAACGGGTCCCCGCCACCTCGGGCACCCTGCCCACCCACCGGCCGCAGTTCGTCGGCCTCCTCCTCACCGTGACGGTCGTCGTGACCGCCCTCACCTACTTCCCCGTGCTCGCGCTGGGACCCCTCGCCGAAGGACTCGTCTGACCATGACCCTCATCACCACCCCTTCCGAATCACCGTCGGAACAGCAGGATGCCGGGGCATCCACCCCCGCGCAGCCGTCGCGCTCCTTCGGCTGGTCGCAGCTCGTGGCGGCCCTGCCCGGCGCCCTGCGCAAGCTGAACCCCGCAGCCCTCGTCCGCAACCCCGTGATGCTCTTGGTGTGGGTCGGCGCCGCGTTCGCGACCGTGCTCGCGATCGCCGAACCGTTCCTCGGCGGCCCCGCCGACTCGGGCGGCACCCCTGTGCCCGCGCCGTTCACCTGGGGCATCGCGGTGTGGCTCTGGCTCACCGTGCTGTTCGCGAACGTCGCCGAGTCGGTCGCCGAGGGCCGCGGCAAGGCCCAGGCGGCGAGCCTGCGCAAGACCCGCACCAGCACGATGGCCCGTCGAGTGGTCGGGTACGACCATGCTTCGGATGCCGCCGCCGAGCGCGCCGAGACGCTCGAGGTCTCCTCCGCCGAGCTGCAGCGCGACGACGTCGTGGTCGTGACCGCCGGTGAGCTGATCCCCGGTGACGGCGACATCATCGCGGGCATCGCGACCGTCGACGAGTCGGCCATCACGGGCGAGAGCGCCCCGGTGATCCGCGAGTCGGGCGGCGACCGCAGCGCCGTCACCGGCGGTACCCGGGTGCTGTCGGACCGGATCGTGGTGCGCATCACCTCGAAGCCGGGCGAGACTTTCGTCGACCGGATGATCGCCCTGGTCGAAGGTGCCAGCCGCCAGCGCACCCCGAACGAGATCGCCCTGAACATCCTGCTCGCGAGCCTGTCGATCATCTTCGTGGTCGTGGTGCTGGCCCTCAACCCGATCGCGTCCTACGCCGCGTCGCCCGTCAGCATCCCCGTGCTCATCGCCCTGCTCGTCTGCCTGATCCCGACCACCATCGGCGCGCTGCTCTCGGCCATCGGCATCGCCGGCATGGACCGTCTCGTGCAGCGCAACGTGCTCGCCATGTCGGGGCGTGCGGTCGAGGCCGCGGGCGACGTCACGACCCTGTTGCTCGACAAGACCGGAACCATCACGTACGGCAACCGCCGCGCACACGAGGTCCTGCCGCTCCCGGGCGTCGACGCCGACGAGCTGCTGCGGGTCGCGGCGCTGTCCTCGCTCGCCGACCCCACCCCCGAGGGTGCCTCGATCGTCGAGCTCGCCGCCGACCGCGGCATCCGGGTGACCGCTCCGGAGGATGCCGTGGTCGTGCCCTTCACCGCGCAGACGCGCATGTCGGGGCTCGACCTCGCCGACGGCACGCAGATCCGCAAGGGCGCCGGCTCCGCGGTGCGGGCCTGGCTCGGGCTCGACGCCGAGGATGCGGAGCTCACCGCCCGCACGGACTCCGTCGCCGAAAGCGGCGGCACCCCGCTCGTGGTAGCCGTGCGGACACCCGCCGCGTCCGCCCCCGCATCCGCATCCGCCCCCGCCGCATCCGTCCACCTGTCGGGAGAACGGACGGATGTCGGCGGACACGCCGCGGAACGGACCGACATCCGTGCGAACTCCCGACAGGTGTCCGGCGAACCCGCCACGGAAGGCCGCATCCTCGGCGTCGTGCACCTCAAGGACATCGTCAAGGACGGGCTGCGCGAGCGGTTCGACGAGCTGCGCAGCATGGGCATCCGCACGGTGATGATCACGGGCGACAACCCGCTGACCGCCCAGGCCATCGCCGCGGAGGCCGGGGTCGACGACTTCCTCGCCGAGGCGACGCCCGAGGACAAACTGGCCCTGATCCGGCGCGAGCAGGAGGGTGGGCGTCTGGTCGCGATGACCGGCGACGGCACGAACGACGCCCCCGCCCTCGCACAGGCCGACGTCGGAGTCGCGATGAACACGGGCACCTCGGCCGCGAAGGAGGCCGGCAACATGGTCGACCTCGACTCCGACCCGACCAAGCTGATCGACATCGTGCGCATCGGCAAGCAGCTGCTGATCACCCGTGGCGCGCTCACCACGTTCTCGCTCGCGAACGACGTCGCCAAGTACTTCGCCATCATCCCGGCGATGTTCATGGGGGTCTTCCCCGGGCTCGCCGCGCTCAACATCATGCAGCTGCACTCGCCGGCATCCGCCGTGACCAGCGCGATCATCTTCAACGCGATCGTGATCGTGTTCCTGATCCCGCTGGCCCTGCGCGGAGTGAAGTACCGCCCGGCGAGCGCCTCGCAGATCCTGCAGCGCAACCTGCTGGTCTACGGCCTCGGCGGTGTGATCGCCCCGTTCATCGGCATCAAGCTCATCGACCTCGTCGTCAGCCTCATCCCGGGCTTCTGACCCGGATCGGAAAAGGAACCCACTCATGTCCTCCACTCGCACCGCCCTCCGCACCACCGGGGTCGCCGTCCGCGCGATGCTCGTCCTCACGCTGATCCTCGGCGTCGGGTACACGCTCCTCGTCACGGGCATCGGGCAGCTCGCACTCGCCGGGCAGGCGAACGGCTCCCCCCTTCCCGACGACAGGGGCAGCGCACTGATCGGTCAGTCCTTCACGGATGCCGACGGCGAGGCCCTGCCGGAGTATTTCCAGTCCCGCCCCTCCGCGGCCGGCGACGGCTACGACGGGGCGGGCTCCAGCGGCAGCAACCTCGGCCCGGAGAACCCCGACCTGGTCGCGTCCATCGCCGAGCGCAAGGCCGCGATCGCGGAGCGCGAGGGTGTGGATGCCTCCGAGGTGCCGGCCGACGCGGTCACCGCCTCGGGCTCCGGACTCGACCCGCACATCAGCGTCGCCTACGCGCTGCTCCAGGTGCCGAGAGTGGCCGAGGAACGCGGCATGCCCGAACAAGAGGTGCGCGACCTGGTGGAGTCTAGGATTCAAGGGCGGGATCTGGGATTCCTCGGCGAGGAGCGCATCAACGTCGCCGAACTCAACCTCGCGCTGGACGGCCAGGAGGGCGAATGAGCGCAGATCGGACGCAGCGCCCGGCACCGGAACACCCCCGACGCGGCCGCCTGCGCGTGCTGCTGGGCGCCGCTCCCGGTGTCGGCAAGACGTTCGAGATGCTCGCCGAGGGGCGACGCCTGCGCGAAGAGGGACACGACGTCGTCATCGCCATCGTCGAAACCCACGAGCGCGCGGCCACCCTGGCGCAGACCGTCGGACTGCCGGAGGTGCCCCGCCGCGTCGAGGATCACCGCGGCGTCACCCTGACCGAACTCGACCTCGACGCGGTGCTCGCCCGCGCCCCCGAGATCGCCCTCGTCGACGAACTCGCACACACGAACACCCCGGGCTCGCGGCATCCGAAGCGCTGGCAGGACGTGGACGACCTGCTGGCCGCCGGCATCGACGTCGTCACCACCGTCAACGTGCAGCACATCGAGTCGCTCAACGCCGTGGTCGAGAAGATCACCGGCATCGCGCAGCAGGAGACCATTCCGGATGCCGTCGTGCGGGCCGCCGACGAGATCGAGGTCGTCGACCTCGCGCCCCAGTCGCTGCGGGACCGGCTCTCCGCGGGGCTGGTGTACCCCGCCGAGCGGATCGACGCCGCACTGTCGAACTACTTCCGCCTCGGCAACCTCACCGCCCTACGCGAACTCGCCCTGCTCTGGCTGGCCGATGAGGTCGACAGCGCCCTGCGCAGCTACCGAGCCGAGCAGGGGATCGAAGGGAACTGGCAGGCCAGGGAACGGGTCGTCGTCGCCCTCACCGGCGGTCCCGAAGGCGAGACCCTGCTGCGTCGCGGTGCGCGGATCGCGGCCCGCTCGGCCGGCGGAGAACTGCTGGCGGTGCACATCTCGGCCCAGGACGGACTCCGCAACGAGACTCCGGGGGCGCTCGCCGCGCAGCGCACCCTCGTGGAATCGCTCGGCGGCAGCTACCACCAGGTCGTCGGCGACGACATCCCTGCCACCCTGGTCGAGTTCGCGCAGGGGGTGGATGCCACGCAGCTCGTCATCGGTGTCAGCCGTCGCAGTCGACTCGCCGCCGCTCTCACCGGTCCGGGCATCGGGTCGGAGGTGATCCGCCGCTCGGGTGACATCGACGTGCACATCGTCACGCACGCCGCGGCGGGAGGGCGGCTCGCCCTGCCGCGGATGACCGGCGGGGCACTGGGGTGGCGGCGGCAGCTGCTCGGATTCGCGGTCGCCCTCGTGTTCGGACCGCTGCTGTCGTGGCTGATGTTCACCTTCCGCAGCCCCGAGTCGATCACCGCCGAAGTGCTCGCGTACCAGCTGCTCGTTGTCGTGGTCGCGCTCATCGGCGGCATCCGCCCTGCGGTGTTCGCGGCGGTGCTGTCGGGGGTCACGCTCGACTTCCTCTTCGTCGCGCCGCTGTTCACCATCACGATCGCGCATCCGCTGCATGTGCTGGCCCTCGCGCTGTACGTGCTCATCGCGATCCTGGTGAGCATCATCGTCGACCAGGCCGCCCGACGCGCCCGCACCGCGCAGCGCGCCACCGCCGAGGCCGAGCTGCTCGCCGCGGTCGCCGGCAACGTGCTGCGGGGGGACAACGCCGTGCTGGCCCTGGTCAGCCGCACCAGGGAGGCGTTCGGGCTCAGCGGCGTGCGCGTGCTCTCCCCCGACGGCGAGGTGCTCGCGAGCGACGGGGAGCCGGTCGCCGACGGCCGCGCCACGAACATCCCGGTCGGCGTCCGCCCCGGGGGCGGCCCGCGCGCGGTGCTCGAGCTGAACGGCGAGCCGCTGGCGGGGCCGGAACGTCGGCTCCTCGACGCGATCGTGGCGCAGCTGTCGGCCGCGATCGAGCACACCGACCTGCGGGCGACCGCGAGCGAAGCGGAAGCGCTGGCCGAGACCGACCAGGTGCGCAGCGCGCTGCTGTCGGCGGTGAGTCATGATCTGCGGCGCCCGCTGGCCTCGGCGGTCGCCGCGATCGGCGGACTCCGCGGTGCGCACGAGCTGTCGGCATCCGATCGTCAGGAGCTGCTCGCGACCGCCGACGAGAGCCTCGCCACCCTGTCGACGCTGGTCACCGACCTGCTCGACGTCAGCCGCGTGCAGGCCGGCGTGCTCGCGGTCTCCTCGTCGCGGATGGATGCCGCCGGCACGGTGCTCGCGGCCATCGACGAGCTCGGGCTGGGCCCGGCCGACGTCGAACTCGCCCTCGACCCCGAGCTGCCGCCGGTGTTCGCCGACCCGGTGCTGCTGCAGCGGGTGCTGGTGAACGTGCTCGCCAACGCGCACCGCCACGCGCCCGAGGGCAGCCGGGTGATCGTGTCGACCAGCACCCTCGGCGATCGCGCCGAGATCCGGGTGATCGACCGCGGCGACGGTATCTCCCCCGAGCGACGGGACCGTATCTTCCAGCCGTTCCAGCGCTTCGGCGACACCGACAACACCACGGGCCTCGGTCTCGGACTCGCCCTGTCGCGCGGGTTCACCGAGGGCATGGGCGGTACCCTGACACCCGAGGACACCCCGGGCGGAGGCCTCACCATGGTCATCTCCCTGCCGCTCGGCGCAGGGCTTCCCGACACGGAGGGCACGGAGTGAAGCTCCTCATCGCCGACGACGACCCGCAGATGGTGCGGGCGCTGCGGATCACGCTCGCCGCCCATGGATACGAGGTCGTCGTGGCGGCAGACGGCGCCGCCGCGATCGCCGCCGCCGCGCAGACCCATCCCGACCTCATCATGCTCGACCTGGGGATGCCGCGTCTCGACGGCATCGAGGTCATCCAGGCCCTGCGCGGGTGGACGAACGTGCCGATCATCGTGGTCTCCGGCCGCACCGGGTCGGCCGACAAGGTCGAAGCTCTGGATGCCGGAGCGGACGACTTCGTGACGAAGCCCTTCCAGGTCGACGAACTGCTCGCGCGGCTGCGGGCGCTCTCCCGCCGCTCGATGCCGGCGAACGGGGAGTCGACCGTGGCGTTCGGCGATGTCGTGGTCGACCTCGCGACGAAGACCGTCACCCGCGCCGGGACGCGCGTGCACCTGACGCCGACCGAGTGGCGGATGCTGGAGCACCTGTCACGGCATCCGGGAGCCCTGGTCACCCGACAGGATCTGCTGAAGGAGATCTGGGGCAGCGAGCAGGTGTCCGACTCGGGCTACCTGCGGCTGTACATGTCGCAGCTGCGCAAGAAGCTCGAGCGGGAGCCGGGGGCTCCGGTGCATCTGCTCACCGAGGCGGGGATGGGCTACCGGCTCGTGCTCTGAGCCGTGCGCGCACCGCGACGCAGCACCGCCACGACACCGACGACGACGAGCAGCACGGCCACGATGATCGCGGTGATCGCCGTCGGGGTGCTCTCGGGCTCCCCGGTGAGTCGGCCGACCGCGAGCCAGGCCAGACCCCAGGCCGTCGCGAGTGCGGGGGCGATGCGGCCGGTCGCCCACGCGGCAGCGGCTCCGATCACGAGCACGACCACCAGCACGGCGATCGCCCAGGCATCCGCCGCCTGCGCCCAGCTCTCGGGCGCGATCTGCGTCAGCCAGGCGGCGGTGTTCGCGACCGTCGCGATCGTCACCCAGCCGAAGTGCAGACCGTTCGCCCCGTCTGTGAGGATGCGGTCGGCGAGGTTGCGCGCCGGGAAGCGCCCGAGCACGACGATCACCCGTGCGAGCACGGCCAGCAGCAGGGCGATCACGACGACTGTGAGCCACAGCATCAGATAGCGCGCGGTCACGAGCCAGAGCCCGTTCAGCACCATCGACGCGGCGATCCATCCGCCCACTGCCTGCTGCCGAGCATCCTGCCGCTGCGCCGGAAGCGCCTGCCACACCGTGTAGGCGATGAGTCCGAGGTAGATCAGCGACCAGATCGAGAATGCGGGGCCGGCGGGCGCGAGGTAGGAGCCCTGCGCCGAGAGCGCGCCGTCCTGCAGGTCGTCGACGGATGCTCCGCCGAAGGCGCCGGCGCCCACGGCGGCCACGATCAGCATGAACGATGCCGCCGCGATGATCAGGCTCTGCCGGCCGATGCCCTTCGTACGTGAGTCCATGGTCGCGACGCTACGGCGCGCTGAGCCGCCGCGCATCGGGGTTGACACCGGCCGAGGGGTTCGCTAACTAAGTTAGGAAAACGTCCCGACCGCCGTCCGCACGCATGCATCCGTCGGGAGAAAGCACACCTGTCGGGAGAAACCCCGTCAGATCCCCCGACACCCGTGAATTCTCCCGACGGATGCACGGGCTCCGAGCGACGGGCGAGACTCAGGCCCGGGCGAAGGCCGCGTCGATCAAGACCTCTGCCGCACCGCGCGCCTGCACCGCCACGGACGGGTCCTTCGAGATCGCGGCCGTGCTCTGCGCCCCCTCGGCGAGGATCGACAGCTGTGCGGCGAGTGCCGCGGGCGCACCGGTGTCGGCGACGAGCCCCGCCATGTACTCCTGGAACGACGCCTTGTGCGTGCGCACGATCTCCGCGACCTCGGGGTTCGTGCCCCCGAGCTCGCCGAACGCATTGATGAATGCACACCCGCGGAAGTCGTCGGCGCAGAACCAGTTCTCGAGGTACCCGTAGACCGTGAGGAGACGTGTGCGCGGGTCGTCGCCGGCATCCGTCACGGCTCCCGACAGTCCGGACTCCCACTGGGCGTGCTTGCGGGCGAGGACGGCGGTGACGATGTCGGTCTTCGCGGGGAACAGCGCGTAGAGGCGTCGCAGCGACACGCCGGCCGCGGCGCGCAGCTCGTCCATGCCCACGGCCGCGTATCCCTTGCGGTAGTAGAGCTCTTCGGCGGCGGACAGGATGCGCTCGCGACCCTCGTCTTCGGTCATACCCAGAAGTTTACTTGACATGAGAACGAACGTTCTCTAGATTGTTCATATCGAGCGAGAACGGTCGTTCTCACCGCAACCGAAAGGATCAGGATCATGGGCTACATCACCGTCGGAAACGAGAACAGCACCCCGATCGAGCTTTACTACGAAGACCAGGGTTCCGGTCAGCCCGTCGTCCTGATCCACGGCTACCCGCTCGACGGACACAGCTGGGAGCGTCAGACCCGCGAACTCCTCGCCCAGGGCTACCGCGTCATCACCTACGACCGCCGCGGCTTCGGCGGGTCCTCCAAGGTCAACGCCGGCTACGACTACGACACGTTCGCCGCCGACCTGAACACGGTGCTCGAGACCCTCGACCTGCGCGACGTCGTGCTCGTCGGCTTCTCGATGGGCACCGGAGAACTCGCCCGTTACGTCGCCAAGTACGGCCACGACCGCGTCGCGAAGCTCGCCTTCCTCGCCTCGCTCGAGCCCTTCCTGGTGCAGCGCGACGACAACCCGGAGGGTGTGCCGCAGGAGGTCTTCGACGGCATCGAGGCTGCCGCCAAGGGCGACCGCTTCGCGTGGTTCACCGACTTCTACAAGAACTTCTACAACCTCGACGAGAACCTCGGCTCGCGCATCAGCGAGCAGGCCGTCACCGGCAGCTGGAACGTCGCGATCGGCAGCGCGCCCGTGGCCGCCTACGCGGTCGTCTCGGCCTGGATCGAGGACTTCCGTGGCGACGTCGAGGCCGTCCGTGCCGCGGCGAAGCCCACCCTGATCCTGCACGGCACGAAGGACAACATCCTCCCGATCGACGCGACCGCCCGCCGCTTCCACCAGGCAGTGCCGGATGCCGACTACGTCGAGGTCGAGGGCGCCCCGCACGGCCTGCTCTGGACGCACGCCGACGAGGTCAACGCCGCACTGAAGGACTTCCTCGCGAAGTAACCCCTCGGTGACGACGAGGCCCGGCATCCCCACGGATGCCGGGCCTCGTCCCTGCGTCCTGGCCCGAGCTACGCGTCGCGCGAGCGCCAGAGCAGCCAGACGAAGTACGGGGCTCCGATCAGCGCCACCACGAGTCCGGCCGGAAGCTGCGCCGGGGCGATGACGGTGCGCCCGATCGTGTCGGCGACCCCGACGAGCAGACCGCCCAGCAGCACCGCGACCGGGATCACCCTGGCGTGCCTGGCCCCGACGAGCGCCCGTGCCGCGTGCGGAGCGACGAGCCCCACGAAGCCGATCACGCCGATCGCCGTCACGCTGAGCGCCGCGAGCACCGCCGCCACAACCAGCAGCGTCAGCCGCACGGGCTCGAGCCGGATGCCGACCAGCCGCGGGGTGTCCTCATCGAGGGACAGCACATCGAGCTCGCGACGGCTCATCACCACGAACGGCAGCGCGATGGCCAGCACGATCGCCAGCGGCAGCACCTGCTCCCACACGCGGCCGTAGGTGGTGCCCGACAGCCAGGTGTAGATCTTCGGGGTGTCCCAGGGGTTCGACCTCAGCAGGAAGAACGTCGTGAGCGACACCGTGAAGTAGGAGACGCCGATGCCGATCAGCAGGAACCGGTCGGCGTTCAACCCGCCGCGCCACGACAGCAGGTACACGAGCGCGAAGGCCAGCAGCGCCCCGGCGATGGCGCCCGCGATCATGCCCGCGGTGGACGAGACGGCGCTCGTGATCACGAGCACCGCACCGAGTCCGCCACCGCCCGTGACGCCGAGGATGCTCGGGTCGGCCAACGGGTTCCGGCTCACCCCCTGGATGATGGCGCCCGACAGCGCGAGCGCCCCACCGGCGACGACGGCGGCCACGATGCGCGGCGCGCGCTCGTCCAGCGCGAAGGCGATCGCCGCCGGCGCCTCGCCCTGCAGCCACAGCGCGATGTCGCCGGTGAGCAGCCACGTGTGCCCGGCGAGCAGGCCGAGGACCAGCACCCCGATCACGCCGAGCACGACGACCACCATGGTGATGCGGAACCGCAGGCGGCTGCGCACGCCGAAGCGCACCCGCGGAGGCTCTCGCGTCGGACCGGCGTCACGCAGGCGCCGCGCCATGAGCACGAGCACGATCGCTCCGAGCAGCGTCGTCGCGACGCCGGTCGGGATGAGGATCGCCGCCTCGGCCCCGATGATCGCCCGCAGCAGAGCATCCGAGAGGATCACGACGATCGCGCCGAGCAGCCCGGCGGCCGGGATCAGGAGCAGATGGCGGTTCAGGCTCGGCACCACCCGCGTCAGCAGGCGGGCGAGCACGGGTGCGCACAGTCCGACGAAGCCCATCGGCCCCGCGAGCGTCACCGATACCGCGGTCAGCGTGACGGCGAGCAGGATGCCGATGGCCCGCGTCGAGCGGATCGGCACGCCCAGGGACGATGCCGTGTCGTCGCCGAGCGCCAGGATGTCGAACCGTCGCGCGAGCAGCAGCGCCGCCGCGGTCACCACGACCACGACCGGGGCCGCCTGCAGGAACGCGGTCAGGCCGAGCTGCGACAGGCTGCCGCTTCCCCAGGCGAGCAGGCCCTTCGTCTCCTCGTCGAACAGGATCAGCAGGGTCGATGTGCCGGCCTGGAACGCGAGGGCCAGTGCCGTGCCCGCGAGGATCAGCCGCGTGGTGGACGAACCCGCGCCGCCCGCGAGCCCGAGCACGATCCCCGCGGCGATGAGGCCGCCGGCGAACGCGACAGCGCCCGACGCCCACACCGGCACCGCGATGCCGAACGCCGCGAGCGCCGTGACCGCGAGGTAGGAACCGGCGGTCACGCCCAGCGTGTCGGGCGATGCCAGGGCGTTGCGGGCGAGCGATTGGAGCAGGATGCCGGCCACGCCCAGCGCCACGCCCACGGCGATGCCTGCCGCGAGGCGCGGAACCCGCGACCCCCACAGCACCTCGGTGTCGGCGAACACGGCACCGCTTGTGCCCTGCGTGAGATGCCAGCAGGCGACGGCGAAGAGCACCACGGCCAGAGCCACGAGCACCCCGATGCCCGTCAGCAGGGCGCCCGGCCGGCGCCCCTCCGCCTCGCCGGGCGCGACGGCGGGAGCCGGGCGTACCGACTCCGTCGTGGCCGCCGCGTCGTCGAGGCGAAGGGCACCCGTCACTTCGAGAGCACCTCGACGTAGCCGTCGATGATCTGCTGGGTCGAGCGCGGTCCGCCGAACGTCCAGATCCCGGCGGGGAAGGCCGTCAGGCGGTCATCGGCCACGGCGGGCAGCGAGGTCCAGGCCGGGTTGTCCTGCAGGGCGTCGATGAAGCTCTCCGACTCGGGGTCCTCGGTGCCCGTGTAGAACAGGCTGGCGTCGCCGACCGTCGTCATGCCCTCGACGTCGGTCTGGCCGAGGCCGTAGGTGGGGTCGACCTCGCCGGTCCAGGCGTTCTCGAGACCGAGCTTCTCGCCGATCTCACCGACCAGCGAGCCCTGACCGAACGGACGCAGCGCGACGTTGCCGCCGTCGACCCAGCCGTCGAAGAACACGAACTCCTTCGTGGGCAGGTCGAGATCGGCGAGTTCGGCCGAGGCCGAGTCGAGGTGCGCCTGGAACTCGTCGGCGACGACCTCGGCGCGCTCCTCGCGGCCGGTCACCTGGGCGATGAGGTCGAGCGTGCCGAGCATCTTCGCGATGGGGTCGGCGGCATCCGCACCGACGGTCGCGAGCACCGGCACGTCGTAGGCCTCGAGCTGGGCGACGATGGGGTCGTCCGCGGCGCTGACCTCGACGATCACCAGGTCGGGCTCGGTGCCGAACAGCGTCTCGAGGTTCGGCTCCTGGCGGGTGCCCACATCGGTCACGCCCTCGGGGAGCTCTTCCGCGGTGACCCACGTGCTGTAGCCCTCGGCGTCGGCGACTGCGACCGGTGTGACGCACAGCGACAGCGCATCCTCGATCTGCTGCCACTCCAGCACCGCGATCCGCTCGGCGGGCTTGTCGAGCTCGACCGTGCGGCCGAGGTCGTCCGTGACGGAGACGGCGCCCGTCGAGGTCGCGGTGGTGTCGTCACCGCAGCCCGCACTCGTCGAGGCCGAGGCATCGGAGTCGGAGGCGGCGGGGGCCTGGGTGGTGCCGCAGCCCGCGAGGGCCATCACGAGTGCGCCGCCGAGGGCGACCAGGGCGAGGGGCTTCTTCTTCATTCGGTTCTTCCTCCGGGAGGGGTGAGGGGGTTCAGGATGCTGCAGCGGTGCGATGCCGACCGTGGTGCCGACCGCGCGGGAGCACCCGCACGAGGCCGGTCTCGTCGTCGATCTCGGTGTCGATGCGCAGGCCGTAGACGTGCGAGAGGTTCTCGCCCGTCAGCACCTCGGCGGGGGTGCCGGCCGCGTGCACCCGACCGGCGTGCAACAGCACCACGTCGTCGGCGACGGATGCCGCGTGGTCGAGGTCGTGCAGCACGACGCCGAGGGCGGTGCCGTGGTCGTCGGCGAGCTCGCGCACCAGGTCGAGCGTCTCCACCTGGTACCGCAGGTCGAGGTGGTTCGTCGGCTCGTCGAGCAGCAGCACGCTGGTCTCCTGCGCCAGCGCGGTCGCCAGCCACACGCGCTGCAGTTCGCCGCCCGAGAGCTGGTCGACGGGGCGGGAGGCCATGGCTGCGAGCCCGGTCAGCTCGAGCGCCCGCGCGACGGCGGTGCGGTCGGCGTCGCTGACACCGGAGAAGCGGCCCCGGTGCGGGTGGCGGCCGTACGCCACGACGTCGGACACCTCGATCCCGGAGGGATGCGGCCGCGACTGCGAGAGCATCGCGACGGCCTTGGCGAACTCCTTCGCCGAGAGGGCGGTGGCGTCGCGCGTCTCGTCTCCGCCGATGCGCACACTCCCCGCCTCGATGCGGTGCAGGCGGGCGAGGGCGCGAAGCACGGTCGACTTGCCGCTGCCGTTGGGGCCGATGAGGGCCGTCACCCGTCCGGGCGCGAGGCGGAGCGAGACGTCGTGCACCACCCGGGCACGGCCGTATCCGAGCACGAGGGATTCGCCCTGCAGGGCGTGGGGCGCTGTCGTCGTCATGTCAGCCCCGCATCGCGACGCCGCGGCGCCAGTAGCCCATGAACGCCACCTGCCCGCGGTCGATGCCGAGGTCCTTGACGAGGTGGCGGCGCAGGGTGGTGACCACGCCGCTCTCCCCCGCGATCCAGAAGTAGCGCTCGGCCGGCGCATCCGCCCTGTCGATCTCCTCGCCGAGACCGGAGTAATCCGGCGTCTCCCAGAGCAGATCCTCGCCGTCGATGTCCTTCACGCGGATCTCGTCCGCCGCGTCGGCGTCGCCGAGGTAGCCGAGCACCGCGGGGATCAGGCGCAGGCCGTGCGGGTCGCCCGCGTCGCGCGGCAGCCAGTGCACCTCGACGCCGGCCGGCACGTCGATGCGCAGGATGTCGGCGGGCGACGGCACCTCGATGAAGGCCACTCCGCGCAGGTCGCGAGGCGCGTCCTCCAGGATGCGGGCGATGGCGGGAGCAGCCGTCTCGTCGCCGGCGAGCACGACCGAGGCCGCAGTGCCCGGCGCGAACTCGGCCCCGCCGTGCGCATCCACGTCCACGCCGCGACGCGGCCCGACCAGGTACAGCTCCTGCCCGACCGCGGCCTGGCTCGCCCACAGCGACGCCGGCCCGGTGAGTCCCGGCTCGAGGTGCAGCACGAAGTCGACGTCGACCTCGGTGCCCGCGGCGGGGTCGACCCGCAGCTCGCGCACGGAGTAGGTGCGCATCGAGCCGCGCTCCTCCTCCGGCACCGCGAGGAACGACTGCCACCAGTTGTCCGAGGCCCGGTCGAGTTCCGGCAGCACCCCGGATGCCGGCGGGAAGACCAGCTTGATGCGGCTGTCGAACACCTCGCCGGGGGTGCCGAACTCGAACAGATCGTCGCCGCCGAACGTCACCCGCACGAACGAGGGCGAGACCCGAGCGACGGCCCGCACCTCGGCGCGGGTGAGGATGTAGGTCGGACGCTCGGTCGTGGTCGTCTCAGCGGACATGATGCCTCCCGATGGGTGTGACCATCGGCTTGCCGGAGACCGGGTCGATGGTGATCTGATTGGCGAGGCCGAAGACCTCTTCGACGAGCTCGGCGGTCACGACGTCCTGCGGGGCGCCGGTCGCGTGCACACGCCCGTCCTTCATGGCCACCAGCTCGTCGGCGTAGCGGGCGGCGAGGTTGAGGTCGTGCAGCACCATGACGATGGTGGTGCCGCGCGAGACGCTCAGGTCGGTGAGCAGGTCGAGCACCTCGACCTGGTGTGCGACGTCGAGGAACGTGGTCGGCTCGTCGAGCAGCAGGATGTCGGTCTCCTGCGCGAGGGCCATCGCGATCCAGACGCGCTGCCGCTGCCCGCCGGAGAGCTCGTCGACGCTGCGGTCGGCGAGGTCGGTGATGCCGGTCGCGTCGAGGGCGTCGGCCACCACCTCGTAGTCGTGGGTGCTCCAGCGCGCGAGCATCTTCTGGTGCGGGTGCCGGCCGCGGCCCACCAGATCCGCCACCGCGATGCCCTCGGGCGCGACCGGAGACTGCGGCAGCAGGCCCAGGATGCGGGCGACCTCTTTGGTGGGGCGGGCGTGCACGGACTTGCCGTCGAGCACGATCTGCCCCTCGGCCGGCGAGAGCAGGCGGGCGAGCGAGCGCAGCAGCGTCGACTTGCCGCATCCGTTCGCGCCCACGATGGTCGTGATGCGTCCGGGCGCGATCTGCAGGTCGAGGCCGTCGATGACGGTGCGGTCGCCGTACGCCAGGCTCACGCCTTCGGCGGACAGGCTGTGCGAGACGGTCATAGCGAACCCCCGGAGCGGTTGGTGCGGATGAGCAGGTAGATCAGGTACGGAGCGCCGACCACGCCGGTGATGACGCCGACCGGATAGCGGGTGCCGAAGGCGAACTGGCCGATCAGGTCGCCGCCGAGCACGAGCACGGCCCCGACGAACGCCGACGGCAGGAGCAGGTTCGCTCCTGGCCCGGTGATGCGGGCGGCGATGGGCCCGGCCATGAACGCGACGAACGCGATGGGGCCGGTCGCCGCGGTGGCGAACGCGAGCAGCGCGACGGCGCCGAGGATGAGGAGCAGGCGTGTGGCATCGACCCGGATCCCGAGGCCGGCCGCGGAGTCGTCACCGAGCTGGAGGGCGCCGAGCGCACGGCCCTGCGACAGCATCAGCGGGACGATGATCGCCGCGGCGATCGCCATCGGCAGCACCCGCTCCCACGACGCGTTGTTGAGGCTTCCGGTCAGCCACTGCATCGCGGTCTGGATGTCCCAGTTCGCCGCCCGCGACAGCATGTACGAGATGACGCTCTGCAGCATCGCGGCGACGCCGATGCCGATCAGGATCAGGCGCGTGCCCGCGAAGCCGCCCTTGATCGAGAGCAGGTAGATCGCGAGAGCGGTGACGATGGCACCGCCGAAGGCGAGCACCGATACGACCGGTCCGTTCACCGACAGCACGACGATGCCGAACACCGCGGCAGCCCCGGCGCCGTTCGAGATGCCGATGATGTCGGGCGAGGCGAGCGGGTTGCGCAGCATCGTCTGGAAGCACACGCCCGCCATGCCGAAGCCGATGCCGGTGAGGACCGCGAGCACCGCGCGCGGCAGTCGGAGGTCGCCGACGGTGAAGGAGGCTCCGGGGACGGTCTCGCCGAGGAGCACGCGGATGACCTCATCCAACGAGTAGAAGGTGTTGCCCACCATGAGGGCGACCGCGAAGAGCACGAGCAGCAGGACGCCGAGCACGATCGTCGCGATCGCGTGTCGGCGGTGGCGCGAGCGACGGCCGGCGACGATCCGGGCGATGCGGGCGGATGCCGGCTCGTCGACGCGATCGAGGGTGTGCTCGGTGTGCTCGGTCGTGCTCACAGCTCACGCACCTTCTGCCGACGGACGATCCAGATGAAGAAGGGGGCGCCGATGATCGCGGTGATGATCCCGACCTGGATCTCCTCCGCCGACGGCGAGATCACGCGGCCGATGATGTCGCTCGCGGTCAGCAGCGCGGCGCCCGCGATGGCCGAGAACGGCAGCAGCCAGCGGTGGTCGGTGCCCACCAGCATCCGGCACATGTGCGGGACGATGAGGCCGACGAAGCCGATGGGTCCGGCGATCGCTGTCGCGGCGCCGGCGAGGATCACCGCGCCGAGCGCCGAGATCATGCGCGTGCGGAACACGTGCTCACCGAGGCCCTTGGCCATGTCGTCGCCGAGGGCGAGGGAGTTCATGCCGCGCGCGCTGAGGAAGCAGATCAGGGCACCGATGGCCAGCACGGGGGCGGTGAGGGCGATGCGCGGCCACTCCGCCCCGCCGACGCCGCCGATCTGCCACGACTGGAACGTCTGGAGCAGGTCGACGCGGGGCAGCATGACCGCGCTGATGAGCGACGCGAAGGCGGCCGACGTGGCGGCACCGGCGAGCGCGAGCTTGAGCGGCGTCGCGCCCCCGCGTCCGAGCGAGCCGACCGTGTAGACGAAGACGGCGGCGATCCCGGCTCCGGCGATGGCAAACCCCATCTGTCCATACGGGTTGCTGAGCCCGAAGAACGCGATGCCGCACACGACGGCGAGCGAAGCCCCGTTCGAGACGCCGAGGATGCCGGGGTCGGCGATGGGGTTGCGGGTCACGGCCTGCATGGTCGCGCCGGAGAGCGCGAGGGCGGCGCCGATGAGGAGGGCGAGCACGGTGCGCGGGATGCGCTTGACGATCGCGGCCTGGGCGATCGTGTCGGTGTGGCCGCCGAGGGCCGCGACGATGTCATCGAACGAGACGGCGCGCACGCCGAACGAGATCGACAGGATGCTGAGGATGACGAGCACCGCGACCCCGATGAGCAGCCAGAGGGTGCGCACCAGCACCGGGCGTCGCAGGTCTGCGGCGCCCGGTGCGGGTGCGATGACGGTTGCTGAGGTCACGGGGGATTCACTCCGCCGATGCGGATCGAACGATTACTTCGACAGCGGCGCGGCCAGCATCGCGAGGTAGTCGGTGAGTCCCCACGGGATCGACAGCGGCGACGGGTTCGCGGATGCCGCGATCGGCGTCGCGTTGGGGAGGATCGCGATGCGCCCCTCGGCGATCGCCGGGATCTTCGACAGCAGCGGGTCCGCCTGCAGCTGCGGGATCAGCGAGTCGTCGCCGTACGTGACGAACACGTCGACGTCGGCGAACTTCGCCACTTCCTCGGCGCTGATCGTCAGGTCGAACTTGTCGGTGTCCGCCGTGTCCTCCACGAGCGACGGGTAGGGCAGCCCGAGGTTGTCGTGCAGGTATCCGGGGCGGGTGTCCGTCGCCGTGTAGTAGCCGATCTGGCTCAGATCGGTCGGGTCGAGGTAGGCGAACAGGACCTTCTTGTCCTTCAGGATGCTGTTCTCCTCGAGAGCGGCCTCCGCGTCGGCGTGCAGCTCCTCGATCAGTGCTTCACCCTCGTCCTCGAGACCCAGTGCCTTCGAGTTCATCTCGACCATGTCGTCGACCGAGGTGCCCCAGGCGACCTCGGGGTAGGCGATGACCGGTGCGATCTTGGAGAGGGTGTCGTACTCCTCCTGCGTGAGACCCGAGTACGAGGCGAGGATCACATCGGGTTCGGTGTCGGCGACGGCCTCGTAGTCGATGCCGTCGGTCTCGTCGATGAGCACCGGCGTCTCGGCGTCCAGCTCGTCGAGCTTCTCCTCGACCCAGGGCAGCACGCCGTTGCCGTCGTCGTCGCCCCAGCTCACCTTGCTCATACCGACCGGGACGATGCCGAGGGCCAGCGGCACCTCGTGGTTCGCCCAGGCGACCGTCGCGATGCGCTCGGGCTTCTCGGAGATGGTGGTCTCGCCGTAGACGTGCTCCACCGTCACGGGGAAGGCATCCGCCGAGGCCGGGTTGCCGCCGGCGGTCTCGGTCGATTCCGGGGCGGAGGCCGCGCAGGCGGACAGGCCGACGGCGAGTGCAGCGGCCGCGCCGATGGCGAGGATTCGAGAGGTGCGCACAGGCGTTCCCTTCGGGGTTCGGGGTGAGGGGGCGGCGCGAGAGGTGCGCCCAGCCTTTGGTAAGCCTGGCCTAATCTAACACGGAGGTTAGGTCCGCCTCACTTCGAGTCCTCGCCACAGACCTCGTTTCGAATCGCGCGAATGGTCGCAGATCGCCGCCGAATCGGACCATTCGCGCGATTCGAAAGCTGCGGGTACAGAAAAAGCCGGCCGGATCCGTGAGGATC
>NZ_JBSHGY010000013.1:0-70650 GCF_053618035.1 Microbacterium sp. NPDC055665 | reverse complement strand
CGTTTGTTGCGCTGGTGGGGGGGGGCGATCCTGGGCCGCGCCGGGTGGTGGTCCTTCCCGCCCGGCCTGCCGCGGTGGGCTGCGGGGTTCTTCGGGGGGGGGGGGGGGCGGGGGGGGGCCGCCCCCGCGAGGTTCGAGGACTCTGTCTTCTGGCTCATTCGGGTACCCGAACCTCTCCGTCAGCGGGCTCAGCCCGCGTCGACCTGCGCCTGGATCTCGGTCAGCACGTCCTGTGCCGGCTTCGTCTGGAGCTGACCGAACAGCGACTTGAACGCACCGTCGGCGGCGGACCACTTCGGGTTCGTCGACGGGTAGAACTGTGCGTCGGGCAGCACGTCGAGGAACGGCTTGAGTGCCTCTTCGCCGGCCAGGGCCTCGGACCCGGACTTGGTGACGGGCAGGAAGCCCTCGGCCTGCACCCACGGCACGTACACGTCCGCCGAGTAGTAGTAGTCGAAGAACTTGGTGATCGCGTCCTGCTTGTCGCCGTCGTTCTCGAACGCCATCAGCTGGTCCATGACGCCGAGCGTGAAGGGCGAGCCGTCCTTCGTCGGGATCGGGACGATGGAGTAGTCCAGGTCGGGGTTGCCGTCGGCGATCTGGCCGACCGTCGGCGGGAGGCCGACCTGCATTCCGATCTTGCCCTGGATGAAGATGTCCATCAGCGGCGAACGCTGCGTCGAACCGGGGTCGGCCTGGGTCGCGCCGGCGTCGATCATCTTCTTGATCTGCTCGGCCCCGACGAGGTTCTCCGGGGTGTCGATGGTGATCTCGGACTCGTCGCCGAACGATCCGCCGCCGCCCCACAGCCACACGGCTGCCTCGGCCTGCGCCTCTTCGGATCCGAGCGGCATGCCGTAGCCGGCCACGCCGCCGCCGAGTGCCGACACCTTGGTCGCGGCATCCAGCAGCGAGTCCCAGTCGGTCGGTGCCTCGACGCCGGCCTGCTCGAGCAGCGCGTTGTTGACGAACAGGGCGCGGGCCGACGCGATCATGGGCAGCGCGTACGCGGTGCCGTCGACCTCGGCGTTCTTGAGGAACGACTCCTGGAAGTCGGAGAAGGTCTCCTCGGAGACGACCTCTTCGGTCGGGTAGAGCAGCTCGTCGCCGACGAAGCCCGCGAACGGACCGCCGTTGTAGATGTCGGGAGCCTCCCCCGCCTGGATCTTGGTGGAGACGACCTTCTCCAGGTTGTCCCAGGACTGCACCTCGAGCTTGACGTCGATGTCGGGGTTGGCCTTCTCGAACCCCTTGATCACCGTCTCCCAGTTCGCCTTGGTGCCGTCCGAGTAGCTGGGGACGAGGAGGTCGAGGGTCGTCGACCCCTCTTCGCCTCCGCCGTCTCCGGACGATCCGCCGAACCCGCACGAAGCGAGCGAGAGCGTGGCGACGGCCGCAATGGCGGCGGCGCCGAACCGCAGTGACTTCTTCATGTGTATTGCATTCCTCACTGTGAGTGTCCGCCCCTCGGCGGCGGGCCGCTTCGGGAGGGGGTGTGGTGCACAGTCGCAAGCACAACTCACGCGACGGTGCGTGGTGATCGTTTCGCCGGGTGGCATCCGCGATCGTTCAAGCCGGGGCTCGGGGTTCTCGGCGACGATCGGAATCGACGACGAGGGTTTGGAACTTCTCGATTATTTGTCAGGGGAACAAACAAATCAAGAGTAACCGGGGGTTGCTCTTCTTTGACGCCATACTATGATTGATTCCGGCTTCAAACGATCACAAGTATGCAACATATCGCACGAAGGGCACCTCGATGACTGAATCACTTCCCGGCGCGTACATGCGCGAGGAACTCCACTCCCAGCCGCAGATGTGGGCACGGGCCGCCGAACTGAAGGCAGAGCAGGGCATGCTGCCGGCCACGGGCGCGCGCGTCGCGGTCGTCGGCTGCGGCACGTCGTGGTTCATGGCGCAGTCCTACGCCGCCCTCCGCGAGTCCGCGGGGCACGGCGAAACCGATGCGTTCGCGGCCTCGGAGGCGTTCATCGACCGCGGATACGACGCCGTCGTCGCGCTGACGCGATCCGGCACGACCAGCGAGGTGCTCGAGCTCGTCGACCGCGTCAAGGGCCGCGTCCGCACCATCGGCGTCATCGGCGACCCGACGTCGCCGCTCGTGTCGCTCGTCGACGACGCGGTGCTGCTGCCGTTCGCAGACGAGAAGTCCGTGGTGCAGACGCGTTTCGCCACGACGGCGCTCGCCCTGTTCCGCGCGTCGCTCGGCGAAGACCTGACCGCCGCCATCGCCGATGCCGAGGCCGTGCTGGCAGAGCCCGGCGATGACGAACTGCGCGACGCCGAGCAGTACACGTTCCTCGGGCGCGGCTGGACGATCGGTCTCGCCCACGAGGCCGCTCTGAAGCTGCGTGAGTCCTCGCAGTCCTGGACCGAGGCCTACCCGTCGATGGACTACCGCCACGGTCCGATCGCCATCGCCGCGCCCGGCAGGGTGACGTGGCAGTTCGGCGAGGCTCCGGAAGGACTCGCCGGCGAGGTGGCCGCCACCGGCGCCCGTTTCGAGCAGCGCGCGATCGACCCGCTCGCCGACCTCGTGCGCCTGCACCGTACGGCGCTGGATCGCGCGGTGGAGCGCGGGCTCGACCCGGATCAGCCGCGCAACCTCACGCGATCCGTCATCCTGGATGCATGACCCCACGCATTGCCGGAGCCGATGATGATCGACCCTGACGCGGCATCGGCCGTTCCCGACGTCGAGCGCGACGCGGCGGGAGAGAAGCTCTCCGACGTGCGCACGCTCGGACGGGGCGCGCCGGTGCTGGCGTTCGACGTGGGCGGAACAGACATCAAGTCGGCGCTGTTCGACGCCGAGGGGACCGCGCTCGGACTCCGTCGCACACCGACGCCGGTCGTCGAGGGCGACCGCACGCACGTTCTGCTCGAGCGGCTCGAGGCGCTGGCGGCCGAACTGCGTGACGCGCATCCCGACGTGGTGCCGCAGGCGGTCGGTCTCGTGGTGCCGGGCATCGTGGATGCGGATGCCGGCCTCGGCGTGTTCGCGAGCAACCTCGGCTGGCATGACTCACCGCTGCGTGATCTCGCCTCCGCGCGGCTGGGCCTTCCCGTGGCTTTCGATCACGATGTCCGCGTGGCGAGCTGGGCGGAGCGTCGGCTCGGGGGCGCCCGCGACTACGCCGATGCCGTCGTGCTCGTGATCGGCACGGGCATCGCCGGCGCCCTGCTGGTGGGCGGAGTGCCGTACACGGCAGGCGGGTACGCGGGCGAGATCGGGCACTCGCCCATCGCCGACGGGCCGATCTGCCCCTGCGGCGCGCGCGGCTGCCTGGAGGCCGTGGCATCCGCGGGGGCCATCGCGCGGCGCTACCGCGAGGCGACCGGCGTCGCACCCGACGGGGCCAAGGACGTGATCGCCCGCGCGGCGGCCGGAGACGAGGTGGCGGCAGAGATCTGGAACTCGGCGCTCGACGCCCTCACGATGTCGCTCGCGCAGCTCACCGCGGTCGTCGCGCCTCAGGCTGTGGTCATCGGCGGCGGCCTGTCCCGCGCTGGAGGAGCCCTCTTCGACGAGTTGCGCGCGCGCCTCGCGGCCCGGCTCAGCTTTCACCGCATCCCCGTGCTCGTCCCCGCCGAGCTCTCCGGCAACGCCGGCCTGCTCGGTGCCGCCCTGCGAGCGAGGGAGCTCACGTGATCCTGACCGTCACCCCCAACCCCGCGCTCGACCTGACCTGGCACGTGGATCGGCTCCGCGAGGGCGGCACGCACCGGGCGGATGCCGGAGTCGCACGCGCCGGGGGCAAGGGCCTCAACGTCGCCCGCGTGGCATACGCGGAAGGCGCGGATGTGCTCGCGGTCACCACGATGGGTGGGCGCGTCGGCGAGGAGTTCGCCGCCGAGCTCGGTGCCAGTGGCGTGCCGCACGCCCTCGTGCCGGTGGCCGCCGAGACCCGGCGCAGCATCGCCGTGGTCGACGAGTCCGCCGGGGACACGACGATCATCAACGAGCGCGGCGTCAACCCGAGCGACAGCGAGTGGGCGGACCTCCTCGCCGAGGTCGTCGAACGGCTGCCGGCTGCGAGTGTCCTCGTCGTGTCCGGCAGTGTGCCACCCGGCGCCCCGGAATCGCTCCTCCCCATGCTCATCGCGGTGGGGAAGGATGCCGGAGTCCCCGTGATCGCCGACACCTCGGGACCCGCGCTCCTGCGTGCGGCGGATGCCGGCGCCGACGTCCTGAAGCCCAACGCGGCCGAACTCGTCGAAGCCACCGGCATCGCCGACCCCGTCGAGGGTGCCCGTGCGCTGATCGCCCGCGGCGCCGAGCTCGTGCTGCTCTCGCTGGGGGCCGACGGCATGCTCGCCGTCACCGCGTCCGACCTCGTGCACGCTCGGCTCGACGAACCTCTCGCCGGCAATCCGACCGGCGCCGGGGATGCCGGGGTGGCCGCGTGTGCCGCGCTGTATGCGGCGGGCGAGCGCGACCCCGAGCAGATCCTCCGTCGCGCCACAGCCTGGTCCGCGGCCGCGGTCCTCACCCCGCTCGCCGGCGACATCTCCCCGCGCTGGCGCGCACTCGAACAGCAGCTGCTCGTCTCGCATCCCGCCCCCGAATCGTTCCGGAAGGACCCTTCGTGACCCTCGTCTCCGCTCGCGACCTCGTCTCCGCGGCATCCGCCGCCGGCACCGGGATCGGCGCGTTCAACGTGATCCACCTCGAGACCGCCGAGGGGCTGGTGCGCGCAGCCGCGCTTGCCGAGCTCCCCGTGATCCTGCAGATCTCGCAGAACTGCGCCGACTATCACGGTGGGCTCGAGCCGATCGCTCTGGCCACGCTCGCGGTGGCACGACGCGCGGAGATGCCGGTCGCCGTGCACCTCGACCATGCCGAACGGCCCGAGCTGGTCGACGAGGCCATCGAGCTGGGCTTCGGGTCCGTGATGTTCGACGGCGGAGCGCTGCCCTATGACGACAACGTGGCGCTCACGGCGGCCGTCGCAGCACGGGCGCATGCGGGCGGGGTCTACGTCGAGGGGGAGCTGGGCGAGGTGGGCGGCAAGGACGGAGCCCATGCGCCGGGTGTGCGCACCGACCCCGACGAGGCGCGGGCGTTCGTCGCGGCCACGGGTGTCGATGCACTCGCGGTGGCGGTGGGCTCGTCTCACGCCATGACCGATCGCACGGCGTCGCTCGACCTCGACCTGATCGCGCGCCTGCATGCAGCCCTGCCCGTCCCCCTCGTGCTGCACGGATCCTCGGGGGTGGCGGATGCCGTGATCGCCGACGCCGTGCGCGCGGGGATGACCAAGATCAACGTCTCCACGCACCTCAACGGGTTCTTCACCCGGGCGGTGCGCGAGAAGCTGGATGCGGACGAGCGGCTCGTCGACTCGCGGAAGTATCTGGCACCCGCGCGTGACGCTCTGGCCGCCGAGGCTGCCCGCATGCTGCGGTTGTTCGCCCTGCAGGGAGCATGATGAAGCGGGCGGCGCGGCTGAACGCGATCCTCGACCTCCTGGCCACGAGCGGCGAGGTCACGGTGGAAGACCTGGTGGAGCAGTTCGGCGCCTCGTCGGCCACGACCCGCCGCGACCTCGACTCGCTCGCCGAGCAGCGGCTGCTCACCCGCACGCACGGCGGTGCGGTGGCGCAGGCCGTCGCCTACGAGCTGCCGATCCGCTACAAGAGCCACCTGCGCACCCACGAGAAAGCCAACATCGCGCAGACCGCGGCGGGCCTGGTCGCCCCCGGCATGGTGGTCGGGCTGTCCGGCGGCACGACCACCACCGCGATCGCCGCGGCCCTCGCCGCCCGCGACGACCTGTCCGGCAATGGCGGCATCACCGTGGTCACGAATGCCGTGAACATCGCGGCGCAGCTCGCCACGCGACCCGATATCAAGGTCGTCGTCACCGGCGGAGTCATCCACTCCCGCAGCTACGAGCTCGTCGGCCCGTTCGTCGAACAGCTGCTGCGCGGGGTGCGGCTCGACATCGCGTTCATCGGCGTGAACGGGATGGATGCCGCCGCGGGCGCCACCACTCAGGACGAGCGCGAGGCCGCAGTGAACCGCATGATGGCCGAACGCGCCCGGCGCGCGGTCGTGGTCACCGACGGCAGCAAGCTCGGGGTCGAGGCGTTCTCGGCGGTCGGCGGCGTCGACCTCTTCCCGACCGTGATCACGGATGCCGGAGCGGATGCCGAGGCGCTCGCCGCCCTCCGCGCCGCCGGCTACTCCGTGCTCGTGGCCTGAGGGATCCGTCCGCTCGCAGGCGCAGGCGCAGGCGCCCGGCGCTTGACCTGCCCTGCCGACGCACAGCCTGAAGGAGTTCTCACGTTCTGAAGGACCGATTCGAGCATCCGATCCTTCATTCCGCGAGATCTCCTTCGAAACGGGTCCTCCCCGACCGCGCGCCGAGGTGCTGCAGTCCTGACCCCGGACACCCCAAGGGCCCCGACGTCCCCAGAACGTCGAGGCCCTCTGAGAGCGCCGCGGCTGCAGGCCGCGACACCCTCGAGCAGATGGTGTCCGTGTCGTATTCACGCTCCCCAGCGCGCATGATTCCCCAGATCCGACTGCGCCTCCCTCGCGCCTCAACCCTTCGAGGCCCTTCGCATGGCACCTTCCGAAGAACAGGAGCGTGCGGCACCCGTTCTGATACACCGAATGGAGGAAAAGGTCAGAACCCGTCACCGTGGCACTGGAACGGCGCGCTGAGGCCGGTGTCGACGGTGGCCCGGGCGAGCGCCACGGCGGGGGTCGCGCCTTCGGAGAGCCCGATGTGCACGGCGCTCAGCAGCTCCGCCGCCACCTCATCGGGCACGGCCACCGGAGCGGCGATCACGCAGTCGGCGCCCGCGTGCAGCCACACCCGCGTCATCCCGAGCGCCTCCTCGCCCCACCGCACCGAGGAACGCCCGAGCTCGCACGCCGAGAGGATCACGGTCGCCGGGACGCGCGGGATCAGGTCGACGTCGTAGCCGAAGAGGATGCCGTCGGCGAGCTCGAATCCCGAGAACAGCGGGTTGTCCACCGCGTGCCTGCCGTGCGCGGCGATGTGCAGCACGTCGCTGTTCGACGCGAGGTCGGTGGCCGCCGCCACCGTCGCCTCACCGCTGTCGAGGATCCGCGTCGCCACGCCGCCGCCGCTCCAGGCATCCGCTGCCCGCCGCACCTCTTCGCCGGCGCGGGGGACGCGGGGCCCCGCGGCGAATCCGATCATTGACGGGCGTCCGCGGACGACGGTCCCGCTGCCCAGCAGTCGCGAGACCGACGTCGCGAGCGTGAACGGGACTCCGGCCATGCCCGGCAGCATCGCCCACGGCACCCCGCCGAGCGCTCCGGGCACGGTGATCGCCAGACGACGTGCCGACGGTGCCGCCGAGAGCAGCGGCGCGAGCAGCTCGGCATCCAACAGTGCCAAGCGTGTGGCGAGTGCGCGTGCGGTCACGGCCCCCATCAGCCCGCCGCGGGTGAGCGCGGCCATGTCGAGATCGGCGCGCAGACCGTCGAGTGCGGACTGCACCCGCGACCAGGACAGGTCGGCGACCGTGGCCCCCGACGACGTCACCGCGACGGCGTGCAGCGCGGAGCCGGTGAAGACGTATGACAGGACGGCGGTGTCGGGATCGAGCAGTGCCGTCGCCTCGGCGAGCCCCAACCGCTCACGGGTGCCGCCCGAACCCGTCGCGGCCCACTGCCGCTCGCGCACCCGGTCGCGCAGGGCGCGCACACGAGCATCCGTGGTCCAGTCCGCGCCCGCGAGCTCGGCGCGCAGCATCCGCAGTTCCGCCAGATCGACCGCCAGCGAGTCGTCGCGGGGAGGGCGCACCGGAGCGACCTGCTGGCTGAGGTGCCGGGCGCGCTCCGACCACTCGAACAGCGTCGCCGAGTCGTGCAGGCGGGCAGCGGCGGAGAGACCGGCGTACATCAGGTCGCTTCCGTGCATGGCGACCGAGGCCTGCAGGTCGAGGGCGCCGAACGACTGCTGCCAGGCGGTGAGCAGTTCGAGTCCGTCGGCGGCGGCCCGCAGCGCGTCGCGGTCCCGACCCCGTGCAGCGGCACGCGCGGCTCGCACCTCGTGGGCGCGGAGGCGGAGCGGCGTCGGAGCGCTGTCGTCGAGTCGCGGGAGGCGCCCTGCCCCGTCTCGTCCCGCGCTCAGGCGCAGACCGGTGGCCTCGGTGCGGAACCCCGCGTGGTCGAGGGCCCTGGCGGTGCGGGCGAAGGCGGGCGCGTCGATCGGCTGGTCCGGCTTCGCCCGCTGCCGCGCTTCGAGCCGCACCGCTTCGGCACGCGCCGCCCATCCCTGGTTCCCGAGCGCGGTGAAGTGTCGTGCCGACGTGCGGGCGGTGCGCTCGGCGGCAGCCGGATCATGCCGCAGCAGCGAGCGGGCGAGGTGGAACTCGGCTTCACCCCTGGCCTGTCGCATCCGCTGCGCGCCGAACTCCGCGGCGACCCGACCCAGCAGGGCCTCCGCCTCGGTGGTGAGGCCGGCGTCGCGAAGCACCTCTGCGCGGTCGAGGTCGCTGATCGCAGCAGCCAGATCGCTGATCGCGGCGAGCGTCGGACGGGAGCGGGTCATCAGTGTGAGCGCAGTGACGAGGTCGCCGCCCAGCAGCGCCGCGTAACCCAGGTTGTGCCGCGCTTCGGCGAGCGGCTCCTGATCGTCGTTCGCCTCGTACACGGCCACCGCGCGCCGCAGATCTTCGACGCAGGTGTCGAGCTCCCGCCGCTGCATCCGCACGACCGAGCGGTTCATCAGGCAGTTCGCGAGCTCGGTGGTCTCGTCGCCGATGGCGGTGAACGTGTCGATGGCGCGGCTGAGCTCGACCTCCGCCTCCGCCAACGTGCCGGCGTGCATGAGGAGGACGCCGAGCTGGCCGCTGAGCACGGCGATCGTTTCGGAGCGCAGCCCGGAGCGGCCGAGCGCGTGTCGGCACAGCTGCTCGGCGGCCGCGGGTTGCCCGGTCTGAGCGAGCACGTAGGCGGACGTGCCGTCGATGCGGGCGCGCAGATCGGGATCCTCGGTGCGGGAGGATGCCGCGTCGAGCGTGCGCCGCGCCTGCGTGAACCGCCGCGCGTTCGCCGCCTCGACTCCGCGCCGATGCAGCTCGTTGGCGGACAGGGGCATCCGTCCAGAATGCCCTGCCCCGCGGCTGCGCGGAAGAGCACGGGTGCAGGCCGTGCGCCCGCGGCATCCTTCGGCGAGTCCGCCGGGTGGGCCTACGCACGGATGTCGGGAGGAAGGTGTGCGGATGTCGGGAGGAATCACGGATGCCGGGTGACACGCCGAGGTTCCGTCCGACGGGTGTGCATCGGTCCGACAAGTGGACCGGCGGACCGGGCGGGGACGCGACGGGACTGGGCGGGAGCCGGCGGGTCGGGGTGCACGGATGTCGGGAGGAATCACGGATGTCGGGTGACACGCCGAGGTTCCGTCCGACGGGTGTGCATCGGTCCGACAAGTGGACCGGGCGGGAGGGGACGGGCCGGGACGAGTGCGGGAGGGGACGTGCGGGGACGGGACGGGACGGGACGGGACGGGACGGGGCCGGGCGCCGCGCACCAAGACGGACCGCCCGTATCGGTGCGGACGGTCCGTCTCGGGGGTGGTCAGGCCGGGTCGACCGGAGTCGGCAGCGACTTCAGCACGGCGGCGACGGCCTTCTTCGCGGCATCCGGGGTGGCGCCTGCGACCGGCACGGTGCCGAGCTGCGCGGCGATGCGTCCGGCGACGTACGGCGCCGCGAAGGATGTGCCGCTCCAGATCGCGAACCCGCCCCGATAGTCGTCGGGATCGATCGTCTCGCGGCGGATGCCGTCGACGTCCGCACGTGTGGCCGCCTGGGAGCCGCCGACGAACGCGGGCGAGGTGCTCACCACGGCAGCGCCCGGCGCGTAGGTCTTCACCCACGGGCCCACGTTCGAGAAGAGGGCGACCGACTGCGCCGAGGGGTTCAGCGCGCCGACCGACACGAGCGGGGTGCCGTCGTCGTGCGGGATGCCGTTGTGCGAGTCCGGCCACGGCCACAGCGACGCCGGGAACGAGGGTCGATCGATGGCGTCGTTGCCCGCCGAGCACACGACCACGCAGCCGAGCTCGCGCGCCTTGGCCAGCAGCTGGTGCAGGGTGAGGCTGAACATGCCGTCGGTCGGCGTCTCGTGGTAGTAGCTGAGCGACAGGTTCAGCACGTCGATCGGGAAGCCCGTCGTCGGGTCCTCCCGGTGGCGGATCAGCAGCATCACGACCTGCGCGACCGTGTCGAGCAGGGTGCTCTCGTCGACCACACCGAGTGCGCCCGCCACGCGGATCGAGAGGATGTCGGCATCCGGAGCCGTCTGTCGGACGAGCCCGGCGATGAACGTGCCGTGGCCCGCGACCGCATCGATCGCGCCGTCGAGCTGCCCGTACAGGTCGGGGTAGCGCTCCGGATCGGCGTCGTCCGTGAGGCCCACCGGAACGCCGTCGAGGTCGACATGACGGGTGACGATGTCGTCGGGAAGCCAGGCGTGTTCGCCGCAGCCCGTGTCGAGCACCGCGACGACGGCCCGCCGCCCGCGCTTCGGAGCCGGTCCCCGCACGGGAGCCGGTCCCAGCCAGGTCACCGGCTGTCGCGCGCCCCGTCCGGGCTCGAGGTAGTCGTCGCTGCCTGCGGCGCCCTCGCCGCGCACCGGGTTCGTGCGGGTGAACGGGTTGGTCCGCGTGAAGGGATTGGTCCGGGTGAACGGGTTGAGTCCGACCGGGTCGATGGACAACACGTGGTCGAGGCTGGTCCGCGGCATGGTCGAGCGCGACATGCGCCGGGCGCGCTGGAGCACCCGCCATGCGTCGGGGGAGATCGGCGACTCCCCGCGCACGGGCTCGTCCGTGGTGGTCAGCCGCAGGCGCTGGAATCCCACGACGCCCGGCACGAGCTCCCCGTCACCGATCTCACGCGCTCCGTCCTCGGTCTCCAGCAGCCACCCGAACGTATCGGCCGCGTCGCGCAGCGTGCGCAGTTCACGGTCGTACGCCTCCTGATCGCCGAGCGTTCGGGTGATCAGGAGCCGCTCGGGCAGATAGGCGGTGGGAAAGGCGCGGATGCCGTCCACGGGCTCCGTGCTCGGGTCGAGGGCCGTTCCCCTGCGGATCGATCCCTCCGCGCGGTCCTGCCAGGTCCATCCCTTGGGCTGCTCCATCGTCATCCTCTCGGTGCGGGTCGCCCCGCGGCTTTATCGACGGGCGGTGCCCGTGGTCACAGCTCGAACTGCGGGGTCGCGAGCGTGCGCGTCTCGTCCCCGATCGCGGTCGTCAGGCGCACGCGCGTGAGACCGGGTGGCACCTCGTCGAACGCGAAGCGTCCGGTCTCCTCCGGTGAGGTGGAGATCGTCTTCTCGCCCTGGGTGAGGAACACCTCCGCGGCGCCGGTGTCGACCCAGCCGTCGACGCGGCGGCGGCCGGATGCGGTGGTCGTCACATGCAGCAGGATGCTGGTCGTGCCGTCGCTGAACTGCAGGGTGAGCGCATCCGCCTCGCCCCGCACGGCGCCGAGCTGCCCCTCGACGAGGGTGAGCAGCGCATACTCGCGGTTCAGCCCGTCGGCGGCGACGGCGGCGACCATGCGGTCGATCAAGCCCGCAGGCACGGGGTCGACCTCGCTCCACAGCGTGCGGAGTCGTGCGAACATCTCGGCGTCGTCGTGCGCGCTCATGCGAGTCCTCCTGCCTGGGCGGTCGGCGGTGCGTCCAGCAGCGCGCGCAGCTTGGCCAGGCAGCGGTTGCGCGTCGGGCCGATGCTCCCGATCGGCATCGCGAGGTCGGCGGCCAGCCGGGCGTAGTCGGGTCGGTCTTCGAAGGCGATCACGCGCAGGAGCTTCTGGCAGCGTTCGTTGAGGAGGCGCACGGCCGTCCACAGCCGGCGGTTCTCGTCGCCCAGCGTCGCGTGCTCCTCCGCCGAAGCCTGCTCGGGAAGAAGGGCGTCGAGGTCGTCGTCCACGGTGGTGTCGACCTTGCCGTGCGCTTTCGCGACCTTCCAGGCCTCACGGCGGGCGGTGGTCGTGAGCCAGGCCGATACGGCCCGGTGGTCGCTGATCGAGCCGTGGCCGCGGACGAGCTGCAGCCACGTGGTCTGCACCACGTCTTCGGCGAGCGTGCGTTCGAGTCCGTACGCGCGCACCACGTGCCAGAGCACGGGGGTCATGAGCCGTACGAGCTCGTCCATCGCGCGGCCGTCTCCCTCGCGCCATGCGTCGAACAGACCCGCGGCGCGCTCCCAGCGTGCGCGCCCGTCGTCCGAGGCAGGATCGAGAGCGGCGCCGGGTGCACCGTCGATCATGAAGCCCATTGTGATCACATCTACCAGGAGCACGGCAAGAGGTTTCTGATACATGACTTCATCCAAGAATTCCGCGGCTGATACGCGGTCGGACGCGGGGGTGGGTCTCGATAGCGTTGAGGGGTGATCGCCCTCTCCGTGCTGCTCTTCCTCAACGCCGCCTTCAACGCCCTCGTCTGGCCGCGGTTCTACAAGCGTGTGGCCGACGATCCGCGTGCGCGCGACGAGAACGGCAAGCCCACGACGTTCCTCAAGGTGCACGCGATCCTCATCGCGATCGCCCTGGTGCTCGCGCTGGTCTCGGCACTCGCCGGCATCGCCGCGCTGACCGGAGCCCTCTAGCGACGCACCGCTCGCGGATGCGGGTCAGGCCGACTCGAACTGCTTCGCGTGCGCGGCCCACTTCGACTCGACGGGGAGTGCGCGCAGCGCGCGGTTGCTCACAGCCAGAGCCACGGATGCGAGGCACAGCGCGGCGCAGAGCAGCAGCGTCCACTCGCGGCCGATCCATGCGAGACCGAAGCCGGCGATGAGGGGCGCGAGCGGCATCGCCCCCATGCCGAGCACACCGGCGGCACTGTTGGCGCGGCCGAGCAGGTGCGTCGGCGTCGCGACCATGAAGTAGCCCATCATCCCGGCGTTGAGGGCGGGCACGAGGAGCACCGAGGCGCCGAGCACCACGGCGATGGCCCAGGGCGACGTGACCGTCGTGAGCAGGATCACCCCGACCGCGGCGACCGACAGCCCCACGATCGTCAGGACCCCGGCCTTGATGCGAGGGACGAGCAGGGGTGCGCACACGGCGCCCACGAGCATCACCGCCCCGATCGATGCGCTCAGGGTGCCGATCAGGAGCTCGGAGTGGCCGTCCTGCTGGAGCGCATAGATGACGGTGGTGATCGCGGCATTGAATCCCAGGTTCACGACCGTGGTGATGAGCAGGACTCCGCCGAGGTCGGGCCGGGAGAGCAGCCAGCCGAACGCCTCGCGCAGCTCCGCCCAGGCGTTCGGCTTCGTCGGCGCGGCAGCTGGGGCGCCGAAACCCAGGTCATCCGTCGGGGCGACGGCGTGTTCAGCCCCAACGCGCCGCGGGTCGTCTGTGTCGTCTGCGTTTTCGCCGGCGGCTCCGGTGTCGACCACTCCCGCGCGGCGCGCCTGGCGCCCCAGCATCCAGGCGGTCAGGGCGGCGATCGCGTGGCAGAGCGTCATGACCACACCGACCGCCCAGCCGCCGAACCCCAGGAGCAGACCCCCGAGCGGTCCTCCCGCGAGCTGGAGCGCGGCATCCCTCCCCTGGTTCGCCGCCTGCGCGCGCCCCATGGCGTCGTCGGGCACGATCTCTTTGATCGCGCTCTCGCCGGCGACGTCGAACAGTCCGCTGCGTGCGGCGAGGAGCACGTCGATCACGAGAAGGGTTCCGAAGGTCATCGCATCGCCGAGCGCGAGCAGGGTGAACGCCCCCGCCAGCACGATCCCGATGAGAGATCCGAGCAGCATCAGGGCGATGCGGCGGTGGCGGTCGGCGAGCACTCCGCCGGCGAGGGTCATGAGCAGGCGGGCGACCATTCCCGCGGCGCCGATGATGCCGGCCTGTGCGGGGTCGTTCGTCACGATGAGCGCGAGCAGCGGGATCGCGAACCCGAACAGGGCGGCCGCGAGGCC
This sequence comes from Microbacterium sp. NPDC055665, assembly GCF_053618035.1. Lineage (NCBI taxonomy): Bacteria > Bacillati > Actinomycetota > Actinomycetes > Micrococcales > Microbacteriaceae > Microbacterium > Microbacterium sp. NPDC055665. The sequence continues at coordinate 56,698 of NZ_JBSHGY010000013.1, read as the reverse complement.
TTTGCTCGTGTCGCTGACGAGCCAGGTGAGGTATCGCGTGTTGCGCCACAGGCGGTGCGGCTGGGTGACGGTGGTCATGAGTCGAGAGTAAATGCGCAAGAACAATTGCGCAAGTTCTATTGCGCAATTTCGGGTGCGGGTAGGATCGGCACATGACGGAGGACACCGCGAAGGGCACGAGCGAGGATCCCGTCTGGATGACCTCGGCCATGCTCAAGGCCTACTCCCACCCCCTGCGCCGCCAGATGATCCGCCTTTTCTCGCGGCGGGATCACCTCCGCGCCGCCGACATCGCCGCTGAACTCGGTGTGCCGGCCAACAGTGCGAGCTTCCATCTGCGCGCGCTCGCCGATGCCGGTCTCATCGAAGAGGCGCCTGAGAAGGCCCGCGACCGGCGCGATCGCGTCTGGACCGGACACAAGGGGCCGCTGAACGTGGGCGGCCCGGAGAGCCCGGTCGCCGATGAGGAGCTGGGCAGCGCCGTGATCGCCGCGCTGGTGGAGGACCACCAGGATCTGATGCGCCGGGTGACCGCCTGGACCCCCGAGTATGTCGCCGGACGCACGACCGAGGTGCACGCCGCCTTCACCCAGCGCACGATCCGGCTGACCGAGGCCGAGTTCGACGACGCGATGGTGAAGTTCAACGATGTGCTGACCGCCGCCGAAGAAGCGCACGACGACGCCGACCCCGACGGCCGCTACTGGCAGATCGACGTGATCGCCGCCGACGACACCATCTGACGCGGTCCGGATTCAGTCCTCGGTCGACGAGCCCGTTCCGCTGAGGATCAGGATGCGACGCAGGTGCATCGCGGAGAGCACTCCCGGGCCCATCGAACTGCGTTCGTCGACGGTGCGATCGTTCACGGTCTCGAGCAGGAGCCGGGTCGCACGGGCGGCTTCTGCGCGCGCACGGTGGTCCTCGCCGGATGAGGCGTCGCCGCGTGCGATGACCTCCGCCACCGCATGGCAGGCCTCCGACAGCGGCCCGGGCAGAGCGGGATCGAGCGGCAGCCCGGCCGGGCGGTCCCAGATGGTGTCGGCGATCTCGTCCGAGATGTCGCGGATGAGGTGCGCGATCCGGTCGAGTGCGGCGAGCTCCTCGTGGCTCTGCTGCATCCGCGGTCGATGGCCCTTCGCCCGGGGATTGCCGCGTCGGCTCTCGTCCGCCTCCGTCAGCGCCGCCCGCAGCTCGCCCGCCGTGTCGGCGAGCGAGGCCGCGTCTTCGGCCCACTGCTCGTGTTCCGGGGGCCACGATTCGGCCACCGCCGATCCGATGTCGTCGAGGTGCCGGGCGAGCTGTTCCCGGAAAGCCTCCAGACGTGCCGCCGCCACGCCGGTGAGCGGCGCGGGGGCGATCAGGAAGTTGACCACGAGTCCGACGGCCACCCCGACCGCCGTCTGGGTCAGGTAACCGAGCGAGTAGTCATCGGCGTTCTGCCCACCGATGATCAGCACGAACAGGGCGGCCATCGGGATGTACTCGCGTCCGACGCCGAACCAGCCCGTGCCCGACAGCAGCACGCCGACGCCGACGACGAGGGGGATGGTCCACCACGTCGGCCCGACCGTGAGCACCACGATCGTGGCGAGGCCGATTCCCGTGGCCAGCCCGAGCAGTGTCTGGAAGCTCGACTTCGCGGAGCCCATCAGCGTCGGGTACATGCTCAGCAGGGCGCCGAGCGGGGCGTAGTACGGGTATTCGTCGGTGACGCCGGGCATGTGCGGGGCGATCATCCAGGCGAGTCCGACCGCGAGCATCGTCTTCGCGACGAGCAGCAGGCGGGCGGGGAGGACGGCATCGTGCAGCGCGCGCGCGATGCCCGCACGTCGAAGGCGGGGATGGCTCTCGGCCACGGCATCCTCCCTTGGTCGGTATCGGATGGTCCGGTGTCGGATGTTCTGCAGGAGCGGTGCCGTGATCGTACGCACCCTCGACCCTGGAACGCGAACGGGTTGCTTCCGCGAGCGTGCACCGGTAGCGCGCGAAGACGCCGGCCGCCCGGGAGGGGCGACCGGCGTCGACGAGGAACGCTCGGCGTGGGTGGCAGGCCTACGGGATGGTCCGTCGGAATGCCAGGAAGGAGACGGCCGTCAGCACGGCGACCGCGACGAGCCCCCACAGGGCCAGGCCGACAGCGCCGAGATCCAGGATCCCCAGCCAGACCTGTTCCCACATCTCGAGCCGTGTCGCGAGGAAGGCGAGCCCGACGAGAACCAGGGTCAGCGCGATGCTGACGATCATGAGCACCAGCTGCCCCCAGCTCTTGTAGATCGTCGCCCCGGTGAAGCCGATCACGAAGAAGAACAGGGCTAGGGCGAAGTAGGTCACGAACGCGCCGAGCGGCCCGGCTTCCCACACCCACGGGAGGTGGAACACGTAGCCGTTGACCCCGTAGCCGTTCGTCGCCAGCTCGATGCCGCCGCCGATCAGGAACAGGATGCCCATGAGCGCGCTGGCCAGGACCGCGGTCAGCATCGTGCCGAAGAAGAACTCACGACGGGTGATGCTCATCGCCTGCGAGAACGGGAAGGTGAGCGTCATCGCCGACATGCCGACGGCGAAGAAGTACCAGAGCGGAGCCTGGCCACCGCCCCCGTATTTGGGGGTGTCGACCGGGATCAGGGCGTAGATGAGTATCGAGATCACGACGGCGGCCGCGAGGATGACGAGTGGGTACCAGACGAACGTGCCCTTGTTGATCAGCTGCAGGCGGATGACGTTGAATGTGCGTCGCATCAGCGGGCCTCCTCTTTCTCGATGGAGCCGGTGGCGGAGTGGGCGTCCGCCTTCTGGGTGAGCCGCACGATCAGCTGCTGCAGCGAGACCGGGGCGAGATCGAGACCGGATGCGGCGATCTCGGCGCGCTCCTCCGCGGAAAGCGTGCCGAGGACGGTGACGGATGCCACGCGCCCGAGAGCCTCGCGGTGCAGCACCTCGCGGCCCTGGATCCAGCCTTCGATCTTGGCGGCATCGCCGACGATGGTCACGGCACGGTCGCGGACGGTATCCGTGTCTTCGTGCAGGAGGATCTGACCGTTGTCGATCACGATGACCTTCTCGATGAGGTTGGAGACCTCGTCGATCAGGTGCGACGACAGGATGATCGTGCGCGGGTGCTCGGCGTAGTCCTCGACCAGGCGGTCGTAGAAGATCTGCCGGGCGACCGCGTCGAGGCCCAGGTACGGCTCGTCGAAGAACGTGATCTCGGCGCGCGAGGCGAGACCGATGATCACGCCGACCGCGGAGAGCTGACCGCGGGAGAGCTTCTTGATGGTCTGCTTCATGGGCAGCTGGAACTCGGCGACGAGCTCGTCGGCGAACGCCTGATCCCAGTGGGGGAAGAACAGGCTCGCGGCCTTGAAGGCGTGCTTGGGATACGCGTCGTCCGGGTACTTCTGGCTCTCGCGGACGAAGCAGATCCGGCTGAGCACGTGCGCGTTCTCGTAGGGGTGCTCGCCGAACACCTTGATGGTGCCGGAGGACTCGAAGTTCTGCGCCGTGAGGATCGACATGAGTGTCGTCTTGCCGGCGCCGTTGCGACCGAGGAGGCCGTAGATCGCGCCTCCCTCGATGGCGAGCGACACGTTGTCGAGCGCTCGCTTCTCCTTGTAGCGCTTGCTGAGGTTCTGCACCTCGATGACAGCGGTCATGCGGGGGTCTTCCCTTCTGAATCAGTGGTCAGTGCGGCGCGCTGCCGGAGCAGTGCGGCGAGGTCGTCGGCGCCGAGTCCGAGCGTGCGGGCCTCGGCGAGGAGCGGGTCGATGTAGCGGTCGGCGAACAGGGCGCGGCGCTCGCCGAGGAGGACTTCCCTGGCGCCGTCGGCGACGAACATGCCGATGCCTCGGCGTTTGTAGAGCACTCCCTTTTCGGTGAGCACGGCGACTCCCTTCGCGGCGGTGGCGGGGTTGATCCGGTAGAACGCGGCGAGCTCGTTGGTCGACGGCGCCTGGGCCTCTTCGGCGAGCGATCCGTCGACGATCGAGTCCTCGATCTGCTCGGCGATCTGGAGGAAGAGCGGCTTGCCTTCTTCGATCACAAGTCCTCCGGTGGGTTGGTGGGTTAGTTACTTGACTAAGTAACCATAGAACCCGTCCGGTGTCAACCCCTGCCGCCCGTCGCCCCCGCCGTCCCCGTCGTCCGTCGTCCGTCGTCCCCGTCGTCCGTCGTCCCGTGCACAACTTCGGAGATCGCGCGCGACTCGCCGGCCTCGGGGTGGCACGGCCGGCGTGTCGGCTTCGATCTCCGAAGTTGTGCCCGGGGAAGAAGTGGGCAGGACAGGGCAGGGCAGGGCAGGGGAGGACAGGGTCAGGTGGGGCGGTGGTCGCGCCAGTCCTCGACGATCTGCAGCATCCGCGCCGAGAGGAAGCGGAAGAACTCGGCGAGCTCGACGGCCCGGTCATGGGCGCCCTGATCGTCGTCGTGCTCGGCGGCGATGTCGTCGATGTACTCCGAGAGGCGGGCGTACACGGGCATGTTCCCGACGATCGAGCGGTAGAACGGATCGTGCACGAACTCGTAGCGGTCGCGCCGGTCGCCGGGGCGGGAGCGCCGCTGGATGAAGTGCAGCTGCTGCAGGTAGCGCACCGCGCCGGACACGGCGGCGGCCGAGACGCCGAGACGCTCGCCGAGCTGCGCTGCGGTGTATCCGCCCTCGGGCGCCGCGACCAGCGCCATCATCACGCGCGCCGGCATCCGCGGCATCCCGGCAGCGGTCATCATGGCCGCTGCCTGCTCGGCGGGTTCGATCCCCCGATGGGAGGCGGATGCTGCGCCGAGGGCATCGCCTGAGCTCGCGGCATCCACGTCGGGTCCGTTCTCGGTGCTGTCGTCGGGCATCGGGCTGCTCCTACGCGCCGGGGGCGAACTCGCGTCGTCGCATCAGAGCCGGGGTGGCCGCGCCGCCCCCGGCGAGGGCGAGCACCAACCACCAGAGTCCGCGCACATCCACACCGCTTCCGTCCACCACGGGCGTCACCGCGAAGGGGGAGATGTTCGCCGTCCACTCCGGCAGCCCGAACAGCGGCCCGAACATCCCGAGCATCGCCGCCAGCAGCACGAGGCTCCATGCCAGGGCGGTCGTCGCCCGGGGAACGAGCACGAACGCGAGGGCGGCGAGCACGGCGAACACGGCCGCCGCGACCGCCTGGCCGAGGCCCGCCACCGCGACGATCCGGTAGAGGGAGTCGTCGCCACCGTTCGCCCAGACGCCGATCCAGGCCGCCAGCACGGCGGCGGCGATCACGATCAGCACCGAGACGACGCCGACGATCACGAAATCCGCGAGCCAGCGCACGCGTCCGATCGGGGTGGCGAGCACGGCTTCGGCGGTTCCGCGGGCTTCCTCCTGCCGCGCGCGCACGACGGTCTGCACCGCGCAGCAGGCGGCGAGGATGCCGAGCAGCGTGAAGAACACCGTCACGACGACCTCGTCGAGGCCGCCGGTCGCGCCGCCGATCTTCGTCAGGATCTCGGCGACGGCAGGGTTCTCGCCCGAGATCTGATCGACCAGGCCGCTCAGCGTCGTCGCCAGGATGCCGGTGATCGCACCGCCGACCGCCCAGCCGATGATGGAGCCCGAGGTGAGCCGCCACACGAGCGCGTGCGGGGAGGCGAGTGCGGGTCGGGCCGACACCCGGCCGCGACGCTCCGCCACGAAGCTCGCATCGATGTCGCGCAGGGACTGCAGTGCCAGGGAGGCACCCGCGAGCACGACGCCGAACCCGACGCCGAGGACCATCGGCCAGACGAGATCGGCATCGTACGGGCGCGTCTGCTCGGCCCATCCGAACGGCGACAGCCACACCGGCCAGGCGCTGGTCATGCTCGACAGGTCGTCGCTCGGGGTCCCTGCGGCATTGCCGATGCCACGCACCAGGAACGTCGCGACGAGTACCCAGACCGTCAAAGAGTTCGCCCCGCGCGAGGTGCGCATGAGCTGTGCCGCGACGAGTCCGATGCCGAGGAACGCGATGCCGCAGCTGCCGGCCGCCGCACCCGCGAGCCACGACCCGGCGGCCGGGAGACGGGTCGCGATCAGGGCGAGCGAGGTGAGCAGCGCGAGGACGATGTTGGCCAGAAGACCGTGCACGATGGTGGCGAGAGTCGGCAGTCGGCGCCCGGCCGGGGTCGCCCACACGAGTTCGGCGCGACCGGCCTCCTCATCGCCGCGGGTGTGGCGCACGGCGAGGAACGTGCTCATCAGGGCGGCGAGGAGGGCGAGCCACGGGAGGATCTCGAACGCCAGGAACGCACCCTCGGAGGTGCCGGACGGCAGGCCACGGAACATCAGGATCACCGGGTTCGCGAGCGCCGCGGCGAGGATGTTCTGCCGGTCGGCGAGCGTCGCATACGACTGACTGACGCCGGCGTATCCCGCGAACGCCATCAGTGCGGTGCCGACGATCCACAGCGGCAGTTGCACGCGGTCGCGCCGCAGTCGCTGCTGGAGCAGCACGGCGAAGCGCGTCATCATGCACGCTCCTTCTGCATCCGGCGTTCGCGGCGGCTGGTGGGGACCACGTCGTCCGGACCACCGTCTTCCGCCGCCTCGAGCGTCGCCAGGTCGTCTCCGTAGTGACGCAGGAACAGCTCCTCCAAAGAGGGCGGTGCCACCCGCAGGTCACTGATGCCGAGTGCGGCGAGTGCGGGCAGCACGGTGGCCGTGCGGTCGCTGTCGACCGCGAGGCGGATCCGGTCCCCGTGCTGCCCGGGGTCGTGCACGTCGGGGATGCGGGTCACCTGTTCCAGGGTGGCTCCGGATGGCGTGAACGAGACGTCGCTACGGGTGAGGTGCCGGAGCTCCGCCAGCGTGCCGGTCTCGACGATGCGTCCGGCGCGGATGATCGACACCCGGTCGCACAGCTGCTCCACCTCGCTCATGATGTGACTCGACAGCAGCACGGTCGCACCGTTCGCGTGGGCGCGGGCGACCTCGCGCTGGAAGATCACCGCCATCAGGGGATCCAGTCCGCTGGTCGGCTCGTCGAGGATGTAAAGGTCGGCGGGCACGGCGAACGCCGCGATCAGCGCGACCTTCTGCCGGTTGCCCTTCGAGTACGCGCGGCCCTTCTTGCGCGGGTCGAACTGGAACGCCTCCATGAGCCGCTTCTTCTCGTGCTGGTAGGCGGCATCCTTCGTGCGGGCGCCGCGCAGACGCGCGAGCAGGTCCACCGCCTCTCCGCCCGACAGGTTCGGCCAGACGCTGACGTCGCCCGGGACGTACGCGATGCGTCGGTGCAGGTCGACCGCGCGCTCCCAAGGGTCCTCGCCGAACACGGTCGCGTCGCCCGACGTGCGGTGTGCGAGGCCGAGGAGGATGCGGATCGTGGTCGACTTGCCCGCGCCGTTCGGGCCGAGGAAGCCGTGCACCTGGCCGTGCTCGACGGTGAGGTCGAGGCCGTCGAGCGCGTGCACGTGGCCGTAGTGCTTGGTGAGGTTGCGGGTCGTGATGACGGTGGTCATGCGCGGGAGCGTACGCCCGTTTCACAAACTTGTGAATCGGCCGAAATCAACGCATGCGAAATCCTTACGACGCCTGGCCGGCACAACTTCGGAGATCGCGCGCGGCTCGCCGGGTTCACGGTGCCACGCCCGGCGTGTCGGGCCCGATCTCCGAAGTTGTGTCGGCGGATGGGGACGGCGGGTGGACGACGGCGGGCGGATGCGGGCGGGCGGCGGGAGCGGGCGACTGCCGCGTACAGTGGGCTGGTGCCGGAGTTCCCCTACAGCCGCCTGCGCCGCTGGCCCGATGTCGAGGCGGACAACCTCCAGGCGTACGACGCCACGGATCTGCTGCTCGTCGAGCGGGCGCTCTCCCTCGACATCCCCGGCTCAGAGACTGCCGTGATCGGCGACGACTTCGGGGCGATCACGCTCGCTCTGACGGATGCTGGGCGCCACGGCATCCGCGTGCATCAGGATCTCGCGACCGGTCGCCGTGCCCTGCAGCGCAACGCCGAGGACCTCGGACTCGTCGGCCTCCGCGGTGCTGCAGGCCGAAACGGAGACGAGGACGATGCGGAACGGCGCGTCGAGGGGCGGCACGCCGACGGTGAGCCGGATGGTCTGGGTTCTCGCACCCCCTTCACCGCGCACGAGCTCGACGCCGAACTGCTCTCCGGTGCGCGGCTCGTGCTGCTGCAGCTGCCGAAGTCGCTCGCGGAGCTCGAGGAGATCGCGGATGCCGTGGCCCGCTGGGCCGCATCCGACGTGGTGCTCGTCGCCGGCGGCCGCGTGAAGCACATGACCCTGGCGCAGAACGAGGTGCTCGGGCGCAGCTTCGCGCACGTGCAGCCCCAGCGTGCGGAGCGGAAGTCTCGGCTGATCGTGGCATCCGGCCCGCGTATCGTGCCCGCCGATCCACCGTTCCCGGTGTCCGCACAGCACGACGGACTGACTCTGACCGCGCACGGCGGGGCGTTCGCCGGCGCTCGCCTCGACATCGGCACCCGGGTGCTGCTGGAGGTGCTCGGTCTTGACGGTGGAGCCCTTCGACAGGCTCAGGGACCCACCTCCGGTTCTGCGGGTGGGGCGTCTCGTCTCGCTTCGCTCGCTCAACGACCGACGTCCGGTGCCTCCGCCCGTTGGGTCGCTGAGCCTGTCGAAGCGTCGCGGCACGTGCTCGACCTCGGCTGCGGCACCGGTGCGCTCGCCGTTTCGTACGCCCTCGCCCACCCCGAGGCGCAGGTCATCGCCTCCGACCGGTCGGCTGCGGCGGCCGCATCTGCGCGGGCGACGGCCGCCGCGAACGGGGTCGCCGACCGCGTCACGGTGATGCACGACGACGCGGCCTCCGAGATCCCGGACGCGAGCATCGATGTCGTGCTGCTGAACCCGCCGTTCCACCTCGGCACGAGCGTGCACACGGGTGCCGCGACCCGTCTCTTCGAGGCCGCCGCGCGGGTGCTCCGACCCGGCGGAGAGCTCTTCACCGTGTACAACTCCTCGCTCGGATACCGTGCCGAGCTCGCCCGTCTGATCGGCCGGACGGAACAGCGGGAACGCACTCCGAAGTTCACCGTGACGCGCAGCATCCGGAGCTCCGAAACGCCCGACCTCTGACCACGGCGCCGCCGACGCGCGGATCGTTGAACACTCGTGCAATCCCCCGGTCAGCCGCCGAAACCCACACCCCCCACGGCCCCCAGGATTTGCCCCTGATCGGCCATTTCGTTACGTTGGAATGCGGGCCTGACGGTCCGAAGACCAGTCCGCGGTCACGTCCTTCTTTCGATGAGCTGTGCTGCGAAGAGGCGTGGGCGTACGGTCGATGCTCTATCGCGGCGGATCCGAAATCCGCCGTCTGTGCCGCCACAGCGATCATGTCGAACGGCCCCGAGAGCCTCACCCGGGCGTAACCGAAGCAGGCTCAGCCACCCGAAGGCGAGCCGCGGGGGAAACGTGTCCGAAATCGCTCTTGAAGCGCGCAATCTATACAAGGTTTTCGGTAAGAATCCGAACACCGCCGTCCGTCGATTGAAAGCCGGTGAGAGCCGCGCCGCCGTCGCGGATTCCGGTACCGCGGCAGTCATCGACGCCAGCTTCACCGTGAACCGCGGTGAGATCTTCGTCATCATGGGCCTGTCCGGATCGGGCAAGTCCACCATCATCCGCATGCTCAACGGGCTGCACGACGTCACCGACGGAACCGTCACGGTGAACGGCGACCCCATCACCGGGATCCCCGCCTCGAGGCTCCGCGAGATCCGTCGCGACCGCATCTCGATGGTGTTCCAGCACTTCGCACTGCTGCCGCACCGCACGGTCGCCGCGAACGTCGCGTACCCGCTCGAGCTCAAGGGCACACCGAAGGCCGAGCGCCTGGCCAAGGCCGAGGAGATCCTCTCGCTCGTCGGTCTCGAGGGCCAGGGCGAGAAGCTCCCCTCCGAGCTCTCCGGCGGGATGCAGCAGCGCGTCGGCATCGCCCGTGCGCTCGCCGCCGACAGCGACATCCTGCTGATGGACGAGGCGTTCAGCGCCCTCGACCCGCTCATCCGCCGCGAGATGCAGGAGCAGCTGCTCGAGCTGCAGCAGAAGCTCCAGAAGACGATCGTGTTCATCACGCACGACCTGAACGAGGCCATGTTCCTCGGTGACCGGATCGCCGTGATGCGCGACGGCCGCATCGTGCAGATCGGCACGCCGGAGGACATCCTGATGGACCCGGCCAACGACTACGTCGAGCAGTTCGTGCAGGACGTCGACCGCGCCCGCGTGCTCACCGCCGCGAACGTGATGGAGCGCCCGCGCCCCGTCGTACCGCACACCGCCGGCCCCCGCACGGCCCTCCGCCAGATGCGGGATGCCTACATGTCGGCGACCTACGTCGTCGGCCGCGATCGCCAGCTCGTGGGCGTCGTCACCGATCGCGATGCGGTCAAGCTCGTGCGCAACGGCGCGACCACCCTCGACTCGATCATCAAGCCCGTTCTGCAGAGCGTGCGCGAGGACGAGGTGCTGATGAACCTGTTCGTCCCCGCCGTCGAGTCCCCGCTGCCGCTGGCAGTGGTGGATGCCGAGGGGCGGCTGGCCGGTGTGATCCCGCGCGTGACGCTGCTCGCCGCGCTCGGCCCCGGACCCGGCGCCACCGAAGAGATCATCCTCCCGATGATGCCGATGCCGCAGGCCGAGATCGACGCCGTGCTCGATGACGGGTGGACCGCCGACCCGGTCCCTTCGACAAGCTCAGGGACCCAGGTCGAGACGGAGGAGGTGCGCTGATGGACGGCTTCCGCATCCCCGTGGGGACCTGGATCGAATCCGGCGTCGACTGGATCAAGGCCAACCTCGACGGTCTGCTCGATGTGATCTCGTTCGTCGTGACGTTCCTCGTCGACGGACTCACCTCGCTTCTGCTGCTCCCGTACTTCTTCGTCGTGATCGCGATCGCCGCACTCATCGCGTGGCTGGTGCGTTCGTGGCAGCTCGCCATCGGCACGATCATCTCCTTCACGCTGATCGTCGCGATGGGACTGTGGGTTCCCGCCATGCAGACCCTCGCTCTCGTGCTCGTGGCAGCGGTGATCGCCGTGCTGATCGCGGTGCCGCTCGGCATCTGGTCGGCGCGCAACGCCACGGTCAGGGCCGTGCTCAAGCCGGTGCTCGACTTCATGCAGACGATGCCCGCGTTCGTGTACCTGATCCCCGCGATCGTGTTCTTCAGCATCGGCGTCGTGCCGGGCCTCGTCGCGACGGTCATCTTCGCGCTGCCTCCGGGCGTGCGACTGACCGAGCTCGGCATCCGCGGTGTCGACTCCGAGACCGTCGAGGCGGGCCAGGCCTTCGGCGCGAAGCCGGGGCAGATCCTGCGCGGTATCCAGCTGCCGCTCGCCATGCCGACGATCCTCGCCGGCATCAACCAGGTCATCATGCTCGCGCTCTCTATGGCGGTCATCGCCGGGATGGCGGGTGCCGATGGCCTCGGGAAGATGGTCGTCGAAGCGATCTCGACCGTGAACATCGCCAAGGGCGTGGAGGCCGGACTCGGCGTCGTGCTGATCGCCGTCTACCTCGACCGCGTCACCGCCGCACTCGGAACGCTGGGACAGAACCCCGGTTCGCTCCTCGCGGTCATCCGTCGCCGCGGTGCGCAGCGCCACGTGAGTGCCGCCGCGGCATCCGCTCCGACCACGGAGACGCCCGTCGAAGAGAAGGAGCTCCAGAATGCGTAAGCGCAGGATCATGACCATCGCGGCCATCGGCGCCGTGGGTGCCCTCGCCCTGTCCGGCTGTGCCAGCGACGGTGCCGGCGGCACCATCGAGCTCGGCGGCGGAGGCGGCAACACCGGCGGCGGAGGGGACAAGGGCACGATCACGCTCGGCTTCCTTCCTTCGTGGACCGACGGGCTCAGCACCGCGTATCTGCTGCAGGACCAGCTCGAGAAGATCGGCTACGACGTCGAGCTGAAGACGCTCACCGAGGCGGGACCGCTGTACACGGGTCTCGCTCAGGGGGACGTCGACCTGTTCCCGTCGGCTTGGCCCGAGGTCACGCACGCCGAGTACATGGAGACCTACGGCGCATCGATCGAGGACCTGGGCACGTACTACGACAACGCCCGGCTGACGATCGCGGTGCCGGAGTACTCGGAGCTCACCTCGATCGAGGATCTCGCGGGCGCCGATCTCGGCGGCAAGATCTACGGCATCGAGCCGGGGGCGGGGCTCACGGCCCAGACCCAGAAGATGCTCCCCGCGTACGGTCTGGACAGCGAGTACGAGCTCGTCACCTCGTCGACCGCGGCGATGCTCACCGAGCTCAAGTCCGCGACCGAGAAGCAGGAGGACATCGTCGTCACGCTGTGGCGTCCGTTCTGGGCCAACGACGCCTTCCCCGTGAAGGACCTCGAAGACCCGAAGGGTGCGATGGGCACGGCCGAGGGTCTGCACTTCCTGGGCACCAAGGGCTTCGCCGAGGAGTTCCCGGAGGCCGCCGAGCTGATCGAGCAGATCAAGCTCGACGACGAGCAGTACGGTGCGCTCGAAGACCTCGTGGTCAACGAGTACGGCGAGGGTGAGGAAGCGGATGCCGTCGACGAGTGGCTGAAGGAGTACGGCGACCAGTTCGACTGGGTCGTCACCGGCTGAGCTGAGTTGAGCTGAGTCGCTGCCGCTCTGACTCGCAGCATCCGCTCTGAGTCGGCACGCGATACGAAGGAGATCTCGCGCTTCGAAGGACCTGTTCGCGCAGGCGCTCCTTCATAGGGCGAGATCTCCTTCATTGCGTGCGGGTTCTTTGCGTGCCGGGGGTTCCGGGCGCAAGCCCCCTTCCGTGCGGATGCCGGCGGCGTAGCCTGTGCCCGTGGACGGGTTCGCGGCGGTCGACTTCGGGGTCGCGCGCGAGGTGCTGCAGCGGGGCATCGCGGCGCTGTACCTCGTCGCGTTCGTGTCGAGCCTGAACCAGTTCCGTCCGCTCCTGGGCGAGCACGGGCTGCTCCCGGCGCCGGCCCTCCTCGAGTGGGTCGGGCAGAAGGCGGAGCGGCGGCGGATGCTGCATCCGACCGTGTTCTCCCGCATCCGCTACACCGACCGCCGGCTCGTCGCGCTGTGTGCGGCCGGCATCGTGGTCGCGGCGCTTCTCGTGGTGGGTATCCCGCAGTGGGGCCCGCCGTGGGTGCCGATGCTGTGCTTCCTGGCGCTGTGGCTCGGCTACATGTCGATCGTCAGCATCGGGCAGACCTTCTACTCCTTCGGCTGGGAGATGCTGCTGCTCGAGGCCGGGTTCCTCGCAGCTTTCCTCGGCTCGAACGACCAGCCGCCGCCCACGGTCGTGCTCGTGCTGTTCTGGTGGCTGGTGTTCCGGCTGGAGTTCGGCGCCGGGATGATCAAGATCCGCGGCGGACGCGAGTGGCGCGACCTGACGGCCCTCATGTACCACCACGAGACGCAGCCGATGCCGGGGCCGCTCAGCCGGCAAGCGCATCTGCTGCCGCGCTGGTTCCATCGCGGCGAGGTGGTGGGCAATCACCTCGCGCAGCTCGGGGTGCCGTTCTTCTTGTTCGCGCCGCTGCTGTCGCTGTGGGTGGATGGTCCGGTGCCGCAGGTCGTCGGCGCAGTGGCGGCATCCGTCGTGATCCTGACACAGTTGTGGCTTGTGCTGACGGGCAACTTCGCGTGGCTGAACTGGGCGACGATGGTCATCGCGTTCTCCGCGATCGGGCTGCCGGGGGTGGGGTCGGCCGACGTCACGCCACTCACCGACGCGCCCTGGACCCTCTCCGGCATCCCCCTGTACTGGGTCGTGATCACCTCGGCCGTGGGGCTGCTCTACGTCGTGGTGAGTGTGCCGGCGCTGCGGAACCTGTTCGCGCGGCGGCAGCTGATGAACGCGAGCTTCAACCGGTGGCAGCTCGCCAACGCCTACGGGGCCTTCGGCACGGTCACCAAGGAACGCATCGAGATCGTCGTCGAGGGCTCAGCCGATGAGGAAGGGGTGGAGTGGCGCGAGTACGAGTTCCGGGGCAAGCCCGGCGACGTGCGACGGATGCCGCGGCAGTTCGCGCCGTACCACCTGCGGCTCGACTGGCTGATGTGGTTCCTGCCGCTCGGGCACTCGTTCGACGACTGGTTCACCGCGTTCCTGGTGCGGTTGCTGGAGGCGGATGCTCCGACGCTCGCGCTGATCCGGGTCGATCCCTTCGACGGCGAGCGGCCGCGGTGGGTCCGGGCCGTTTCCTACCGCTACCGCTTCGCCACCCGCGCCGAGAAGCGCGCCGAGGGTGTGGTGTGGGTGCGGAGTCGTCGCCGCGTGGTGCTGGGGCCGTTCGGGCTGCGGTGACGGATCCCCCGGTTCAGGTCGCGTCCCCCGCTCCCGCCCTGTCCCCTCCGGCGCTCCCCCCGCTCCCGCAGTCCCGTTCCGGTCGCACTTTCTGCCGCGCCGGCGGCCTTTTGGCGACAGAAACTGCGACCGGAACGGGATGCCGGACGGGCCTGGACGCCGTCAGGCCTCGGCGGTCACCAGGGGGTCGGGCTTCGCACGCGAGACCACGTCGGCAACCTCGACCTCGAACCCGTTGCGGACCCAGTACTCGTATCCGCCGAGCAGCTCCCGCACATCGAGGCCGGCGTCGAGCAGCACGCGCGCGGTCGCCGTGGCGCCGTTGCATCCCGGTCCCCACCCGTAGACGACGAGCGTGCGATCGCGCGGGAGTGTCGCGATCCCCGACGCGATCTCGGCCTTGGGCAGATGCACCGCACCGGCGATGTGACCGTGCTGCCAGGACTCCAGCCGTCGCGTGTCGACCAGCACGGCCTCACCCGCAGCCACGGCCTCGTGCGCCGCGACCGCGTCGATCTCATATGCCAGGCGCGCATCGACATAGGCGAGCCGCGCATCGAGATCGGTCATGGGCGTGGCGCCGCACCGAGGATCGCGGCCAACTGCGGCAGCTGGGCGGGGTCTTCGAGCGCCGAGCCGACGGCGACGACGTGCGCCCCCGCGTCGAGGTACTCACCCGCATTGGCCGCGTTCATGCCACCCGTCGTCACGAAGCGCGCCTGCGGGAAGGGTCCGTTCATCGCGGTGAGCCACTGCGGACCCAGCACCGAGGCGGGGAAGGCCTTGAGCCACGTGAGGCCTGCGGCGAGGGCGGACTGCACCTCGCTCGCCGTGGCGACGCCGGGAAGGCTCAGCAGCCCCGCCTCCTGCGAAGCACGCACGACGTCAAGGTCGAGACCCGGGCTGACCGTGAAGGATGCGCCGGCGGAGACCGCCTGGGCGACATGCTCGACCGACACCACGGTGCCCGCGCCGACGACCTTGCCGCGCTCGCGTCCGGCGGCGGCGACGACGCGCAGCGCCTCGACGTCGTCAGCGGTCTGGATGGGGAGTTCGACGACATCGATTCCGAGATCCCAGGCGGTGGTCGACACGGCGAGGCTGCGTTCCGCCCCCATGCCGCGGAGGATCGCCATCAGCCGCGTGCCGCCGAAGAGCTCGTCGAATCCGGAGTTGTCCATCGTCATCCCTGTTCCCGTCATCCCTGTGTGCGTCATCGTGTTCTGGCCTCGTCGAGGTAGGAGTATGCGGTCACGCGCGAGATGCCGAGCCGCTTCGCGATCGCCTCGACGGACTTGCGCATCTGTGTGGCACCGCGCTGATCCAACCGCTCCAGCACCGTGATCTTGTCGTCGCGGGTCATGCTCTCGAGCGGGCGGCCGATCTCGCGGATGGCCTCGGTGATCATCGAGTCCATCACCGAGACGAGGTCGGCGCCGAAGTGCTCTTTGGGAGCATCCGCGGGCACGGACGATGGCAGCAGGGCGTCGAGCGTCTGGCGGGCGAGCAGCAGCGGGCTGAGGTCGACGTTCACGCACAGCGACGCGATGATGTCACCCGCGCGGTTGTGGAAGTAGACCGAGGAGCAGCGGAGTTCCCGTCCGTCGCTCGTGTAGCCGGTGTAGCCGAAGGCGTCGTGGTTCCCCCGGCGGTCCTTCAGCACGTCCAGGCCGAGCGAGGTGGAGGGGCCGCCGACGGCTCGCCCGGTGACGTGCCCGTTCTCGATGGCCATGATCGTGTGACCGAGGTCGACGTCGGTGCCGTCGAGGTTGTGGAGCACGACCTCGACGGTCGGTCCGGCCGCGGTGGCGAGGGCGCGCAGCACCGGTCGATAGAGGCGGAGGACCTCCTCGGCACTCTCGTACGTCTCTCGCGTGAGGTCGTCGGCGAGGGCCGCGACCGCGTTCTCTGCTGTCGTCGATGTCGGCATTCTGTGACTCCAATCCGGAGCAACGATACAGGCGTACGAAAAATACGAGAGATAGACAGATTGTCTATTTCGCTGTTAGTTTATCCACGCCCCAGACGATCCGTCGAGGCCGACTGCAACGGATGCGGTCGCGCATCCCCCCGAAGAAGGAGCCCCGGATGGCCACTGTCGCCTCATCTGGCCTGACCCCGAAGCAGCGCAAGACGATCGCCGGCGGGGCGATCGGAACGCTCATCGAGTACTACGACTACTACCTGTACGGCCTCGCGGCAGCTGTCGTCTTCCCCGCGGTGTTCTTCTCCTCGAACGATCCGCTGATCGCCGAGCTCAACTCGTTCGCGACGTTCGCCGTCGGGTTCTTCCTCCGCCCGGTCGGAGGGATCATCTGGGGGATCGTCGGTGACCGCAAGGGCCGCAAGGTCGTGCTGATGAGCACGGTCATCGGCATGGGCATCGCGACCACCGGCATCGGCCTCATCCCCTCCGACCAGGTGATCGGCATCGCCGCACCACTGCTGCTCGTGCTGTGCCGGCTCTTCCAGGGGTTCTTCGTCGGCGGCGAGATGGGCGGCGCGGCCACCATGGTCGTCGAAGCCGCACCGACGGGCAAGCGCGGGCTCTACGGCGCCTTCCTCATCAGCGGCGCGGGCATCGCCAACGTGGTGTCGGGCGGCCTGATGGCAGGACTCGGCCTCGCTCCCGAATCGTGGTTCCTGCAGTGGGGCTGGCGCATCCCGTTCGTCTTCTCGATCGTGCTCGCGATCGCCGCTGTGCTGCTGCGTCGTCAGCTCGAGGAGTCCGACGCGTTCACCGAGACCCAGACGCTGCTCCTCGCCGCCACCGGCAAGAAGCCCAACCCGCTCGTCGAAGCGTTCCGGCACCCGAAGAACGCGATCATGGGCATCCTGATCGGCCTCCCGCAGTCCATCGCCGGCTACGTGGTGCTCACCTACGGTCTCGCGTACATGCTGGCCGACAAGGACATCCCGGTGTGGTTCGGCTTCGCCGGCACCATGCTCGTGGGGTTGCTGCAGATCGTCGTCGCACCGCTATGGGGAGCGATCTCCGACCGCATCGGCCGACGCACCGTCTACATCATCGGCTGCCTCGGCTTCGCCGCCATGGTCTACCCGGCGTTCATGCTGTTCGACACGGGCAACATGTGGCTGATCTGGCTCGGACAGATCCTCGGCTTCGTCGTGTTCGGCGTGGCGATGCAGGCGACGCTCTCGACGATGCTGGTCGAGATGTTCGACCCGGAGGCGCGCACCACCGGTGTCAACATCGGGTACCAGTTCTCCAACACCTTCGGCGGTGGCCTCGCTCCGCTCATCTGCACGGCGCTGGTCGCGGCCGCGGGAGGTGCTTTCTGGCCGGTCGTCGTCTACGCCGCGGTGATCGCGGTGGTCGGTGTGATCGCCACACTGGTCGCGTCGATCCAGCCCGACGTCGAAGGTGCGGGACGTCTGCACGAAGTGCGCTCGACCGCTCCGGTCGAGGCGGGTGCCTCGCGATGACGATGGGGGATGCGGAACTCCTCACGGTTCGCGACAAGGGCCTGCCGCTGCGCGCGGCGGGCCTGACGGTGGAGGAATTCCTCGCCACGGGACCACGGCTCGATGAGTTCTGGACGCCGCTGATCGTGCTCGACGACGCCGCGATGAGGGCCAACGTCGCGACGATGGCACGGTGGTGCGCGGAGCGGGGTCTCGCCCTCATGCCCCACGGCAAGACCACCATGGCGCCCGCGCTATGGAAGCGGCAGACGGATGCCGGTGCGCTCGGGATCACGTTCGCGACCATGGGGCAGGTCCGCACCGCCCGCGACCTGGGCGTCGACTCGGTGATGCTCGCGAACGCCGCCGTCGATCGGCCTGCGCTGGCGTGGCTGGCGCAGGAGCTGGCTGATCCGGACTTCCGGTTCGTGAGCTGGGCCGACTCGATCGCGACGGTCGAGGCGATGGAGGAGGCCCTGCTCTCCACCGGCGCACCGCGTCCGGTCGATGTCTGCGTCGAGCTCGGTGGCGCGGGCGGTCGCACCGGCGCGCGCTCGATCGAGGAGGCGGTGCGCGTGGCTGAGCGCATCGCCGCATCCTCCGTGCTGCGCCTGGCCGGGGTGGCCGGATACGAGGGGAGCCTTGCGCACGATCGCTCCACCGCGGCGCTCGCCGCCGTCCGCGCGTACCTGGAGTCGCAGCTCGAGCTGCACGCCGCGATCGCGCCCCTCTACGACGACGGTGAGCTCTACGTGACCGCCGGTGGCAGCGCGTACTTCGACGTCGTCGCCGACGTCTGGGGTGCGGCCCCGCGAGACGACCGCACGCACTTCACGCTCCGCTCCGGCGCCTACATCGTGCACGACGACGGGTTCTACCGCGGCATCTCGCCGTTCGACGAGGGGGCCGCGCAGCCGGAGGGCTCCCCGCGATTCGTCAACGCGATGCACGGCATCGCCCGCGTCGTGTCGGCGCCCGAGCCGGGCCTTGCTCTCGTCGACGCCGGCAAGAGGGATCTGCCCTTCGACGAGGGGCTGCCGATCCCGCGCTCCTCGTCCACCGGCGTCTCCGGCCCCTGGCAGCCGCTGCAGGGCGAGGTCTCGGCGATGAACGATCAGCACTCGTACGTGCGGTCGGAGCAGGCTCTCGCGATCGGCTCGGTCGTGCGTCTCGGGCTGTCGCATCCCTGTACTGCCTTCGACAAGTGGCGCGTGCTGCCGGTCGTCGAATCCGCCGACTCGGATGTGGTCACGGGCCTCGTCCGCACCTACTTCTGAGGGGAGCAGTGATGAACCGGGTGATCCTCCGCGGCGGCTCCGTCGTCGACGCGACGGGCCTCGTGCGCGCCGACGTCGCGATCGAGGGAGAGCTCGTCACCGAGGTCGGGCATGTCGACGCCCGCCCCGGTGACGAGGTGATCGACGTCTCCGAGCGCCTGGTGCTTCCCGGCTTCATCGACGCGCACTCCCACGCCGACGGCCTGCTCAGCGACCCGGATGTCACACTGTCGCTGCTGCGGCAGGGCGTCACGACCGTGATCGCCGGACAGGACGGTGTGTCGTATGCGCCGGGCGACGGTTCGTACGCCTCCGAGTACTTCGCCGCGATCAACGGGACGCACCCCACCTACCGGGGCGGGGGCGTGGATGCGTACCTGGCATCCGTCGACGGAACCTCGCCGGTGAACGCGGGCTACCTCGTGCCGGCGGGCACCGTGCGCTTCGAGGTGTGCGGGCGCACGAGCGGCTCGGCATCCGACGAGGAGCGCCGCCGCATGCAGGAGCTGGTCGCGCAGGGGATGCACGACGGTGCCCTCGGTCTGTCGACCGGGCTCGACTACACGCCCGGCATCTTCCAGGACGCTGCGGAGATCGCCGCCCTCTGCGAGCCGGTCGCTCGGGCCGGAGGCGTGTACGTGACGCACATGCGCGGAGGGTACGAGGCGAACACCGCTGCCGGCACGGGCGAGATCGCCGAGATCGCGCGGCTGGCCGCCGAGCAGTCGGGATCGCCGCTGCCGGTGCACATCTCGCACTTCCACGCCGATGCCGACATCGTGCTCGATCAGCTCGACGCGCTGGATGCCGCCGGGGTGGATGCGACCTTCGACGCGTACCCCTATACCCGCGGGTGCACGCTGCTGGGCATGCCGCTGCTCCCGCCCGAGGTGTCGGCGCTGCCCGTTGCCGAGGCGGTCGCCGTGATCGCGGATCCGTCGCGCCGCGCCGAGCTGCGTGCACTGTGCACCCTGCGGGCGGAGACGAGTGCGAGCCTCGGCCCGGAGTGGGCCGACATGATCACGCTCGCCCACCTCGCCGCCCCCGAACTGGCCTGGGCGCACGGGCTCACGCTGCGTGAGGCTGCCGCGCGCGCGGGTGTCGCCCCGATCGACTTCGCACTCGACGCGCTCGCCGCATCCCGTCTGGAGTGCAGCGCCGTCATGGCCGTACGCAGCCCTCGCTCGGGCGTCGAGCTCGCCCGCATCTTCCGCCACCCCGCGCACATGGGCGGCTCCGACGGCATCTTCATCGGCGCCCATCCGCATCCGCGTGCCGCCGGGTCGTTCTCGCTGTTCCTCCGCGAGTTCGTGCGCGAGCGGGCGACGTGGACCTGGGCTGATGCCGTGCACCACCTGTCGGCCCTGCCTGCCCGACGGTTCGGGCTCGGACGCCGCGGCACCGTCGAAGCGGGCGCGGTGGCCGACCTCGTGATCGTGGACCCGGCGACTGTCGCCGACACCGCCACCTACGAGAGCCCGCGCGGACGCGGAGCCGGTATCGACGATGTGTTCGTCGCCGGCATCCGCGTTCTCGCCGACGGTGAGCGCACCGACGCCCTGCCGGGTCGGGGCCTGCGCCGTTCACCACAGACCTGAGTCGTCAACGAAAGGAAAGAAAGATGCCGAAGACCGGATTCTACGCAGACGGGGCACCCACGCCCGCCGGACCCTACAGCCACGGAGTGGTCGCCAACGGATTCCTGTACACCGCGGGTTTCGGCCCGCAGGACGCGGCGAATGACCACGCCGTCCCCGAGAGCGTGGGCGATCAGACCCGCCAGGTGCTCCGGAACATCCAGAAGGTGCTCGCCGTGCACGGGCTGACCACGGACGACGTCGTGAAGTCGACCGTGCACCTGCAGGACCTCGCCGATTTCGCCGAGTTCAACGAGGCCTACGAGGAGTTCTTCACCGCGCCGTACCCCGTGCGCACCACCGTGGGCTCGCAGCTGGCGAACATCCTGGTCGAGATCGACGTCGTCGCGGCGCTGCCCCAGGCCTGACACCGCGTCCTCGACGCGGGTGCGACCCGCGTCGCCCCGCATGATGCGAAGGAGATCTCACGCTTCGAAGGAGCCTTTCCTCAAACAGCTCCTTCAGAGCGTGAGATCTCCTTCATAACGTGCGGCTCGCATCAGGTGACGCCCTCGATCCCGCGTGATCTGTCCCTCCGGGCGGAATCCTCCGCGTCGGGAGGCCTATCCCCGCGAGAGTCTCCTCCCGTCACGGAGTTCTCCGCCCTACACGTGGCGCCGACCCCCTACACGTGGCGCCGACCCCCTACACGTGGCGCCGACCCCCTACACGTTGCGCGAAACCCTCGCCGAACCCTCGCCGAGCGCGGCGAAACGCCCCGGCCGGGTCGAGTGACCCGGTCGGAGCGTCCCGTCTCGCTGGGTGAAGATCAGCTGACCTTCTTCCGGTAGGAGATGATCGCGAACACGTAGGCGACCACGAGGATGCCGACGCGCCAGGCGAGGGCGACCCAGATGTTCGGCGTGGATGCCCGCGCTTGCGAGTGTCTTGAGTCGGGCCCGTCGCCGCGCCTGGCAGGGGTGCTTTGTTTTGGAATCCCGATGTACGGGGACCGTTTTTTGTTGATCCCAGAACCTCGTTCCCGAGACGCTAGGTCGATTATTCAATCCCATTGAAGAAAGACGGTGTGATCGTGACTAGCGACCGGAGAAAGCGCGCGGTGGCGCGAAAGTTGAAGTCTGCTGTTGTCGTCGGGACCTTGGCAGCCGCGGCTGTTCTGAGCGGCGGGTCGAGTGCGAGTGCTACCAACACCACGAATCAATGTGCATGGGCGGTGATGATTGGAGTCCGTGGGACTTCGGCGCCTGTCGGGGCGGGAAACAGTCAAGCAGGTCATGGGTGGACCAGCGGAGGAATGGGCGAGGTCGTCGGTCAGTTCGCGGCCACCTATCTACTTCCGAGTGATCCGTGGAACGAGTACGGTCTCTATGTTGAAAGCCTCAATTATCCGGCCTCCGATGCGGGCGGCTACGCCCAAAGCATTACCGCCGGGGTCCAGGCGTTGCAGGCAGAGCTCGAGTGGATGGCCTCTCATTGCGCCACCCCGCCCGCGGTGGTGCTGGCCGGGCATTCTCAGGGGGCACAGGTCATCCTCACCGCGCTCGCCCCGGGGTCGGAGATCAAGTTCGGCGGTGGCTTCTATCCCACCTTGTCCGCTAAGGCCCGTTCCATGGTCCGTGCAGTGGTTGTCTAGGGCGATCCGACTTGGAAGGCGGGGCAGGTCTGGAACTCTCCCGACTCTGTGGCAACGGGACAGGGAATAATGGCCCGAGGCCAGGCGAGTTTGGACTATCTCTCAGCGGAGTACCGGTCCTGGGGGTGGCCGCAAGGAAGCACCAACCCCAATCCCCAATGGGTGCCAAAGATCCGTTCATACTGTTACGCCAAGGATTGGGCCTGCCAGGCCGGGGCGCCGATTGACAACCAGATCCATAGCTCCTATAAGGGCTACATGTCCGATCCGCGAGCGTTTGTCCGACACATGATGACTGACTTCTCATGACCGAGACGAGCCAATGGGAGCCGATCCAGCGCATGCCGCGGCGACGTTACGTCGCCGCGGGGCTCTGGTCGTCGGCTCAGATCGTAGTTACCTGCGGGGGCATCCTTCTCGTCTATCTCACTGCGATGCGAATGGATGGATGTGCATCTTCCTGTAGGGACGATGTCGCCAACATGGCGATCGACGGTCTGAGGGTGGCACTCATCGTCATCCTCGTCGCACACCTCGCCCTGCTCGTCATCGCACTCGTCAAGAGGAGATCACCGCACGTGATCGGTGTTGTGACGATCGGTCTGAGCCTCGTTGCCATCACCGTCGCCTATGTGCTCATCGTCGCCGCATACCCGGTTCCTGCATGAGGCCTCGCCGTCGTCGCGGGTGCGACCCGCGTCGCCCCACGTGACGTGAAGGAGATCTCGCGCTTCGAAGGAGCCTTTCCGCAGACAGCTCCTTCAGATCGTGAGATCTCCTTCATAACGTGCGGCTCGCATCAGGTGACGCTCTCGATCCCGTGTGATCTGTCCGTCCGGGCGGAATCCTCCGCGTCGGGAGGAGTATCCCCGCGAGAGTCTCCTCCCGTCACGGAGTTCTCCGCCCTACACGTGGCGCTGACCCCCGACGCGTGGCGCCGACCCCCTACACGTTGCGCGAAACCCTCGCCGAACCCTCGCCGAGCGCGGCGAAACGCCCCGGCCGGGTCGAGTGACCCGGTCGGAGCGTCCCGTCTCGCTGGGTGAAGATCAGCTGACCTTCTTCCGGTAGGAGATGATCGCGAACACGTAGGCGACCACGAGGATGCCGACGCACCAGGCGAGGGCGACCCAGATGTCGTTGCCGACGGGCTGTTCGGCGAACAGCGCCTGGATGGTGTTGACGATCGAGGTGACCGGCTGGTTGTCGGCGAACCACTGCACCGGAGCCGGCATGGTGTCGGTCGGCACGAAGGCCGAGCTGATGAACGGCAGGAAGATCAGCGGGTAGGAGAAGGCGCTCGCGCCGTCGACCGTCTTTGCGTTCAGGCCCGCGATGATCGCCAGCCAGGTGAGAGCCAGGGTGAACAGCATCAGGATGCCGATCACTCCGAGCCAGGCCCAGAAGCTCGCTCCGGTGCGGAAGCCCATGAGGAATCCGACGCCGAAGATGATCGCCAGGGTGATGGCGTTCGCCGTCAGCGACGTGAGCACGTGGGCCCACAGCACGCTCGATCGGGCGATCGGCATGGAGTGGAACCTCTCGAAGATCCCGCTCTGCATGTCGGTGAACAGCCGGAACGCCGTGTAGGCGATGCCGGATGCGATCGCGATGAGCAGGATGCCGGGGAGCAGGTAGTTCACGTAGTTGTCGGTGCCGGTGCTCTGCTGGAGTGCCCCGCCGAAGACGTACACGAACAGGAGCATCAGCGCGATCGGGGTGACCGCAGTGGTGATGATCGTGTCGGGGCTGCGGAAGATGTGCCGCATGGAGCGGCCGGTGAGTGTCGCCGTATCGGCGGCGAAGTGCGTGCTCATGCTGCGTTCTCCTTTCCAGGCTGGGTCCCTGAGCCCGTCGAAGGGCGGGGGCCGATGAGGGTGAGGAAGATCTCCTCGAGGGTGGGCTGCTTCTCGACGTACTCGACCTTGGCGGCCGGAAGCAGGCGCTTGAGACCTGCGAGCGTGTCGTTGGCGATGATGCGGCCTTCGTGCAGGATCGCGATGCGGTCGGCCAGCTGCTCCGCCTCGTCGAGGTACTGCGTGGTGAGCAGCACGGTGGTTCCGGTGTTCGCGAGTTCCTTGACCACGTCCCACACCTCGATGCGGGCTTCGGGGTCGAGCCCGGTGGTCGGCTCGTCGAGGTAGATGACCTCGGGGTGTCCGACCAGGCTCATCGCGATATCGAGCCGGCGACGCATGCCGCCGGAGTAGGTGCCGACCTTGCGGGCGCCGGCATCCGTCAGGCGGAACTTCGCCAGCAGGTCGTCGGCGACCTGCCCGGCGTCTGGCAGGTGCCGCAGCTTCGCGACCAGCACGAGGTTCTCGCGACCGGTGAGGATCTCGTCGACCGCGGCGAACTGCCCGGTGAGGCTGATGCGCTCACGGACACCGACCGGGTCGGCGGCGACATCCACGCCCTGCACGGTCGCCGTGCCGGCGTCCGACTTCAGCAGGGTGGAGAGGATGCGCACCATGGTGGTCTTGCCGGCGCCGTTCGAGCCGAGGAGGGCGAAGATGCTGCCCTTCTCGACCTCGAAGTCGACGCCGCGCAGCACATGCAGATCCTTGTACGACTTCTCGATGCCGCGCACCGAGATGGCGGGGTTTGTCATGACTCGTTCTCCTTCTTCTTCGCGTCGTCGAACGCCTTGATGAGGCGTGCGCGCTCCTTGTCGATCCACTGGCGTCCGCCGTACGCGGCGGCGTAGTTCTCGGCGAACTCCACGGGGTCGTCGCCGACGATCGCGGCGACCGGGGTGCCGTCGAGCGCTGCGCGCTCCCACATGTCGGCGATGTCGAGGAACATCTTCACGATGGTGTCGCCGTCGGTGATGCCGCCGTAGTACATGTTGTAGCGCTGCTGTGCCTTCGCCACCTCGCGGTACGGCTCGGGCAGGGCGTTGATGCGGGCCTGCGCCTGCTTGTAGAGCTTCTTCTCTTCGAGTGATCCGGTGATCGCTTCGATCCACTTCGCGGCCATGGTCAGTTCTCCTTGTTCTCGGTGTTGCGCTTTTCCAGCTGTTCGATGTGCGTCTTGAGGAAGCTCCAGGTGGTCCAGAACTCCTCGAGCTCCTGCCGGCCCTGTGCGTTGAGGGTGTACACCTTGCGGGGCGGACCCTTCTCGCTCGGAACCTTCGCGACGTCGACGAGGTTCTTCTGCTCGATGCGCACGAGGAGTGCGTAGATCGTGCCCTCGGCGATGTCGGTGAAGCCGTGGTCTCGGATGCGTGTGGTGATCTCGTACCCGTATGCCGGCTGCTCGGCGAGGAGGGCCAGAACGATGCCCTCCAGAGTGCCCTTGAGCATCTCGGTCATCTGCTTGCCCATCAGGTCCTCCTTTCGTTTCGGTTGGTACTCAGTGTTGCTGGGTACCGGTACAAAGTAACACTGAGTACTGGTACTTAGCAACACCGAATACCAAACTTTTTTCTGAGACGGATGCCGAGACCCCGGGTACGCGTCGAGACCCCGCCCTGCGCACGACGGCAGGGCGGGGTCTCGACGCCAGGGCGGGGTCTCGGCGAACGGCCCGCGGCGAACAGGGGCGGGCGGCGGGGAGGGGGGGGAGGGGGGAGGAAGAGGGGGGCTACGGGAACATGCGACGGAGCAGAGCGAGATCGTCGTCACTCAGCGCCTGCGTGATCACGGCCGCCGTCTCCGGGGGCATGTCCTTCTCCAGACGCTGCCACAGCAACCGCGCGGCACCCAGGTCTGCGGTGGCGACGGCGGTGGAGAATGCCGCCACACCGTCGTAGTACGGGATGGTCGAAGATCCGGGTTCGGCGTCGTAGGGCGAGTAGATATCGACGAACGGCAGTCTCGGATCCGGGCGCAGGTAAAGGACGTCCCCGGGCGCGATCGTCTCACCTCCACGCACGTGGTTGTACATGCCGACCGTGACGTAGTCGACGCAGAAGCGCTCGCCGATCGCGATGAGGCTGTCGCCGGCCTGCACTTCGTACGAGAAGATCTCGCCGTCGGCATCCAGGGTCACGGGTCCGCTCGCCAGCTCCGACTCGCCCATCTCGACCAGCTCGCCCAGGAGCTTGGCATGCATCGTTTCGCCGTCGTCGCTCCCGATGTTGATGAACGCGTTGGTGGTGCAGTCGCCTGGTCCGCCGGCGGGAACGCTGATGCCGTCGCCGAGGGAGACGAGGTTCTCCCGGGCCGGATCCTCGGCGTCCGCGGGGCCAGAGGTGGGAGCCGTGGAGGGCTCGGAGGCGGCGAAGCGCTCCGACGCCCAGGAGGCGACGCCGAACACCGCGGGCGCGGCGCTGACCACAGCGGGGGCGGCGGCAGCGACCAGCCCGGCGACGGCCACGACGACGACGGCGGTGGTGATCTTGGTGGAGCGTTTCATCCCCGTCAGCATGGCATCGACGCACGCTCGAGCACCAGAGCGGATGCCGGTCAGGTGCGCAGATACGCCAGCACGGCCAGCACGCGCCGGTGTCCGCTGTCGCTGGACGCGAGCCCGAGCTTGCCGAAGATGTTGCCGATGTGCTTGCTCACAGCCGTCTCGGTGACGAAGAGCCGCCCGGCGATGGTGCCGTTGTCGAGGCCCTCGGCCATGAGCCCGAGCACCTCGCGTTCCCGCGGAGTGAGCGTCTGCACCGGATCGTCGGCGCGACGGCGGCTCATCAGCTGCGAGATGACCTCGGGGTCCATGACCGTGCCGCCGGCGGCCACGCGGTTTAAGGCGTCGATGAACGAGGCGACCTTGCCCACCCGCTCCTTGAGCAGGTAGCCGAGGCCATCGGCTCCGGCCGCGAGGAGTTCACCGGCGTAGCGGTCTTCGACATACGCCGACAGCACCAGCACGGGGAAGCCGGGTCGGCGGGCGCGGGCCTCGGCCGCCGCCTTCAGCCCCTCGCTCGTGAAAGTCGGCGGCATCCGCACATCGACCACCGCGGCATCCGCCTCGTCGAGTCGTTCCAGGAAACCTTCGGCGTTGTCGACGGCTGCCACCACGTCGAAGCCCTCGCTGCGCAGCAGCAGCGCCAGGCCCTCGCGAAGGAGGGTGTCGTCTTCGGCGATCACGATCCGCATGGCAGCTCCGCTCTCAGGATGGTGGGTCCGCCGGCGGGGCTCGACAGCTCCAGCGTCCCTTCGAAGGCCTCGATGCGACGACGGATGCCGGCGATCCCGCCGCCCGGACGTTCCACGGCTTCGCCCACACCGTCGTCCTCGACCGTGATGAGCAGCACCTCGCCCGCGCGCGCGACCTCGACGGATGCGCGCGTCGCCCCGCTGTACTTGCTGACGTTCGTGAGGGCCTCGGCCACGACGAAGTAGCTGGCCGACTCGACGGCTGCCGGCACACGTCCGACGTCGGCGGCCTCGATCGTGCAGGGCACCACGCTGCGTCCGGCGAGCGAGGCGAGAGCGCCTTCCAACCCGAGCTCGTCGAGGATCGGCGGGTAGATGTCGTGCACGGTGCGGCGGAGCCCGGCCAGCGCATCGGTCGCGGCATCCTGCGCTCGACGCAGCGGTTCGAGCACGTCGCCCCCGGTCTCCTGCGCGCGCTCGGCGATCCCGAGCATCATCACCACATTCACCAGACGGTTCTGCGCGCCGTCGTGCAGGTCGCGCTCGATGCGCCGGAGCTCGGCGGCATGCGCGTCGAGAGCGGCGGCACGGCTGAGGGTCAGGGCGTCGACCCGGGCGGCGAGGCGCGACTTCTCGGGCGTCGCGAGCAGCTGGGCGGAGACGAAGGACACCAGGCGAGCGACGGCCGGGATGAGGAAGACGGCGAGGATCCCGTACGCCAGAGCCACGAGTGGCATGGTCGCCGCGAGCTCCCACGAGGTGACCGGATACACGGCGCTCACGGGGTCGTCGGCGGGCGCGAACTGCCAGTAGTAGGTGATGGCGAGCGCATTGACCGCCGCGACCGGGAGCGAGATCGTCAGCAGCGTGAGGAACAGCACGGGGATCCCCTGCACCGCCAGCCACAGCAGGTCGCGACCCGTGGCACGCGAGAACGCGAAGCGCAGACGGTCGTCGATGGTGGATGCCGGCGGGAGCACGTGGCCGATCGGCGCCAGCTCCTCGCCGCGGTAGGCGCCGACGCGACGGCGGCTCAGGTCGGTCCACCCGTGCAGGCCCCGCACGGCCTCGGGCATGAGGAGCACACCGCCGGTGATGATCATGAGCGGGAGCAGCGCGATCCCGAGGCTGAGGAACACCACGGATGCGATCGAGACACCGGCTTCGATCGCCAGGTATCCCCACGCGCGCAGCCAGCGTCGCATCCGTCCGTCCTTCACTCTCACAGTCTGCCGGAGCGGTCGCAGCGGCACGGTATAGCCAGCACCACCATCGATGCGGCAGCGGGCGGGATGGGATGCCGGATCGGCCGTCCCTAGCGTCGAATCATGACCCCCACACCAGTCGCCCCCGCCGTCGAAGCGGGCACCTCCGAAGCGCTGCGCCTGCAGTCCGTCGCCAAGACCTACGGTTCCGGCGCCAGCCGCGTCACCGCCCTTCGCGGCGTGAACCTCGCCATCTCGAAGGGCACCTTCACCGCGATCATGGGCCCTTCCGGCTCGGGCAAGAGCACGCTGCTGCACAGTGCAGCCGGACTCGACCGGCCGAGCAGCGGCACCGTCCACCTCGGCGGAACCGAGATCTCGAGCCTGAAGGCGCGTCAGCTCACGGCCTTCCGACGCGACCACGTGGGCTTCGTGTTCCAGGCGTACAACCTGCTGCCGGCCCTGAACGTCGAAGACAACATCACGCTCCCCCTGCGTCTCGGCGGTCGGAGCCTCGAGGCGCGGTGGCTCGACTTCCTGCTCGACGCGGTGGGGCTCACGGAGTTCCGTCACCGGCGCCCCACCGAGCTCTCCGGAGGTCAGCAGCAGCGGGTGGCGATCGCACGCGCCCTCATCACGCGGCCGCACGTGGTGTTCGGCGACGAGCCGACCGGCGCCCTCGACTCCCGTTCGGGCAAGCAGGTGCTCGATCTGCTCGCGCAAACGGCGCGTGAGCTGAACCAGACCGTCGTGGTCGTGACGCACGATCCCGTGGTGGCCTCGCACGCCGATCGGGTGATCTTCCTCGCCGACGGCGCCTTCGCGGGATACCTCGACGGCGCCGACCCGGCGCAGATCAACGACCGCATGAGCGCATTGGGGGAGTGGTGATGTCGGGGCCGCTCACGCTGGGCCGACTCGTCCGGGCGGATCTCCGGCACCACCGCGGCAGCTTCGTCGGAGTCGCGGTGGCGGTGTTCGTCGCGAGCGCGCTGGTGACGGGTCTCGGAGTGCTCGTCGAATCCGGGATGCGCGGCGGGCTCGCGCCCGAGCGCTATGCCGCGGTCGACGTCGTGGTGGGTGCGCCGCAGCAGGTGGATGTGCCGGAGGACCTCCCCGTCCCCCTGCGCGAGCGCGCGGCGCTGCCCGCCGTTGCGGCGCGTGACATCGCCGGGCTGCCGGGCGTCGACCGCGTCGTGGGCGACGTGACGGTGCCACTCACGACGCCGAATGCGGGTGCGGATGCCGGTGCCGCCGCATCCGCGGCCGTCGAGGCGCACCCGTGGGAGGCCACGGCGCTGACCGGTTTCGAGCTGCGCGAAGGGCGCGAGCCCACGGCCGCCGATGAGGTCGTCGTCTCCGCCGGCAGCGGGCACGCCGTGGGCGACACGGTCGTGCTTGCCCACGGCGGCGTGCCGTCGGAGTACCGCGTGGTCGGCGAGGTCGCCGCTCCCGTGGCGCCCGAGCGGAGCATGCATGCGTTCCTCACGGAGCAGCGCATCGGCCAGCTCGATCCGCACGGCGGTGCCGCTCAGGCGCTGGGCGTCTTCGTCGCCGGGGACGACCCCGAGCAGACGGCCACCGCGATCCGCGAGGCCTTCCCCGACCTGGTCGCCCGCACGGGAGATGCCCGTGGCGACGTCGAGTTCCTCGACTCGGGGGCGGCACGTTCGATGCTCGTCGCCATCGGCAGCGCCTTCGTCGGCACGTGCATCCTCGTGGCGATGTTCATCGTGGCGGGCACGTTGTCGCTGTCGGTGCAGTCGCGTCGACGTGACTATGCGCTGCTGCGCGCCGTCGGTGCGAGTCCGGCCCAGGTGCATTCGCTCGTGGCCCGCGAGGTGCTGTGGGTGGCTGCGGTCGCCGCGGTGCTGGGCATCGCGCCGGGATACCTGCTGTCGACCGTGCTGCAGTCGGCGTTCGTCACCGGAGGCGTCATCCCGGGCGACTTCGCCCTCGCGTTCAGCCCGCTTCCCGCGGTCGGCGCGGTGCTGCTCGTGCTCGCCTCCGCCTGGGGTGCGGCCCGTATCGCGGCCTCGAGGGTCGCGAAGCTCGACCCGGTCGAGGCGCTGCGCGAGTCGGCCACCGGCGCTCCGCAGATCGGTCTGACTCGCATCATCATCGGCATCGTGCTGGCCGCGGCGGGCATCTCGGTGTCGACGGTGCCGCTCGTGGTGCGCGGGCAGATCGCGGCGGGCGCCGCGGCCGGGGCGGCGATGCTGCTCATCATCGCGCTCGCCGTGCTCGGTCCGTGGCTCGTGTCGCTGAGCGTGCGCCTGATCGGATCGGTGCTGCGGCGGATGTCGTCCGCGGGCTTCCTGGCTTCGGCGAACGCCACGGCGAACAGCAGGCGCCTGGCCTCGGCGATCCTGCCGATCGCTCTCGGCATCGGGCTGGGACTCGTGCAGATCGGAGCCCCGTCGATCATCGCGGCCGAGGCGGCGACGCAGGCCAGTGCCGGAGTCATCGCCGACCTGCGGGTGACGGCGCCCAACGGGCTCTCGTCGGAGGCCGTGGAGGCGATCCGCGAGACCCCGGGCGTGACCGAGGCGTCGGGCATCGCGCTCAGCGCGGCAGTGATCGATTCCCACGACTTCGAGGGGAAGCTCCAGCGCGAGGAGCACGTGCTCCAGGGCATCGATCCGGAGCGAACCGGGAAGAGCCTCGACCTGCGCGTGCGCGAGGGGTCGCTCGCCGACCTCGACGGCGCCACGACGGTGGCCGTGAGCACGGATGCCGCTCAGAGTCTCGGACTCGACATCGGCGGCACGGTCACCGGCCACCTCGGCGACGGTTCGCCGTGGGAGGCGACGGTCGTCGCGGTGTACGAGCGCGGGCTCGGGTTCGGCGACCTCACCATGGCCGCGGATGACGTGAGGGCGCACACCACGGCCGGTCTCGATGCGTTCGCGCTCGCGACGGTCGACGCGGGGGCGGTCGACGAGGTCCGTGCGACCCTGACGGAGCGCGGCTTCGTCGTGAGCGACGGGTCGGGCCAGGAGGCGGCGGGTGCAGGTGCGCAGTCGCAGCAGGGCTGGGTGAACCTCATCGCGCTGCTGGTGATCCTCGGCTACATCGCGATCGCCGTGATCAACACGCTCGTGATGGCGACGGGGGAGCGCTCGCGGGAGTTCGCGCTCATGCAGCTGATCGGCTCGTCCCGCGGGCAGGTGCGCTCGATGATGCGGATCGAAGCGGTGCTGGTGGCCGTGATCGGCATGGTGTTCGGCGTCGTGGTGGCGATCCCGCCGCTCATCGGGGTGAGCATGGGCATCTCGGGTCAGCCGATTCCCGTGCTGCCGGTGCTCGGCTCGCTGGTGATCATCGGCGCGATGGGCGCCCTGGCGCTCGTGGCGCTGTGGGCGGGAACCACCGCGGCCATGCGCACCCGCCCGATCGACGAGATCGGGTCGCGGCAGTAACGCCCGCCGAGACCCCGGGTTCGCGCCGAGACCCCCCCGCTTCCGCCGTCGGGAGCCCGGGGTTTCGGCGGCAGCCCGGGGTCTCGGCGGCACGCCTGCACCTTCGGCTCAGTGATCCCGCGGACGACCCCGCCGACCGAGCTGTCGCCACGGCGCGGCGAGCCGCGACCAGACGGACGGCTCCCGCTCCGCTTCCGGAGCGGCGGGCAGCGCCACGGCGAACTGCACGAACTCCTCCGCCCCGTGATGCACCACTCGGTACAGCGCGGTGCCGATCAGCACGCCGAGGGCGATCGACATGATCGAGGTGAGCGCGGCCGTGAAGTCGGCGAGCCCGTTGTCGGTCGCGAACGCCTCGGTGAGGCCCACGAGGCCGGCGGCCCCCGGCACGAGCAACCAGAACGCGGGGAGGAAGGTGAGCTGCGACGGAGCACCGTGACGCAGTCCGGCGATCCAGAACACGACCGGCGTCACAGCGACCGCCCCCACGAAGCCGCCGATCGTGGGGTCGATGAACTCGGTGCCGGCCCACTGCCCGACGTACGCGACCACCAGCGCGAGGAGCACCCATCCGAACGTCGAGGCGGGGGCGGAGAAGTGCAGGTAGTTGCCGAGCGCGAACACGAGGACGCCGAGCACGCCGACCCACCACGGGAGGAAGGAGGAGGCGGCGAGCGGCTCGTACGACCGGGAATCGACCCCGACGACCGCGCCGGCGGCGAGGATGCCGAAGGCCAGCAGTGCGAGCTGCACGAATCCGTAGACCAGACGCGCAGCCCCGGAGATCATCTGCCCGGCGGCGAGTTCGACGGTGGCGGTGGTGAGCACTCCGCCGGGGAGAAACGTCACCAGCGGCGCGATCAGCAGCCGGATGGGGTCGCCGATCTCGATCACCTCCGCGAGGAGGAAGACTGCGCCCGCGCACACGAAGGCGGCCGCGATCGGCAGGATCAGTTGCAGCGTCGGGGAGCGGACGAGCTTGAGCAGACCGATGCCGAACCCGAGCACGAACGCGACGATCACGCCCTGCCAGGTCGGCGCCAGCAGCAGCGCGAGACCGGCGGTGAGCACGCCGTGTCCGAGAGTGCGGGTGAACCACCCCAGTCGCGGCCGCATCGCCCCGATCTCGTTCAGCCGGCGGATGCCGTCGAGCGGGGGGACGGCGCCGGTCCGCGCCTCCCCGATCAGGTCGTACAGCGCCGCGATCTGATCGAAGCGGAACGAGGCATTGGTCGCCGAGCGGATGGCCACCCTGGACTCATCCGACTCGCCGGTCTCGACGAGGATGATCGTCGGCAGCACCACGAAGTCGGTGTCGTCGCCGCCGTACGCCCTCGCGATGTCGGTGAGGGTGTCGCGGATGCGGTCGACGGACTCCGCCGACGCGTTCATCCCCTGCGCCAGTCCGAGTAGGAACTGGCGGAGCGCCGACCGGTCGACGGTATCGGTCATGTCAGCTGATCAGGAACGAGAGGCCGACTCCGACGATGATGGCGACTCCCACGTAAACGAGGTTCGGCAGCTGGAACGAGTGGTCGAAGACGTACTTGCCCATCTTCGTCGTGCCGGTCTGGTCGAAGGCGACGGTCGCGACCTGGCTGCCGTTGGCCGGCAGGGTGTAGATGCCCATCGTCGCCGGCCACAGTCCCACCAGCAGCGGTGCCGGGAGTCCGATCGTGATGCCGATCGGGACGATCGCGTTGGTCGCGCTCGACTGGCTGGTGGTGAGCATCGCGACCGCGAACAGCGCCATCGCGAACAGCAGCGCTCCGAGGAATGCCGAGGATCCGGAGACCACCGATCCGAGGCCGTCGACGATGAGCGTCTGGTTCGCCGCGACGAAGGTGTTGGCGAGCCACGCGATACCGAAGAGGGCGATCGCACCGACGATGCCGGCGGGGAACGTGGGCTGCTTGGGGACGTCGGCGGCCTTGACCTTGCAGAACACGAAGATCAGCGCGGCGATGATGCCCATCGTGACCTCGATGATGACCGTGACGCTGAGGCGCACCGGGTCGCCGGCGTCGTCGGTGCCGATCACGGGTCGCAGTCCCTCGAACAGGCCGAAGAACACGATCACGCCGACGCCGATGAGGAAGAGCGTGGCCGAGAGCACCGCGGTCTTCGGCAGCTTGTTCTCGTGCGCGTCGACCTGCGGCGGCTTGATCTGTCCCTCGGTCAGACGGCGCTGGAACTCCGGATCGTCTTCGAGGTCCTTGCCGTGCCGCATCATGACGAGCGCGGCGACGAAGAGCCCGGCGATCGAGGCCGGCCACATGATCAGCAGCAGTTGGCCGAGGTCGACGCCCTGCGGGGCGAGCAGCACGACCATCGAGGCGGTCGCGGCCGAGACGGGCGAGCAGAGGATGCCGACCTGCGAGGCGACGGCCGAGACCGACAGTGCGCGCTCGGGGCGGATCTTCTGCTGGTACGAGACGTCGTAGATCACGGGCAGCAGCGGGTAGAAGATGTTTCCCGTGCCGGCGCCGACCGTGAAGAGGAACGACATCGCGGGGGCGAGGAATACGACGGATTTCGGCTTGCGCCGAATCACTTTCGCCGCGACCGACACCATCCAGTCGATGCCGCCGGCCGCCTGCATGGTGGATGCCGCGGTGATGACCGTGATGACGATGAACACCGCATCCACCGGGGCGTTGCCCGGGGCTTCGCCGAACACGAAGATGAGCACGGCCACGCCGACCAGGCCCCAGACGCCGAGACCGATCCCGCTCGTGCGGGTGCCCATGTAGATCGCGCCGATGACGATGATCAGCTGCGCGATGAGGATCCACACGTTGTCGTTCATGACGACGGTCCCTTCACGATCGGGGCGTTCCCGGTGAGCACGGTCGTCGGGAGCTTCGTCTCGACGATCCTCCCGTCGATCGCTTCGACCCGGAGCGCCAGAGCATCCTCGACCGGGCTGATCGCGGTGACGAACTCGGAGTTCTCGAAGTGCAGCGACTGCAGATTGCCCACCGCGTACCCGGTCGAGAGCTCTCCGCTCAGAAGCGAGGCGTGGAAGAGGGGACGCCGCTGATCCTCGGCGTCGTAGTGCGGGCAGAAACTGCCGTGCAGGAAGCCGAGTCCTTCGGGCAGCACCTGCAGGGTCGGGCCGTAGCTGTCGGTCGTGCCACCCTCGAACCAGCAGATGCCGCCGGCGCTGCCCCCGGTGAACACGACGTTCGAGTCGGGGTCCTCCCACATCTCCCGCATGATCTCGTCGAGGCCCTGGCGCTTCCAGACGTCGAGCATGTTCGCGGTGTTGCCGCCGCCGACGTGGATCACGTCGAAGCCCTTCACGAAGCCGGCCAGGTCGTCCACCGCCCGATGGAACAGCGGGAGATGGTGCGGCGCGCACCGGTCCGAGTCGTAGGTCGAATAGAAGCTCAGGATGTAGGCGGCGTCGTCGCCGGTCGCCGTGCCGACGAAGAGGACCCGGGGTCGCTCCTTGCCGGTCAGCTCGAGGATGTAATCGTGCGTCGGGTCGTTCCGACGCTCCATCATGGCCTTCCCGGCCCCTGTTGCCACCACGTGAGACATGCCCCCACCTCTCGACGACTGCGAATGCGCTCAACTTAGCGGCGCACCGAGGCCGTCGTCCAGAGTGCTTTCACCCCGGGCGGGCGACCTGGCGGACGGGAGCTCAGCCGTTGACGCGTGCGGTGGCGACGAGACCTTCGAGGAGGGCGTGCGTGCGCGCCCGAGGTCCGTCGGGGCGGATGCCGAGGACGTTCGCGAGTTCGAGTGCCAGCGCGGCGTGGCCGACGGCGCTCGGGTGGAACGGATCGTTCATCAGCCCCCACGGCACGCCGCCCGCGCCGAGCTCGGCGAATCGCGCGAACTGGTCGACGAGGATCACGTCTTCGCTCGCGGCGACCTCGCGCACGGCCTGGGCGAACTCGCCGATCCGCGCCCGCTCCGGGGCGTTGCGGGTGTCGATCGCGGGTGGGGTCTGCAGCACGGGGATCGCTCCGAGAGCGCGCACCCGCGCCACGAAGTCCCGCAGTGAGCCCGCGTAGTCCGCCGCCGAGATCACCTCGCGGGGTCCGCCGTCGGAGGCGTCGTTGGTGCCGATCATGAGGGTGACGACATCCGGCCGCCAGGACGCGACGCGGCGGTCCCAATCGTCCAGGAGGTCGACGATGCGGTTGCCGCTGATGGCCGTGTTCAGCACGATGTCGCGCACGCGCTCGAGCTCGCCGCGGATCAGCTCGTGCAGGTGCTCCGGATAGCTGCGACCGCCCTGCGTGTGCACCAGGCCGTGCGTGATCGAGTCGCCCGTGATGATCCAGTTCAGCGGAGCCGGATCGGCCAGTGCGGCGGCGAGACGGCGAAGGTCGGCGGCGGCGGATGCGGGAGCGGGGGATTCGGCGTTCGACACGGCTCCGAGCCTATCGGCGGAGCGGCTCCCGTCGACGAATGCCGGAACGTCGATATACGCACCCGGATTCACGCGGTCGACGGACGCGGCGACACGTACTGTCGGTGCGGACCCACCGGCAACCACTCATCACGTCGGCCACGGGAAGCCTCCCGGGGGCCGATCGAGGTACCCATGAACAAGTGCTCGACACCATCCGCACCCGCCCACCTGCCGACATCCTCGGTGATGATCGTGTTCGGAACCCGCCCCGAGATCGTCTAGCTCGCCCCGCTGGTCCGCCGCCTCGGCGACGCCGCCTACGTCGTCCACACCGGTCAGCACTACGACCGCGACATGTCGGCCGTGTTCCTGAAGTCCTGCGGAATCACGCGGGTGCACCGCCAGCTTCGGATGGGCGGGCTCCCGCGAGCCGCGCAGATCGGCCGCGGGGCCGAGCAGATCGCCGAGACCATCGCCCAGGTCGAGCCGAGCTACGTCGTCGTGCAGGGAGACACGAACGCGACGATCGCGGCCGCCCTCGCGGCGAACGCCTCGGGTGTGCGGCTCGGTCATGTCGAAGCCGGGCTCCGCGCCAACGATCGCCGGATGCCCGAGGAGCACAACCGGATCATGGTCGACCACATCGCCGACGACCTGTTCGCGGCGACCCTGGCGAACCGCGCCAACCTGCTCGCGGAGGGCATCGATGAGGAGCGTATCCTCGTCACCGGCAACCCCGTGGTCGAGGCCGTGCAGGCACAGCGTGCCGCTGCGGGGCCCGACGTCGACGAGCTGGAGCGTCTCGGTCTCGAGCCCGAGACGTACGTGCTCGCCACGCTGCATCGGCAGGAGAACGTCGATTCGCCGGACAACCTCCTCGCGACGCTGCATGCGTTCAACGAGATCGCCGCGTCGGGGTGGCCGGTCGTCTTCCCGGTGCACCCGCGGACGCGCGCGATGCTGAAGGCCCTCGGCGCGGAACACCTGCTCGATGCGCTGATCGCCGAGGAGCCGTATACCTACGAGCGGTTCCTCGCTCTCGCCTCGCACGCCGCGGTGCTGGTCTCCGACTCCGGCGGCATCCAGGAGGAGGCCACGGTGCTCGGACGACCGGTGCTCGTCGTCCGCGACTCGACCGAGCGACCGGAGGCGCTGGGATCCTTCACCCGGCTGGTCACCCCGCAGACCCTCGCGGGAGAGACCTCCGCACTGCTCTCGACGGTCACCCGCACCCTCGCCGACCTCGATGCCCTCCCGTCGCCGTTCGGCGACGGTCACGCCACGGAGCGCATCGCCGAGCACATCCGCGCCGCGGTCGCCGGCGCGCGCGACGAGAGCGCATGATGCATCCTCGGCTGTCCGCTGCTGTTCGAGGTCGCGATGCTCGTCGCCGCTAGCGCCATATCGTTCATCGTCACGCTGACGTTCCTCGTCTACGTGTTCATGATCATCGTTCCCTTCCTGCGCCGCACGCCGGACCCCGATGGTCGCGTGGATGCCTTCGCGTGGCACATCTTCGTGCCCTGCCGAGATGAGGAGGTCGTCATCTCGCGTACCATCCGGATGCTCCGCTCCACGGTGCCGGAGGCACACGTCTGGGTGATCGACGACGACAGCGATGACCGCACCGCGTCGATCGTCGCAGCCGCCGCAGAGGCGGACTCCTTCGTGCACCTCGTCCAGCGCCGGCGCCCCGACGCGAGGACCGGCAAAGGGGATGCGCTCAACGCGGCGTACTTCGCGTTGAACACGTTCCTCCCCGCCGACACCGACCGCTCGCGCGTCGTCGTGTGCGTCGTGGATGCCGATGGCGAAGTGGCCGAGAACATCCTCCGCAAGGCCGCCTCACCCCACGCGTTCGGGGACCCCGAGGTCGGGGCGGCGCAGGTCACCGTCTACATGAAGAACCGAGACGATCGGCGCCCGGTCCCGGACGCCGGTTGGGCCCGCAACGCCTTCGGACGATTCCTCATCCGGATGCAGGACCTCGAGTTCCGCGGACCGATCGCCGCGATCCAATCCCTCCGTGGCTGGACCGAGACCGTCGGGCTCGGCGGCAACGGCCAGTTCACGCGCCTCTCGGTTCTGGACGACATCGCCGCGCGGTCGGACAGGCCGTGGCACGGTTCTCTTCTGGAGGACTACGAGCTGGGGATCCACGTGCTGCTGGCGGGGCACAAGAACCGTCATCTGCACGACACGTACGTCGCCCAGGAGGCGCTGCACGACTTCCGGCGGTTCACGGTCCAGCGCACGCGCTGGGCGCAGGGGAACATGCAGTGCATCCGCTACATCCCCGAGATCGTCCGATCTCCGATGCTCACGAACGCCGGCATTCTCGAGATCTGCTACTACCTGCTTCTCCCGGTCTTCCAGGTGGTGGCCAGCCTCGCTGCGGTGACCCTGGTCGTCGGGGCGATCGTGGGAGTGGTCTCCGGGGCCTTCGCGCTCCCCTGGGGCATCCTGCCCGTCCTCGGCATC
This sequence comes from Microbacterium sp. NPDC055665, assembly GCF_053618035.1. Taxonomy (NCBI): domain Bacteria; kingdom Bacillati; phylum Actinomycetota; class Actinomycetes; order Micrococcales; family Microbacteriaceae; genus Microbacterium; species Microbacterium sp. NPDC055665. Next base: position 17,958 of record NZ_JBSHGY010000013.1, on the reverse strand, counting down.
CTCTTCCTCCTGTTCGGCATCGGCCCCTTCTTCGTCTGGGGGCCGCTCTACCGGCGGTACAGCGAGCCCGATGCCGGATTCTGGACGGGGGTCCTCTGGGGATTCGGGATGTGGGTGTACGACTACTACGTCTATCTGACGGGTGCCCGCGCTCTCTACCGGATCGTCCGCGGCCGGAACGGGTGGGCGAAGACCCGCCGCAACGCGGAGATCGATGTGGCCGGTCCGATCGCGAAGGACGCCTGATGCAGCGCACCGCCTCCCCGTCTCCCACCGTTCGCGTCAGGACTCCTCGCCGCTCTTCGCTCGCGATGAAGCTGCGGCTGATCGCGGGAGCGGGGTTGATCGCCGCCGCTGTCGTGCTCGTCTTCCTCGAGGCGCAGGTCGTCGTTCTCGAAACGGAAGTCGCCCGCCTCTGGTTGCCATGGATCACTCCGGGCGCGCTCGACGCCGCGGTCGAGTCCCCGGTGGTGTTCCTCGCTGCGCCGCTGTGGGTGCTCGGGGGTGTGATCCTGGCCGCGACGCGCGTGAGCGGGCGCCGAGTGTGCATGTCGGTGGTGCTCTCCACGCTGCTGATCCTGGCGACGAATCAGCTGCGGCTCGGCGTCGTCGCGTGGGGAGCGTTGGCGGCGGGATCCGTTGAGGGCTACGAGGTCGCTCTGCGTCTGGGTGGATCCGTGCTGAGCATCCTCGGGTTCAGTGCCGCCTACTTGGTCTTCGTGATCGTGATCGCCGACCTGCCCCTGTTCGGCCGGAGGCGGACTCCGTCGGCCTGAGCCTCCTGCGGTACGGTGGGCGAGTGAGCCCTGAGTCGAATAGACGCTAGATCGCGGGTGTGAGCGCACGTCGTGTGCTCCCCGCATCCTCGTCGACCTCACTCACCCGCCGCACGGCGCGCCTCGGAGCGCGCGCGGCTCTGCGCGTCTGGATGCTCCATGCCTCTGCTCATCCCTGTCCTCGCTCTGGCGATCTTCGCCCAGGGCACCAGCGAGTTCATGCTCGCCGGTCTTCTGCTCCCCCTCTCCGCCGACCTCGGTGTCGACCCGTCGACCGCCGCCCTGCTGACCTCCGCCTTCGCAGTGGGCATGGTCGTGGGTGCGCCGCTGATGGCCGTGTTCGCCAGCCGCTGGCGTCCGCGGCAGACCCTCGTGCTGCTCCTCGTGATCTTCATCGCCGCGCATGTCATTGGCGCCGTGGCCTCGTCGTTCCCGCTGCTGCTCCTCACCCGAGTGCTCGCCGCCCTGGCGAACGCCGGTTTCCTGGCGATCGCTCTGGCCACCGTGCGGGGAATCGTCGCACCGGCCCAGACGACCAGGGCGGTCGCCGTGCTGCTCGCGGGCACCACGCTCGCCACGATTGTGGGCGTGCCGGCGGGCGCAATGCTCGCGAACGCGTTCGGGTGGCGCTCCACGTTCTGGGCCGTGGTGCTGCTCTGCCTTCCCGCGGTCGTCGCACTCCTTCTCGACCGCACGCTCGGTGCGGTCCCGCGCTCGCCGCAGATCGACGTGCGCACCGAAGTCGCCGAGCTTCGCCGCCGCCCGGTTCTCGTGGCCGTGGTGCTCGCCGTGCTCGTGAACGCCGCGACCTTCGGGGTGTTCACGTTCCTCGCCGTCATCGGAGCGGATGCCGGGGTCGGAGCCTCGTGGATCCCGCTGCTTCTTGCGGTGTTCGGGGTCGGTGCCTTCCTCGGGGTGGCGGCCACCGGGCGCTGGGCGGCGCGCCGACCGCGCACGTGGATCGTGTTCGGCGCCGTGGCCACGACCGTCGTCTGGGTGGTCTTCGGCCTCGCCGCCGCGTCGATTCCGGCCGTGTTCGTCGGTGCGCTGATCGGCGGGCTGCTGTCGTTCGCGGTCGGCTCCTCGCTGATCGCGCGCATCGTCGGTGAGGCCGAGGGAGCACCGGTGCTCGGCGGCGCCTACGCCACGGCGGCGCTGAACCTCGGCGCGGTCGGAGGGCCTGTGCTCGCCGGCATCGGGTACTCGGGCGTCGGTGCGCCGGGCGTGCTGTTCGTCGCGGCGGGGATCACCGCCGTCGGGGTGATGCTCACGCCGTTGCTGCGACGATGATCGCCCCGTACCGCGATGGATGCGAAAGACTGGAGGCATGACTTCGCCTGTGCTCGACTCGCTCCTCGCCCGCATCGTCGAGAGCGGGCTGCTCGAAGACCCGATCGCCGAGAACGGTCTCGTGTACGGACGGGCGAGCATCGATGCGGCCGGCACCGTGGTGAACGTGAACATCGATCCGGAGCTCGACGAGCACGGCGAAGATGTCGACCATGAGGCACTGATCGCGGCGGTCTCACGCATCCTCTCGGTCGGGGAGTCCCGGTGGCGGGCCATCGTCGACGAGGTCGCCACCGACATCGATGACGCCGTCGACGACGAGCCCGTGATCGAGCAGATCGACCTGCGCGACGACCTCGAGGCCACGTCGGTCGTCGTCTTCGCCGATGCGGTGCTGCTCGCTTTCCTCGCCCCGAAGCAGTTCCCGGACTCGCGGATCCTCGTGCAGCTCGACGAGGAGCTCGAGGTCGACGGTGTCGAGGTGCGCGAACTCGACGGCACCGAGACCATCGACTTCGACACCCTCGACGAGCTGCTCGACGAGATCAGCCGCGCCGACGAGAGTTGAGTTGTCGCGAGTTCAGGCCGTCCCGCCGGATCAGGCGATTGAGCCGAGAATTTGCCTGATTCGGCGCGATCGCCTGACGTGCGCGGTCGCCTGAGTGGCGACAGGCCGCGGAGGGATGGGAAAGGGAACGGATGAGCAGCAGCGCGGGCTCCGTCTCGCCCCCGGAATCTCGCCGGCCGGGACGGGGGAGCATCCTGCTGTCCGTGCTGGGCTCGGCGGTGGTCGGATGCGTGGTGGCCTGGTGGATCACGGTGGCGCAGCGGGTGCCCGTGCTGTCCGACGCCGACCTGGCGGACGTGCGGTTCGGGTTCCCGCTGCCCTGGATCACGCAGGACCACTCGTCGAACCCCTTCGCGGCGTATCCGGCCGACGTCACCCTGCGTCTCACCGGTCGCACCGGCATCCCCTATCCGACCACCTACGAGTGGCTGCCGTTCATCGGCGACGCGCTGATCTGGGGCGCCGCGGCCTGGGTGCTCGGGATGCTCGTTCTTCCGGCGGTGGTTCGCGCGATGCGCGCGAGGTCAGGGCGCGACCGTCCACGCTATTGAGGGCAGGTGACTATCCGAGGTTCAGCGCGCCGTTCATCACGAGATTTGTGATGAGGAGGGCGATCAGTGTGATCGCGATACCCGCTGCCGGGAGAAGCCAGGCCAGCCGGAGTCGAGATCTTGTGAAGAAGTATGCGCCTGTCGTTACGACGAAGACGATCAGGTCCGTCATCCAGAATCCGCGGGTGACGGTCTCGAGCGTCGGGTAGTCGCATTGACCGGAGCAACCCGCGATCTCGAGGGTCCGCGCCAGAACGACCAGCGCAGACACGACCGCCACGAAGAGACTCACCCACGCCAGGTTGTCACCGATCTGCGGTCGTGCGCTGCGCTGGTCGTTCATTTTTCTCCTGTGCCTCGTCTTGCGAGATTACGTGACCTCGTGAGGCACATCGCCGGGCGGAGAACTCCGCGTTGGGCGGAAGAATACGCCTGGATCCTCCGCCCGACGGCGAGTTCTCCGCCCGACGCGGCGGCGCCTACAACCACTTCTTGTAGCGGAAGACCCCGTACAGCGCGACGGCGAACGCGGCCATCGCGCCGATCGCCATCGGATAGCCGAAGGCCCAGTGCAGCTCGGGCATCACGTCGAAGTTCATGCCGTAGACCGTGCCGACCAGCGTCACTAGAGTTTTACCAACTAAGACGTGACCTGGGAGTACAGAATGCGTGTAGCCATTGTTGGAGTGGGGGCGGGCGGTCTAGCGACCGCACTGTCGATGTCGGAAAGGGGGCCGGATTCGCTGGACCTCACGCTGTTCGATCCGCTCTTTAAGGATCCTCATCAGTCCGCTCGCGGTCTGGCGTATCAAGCGGACCACTGCGAGCCTCTGCTTAACGCGCCGGCGTCGATGATGTCCGTCCGCGAAGAAGACGAGGGCGACTTCGTCCGATGGATCCGTCGCAGTAGCGCGCACGCCGATGAGTTTGTCTCCCGCACGGTGTTCGGGGAGTATCTGTCCGAGTCCTTGGATTCGCTCAGGCGTCAGTGGGTGGCACGGTCAGGGACGCTGCACTGCGTCCCCTCAGAAGCCACCTCGATAAGCCGCACCGACGGCGAAAGGTTCTCGGTGTCTACCAAGACGGCGCGCTTCGACTCCTTCGACGCCGTCTATCTGTGCATCGGATGGAGCAAAGACGGTGCAAGCGCAGACGGTGAGATCACGCCGTACCCTCTGGATGAACTGATACTCCGGGCGATGGACGCCTCCCATGTGGGCATAGTCGGAACCGGTCTCACAGCAGTCGACGTCGCAAGGGCGCTCCTGTCTAACGGATTTCGCGGGCGGATCACGCTCGCGTCTCGTCGGGGCCTATTGCCCGGGTCACGTGTCAGCGAGTGCCTCGTTCCGACCGTCCTCACACGAGCGACACTCGCCGACCTGGAGTCTCTCGACTTGCGGACCTTGCTCCACTTTGTGGAGCTCGAAGCGCAAGCTCAGTGCATAAGTCTTGAAGCTCCCAGAAGGTTCTTGAACGGCGATGTGACGCCCCAGGAATCCCTTCGGGGTAGAGCCGATCCGGAGCGATGGCGTGCTCTATTCGTCACGTTGTGTGACGAGGTGATGGCAGACGCGTGGCACCTGATGGACGACGAAAGCCGGAGAGTCTTCCGCCGATGGTTGCATCCCTACTTTCAGTCGTGGTGTAACCCGATGCCGCCGCCAACCGCTGCCATGCTTGCAACGGCGATGGACGCAGGGCAGCTCGTTGCTCGTGGTGGACTCCGGAGAGCCGAGGATCATCGCCTCGTGTTCGGGAACGGTGAATACCAAGACGTGGATCTGACCGTTTCTGCGCGCTTGAGTTCGGCTGATTCCATCGCCGACATGAAGAGCCTTCTGGTGCAGAGCCTGATCGATGGGGAGCTTGCCGTACGTCATGACTTTGGCGGGTTGCGAGTGCAATACGGCACGTGGCGGATCATGACCCCGGATGGGGCGCATGTGCCGATCTACGCGATTGGCAGCCTTGCTCAAGGGGCTCGGTATTACGTGAGCGCGCTCGACAGCATTGTGCGGACCGTACCTGAGGCGGTCGAGGATGCGGTGCGAACGTTTGACGACGAGGCATGGAGAACACCCTCCATGCCTTCACATTCCGAGAAATGACGCGGATGCGAGAGAGACGCCCGGCGAATCGGTGGGCTGTGTTCACCGTGGGCATCGTTTCGCAGGTGGTCTTCAGCGCGACTTTCCTGGGCCTACCTGCCGCATCGGTCCTCGTACAGGACTCCCTGGCGCTATCTACCGCCGGATTGGCGCTTGTGCTCGGCAGCGCGAGCATTGCAGTGGTTCTCTCCGAATTCCCCTGGGGTATGGCTGCCGACAGGTTCGGCGAGCGCCGCGTTCTTCTGATCGGCGTGATCGGGACCGCGACGATGCTGGCGGTCATCGCCGCGGTCGCCTCTTCGGCGCGGCTGTCTGTGTGGGTGCTGGCCGGGCTGCTTTTCCTGGCGGCGGGAATGGGCGGGGCCGTCACAGGCCCGAGTGGGAGTGCGATCCTCGGTTGGTTCCCCGCGCGCCGTCACGGCACGATTCTCTCGTTGCGGGTCGCAGCGGTGCCGGCAGGCGGTGCAGTGGGAACCCTCGCGTACTCTTGGCTTCTGTCTCGGAGCGGCGTAGGGCCGACATTCGCGACATTCGCCGGCGCGTGTGCTCTGTGTGCTGTTCTCGTCTGGGTGTTCGTGTTCGACCCTCCGAAGGTTTCGCTGAAGGAAGGCTCCTCCGCGCGGAGATCGGCCCTGCCGGCGCTGCGGAGCGTCGGCGTGTGGCGCGTGGCCGCCAGTGGATTGCTTCTCGACATCTCGCAGTTCTTCGTGCTGACGTTCGCTGCAGCGATCCTCGCCGACCAGCACGGGTATCCCCCAATCGCCGGTGTGGCAGCTGTCGCCGCGATGCAGCTCGTCGGCGGCGCGCTGCGGGTCGCCGCGGGGATCGGCACCGACTTCGTCCCGTGGATGAGCCGAACGACGGCGGTTCGCGCCATGGCGGTCGTGCAGGCATGCTGCCTTCTCGTCGTCGCGTGCGGCCGGAACGTTCCTCTTTACGCCTCGCTCAGCGCGATGATCCTTGCCGGCGTTGCCAGCTGTGCGTGGCAGGGCGCTCACTTCGCTCAGATCGCTGCCCTCGCCGGCCCGGGGCAAGCGGGGACCGCGTTGGGCCTCAACAACACCGCAACCTCACTCGGGGCCTTCATCCCTCAAGTCACAGCAGGCGCGCTCGCTCTCGCGGTCGGTTGGGGAAGCGCGACCATGCTCTTGGGGGTGATCCCGGCGGCGCTGGCTGTCTTCCTCTTTCCTCGAGCGCCTGTCGAACAGTCTGGCGACAGGCCTACCAGTTGTGCAACCTCGTGAGACTCGACGCCGGGCGGAGAACTCCGCGTCGGGCGGAGGAATACGCCTGGATCCTCCGCCTGACGGCGAGTTCTCCGCCCGACGCGGCGGCGCCTACAACCACTTCTTGTAGCGGAAGACCCCGTACAGCGCCACGGCGAACGCGGCCATCGCACCGATCGCCATCGGATAGCCGAAGGCCCAGTGCAGCTCGGGCATCACGTCGAAGTTCATGCCGTAGACCGTGCCGACCAGCGTCGGCGCGAAGATGATCGCCGCCCAGGAGGAGATCTTCTTGATCTCGTCGTTCTGTGCGAGCCCGGCCTCGGTCTGACGGCGGGCGACGAGTGCGGAGTGCACGGTCAGCGCGTTCTCGAGGATCGCCCGGAACGAGTCGACCCGCTCGTTGACGCGGATCGTGTGGTCGAGCACATCGCGCAGGGAGCGCTGCAGCTCCTCGTCGATGCGGTACTTCTCCGACCCGCGACGCAGCCACTCCAGCATCCCGTTCAGCGGGTGCACGGCCCGCTGGAAGTTGATGACCTCGCGGGAGAGCTCGTAGATGCGGCGGGAGAGCGCGCTGTCGTCATCGCCGTCGCCGAAGAGCTGGTCCTCGATCTCGTCGATGTCGTTCAGCAGGCCCGCGACGATCGGCTCGTACCCGTCGACGACCTCATCGAGGATCGCGTAGAGCACCGCCTCGGGGCCCATCGCGAGCAGTTCGGGGTTGGCCTCCATGCGCATCCGCACCGCGGCGAGGTTCGGCGACTCGGCGTGGCGGATCGTCACCACGAAGTCGGGGCCGACGAACAGGTGCAGCTCGCCGAACTCGATCGACTCCTCCTTGTCGCGGTAGCGCGCCGGACGCAGCACGGCGAAGAGTGTGTCGCCGTAGCGCTCCACCTTCGAGCGCTGGTGCCCGGAGAGGGCGTCCTCGACGGCGAGCGGATGCAGATCGAACTCGCGCGCGACGGATGCGACCTCCTCGGGGCTCGGGCGGTACAGCCCGATCCACGCGATGCCACCGGCGGCATCCAGCATCCGGTAGGTCTCGTCCAGGTTCTTGGGGGTCTCCACGCGACGTCCGTGGACGTACACGCCGTTGTCGATGAGCGCCATGATTCGGCTCCGTTCTCGCAGGTGCACGGCAGCAGCAGAGAGCTCCGTGCGCGGATTCGTCAGGGGGCGGATGACGCCGCCGACGGCTGCGGGAAGGACGTGCGAGAGCGGACCGGAAAGGTCAACGCATCAGTGCAGGGAGTCTCGACGCAGCGAGGGCGGCGTCGTAACTATCACCGGACATCGCCATCACCGCCTTTCGGGACTCTTCGGGCCGAGCGACCCAAGGGGTCAGCATACTCCTGCCGCCTGGGAGGAGGTGTACGGGCGATGGCCTGCGGCTCGGGCGCGGGCTGGTGGCACGGTCATCCGAGAACCGTCAGATAGGTGTCGTACCAGGAGGCGGCGATCTTCGTCGCCGTATGAGCGAGGGGCACGCGGACGGGGGTGCTGAAGGTCCCTGCGGTGTTGCCGACTCCGGCGCCACCGGTGTCGTTCAGCCCCGCGAAGTAGACAGCGCCCGTGTTGAGGAGGAACAGGGTCGTGTCGTTGGCCATGGCGACGTCGGTGACCACGCTGCCGGCGGGCATCGCCACCGCGGTCAACGTCGTGCCCGGCGTAGCGGAGCTGCCGATGCCCTGTGAGCTGCTGGTGTTCGCGCCGAGGGCGTAGACCGAGCCGTCGGTCATGATAACGAGCATGCGGTACTGCCGGACGATGACCTTCGCGGCGGTCTTGCCCGCAGGCAGCGCTTTCTCCACGAGGTAGAACGTGCCGCTGCCTCCGTATGCAGCCGTGCCCGCCGTGAACAGGCGACCGTCTTGGGTGACCACAGCCGACGAGTGCCAGCCGATCCCCCCGGAGACGACCCCCGTGATCGGCGTGCTCGGCCCGGTGAGCATGACCAGCCCCGTCGAGCCGGCCGCGGCGCTGACCGCGCTCCCCTGCGCGGAGTATCCGTAGCTGTCGGCGCCGGCGACCATGGCCTGCCCGTTCTCCAGCACCATGAGGACCGCTCCGTAGGGGTTGACCTCCGCGGTGAGGGCGCCGGAGGGCATCGTGTAGTTGTCGCTCACGCGCTGCCAGTAACGGGTGTTCGTATAGCCCGTACCGAAGCCGCTGAGCTCGTTGTCGCCCGTGGCCCAGACTCCGCCCGACGCGTCGACGGCGGTGGAGGAGAGCTGGTCGGTGCCGGTGCCGATGTAGGTGATGCCGCCGAGCTGGGCGCCCGGTCCGGTGAGTGCCGCGACGACGGTCGATCGACTCGTGGTGGTGCCGTCGCCGATGATGCCGGAGGCGTTGTAGCCACGCCCCCACAGGTTTCCGTTCTGGTCGGCGTAGAGCAGCGTCGAATAGCTGGAGCCGATCGCCGTGGCCCCGGTGATGGAGAGGTTGTCCCAGAGGGGGACCGCACTTGTGCGCGCCACACTCAGGTCGTCGGAGCCGGTCTGCCCCTGCGCCGAGTATCCCCACGCCACGAGCGGCACCGAGGTGACCGGCTGGGCCGACAGGATCGTGAAGGCTCGCGGGGACTCCACCCGCACCGGGCCCTGCGCGGGTTCCGAGCGGTTGCCGACCACGCGGAACTCCACCGTCCCGGTGGCGCTCGTGGTGAAGGTGCCTTCGCTGAGATCCGCGAACGGGCCCGACTCGAACGCGAGGCCGTCGGGGAGCACGATCGTCACCGCGGTGTTCGGCACGAGGGCGTTGGTGGTGATGTCGCGGACGGTCGCGGTGTAGACCGGTGTGCGTCGGCGGTCCTGCAGCGCCGGCGGCAGCGACGACGTGGCCGAGGTGCCGACCGGGATGACGCGGGAGATCGGCGGCGTCGTGGCGATCAGACCCGTCAGGGTGAGTGTGTGCCCGAGATCGCAGGTCGCTGAGCCTCGCCCTCCGCCGAGGGTGCCGATGGCCACGGTCCGCGACGCGGGCGCCGATCGCCACTCGGTGCCCGCCCGCGTCGACACCGCGACCCCCACGCTCGCCCCCGCGAGCGGACCCAGCGCCCCTTCGAGTTCTGTCGCGGTCACGGTGACCGTATAGGTGTACAGCCCGGCGGCCGGCCCCGTCACCTGGATGCGATCGGTGGGAGCTTCGAAGCTCGCCCCCGCGCCGATCGCGAATGTCGCCAGCATCCGTGCGGGATCGTCGAGCTCCGAGGTCCACCCGATGGTGACGCCGCTCATCGCCCCGTTCGTCCCTTCGTTCTCCGTCGTGCAGACCGTGATCGTGGGAACGTCGAGAGTGCCCGCCTCGACCGGTCCCTCGGCGTATTGGGCGTCGAGCCACGCGGCCTCCGTTGTGCTGAGGAGGGCATCACCGCCGACGCTCGCGGGAGCGACGGAGACCGTCAGCGCGGCGAGACAGGCCGCGGTGAGCAGGACGAGGAGTCGACGGAGCGCCTTCATTCCGTCCTCCCCGGGACCGTGCGGCGGCGGGCGAGCAGGGCGATCCCGATTCCGACGAGCACCGCAGCGGGCGCGGCCAGCATCACGAAGCCGGAGCCACCGGTCGGCGGAAGCTCCGACTCGCCGTCGATGCCGGTGTCGACGGTGTCTCCGGCGGCAGTCGCCCGCACGGTGACGGATGCTCCGGCCGCGGCGGCCTCGGGCGTCTCGGGTTGCGCGGTGAGAGCGACCTGCACGTGGACCACCGCCGGCGTCGTGGCCGTGTCGAGTGGCTGCCACAGGCCGTCGGGAAGCAGGGGTCCTTCGGGGCGGAGCACCCGCTCACCGGAAGCGCACGTCCCGTCGGATAGCCATGGTTCGGCGCAGGCGCGCACCTCGGCCCGCAGCCCGAACCGCGCATCGCCCGTCGACGAGAGGGCGAGCGCCAGTTCCCCGTCCGGAGGCGCCGCCGACGCATCCACATCGAGGTGCCAGAGGAGGGGGTCGAGCGGGTCCAGCCCCTGGACGCCGGCGCCGGCGAGGTCGGAGCGGACGACGAGGTAGTCGGACGTCGTCGCGGCATCGGCCGACGAAGGAGTGAGTGTGGCGCCCATGGCGGACGCCGTGACGATGAGCACGGTCGCCAGCGCGCCCCGACCCGCGGAGACCTGCGTCGCGGTCTCCTCCGGCGGGGGCATCGGGCCGGGTGGCGCATCATCGTCGTCGGGCCGTGTCGTCTCCCGCCGCGGCCAGAACGCCCACGCGACGAGGAACGCGGTGCCGAGGGTGAGCGAGCCGAGCACCCAGGGGTTGCCGAACTGCGCGATCACGGGCGCGAGATTCGGCACCGATCCGCGCACGATCCGCGCCTCGGTGATCGTGTAGCTCGTCGGGTCGTCCACCGGGTTGGCGTCGCCGCGCATCGTCAGCACGCGTTCGGCCGGCCCCGCGCCATCGCGGACGCTCGTGACCCGGTGGGTGATGGGCAGTGTGCCCGCGCGGTCGACCGTGACCACGTCGCCGACGACGATGTCGGATGCGGGGACCCGCTGGACCAGCGCGACCGAACCCGCGGGGATCGTGGGCGACATGGAACCGGTCTTGAACATCATCAGCGAGTAGCCACCCGTGAACGCCAGGACGGCGAACACGATGCATGCGGCCCCGCCGATCGCGGCCATGGCGAGCACCACGTCCCGGACGAGGCGGCTCGTCCGGGCGGCACCGCGTGCGAAGGAGGTCATCCCGTGCTCCCCGTGATGACCCAGGTGGGAGTGAGGGCGACACCCTGCGTGATCGCCGGCGCATCGATCGGCAGGGTCAGGACGATGCAGTACGTCACCGTGGAGCCGCCGGCGGCTGCGACCTGCTGGGCCGGAAGAACCGGGATCTGCGTGAGACCGGTGACCTCGACTCCCGGAGTGCTCGCGGTGCACTCGGGTGGGGTCGGATCCGTCGACGACGTCACCGAGGCGCGCACGAGCAGCGCGTCCCGCAGCGCCGCCTCGGGACTGCCGGCGGCCGGGTCCACCGAGAGCGCGACGCCGCTCAGGCTGACGCTTCCATCCACCGACCCCGTGCCCTGCACCTGCACCCACGCCGCCGCACTGTCACCCGGGTAGAGAGGTGCGAGCGTCCAGCTCAGCGCAGCGGGATCGGCCTCGGGATGCGTCGCGAACGCGCCATCGTCGGTGCGGGATGCCAGGGCGAAGCTCCCCGCAGCGAACGGCGACCGAGCGATCTCACTGTCGGACCAGGATGCGAGGGTGCCGGCCGAGCCGACGCCCAGGAGCAAGGCGCAGGCGAGCAGGGCCTGGACGCGCGTGAGCGTTCCCAGGCCCCGGTCGCGCGCGCGCCGAGCCACGATCTCGTCGTCCGGTTACTGGGAAACCGCGTCCCACTGCCAGAGCGCGGTGCCGGTCTCGCCCTGAGTGATCGTCGCGCCGGCCGTGACCTGCAGGCACAGGTACACGATGTCGCCCGGATCCATGGTGGCGGGCACGGCAGTGCCGGCGGCGAAGGCGGCGGCGTCACAGCCGAACGCCGCCGTCGAAACCGCGCCGAAGGTCAGCTGGCCGGTGAGGTCTCCGGTCACCACCGGCGCCACGGCCGTCAGCCCGGCCGGCGACGTGCTCGCCGCGGTCAGCTGCAGGGCGAAGGGCGCGTAGACGACGTCATCCGGTGAGAGGTTGTCGAAGCCCGTGCTGAACGTCAGCGTGGCCGCGTCGCCCTCCACCGCATGATCCGCCCACGTGGCGCCATCGGTCGAGCCTTGGAATTCGAATGTTCCTGCCGCGAAGTCGCTCGTCGCGAACTCCGAGTCATTCCACGCGGCGAGCGTCAGCGCGGAACCCACGCCGACGACGAGCCCACCGGCGAGGACGGCGAAGATCTTCCTTCGGGTCTGAGCAGAGCGCTCCGATCCCGTCAAAGCAGTGCGAACCATGATTCCTCCTGGTCATCCTGCTCCCCCGCGTGAAGCATAGCCATCGCCGGGATTCCGCATAAGGGGTCGTTCGTGGCTGCTCGATCTCGATTCCACGACCTGACCCGGTTTCACGTCTGATGTGTAAGACGTTACTGTTGGTTCGCTGCGTGTCCCGACCATCGTCGGACGGGACCACGGCATCCCCTGCGGTACCGCTCTACCAGAAGAGGGTCTTTACGGACCGGCACGTCTGGTCTACGGTTCGCTTCAACAGCACTCCTGGGGGATCGGCAGCATCCGCGACGAGGGAGAAACATGATCACGTCCACGCCTCGTGCGGGATTCCGCCGATTGCTGAGCGCGCTGGCCGCGGTTCTCCTGGTCGCCGCCGGCCTCGTCGGAGTCAGCATGGTGACCGCGCCCTCGGCGCTGGCCGCCCCCAATCTCATCTGCACCGGGTCGACGGTCTATGCCACGAATCAAGGCTTGGCGGACGGCGACCTCTGGCAGATAGACGGTACGACCGGCGCAGCAACGCTGGCAGCCGACCTCCCCGGTGACTTCGTCGTGAATCAGCTCGGCATCTCGCCGGGGGGCGGAGCGGTCTATTTCACAAAGCAGGGCGTCCTCTACAACTACACGCTCGCGACAGAGGCCTTCGTTTCGACCCCAGCTCTCGCGCTCCCCGGATACGGCACGGTCGGCGGTGCCGTGAACCCTGCCAATGGGCTCTTCTACTATGGCGGCGTCGGCCCTGAAGGCTTTCGGATCGCCGTGTACGATCCAGCGACGAACACCAACCTCGGTGTCGCCGCTACGGTTCAATTGCCGACGGGGATCACGCTCGGCAACTCCGACTTCGCATTCGACACCCAGGGGCGCATGTACATCGTCGGAAACGTCGGCACCGTGGGGACCGCCGGAAACATCTTGCGCGTGAACGGCCAGGTTCCCTCGACGGCAGCCGATGTTGTCCTCACCTCCTCGCGTCTGACTTCCATTGCAGCCGTTCCCGGGGTGACCTATGCAGGTATCGCCTTCACCGGAAACGGTGATCTCTACGTCGGCGGCGGTACCGGGATGCTGCGTGTCAACCCGACGACTGGAGTCGTGGCCGCACAGCTGTCGATCACGGGGCCGGCCAGCACGAACATGACGGACTTCGCCACCTGTGACTCGCCTCCGACCCTGACGGTGGAGAAGGACGTCGTCGGCCGGTTGCAGCCTGGGGACCAGTTCGCACTGGACATCACCGGCGGCGGCATCGTCCCGGGCCCGGGTTCATCGGGCGTTACGGAGGGCTCCGAGGACGGACTTCAGAACCAGTCGTCGGACGAGATTGCCGGTGCTGTGATCGTCCAGCAGGGGGACACCTACGACTTCGCAGAAGCAGCATCGGGGACGACTGATCTCGCGAACTACGTCTCGCGATGGGAGTGCACGGATTCGGATGGTGATGAGCTGAGCGCGGGTGATGGTTCATTCGGAGCCGTCACCATCCCGGCGGTCGCAGGCATCGCCGTGGTGTGCACCATCTTCAACGACCCGCTCATTCCCGGGCTCACGCTCGACAAGCGCGTCACCGAGGTCATCGACACCAACGACAACGGCTACAACGACGTCGGGGATCAGATCCAGTGGGAGTTCGAGCTCACCAACACCGGCGAGACCGAACTCACGGGACTCACCGTGAACGACGACGTGCTCACTGCGGCGGGAATCGGCATCACCTGCGATCCCGCTGCACTCGCACCGACGGCGTCGGTCGTCTGTACGGCCGACGCGCCGTACACGATCACGGCGGCCGATCTCTCCGACGGACAGGTCGTCAACACGGCGACCGCGTCCGGCACGCCCCCGGGGCAGCCTCCCGTCGTGACTCCCCCCGACACCACGAACACCCCGGTCGGCGGCTACACCGTGGTCAAGTCGGCCGACCCCGCCTCGGGTGCCGCCGTGGCGAGTGGTGACGTCATCACGTACACGTTGACGGTGAGCCAGCAGGGCCTCGCCGCAGTCGTCGGCGCCTCGCTCGAGGATGACCTCGCCGCGGTGCTGGATGACGCGGACTACAACGACGACCTGGCCGCGACGTCCGGCACGTTCTCATTCGATGAGGACGCGGAGTCGCTCGAGTGGTCGGGTGATCTCAGTGTCGGTGGAGTGGTGACGATCACCTACTCGGTCACGGTCACGGGTGCGGGCGATGGGGAACTCGCGAACGTGGTGACGAGTCCTGGGTGCACCACGGAGTGCAGCACGGATCATCTGGTGGGTTCGTATTCGGTCGTGAAGTCGTCGGATCCGGAGTCGGGTTCGAGTGTGCAGGCCGGTGACGTGGTCACGTACACGCTGACGGTGGCGCAGTCGGGCCTGGGTTCGGTCCGGGGGGCGACGCTCGATGACGACCTGGCCGCGGTGCTCGATGACGCGACGTTCAACGGTGATGCGGCGGCGACATCGGGCACGGTCGGTTTCGACCCGGCGACGGCGACCGTGAGCTGGGACGGCGACCTCGCTGTCGGTGCGACGGTGACGATCACGTATTCCGTGACGATCACGGGAGCCGGCGATGGAACGCTCACGAATGTCGTGGAGAGCCCCGGTTGTACGACGGCGTGCTCGACCGAGCATTTCATCGGCAGCTACACCGTCGTGAAGAGCTCCGACCCCGCCGACGGATCGACGGTCACGATGGGTGACACGATCGAGTATTCGATCGTGGTCACGCAGACGGGTGACGGTGCGGTGGCGGATGCTTCCCTCTCGGATGACCTCGCCGCGGTGCTGGACGATGCGGACTACAACGGTGACGTGAGTGCGACCGCGGGTGACGTGGCGGTCGATGCCAGCGTGCTCACGTGGAGCGGTGCGTTGGGCGTCGGCGACACGGTCACGATCACGTACTCGGTGACGGTGGACGGTGCCGGTGACGGCACGTTGACGAATGCGGTCACCAGCCCGGGATGTGCGGACGAGTGCTCGACTGAGCATCTCTACGGTGACTATGCGGTCGTGAAGTCGGCCGATCCCGTGTCGGGCTCGAGCGTCGAGGCCGGTGACACGGTGACCTACACGCTCACCGTCACCCAGTCCGGGCCGGGTGCGGTGACCGCCGCGACCCTGTCGGACGACCTCACCGCGGTGCTCGACGACGCGGACTACAACGACGACGTCGCCGCAACTGCGGGGTCGGCGGTGGTCGACGACTCGACGCTCGACTGGTCGGGTGATCTCGGCGTCGGTGGGGTGGTGACCATCACCTATTCGGTCACGGTGACCGATGGCGGTGACGGGGAGCTCGCGAACGTCGTCACAAGCCCGGGTTGCGCCGAGGCGGCAGAGTGCGGCACGGAGCACTTCGTCGGCGCTTACACCGTGGTGAAGTCGTCGGATCCGGAGTCGGGTTCGAGTGTGCAGGCCGACGATGTCGTGACGTACACGCTGACGGTGACGCAGTCGGGTCCGGGATCGGTGACCGCTGCGACGCTCGACGACGACTTGGCCGCGGTGCTCGATGACGCGACGTTCAACGGTGATGCGGCGGCGACATCGGGCACGGTCGGTTTCGACCCGGCGACGGCGACCGTGAGTTGGGACGGCGACCTCGCCGTCGGTGCGACCGTGACCGTCACCTATTCCGTGACGATCACGGGCGCGGGAGACGGCACTCTGACCAACGTCGTCACCAGTCCCGGCTGCGACACCGAGTGTTCGACCGCACATCTGGTCGGCGGCTACACCGTCGTGAAGAGCTCCGACCCGGCGGCAGGATCGACGGTCGCAGCCGGCAGCACGATCGAGTACACGATCGTCGTCACGCAGTCCGGTGCCGGCTCGGTCGCGGATGCGACCCTGTCCGACGACCTCGCCGCCGTGCTCGACGATGCAACGTACAACGATGACGAGACCGCGACCGCGGGAGACGTGGCGTACGACGCCGGGACCCTCACCTGGAACGGTGCCCTGGATGTGGGCGAGACGATCACGATCACGTATTCGGTGACGGTCACCGGGGCGGGCGACGGCGTTCTCACGAATGCCGTCACGAGTCCAGGATGTGCGGACGAATGCTCGACTGAGCATCTCTACGGTGACTATGCCGTCGCGAAGTCGGCCGATCCCGTGTCGGGCTCCAGCGTCGAGGAGGGCGACACGGTGACCTACACGCTCACCGTCACGCAGTCAGGCCCGGGTGCGGTGACCGGCGCGACCCTGTCGGACGACCTCACCGACGTGCTGGATG
Organism: Microbacterium sp. NPDC055665; assembly: GCF_053618035.1. Taxonomy (NCBI): domain Bacteria; kingdom Bacillati; phylum Actinomycetota; class Actinomycetes; order Micrococcales; family Microbacteriaceae; genus Microbacterium; species Microbacterium sp. NPDC055665. The sequence goes on along the minus strand of NZ_JBSHGY010000013.1, from coordinate 1,319 downwards.
ACGCCGACTACAACGACGACGCCGCCGCGAGCATCGGCACCCCGGTGTTCGACGACGCGGGGGAGACCCTGGCGTGGACATCCGACCTGGCGCCGGGGGCAGTGGTCACGATCACCTACTCGGTCACCGTCACGGGTGCGGGCGACCTGACGCTCGCGAACGTTGTCACGAGCCCGGGGTGTGCCACCGACGCCGAGTGCAGCACTGAGCACTACGTGGGAGCGTACGTCGTGGTGAAGACGTCCGAACCGGCGTCGGGTTCGACCGTTGCCGAGGGTCAGGTGGTCGACTACACGATCACGGTCACACAGACCGGGCCGGGAGCCGTCACGGGGGCGACGCTCTCGGACGACCTCGGCGCTGTGCTCGATGACGCCGCATACAACGGAGACGTCGCCGCAGACGCGGGAACCGCGACGATCGACGGATCGACGCTCACGTGGGCCGCCGACCTCGCTGTCGGCGATGTCGTCTCGATCACCTACTCGGTCACCGTCGGTGACATCGGTTCCGGTGACGGGACGCTGCGCAACGTGGTGACGAGCGCGGGCTGCGCGACCGAGACGGACTGCGCGACGGTGGACGAGGTGGGCTCCTACGAGTTCTCGAAGACCTCCGACCCCACCTCCGGGTCGACGGTCGCGACCGGCGACACCGTGACCTACACGGTCACCGTCACGCAACGAGGAGTCGGTCCGATCACCGGTGCCACCGTCGACGATGATCTGTCGGGAGTGCTCGACGACGCGACGTTCAACGACGACGCCACGGCCACCGCCGGATCCGTCGTCCGCGACGGAACCGAGTTGCACTGGAGCGGAGATCTCGCCGAGGGTGCTGTGGTCACCATCACCTATTCGGTGACCGTGACGGGTGCGGGTGACCGCGAGATCGGCAACGTCGTCTCGACGGCCGACCCGGCCGGGTCGTGCGACCCCGACGCGGAATGCGCCACCGCCCACCGCGTACCGCCGCCCACCGGGCTCGCGATCACCGGCGGCGAGCTCGCGCTCGGCGGCCTCGTCGCAGCCGGACTCCTTCTCGCCCTCGGCGGGGGATTGGCCCTGCGCCGGCGTCGTGAGCACCTCGATGTGAGCTGATCGGAAGGATGGATGTGGTGGCCCCGCGGCCCCACCGGGGCCCCCAAATGTGGAAGGGGGCGATAGAGTAGGTGTTTGCCCCCGCCCCCCCCCCCCCCGCGCCCGCCCCCCCCCGGCCCCGGGGGGGGCAGAGGTGGGGCCACCGAAGACCGCTGGTCATCAGGCGTGCGCAAGCACGCAGGATCGAAGCTCTGCACAGCAGGGGCCCGCGCAGGACAC
>NZ_JBSHGY010000012.1:0-78159 GCF_053618035.1 Microbacterium sp. NPDC055665 | reverse complement strand
CACGGCCCTGTTCGGCGCGGGTTCCGTGCTGCTGGTGTATCTCATCGCCCGGCGCCTCAGCGGCTCGGTGGTCGTCGCGAGCGTGGCCGGCACCCTGCTCGCGATCGATGGGCTCAGCATCGTGATGAGCCGGATCGCCCTGCTCGACGGCATCCTCACCTTCTTCATCCTGCTCGGCGTGCTGTTCGTGCTGATCGACCGGCAGCGGACGATCCCCGTGCTCGAGAGACGCGACCCCGACGCACCGGATCCGTTCTGGGGACCCGTCCTGTGGCGGCGCCCCTGGCTGATCTCCGCGGGGCTCGCCCTGGGTGCGGCGTGCGCCGTGAAGTGGTCGGGACTGTACGTCCTCGCCGGCTTCGGACTGTACGTCGTGGTCACCGATGCACTCGCTCGACGCCGCGCGGGTGTGGTGCTGTGGCCGACCGCCGCCGCCTTCCGCCAGGGTCCCGTCTCCTTCGTGCTGCTCGTCTTCCCTGCTCTCGCGGTCTACCTCGTCAGCTGGTCCGGGTGGCTCGTCACCGCCGGCGGCTACGACCGCAAGAGCGACGCCAACCCCCTGCTCGCGCTGTGGAAGTACCACGAGTCGATGCTCGGATTCCACGTCGGCCTGAGCCGCGGGCACCCCTATGCGAGCCCCGCGCGGGAGTGGCCGCTGCTGCTGCGCCCGACCGCGGTCTGGGTCGACCCCTCCCCTTCAGGCTGCGGCACGGATCACTGCATCGGCGTGATCTCCGCCGTCCCCAATCCACTCATCTGGTACGGCGGGGTCGCTGCGGCCGTGTATCTGATCTACCGGCTGGTGCGCAGCTGGATCACGCGACAGCCGGTCGGGCCGGAGCTGACCGTTCCGCTCGTGGGACTCGCCGTCACCTACCTGCCGTGGCTGATGTTCCCCGAGCGCACGATCTTCCAGTTCTACACGGTCGTGATGATGCCCTTCCTCGTCCTCGCGCTGGCGATGACGCTGCGGATCATCGCCGGAAAGCGCGAGGACCCGTTGTACCGGCGGCAGTCCGGCGAGCGCACGGTGATGATCTTCCTCGTGTTCGTCGTGCTCGTCTCGGCGTTCTTCCTGCCGCTGTGGACCGGGATGAGCGTGCCGTACGAGTTCTGGCTGCTGCACAACTGGCTGCCCGGCTGGGTGTGAGGCGCTAGGCGGGATCGTCTGTCGCGACGTGATCCACCAGCGGGAGCACGCGCCCGGAGAGGTGCGTGCGCATCGCGATCGATGACGCCGTGCGCGCGACGCCGGGCACGAGCGCGACCCGGTCGAGCACCTCCTGCAGCCGGGTGGCATCCCGCGCCACCAGCCGCAATTGCATGTCGCTCGCCCCCGTGACCGTGTGCATGTCGACGATTTCGGGCACCGCGTCGGCGAGGGCCGTCGCCACCTCGTCGTGCCCGACCTTCTGATCGATCTCGACCAGGCAGAAGGCGACCACGCCGTAGCCGAAGCCGGCCGGGTCGACGCGCGGCACGATCGCCTCGATCACCCCGCCCTCATGCAGGCGCGCGAGACGGCTCGTCGCGGTGCCGCGGGCGATCCCGAGCCGCCGCGCGACCTCGAGGATCGGCAGCTGCGGCGACTCGGTGAGCAGCCGGATGAGCTGGGCGTCGAGGCGATCGATGCGCATCGGCTACTCCCGGGGTACGCCGGGCCGGGCGACTCCCCTGGTCGCCCGGGCGACGAGGAGCAGCACACCGGTGAGCGCGAGGGTCAACAGCAGCTGGATGCGCGCCGCCTCATCGATCATCGCGAGCGCGATCACCGCGGCGAGCAGCACCAGGCAGAACCAGGACAGCCACGGGAAACCCCACATCCGCATCGGCATCTCCTCGCCCGCGCGGTCCGCGCGAGTGCGGAGGATGATCTGCGCGATCGCCGTCGCCGTCCAGATCACGAGCAGCGTCGAGCCGACGACGTTGAGGAGGGCCGGCAGGACGACATCGGGGAACGCCCAGTTGAGTCCCACCGTCACGAAGCCGAAGGCGACCGAGGCGAGCACGGCGACGAACGGCACGCCCTTGAGGCTCGTGCGGGTGGCGGCCAGCGGAGCGAGGCCGCGCTCCCCCAGCGAGTACGCCATGCGGGAGGCGCCGTAGATGTTCGCGTTCATGGCCGACAGCAGCGCGATGATCACGATCAGGTCCATCACGAGGCCGACGCCGGGCACGTTCAGGGTTTCGAGCACCGCCGAGAACGGGCCGTCCTTGACCGCGGGGTCGTTCCACGGCAGCACCGCGACGATCACGAAGATCGACCCGACGTAGAAGACGAGGATGCGCACGAGCACCTCACGCACGATGCGGCGGATGTTGTGTGCGGGGTCGTTCGACTCGGCGGCGGCGATCGCAACGACCTCGGTGCCTCCGAATGCGAACACCACGATGAGCAGCGCACCCGCGATGCCGGCGATGCCGTTCGGGGCGAAGCCGCCGTTGTCGACGAGGTTCGCGATGCCGGTCGCGGGCACCCCCGGGATGAGCCCGACGATCGCGCACACCCCCACCACGAGGAAGGCGATGATCGCCGCGACCTTGATCGCCGCGAACCAGAACTCGAAGCGACCGTAGTTGCGCACGCCGAACAGGTTCACCGCGGTGAGCGCCACGACGAAGATCAGCACCCACACCCAGGCGGGGATGCCCGGCGTCCAGTTGGCCACGATCGCACCGGCGCCCGTCGCCTCGGCCGCGATCACGACGACGAGCTGGATCCAGTAGAGCCATCCGACCGCGCTGCCGACGCTGCGCCCCATCGCCTTCTGGGCGTACGAGCTGAAGGCACCGGAGCTCGGTCGTGCCGCGACCATCTCGGCGAGCATCGCCATCACGAGCACGACGATGCCGCCGGCGACGAGGTAGGAGACCAGGACGGCGGGACCGGCGATGCTGATCGCCTGCCCGGATCCGACGAACAGGCCGGCGCCGATCGCGCCGCCGAGCCCCATCATCGAGATCTGGCGACGGGTGAGCCCCGGATGCAGACCCTTGGTGGTCGTGGTGGTGGGCGGGAGTTCGGTAGTCATGCAGCAGCCTCCGAAGTGGATGCGGTGAGCGCCTGTTCCACGCGATCGATGTCGGTCGAGGAGCCGGAGGAGATGCGGATCCCCTCCCCGGCGAAGGCCCGCGCGATCACGCCTCCCGCCTGCAGCAGCTCCTCGAGCTCCGGGGTGCGACCGCCGGACGGAACCCAGACGAAATTCGCCTGCGAGCGGACGGCGGGCCAGCCCGCGACGGTGAGCACGTCGTGCAGGCGCTCTCGTTGCTCGATGACCTCGCCGATGCGTGTGGCCAGCTCGTCCTCGGCATCCAGCGAGGCGAGGGCGGCGGTCTGGGCGAGGTCGGTCACGCCGAACGGCACGGCGACCTTGCGCTGGTTCTCGGCGACGGCAGCCGGGGCGATCGCATAGCCGATGCGGAGCCCGGCGAGCCCGTAGGCCTTCGAGAAGGTGTGCAGCACGGCCACGTGCGGGTGGCGGCGGAACAGCTCGATGCCGGCACCGCGGCTCTCGGTCGTGTCGAAGTGCACGTACGCCTCGTCGATCACCACGAGCACGTCGTGCGGCACGGCGGCGACGAAGCGCTCCAGCTCGTCGGCGCCCACAACGGTCCCGGTGGGGTTGTTCGGGTTGCACACCAAGATCAGGCGGGTGCGCGGGGTGATCGCGGCGAGCATCGCGTCGAGGTCGTGCACGTGGTCGGCGTCGAGCGGCACGGCCACCGGCGTGGCCCCGGCGATGCGGACCAGCGAGGGGTACGCCTCGAAGGACCGCCAGGCGAAGACGACCTCGTCGCCGTCGCCCGCCACCGCGTGGATGAGCTGCGCGGCGATCTCGACCGAACCCGCACCGACGGTGACCTCGGCGGGATCCACGCCGTAGCGGGCGGCGAGGCGCTCACGAAGGGCGGCGGCACTCATGTCCGGGTAGCGGTTGATGCCGTCGATCCGGTCACGCACGGCCTGTGCGACCGAGGCGAGCGGCGGATGCGGCGATTCGTTGGAGGAGAGCTTCGACGCACCGGCCGGGGCGGAGCGCCCCTGACGGTACGCGGGAACGGCGTCGAGTCCGGCGCGGGTGGGGAGGGGCATCGTCAGAGCATCCTTGCTGTGATCGCGGGTGGGGTCGCGCAACAGTAGAACGGATGCCGGGCACTGGGCAATCGGTTCATTGGATGCTGCGCAACCCGCGCAACCGGACGGTGCCTGCGGGGGAATCGCTGTGCAGATTGTGCACCGCGGCCGGAGTGTCAGCGGGAGGTGGAGACCTCCGCCGGGTCACTCACGGGCAGGCGGCACACGAACGCACGGCAGTCGTAGGCGCGCTCTGCGGACGCGTCCTTGCCCTCGAACAGCTCGAACCCGGCAGCGGCGAACGCCTGCGCCTGCGCGGGAGTGACGACGGCGATGGCCTCGGCATCCGCGGCCCGGGCTGCTGCGGCGAGCGCACCGTCGCGGTCGGCCGTCGTCACCACGAGCTGCCGAGGCGGAAGGGCGAGGCCCGCCGCCACCCGCAGCAGCGTGCCGTGGGCGAAAGGCTGCTCGATCGCGCGCGACGCGAGGGCGCTCACGGTCGCGGCGGCGGCCTCGCGATAGCGGTCTCCTGCACCCAGCCACCAAGCGGTGAGCGCGGCCCCGGCAACGGCTGCGGCATCGGACGGCAGGTCACCGTCGGTCTGGTCGGGAGAGGTGGCGATCCCCTGCGCCGAGAGCAGTGGATCGTCGCCACCGGTGCCGGCGAGAGCGTCGTCGAGGATGCCGCGTGCGGTCACGGCCCACTCGGCGTCCCCGGTCGCCAGGGCGAGCGCGAACAGGCCGTCGGCGAGGAGCCCGAGGTCTGCGGGCGTCGCGACGGCGGCGGATGCGCGGCCGTCGAGCGATGTGCGCACGAGCGCACCCGCGGCGTTCCGATTGACCCGCAGCACGTGGTCGGCGGCGGCAGCGGCGGCGTCGATCCAGCCCTGTGCGCCGTAGGCCGCCCCCGCCCGGGCGAGGGCGCCGATCGCGAGCCCGTTCCACCCCGTGATCACCTTGCCGTCGACGGCGGGAGGCTCCAGGCCCGTCCGGTCGGCGACGGGACGCATGTAATAGCCGCCCTCGCTGCGGGCGCCGTCGATCGTCGACTCGGAATCCTGCGCGGCACCGAATCCACCGCCGTCGCGCCGCAGCACGTCGACCAGGAAGGCGGCGATTCCTCGCACCGTGGACTCCTCCCCCGCGTCCCGCGCGACGTCGAGCAGCTGCGCGTTGTCGGTGAGCATCCGTTCATAGTGCGGCACGGTCCAGTCACGCTGGGTGGCGTAGCGGAAGAAGCCGCCGTCGGCATCGCGGAGGTCGGAACCCGCCATCGCAGCGAGCGCCCGTGCCGCCGACGCCGCCGCCTGTGGAGCGCCCTCCCGCACCACCGGATGCTGCAGGAACCGCAGCGTGGTGGCGACGGGGAATTTCGGGGCGCCGCCGAAGCCGCCGTAGACGCGGTCCTCCCGCTGCGCGATCGCCTCCGCCGCCGTCGCGATCGCCACCACGTCGGGCAGGTCGGAGGGCCTGGAGTTCGCCGCGCGAGCGAGGGCGTCGGTCACGGCATCCGCCGACTCCTCGGCCTGCGCGCGCCGCAGCGTCCAGGCCTCCCGCACCGCGGCGAGCACGTCGCGGAACCCGGGCATCTGACCACGGGCTTCCGGCGGCCAGTAAGTGCCGGCATAGAACGTGCGACCTCGAGGCGTCGTGAAGACCGTGAGCGGCCAGCCGAGATTCTGCGTGAAGGCGGAGGCCGCGGCCATGTAGGCGCCGTCGACGTGCGGATGCTCCTCGCGGTCGACCTTCACCGCCACGAAACCGTCGTTGATGAGGGCGGCGGTGTCGGGGTCGGCGAACGACTCCCGCGCCATAACATGGCACCAGTGGCAGGTCGAGTAGCCGATCGAGATCAGCAGCGGCACGTCGCGGCGCCGGGCTTCGACAAACGCCTCCTCACCCCACGGGTACCAGTCGACGGGGTTGTCGGCGTGAGCGCGGAGGTACGGACTGAGCGTGTCGGCGAGCCGGTTCGTCATGCCCTCACGCTACGCCGTAGGGAGGGCGCGCGGTCAGCTGACGAGAAGCTCGACCGGGCGCGCAGCCGCGTAGCCGACCAGCGGCAGGGCACGCTCGGCGGCCAGCGCGATGCGCGCCTGCAGCACATCCGAGGCGATCTCGTACCCGTCGAAATCGGTGTTGCTGGCGTAGACCCCGACCGGGAGGGTGAGCGCCTGGAAGAACGCGAACAGCGGCCGCAGCTGGTGCTCGATGATCAGCGCGTGCTTCTCCCCGCCGCCGGTCGCCGCGAGCAGCACGGGCTTTCCCACCAGGTCGTACTGGCCGACGAAGTCGAAGAGGTGCTTGAAGAGTCCGGTGAACGAGGCGCGGTAGACGGGGCTGCCCACGATCAGCAGGTCGGCCGACTCGATGGCCTGCAGCTGCGCCTCGACCTCGGGCGGCAACTGGTCGCGCTGGAGCGCGCCGGCCAGTCCCGGGCCGATCTGCGTGAGCTCGATGAGCTGCGACTCGACCTCGGCACGATCGGCGATCGCGTCCGTGATCGCGCGGACGAGGGCGGTCGTCTTGCTCGGCTCGTGCAGGGATCCCGACACGGCCACGACGCGGAACGGAGCTGTCATGCCTCGAAGCTACTCACGACGACGCCCCGTGTCGCGCGGAGCGACACGGGGCGTCATGTGGGCCCGAGGGCCGGAATGGGCGACCGGGGTCAGTTGACCTCGTCCGGGTGCGAGCCGACACGGCCCGAGCCGTCGAGCGGGTCGAGGGCGTCGATCGCCGAGATCTCGGCGTCGGTCAGCTCGAAGCCGAAGACGTCGAGGTTCTCGCGCAGGCGCTCCGCGCGCACCGACTTCGGGAACACGATGATCCCCTTCTGCAGGTGCCAGCGCAGCACGGCCTGCGCGGGGGTGACCCCGTGCGCGGCTGCGGCGTCCGCCACCGCGGGGGTGCCGAACAGGTCGTACTTGCCCTGACCGAGCGGACCCCAGGCCTCGATCTTGACGCCGTTCGCGTCGGCCCAGGCGACCACGTCGCGCTGCTGGTAGGCGGGGTGCAGCTCGATCTGGTTCACGGCCGGCACGACACCGGTCTCCTTCACCGTGCGCTCCAGGTGCGGGACCAGGAAGTTCGAGACGCCGATACTGCGGGTGAGACCCGCCTCACGGAGTTCGACGAGCTTCGCGAAGGCGTGCACGTAGTCGTCCTTGGCCGGGGTGGGCCAGTGCACCAGGTACAGGTCGACCTTCTCGAGGCCGAGCTTGTCGAGGCTCTCGCCGATGGCCGCGCGCGGCTCGTCGTCGTGGTGGCGGTCGTTCCAGAGCTTGGTCGTGATGAACAGCTCGTCACGGGCGATTCCGGCGGCCGCGATCGCGGCGCCGACGCCCTCTTCGTTGCCGTAGATCGCGGCGGTGTCGATGTGGCGGTAGCCGATCTCGAGCGCCTCGCTCACCGCGCGCTCGGTCTCTGCCGGCGGCACCTTGAAGACGCCGTAGCCGAGCTGCGGGATGGAATTGCCGTCGTTCAGTTCGAGTGCAGGAATACTCATTGCTCCAGCCTATGACCGGCATCCGACGTCGAGGCCGCCGGGTGAAGAAAGAAGTCAGGGCAGGCAGTCAGCGCCGCGGGACGGCCGCCATCGCAGCCGCCCCGCGACCGACGAATCGTTCCAGCGGTCCTCGGCCGAAGAACATCGACCAGAGCGTCGTCGCCACCAGCAGACCGACGGCGGTCGCTGCCCAGAACGCGTTGCTGGAGAAGAAACCTCCAGGCCCGCCGACGAGCGTGATCGACAGCACGTGCGCACTGTATGCCGTCAGCGGCATGGAGCCCAGCGCACCCAGCGGCAGCAGCACCCACCGCAGCGGTCTGCTCAGCAGCAGGCACAGCGCGATCACCGTGAGCGCGAACCCACCGGAGCCGAGCACCTCGGCGGTTCCGCCGCTGTGCGGCTCGACCGCGAACACGGCAGCGAGCACCGCGCCCAGTGGATCCGACGCCGACAGCGCCTGCGGATACCCCTCCCACCCGCTCGGCGTCGACACCGCGCCGCCATCGCTCTCGGGGAACGACCCATCGAAGGAGCTCTCGCTGAACGAGGAATCGACGAACGATGAACTGCTGTCCTCCGCAGGCGTGCTGAAACCCGCTGCCTGGCCGATGCCCCCGAGCCCGTAGCCGACGACCGCGAGCACGACGCCGACGGCGAGTGCGATCACGGCGGTGCGCACTCGTTCGACGTGCATCCGCCCCAACGCCATGCCGCCGAGAACGAGGGCGAGCCACACCGTGATCGGGTAGGTGCCGTAGAGCACGAAGCCGATCCCGGTGCCGAACGGCTGCAGCATCACGGCACCGAGGAACGCGAGCAGCGCGGGGCCGAGGAGAGCGAGCAAGGCCGCGGCGAGCAGCAGCTGCCACGGACGCCACCGGAGGAACGGGATCACCGCGACATAGAGGATGCCGTACAGGGTGAGGATCACCGCGATGGGGGTGTTCAGCATCTCCAGGGCCAGTCCGATCAGGAAGATCACCGCCCCGCGCCCGACCAGGTTCAGGCGGATGCTCGGGAGGCGCTCGCGCTCGGGGAGCACGCTGCGTCCGGTCATCAGGGCGATGGACACCCCGGCGAGGAGTGCGAAGAGGATCGACGACCGCCCGTGCACGAGGTCGGTCCACGTCGTCGGGTCGAGCCACTCGAAGGCCTCGGTCTCGCCGACGTGCGCGCCGGCCATGCCGAGGATCGCCAGTCCCCGAGCGACATCCAGACCGAGGATGCGCGGCGGGCGCCCGAACTCGCGGAACCAGCGGACGGGGGCGAGCGCGGTGATCACCAGATGATCGTAGAGGGCGATTCCCGTCATACGATGGAGGGCTATGTCCTCCCCCGTGATCTCCTATCCCCCGGAGCTGCCCGTCAGCACTGCCCGGGGCGAGATCGGCGACGCCATCCGCGACCACCAGGTCGTGATCGTCGCGGGCGCCACGGGCTCGGGGAAGACGACCCAGCTGCCGAAGATCGCGCTCGAGCTGGGTCGGGAGCGCATCGCGCACACCCAGCCCCGCCGCCTCGCCGCGCGGACGATCGCCGAGCGGGTCGCGGAAGAGCTCCAGGTCGAGCTGGGCACGCTCGTCGGCTACAAGGTGCGCTTCACCGACAAGGTCTCCGATGCCACCCGCATCGCTCTGATGACCGACGGCATCCTGCTCAACGAGATCCACCGCGATCGGCTGCTCACCCGCTACGACACGATCATCATCGACGAGGCGCACGAGCGCTCCCTGAACGTCGACTTCCTGCTCGGCTACCTGGCCCGCATCCTGCCGGAGCGCCCCGACCTCAAGGTGATCATCACCTCGGCCACGATCGATCCGGAGAGCTTCGCGAAGCACTTCGCCGCCCCGGACGGCACACCGGCGCCGATCATCGAGGTCTCGGGCCGCACCTACCCCGTGGAGATCCGCTACCGCGGTCCGGTCGAGGATGCGGACGACGAGAGCGCACCGGCCGAACCGGAGGACGAGGTCTCGGCGATCGTCGCCGCCCTCCGGGAGCTCGACCGCGAGGCGCCGGGCGACGTGCTCGTGTTCCTCCCCGGCGAGGCCGAGATCCGGGATGCGGCCGACGCCGTGAGGGGCGCCTACGCGAACGACCGCGCCCCCACCGAGGTACTTCCCCTGTTCGGACGCCTCTCCGCCGCGGATCAGCACCGCGTGTTCGAGCGCAGCCGGGTGGCGGGCGTGCGCCGCCGGGTGATCCTCGCCACGAACGTCGCCGAGACGAGCCTCACGGTCCCCGGCATCAAGTACGTGATCGACACCGGCACCGCGCGCATCTCGCGCTACAGCAATCGCTCCAAGGTGCAGCGACTGCCGATCGAGGCGGTCTCGCAGGCCTCGGCGAACCAGCGATCCGGGCGCGCGGGCCGCACCAGCGACGGCATCGCGATCCGCCTCTACTCGGAGGAGGACTACGACCGGCGACCGGAGTACACCGAGCCCGAGATCCTTCGCACTTCCCTCGCCTCCGTCATCCTGCAGATGCTGTCGCTCGGCTTCGGCGACATCACCGCGTTCCCGTTCCTCACCCCGCCCGACTCGCGAGGGGTGAAGGCCGCGTTCGACCTGCTCACCGAGCTCGGTGCGGTCGCCCTTCGGCCGGCTCAGGGACCGGATCAAGGATCCCCGCACCTCACCCGCACCGGCCGCGACATCGCGCGGATGCCGATCGACCCGCGGTTCGCGCGGATGCTGATCGAGGCGGGGCGCCCTTCGACGGGCTCAGGGACCCAGGGCGGAGGCTCAGGGACCCACTCGTCGGTGACGCGCGACGTGCTCGCGATCGTGTCGGGCATGACGATCCAGGATGTGCGGGAGCGGCCGGAGGAGCGCCGTGAGGAGGCCGACCGCCTGCACGCCCGCTTCGTCGACCCGACCAGCGACTTCCTGACCCTGCTGAACCTCTGGAACCACCTCCGCGAACAGCAGCGCGAGCTCGGATCGAGCGCGTTTCGCCGGCTGTGCCGCTCCGAGCACCTCAACTACGTGCGGGTGCGCGAGTGGTTCGACGTGCACCGCCAGCTGCGCACGCTCGTGAAGACGTCCGGCCGCGAGGGCGAGGCCGGTGGCACGAGCGACCCCGACGCCATCCATCGCGCCCTGCTGGCCGGCCTGCTCTCGCAGATCGGCATCCTCGACGAGCGCACCGCCCCTGCGGGCAAGTCGCACTCCCCGGCGAAGGAGCCGAAGGGCCGACGCATCGCGGAGTACCGGGGCGCCCGCGGCATCCGCTTCTCGATCTTCCCCGGCTCGGGCCTGCGCAAGAAGAGCCCGCAGGCGGTGATCGCAGCCGAGATCGTGGAGACCTCCCGCACGTTCGCGCGCACGGTCGCCGCGATCGATCCGGCCTGGGCCGAGTCCCTCGCCGGCGACCTCGCCAAACGGCAGGTGACCGAGCCGCACTGGTCGAAGGATGCCGGTGCCGCCGTCGCGTTCGAGAAGGTGACGCTGTTCGGGCTCGAGATCATCCCGCGTCGCCGCGTGCAGTTCGCGCGCATCGACCGGGCGGCCTCGCGCGAGCTCTTCGTGCGCCACGCGCTCGTCGAGGGCGAGTGGGATCCGACGCGGATCGACAAGCGGGTGAGCGCGTTCTGGCGCAGCAATGCCGAGCTGCGCAAGCGCCTCGAGAAGCTGGAGGAGCGCGAGCGCCGCCGCGACATCCTCGCCGGCGACGAGGCCGTGTTCCGGTTCTACGACGAGCGCATCCCCGCCGACGTGTTCGACGTGCGCTCCTTCGAGAGCTGGTGGCGCGAGGCCATGGCGACGACGCCGAAGCTGCTCGTGATGCGCGAGAGCGACCTGATCGACGACGAGGAGCGCGCGGACCAGCGCGAGTTCCCGACACGATGGACGCAGGGCGACCAGGTGCTGGGGCTGGCGTACCGGTTCGAGCCGGGCGCCGACGACGACGGTGTGAGCGTGGTCGTGCCACTGCCCCTGCTCGCGCAGCTCGAGGACCGCGGATTCGACTGGCAGGTCCCGGGCCTGCGCGCCGAGCTCGTGACGGGTCTGCTGCGCGCCCTCCCCAAGGCCATCCGCCGCCACGTCGTCCCCGCCGCGGACTGGGCCGAGAAATTCGGGGCCGAGCTGGCCGAGCAGGGGCCCGAATCACACGGCGGCCTGCCGCCGCGCACGCTCAAGGAGGCGCTGGCCCGACTCATCCAGCCGCTCGCCAACCAGCTCGTGTCCGCCGCCGACTTCGACGACGACCGCGTGCCGCCGCACCTGCGCATGAACTTCCGCGCGGTCGATGAGCGCGGTCGGGTGGTCGGGTCCGGGCGTGACCTGCGGGCACTGCAGACGCAGCTGTCCGACCGTGCGCGCAGCAGCGTGGCCCGCTCGATCGCCGCGCCACCGAAGTCGGGGCCCGTGCAGCCGGGGGCTCTGAGCGCGCCGAAGCGCCCGCAACTGGAGCAGACCGGCCTCACGGCCTGGACCTTGGGAGACCTGCCCGAGGTGCTCGACACCCGCGTCGCCGGCGGCGTCGTGCGCGGCTACCCGGCGATCGTCGATCAGGGCAAGAGCGTGTCGGTGCGGGTCGAGTCGACCCCGGATGCCGCGGTCGCCGCCACCCGCGACGGCGTGCTGCGGCTCGTGCTGCTGGGCGTCCCCTCCCCCTCCTCGTACGTGCAGGAGCACCTGACGAGCCAGGAGAAGCTCGCGCTCGCCGCCTCGCCCTACCAGTCCGCCGCCGCCCTCATCGAGGACTGCCGCGCGGCCGTGGCGCGGCAGGTCATCGAGCAGGCGGCGCCGGGCGGCATCGTGCGCAGCGAAGCCGACTTCGCGCGGGTGCGCGATGCGGTCTCGGCCGTCCTGGTGGATCAGCTCTTCGCGTGCGTCTCGCTGGTGGCCCGCATCCTCACGAAGTCCCGAGACGTCGAACGCGGCATCAAGTCGCAGAACTCGCTCGCTCTGCTCGGCCCGCTGAACGACATCCGCACGCAGTTGAGCGGGTTGCTGCATCCGGGCTTCGTCTCGGCCGCCGGCGTCGACCGTCTCGCGCACTTCCCGCGGTACCTCGAAGGCATGCTCGACCGGCTGAAGACGCTCGGGAGCGAACCGGGCAAGGACCGCGCGCGCATGACCGAGTACGAGCGGATGGCGAAGGCGTTCGAGGATGCCGGGGGCACGATCCCCCTCACCCGCGACGCTCCCCCCGCGCTCGTCGAGGTGCGCTGGCTGCTGGAGGAGTACCGCGTCAGCGTGTTCGCGCAGCGTCTCGGCACCGCGCAGCCGGTGTCGCCGCAGCGGATCATGAAGGTGCTGTCCGGGCGCTGATCCGCGACGGCGGGTGTGCGTCGCGGGTAGCCTGAATCCATGGCACGCGCGATCGTCTACACCGAGCTCGGCTCCCCCGATGTCCTGCACCTGATGGAGATCCCCGATCCCGTCGCGGCCCGCGGCGAGGTCGTGGTCCGCATCGAGGCGGCGGGGGCGAACCCCATCGACGCCAAGCTGCGCAGCGGCAAGCGGCCGTCGCCCCCGATCACCGAACCGCGTCCGGTCGGCTTCGACGGAGCAGGGGTCATCGAAGTGCTCGGCGAAGGCGTCGACGACTTCGCGGTCGGCGACCGCGTGGCGATCCGCGACGGGCACGGCACCTACGCCTCGGCGCTCGCCATCTCTACCGACAACCTCGCGAAGCTCCCCGACTCGGTCACCACCGCCGAGGGCGCGGCGATCGGGATCCCCGCGGGCACCGCCTACCAGGCGCTGCGCTCGCTCGGGGTGACCGAGGGCGACGTGCTGCTCGTGCACGGCGGCTCGGGCTCGGTCGGTCAGGCCGCGGTGCAGTTCGCCGTCGGCTGGGGCGCGACCGTGATCGCGACGGCGAGCCCCGCCCGCCACGACCAGCTGCGCGAGCTCGGCGCGATCCCCGTGGCCTACGGCGACGGCCTGCTCGACCGCGTGCGCGACGCCGCCCCGGAGGCCGTCACCGTGGCGCTGGACTGCGCCGGCACCGACGAGGCGATCGAGACCTCGCTCGCCCTCGTCTCCGACCGCGACCGGATCGCGACGATCGTGCGCGGACCGGATGCCGCATCCTTCGGCATCCGTGCCTTCTCCGGCGGCTCGCCCGTGCCCCTGACGGATCAGGAGCTCGCCTGGCGCGCCGAGGCGCTGCCCGAGACGATCGCCCTCCTCGACACCGGCGACTTCGTGATCGAGCTCGGCCCCCAGCTGCCGCTGACCGAGGCGGCGCAGGCCCATGAGCTCATGGAGTCCGGCGCCGCCTCGGGCAAGATCATCCTGGTCCCCTGACAGCGGGACCCTCGAGGTCGATCAGGCCGGGGCCACCGGCCGTCCGATCGACAGCATCAGCCGGTTCGCCCAGTTGAAGAACGCGGCGCCGTGGATGAGGTCCGAGATCTCCAGGTCGTCAAGTCCGGCGGCACGCAACCGCACGATCTCGTCCTCGCCGAACGCGTTCGGGGTGTCGGTCAGGGCGACGGATGCCGCGACGATCGCGTTCCAGCGCTCGCCGAGGTCGGCGTCCACACCCTCGTCGAGGAGCAGGTCGACATCGTCCGTGCGCTTGCTGTGGTGCGCGGCGAAGCGCGAGTGCACCGAGGCGCAGAACACGCAGCCGTTGCGGCGGGAAGCGGCGGTCGCGGCCAGCTCCCGGTCGGCGCGCGGCAGACCCTCCGCAGCGTTGTAGAAGATGTCCTTGTCGACCAGCGTGCGGGCCTTCAACACCTCGGGGTCGCGGGCCAGCAGGCGGAAGTAGTCGTTCTTCGCACGAGCGGCGTCGACGAGACCGTCGTAGTGACGCGCGGTCAGCTCGTCCTCGGCGAGGGGCTCGAGGTGCGGAACCCACCCGACCTCACCGCGGGTGAACGCATGCGGGTGCGGAGCGTCGTCGTGCTGCAGCACGCTCTGTTCGGCGGTCATGCGGCCTCCTCCTCGGAGTTTTCGGCGGTCAAGCCCACAGCGGTGAGCACACGGAGCCCGGTGATGACGCGCTGCTGGAAGGCGAGGAACGACACCAGCTGCGACAGCGTCACGATGCCGTCCGCCGACCAGCCCGCGTCGAGCAGGCGGCCGAGGTCGGCCTCCGAGGCCTCGCGGGGGCGGAACACCAGCAGGTGCGTGTGGGCGAGGGCTGCGGCGAGACGCTCGCCCACGCTCGCGATGACGGCGTCGGACGGCACGTAGCGCACGCCATCGGTGTTCTCGGCCTGCAACCCCAGCTCGGCGTAGGTGCCGAACGGTCCGGCGGTCGCTGCCTGGGCAGCCTCCGCAAGAACGACGGTGGCCGGCTGTGGGTCGGCCTCCTGCGCACGCGCGGCGTAGAACACGGCGGTCGGGTCGTCCGCGCCGGCGAGACCGGTGGCGAAGGCGGCCACGAGCTCGCGTTCGGCCTGCGACACGTGCTGCACGCTCACGGGACGGAAGAGGGCGTCGAAGCTCGCCTGCAGCTGCTCCCTGGTCACCGGACGGCGGCGGCGCAGGGCATCCAGCTCCGGCGTCACATCCGCGATCCGATCCACGATGTCGTCGGTCATGCGTTCTCCTTGATGGTGAGGTTCTGGTCGGTACTGATGCGGTCGGGTGTCGGGGTGATCGCGTAGCCGAGGGCCGGGGCGACCTCGTCGGCGAAGAGCGCGATCGAGCGCAGCACGTGCTCGTGCGGGGCGTCGACCGAGTGCACCTGGAAGGCGACCTCGGTCGCCCGGGCGAGAGTGGTGTCGGCGGCGAGCGATTCCGCCACCTGCTCGGGCGTGCCCAGGTGCGTGTCGAGCGCGGCGATCAGCTCGTCGATGCTGTCACCGGGGATCGTCTGGCCCTGCCGACGGAAACCCTCGGCCGCCCGGCGCAGACCGACCTCGGCGAAACGCAGCGCCTCGGCTCGGTCGTCGGCGACGAACACGGTGCGCGAGGCGGTGATCCGCGGCGCCACCCCCTCCGGCAGCGCCTCGAGGTAGGCGTCGATGATCGGATCCTGCAGCGCGGAGAGCGGTGCGTGCAGCCGGTCGGCGCTGCGCGGCTGCGTGCGCGAGAGCAGCAGACCGTGCCCGTGGATGCCGGCGCGATGCCCACCCGGAGCGGAGAACGTCGCCTGCCACACGCGGTCGGCGAGGTCCCCGGCATCCGGGTAGAGGGTGTTGCCCGCACCGACGTCACGCCCGGCCAGACCGTCGAGCAGGGTCCGCAGCTTCCGGTCGTAGGTCGGCGCCTTGTCGCGCACGTCCTCCCCGAACGGCACGAACGACGACGGGGTGCCGCCGCTGCCGAGTCCCAGATCCACGCGCCCCCCGGAGAGCAGATCGGCGACCACGGCATCTTCCGCCACCCGCACCGGATCCTCCAGCGGCAGTGTGATCACTCCCGTGCCGAGGCGGATGGTCGAGGTCACGGCCGCGACGTGCGCGAGGAACACCAGCGGTGAGGGCAGCCCGCCCTCGGCCGCGTGGAAGTGGTGCTGCGCGACCCAGGCCCGCACGATGCCGTGGCGCTCGGCCTGCCGGATCTGCGCGGTCGCGAACGCGTACCGTTCGGCGGGGGCGGCATCGTCGAGCAGACGGGTGAAGAAGGCGACGGTGGGTGCGGTCATGCGGGTACCTCTCTGGTGCCGGAGACTTCTCTGGTGCCGGGCACTGCGGCGAGCAGCTCCCGGGTGTAGTCGTGCTGCGGCTCGCGGAAGAGGTCTTCCGTCTGCCCC
Organism: Microbacterium sp. NPDC055665; assembly: GCF_053618035.1. Lineage (NCBI taxonomy): Bacteria > Bacillati > Actinomycetota > Actinomycetes > Micrococcales > Microbacteriaceae > Microbacterium > Microbacterium sp. NPDC055665. Next base: position 61,900 of record NZ_JBSHGY010000012.1, on the reverse strand, counting down.
TCCTCGACGATCCGGCCGCGGCGCATCACCGAGACCGTGTGGCTGATCCGCCGCACCACCGCGAGGTCGTGCGAGATGAACAGGTAGGTGAGCCCGAGCTCGGCCTGCAGCGAGGTGAGCAGCTCGAGGATGCGGGCCTGCACCGTGACATCGAGCGCCGACACCGCTTCGTCGAGCACCACGATGTCGGGGTCGATCGCAAGAGCGCGGGCGATCGCGACGCGCTGCCGCTGACCGCCAGAGAGCTCGCGCGGAGTGCGCCGTGCGACATCGGCGGGGAGTGAGACCCGATCGATGAGGGCGAGCGCACGCTCCCGCCGCTCGGCGCGGTTCCCGACGTCGAAGTTCACCAGCGGCTCGGCCACGATGTCCGCGATCTGCTGGCGCGGGTCGAGCGACGCGAACGGGTTCTGGTAGACGAGCTGGATGCGCCGGCGGAGCACCCGCAGCTGCTCGCGCTTCGCGTGGGTCACGTCGTCACCGTCGACCTCGATGGTGCCGGCATCCGGCTGGTGGAAGCGGGTGACGAGCCGCGCCGTCGTGGTCTTGCCCGAGCCCGACTCCCCCACGAGCGCGTGTGTGGTGCCCTCGCGCACCCGGAACGAGACGTCGTCGACGGCACGGAAGCGCTCGGGCCCGGCCACACGGAACTCCTTCACGAGTCCGTCCGCGACGATCGCCCAGGGGTTCTCGGCGGCGACGGCGGCGGCATCCCGGAGGAACGGCGGGGCGTCGGGGCGACGGAAACCTGTCGCGAACGCCGGAGCGTCGGCGAGCAGCTGCTTCGTGTACGGGTCGAACGGCACCGCGAGCACCGCCTCGCTGGAGCCCTGCTCGACGATCCGCCCGTCCTTGAGCACGACGAGCCGCTCCGCCCGGTCGGCCGCGACGCCGAGATCGTGAGTCACGAGGAGGATGCTGGTGCCCTCCTCGCGCTGCAGCTCGTCGAGCAGGTCGAGCACCTTGCGCTGCACCGTGGCGTCGAGGGCGCTGGTCGGCTCGTCGGCGATCAGCAGCCGGGGCCGCAGGCCGATCGCGGTGGCGATGAGCACGCGCTGGCGCATACCGCCGGAGAGTTCGTGCGGATACTGGCGCGCCCGCAGGTCGGGGTCGTCGATACCGACGCGGTCGAGCAGCTCGATGGCGCGTGCGCGCCGCGACCGTCGATCCCGGTGCCCGTGCAGACGGAGGATCTCCTCGACCTGCGCGCCGATCGTGCGCACGGGGTCGAGCGAGGTGGTGGGGTCCTGCGGCACGAGACCGATCTCGGGTCCGCGGATGCCGCGCAGCGCACGGTCGGACCACCCCGAGATGTCGAGGTCGCCGAGCAGCACCCGCCCGCCGTCGACGCGGCCACCCTCCGGCAGCAGCCCGAGCAGGGCGTGCGCGGTGGTGGACTTGCCGGAACCGGACTCCCCCACGAGCGCCAGGGTCTCGCCCTCGGCGATCTCGAACGAGACGCCGTGCACGACCTGCTTCCCCGCGTACGAGATCCGCAGATCGGTGGCGGAGATGACGGCACTCACTTCGCACTCCTTCCGATGCGGTGGCTGATCCGGTTGGCACTGAGCACCACGATCACCACGACGAGACCGGGGAGGGCTGTGAGCCACCACGCGGTTCCCACGTAGTTGCGGCCATCGGCGATCAGCAGGCCCCATTCCGGCGTGGGCGGCGGCGCCCGTAGCCGAGGAATCCGAGTGTCGAGATCGCGAGGATCGCGGTGCCGAACTGCAGGGCGGCCAGCGCGACGATCGGCGTCAGCGAGTTCGGCAGGACGTGCCGTCGCAGGACGGTGAAGAACGTACCGCCGCTGCCGAAGGCGGCCTCGACGTACTCGGTGCGCCGCACACGGGCGACCTCGGCACGCATGAGCCGGGCGAAGGCGGCGACGCTGCCGAGACCCACCGCGATCGCGGCGTTCACGGTGCCGAAGCCGAGCAGGATGATGACGGTGAGGGCCAGCAGCAACCCGGGGATCGCGAGCAGCACGTCGACGACTCGCATCAGCACGTCGTCGACCACACCGCCGACGGCGCCGGCGATCGCGCCGATCAGCGTGCCGAGCGCGAGGCCGACCGTGACGGCGATGAGTGCTCCCGAGAGCGAGTGCACCGCGCCGTGCACGACCCGGCCGAACAGGTCGCGGCCGAGGGTGTCGGTGCCGAACCAGTGCGCGGCGCTCGGCGGGAGCAGCTTGTCGGCCGGGACGCCGGTGAGTGGGTCGCCGGGGGCGAACACCCCCGGGATGACGGCCCAGAGCACGGCGACCGTCACGACGGCGAAGGCGAGGTACAGGCCCCAGGAGCGCCCGCGCAACCGTCGTCGGGGCGTGGGTTCGGGCTGAGGCCCCGCCGGCTGCGTCGGCGCGGCCGGGTCAGCACCCACCACGGGGTCGATGATCACGGGAGCGGTCATGCGGTCGCCTCCTGGAGTGTGCGCCGCGTCGACGCGCGGGCGACGGTGCGTTGACGGGGGTCGATGAGCGGGGTCACGAGGTCGACCGCGAAGCTGATGATCACGAAGCCGAGGGCCGAGAGCAGCACGACGCCCTGCAGCACCGGGATGTCCTGGTTCGCCACGGCCTGCTCGGTCAGGCGGCCGATGCCCGTGCGGCCGAAGACCGTCTCGGTGACCACGGCCCCGCCGACGAGTTCGCCGAACAGCACGCCGGCGATGGTCAGGGTCGGCACGGCGGCGTTGCGGGCCACCGAGCGGGTGAGCACCCACAGCGGCGGGGCCCCCTTCGCCCGCACCACGGTGACGAACGGCTGCGCCTGCACCTGGTCGATCGAGCGCACCAGCACCTGTGCGAGCGGAGCCGAGATCGGCACGGCCAGGGTCAGTACCGGCAGGACGAGTCCGCTGACCGGGTCGGCCCCGACGATCGGCACCCAGCCGAGGCCGAACGAGAAGACCTGGATGAGCAGGATGCCGAGCCAGAAGACCGGCACCGCGACGAACAGCCCCGGCACCTGGCGAAGCCCGTCGCGCAGCCACGCGAACGGGGCGAGGGAGGAGAGCCCGGCGATGAGGACGGCGAGGATCAAGGCCACGACGAGTCCGAGCGACGCGAGCAGCAAGGTCGCGGGGAGGGCTTCGCCCAGCATCGTCAGCACCGGAGTGCCGAACTGGGTCGAGAACCCGAAGTCTCCGGCGAGGAAGCCGAGGCCCGCGTGCACGTACTGCTCCCACCACGGCAGGTCTGCGCCGTAGGTGGCTCGGATGCTGTCGAGCTGGTCCGGCGACAGCCCGAGGCTGGGGTCGGAGAACTTGATCAGGATCGCATCGCCCGGCAGCAGCTGAAGCAGGAAGAAGGTGGCCGTGAAGGCCGCGATCAGAACGATCGCGGCCTGCCCGGCTCGTCGGAGGACGAAGCTCATCGTGTCACCGGCGCTCTCAGTGCTCGGCGAGCCAGACGCCGGAGAACGTCGGCCGCCCCACCGACTCGAAGGCGACGCCGTGCACGTAGGTCGCGGTGCCGTACACCTGCGGCTCCTCGAACAGCGGGATCACGTACGCCTGCTCGGCGATGTAGTCCTGCACGGCCTGAGAGGCGGCGATGCGCTTGTCGGCGTCGGGCTCGGAGGCCACGGCGAGCAGCAGCTCGTCGAGCTTCGCGTCCTTCGAGATCAGCACGTCGCGGTTCTTCGTGAAGTACTGGCTCTTGATGACGTCGAGATCCGCACGGCCGACCATCGAGTGGTAGAAGCCGGTCTTCAGCGGATCACGGGTGTCTTCGGCCGCGCTGCCGGCGTCGCCGGGCTTGACCGAGAGCTCCACGCCGACCTTCGCCAGCTGCTGCGCGACGAGTTCGAGGGTCTGCTTCGACAGCGGCTGCGGCTTGGCCTCGTAGACCGTGATCGACAGGCGCTCGCCGTCTTTCTCACGGATGCCGTCGGCGCCGGGCTCCCAGCCCGCCTCGTCGAGGAGCTCCTCGGCCTTGTCGGGGTCGTAGGCGTAGTGCGCGGACTCGTCCTTGTAGCCGACGGCCTGCGACGAGAGCACCGACGTCGCCACCGGGTAGTTCTCGGTGAAGAGCGTGTCGACGACCTCCTGCGCGTCCACGGCCGCGATGAGCGCCTGGCGCACGCGGATGTCGCCCAGCAGCGGGTTCTCCGGGCGCAGGGCGATCGAGTTGTTCACGCCTCGGGTCTGCGGGGCGTAGAGCGTGAAGCCGGCGCCTTCGACGCGGTCCTCGTCGAACGCCTGCACGTAGCGGACGTAGTCGGCCTGACCCGCGAGCAGCGAGCCGATGCGCACCGAGTCCTCGGGGGTGATCAGCACGTGCACGGCGTCGAGGTAGGGGCGGCCGGCGTTGTCGACGCTGTCCGGCCCCCAGTCGTAGTCGTCGCGGGCGGTGAGCGTGTACTCGGTGCCGAGCTTCTCGTCCGTGACGGTGAAGGGGCCGGAGCCGATGATCTCCGCCGCGTTGCCCGCGCCGAAGTCCTCGATCGTACCGTCGAGCGTCTCCGGCGACAGCAGGCCCGAGTTGATGGTCGAGGTCGCCTGCAGGAAGCCCGGCGACGGCGCGCTGAAGCGGAACGTCACGGTGTCCTCGTCGACGACCTCGCTGCTGGCGTAGTTGTTGATGGCTTCGGAGACCGTGAGGCCGCGGTCCGCGTCGCCCAGACCGTACGTGTCGAAGTTCTTCGCGACGGCCGCGGCGTCGAGCGCCGTGCCGTCCGAGAACGTGACGTCGGGGTTCAGGTCGAACGTGTACTCGGTGGCATCCGCGTTCACGGTCCAGTCCGAGGCGATCCACGGCTCGATCTCGAGCGTCTCCGGGTTCTGCCAGGTCAGGCGGGCAGCGATGTTGTTGACGATGCCGCCGTTCGGGTAGAAGCCGGCCTGCGGCGGGTACAGGTTCGTGTACGCCTGGTGCTCGAGGTAGGTGAGCGTGCCGCCGGTGACGGGGTCGCCGCCCTCGGCGGGGGCATTCCCGGTGGCGGGCGAGGATGCGCAGGCGGCGAGGCTGCCCGCGAGGACGAGCGGGACCGCGATGGCGGCGGCACGGATGAGACGGCGGTTCATGCGGAGGGTCTCCTGGGCTTCGGGTGTCGGGATGTGTTCACGGTAGGAATCGGAGTGGCCGTGCCGCGAGGCGGCGGACACCCGGTGTCGCGCGACGACACGTGTGGTCACGCGTCGACATACGAGGAAATGCGCAGACGGTCGCGAAGGGTCTCGCCCTCGCCATCCGCTGCGTCTCGCAGCAGACCGCGGCGGCGCAGCTCCGGGGCGGCCTGCCGCGTGAATGCTTCGAACTGGGCGGGCTGGAAGGCCGACAGCACGTTGAACCCGTCGGCCGCGCCCTCGTCACGCCAGGTCTCGAAGTGATCCGCGATCGTGCGGTCATCGCCGACCACGAAGGCCGCCGGCACCGCGTTGGCGGCCACGAGGTGCCGCCAGGTGAGCGGATCGCCGCTCGTGCTCCCGGACTCGGAGACGCGCAGGCCGGCGATACCGGCGAGGCGTTCGATGAGCGCGGCACCCCGCTCCCCCAGCCGCGCGGCCTCGACGGCCGTCACAGGACGGTCGAACTCCGACGCGCGCAGCGGATCATCCGCGGCGACGTCGAACGCGTCGGCGAGCGCGGCGACCGTGCGGTTCGGCGGGAACGCGGTGCGGGCGGCCTGGTGCCCCTCGGCGACCGGCACGAGGGCCAGCAGGCGTTCCACGATGCGGCGGGCGTCGGCATCCGTATCGGCGACGACGGGCAGCACCGGGGCGATCACCTTCACCGCATCCGGAGATCGCCCGGCCTCGGCGGCGATGTCCCGCAGCAGGCGGCGGGTGGCGATCGCGTCGGCGAGAGTCGGCGCGGCCGTCAGGGCGAGGTCGGCCTCGGTCGCGGCGAGCGCGCGCGACCGCGGCGACGTGCCGGCGTGCACGATCGGGATCTGCCCCTGCGGCGGGCGGGCGACGTTGAGCGGACCGGTGACCCGCACCTGCGAGCCCTGCAGGTCGGCGGCGCGGAGCCCCTGCGGGTCGATGAGCACGCCGCGGTCGGCATCCGCGATCCAGGCGTCTTCGTCCCACGAGTCCCAGAGGCGTCGGAGCGCCTCGACGAACTCCTCGGCGCGGTCGTAGCGCGTCTCGTTGTCGGCGTGTGCGTCGCGGCCGTGGTTGCCCGCCGCGCGCGGCTCGGCGCCCGTGACGAGGTTCACGCCCGCACGCCCACCGGTGAGCACGTCGAGCGACGCCAGCGAGCGGGCAGTCGTGTACGGGTCGGCGTAGGTGGTGTTGACCGTGGCGATCAGGCCGATGCGCGAGGTCACTCCGGCGAGGAACAGCACCGCGCTCACCGGATCGATGCGCGCCAGCAGGTACGGGTCGCGGAACTCCAGGTCGGGGCCGGTCGCGAGCCAGTCGCCGAAGAAGAGGTAGTCGAGTCCGGCATCCTCCCCCTCGCGGGCGATGTGGCGCAGGATGGCGGCGTCAGCGGCGGGATCGCGGTGCGCGCCGGGCTGCCGCCAGCCCGAGGGGTATGCCCCCAGGGTGCGCACCATGGCGCCGATGATGAGGGGTTCGGTCATGCTCGTCACGGTAGGAGCGCATGCGCACCGCCGGCCACGCGACCGATGCCGGGGGTCATCGGGTGTAACAGTCCGTCATGCGCACCCCACCCCGTACGCTGAGACCATGACTGGTCTTCGTTGGGGAATCCTTGCGACCGGCGGCATCGCCGGCGCGTTCGCATCCGATCTGCGCACGGCGGGGCTCGACCTCGTGGCGGTGGGCTCGCGTTCTCAGGAGTCGGCCGATGCGTTCGCCGCCCGCTTCGACATCGCGCACGCACATCCCTCGTACGAGGCGCTGGTGGCCGACCCCGACGTCGACATCATCTACGTCTCCACGCCGCATCCGATGCACCACGAGAACGCGCGGCTCGCGCTCGAGCACGGCAAGCACGTGCTGGCCGAGAAGGCGTTCACTCTGAACCGCGTCGAGGCGGAAGACCTGCAGGCGCTCGCCGCCGAGAAGGGCCTCCTGGTGATGGAGGCGATGTGGACGCGGTATCTGCCGCACATGGTCCGCATCCGCGAGTTGATCGCCGATGGCGCCCTCGGCGAGATCCGCGCTGTCAGCGCCGATCACACCCAGCTGCTGCCCTCCGACCCGGCGCACCGGCTCAACGCCCTGGAGCTCGGCGGCGGCGCGCTGCTCGACCTCGGCATCTACCCGATCTCCTTCGTCTGGGACATCCTGGGCGCTCCCACCGACATCCGCGCCGTGGGCCGCCTGATCGAGACGGGCGCCGACTCCGAGGTCGCCACCGTCATGACGCACGAGGGCGGCGCGATCTCGACCACGCTCTCCTCCTCGCGGGCTTCCGGGCCGAATGCGGCCAGCGTCATCGGCACCGAGGCGCGGATCGACATCGACCGCGTCTGGTACTCCGCCACGACGTTCCGCGTCATCCTCCCGGACGGCACCGTGCAGGAGGAATACGTGTCCGAGATCGACGGACGTGGCATGCAGTACCAGGCCCTCGCCGCCGAGCGCCTGGTGCGCGACGGCATCCTCGAGGGCGACATCCTGCCGATCGCCGAGAGCGTCGCCATCATGGGCACCCTCGATGAGATTAGGGCGCAGATCGGCGTCCGCTACCCCCGTGAGGAGGCCTGATCATGGCCGAGGCCACCGATGCCCGCGTCGCCGTCTACCTCGACTTCGACAACATCGTCATCTCCTGGTACGACCGGGTGCACGGGCGCAACGCCTACGGCAAAGACAGGCAGCGGATCACCGAGAACCCGAACGACCCCGACGTCGTCGAGCGTCTCAGCCGCGCCATGATCGAGGTCGGTGCGATCATCGATTACGCCGCGTCCTTCGGCACGCTCGTGCTGACGCGCGCGTACGCCGACTGGTCGTCTCCCGTCAACGCCGTATACCGCTCGCAGCTCGTGGCCCGTGCCGTCGACCTGGTGCAGCTCTTCCCCGCCGCGGCCTACGCGAAGAACGGCGCCGACATCCGGCTCGCCGTCGACGCGGTCGAAGACATGTTCCGGCTGCCCGACCTCACGCACGTCGTGATCGTCGCCGGCGACAGCGACTACGTGCCGCTCGCGCAGCGCTGCAAGCGTCTCGGACGTTACGTGATCGGCGTGGGTGTCTCCGGCTCGACGGCCAAGTCGCTCGCCGCGGCCTGCGACGAGTTCGAGTCGTACGACTCGCTGCCCGGCGTCGTGCGCCCGGTGAAGGCGGCTGCCGCTGTCGCCGCGAAGGCCGAGGCTGTCGCGGAGCCCGCGCCGGAGACGGTGCCGGATGCGGCCGACGCGGCGGATGCCCCCAAGGCCAAGACCCCGCGCCGGGCAAGGTCGAAGGCTGCCGCGCCCAAGGTCGAAGAACCCAAGCTCGACGAGCAGGGCGAAGCGACGCAGCTGCTGGAGCGCGCCCTGCGTCTCGGCCACGACAAGGCCGATGCCGACGAGTGGCTGCACAGTTCCGCCGTGAAGACGCACATGCGTCGCATGGACCCCTCGTTCAGCGAGAAGGCCCTCGGCTACCGCTCGTTCTCCGATTTCCTCAAGTCGCGCGACGACATCGCGGAACTTGAAGAGACCGGGCACGAGCGTCTGGTGCGGTTGCGCGAGCTCACGAGCTGAGTTTCCTGGTGAGCACCGACTCCACGAATCCGGCACCCATCATGCCGTCTTCGGGAGTGGTCGGGCTGCCCTTGGGCATGACTTCCGACCGGAGCCACTTGCTGGGGTCATCGCTGTCATAGATCACCCGCATGATGATGCCCCTCAGCGGTTCCTGCTGGAACAGGATCGGCATCGGCCACTCCTCCCGGCGCCAACCATCTTGGCGACCGAGAATCGGCCACGTGCGCTCTCTCAATCCCATGTCGCCGAACCTCCCCTGGAGTATCGACGTCGCGGGAGTCAAATCCTCCACGTCGGCGAGCGTGGGGAGCGAGTCATGTCGGGGTCCGAAGAAGTAGCCCGCAAGGATGCCCGCGCGGCTCGCGCGCGCGACGATCCCGATCGCGTAACCGCCACCCTCGCGAAGCGGCACAGCGAACCACTTGCCCTCGCGGTCATTGACTCCGACCATCTCAACTCCTCTTCACACGCGAGATGCGAACACAACTCATCCGGTCGAATCCTCCCAGAGGTGCTTCGTGAGCGCCGCATCTCCTCCTAGAGCAGACCCGATGACTTCGAGCCCCCGAATAGTCTCAGGACGCAACGAAATCTCCCACTCGTATATCTGCGTGCACAGTGTTTCAAAGGCGACCAGCGTCTCTCCGACATCGATCAGCGACTGTACGTTTTCGTAGTCCTCGGTAGGAAGCCCGGGTGTTGCACGCAGCGCCTGCCGCAAGAGTGCCTTTGCTTGCTCGGGTGAAAGTTCTGTTGTCATTGAATCGGGAACCCCGTGATGCTGCTCAGGACCTGGGAAATTCCCTGATCTCCGACGAAGATACGTCGCCGTGGTTGCGCCTTTGAAGTGAGCGACACCTCCCGCTCATGCAGTTCTACCGGTCTCAAACACAAGGACTCCTCGCGCCTCCATCTGCTGGAGCAAATTGGCAATCTCCTGAGCCATGACGTATTCGTCGGCGTCGATCGCGAATAGGATCGGGGACGACCATTCGACCAACCCGCCTAGCGCTTCGATAGGACGAGCCACATCCGGGGCGCCCGAGGACGTCGAATTCTTCAAGTGAACTCGGAAGACATATCGACCCGAGTGCTCGACTACGCGTTGGACCGTGAGGGACGCGTCTACTTCGACTACGTCGCCCAGGGCAATGTCATACGCGAAAAAAGGTATGCAGCAGATTTCGAATCTAGACTCCGATATTCTTCTCGCCCACAACTGCTCAGTCGTTACATCAGTACTCCCCGGGGCTATCGGGATTCCGATGACAAAATCCGATCGCTCACGCCACACGGGCTCGCGGTGCACTGCTTCCTGATGAACCATCTACTATCAACACCATTCTGGAGGTCACGCTCCTCGATACCCCGAGGGAACGGTCAACCGGACAGTAGTGCCCTCCGTCGAATTACCTCGAACCCGTTCTGGATTTCGCTGTAGAGCAAGGCCGGTTCGTTCGGGTGGTCACGAAGCCATTCGACACGCATGTACCGGAGCATCAGCTCGCCCCCTTCGAGGGCGTTTTCGGGGGAAGCCACCAACTCGATCGTGCGAGCTGTCGGTCGGCCTCACCGCGCATCACTGGGTCCTCACGCAATGCTTCCACTGCCGCGCGGCCGCGCGGTCCGCCGAGGATGAGAGTCGGCCGAATGAAGTACTGACGATCGTGACCGAGGTCCGTGGACGAGACGAAGCCGATGAGATCCCCTGCGTGTCGTGTCGTCGCTATCGCCGCCAGCGTCAGAGCAAGTTCGGTCCGTTCCCCCGGGTCGGTCGAAGTCACGAACCGCGACGTGATCCGATCCCACAAGAATTCGGCGGAACGCACGCGCAGTGCTCGCGCTATCGCCGCCCGAATCTGCGACGGGTAGCCCTCCCTCTCCAAATGGCTCATCAGAATGGAGAGCGCCCGCCGGGGAATTCGTTCGGATGCGTCGAGATCAAAAACGGAGGCGACATGGATTCCAGCCTCCGCGAGGTCTGAGCGGATCGGCCTCTCGGCCGACGTCAGCCTGCTCTGCAGGCTCGATTCGAAGCCAGTCGCTGACTCGCGCTGTTCACGGGGGCCGCCATCGCTCCCGCACATCGCCTCGCGGAACTTGTGAACGTCGGAAGCGGCCAACGGCCGCCCCCAGGGGTCGAGTTCTCGGAGGGTCTCAAACGCGGTGTCGCATTCGAACCACGGGATGTCGCTCGGACGCCAACCGACAGAGGACGGCTCCGTGACGACTGCGGCGATCCCCTAATCGCGCTGCCCCCAGATCGACCAACGCCCGGAGTCTCCGCTGATCGCGAGGGCGTTGACCTCGAGGTAGAAGCTACCCACGCTGTCACCCGGGAGCAGCGAGAGGCCCTCGCCATACCGGTCCGCGACGGTCGCGCTGGAGCAAACGAAAGCCGGGTACACGCCATACTCGGCGACGAAATAGAGGGGCTCGGGATCGGCAGCAAGAACGAAGACTTCCTCATCGCCGAACTCTCTCGCGAGCGAACTCAGCGCGCTGGCGAACCCAGGGGCGACGACGCTATCCCATTCGAAGATGGTCACATCCCCAGATTCGGACCGGAATGGGCGCGTGGGGAACCGCATGGTGATATCGACCGTCTCGTCGACAGACTGCCGTACCCACGCGAATTCGTCGTAGTTGCTCGCACTCCGCAGATCCGGCACCCGTTTCATCCCTTCAGCGCTGGCTTCCGCCACGCTGCGCTCAGAATAGCGTTCGTCTGCGGATCGACGGACTGACGATGCATAGATGGCATGTTCGACGATATGATCTCGATCGACCGCGAAGCGACCGGGCGAGCGGCCCAACGATTCAACCCCGACGAGGGGGATATGGATTCGATCCTCGATGATCCTTTCGGAAGTGTTCGCCGCCGCTCGTTCGAGCCGGATCGAATGGGACGGCCCGCTTTATGGCCTGTACCCACTTCCTACGGAATCTTCGGCGTTGCGCCTGTCCTTCCGGTCGCAGAGTTCCAGGTTGCGTCAGGGGATTCGCTTGAAGATCTCTAGCGGGAGCCTGGTAGTGAATGGTCACACGGCACGGGATCTCGTGCTCTGGGAGGACACCGCGCCCCGTGATGTTGAAGTCTTCGTGAGATGGCACAGTGCCTCCGACCGGTCGTTGCGCGTGTGGAACTGTTGGGAACGCAGCGGCCTCACAGATGCGTGGACGGGCAACTCCGGCTTTCGTGTTGAAGAAGTAGGCGACGGCGTGGTCGTGCTTCGGTGCAGCGACGGGGATGGAGATCCAGATTTTCAGAACTTGGTCGTCTCCATCCAGATCGAACTCGAGGTCGAATCCGCCCAGCGAGCAACGGAATCGATCGAATGAATGCAACCGGTCTTGTCTTCGCGGTCGGCGGGGTGCTCGGCGACTCAGACCCCGCGAGTCTCACCTGGAAGCGTGCTATTGCCAGCCTTGGACGAGAGGTCCAAATCCTCTCGCAGGATGTGGAGTCCCCGATGCGCCTGAACGTGGTCTTCTGCGTCGCGGGTCGCTTGTGGTCCCCCGAGTATCAGGGAGTTCGCGCTCGGAGAATGAGTGCGAAGTACAAGCTGCTGATCGTCAACGTGGGGATTGTGAAGGAACCTGTGCCGGACTATCGGGAACACTTGTTGACGTTGCTCGCCGCCGCCGTCAGCGAAGCCGACCGCGTGGTCTCCCGCAAATTCCCCGGCGGCCTCGCGGAGATTCGCGCGATCGTCGCGCGACTGTCCACACCCGAGCCTGGCCTGGCGCAGCCTGAACCAAGCAGGCTGAGCAAATGAGTGATTTTGTCGATCTGTTCGCCAAAAGGAACCGCGGGTGGCCGTGGCCGGAGAGGTCGTTCGGCCTGACACCGATGTATGGCGAGAACGGTTGGTGCCATGCCTGTGGTGTGCCGAGTCGTCAGCAGCAGGGCTCGCTCATCCTCCAGCAGCGTGGACTGACCGTGAGCGGCGCGTGGATGCCGAACTGGCGATTCGACACTCTTTGCATGGCGCGGGATGTGGCGGAGGAAGTTTCTTCGCGATTCGACATCGAAACGCGTGAAGTGAAATGGGCGAGAAGCTCGCCTGGTGATGCGGTTCAGATCGTGATCCCGTCGACGGCGGAGAAGTGGTTCGAGGGCGAAGCCCTGGCCGCTAACGCTATTAGCCAGCATGGCAAGGCCGGTGCCGTGTGCGGAACGTGCGGCATCTGGCGTTGGATGCCCCTGTGGTGGGGAAAGCTCTCGCCTCTCGTCGACACGTCGATTCTCGATGGTTACGACATCGTGGCGAGCCCGGAGTGGTTCGGGGCTGGTTGGAAGGCGTTCCGTCAAGTTCTTGTGCGAAGAGAGCTGGCAGAGGCGCTCGCGAAGGCCAGTCCTCGGGACTTCGCCGTCAAGGAGGTTTCCGAGTTGACCGCTGGTGTCGCGGGAGCTGGACAGCAGCAGTCGGACGTTCCACGCAGGTCTGTGTCGGTGCCGGCAGGTGCCGTATCGGAGGTCTTCGGTGCGGAGTTGCTGACTGCATCTGCTGTGCAAGGGGCGCCGTCTCCGGACGCGCGGCGAGCAGCGGAACACGCCCGGGCGATGTTGCAACGGAGCAACGGTCAGGCGAGTGCGGATGCGTTGGCAGAAGTTGCCCGGACCATGTTCGACGGGGGCGAAATCGCCGAGGCCTTGTCGTTGTGGCAGCAGGCCGAAGCACACGGGAGCGTCGCAGCTCACCGTGCACTGCGCTCGATCGGCTACGGGGAGACGGGCCGATGAGGGAGTATCTGGGTCGGGACGATAAGCACTGGATCCTCATTGCTTTCGTCTTCGACGTGGGTGGCCGAGTGACGGCAGACCGGCTGGCGGCATCTGCCTCGTCCCCGGACCGTGTGGAGCCCTATGTGCTGTACGGACCCACGGAAGTAGCAGATAAGCCCTCGGGGATCATCGAACTCGACTTCTATTTCTCGACCTTCCCGGCGCCGCTGGACCAGACCATCCAGACAATCTCGAGCGAGATACTCGCGCTGGGTGGCCAATTCCTCTGGTTTGGTTTCGAAGGCAGCTTTCAGTACGAGAACCTTCTCGTGGCGCGAGATGTCTATGCCGTCTCGACAAGCGAGGGCCTGGCGATCGCGTCGACAGAAGAGAAAAGACGATCCGCCAGGTGGGAATCCACGCTTGCTGGCGCGAGCGTAGAGATCTACGCCCTGCTCGAAGGGGTGATGCCGGGTCTCGCGGCTGCTGGATACGGGACCACTGTCCCGTCCAGCGTCAACCCCGCGGACGGACCGATCGGATGAGTGCTCCGGAGTGGGTCTTTGCGGTCGGCACAGTTCTCGGGGACTCGGATTCCGCGAGCCTCGGCTGGAAGCGTTCCACCACGAACCTCTCGAAGGAAGTTCGGACACTCGCTACCGATCTGTCCAGTCCTGTGCGGCTGAATGTGATCTTCCATATCGATGGACGACTGTGGCCGATCAAGTTCCACGGAGTCCGCGCGCGAAGGATCAACGCCAAACGGAACCTCCTGGTCGTCGATGTAGGAGTCGCCAAGGATCCGGTCGATGACGTCAGAGCGCACTTGTTGGCGTTGCTCGTATCCGCGGTGGACGAAGCTGACAAGGTCGTGTCGAGTAAATTCCCCGAGGGGTTGCGAGAGATTCGCGCGGTCGTCGCTCAACTCTCCGCGGACTGCTCGCCCGTCCAGACCGAAAGACCTCGATGAGACGATGACCACGTCAACTGAACTTCGTAAGGCGTACTCGCGAGCACTGCGAGAAGCAGGGTTCACGGGTCGAGGTTCGGTGTGGCGCTATCTGGGCCACGACCTTCAATGGACTTGTCAGATCAGCGTCTCGAACTGGGGGCGACAGGTGTCCTTGGATATCGGCCTCGATCCTCAGACCCACGAAGTTCTTTCGCGCGCGGACAACTCTCCGATAGTTATGTACCTGGAGACTTTTACCGGTCTGGACGATGCGCTTGAGGCAGCGGGCACCGATCGCATCGAGGTCAGCCGGGCCGGGCGGCTCGATTCTGACCTCGGTGTCGACGAGCGCGAGGTCGTGATCGTGAAGGCTGCGGCAGCTGTGCACTCTTACGTACAGGCCAGGGAGGATCTCGATTCGGTGCGCTCCGCCTTTCGGCGAGGCGAGTTTCGCACCGGGTTCATTCGCAAGGACGTGAGAGAGGCGCTTGCCAGAGAATGACTGAGAACATCGACGGCGGCTGTGCAAGCGGGATTCAGCGCAGACTACCTGGTGGCGGAGCACCTCCGTCCGGGAGCGCGAATGATGGTGATTTACGACCAAGAATGGAGGAATACCTCGTCCGGGTGCAGGAAACGTTGCGTCAGGCAGCGGAATACCTTCCGTCGGAGTCATTGCGTTATGCACGGAGCATGATCGAGCACGGCGAGGCCCCCGAAGGACTATGCCAGCTGGCGTGGGCCATCGTTACGGAGAAAGCCAGTGTTCCTCGGAGCCTTGTGGACGCGATTCATCGAGACATCGACGGCCTTGTCGAGGATGAATTCATGCCGCCGAACCTCAGCGAGTACATCTCGTCGAGCGAAGGCGGCGAGACGAGCCTGTAGTTGATCAGTGAGCTGAGGAGACGATGAGATGAAACTCTTGGAACCCGATAGTCGTGACGCCGAGAAGCACCGTATCGGCGAAGAAGAAGTCACGATTGTGGCCACGAGGAATGAGCTCATGCTGCTGGCCAACTCGCTCAATGAGGCGCTTGAGGCCGTTGAAGACTGGGAGTTCGATACGAGGCTGGGTAGCTCGGTCGACGAGGCTCGAGCACTCGGAGCGACGATCAAAGAAATCCTGCGGCACGACGCGGCGCGACAGTGAGCCGATCAGAAGCGGAAGGGGCAAGCATGGAAGGTGAACGTGTCGACCTCAAGGACATGGATCGCGACGAGTTCACCCGATTTCTCGTGAGGCTGGCGAATTCTGCGCAAGAGACGCCCGAAGCGTGGGAGAACGCTTCCGTTCCTGATTTCCTTCGAGCATGGGCGGGATGGATCAGCGATATGGATGGATACTTCCTGAACAGCGGACAGGATATCCCCCAGGGAGCTTCATGGCAGCTGATCGCGCAGTCCCTTCTTGCCGCTCGAGTGTACGAATAGGATGGCCGGCCACGCGAGTGCCGCGCTCCCCCACCATCTACCGACGACCACGCACATCGATGTCGTGAAATGGGGTCTGCATTGACCAGGATGGCCAAGGACGTCCTGCACATCGTCGATCGCGGCGAGCTCACATCGGGGATCGCTGTGTTCGCGTTGGGTTCGACAAGCGGGTGGATACCGCCGGCGTTCCCATATCAGGAGTGGGACCTCACCGCGAACCCCACCCGCTTCCGATTGCACGGTCCGGGCTGGGTCGTGTACGAGTGGGATGTCCCGATCGCGAGATGGCCAGACCGGATTGATTTCCAGGAGCGCGTGAAGCGAACTCTCACCTGCATCATCGACGCGGGGAGCACCGTCGCGTGGATCTCTGGGGAGGGTTTCCCGTTCTGCGACCCGCCTTCGCTGTTCGATCCGGATTGCATGTCAGGCGGAGTGCTCACCTGGCTCACCGATAGAGGAGAGTACGGATCTCCGATCTCACCAGAACAACCTCTCGAACCGGCCAGCGACGAAACCCTTGAGCTACTGCGCGGCTACTAC
Organism: Microbacterium sp. NPDC055665; assembly: GCF_053618035.1. NCBI lineage: Bacteria > Bacillati > Actinomycetota > Actinomycetes > Micrococcales > Microbacteriaceae > Microbacterium > Microbacterium sp. NPDC055665. Next base: position 45,621 of record NZ_JBSHGY010000012.1, on the reverse strand, counting down.
AGAGACCGAGAGAGACTCGATGTTTGATCAGTTCGGTCGGCATATGAACTGGAGTGAAGCGAGGCCAGAGCGCACGCGCGTGGCTCGAGGGACTGAAGGCTCCTGGACTCCGATTCTCGCGATCGGCGTTGATGTGTGGCCCGGGGTCACACGCGTGGCCTCCGGACGTGGCGGGGCGACGGACTGGGAGTTGTTCCAGGTCAGAGGCGCAAGTTTCCCCAACCTCGAGTTCTGGCGGGGCGGCGTTCGTGTGGGGAATCCGTTCGAATGATCGCCAGCTACCCCGACCGTCGATTCCAACTCTGGGAGTATCGAGTCGGCCACGGCTCGCTGCTCATCAGGAGTCCGAAGGGTCCAGAAGCTGGTCTCAACGTCGACCTGATCTTCGTTGGGGTCGCCTATCTCGCGGTTCCACGTACTTTGAAGGGCTTGGCCGTCGACCACGGAACAGCGGAAGACGTCGCGGCGGTCAGTGCTGCCTTTGGTGAGGTCGCCTCGGATCGTGTCTTTGCGCTGCTTTCGCAGGGGCGCCGGCATCCGATCGTTGCCGTTGCTTGCCAGATCAGCGAAAACGGCGAGGACATCTTCGACAGCCCCTTCTGATCTGGTTCCTCATGTTTCATTGGAGAATGGCGCACGCACATGGCTCGAGCGACTGACCCTCACTCCACGAAGTCGTACTCCTGGAACTCGGCGACCTCGGGCAGCCACCGCTCCGCGACGAACGCCCGGTGCGCCGGATGGGCGTCATAGGCGTCGTAAACGCTCTGATCGGCGAACACCATCGAGAACTGGTGTGTGAGGTCGCTCTTCGCGCTGACCTGACGACGGATCGTGAAGTCCTCGACCCCGGGGATCGACGTGAGCACGGCGTGGCCGGCCGCCAGGAACTCCTGTTCCTCCGCGGAACCGACCGGATGGATCAGACGGAAGACGACGGTGTGCTGGATCGGCATGAGGCTCCTGTCGGGGTTTGTCACTGATTGCTGAACGCGGCGTCGAACGATGCTTCGGGCTTCGGCCACAGCAGCGAACGCACGTAGGCCAGCGCCTCGGGGGCGCCGTGCAGACGGTCCATACCGGCGTCCTCCCACTCGATCGAGATGGGGCCGGAGTAGCCGATCGCATCCAGCGCGCGGAACGAGTCCTCCCACGGCACATCCCCGTGCCCCGTCGAGACGAAGTCCCAGCCCCGCCGCGGGTCGCCCCACGGCAGGTGCGAGCCGAGCACGCCGGCCCGGCCGTTGTGCGGACGCATCCGGGTGTCCTTGCAGTCCACGTGGTAGATCCGGTCGGCGAAGTCCACGATGAAACCGACCGGATCGATGTTCTGCCACATCATGTGCGACGGGTCCCAGTTGAAACCGAACGCCTCCCGATGCTCGATCGCCTCCAGCGCGCGCACCGACGACCAGTAGTCGTAGGCGATCTCGCCCGGATGCACCTCGTGCGCGAACCGCACGCCCTCCGCGTCGAACACGTCGAGGATCGGGTTCCATCGGGCCGCGAAGTCCTCGAACCCGCCCTCGATGACGGATGCCGGAACCGGCGGGAACATCGCCAGATACGGCCAGATCGACGAGCCGGTGAACCCGACCACGGTGTCGATGTCGAGCTTGCGCGCGACGCGGGCCGCCCGCTTCATGTCCTCGGCCGCCCGCTGCCGCACACCCTCCGCCTCGCCGTCGCCCCACACGTACTCGCGCAGGATCGCCTGGTGCCGGAAGTCGATCGGCGCATCGCACACGGCCTGACCGGCGAGATGATTCGAGATCGCGAAGATCTTCAGCCCATGCCGGTCGAGGATCTCCCGGCGCGAGGCCACATAGGCGTCGTCCTCGTCGGCACGCCGCAGGTCGAGGTGATCACCGGAGGCGGCGACCTCCAGCCCGTCATAGCCCCACTCCGCAGCGAGGCGGGCGACCTCCTCGAACGGCAGGTCCGCCCATTGGCCGGTGAACAGGGTGACCGGATGCGTGCTCATGGATGCTCCATTACTCGTGAGGCTTCGTATCGAAAGACCTGAGGGCGGCGATGCTGCGCGCGGCGAGCTCGTCCTGACTCGGGGCGAGCGGCCGCCACACCGAGGCCGCGACCGCGATCGTGGCGTTCTCCCCCGTGAAGCTCTCCAACCCCAGCGGGCCGCGATAGCCGGCGTCGTCGAGGGCCACGAAGATCCCGGGCCAGTCGGTGTGGTCGTCCCCGACAGCTCCGCGGTCGCTCCCGCACACCTGCACGTGGGCGATCGCGGCGCCGGCGGCCCGGATCGCCTCGGCGGGCTTCTTCTCCTCGATGTTGAGGTGGTAGGTGTCGAGCGCGAGCCCGAGTCCCGCGCCGAGCAGCGGGCCGAGCGCGTCGAGGCTCTGCTCGACCGTGTTGAGCAGGCTCGTCTCGTAGCGGTTGAGCGGCTCGATCGTCAGTGTGATGCCCGCCTCGGCCGCCTCGGCGACAAGCGGCGCGAGGTTCTCCCGCAGCTCCCCCACGACCGCCGCCCGCTCCTCGGCATCCATCCGCCAGGTGACGCCGGTGGGCGCGTAGAACGGACCGGCCACGACCTCCGCTCCGAGCGTCTGCGCCGCCGCGATGCAGGCGCGGAGGTAGGTCTGCGTCGCTGCCACATCGCCGGCACGGGCGACCAGAGAGCGTCCGGGCCCCATGGCTCCGACGACGATCGCCCCCAGTCCCAGGCCGTCGAGCACCTCACGGGTTCGCGCGGGATCCCAGTCGCCGACGCTCTCAAGCGGCAGCTCCAGCGCGTCGTAGCCGAGGTTCTTGGCCTTGCGGGCGAGCGGCTCGAGCGACGCGTCGGTCAGCGGAGACGTCCACACCCAGGTGTTGACGGCGATCGTGCGGGGCATCATTGTCCTTGTGATCGTGAAGCGCTCCCACCCTCCCACTCCACAAAGGCGAAGCGGAAGGGTGGGAGCGGATTTCGGTTACGGGATCTGGCGCTCCTGCCACACCGTCGGGTATCCGGGGAGGTTCTCCCCGCCGAACTTGGCGTAGTGGCCGTCGGGCATGCCCTCGTTGGCCTTCAGGTAGTCGTCGAGCTCGGGCTCCGTGATCGGCTTCTGCGGGAGGACCCATTCCTTCGGAACCTCTTCGCCGGCGAAGATCATCTGCGCCGCGAGCAGCGGGGTGCGCCACTGGAAGTTGGAGTACACCGGCGCGAGACCCGTGAGCCCCGTGTCCTTCCACTTGCGCAGGAAGCTCATCTCGTCCTCACCGGTCATGACCGGGTAGTCCGCTCCGGCGTCCTCGAACGCCTCGATGGCTGCAACCGCGCCGTCACCGGCGTCCATCCAGATGCCGTGCACGTCGCCCTTGGCGAGCTCGTCGCTGATGATGCTCTTGATCTCGGCGGGATCGGCGCCCGTGAAGTGATCCACGGCCTCGATGCCGGCCTCGTCGAAGAGCTTCTCGGCGGCGGCCCAGCGGTGCTCGAGCACGTCGACACCCGGGAGGATGCGCAGAGCCACGACCTTGTCGCCCTCTTCGAGGTTGTCGATGAGGAACTCGGCGGTGTCGATGCCCCAGGCGAAGCCGCCGATCGGGTGGATGAACGTGACCGGGCAGTCGGTGTTCACACCGCGGTCGAACACGATGACCGGCTTGCCCGTCTCACACGCCCGCTCGACGGCCGGGGTCATGGCCGCCGTGCTGTTCGGCGAGATGAGGAAGACGTCGCACCCGCCCTCGGCGATGAAGTAGTCGATATCGGCGATCTGCGTGTCATCGGAGTCCTGCGCGTCGCGAGTCTCCATCTCGCTGATCGCGCCGGCCTCCTGCAGCGCCTTCAGCTGCTCGTTCATCGTGATCCAGCCGGTCTGGCGCCACGGGTTGGAGATCGAGGCGTTGGCGAAGCAGGCCTTCTTGGCCCCCTCGCTCGCGAACTCCGCCGTGTCGACCATCTCGGCGTTGATGTGCTGCAGGTACGGCTCGTCTTCCGGCCCCTGCGGAGTGACGCCGCGCTCCTCGTCCTGCTTGTCGAAGAGCTCCTGGTCGAACCACTCTGTCGTCTCTGCCGTCTCCTCGGGGTTCTCCGACTCCGCCGGCGCCACGGACGGGTCTGTCGTACACCCGGCGAGCGCGATGAGGCCGAAGAGGGCCACCCCTGCGGTGGCGATCTTCATCGATCGTCGCATTGCTAATCTCCTCTGGTTTCTGTGTTGATGGTGCGGGTTGTTTCAGGGATTCGGGTTGTTTCAGGGATTCGGGGTTCTGCGGGCGGGATGTCCGATGGCAGCGGGCCGCGCTTGCGCCGTGCCCGGAAGGCGACGGCGGAGTAGGCGACCGCCGCGATGATGATCACGCCCTGCACGGCATCGCGGAGCGTCGAGGGGATGCCGGCGATGTTGAGCAGCATGAACAGCGCTTCGAGGGCGAAGGCACCGGCGACCGCGCCGACGATCCAGCCGCGACCACCGCCCAGCACGACGCCGCCGAGCACCACGGCCGTGATGGCGGTGAACTCGTATCCGCGACCGACCGAGGGGTGCACACCGGCGTATCCGACCAGGAGCACGGCCGACAGCGAGGCCGAGAGCGACGAGATCACGAACGCGCGGGTCGTCACCCAGGCGCGGCGAGCTCCGGCGTAGTCGACCGCACCGGCGTTGTCGCCGATCGCGATGAGCGTCTTGCCCAGCGGCCGCTTGGTGATCCAGATGCCGAGCCCCAGCCACACGATCAGCAGCAGCACCGCCCAGGGGATGAATTCGAGGAACGGCACGTCGCGAATGCCGCCTCGACCGATCTCGCGGAAGCTGTCGGCCGGGTTCCCGGTCGCCGCTCCCCCGGTCCACCACATCACTCCGCCGAGGAGCGCGAGCATCATGCCGAGCGTGACGATGAACGACGGCACCTTGAGCAGTGTCGTGATCACGCCGTTCACGAGGCCGACCGCCACCGCGAACACGATCATGAGCAGCAGGACCGGCACCGTGCGGGCATCATCCTGGCCCACCAGGTTGCCGGCGATGATGACCTGCGCCGTGATGAGCGAGCCCTGCGAGAGGTCGAACTCCCCCGCGATGATCACGAAGTACTGGCCGATCGCGACGATCGCGATGGGCGCCACCCGCTGGAGGAAGCGCATGAACTGACCGGGCTCGGCAAAGCTCGGGTTCAGGATCGTGACGGCCACCAGCAGCAGCACGAGCAGCAGGAACACGGCCCCACGGGGACTCACGAGGGTGCGCAGCGCGTTCATGAGCGTCCTCCTTCCGTGGCGGTGCCGATATCGGATGCGGTGGTGGTGACGTCTGCGAGCTGCGACGCGGCGGCGGCCATCTCGGGCTCCGCCGCCTTCGCGGCATCGTCCCCACCGGTGCGGGTACCTCCGGCGCCGAAGCGCGGACGGCGGCGGATGATCGACCGCCGGCTGTACACGGCCACGGCGGCGACGATCACGACACCGCGCACGACGTCCTTGAGGAACGGGTTGACCTGCATGACGCTCATCACGTTGTCGACGACCGCGAGGATCGCCACGCCGCCGATCGTGCCCCAGATGGAGCCGCGTCCGCCGAGCAGCAGCGTTCCGCCGAGCACGACCGCCGCGATCGACAGCAGCGCGTAGCCGCCCTGCTGCCCAACCGTGGGGCTGCCGACGCCGAGGCGGCTGGCGAGCAGCAGACCCGCGAGCCCGGCGAACACCGAGCAGAGCACGTGCGCCCAGATGAGCGGCATCCGGATGCGGACCCCTGACAGCCGGGCGATCTCGGGGTCGCCGCCCACGGCATACAGATGGGCTCCGGTGCGGGTGCGGTTGAGGAGCACCCAGATGACCACGGCCAGCACGATCATGATGAGCGTGGAGACCGGGATGGGTCCGACGCCGGTGGCGCCGATGAGCTGGAACGCCCAGGGCACCTTGCCCGCCGCCCCCTCGAAGTTCGTGTTGAGGATGCCCTGCAGGATGAGGCCGACGCCGAGTGTCGCGATGAAGCCGTTCACCTTGAGCACCGTGACGATGAGGCCGTTCACGAGACCGATACCGGCGCACACGAGCAGCGTGACGACCACGGCCACCGGGATGTTCGCGGCGTTGTCGTTCATCATCGTGGCCGCCAGCAGACTCGACAGGCTGATCACGTAGGTGACCGAGAGGTCGAGGGAGGCGCCGAGCACCACGAGCGTCTGCCCGATGGCGACGAGCCCGAGCACGCTCATGCCGGTCAGGATGTCGCGGATGTTGCCGGCGCTGAGGAAGTTGCGCCCGACGGTGCCGACCAGGATCGCGCCGATGACGAGGACGAGGAGCAGGATGCCGAGCACGATGACCGTGGAGTCGATCTTCAGACGCTTCATCGCGCGCCTCCGTCCGTCGCGGTTCCGGGATCGATGGCACCGGTCGCGGCCCCGAGGATCTCGTGCTCCGCGGATCCCGCCGGCAGCTCGGCGACGAGCTCGCCGTCGTGCATGACCAGGATCCGGTCGCTCATGCCGATCACCTCCGGCAGTTCGCTCGACACCATGAGCACCGCCTTCCCCTGCGCCGCGAGCTCGCGCATCAGCTGGTACACGGCGTACTTGGCGCCGACGTCGATGCCACGGGTGGGCTCGTCGAAGAGCACGATCTGCGGCTGGGTGAGCAGCCACTTGGCCAGCACCACCTTCTGCTGGTTGCCGCCGGAGAGGAAGCGCACCTCCTGATCGACGCCCTGCGAGCTCACCTCGAGCGAGCTCAGGATGCCGGGCACCTCGCGCCGGGAGGCGGCGGTCCGGCCGGCGAACACGCTGCGGACGACGAGGAGCGCGTTGTCGAGGACCGACTGCCCGAGGGCGAGGCCCTGCGCTTTGCGGTCCTCCGACACGAGGGCGAGGCCGGCGCGGACCGCGGCGCGGGCGTTCGGGATGCGCGCAGGCGCGCCGTCGATGCGCATCGACCCCCGGGTGAAGGCCTGGATGCCGAACACCCCTTCCACCAGTTCCGTGCGTCCGGAGCCCTGCAGCCCGGCGATGCCGACTATCTCCCCGGCGCGGAGCGTGAGGGACACCCCGTCGACGTAGGCGTTGCCGCAACCGTCGAGTTCGAGCTTCGCCTCCCCCACCGTCGTACCCTCGACCGCGTCCGGGAAGTACGACTGGATGGAGCGGCCGACCATGCGTCGCACGAGCTCGTCGGTGGTGAGCGCCGCGGTGTCGTCGGTCGAGACGAGCGCGCCGTCCTTGAGGATCGTGATGCGGTCGCACAGGTCGAAGATCTCCTTCAAGCGGTGCGAGACGTAGATCACGGCGACGCCGCGGGAGGTGAGCCGGCGGATGATCGCGTAGAGCAGCTCGACCTCGCGGTCGCTGAGCGCGGCGGTCGGCTCGTCCATCGAGATGATCCGCGCGTCGAACGAGAGCGCCTTGACGATCTCGACGATCTGCTGCTCGGCGACCGTGAGCGAGCCGACGCGCGCGGTCGGCTCGATGAAGGAGACGCCGAGGTCGGTCAGCAGATCGGCGGTCCGGGAGTTCATGGCGCGCTGGTCGACGAATCCCCGCCGGCGCGGCTCGCGGCCGAGGTAGACGTTCTGGGCGACGGTGCGCTCCGGCAGCAGGGTGAACTCCTGGAAGACCGTGACGATGCCGGCATCCATCGCCTGCCGCGGGTGCGCGTGGTGCACCTCTTCGCCGAGATACGAGATCGTGCCCTCGTCGGCCGGCTGCACGCCGGCGATGATCTTCATGAGGGTGGACTTGCCCGCGCCGTTCTCGCCGACGAGGCCGTGCACCTCGCCGGGCCGCACGTCGAAGTCGATCCCCCTGAGCACCTCGACGCCGAAGAACGACTTGCGGATGCCCGCCACCTGCAGCACGGGCTCAGTCGTGGTCGCGATCATGCCGTCACCTCCACCCATCGTCCGGCGTCTGCCGCCGAAGCGAGCACGGCCTCGGTCAGCACGGCCGAGCGGTAGCCGTCGGCGAACGTCGGCAGCCCGTCGGGTTCCGCCCCGGCGATCGCCGCATAGACGTCGGCGACGAAGCCGTTGAACGCATCCTGGTAGCCCATCGCGTGCCCGGCCGGAACCCGCTGCAGCCGCGCCGAGTCCGGGTCGGCGGTGGCGGGGTCGCGCAGCAGCAGCCGGGATTCCTCGCGCATGCCGATCCACAGCTCCTCCGGCCGCTCCTGCTCGAAGCGCAGGCTCTGCCGGGAACCGTGCAGTTCGAGGGTCAGGGCGTTCTTGCGGCCGGCGGCCATCTGCGAGATGAGCAGCGTGCCGAGGGCGCCCGAGTCGGTCTCGACGAGCACCGCGACGATGTCCTCGGTGTCGACCGACTGGCCGGAGCGCTCCGAGAAGACGCGACGGGTGCGGGCGCTCAGCGCGTGGATCCGCTCGCCGATCACGAACTCGATCAGGTCGCACAGGTGCGAGCCGATGTCGGCGAAGGCGCGGGATGCCCCACCGGACTCGGAGCGCACCCGCCAGTCGTCGTCGCTCGACAGCAGCATCCAGTCCTGCAGGTAGGAGCAGTCGAGGGTGAGCAGGTCGCCGGCCTCGCCGCGGGCGATCCGTGCCCGGGCCTCGCGCACCATCGGGTGATAGCGGTAGATGAACGGCACGGCCGCCACCAGCCCGCGGGCCTCCGCGGTCTCGGCGAGCACCTTCGCGTCCTGCGCCGTCGTGGCGAGCGGCTTCTCGCACACGACGTGCTTGCCGGCGTGCAGTGCCTGGAGTGCGAGTTCGGCGTGCGTGGCGTTCGGCGTGCAGACGTGCACGACATCGATGTCCCCCGCCTCGAGAAGAGCCGCCGCGTCGCTCTCGGCTCGACCGGCGCCGAGCGCCAGCGCGGCATCGCGGCTTCCTTCGCGGGAACGAGTGGCGACGGCGCGCAGTTCGCCGCCGGCGTCGCGGGCCGCGGTGCGATGCACGCGGGCCATGAATCCTCCGCCGAGGATGCCGGCTCGGATCGTCCCGAGACCGGTGTCAGTGACATCCGTTGTCATGCGGCGATTCTGACACAGACCGGCAGACTTTTGCTAGAGCTTCGTCAAAAGTTATCTGACGGAAATCGGAAGTCGATCGGCGGGACGCCGAAGTGCTGTGGTTTACTGACGCAATGGTTGACGTTCTCAGGCCGGCTCCGGCGATCGCATCGGGGATCGGAGAGATCTTCCAGATCCTCCGCGACGGTCACGCCAGGACGAAGGCGGAGCTCGCCGTGCTCACCGGCCTCGCCCGGTCGACCGTGGCCCTGCGGGTGGACGCGCTCCTCGCGGCCGACCTCGTCCGCCCCGCCGGGGAGGCCGTCTCGACCGGCGGGCGACCGCCCGCGCGCGTGGCCTTCAACCCGCGCGCCGGGCTCGTGCTGGCCGTCGACCTCGGTGCCACGCATGCGACGGTCGCGGTCGCCGACCTCGCCGCGGTCATCCTCGATGCCCGCACGCGCACGATCGACATCGGCGACGGACCCGAGAGCCTGCTCGACACGATCCTCGCCGACGCCGCCGACCTGCTCGACTCGACCGCCGGCGGACTCCCCCTGGTCGGCGTCGGCATCGGCGTCCCCGGCCCCGTGGAGCACTCCACCGGCCGACCTACCAACCCGCCCATCATGCCCGGCTGGGATCGGTTCGACGTTCCCGCCTACGTGCAGAAGACCTTCGACGTGCCGGTGCTGGTCGACAACGACGTCAACATCCTGGCCCTCGGCGAGCAGGCGATGAGCTGGCCTCAGGTCGAAGACCTCGTCTTCGTCAAGGTCTCGACCGGCATCGGCGCCGGCATCATCGCGGGCGGACAGCTGCAGCGTGGCGCGCAGGGGTCCGCGGGAGACATGGGTCACGTGCAGGTGCCCGCCGGCGCGGGATCGACCCGCGAGCCGGGAGATGAGCGAGATCTCGAGGCTCTCGCCAGCGGCTCCGCCCTCGCGATCGCGCTCCGCGCGGAAGGGCTCGTCGTGCACGGTCCGTCGGATGTCGTCGACCTGGTCCGCGCCGGGAACGCCGCCGCGATCGAGGCGACCCGTCAGGCGGGGCGGGACGTCGGCGAGGTCCTCGCGACCGTCGTCAACCTCCTGAACCCGTCGATCATCGTGCTCGGCGGCAGCATCGCCCGCGCCGGGGAGCACCTGCTCGCGGGCGTGCGCGAGGTCGTCTACCGACGGTCGATCCCCCTGGCGACGCAGCACCTGGCGATCGTGCAGTCGCAGGCGGGCGATCGCGCCGCCGTGCTGGGGGCGGCGATCATGGTCGCCCGCGAGGTGCTGTCCCCCGCGAGCGTCGACCGCTACGTGGCGGCGAAGGCGCGCTGACACGCACCCCCGCCGCCCCGAGCGGCGGCCGTCAGAGCGTGGCTTCGAACGGATCGAAGCCGGCGTCGATCACGCCGACCTGATCCAGCGTGCTCTCGACGGGGACGAAGCTGCGCGACTCGGCGGCCTCTTCGATCGAGAGGAGCGTGTCGAGCACGTGGTAGCCGAACTCCCCCGTGGCGACGTGCGGGCGGTCCGCGGCGATCGCGCGCGCCATGTCGAGCAGTCCAACACCGCGGCCGGAGAGCACACCCTCCTGTACGATGTCGACGATCTCCTGCGTCATCGGCTCCGGCGGCACGAACTGGTGCGTGAGCGGGCGCGTGATGGTGATCGGGCCCCCGAAGGTGTTCGGGTCGGGGATCACGATCGTGCCCTCGGTACCGGTGATCTCGACGATCCCCTGCCGCAGCAGCGGCGAGTCGGTGCTGTACAGGCTCTGCGCCTGTCCGCCCTCTTCGAAGTCCATCAGCACACTGAGCGTGGAGGGGATCTCGACCGGGAACTCCTGACCGGCCAGCTCGCCGACCTGCACGCGACGCGTCGGCGTCCCCTGCAGTCCGAGGGCGGCGACGGCGGCGACCGGCCCGAACACGTGCACGAGCGTCGACACGTAGTACGGACCCATGTCGAGCAGCGGCCCTGCGCCCTTGGCGTACAGGAACGCGGGGTTCGGGTGGAAGATCTCCGGCCCCTGCCACTGGAAGGTCGTCTGCCCGAACAGGGGGCGTCCGATGTCACCGCGCGCGATCGCCCGCTTGGCGGTCTGCACGCCCGGTCCGAGCACGGTGTCCGGGGCCACGCCGATGCGGAGGCCGGCGGCATCCGCCTTCTCCAGCAGCCGGCGCGACTCCTCGCGGCTGACGCCGATCGGCTTCTCGGTCCAGACGTGCTTGCCCGCGGCGACGATCGCCTCGGAGACCTCGACGTGCACGGCGGGGATCGTGAGGTTCACGACGATGTCGATCTCGGGGTCGTCGAGCACCACATCGACGCCACCGGCGCGCGGCACGCCGTACTTCTCGGCCTGGGCCTTCGCCCGCTCCTCGATGACGTCGGCGACCGCGATCACACGGACATCCGGGAAGGTGGTGAGGTTCGACAGGTACTGGTCGCTGATGTTCCCGGCACCGATGATGCCGACGCCGACAGGACCCGCCATCAGCCGGCCACCTTCTCGTCGAGGAAGACGCGGCTGCGCTCGATCGCGTCGAACAGGTCGCCCTCGTAGTGGTCGAACTCGACGATCGCGAGCTCGAGCGCCGGGGCGGCGGCGATGGATTCGACGAGCGGAACGGATCCCTCACCCGCGGCCACCTGGTCGGCGGGCGGGTAGGCGCCGGCGAGCGCCGGGTCGAGCGTGCCGTCCTTCGCGTGCACCGCGATCACGCGGTCACCGAGGCGCTGGAGCAGCGCGACGGGGTCGACGCCGCCGCGCGCCACCCAGTACAGGTCGACCTCGAGCACGACGCGCTCGTCGAGCAGCCCGGCGAGGACCTCCAGCCCGGTCACCCCGTCGAAGACGGCCTCCAGCTCATGGGCGTGGTTGTGGTAGCCGACGCGGACGCCGACGGTCGCTCCGATCTCGGCGGCCTCGTTCAGCAGACGGGCGGTCTCCTCGATCTGCGCGACGGACTCCCAGCGGGCAGGCTCGGTGTACGGATCGATGACCGTGTCCATCCCGAGCACCTTGGCCGCGGCGAAGACGACGTCGGGCGTGGGAACGGGGATGGTCGTGCCGCTGCCGTCGGGGTTCACGAACGACTCCGAGGCGAGGAAGGCGTGCCCCGACGGCGCGGTCAGCCCGGCTGCGGAGAGCGCGGCGGCGAGCGGCTCGGCGCGGCGCACGAAGTCGTAAGGCTCCACGGCGGTGAAGCCGCGGGCGGCGACCGCCGAGAGCGTGCCCTCGAGGTCGGCCTCCAGCTGGTCCTTGATCGTGAACAGCTGCAGGGAGGTCTGAATCGTCATCGGTCGTGCTCCTTCGGTCTGCGGTGACGTGCGGGGTCACTGCCCCGTGCAGGCACGCTACCACCAAATACCTCCACGTGGAAGTTTTGGTTCGCTAGACTCGCCCCATGCCCGCCGACACGCCTGAGCCTGCCGAGCAGCCCCGCCCGCGGGGCACCTACGCCAAGGGGATCGCTCGCCGACAGGAGATCCTCGATCGCGCCATCGAGGTCTTCGCCGAGCGCGGCTCCGACCGCACGAGCCTGCGGGCGATCGCACGCGAAGTCGGCGTCACGCACGCTGCCCTCACGCACTACTTCGGCTCGCTCGAAGAGCTGCTCGTCGCCGTGTACGAGGAGAGCAACGCACCCGGGCGGCAGCCGGATCCCCCGTCGCCCGACGCGACGCCGGTCGAGATGATGATCGAGTCCGCACGCTTCAACCGCGCGATCCCCGGTCTCGTGCAGCTGTACTCCACCCTCGTCGCGTCGGCGCTCGAGGAGGGACACCCGGCGGCACGCACGTTCGCCACCGGTCGATTCGCCCGTCTGCGCGACAGACTCGCCGAGACCGTCCGACGGCAGCAGGAAGGCGGGCAGATCCGCACGGACGTCGACGCGGATGCCGTCGCTGCGCTCGTCGTCGCGGCGTCGGACGGCCTCCAGACGCAGTGGCTGCTGGATGAGACCGCGCCACAGCACGAGGCCCTCGCGCTGCTCGATCGGCTGCTGCGACCGCCGAGCTAGGCTCGAACGGTGACGCCCGTGCCGCAATCGCCCTATGCCCGGGCTCTCGGCGACCGCCTCGACGACCTGCACCCGCGTCTGCGCGCGTACTTCTCGGCGGTCCCCGACGGCGCCGTCGGCATCGGCGAGGGCGTGTTCCACGTGGTCGGCACTCCGCGGCGATGGCTCTGGCCCCTGCTCCGCATCCTCGAACGTCGCGGGGTCGTCGCGGCCGCCTGGGAGCGCGACGTCCCCTTCCGCGTCGAGAACCGCACGATCGCGTCGCGGGCCATCGGCGAGCGCACCTTCCACTTCGCCCGGGGCCCGTGGGTCATGCACGACGCGGTCGCGCTCACCCGACACGGCCGCGTGGTCGACGAGCTCGGCGAGCCCGGACTCGTCGCTGCCTGCTTCGACGTCGAGGTCCACGACGGCGCGCTCCGCCTCACCAGTCGGGCCGTGGGCATGCGACTCGGGCGCCTCCGGATCCGCATCCCCCGCCTGATCTCGCCGGTGGTCCGCCTCACGGAGCGCTTCGACGACGACATCGACCGGCAGCAGGTGGCGCTCACGATCGACGCGCCCCTCATCGGCCGCGTGTACGAGTACCGGGGCGACTTCGAGTACCGCGTCCCCCGTATCGCCGATGTCCCCCACATCGCAGAGAAGGAGCAATCCGCATGAACGCAGGCCGGGTCGTGATCGGCGGATCCACGGGATTCATGGGCAGTCACCTCGTCTCCCGACTCCGCGCCGAGGGGCGTGAGGTCGTCACGATCTCGCGCTCGGGCGCCGACCTCCGCTGGGGCGATCAGGTCGGGATCGACCGCGCGATCGACGGCGCATCCCTGGTCATCGGGCTCGCCGGCAAGAGCGTCAACTGCCGCTACACGCCGGATAACCGCGCCGAGATCTTCCGGTCGCGGCTCGACACCACCACCTCGCTGAGCACGGCGATCGCCCGTGCCTCGGCGCCTCCCGCCGTCTGGGTGAACTCGTCGACGGCCACGATCTACCGGCACGCCGAAGACCGCCCGATGACCGAGTCGACGGGCGAGCTCGGCACGGGCTTCTCTGTCGAGGTCGCGAAGGCCTGGGAGAAGGCGCTGTTCGCCGACGAGCTGCCCGCCACCCGCCGCGTCGCCCTGCGCAGCGCCATCGTGCTCGGCCACGGCGGCGTGCTCGAGCCGCTGAAGAACCTCGCCAGGCTGGGACTCGGCGGTCCGCAGTACGACGGCCGGTGGCCCGCGAGTGCCGCGCGGCGCCGGGCCGGGACCGTTCACCACTTCCGCGCACGCCGCGGGCGCCAGCGGTTCAGCTGGGTGCACATCGATGATGTCGCGCGCATCATCGACTTCGTGGAGCGGACGCCGTCGCTCGAGGGACCAGTCAACGTCGCATCCCCGAATCCGGTCGACAACGTCGAGTTCATGGCGACCGTCCGTCGCGTGCTGGGCGCTCGCATCGGTCCGCCTCTGCCCCGCTGGATCCTGGAGCTCGGCGCCATCGGCATCCGCACCGAGACCGAACTCGTCCTGAAGAGCCGGTGGGTGCTGCCCGAAAAGCTCACCGCCGCGGGCTTCGAGTTCCGCTACCCGCAGCTGGAGGAGGCGATCCGCGAATCCTTCGACCGCGAAGGGGCCTCGGCCTAAGAGGAGGCTCCGGCGGAACCGGAGGCGGCATCGCCGTCGCGGCGACGCTTCTCGACCTCCTCGCGGAGGCGCCATTCCTCGATCTCACGGTCGAGATCGGCGATCTGCTGCTCGGTCGTGCGCGTGTCCGCCGGAGGCGAGGGGCGCACGTCGGTGCGGGTGGCGGCCGGCCGCTCCGCCCTGCGCATGCGGGGGATGGGAACGCCGGACTCTCCGTACTCGCGCCCGATCGCGAACCACAGCACGCTGCCGATGAGCGGCAGCAGGATCACGATGATGATCCACACCATCTTCGGCAGGTGCTTCACCAGGGCGCTGTCGCGGGTGATGATGTCGATCAGCGCGCCGATCATCAGGGCGATGACGAGGAGCGAGAACAGGAACGGCATGAGTTCAGGGTAGACGACGGCGTGACGGTGCCGCGCGACCCCGAACCACTTCTATGGCAGCAGGTGTCCGGCGGCGCGGAACAGCTCGTACCACTCCGGCCGGGTGAGTTCGAGGTCGGCACCCATCACGGCCTCGCGCACGCGCTCGGGTGTGGTCGTGCCGAGGACCACCTGCATGCCGGCGGGGTGGCGGGTGATCCAGGCGGTCGCGACGGCCAGCGGAGTCACGCCGTACGACGCGGCGAGGCGATCGATCACCGCGTTCAGCTCCGGGTACTCGGGGTTGCCGAGGAACACTCCGTGACCGCGGCCGTCCTGGAACGGCGACCAGGCCTGGATCGTGATGCCGTTGATGCGGCAGTACTCCACGATGCCGCCGCCGTCGCGCACGATGCTCTGCTCGTGGCCGGCGATGTTCGCCGCGACCGGCTGGGCAAGGATCGGCGCATGGGTGATCGACAGCTGCAGCTGGTTGGCGACAAGCGGCTGCCGGACGGCCGTGCGGAGCAGATCGATCTGTCGCGGCGTGTGGTTCGAGACGCCGAAAGCCCGGACCTTGCCCGCGGCCTCCAGCTCGTCGAACGCGCGGGCGACCTCTTCGGGCTCGACGAGGATGTCGGGGCGGTGCAGCAGCAGCACGTCGAGGCGATCGGTCTGGAGCGCGGCCAGGGAGCCTTCGACCTGGGCGACGATGTGCTCGTAGGAGAAATCGAACATCCCCTGCGCCGGCACGATCCCGCACTTGGTCTGCAGCACGATCTCGTCGCGCTCGGAGGCGCTGAGCTTCAACGCACCGGCGAAGCGCGCCTCGCAGTGGTGCATGCTCCCGCCGTAGATGTCGGCATGGTCGAAGAAGTCGATGCCGGACTCTCGGGCTGCGGCGTAGAGCGCCCGGATGTGCGCGTCGTCCTTGTCGTCGATGCGCATCATGCCGGCGACGAGGGCGGGGGCGGTGGACGATCCGAACGGCACAGTCTTCATGCGGACCACGCTACTGTGCGCGGCCGATATCAGCAGTCGTCGGCGGCGGACACCGGGAGAAGTCTCGTGATCGGGATGTCGAGCGCCGTGGCGATGCCGACGAGGTCGACGACCGTGAAGTCGGTCTGCCCCTCCAGCAGCTCTGCGAGCGCTTCCGGCTCGATGCCCGAGAGCTCCGAAAGCCGAGTGAACGACATCCCGGCGTGCACTCGGGCTCCATCCACCGTCGATGCCAACATATGACGCAATCCTGTCCCCATACGCACACGGTAGTACCCCGCACGGACACTCCGCGCCTCCTCCTGCACCATAATGGCGGCATTCTGGAGTCGACGCGCTGCTATCGTGAGCCGGGTGAAGACACCTGCCGAGGAGTTCAACGACGCCGTGGGGCGTCAGATCCGCGCGGAGATCGCCGCGTCAAGGAGCAGCATCGCGGCGATGGCGCGGACCATCGGCATCGCACGCAGCGCCCTGGACAACTACGTCACCGGCAAGCGCGCCATCCCCGTCCCGGTCGTGTACTCGGTCTGCGACGCTCTCGGTCTCGAGCCCCACGTCCTCTTCGCCCGCGCGGAGGAACGTCTCAGAGCAGACGGCGAGACGACCGCGCGCATCACTCCGATCCGCCCCACCCCCGATGTCGCCGGTCCACGAGAAGATACCCGCGAGGTCGCTTTCGAATCCCGCACGTCGCACGACTCGGACACGGACGACCTCTACGACTAGCCGCGTCGCACGATGCCGGCGGGCACGGTGAGGAGGAGAGCTATGGACGAGCTTCTGCACCTCGCCGAGGAACAGAGCCTGCGCATCGTCGAGCGCCCCGGCCGCACGCGCGGCGGCTTCGATCCGATGACGCGCACGATCCGCCTCAGCCCGGGCATGAGCGCGCGCACGACGCGCAGCGTGCTCGCGCATGAGCTCGGGCACGCCCGGTTCGGGCACACCCCGGCTCGCCTGCCCATGGTTCGCGCGCAGCAGGAGCGCCAGGCCGACGAATGGGCCGCGTGTCGGCTGATCACCCCGGAGGCCTACGCCGAGGCGGAAGAGCTCCGCGGGCCTCACCTCGCCAGTCTGGCCTTCGAGTTGGGGGTCACGATCGAGCTGGTGATCGCCTATCAGCAGCTGCTGCGGCAGGGGGCCGTGCCCGTCGCTGGTTGAATACCGTCATGGCCTTCCTCGTCACCCCCACCCCCGTCACCCTCACCGGCGAACTCGTCGAACTCCGCCCGCTCGAACGCTCGCACGTCGACGGCCTCGTCGACGCGGCGCAGGAGGGCGACCTGTGGAAGACGGCCTGGTACACATCGGTTCCGGCCCCCGACGGCATGGCGGCCGAGGTCGATCGGCGGATCTCGCTCATCGAGAAGGGCGAGATGGTCCCCTTCACCGCCTTCGGTGCCGACGGACGCGTTCTCGGACTCACCTCGTACTACGACATCGTCGCCGACGTTCCGCGTCTCCACATCGGCTACACCTGGAACCGTCCATCCGCGCACGGCACGGGCACGAACGCGGAGTCCAAGCTCCTCCTGCTCCAGCACGCCTTCGAGACGCTCGGAGTATTCCGTGTCGGCCTGACCACGCAGTGGGTCAACTTCCAGTCGCGCACGGCGATCGAGCGGCTCGGCGCCAAGCAAGACGGAGTGATGCGGGCCATGAGCCGCTATCGCAACGGGGCGCTGCGCGACAGCGTGGAGTACTCGATCATCGAGCCGGAGTGGCCCGCAGTGAAGGCCAACCTCGAGGCGAGGCTCGCCAAACGACGTTGAGCGGCCGGCGTCGCGGAGGCGTCGACCGCGACGGATCACTCGGTGGCGTTGCCCGACCAGTTGTTCGACCGGCGGGTCGCCGAGCCGCCCTGACGGAGCATGAACGCCATCGCCAGCGTGACGAGCAGGAGGCCGCCGCAGAAGGCGAGCGCGTTGAGGGCCGGCAGCCCGAACGAGATGCCCATCAGCAGGATGCCTCCGATGAAGAGGATCATGAAGAAGAGGAAGCTGAGGATCACGGGATCTCCTGTCGTCGGTGCCGTCTACCAGGATAGCCCGGACTCGGAAACCCCCTGTGCACGTTCTTCGTCGTCTGGTCTGCTCGGAGCATGAAGACACCACTGACCGCGGTCGCCGTCTCCTGCACGCTGAAGCCGTCGCCCGCCTCCTCGAGTTCCGACCTCCTCGCGACCCAACTGCTCGACGCCCTCGCCGGTCACGGCATCACGGGCGACCTGGTCCGCGCCGTCGACCTGTCGATCAGCCCCGGAGTGCAGAAGGACATGGGTGACGGCGACGAGTGGCCGAGCGTGCGACGACGCATCCTCGACGCCGACATCCTCGTGTTCGCCACTCCCACGTGGATGGGACAGCATTCCAGCGTCGCGCAGCGCGTGCTCGAACGGCTCGACGCCGAGCTCGGCGAGACCGACGCCCGCGGCCGCCCCACCCTCTTCGACAAGGTCGCCATCGCGGGCATCGTCGGCAACGAAGACGGGGCACATCACATCGCGGCGATCCTCTTCCAATCGCTGAACGACGTCGGATTCACCATCCCGGCCCAGGGCTCGGTCTACTGGAACGGGGAGGCGATGCACACCACCGACTACAAAGATCTCGACGAGACCCCGGAGAAGGTCGAGTCGGCGATCGGGACGGCAGCGCGGAACGCGGCGCACCTCGCCCGGCTGCTCAAGGCGCAGGAGTATCCGGCGGGATGATCTCGATCACGCCGTGAGGTCGAGCACCCACTCGTTCACGGTCAGCTCTGCTCCGCGGAACTCTTCGGTGAACGTGCCGACCAGGGCGAAGCCGTTCCGGCGGCAGACGCCGTTGGACGCCGGGTTGTCGACGCCGGGGAATGCCGTCAGGAACCGCCGGTCCCCTCGATGTTCGCGGGCGTCGTCGACGAGCAGTGCGAGGGCGTTCGATGCCACCCCGCGCCCCTGCGCCTCGGGTCGGACGAACCAGCCGGTCTCCAGCGCGGGCTCCTTCCGCCAGTCCATGCGCCAGTACCCGATCGAACCGAGCGACGCCCCCGCGTCGTCTTCGATCACGAACATCCGCGCCTCACCCGACGCCACGAGTCGCAGATAGCGTGCCTGGCGTTCGACGACCTGCTCCTCGGTCTCCGGGCCGTTCAGATGAGCCGTCATCGCCGGGGTGTTCGCGGCGTGCAGCAGCTCGATGTCGTTCTCGGACCAGAGCCGGAGCCGGAGGGATTCCATGCTCGGATGATGGCACGGGCCACCGACGCTCGGCCCGATCGGATCACCGGCGGAAGGTGACGACCTCGTCCCGGCGCGACTTCTCGAGCGCGAGTCCGGCGAGTTCGAGTCGTCGGTGGACCCGCTTCGGCAACGCGGGAAGCTCCGCGGAGAGACCGCGCGGCGGCTTCGCGAGCCCGGCGACCAGAGACAGATCCGCACCGGCGCCGCGCACCTCGACACGCGCGTAGTCGCTGCGGGTCCGCCAGCGCAGGAACTCCAGGTCGCGGAACGGGATCGTGTGGACAGTGGTGCCCACGCGGACTCGAAGCTCATCGTTGCCGAACGCGACCGTGCATGCTTCCGTGCGGCGACGCAGGATCGCGGTGAACGCCAGGTACACGGGCAGCCCGATGACGATCCCCAAGAGGATGACGGCGATCCGCGGCCCCATTCGCATCGCGATGTCATCGAGCGCGATCAGCGCGACGACGCCGAGAAGCCCGAAGACCACGACGATCGCCACGATCGCCTGGGTGAGAGTGCGCATTCGGAGCTCGATGGCGGGGAAGCGCACGATCGACCCGTCTCCGCTCTCCTCACGTTCCCAGCCCGGGGCCACCGGAAGCGGTCGCTTCTTCCCGTCGCGCCGAGTGAAGAGATCCGTGACCCGGCTGAGCAGCCCGAGCCAGATCCATCCGACTGCGGGGATCGCCGCCATCTGCAGCACCACGGCGACACCGCGAACAGCATCGGGGAACGGGTCGAGCAGGTCTCCCCCGAACTCGATCACCGACACGACGAGCGCGCCCAGGACGACGGCCACGGCGGTATGGAGGATGGCACCGTTGCGAGCGGGCTCCATGTCGAATGTCGCGTTCACGAACGCGAAGCCGAAGCACCAGCCACCGACCAGCATGAGCAGGAAGGGGAAGAAGCTCAGATCGTCGCCGGCGAGCGTGAAGCCGATGGCGGCGAGCAGAAGCACCGCACCCCAGAGGAGCGGGTTGCGCACCAGCTTCTGGGTCACGGTCCTGCGCGCGCGGGCGTCGGTGGGGGTGGTCGTGGCGGGGGTGTTCTCCGTCATCGATCTGGACGCTACGGCGCGGGCAGAGCGGCAGTGCGCTCCCGCCAGTAGTCGATCTCGGATTTCGTGGCATGGTGGCTGAGAGGATCGACCTGCCGATCTGCCGCGTCGAGCCAGCTCTCCGCTCCGGCACGATCGCCGTCGATGCAGGCGAGTGCTCCGAGCGCGAGACCCGATTGAGCTGGTCGATTGCGCAGCGACACCGAGTAGTCCGTGTCGCGGAACCGCGGATCCCCGCGGTGGAGCACCGGCGGCAGACCCACCCCGTGCAGCAGCAGCTCGAAGAGCGCGGTGCGGTCGCCGCAGCGCTCCAGGAACGGGACGATCTCCGTGCGCACGCGTTCGGCGAGCAGGTCGAGGACGTCCTCCTCGGCAAACCACCCGGTCTCGGACACGAGCAGGTCGAGCTCGAAGGGCTTGACCCGCTTCGGGTCGCGCTGCGGCGCCGGGCCATCCTCGGGGTGCAGTCCTTCGAACAGGACCCCGTACTGCACACTCATGTAGAGGTCACTGGAGTAGAAGTCCACGAGCTCCACACGCGCATCCACCCATCGACGCCAGGTACGGCCGGACTTGCGGAAGCCCAGCTCGCGCATCGTGCCGTTCACGCGTTCGTCCAGCAGGCGATCCACCTCAGCACGCAGAAGCTTCGGGATGGGACTCGCCTTCGCCCGCACGGCCGCGGCCTTCTCCTTCTTGAGGTCGGCGTCGCGCTTCTCGGCGCGTGCGACGGCTCCGGGTCCGAGCGCTGCGCCGATCCGCTTCAGAAGATCGCGGCGGGAGATGTCGTCGAGGAGCCGTTCCAACTCGGCCAGGTCGCTCTCGGCGGCGCGCTGCGCGAGCGTGTCCACGGCGGCACTGGCCACGCGGAGCGCCAGGGACTCAGTGGAGGGAGGTCGCGTCTCGGCGCCTTGCCGAACCAAGGCTCCCAGCATCTCCGAGGGCACCTCGGTTGCGGGCAGCGCTCGCGCGGCGATCACCGTTGCCCGGATCAGATCTTCGTTCGAGGGCGCGTAGAGATGTCCGTCGGCGGCAACCTCGGCCTCCCGAGCGGCACCGACCCACTCCGCGACGAGGAGACGGGCGGTCGCCGGACGCAGCACCTCCTGCACCTGTCGCTGCCACGTCTGGGACGGCGCCTTGTGCCCGAGGAGCGCGAGATGACGCACCAAGGGCTCCACGTCGTCCACGGGATGGGCACGGGCCAGCTGCCGCGCCCGTTCCGCCCATTCGTCTCCATCCTGGACAGCTGTCAGGTCGAGCACACCCGGTGGGAGGAAGGAGGCCAGCAGCCGATTGGCCGTTTTGAGGTCTTTGTCGACGTTCCAGCGCGGCGCGAACCGCCCGTGCATGAGGCCCGCGAGGTGGGTCGCGCAGGCGTCGATCGCCTCGTACAGGGCGGGGCCGACGTGGCCGGCCGCCATCGCCTTCTCCGCGCCCCGCAGCGCCGGCCCGCAGATGTAGTTCATGCAATCGACCTTCAGCGCCGCCTGCAGGGCGAACACCGCGGTGTCAGAGTCCCAGGGCAGGGTCTTCCGCGGCAGGGAGGTCACGATCTTGTCTTCCGCTGACCGGAACGGCCACCCGTTCACCCGCGTGGGGCTGATATCCATGATCAGCAGCAGGGCCACGAGTTGATCCCGCGGTGACAACTTCTTGACGTCGACCCCCTCTGGCCACTCGCTCATGCCGACGCCGATACGGTCGAGGGTCGCCTCCATCTCGTGGAGGAGCATCTCGCGCGTCAGGGGCATGGCTCTGCAGGGCGGCTTCGGTGCGTGCGCATTCCCGAATTCTATGGGTGTCCGACGACATCAGCCGTCGCTGAACTCGGACTTCAGCACACGCGATAGCCCCCGGCCACTCGCTCGTTTGCAAGTGGCCGGGGGCTGTCGTCATGCAGCGGATGTCCGCCGGCGACTCTCAGAAGTCCCAGTCGTCGTCTTCCGTGGCCTCGGCCTTGCCGATGACGTACGACGAGCCCGACCCCGAGAAGAAGTCGTGGTTCTCGTCGGCGTTCGGCGAGAGCGCCGACAGGATCGCCGGATTCACGTTCGTGACGCTGGAGGGGAACATCGCCTCGTAGCCCAGGTTCATGAGGGCCTTGTTGGCGTTGTAGTGCAGGAACTTCTTCACGTCTTCGGTCAGACCGACGCCGTCGTAGAGGTCCTGCGTGTACTGCACCTCGTTGTCGTAGAGCTCGTACATGAGCGAGAACGTGTAGTCCTTGAGCTCATCGCGGCGCTCCTGGGTCTCGTTCTCGAGCCCCTTCTGGAACTTGTAGCCGATGTAGTACCCGTGCACGGCCTCGTCACGGATGATGAGGCGGATCAGGTCGGCCGTGTTCGTCAGCTTCGCCTTCGACGACCAGTAGATCGGCAGGTAGAACCCCGAGTAGAAGAGGAACGACTCCAGCAGGGTGGAGGCCACCTTGCGCTTGAGCGGGTCGTCTCCCTGGTAGTAGTCCATGATGATCTGAGCCTTCTTCTGAAGGTTCGGATTCTCCGTCGACCAGCGGAACGCCTCGTCGATCTCCTTCGTCGACGCGAGCGTCGAGAAGATCGAGGAGTAGCTCTTCGCGTGCACCGACTCCATGAACGCGATGTTCGTGTACACGGCCTCTTCGTGAGGCGTGATCGCGTCGGGGATCAGCGACACCGCACCCACGGTGCCCTGGATCGTGTCGAGCAGGGTGAGACCGGTGAACACCCGCATGGTGAGCAGCTGCTCGTCGGGGGTGAGCGTGTTCCACGACTGCACGTCGTTGGACAGCGGCACCTTCTCCGGCAGCCAGAAGTTGTTCACCAGACGGTTCCAGACCTCGAGGTCCTTGTCGTCCTGGATGCGGTTCCAGTTGATCGCCTGCACGCTGGAGACCAGCTTGAGTCTTTCGGGAGTCATTATCTTCGTCGTCCTTGAATCCTGGGTCACTGAGCCTGTCGAAGTGTCAGAGCATGCACGAGACGCACTCGGCCATGTCGGTGCCCTCGAGCGCCAGCTGACGCAGGCGGATGTAGTAGATCGTCTTGATGCCCTTGCGCCATGCGTAGATCTGCGCCTTGTTGATGTCACGCGTGGTGGCGGTGTCCTTGAAGAACAGCGTCAGCGACAGACCCTGGTCGACGTGCTGCGTGGCAGCCGCGTAGGTGTCGATGACCTTCTCGTAGCCGATCTCGTATGCGTCCTGGTAGTACTCCAGGTTGTCGTTCGTCATGAACGCCGCCGGGTAGTAGACGCGACCGAGCTTGCCTTCCTTGCGGATCTCGATCTTCGACGCGATCGGGTGGATCGACGACGTGGAGTTGTTGATGTACGAGATCGAGCCGGTCGGCGGGACGGCCTGCAGGTTCTGGTTGTAGATGCCGTGCTTCTGGATCGACGCCTTCAGCTCGGCCCAGTCGTCCTGCGTCGGGATGTGCTTGCCGGCGAAGAGCTCCTTGACCTTCTCGGTCGCGGGGACCCACGCCTGGTCGATGTACTTGTCGAAGAACTCCCCCGACGCGTACTTCGAGTCCTCGAACCCGTCGAACGTGGTGCCGCGCTCGATGGCGAGGTTGTTCGACGCACGCAGCGCGTGGAAGAGCACCGTGTAGAAGTAGATGTTCGTGAAGTCGATGCCCTCTTCGGAGCCGTAGTACACGTGCTCGCGAGCGAGGTATCCGTGCAGGTTCATCTGGCCGAGGCCGATGGCGTGCGAGCGGTCGTTGCCGTCCTCGATCGAGCGCACAGAGCCGATGTGGCTCTGGTCGCTGACCGCGGTGAGGGCGCGGATGGCCGTCTCGACGGTCTGGCCGAGGTCGTCGGCATCCATCGACAGCGCGATGTTCATCGAGCCGAGGTTGCAGGAGATGTCCTTGCCGATGTTGTCGTACGACAGGTCGTCGTTGTACGTGGTCGGTGTGTTCACCTGCAGGATCTCGCTGCAGAGGTTGGACATGTTGATCCGGCCCTTGATCGGGTTGGCCTTGTTCACCGTGTCTTCGAACATGACGTACGGGTAGCCGGACTCGAACTGGATCTCGGCGACGGTCTGGAAGAACTCGCGCGCGTTGATCTTGGTCTTCTTGATGCGCGGGTCATCGACCATCTCGCGGTACTTCTCGGTGACCGAGATGTCGCCGAACGGCACGCCGTAGACCTTCTCTACGTCGTACGGCGAGAACAGGTACATGTCCTCGTCGTTCTTGGCGAGCTCGAACGTGATGTCGGGAACCACGACACCGAGCGACAGCGTCTTGATGCGGATCTTCTCGTCGGCGTTCTCACGCTTGGTGTCGAGGAAGCGCATGATGTCGGGGTGGTGGGCGTTGAGGTACACCGCGCCCGCACCCTGACGGGCACCGAGCTGGTTGGCGTAGCTGAAGCTGTCTTCGAGGAGCTTCATCACGGGGATGATGCCCGAGGACTGGTTCTCGATCTGCTTGATGGGCGCACCCGACTCGCGGATGTTCGAGAGCAGCAGCGCCACACCGCCACCGCGCTTGGAGAGCTGCAGCGCGGAGTTGATGCCGCGGGCGATCGACTCCATGTTGTCTTCGATGCGCAGCAGGAAGCAGCTGACGAGCTCGCCGCGCTGTGCCTTGCCGGCATTGAGGAAGGTCGGGGTGGCCGGCTGGAAGCGGCCGGAGATGATCTCCTCGACGAGGGCGACGGCGAGCTTCTCGTCGCCGTCGGCGAGACCGAGGGCGGTCATGACGACGCGGTCCTCGAAGCGCTCGAGGTAGCGCTTGCCGTCGAAGGTCTTCAGCGTGTAGCTCGTGTAGTACTTGAACGCCCCGAGGAACGTCTCGAAGCGGAACTTCTTGCCGTAGGCGAGGTCGTTGAGCTTCTGGATGAACTCCATCGAGTACTTCTCGATGACGGCGCCCTCGTAGTACTCCTTCTCCACGAGGTAGTCCAGACGCTCCTTGAGCGAGTGGAAGAACACCGTGTTCTGGTTCACGTGCTGCAGGAAGTACTCCCGCGCGGCGCGCTTGTCGGCGTCGAACTGGATCTTCCCGTTCGCGTCGTACAGGTTGAGCATCGCGTTGAGGGCGTGATAGTCGAGACCCTCGTAGGAGGGGTTCGCCTTGAATGCCACTGTCTCGGTCACTGAAGCTGCCACCGTCGTTCCAATCCGTCGCTCACGCGATCCACATCGTCTTGTGTGCCGAAGATCTCGAGCCGATACAAGTGAGGCACGTGGCACTTGCGGCTGATGATGTCACCGGCGAGGCAGAACGCATCGCCGAAGTTGGTGTTGCCCGCGGAGATCACTCCGCGGATGTGGCGCCGGTTGCGCTCGTCGTTGAGAAACCGGATCACCTGTTTGGGGACGGCGCCCTTCTCGACGCCGCGCCCCGCACCCCCGCCGTAGGTGGGGGTGACCAGCACGAAAGGCTCGTCGATGACGAGATCTTCTTCGTGGCGGTGGAGGGGGATGCGTCGGGACGGGAGTCCGAGTTTCTCTATGAAGCGCGCAGTGTTACCCGACACGCTCGAGAAGTAGATCAGGAGCGGCGCTGCGGTCGCGACTAGGTGCATGATTCACCCCGGTTCCTGAGCGACGCCGAAGGATCACGCCAGACGGGAGGCGAGCTCGTCGATCTTGTCGGGACGGAAGCCCGACCAGTGGCCCTCGTCGGTGACGACGACGGGTGCCTGCAGGTAGCCGAGCGCCTTGACCTGCTCGAGCGCCGTCGGGTCCTCGGAAAGGTCGAGGATCTCGTACTCGATGCCCTTGGCATCGAGGGCGCGGTAGGTGGCGTTGCACTGAACGCAGGAAGGCTTTGTGTAGACCGTGATCGACATCTTTTCGTAACCCCTCAAATCTCTGGCCTGCTGCTAATCAGGCGTTTTCCCGGTAGACCCCCTGCCGGGACTTCAATACTACATATGGGGACCGACATTGGGGGCGACCACAAGGGGTAGTAGTTACATCCGTGTAGTTATCCACCGTTCTCTACAGATACAACACAGGTTCTCCACCGTTTCTTCCACAGGCCGAGACCCCTTCGCGTGGCTCCCGAACCCCGAGAAATCGCGGCTGGGAAGCCCCTGTGAGCGATCCATCCACAGGGGGCACGCTACGACGCCCCTCGGACATTTCGTTTCCTGTGGAATCGGACCTTCGGCGTGTCGCGGGCGTGTCGTCGCACCCCGTCTTCCACGACCACCCTCGAGGCCCGGTACCGTTGTCTGGTGGCGGGATATCGGGACCTTCTTCGCACGCCCGGAGTGGCGCGCATGATCGCGGCTCAGCTGACCGCGCGCTTCCCCAACGGGATGATGTCCCTCGCGATCCTGCTGCACGTCGAGCAGCAGACCGGATCGTACGGCTCCGCCGGACTCGTCCTCGCCGCGACCAGCGTCGGGCAGGCCGTCGCCGGCCCGATCACGAGCCGGTGGATGGGCGTCTGGGGCATGCGGCGGGTGCTCACCCTCACCCTCTCAGTCTGCGTCGTCGCCGTGCTCGGACTCGCGCTGCTTCCGCTCGACGTACCCGGCTACATGGTACTCGGCATGGTCGCGGGGCTCTCCACTCCCCCCGTGCAGGCCGCCGTCCGCACGATCTACCCGAAGCTCGTCAACTCCTCGAACCTCACTCCGCTGTTCTCCCTCGACGCCTCGCTGCAGGAGATCATCTGGGTGCTGGCGCCGGTCGTCATCACCCTGGTCTCCACCCAGATCGGCACGCCGGAGGGCCTGCTGCTGGTGGCGATCATCCTCGTCGGCGGCGGCGCCTGGTTCATCCTCTCCCCCGAGGTCGGCCGGGTGCGCATCCCGCGCAGCCGGAATGCGCTCGGCAAGGTGGTCCTCAAACCTCCCGTGCTGCTGGCCACGGTGATCGGCTTCCTGCTGATCGGGGCCTGTTCCGCGGTGGAGGTGGGCGTCGTCGCGACCTTCGAGCACGGCAGCCTCGCCGCCGGACTCGTGCTCGCCGTTTTCTCGGCGGGGAGCCTGGCCGGCGGCCTGGCGTTCGGCCACATCCCGATCGGGCCGTGGGCCATGGCGCGCCGCCTGCTGATCGTCACGATCGGGCTCGGCCTCACGATGGTCATGCTCAACGTGTTCTGGCTGGGCGGCACCCTGATCCTCGCCGGCATCGGCATCGCCCCCGCCCTCGCCGTGCTCTTCGCCATCACCTCGGCGAGCGTGAAGTTCAGCGAGACCGCTGAAGCCTTCGGCTGGGCCGGCACCGGGCAGCTCATCGGCGCGGCGGCAGGATCCGCCGTCGCCGGTTTCCTCGTCGACGTCAGCGACTGGCGCGGCGCCTACCTCGCCGCCACGATCTTCGCCGCGGTCGGCCTGCTCGTCTCCATCGTCTTCGTCCGTTCCTTCCCCGACCTGCGTCATCGCGACGCGAGCCCGCATCCCGACACCGAACCCCTGGCGGTCACCCCCTCATGAGCTCCACCTCCACCCCCGGCTCCGCACCCGAGATCGTCTGCATCGGCGAGACCATGGCGCTGATCACACCGACCGACGCCGCACTCGCGACAGCCGGTCACGCGACGATCGGCATCGCCGGCGCCGAGTCGAACGTCTCCGCCGGGGTCGCCGCGACCGGGCACCGCGTGGCCTGGGCCTCCCGCCTCGGCGCCGATCCGCTCGGCGACCGCATCGCGTCGGAGCTCGATCGTCGCGGCGTGGAACTGTGGGTCGAGCGCGACGACGCCACCCCCACCGGCGTGATGTTCAAGGATCCGGGCGTCGAGTCCTCCTCCGTCTACTACTACCGCCGAGGCTCCGCGGCCTCGCACATGGAGGCGGGGTTCCTGCCGACAGAGCGGCTCGAGGGCGTGCGCATCGTGCACACCACCGGGATCACGCCCGCGCTCTCCGCATCCTGCCGCGAGATGGTGGACCGTCTCTTCATCGACGCACGCACGGCCGGTGCCCTCGTCTCCTTCGACGTGAACGACCGCCGCCCGCTGTGGAGCCGGGAGGACGCGGCCGAGACCCTCGCACGACTGGCCGACGCCGCCGACATCACCTTCGTCGGACGCGACGAGGCCGAACGCATCTGGGGAACCGTGACCCCGGCGGAGATCCGCGCCTTCCTGCCGAACTGCGCACTCCTCATCGTCAAGGACGGCGACGTCGGCGCGACCGCGTTCGACGGCGATGCCGAGCCGGTGTTCGTCCCCGCTCCCGTGGTGGAAGTGGTCGAGCCGGTCGGCGCCGGCGATGCTTTCGCCTCCGGCTTCCTGGCGGCGACCCTCGACGGCGCCGACCTCGCCGCACGCCTCTCCGCGGGTCACGCCGCGGCCGAGAGGGTGCTGCTGATCGCGGCCGACCTGCCGGCGCTGCCGCCGCTCGACTGACGCGCGGATGCCGCCCGTGCAGGGCCTGCGGCGCTCCGCCCGGTCGTAGGCTGGTGCCATGCCTGCACCGCTCACGCTGCCCCGCCTCTCGTGGGGCGCTCCGTCGGCCTCTCGACGGGCGCTTCTGGTCCACGGTCTCGGCTCTTCGGGCGCGCTGATGTGGCGCCTGGGGGATGCTCTCGCCGACGCCGGATGGCATGCGACAGCCGTCGATCTCCGGGGTCATGGTGACGCCCCGCGCTCCCTCGACTACTCCGTGGCCGCGTTCGGCGCCGACCTCGCCGCCACCCACCCGGAACACGGCGGAGCCTGGGACGCGGTCATCGGCCACTCCCTCGGCGGCGCGGCGAGCACGGTCGCGGCGGCATCCGACCCCGACTGGACGCGACGCCTCGTGCTCGTCGATCCTGCGATCCACGTCGACGGGCGTGACGCGGCCATCGTCCGCCGGAGCCAGGAGCGCGCCTTCGCCGACACCCGGCTCGAGGTCGTGCAGCAGGAGCATCCGCACTGGCATCCGCAGGATCAGGAGCTCAAGGTCGATGCCGTCCTGCGTGCCAGCGCGTGGGCGGTGGAACAGACCAGCGTCCAGAACCAGCCGTGGGATGTGCGGGCCGACGCCGCGCGCCTCACCGTGCCGACGCATGTGATCGGCGCCGACCCCGCGGTCTACAGCATCTTCACCGGCGCCCTCGCCGCCGAAGTCCTCGCCGCGAATCCGCTGATCACCCTGTCCGTCGTCGAGGGCGCAGGGCATTCGCTGCACCGCGATCGCCCGGAGGAATCCGTCCGACAGCTTCTGGAGGCACTCGCATGAGCACGTTCGACCCCACAGTCTTCCTGCCCGACGACCTTCTCGAGCGGATCAGGGAGCGCGCGCCGATCCACGACCGCGAGAACACGTTCCCCCAACAGGACCTCGATGAGCTGCGTGACGCCGGCTACCTGTCGATCCTCGTGCCGACCGCGCGCGGCGGTGCAGGGCTCGGGCTCGCCGAGGCCGCGATCCTGCAGCAGCGTCTGGCGGGCGCCGCTCCGGCGACGGCGCTGGCCATCAACATGCACCTGGTGTGGACCGGCGTCGCGAAGGTGTTCTCCGACCGCGGCGTTCCCGGCCTCGAGTTCGTGCAGGACGGCGCGGTCGCCGGCGAGGTCTTCGCCTTCGGCATCAGCGAGGGCGGCAACGACCTGGTGCTGTTCGGCAGCGACACCACCGCCGTGCCCGACGGTGACGGCGGCTACACCTTCACCGGCACCAAGATCTTCACCTCGCTCGCCCCGGTCTGGACGAGGCTCGGACTGCACGGGCTCGACACCACGAGCCCGGATGCGCCGAAGCTCGTGTTCGCCTTCGTGGAGCGAACGGATTCCGTGACCACGTCCGACGACTGGGACACCCTGGGCATGCGGGGTACGCAGAGCCGCACCACGCGACTGAACGGCGCCATGGCGGATGCCGCGCACGTGGTGCGGCGCATCGACCCCGGTCCCAGCCCCGACCCGATCGTGTTCGGCATCTTCTCGGTGTTCGAGATCCTGCTGGCCTCGGTCTACACCGGCATCGCCGGGCGGGCGCTCGAGCTGGCGGTCGCGACCGCGCAGAAGCGGCACTCCAAAAAGACGGGCCTCGCCTACAGCCAGGACCCGGACATCCGCTGGCGGATCGCCGACATGGGGCTGGCCTACGACGCGCTGCCTCCGCAGATCGCGGCCCTCGCCCGCGACGTGGACGACCGGGTCGACAACGGCGCACGCTGGTTCCCGCTGCTCTCGGGCGTCAAGCACCGCGCGATCACGATGGCCAAGCACGTCGTCGACGAGGCGATGCTCGTCGCGGGCGGCGGCTCCTACTTCTCCGCCAACGAGCTGTCACGTCTCTACCGCGACGTGCTGGCCGGCGCGTTCCACCCCTCCGACCCCGAATCGGCGCACTCCACCGCGGCGAGCGCGTTGCTGGGGCCGATCGAGGGCTGAGCAGCTTTTCCGCCGATTCCGCAGATGAATTGCTGCAAGACCACCGAATCGGTTGCCTGACGCCAGGACGAGTGCCAGGATCGCAGCATGGGTCCGGTCAAGAAGAATCCCCCACTCGACGCGATCGCCAAGACCATCATCGAGCTGCTCCAGGAAGACGGGCGCCGCTCCTACTCCGACATCGGCCGGGTGGTCGGCCTGAGCGAGGCCGCCGTGCGGCAGCGGGTACAGCGGCTGACCGAGACCGGCGTGATGCAGATCGTCGCCGTGACCGATCCGATGCAGTTGGGTTTTCCCCGGCAGGCGATGATCGGCATCCGTGTGGCCGGAGACACGCGGCACGTGGCCGAGGCCGTCGCCGCGATCGATGCGATCGACTACGTGGTCATCACCGTTGGATCGTTCGACGTCCTCGCGGAGGTGGTCTGCGAGGACGACGACCACCTGCTGTCACTGATCAACGACGTCATCCGCCCGATCGACGGCGTCCTCTCCACCGAGACCTTCATCTACGCGAAACTGCAGAAGCAGCTCTACAACTGGGGGACCAGATGAACACCAGCCGCACCATCCCGTCCGAGCCTCAGCTGCAGGCGATGGCGAAGGACCATCTCTGGATGCACTTCGCCCGGCAGTCCACGATGGCCGAGTCGGGTGTGCCCATCATCGTCAAAGGCGACGGACACCGGATCTGGGACGCGAAGGGCAAGGAGTACCTCGACGGGCTCGCCGGCCTGTTCGTCGTGAACGCCGGACACGGTCGGCGGCGACTCGCCGAGGCCGCTGCGGCGCAGGCATCCGAGCTGGCGTTCTTCCCGCTGTGGTCGTACGCGCATCCGGCGGCGATCGAGCTGGCCGACCGTCTTGCGGACGAAGCTCCGGGCGACCTCAACCGGGTCTTCTTCTCCACCGGTGGCGGCGAGGCTGTCGAGACGGCGTTCAAGCTCGCCAAGCACTACTGGAAGCTGCAGGGAAAGCCCACCAAGCACAAGGTGATCTCCCGCGCGGTGGCGTATCACGGCACCCCGCAGGGTGCGCTGGCGATCACCGGCATCCCCGCGATGAAGTCGATGTTCGAGCCGGTCACCCCGGGCGGCTTCCGCGTACCGAACACCAACTTCTACCGCGCGGCCGAGATGGGCGGGCCGGCCGACGACCTCGAAGCCTTCGGTCGTTGGGCGGCCGACCGCATCGAGGAGATGATCCTGTTCGAGGGCGCCGACACGGTCGCCGCGGTCTTCCTGGAGCCGGTGCAGAACTCCGGCGGGTGCTTCCCGCCGCCTCCCGGATACTTCGCCCGGGTGCGCGAGATCTGCGACCGTCATGACGTGCTGCTGGTCTCGGACGAGGTCATCTGCGCGTTCGGTCGCCTCGGTCACACCTTCGCGTGCAGCGGTCTCGGCTACGTGCCCGACATGATCACCTGCGCCAAGGGCATGACGAGCGGCTACTCCCCCATCGGTGCGACGATCATCAGTGACCGCATCTACGAGCCGTTCTCGAAGGGCGAGGTCTCCTTCCCCCACGGCTACACGTTCGGCGGACATCCGGTGTCTGCCGCGGTCGCCCTGGAGAACCTCGCGATCTTCGACGAGGAGGGGCTCAACGCCCGTGTGCGCGAGAACTCGCCGCTGTTCCGCGCCGAGCTCGAGAAGCTGCTCGACCTGCCGCTGGTCGGCGACGTGCGCGGAGACGGGTACTTCTTCGGCATCGAGCTCGTGAAGGACAAGGCCACCAAGGAGACCTTCGACGAAGCCGAGTCCGAGCGACTGCTGCGCGGTTTCCTCTCCCCCGCCCTGTTCGAGGCGGGACTGTACTGCCGCGCCGACGACCGCGGCGACCCCGTGATCCAGCTCGCACCACCGCTCACCGTCGGCCCCACGGAGTTCCGCGAGATCGAGCAGATTCTCCGGGATGTGCTGACGCGGGCGCAGTCCGTGTTGTAACCCGCCCGAGACCCCGGTTTCGCGCCGACACCCCGGCTTCCCGGCATCGGCAGAGCGGGGTCTCGTCGGAAAAGCGGGGCCTCGGCGACAGTCAGCGCGCTGTGCGACGGCGAGCAGCGAGGGCGAGGTGCAGCGCCGCGAGGGTCTCGCCGTCGTCGAGATCGGCGTCCAGCAGGTCGCCGATCAAAGCGAGGCGCTGGTAGAAGACGGATCGGGAGAGGTGACTGGCCGCAGCAGCCGCCGATCGATTGCCGGGGTGCGCGACGAGCGCGGCCAGCACTCCCAGCAGATCCCCTCGCCGGTCGCGGTCATGTGCCACGAGCGGCGCCAGCATCCGTTCGCTGTGCTCGTGCAGCCGGTGATCGTCCCGCAGCGCGGCGACGAGTCGTTCGAGCGGGCGGTCCTCGACCCGCCGTACGCGCGGCGCGTGTCCCGTGGGATCGCCCTCCGCCAGATCCTGCGCGGCTCTCACCGAGGCGAGCAGACCGAGCACGTCGTCAGCGGCGGGGCCGACGAAGACCGTGCGATCGGGTCCTGCGATGTGGGCGAGCAGCGCGTCGGTGAGGGGAACGGATGCTGGCACCGATAGCAGGGCGACATCGTCCTGCTCCACACGTGCGGCGACGGCCGCACAGCCCGACTCCCTCGCGCGGGAGGCGAGCTCGCCCGCAGACACCACGCCGCGGGCGACGATGCCGTGACAGTGGCGGTCGACGAACCCGAAGCCGCCGGCGGCGAGACGTGCCGCGATGTCATCCGGGCTCGCGAATCGTGCTCCGAGCAGATCGTCGATCAGGCTCCTCTGCACCAGGATCGCCCACTCGGCGTCCCCTCCATCGGCGAGGCATCCGAACGCCAGCGCCGTCGCCCCCTGCTCGAGCACCGTGAGTCGGCCGGCCGGATGCGCGGATCCGGCCAGCGTCGACAGCATCCCCCAGCGCGTCCCGCGCGCCTGCACGGGGACGACCTCCGCGACGTCGTCGAGTCGCGCGAGCACCTCGGCAACCGGAACGCGAAGCCCTTCGACGGCGATCACCTCACCTGCCAAGTTCTGCAGCACGACAGGAGAGCCCAGCGCCCGCGCGGTCTCGGCCACCACGATGTCGGCTGGTGCGCCCTGCAGGCTGAGCGCCGTGAACAGTTCGTGCAGCCGCTGTCGCTCGTGGAGCGCGTCGGTCTGGGCCGCGATCAGGGCCCGATGCACAGCCTCGGTCACCACGACGAACTTGACCTCGCGCGTGAGAGCGATCAAGGCGAGCCCCGCCTCGACGCAGGCATCGACCACGGCCTCCGGCACCCGAGCGTGTGCGACGCCGAGCTCCAACACGATGCCGGCGATCCCCGCCCGGTGCAGGTCGCGCACGAATGCGGCCAGATCCACTGCACCTGCCGGCCACCCGGCGCCCGTGCTGAGCAGCAGCTCCCCGCGGTCGAGCAGCCGGGCGACTCCGGCACTGTCCGAGACGTGGGCCCAGCGCACCTCGGCGTCGAGCGCGGCCCCGCCGACCACCACTTCCGGTGCGCCGGCCTGCAGTGCGGGCTCGGTGAGCACCTCGGCGACCGTGAGCAGCACGCTCGGCGACGTCGGACGATCTGTCCGATTCAACGAGAAGTCCTGACGTTCTGACACCACTGGCCGCTCTTCCGCTCTGTGATCATTGAGGAGCACCAGCGTACCGAACCTCGGTCAGAGTGTTCGATAGTCAGATCTTCAGCAGTCGGAGGAACATCGTGGACATCGTCCGTCACGTCATCAACGGAGTGGAGACCGCCGAAGCGGCCCGCACCGGTCAGATCTTCGATCCCGCCACCGGCCAGGTGTCGAAGCAGGTCGCCTTCGCCTCGACCGCCGAGGTGGATTCCGCCATCGCCGCCGCTGCCGCCGCCCTCCCCGCCTGGCGCGAGACCAGCCTGATCAAGCGCGCCGATGTGTTCTTCCGCCTGCGCCAGCTGCTCAAGGAGCGCACGCCCGAGCTCGCCGCGATCGTCACGTCCGAACACGGCAAGGTGCTCTCGGATGCGGCCGGCGAGGTCTCGCGCGGCATCGAGAACGTCGAGTTCGCGGCCGGTCTCGTGCACCTGCTCAAGGGCGAGCGCAGCGAGCAGGTCTCGCGCGGCGTCGACGTGCACTCGGTCAAGCAGCCCGTCGGCGTCGTCGCCGCCATCACCCCCTTCAACTTCCCGGTCATGGTGCCGCTGTGGATGGTGGCCTCGGCTATCGCCTGCGGCAACACGGTCGTGCTCAAGCCCAGCGAGAAGGATCCGTCGGCTGCGGTGTGGCTCGCGAAGCTCTTCGCCGAGGCGGGTCTCCCCGCCGGCGTGCTCAACGTCGTCAACGGAGACAAGGAGGCCGTCGACGCGATCCTCGACTCCCCCCGGGTCGAGGCCGTCAGCTTCGTCGGCTCCACCCCGATCGCCCGCTCGATCTACCAGCGCGCCTCGGCCGCCGGCAAACGCGTGCAGGCGCTCGGCGGCGCGAAGAACCACATGGTCGTGATGCCGGATGCCGACATCGACGCGGCCGCCGACGCCGCGGTCTCCGCCGCCTACGGCTCCGCCGGCGAGCGCTGCATGGCGGTCTCGGTGCTGGTCGCGGTGGGCGACATCGCCGATGACCTCGTCGCCGCGATCTCTTCGCGCATCGACGGTCTGAAGATCGGTCCGGGCGCCGACGCCGCGAGCGAGATGGGTCCGCTCATCACCCGCGAGCACCGCGACAAGGTCGCGTCCTACGTGACGGGCGCCGAGGCCGAGGGCGCGAAGGTCGTCGTCGATGGCACGCAGAAGCAGTTCGAGTCGGAGGGCTTCTTCCTGGGCGTCAGCCTGATCGACCGCGTCTCCCCCGGCATGAAGGTCTACGACGACGAGATCTTCGGCCCGGTGCTGTCGGTGGTGCGCGTCGAGACCTACGCCGAAGCGGTCGAGCTGGTCAACGCCAACGCCTACGGCAACGGCACGGCGATCTTCACGCGCGACGGCGGCACGGCACGGCAGTACGAGTTCGACATCGAGGTCGGGATGGTCGGCGTCAACGTGCCGATCCCGGTGCCGATCGGCGCCTACTCGTTCGGCGGATGGAAGGATTCGCTGTTCGGCGACTCCCACATCTACGGCCCGGAATCCGTACACTTCTACACCCGCTCCAAGGTCGTCACCACCCGCTGGCCCGACCACACCCCTTCCCAGATCGATCTCGGCTTCCCGAGCAACCACTGACGAGGAGCACACCACGATGACGAACTTCACCGACCGCCACGGCGTCTCGCACCCGCTCCCCGCCCCCGAGGCCGAGGCGCAGGTGCGTGCGGATGACCGCGGCCACGTGTTCCACTCCTGGAGCGCGCAGGGCCTGATCGACCCGCTGCCCGTCGCCGCGGGCGAGGGCTCGACGTTCTGGGACTACCAGGGCAATGCCTACCTCGATTTCTCCAGCCAGCTCGTGAACCTGAACCTCGGGCACCAGCATCCGGATCTGGTCGCGGCCATCCAGCAGCAGGCCGGGCGTCTCGCGACGATCCAGCCGTCGATCGCGAACGACGTGCGCGGCGAGCTCGCGCGTCTGATCGCCGAGGTCGCGCCGGAGGGGCTGGAGAAGGTGTTCTTCACCAACGGCGGCGCCGAGGCGAACGAGTACGCGGTGCGCATGGCCCGCCAGTTCACCGGCCGTCGCAAGGTGCTGTCTATGTACCGCAGCTACCACGGCTCCACCTCGACGGCGATCTCGCTCACCGGCGACCCGCGCCGCTGGGCCAACGACACCGTCGACTCCGGAGCGGTGCGCTTCTTCGGGCCGTACCTGTACCGCTCGCCCTTCCATGCCGAGACCCCGGAGCAGGAGTCCGAGCGGGCGCTCGCACATCTCGAGCAGACCATCCAGCTCGAGGGACCGCAGACGATCGCCGCGATCATCATCGAGACTGTCGTGGGCACCAACGGCGTGCTGGTGCCGCCGCCCGGCTACCTGCAGGGTGTGCGCGAACTGTGCGACCGCCACGGCATCGTGTACATCGCCGACGAGGTCATGGTCGGTTTCGGGCGACTGGGCGAATGGTTCGGCATCGATGCGTTCGATGCCCGCCCCGACCTGATCACCTTCGCGAAAGGTGTGAACTCCGGCTACGTGCCGTTGGGCGGCGTGGTGATCTCCGACCGCATCGCGAGCGCCTTCGACACGATGCCGTTCGCGGGCGGACTGACCTACTCGGGCCACCCGCTGGCGTGCGCGGCCGGTGTCGCGACATTCGAGGTGTTCCGCCGCGACGGCATCCTGGAGCGCGTGCGCGACCTCGGCGAGCGCATCGTCGGTCCGACCCTGCGAACCTGGGCCGAGACGCACCCCAGCGTCGGCGATGTGCGCGGCCTCGGGCTCTTCTGGGCGGTCGAGCTGGTGCGCGACCAGGAGACACGAGAACCGCTCGTGCCGTTCAACGCCTCGGGTGCGGATGCCGCCCCGATGGGTGCCTTCGCTGCGGCGGCCAAGAACGCGGGCGTCTGGCCGTTCACGCACTTCAACCGCATGCACGTGGCCCCGCCGCTGGTGATCAGCGAGGACGATCTGGTCCGCGGCCTGTCCGTGCTCGACGAGGCCCTGAGCGTGGCCGACGAGGCCACCGCCGGCTGAGGCGAACGGAGAGCCGCGCCTACTTGGAGTCGAAGTCGAACGCCTTGAGTAGCTCGACCACGGCCTTGTCGCGTTCCTCACCGCCCGCGTCGAACATGTCGGTGACGTGCGTGCGGAGGTGGTTCTCCAGCAGCAGCCGGTTCAGCGACTCGAGGGAGCGCTGGATCGCGCGGGACTGCGTGATGATGTCCATGCAGTACTCCTCGTTCTCGATCATCCGCGCGACGCCGCGCATCTGCCCCTCGAGGATGCTCGTGCGGTGCAGGGCGCGCTTCTTGATGTCTTCGATCACGTCTCGAGGCTACCGCCCGTGAAAGGATGACGTCATGCCGCGAACACCGATGACGCAGCTCTCGCCCGCTGACCAGGAACGCCTCCGCGCGCTCCGCCGGATGAAGGCCGTCGCCCTCGGAGCTCTGGTGTTCATGGCCGTGGTCTTCGTGTTCGCCTTCGCCTTCCAGCAGCGGTTCGACTGGCTGGCCTATGTCCGAGCAGCGGCGGAGGGCGGGATGGTGGGTGCGCTCGCCGACTGGTTCGCCGTGACCGCGCTGTTCCGTCGTCCGCTGGGGCTGCCGATCCCGCACACCGCGATCATCCCGAGCCGCAAGGACGAGATCGGCCGGAGCCTCGGCGAGTTCGTCGAGACGAACTTCCTGGCGGGTGACGTCGTGCGCACCAAGCTGTCGAGCACGCACATCGCCCTCCGTGCCGGCGAGTGGCTGCGTGAGGCTCCCCACGCCGAGCGGGTCGGGGCCGAGGGCGCGACGATCGCGACGGCGGTGCTCAATGCGCTGAGCGACGACGACGTGCGCGACCTCATCACCGACCTCGCCCGCGAGCACCTCGTCGCTCCCGAATGGGGCCCGCCCGCGGGCGCCTGGCTGGAGAAGATCGTCGAGGCCGACGCGCATCACGGCGCCGTCGATCTCGCGGTCGACAGCATCGGACGCTGGCTCGAGGCCAACGCCGAGTCGTTCTCGGGGCTCGTCTCGCGGCGCCTTCCCGGCTGGGTGCCGAAGCTCGCGCATCGTTTCGTCGACGACACCGTCTACAACGAGGCGATCAAGTTCGTCCACGCCGTGCAGGCCGATCCGCGGCATCCGGCTCGCATCGCCATCGACGGCTACCTCGGCCGCCTGGCCGACAATCTGCAGAACGACCCCGCCACGCGCGCCAAGCTCGAGAACGCGAAGGCGTCGCTGTTCGACAGCCCTCGGGTCGGCGCTCTGGCCGCCGAGGCCTGGAACACCGCGAAGAACGGGCTGCTCACCGCCCTCGCAGACCCCGAGAGCGGGCTGCGCCGACGCGCGGTGCAGGCGCTGCAGGAGGTCGGCGAACGCCTGACGACGGATGCCGCGCTGCAGACCCGGGTGGACACCTGGGTATCCGATGCGGCCGTCTTCCTCGTCGACCGCTACCGCCACGACATCGCCTCGATCATCACCGACACCGTCGAGCGCTGGGACCCGGCCGAGACCACCGAGAAGATCGAACTCATGGTCGGCCGCGACCTGCAGTACATCCGCCTGAACGGCACGTTCGTCGGCGCCCTCGCCGGCCTCGCCATCTTCACGATCGCCCACGCCCTGATCCCCGGAGTCTGACATGGCACCCGCATCCCGACAGCTGAGTCACGACCCGCTCTGGCCACGCGCAGGATCCTGGCCCGCCTTCAGCGGCACGGCGGATGCGGTGCTGCTCGGCGTGCCCACCTGGCGCACGTCGCTCTCGCCGACGGGTGCCCATGCGACGCCGACCGCGATCCGCGAGGCACTCCCCCGGTATGGGACGGCGCTGATGGGCCCGCCCGCGATCGAGCTCGACGAGGTGCTGCGCGTCGCCGACGCCGGCGACGTGACCGACCCCGACGGGTCCGCCGGCGAGGCGAGGGTCATCTCCCGCGTGCGCGAACTCACCGGTGCCGCCGACCTCGTGATCGCGCTCGGCGGTGACAACTCGCTCACCTACCCGGTCGCCCTCGGCGCCGAGGCGACGGGGCTGATCACGTTCGACGCGCACTTCGACCTTCGCGACGGCATCTCGAACGGCACGCCGGTCCGCCGCCTGGTCGAAGACGTGCCGGCCGCGTCGCCGCTCGACACCGTGCGGATCGATCCGTCCAGGATCGTGCAGATCGGGATCGCCGACTTCGCGAACTCCGCCGCCTACGCCCGGCGTGCCGCCGAGTGGGGCATCCGGGTGATCACCCTCGACGAGCTGCGGCGGCGCGGCATCGACGACGTGGTCGCGGAGGCCCTCGAGATCGCGGGCGTCGGCGAAGGCTCTCGCGTCCACCTCGACATCGACGTCGATGTGTGCGACCGCTCAGTGGCTCCGGGCTGCCCGGCGAGTGTGCCGGGCGGACTCCAGGCGTGGGAGCTGCGCGCGCTGACCCGCGCCGTGGCCTCGGATCTCCGCGTCGTGAGCGCCGACATCGCCGAGGTCGACGCCACCGCCGATGCCGATGACGCCCGCACGGTCCGACTCGCGGCGCTGTGCGTGCTCGAACTGCTCGCCGGTCTCGCGTCCCGCCGATGAGGATCGTCGTCTCCGGCACGCACGCGAGCGGGAAGAGCACATTGATCTCGGACTTCCACGCCGTGCACCCCGAGTACCGCACGCTGGGCGACCCCTTCGAGGATCTCGATCTCGAAGAGCCGGCCGGCGAGGCCGGCTTCGCCGCCCAACTGCGGATCTCGACCGTGCGTCTGCAGGAGTCGTCCGCCGATGACGATGTCATCGCCGAGCGCGGGCCGCTCGACTTCCTCGCCTACCTCATCGCGTTGGAGCGATTGGGGCGCAGCGACGGAGCACTCCTCGCGCGCGCGTCGAGGATCGTCGAAGAGTCGGCGGAGAGCATCGACCTGATCGTCGTGGTGCCGTTGGATGGCGAGCGTCCGATCCATGTCCCCGACGATGAGGATCCTGAGCTCCGCGAAGCGATGGATCAGGCGCTGCAGGAGATCGCAGACGACCTCGAGCACGACGACGTCGTCCGCGTGATCACCGTCGGCGGCGACGCCGCATCACGACTGCGCGCGGTGCTCGCGGCCGTCGCCGGCTGAGCGTCCGTCATCCGACGGTCGCGCCGTCCTTCCACACCTGACGCACCAGGGGCACGCCCGGACGGTACGCGAGATGCACCCGGGTGGGGGCATCGAGCAGCACGAGGTCGGCGCGGGCACCAGGGACGATGATCCCCACGTCGTCGCGCCGCAGCGCGCGAGCGCCCCCTGCGGTCGCCGCCCAGACGGCTTCGGCCGGGGTCATGCCCATGTCGCGCACAGCGATCGCGATGCAGAACGGCATCGACGAGGTGAAGCTCGATCCCGGATTGGTGTCGCACGCGAGGGCCACGGTGACGCCCGCATCGATCAGGCGCCGCGCGTCGGGGTAGGGCTGTCTGGTCGAGAACTCGACTCCCGGAAGCAGGGTCAGCACGGTGGAGCTCTGAG
This sequence comes from Microbacterium sp. NPDC055665, assembly GCF_053618035.1. Taxonomy (NCBI): domain Bacteria; kingdom Bacillati; phylum Actinomycetota; class Actinomycetes; order Micrococcales; family Microbacteriaceae; genus Microbacterium; species Microbacterium sp. NPDC055665. The sequence goes on along the minus strand of NZ_JBSHGY010000012.1, from coordinate 5,091 downwards.
CGAGCGCGTCGATGTCGGCCTCGGTGAGATACGTGCCGTGGTCGATGGATGCTGCGCCCAGCTCGACCGCGAGTCGCACGCCGTCGCCCGGTCCGAGCTGGCTCGCATGGACGCGGGGCGCGAGTCCGCGCGCGATCCCCGCCTCGAGCACCCGCCGTGATTGCGCCACGGTGAATGCGCCGGTCTCGCAGAACACGTCGATCCATCTCGCGTGCGGTGCACAGGCGTCGAGCATGGGCCCCGTGACCAGGTCGACATACTCATCCGGGCGGTCGGCGTACTCCGCGGGAACGACGTGCGCGCCGAGGAAGGTCACCTCCGGTGTGACCTCCGCCGCCACACGCACGAGCCTCTCCTCGTCGGCGACGCTCAGCCCGTAGCCGCTCTTGATCTCGACGGTGGTCGTCCCCTGTGCGAGCATCTCGGCGAGGAACCCGCGAAGTCGAGAGCGCAGCTCGTCGTCACTCGCTGCCCGGGTGGCGGCGACGGTGGAGCGGATGCCCCCGGCGGCATACTTCTGTCCCGCCATGCGCGCCTCGAACTCCGCGGCACGGTCGCCGGCGAACACGAGGTGGCTATGACTGTCGACGAATCCGGGGAGCACCGCCCGGCCACCGGCATCCACCACCTCGTCGGCCGCCGGCGCATCCGCCGCCGCGCCCACCCAGGCGATCCTGTCGTCCTCGATCAGGACGGCCGCATCGCTCAGCGTTCCGCAGGGGTCGCCATCGGCGGCGATATTGGTGGTGAGTTCTGCGATGTTGGTCAGCAGCGTGCGCATCGCCGTTCCTCCCGGTCGAGATCCTTCGAGTGTGTCAGAGCATCGGGATATTCAGGCCACGCTCGCGCGCGACCTCGCGGGCACGGTCGTACCCGGCATCCACGTGGCGCATCACACCGGTGCCTGGATCGTTCGTGAGCACGCGTTCGAGCTTCTCCGCGGCGAGGACCGACCCGTCGGCGACGGTGACCTGGCCGGCATGGATCGAGCGGCCGATGCCGACACCGCCGCCGTGGTGCAGCGACACCCAGGAGGCGCCTGACGCAGTGTTCAGGAGTGCGTTGAGCAACGGCCAGTCCGCGATGGCATCGGAGCCGTCCTTCATCGCCTCGGTCTCGCGGTACGGCGACGCGACGGAGCCCGAGTCCAGGTGATCGCGTCCGATCACGATCGGCGCCGAGAGCTCGCCCGATGCGACCATCTCGTTGAACTTCAGCCCGGCGAGGTGCCGCTCCTTGTAGCCGAGCCAGCAGATGCGCGCGGGAAGACCTTCGAAGTGCACCTTCTCGGCGGCCTTCTCCAGCCAGCGGTGCAGTGCCGCGTCCTCCGGGAAGAGCTCGGCGATGGCTCGGTCGGTCTTGTAGATGTCCTCCGGGTCTCCGGAGAGAGCCGCCCAGCGGAAGGGGCCTCGCCCCTCTTCGAACTGCGGACGGATGTAGGCCGGCACGAATCCGGGGAAGGCGAAGGCCCGGTCGTAGCCGCCCAGCTGTGCTTCGGCTCTGATCGAGTTGCCGTAGTCGAACACCGCGGCCCCGGCATCCTGGAACGCCACCATCGCCTCGACGTGCGAAGCCATGGATTCGCGTGAGCGGCGGGTGAACTCCTCGGCGTCGCGCTCGGCCTCCTGTTTCCACTCCTCGACTCCGATGCCGACCGGCAGGTATGCGAGCGGGTCGTGCGCGCTGGTCTGATCGGTCACGACGTCGATCGGCACACCGCGGCGCAGCAGTTCGGGGAAGACCTCGGCCGCATTGCCGACGACGCCGACCGAGAGGGCCTCGCCGGCCTCCTTCGCTGCGACGACCCGGGAGACGGCGGCATCCAGATCCGTCGCGTACTCGTCGAGGTAGCCGTGCTCCACGCGACGGGCGAGACGCGATTCGTCGACGTCGACGATCAGCACCGCGCCGTCGTTCATGGTCACGGCCAGAGGCTGGGCACCGCCCATCCCACCGGCACCGCCAGTGAGTGTGAGGGTGCCGCGCAGGGAATCCCGCCCGAGTGAGCGCGCCACTGCGGCGAAGGTCTCGTATGTCCCCTGCAGGATGCCCTGGGTGCCGATGTAGATCCAGGAGCCGGCGGTCATCTGCCCGTACATGATGAGGCCGAGTTCTTCGAGACGGCGGAACTCTGGCCAGGTCGCCCAGTCCCCCACCAGGTTCGAGTTGGCGATGAGCACGCGCGGAGCCCACTCGTGGGTGCGGAAGACACCGACCGGCTTGCCGGACTGCACGAGCAGGGTCTCATCGGGTTCGAGCTCGTCGAGGGTGCGCACGATCGCGTCGTACGCCTCCCAGCTGCGGGCAGCCTTGCCGGTTCCGCCGTAGACGACGAGGTCTTCCGGGTGCTCGGCCACTTCGGGGTCGAGGTTGTTCATCAGCATGCGCTTGGCCGCTTCGGCGCCCCAGCTCTTCGCGGTGCGGGTGTTGCCACGCGCGGCACGGACGACACGGGGTCCTGCGGCGGTGCTCTCAGACGCCGTGTTCGCAGCCGTCGTGTTCTCAGCCATCGATGTGCTCCTTTGCGATGCGGGCGACGTCGCCCGACTGGACGAGGGCGGTGACGGCTTCCATCTCCGGGGAGAGGAAGCGATCGGGGCCGGGGCCGGCGGCGACCGTGCGGACCAGGTCGCGCACAGCGCCGGTCGCGGGTCCCGCCTGCAGCGGAGACCGCAGATCGAGGGCACGGGACGCCGTGAGGATCTCGATCGCGAGCACGCGCCCGAAACCGTCGATCGCCCGGCGCAGCTTGCGGGCCGCGGCCCATCCCATCGATACGTGATCCTCCTGCATGGCGGACGACGGGATCGAGTCCACCGATGCCGGCACCGCGAGGCGCTTGAGCTCGGAGACGATGCCCGCGGCGGCGTACTGCGCGATCATGAGACCGGAGTCGACGCCCACCTCGTCGGCCAGGAACGGCGGGAGACCGTGGCTGCGTGCCGGATCCAGTGCGCGGTCGGTTCGGCGTTCCGAGACCGAAGCGACATCGGCGACCGAGATGGCGAGGAAATCGAGCACGGCAGCGACCGGCGCACCGTGGAAGTTGCCGTTCGACTCGATCCGTCCGTCCAAGGTGATGACCGGGTTGTCGATCACGCTGGAGAGTTCGCGGCCGGCGATCATCGACGCGTGCGCCATGGTGTCGCGGGCCGCCCCGTGCACCTGGGGCGAACACCGGAGTGAATAGGCATCCTGGACGCGCCCATCCTCGGGTCCCTTGTGGCTTGCGACCATCGGGGAGTCCGACAGGAACGCGCGCAGGTTGCCCGCCGATTCGGCCTGACCCGTCTGCGGTCGCAGTGCCATGAGGTCGGCGGCGAACACGGCATCGGTGCCGAGCTGGGACTCGATCGACATCGCGGCAGCGACATCGGCGGTGAGCAGGAGCACTTCGAGATCGTGCAGCGCGAGCACCAGCATTCCGAGCATGCCGTCGGTGCCGTTGATGAGCGCGAGCCCTTCCTTCTCGACGAGCACGAGGGGAGCGATGCCTTCCGCCGCGAGGGCGTCCGCTGCGGGTAGCAGCGCGCCGGATGCGTCGCGCACGTCGCCCTCACCCATCGCGGCGAGGGCGATGTGTGCGAGGGGTGCGAGATCGCCGGAGCACCCGAGCGACCCGTACTCGCGGACGAGCGGAGTGATCCCGGAGTTGAGCATGGCCGCATACGTCTCGACGACGACGGGACGCACACCGGTGCGTCCGGAGCTGAGCGTCTGCAGGCGCAGCAGCTGTAACCCGCGGACGACCTCTCGCTCGACCTCGGCGCCGGTGCCGGCGGCGTGGGAGCGGATCAGGCTGGCCTGCAGCTGCAGGCGCCGGTCGGGTGCGATGAAGGTGGTCGCGAGCGCACCGAACCCGGTGGAGACGCCGTAGTGCGGATGCGGGTCTGCGGCGAGGCCGTCGATCACGCGACGGGTTTCGGCGACACGACCGAGGGCATCCGCATCGATCTGCACGGGCGCATCGTGACGGGCGACGGCGACGACATCAGCGGGCGACAGCGGGGCCGCGCCGACGACAACGGGGACAGGAACAGTCATGACTCGATTCCACACCCGACGTGTCGTGAGCGGCACCCGTTCGTGCGACACTGTGTCTGTGATCCCAGACAAGGCAGGCACCGCGTCGGACGGCGGCGCGCAGGTACCTGCGGCGGAGAACACGCTCCGCATCCTGAGCTTTCTCGCCGCACGTCCCGCCCCGGTGGCCGCCTCAGCGATCGCGCGCGAGCTCGAGCTGCCGCGATCCACGGTCTATCACCTGCTCACGACGCTCGCCGCTCACGGGTTCGTCCTGCACCTGCGCGAGGAACGACGGTGGGGACTCGGCGCCTCGGCGTTCGAGCTCGCTGGCGGGTACACACGACAGCAGCCACTGGCGCGGAGAGGCCGGCCGCTGGTGGCCGCGCTCTCCGACCGTTTGGGCGAGAGCGCTCACCTCGCGGTGATGAGCGGCGGCGATGTGCTCTACATCGTCGAGGAGCGAGCACCGCGACGCCCCGCTCTCGTGACCGACGTCGGCGTGCGGCTGCCCGCGCACCTCACCGCCTCGGGGCGGGCGATGCTCGCCGCGCTCCCCCGCGAACAGGTGCGAGCGCTGTATCCCGACCTTTCGGCATTCCCCGACCGCACCGGCCTCGGCCCTCGGACACCCCGAGAACTACGGGAGCTGCTGCGCGAAGTGCGCTCGCGCGGGTATGCGACCGAGAACAGCGAGATCGCTGATGGACTGCGCAGTGTCGGCGCCGCGGTGCTCGATGCTGCCGGGTGGCCCGTCGCCGCCGTGGCCGTCACGTGGGGGCGCGCAGAGCTGGATGAGGAGTTGCTGGCCGCAGCCGTGCTGGAGTGCGCGGCGATGCTGGAGTCGCGCCTCAAACGCTGAGAGCGCCCCCGCGTTCCGCGGCTTAACGCAGAAGAGCCACCCCGTATGGGATGGCCCTTCTGTCTTCTCCAGCACAATGCAAAATGGCCACCCATCGATGGGTGGCCATTCTGTCTAAAAGGAGTCCGGCGGTGTCCTACTCTCCCACAGGGTCCCCCCTGCAGTACCATCGGCGCTGTGAGGCTTAGCTTCCGGGTTCGGAATGT
>NZ_JBSHGY010000011.1:57558-92668 GCF_053618035.1 Microbacterium sp. NPDC055665 | reverse complement strand
GCGGCGAACTCGCCCTCCAAACATGCCTCTACGGCGAACACACCATGGCCTTCCTCGGCGCAAGCCCGATCACTACATAGCGACGCCCGTCAACAGAATTCGCTGTGGACCTGAGGGGAATCGAACCCCTGACCTCCTCGATGCGAACGACGCGCGCTACCAACTGCGCTACAGGCCCCAAAACCCAGAGCCGCCATCTCTCCAGCAGCCGGCCTTTCGGGAGGCCCCCAAGAAGCGAGGGGGACAACGCTTCCGGGGGCCCAAAAGGGGCCGGGAGGATTCTGGAACTCCCGACCCCTTGGGGAAGCGATCCGAGTTCGCTTCGCCAATTGAGACCTCGACCATGCCAAGCCATAACGAGTCTGGGCCCGCCCCGTCGGACCAGGCATCCCTGAGCGACACGGTCCCGCTTCCCGGCCGGTAATCCAGGTAAAAAGCAAGGCCACGCGACCCGCTCGCCTCCGCAATGCACCCGCCCTTGATAGCACCCGTTATCCAGTCAGGGTGACGACGCCTCACTCCTCCCGCGAGGTTGCGAGCAGCCGGACGGGACTTGATGCGAGCGGCGGCGCAAGGAGTCGGCGGACCCCACCGCGCGCGAGCATGAGCACGATGATCAGCAGGGTCACATGGAAGAATCCGCCGAGCTGGACGGCATCGCCGAAAACGAGATCTACCAGTTCGAGCACGAGGAACTTACTGCCGGGCATGATCAGCAAGAGCCCGACGGCTCCGATGATCCGCCGCGCCGCGGGTCCATCGGATCTGACGCGGGCCAGCGCTTTGCCTTTCACCCAGGCAACCGCCTCGAGCACCCCCTTGAGGAGAATCGACGTGAGCAGCGACAACAAGAAAGACTCGGAGATCACCGCGGGAAACAACTGACTGAACGTGCCGAGGACGACGAGATAGACGAGAACGTCGACAAGATCGACCGCATGAAGCCGCATGGTGCGAGTCTAGATTCGCCACCCATCTACGGCGGGCCGACCTCTCGAAGCAGCGCTCAGTCGACATCGACTGCAGCGCGACGTCGCAACCATGCGGATGCGCGGATGAATCGCCGAGAGTTGAGTACCCTCTCGATATGACAGCCACCATCGTGCGACCACTCCATGGCCGGATTGAGATTCGCGGGCTGCGGGCTCCTCGAGGAGACGAGCCGTCCAATCGCAGCATGTTCAAGACAGCCACAGGAAAGGCCATTCGCCCTACCTGGGTGGAAGCCCCCGAGGGCGCGCCGGGCTGGAAGGGATACTGGGCGATCTCTCGCGAGAACCTCACGGACGTCGCGGAGGCGATCGCGATCCGTGACGGCCAAGTCGAGATCGAAATGCACTACAGCACCACTGAACAGTGTGATCGCCGATGCCGTTCGGCCGAAGGCGACGAGTGCACGTGCTCCTGCGAAGGCAAGTACCACGGCAACAACCACCACTCATCGTGGATCGAAGTGGGCGACACGACCCTTGTACGAAGCGCGGGCAGCAAGGTCGTCACACGCACTCTGACCCGACGCCAAGCGAAAAGGGACAAGGAAGCGCGCTTGGACGAGTGGATTCGTCAGCTGCGCGATAGCTGACGGCTGCCCCAACCGCTGGGGCTTCCGCCCAACCTGCCGAATCTCTTGACAGGACCTTGGCACCGGCCTCTGGTGGGCTGGCTCGTCACGAGCAGGCCCACCAGAGGCCGGCGCGCATGTCTGCGGCTGCCTGTTCGGCGTCCCGGTGCGCCTGCTGATCCCGGTAGGCGGTGTCGTATGTGTATTCGTAACCGGCGCCGGCGACGAGCGCCATTTCGGCCGCGCTCTGCCCGTCGACGTACACGTACCGCAGGAGCCGTCCGTACTTATCGACGTCGCCCTGCGTGGGGTCTCCGACCAGTTCCACCTGGTGCCCGTACACCAGCTCATCGAGGAATGCGTGCGCTTCGTCGGCGTAGCATTCGCTCGCCTCTCCCCCGCGCCCGATCTCCGGGGTATCGATTCCGATCAGTCGCACACGCGTGGTCCCTTCGTCCAGGGCGACGTCGATGGTGTCACCGTCGACGACCGCGACAACTCCGACCGTCTTGACTATCGTCTATGTGTTCTGCCTTGGAGGTCTGGATGTTCGCGATCGCGCCGCGGCTGCTGGATGCCGCGTCGGTGGCGTCGCTGCGGGCGGCGCCGATCGCGGTGGCGTGCGGGTTCCCTTCTCCCGCGCAGGACTACTACGACGGCCCGATCGACCTGACAGACATGCTCGTCGACGACCAGGCGGCGACGTTCATCGTCCGTGCGTCGGGGCATTCGATGACCGGCGCTGGGATCAGCGACGGCGACGAGCTGCTGGTCGACCGCTCCAAACGGGCCCAGCACGGGGGATATCGTGGTCGCGGTCCTCGACGGTGAGCTCACCGTGAAGCGCTTGGAGCTCTCCCCCGCCGGCGTGGTGCTGCGCTCGGAGAATACCGAGCATCCGGACATCGTGGTGGCGGAGTTGAGCGACCTGCAGGTGTGGGGCGTGGCCACGTACTGCATCCATCACCTGCGGTAGCGGGATGCTCGCGCACGTGGACGTCAACTCCGCTTACGCCTCTTTCGAACGGGTCTTCAACCCGCGTCTCGCCGGGGTGCCGCTGGTGGTGTTGAGCAACAACGACGGCATGGTGGTCGCTGCCTCGAAGGAGGCGAAAGCGCTCGGCCTGGATCTCGGCAAGCCCTGGTTCGAGCTGCGCCCGCACGCGAAGCACATGGGCGTCGAAGCGGTGTCGTCGAACTACGAGCTGTATGGGGACATGTCCCGGCGGGTGATGGACGTCCTGGAGCGGTTCACGCATGAGCTGGACGTGTACTCGATCGATGAAGCGTTCCTCACCATCGACCGGCGCACCGCGGCCGACATCGACACCATGCAGGCCCTAGGCCGAGACATCAAAGACACCCTGCAACGTCTACTCGGCGTGCCGGTGTGTGTGGGGATCGCGCCGACCAGGACGCTCGCGAAGCTCGCGAACAGGACAGCAAAGAAGGTCCCCGTCTTTGATGGGGTATGCGTGTGGCCGGCGACCCGGCCGGAGTGGCGGCAGCGGCTCATGGAGGCTCTGCCGGTATCGGAGGTGTGGGGCATCGCCGACCGGTTGGAGCGGGGCCTGAACGGGTACGGGGTGCGGTCGATCTGGGATCTCGCGATCGCGGATCCCGTGCAGGTGCGGAAGTGGTTCAACGTCGTCGTCATGCGCACCGCACTCGAGCTGCGCGGCGTCGCCTGCATCGGCCCGGAAGAAGACCGCACCGGGAAGAAGGACCAGCTCATCGTGTCCCGGTCGTTCTCAGAGAAGGTGACCACCGTGGCGGGTATCCGGCAGGCACTGTCGGTGTACGCACAGCAGGCAGCCGCGCGCCTGGTCAAGCACTCCCAGGTCGCGCGCCGCGTCGATGTGTTCGCCGGCACCAGCCACTGGACCGAGCATAAGCACTACCCGTCCGCGCGGGTGCGGCTCCCATTCCCCACTGCGGATCCCGTGGAGCTCACCCGCGCCGCCCACGAGCTGCTCCCCAGATTCAGGACGGCGCCCGGTACGCCCGCGCTGGCCTGATGCTCACCGACCTTCTGCCCGCCGGCGTACACATGCCCCTCGAACCATTCCGACAACCACACGAGGACGCCGGAATCGTCGCACTTGTCGACGGCGTGCAGAAGAAGGCCGGGAAAGACGCCCTCGGCCTCGGATACGGCGGGTTCCGTCCTGGTCCGTTCTGGCAGATGAAACGCGGCATGCTCACACCCCGCGCGACCACCCACTGGGACGAGCTCGCTCTCGTCCGGGCGTAGGCCGATGCGCTGATGGGTAGGAGGGAAACCGTGACGTTCTGTTTCCCAATGTCAGCTGTGCTGGTGACGGGGGCTGCCGGGATTCAGCGCCCGGGAGATCGCCGAGCATCTCGTCATTTCCGGGCGCGCGGCCGAAGGCCACGTGAACAGGATCCTCGTGAAGCTGGGGTTGGCTTCTCGGACGCAGCTTGCCGATTGGGTTCACCGCCAGGGCGACTAGGTGCTTCAAGCACCACACGCGCGGGAGAATGCAATCCGATCCCGGGACGAGTGACCCCTCCAGTCCCCGGCCTTACGTATCGACCTTCGCGCCTCCGAGTGGTGTTGGGCCGCGTTCGACATCACGCATGTTTCAGGATGGCGTCCATAGCCCGTTCTGCGAGGGCGACGATCGTTAGTGACGGATTCACTGTTCCGGTGCTGCCGGGTATAGCGGCGCCGTCGATGACGTACAGCCCCTCGTATCCATGCACCTGTCCGTGCAGGTCCACTGTCTCTCCGAGGACAGCACCGCCGAGGGGGTGGGCGGTGAACGATGCGTTTACATCTTGTGCGATCCCTGGCACTCCGCCACGGACGCGGTTTGCGCGGGCGATCTTGTCGTGGACAGCCCGGAGCGCGGCTACAGCGCGATCGTTTCCGTCCGAGGGCCAGTCCAGGATGACACGCTCGGATTCTGGGTCGTAGCGGAAGCTGGCGCGGGTTGAGTCCAGCGCCATGCCGAGCGAGCCGATCAGCCCGATGTTGAGAGGCAGGCCGGGCACGTACCAGTTCTCCAGCGTGACAGGCATGTCTGTCTCATCTAGGATCCGAGATGCCGACGGTGAAGCTTGTGTAAGGCCCTCGGAGAGCGAGCAGCTGCGCACGAGAGCGGCGTCTCCGTTTGATCCCCACCCTTGCCCGACAGTGGAGCTGAGGTGAGGGAGCGTATTCATGGCCTTTGCCTTCACTAGCAATTCCGATGTTCCGATCGACCCGGCGCCAAGGAACAGTCGATCGCACGTAAGTCTCCGTGTTTGTCGCACCGCCCCCGTGGGGTCGATGACGCGCACGTCGACCCAGTAGCGTCCAGAGTCCTCACGGCCGATGGCGTCCACGACGTGTCCGTGATGAAGCGATACGTGCCCGGTGTCCATCGCTCGTGGGAGGTAGTTCTGTGTCAGGTCGTATTTGGCCGCATTGGCGTTGCCGTGGTTACTCTCCCCCACGATTGCCGATGCGCGTGACTTGCCCTTCAGCTCCGCGCGCACCACGTCCCAGTCGAAAATCGAGTCGATCTGATGCGGCTCGTAGCCCGCGGCGCGGGCTTGTTCGTCCCATACCCGCGAGTGACCGAATGGCTTCGACTGGTAGACGTCGTCTGGCATTGGCGAGGCATTGAGCATCGCTCGCGCCCGCGGGTAGTAGATCTCATGCATTTCGCCGAAGTCGACCGTTTCGTCGAACACGGCTCGGAAGAACCGCTCCTCCGGCTCAAGCAGCACCCCCGTGAAGACGACCGATCCCCCGCCGACCGCAGCTCCCCGCCATACCTGAATGTGGTCGTAGTCGGTGGCGTCAAGGACCCCACCAAACTTGGGCGTGATCGCTGGCACACCCGAGACTCCTGTGAACTTTCGCCGATGCCAAAAGGCTCGACCGTCCGGGACCGCGTCGCCTGAGAAGATCGCTCGCCTAGGGTCCCTTGGCCACGGCAGACCCCGCTCGAGCATTCCCGTGCGGACTCCCGCTTCCCCCAACCTGAGCGCGGCAACCGCGGCACCGAATCCTGAGCCAATCACCAGCGCCGGCGTGTGCGCAGGAGCCGCCGCAGGTGGCGCGAACACTTCCGGAACGAGCAAGCGATACTTCGTCGCTGCGAGTTTATCGACAAGCCGCGAATCACCATCCGGAAGCGGATCCGCCCGCGCCGGTTGCGCGGCAACGAGGTCACTCGCCGTCGTGGCGGCGGCGGCGGCACCGATTGCAGCCGCGGTCAACAGGTTCCTTCGAGAGAGTTTCATCGTTGATCCAATCAGGATGGGCAGAATTGGGCTGCGCCAGGCGCGGTCCCCACCCAGCAAGACCGGCGCGACCCCGTTCTCTAACGCCGCTGGGCCGTGAGGTCGAGATCGTATGAGCTGGACGCCTGCCCGGATGCCTACTCCTGTGCTTCGCAGGGAAGGACTGACCGGGGAGAACATGAACCCGATCATCGTCGGAGGCGGTGTTCTCCTCGCCCTCGCGATACTGGCCATATGGGAGCGCCGCTGGATCCATGACTTCGTTGCCAGCGAGAATCCTGGTGCCTTCGTGCGCGACTCGTGACCATTTTCCCTGGGATGGTCAGTAGTCTTCATCGTCGGCATGGCGGCGTTGAGCGCACTTCTCCTCTGGGCCGCCTTCGCCCCCCCCCAATTCAATAGTCATAGACGGCATCATCGATCCTGCAAAGCGTGCCCGGAACATGGGCACGTTGCTCCGCCACGTCGCGCCCGGTCGCCGGTGATGGTGGGGTCGATCCAGTGGAGCCCGAGGTCTTCGGGAGGAGGACGGGGTTTCGATCGAGGGTCCCATCGCCCCCCGCCTCGCCCAAAGCATGGCGGGTCTGCCGCGGGGTAGCGGGACGCTAACCTGACCCCAGGCGGCTTAAAATGTCCCAGCAGCTCGACGCAGATTCATCAGACCGCGCCGCGGAAACGCACGACGCTGCACCCGCGGCACATTCCGACGCTGGCTCGGAATTCTCGGAAGAACGGGATTCAGGAAAGCGTCCCCTCCCCCGATGGATGCTCATATCCGGGGCGGGTTCTATTGGGCGAAGTGGCGCCTGTGCCGAGCGACGACGGCAGGAACGCTATTCTCGTCGGCGCGATCTAGACCGATGCGTCCATCAACCCGGACAACTCCGGCGGCGTGCTTGTCGACTGTCGCGGAAGGCTCGTCGGAGTGAACACCGCCATTTCGTCCGTCCCGGGATCTGGAGGCCAGAACAGCACCGGCAGTGTTGGCGTCGGATTCGCGATCCCGCAGGCAGTCGCTATCCCTCTTGCCCACCAACTCATCGAGCACGGAAGGGTCACTTATCCGAACATCGGTGCCGACCTCATCCCCATCCCCACGCAGCGGCCGCACACTTCGGTGTCGACAAGGGCCTCTTCGTGCAAAGCACTACCATCGGCGGACCGGCGGAGGCGGCGGGGATCCGCCCGGGAGACTTCATCAAGAGGATCAATGGTCGGGAGACAGCCACCCTCGACGTCCTCACCCCTATGCGGCTCACGAGCAAGGCAGGCGATGTGATCACGATCGATTACTCCCGTAATGGCCGAGACCACACGGCAGAGGTGACATTGGTCGACTGAGAAACAGTCAAAGCGCGGCCCCGAGACTCAAAACAGGGGCGCTTACGGAATCGTCGCAAACCAGCACCGATCAGTGCCCCCGGCGCCTGTTCCGCGGTCGAGAGCGCGGACGCCGTGCGGATTCTCCCCGCAGTCTCGTCGTCGGCGTAGTAGTTCAAGCGCTTGGAGCCAGCCTCCTGGGCTCCGTCCGCGGCGACGGGTGCGGGAGCCGCTGCCGGCGCGACCATGGTCACATGGGCTGGGTCCTCAACCTCCCCGAGTTTCGTGCGCTACTCATTCGAGCTCGGGAAGTGCAGGACACTCTTGATCTCTGAGGCTGTGTCAACCACGACCCTCCCGCCGGGCTCGCTCAAACTGCCTCCATTCCGGATTAGCCGCCACACATTCGTCGCCAGACACTCACGAGCAACGGTCCGCACCACGCCCGCACACACGGAAGCCCTGGAGATCGGCGCTGCAACGGACTCCAGGCCGTCAGGGATCTGGACGTCTTCGGCGTCGATGGCGCTGAGGATGGCGGTCAACGGATTGATCTTGACGTCAGGGATTCACTTGCGGTTGAGCATGGCGTTTACAGCGGGAGCAGAGTATTCCCGTTCCACAACCATCGCGGCGAGTCCGACTGTCGTTGCCATCTCTCCGAGTGTCGATTGGCTGATGTTCAGGTGGCGTGTAGCGCGGGGAAGCGACCGGGGGTAGAGCGTCTCGCGCACTCCGGCGAGCAAGGGCGGTGATGCCAGCATCCCGCCGAGCACAACATCCGACGGGTTCAGGAGAGAAACGATGGTCGCGACAACCTCACCGATCACGCGGCCAGCGTCCTGTGTGAGACGGGCAGCATCGGGGTCCCCGCTGGCGAGGTAGGCGCCGACGTCGGAGGCCGATGTGGCGGGCTTTCCAAGTTCAGTAAGCGCCCGGGCAACGGCCCGTCCCGATGCGGCGGCGGCGAGGCATCCGCGCGCGCCGCATCGGCAGAGCTGGTCTGTGTGTCCGGCGATCTTTACGTGGCCGATGTCTCCGACTCCTCCGTCTGTGCCTCGGTATGCCTTGCCCCCGAGGACGATGCCGGCGCCAATACCCGACGACACTTTGAGGAAGCACAGGGATCGAGAGGCTGGGTGGGCGGCACGCTGCTCGCCGAGAGCTGCGGCGTCGGCGTCGTTGGAGACGAGAACGGGGACGCCGATCGCGGCGCCGAGGCGGTCCGGAATCGGGTAGGCGTCCCACCCGGGCATCATCGGCGGCTGGCTGGGACGCTCGGTGTCGGGGTCGACAGGCCCCGGAATGCTGAGGGCGATCGCTGCGACTCGGTCACGCGCAATGCTGACGCGGGCTAGAAGGCTCTTCGCTTGTTCGGCGATCGCCTCGAGGGCGAAGTCGGGGCCGTCTACCACGGCGACCTTTACCCGTTCCTCCGCAACAACCACTCCGGCGAGGTTCGTGAGGGCGACAGTCGTGTGGGTGGTATCAACGTTCGCAGTAATGATGTGCGCGTGGGCGTCATTGACCTCCAGTCGTCGCGAGGGACGACCGGCCGAAACTCTCGCGGAGCCCGATTCGACGATGAGGCCAGCCTCGAGTAGGGCGTCGATACGAGTCGCGACCGTCATGCGGGACATCCCCGTGATTTCGAGGACGTCTCCGCGCGTGAGGGCACGACGTTCCCTGATCAGATCAAGCACTTCGCCAGGACCGGACATCCGCACCTCCATGTGTTGAGCAACAGCATAATGCTTGACAACTAGACGAGTTATGTCTAGTTTTTAGTCTTAATAGAAACAGGCCGAACGGCAACCCCTGCAACTTCAGCGCAAGGAGGCGCATCGTGAAAATCCGTGCAACAGCAGCAATGGCCATGTTTTCTCTGACGGCTTTGACCCTTACCGGGTGCACGAGCGCGGGCGGCGATGATGGTGAAACTGGCATCACGTTCTGGCTTCAGGAAGATCTGCCCGACCGTGTAGCGGCGACGCAGAAGATCGTCGAAGACTTCACCGAGAAGACTGGCACTCCGGTCGAGCTCGTCGCGGTCGCCGAGGATCAGTTTGCCCAACTCATCACTTCATCCGCTGCGGCAGGCGATTTGCCAGACGTCGTTGGCGGCATCTCGCTCCCTCAGGTGCGAACGCTGTCGGCGAACGAGTTCGTCGACACTGACGCAGTCGGTGCCACCATCGAGGCGCTGGACCCATCCACCTTCACCGAGAACGCACTGACGCTCACCTCCGACGGTGACGCGCACCTTGCCGTGCCGAGTGAATCGTGGACGCAGATGCTCTTCTACCGCACCGATCTGTTCGAGGCGGCCGGTCTAGACTCCCCCGACTCCTACGAGTCGATCCTCAAGGCAGCAAAGACGCTGGACTCGCGGGACGTCGCCGGATTCGTCGGCGCCACGGCCCCCGGCGACGCGTTCACAGAGCAGACGTTTGAGCAGATCGGTCTTGGCAACGGTTGCGAACTCGTGGGCAACGATGGCGACGTCAAGCTCGCTTCAGATGCGTGCGTCAGCGCGTTTGAATTCTATGGCGACCTCACCGCGAACTACTCGGTGCCCGGTGCTCAGGATGTCGACACGACGCGTGCGACCTACTTCGCCGGCGACGCGGCGATGTTCATCTGGTCGAGCTTCGTCCTCGACGAACTCGCCGGCCTGCGCGAAGATGCGAAGCCTTCGTGTCCCGAGTGCGTGGCTGACCCGGCCTTTCTCGCCAAGAACACGGGTGTCGTGACCTCCATCGCTGGTCCTGACGCCGACGAACCAGCCCAGTTTGGCGAGATCACCTCGTGGACCATCACCGAAGGCGCGAACACGGAGGCGTCGCAGGCATTCATCGAGTACATGATGAGCGACGGCTACGAACCGTGGATCGGAATCGCCCCCGAGGGCAAGGTTCCGGTGCGCACGGGTACGCCCGAGGAGCCCACGCGTTACTCCGATCTGTGGGCAACGCTGCCGGCCGGGGTCGACACGAAGGCCCCGCTTTCGGACTTCTACGCTCCCGAAGTACTCCAGGCCGTTGCAGCAGGACCTGGCAACCTTGCCCGCTGGGGCATCACGCAGGGCCAGGGATTGTTGATGGGTGCACTGCAGGGAGAATTGCCTGTGGCCACCGCGGTAAGCGACGTCGCCCAAGGTGGCGACCCGGCGGAGGCCGCATCCACCGCAGCCGAGGCTGTGCGTTCGATCGGTGAGTCGCTGAAGTGAGCATCTTCACCGAGGGTTCTGGTGTAGGGACTGCCGGCCCCAGTACCACGCTGAAGGAGCCGGAGGTCCGGACTCGTCTGCGGCGTGGGTCGCGACACGGCCGAGAGGAGAACCGCGCCGGTCTTCTCCTTATCTCCCCGACGCTTATCACCATCGTCGTGGCTGTCGTTCTGCCGATTATCTGGGCGATCTCGCTCGCCTTCCAGGACGTCCGGCTCATCAACATCCGCGGCACGGGGATCATCGGCGACTACACGCTGGACAACTTCGTTGACGTGCTCACTTCCCCCGGATTCCTCAGCGCACTGTGGACGACAGTCGTCTACTCCGTGTGTGGTACGGCCCTCGCGATCAGCATCGGCCTGGTTGCGGCACTCGCTCTACGAAAGCCCTTCCGCGGTCGCGGCCTTGTCCGCGCCTCCCTCCTTCTCCCCTACGTAGCGCCCGTCGTAGCCGCAACCTTCGTGTGGTCGACCATGCTCAACCCGCAGTACGGCATCGTCAACTGGATCGGGCAGAACCTGCTCGGTTGGGAGGACCCGATCGCATTCCTCTCCGATCGCGCGGTCCCCGTCAGTATCTTCGGTTGGCAGATCGAAATTCCCATGGCACTCGTAACTGTCATTCTCTTCGAGGCGTGGCGTTCGTTTCCCTTCGCGTTCCTCTTCCTCACTGCGCGTCTTGAGGCCGTGCCGGCGGTGCTCGATGAGGCCGCTCGCGTCGACGGTGCAACCCTGTCGCAGCGCTTCCGGCACATCCTGCTGCCGCAGCTTCTGCCGACGATCGCCGTGCTGACGGTGCTCCGCTTCATCTGGACGTTCAACAACTTCGATGACATATACCTGCTCACGGGCGGAGGCGCCGGCACGGAGGTCGTCTCGGTGCGTGTGTTTAACCTCCTCATGGCGCGCGGCGATATCGGCGCGGCGGCGGCGCAGGCCCTCGTCCTCGCGGCCATCCTCGCGATCCTCGTTGGCGTCTACCTCAAGTTCTTCGGACGCCAGGAGGAGCAAGCATGAGCGCGACGACAGACATAGCTCGGGTTACGCGACCGCGACGCGGGTTCGATCGCGACCGATTCGAAAATCGGCTGTTCCGTATCCTGCGCCCGGTGATGATCGTGCTACTGCTGCTCGTCGCCGTTGTCCCGTTCTACTACATGGTGCTGCTGAGCTTTCGTTCGCTTGATTCGCTGCTACAGAACCCCGGAGCCCTGTGGATTTCCCTTGAGGAGCTCGACCTGTCGACCTACCTCAAGGTGCTTGTGCCTGTGGACGCCGGCGGGCAGGGTTTCGTCGTGTTCATGCGCAACTCGCTGCTTGTGGCGCTGGCGACCGTGGCGCTGACCTTGCTTGTGTCGATCCCCGGTTCATATGCGGTCAGCCGTCTGCGATTCTTCGGTCGCCGACAGGTCTCGGGGCTGTTCCTCGCTGTGTACTTCTTCCCGGCGATCCTGCTCGCAGTCCCCTTGTTCGTGTTCTTCAGCCAGATCGGCCTCCGCGGTTCCCTCTTTGGACTGCTGCTTGTATACGTGTCACAGGTCGCCGCCGTGTCGATCTATACGCTTCGCAACTACTTCGCGACGATCCCTGTCTCGCTCGAAGAGGCTGCGTCCCTCGACGGGGCGAATCGGTTCCAGATCATGACCAAAGTCAGCATTCCGTTGGCGATGCCCGCGATCGTGTCGAACGGATTGTTCATCTTCATGATCGCGTGGAATGAGTTCCTGTTCGCGCTGCTGTTCCTGGTTGAGAAGCGCGACTCCTGGACGGTGTCTCTTGGCCTCTCGCAGCTCTCCGGAAGTATCGAGGTTCCGACCACCGTACTCATGGCCGGATCCGTCATCCTCACCCTCCCCATCATCGCGCTCTTCTTCGCCTCGGAGCGGCTCCTCGTCGGGGGCCTCACCGCTGGGGCGGAAAAGGGCTGACCCCTGGAAGGAGGCACATCGTGCCTAACGTCGTGCAGTTCTCTGCCGTCCGCGAAGTCGAGCTGGTAGAAATCGAGGCGCAGCCCCTGACGTCGGGAAGCGTCCGCATCGCCACTTGGTACTCGGGCATCTCGGCCGGTACAGAGCTGACCGCATACCGAGGCACGAACCCTTACCTCACCTCAACATGGGATGCCGAACGCCGCCTCTTCGTCCCCGGCGAGCCCACCTTCGGCTACCCGTTCAGCGGATGGGGATACTCCGAAGTGGGCCAAGTCACCGAGGTCGCCGACGATGTGACCGGCGTGCAGCCCGGCGAGGTCGTGCACGGCATCTGGGGACACCGCAGCGACGCCGTCGTCCCGGCTGACCAGATCGCCGGGAGAGTTGTCCCGGAGGGTGCCGACCCCTTGCTCGGTACTTTCGCCCGTGTGGGTGCGATCGCTCTGAACGGTGTGCTCGCCGCCGACGTGCGCCTCGGTGAGCACGTCGCCGTGTTTGGCCAGGGGGTCATCGGCCTCCTCGCTACGAAGTTGGCTACCCTCGCTGGCGGACGTGTCACCGCTGTCGACACGCTCGCCGCACGACTGGCGATGGCTGAGGCATTCGGTGCGGTGCACGCGGTCGATGCGCTGCGCCCCGGTGGCGCAGGCGAGCGGATCCGCGAGCTCACCGGGGGCGGTGCCGACAGTGCGATCGAGCTCTCCGGCACCGACCGGGCATTGCAGGAGGCGATCCGTTCCGTCGTCGTCGAGGGTCTCGTCGCGGCGTCCGGGTTCTACCAGGGGGGAGCCGCGAACCTGCGCCTCGGCGAGGAGTTCCACCACAACCGCGTGCGTATCGTCTCCAGTCAAATCTCCGGCGTTCCGGTGTCGCTCGGCGGACGCTGGAACCAGGCGCGTCTCGTGCGAACAGTGATGGGTCTTATCTTCGATGGCGTGGTCGATGCAGCCGCTCTCGTCTCCGACGTGATCCCGGCTGCCGACGTCGCTGCGGTCTTCGCACGGCTCGATGGAGGCGACTCCGAAATCTTGCAGGCCGTGCTCCGCTTTGATGCGGCACCGGAGCGCGTCCAGTGAGCACCGTCCCCAACTACCGCCCAGCGTTTCCCGATCGGCGCTTCGCCGTCGGCCTCATCGGTGCTGGGGGTATCGCCCGCACCGCTCACCTCCCGGCGTATCAAGAATGGAACGTGCCTGTCGTAGCCGTGGCCTCGCGCCGCGTTGACGACGCCGAGGCGCTTGCCGCGGACTTCGGTATCGCCTCCGTGCACGAATCGGTCGAGGCCCTGTTGGGCGATTCCCGGGTCGAAGTCGTTGATCTCGCCACCGGCCCATTCGGGCGCGTCGACCTCATCGCGGACGCCGTCACCGCCGGAAAGCACGTGCTCGCGCAGAAGCCGCTCATCAGCGACGCGACGGAACTGCCCCGGCTACGTGAGGTGCTCGCCGAAGCGGACGCGCGCGGTATCCGTGTGGCGGTGAACCAGAACGCGCGCTGGGCTCCGTCCTGGCGCCTCGCAACCCTGCTGGTTCGTGACGGGATG
Source organism: Microbacterium sp. NPDC055665 (assembly GCF_053618035.1). Lineage (NCBI taxonomy): Bacteria > Bacillati > Actinomycetota > Actinomycetes > Micrococcales > Microbacteriaceae > Microbacterium > Microbacterium sp. NPDC055665. Next base: position 78,825 of record NZ_JBSHGY010000011.1, on the reverse strand, counting down.
ATCGGCGACGTAATCGGCGTCACCCATCTGCACGATAAACCGTTGCCGCCGTTGGCAGGCACTCCCTTCGATGACGTACCGCACATGCTGCTCAACGATTACCTCGTGCACTGGGTTGATATCAGCCGCTGCTGGCTCGAGGGTGCCCAGGTGATCGAGGTCGCAGCCTCCGACCACCGTGTGCCGGCCCAGCCCGACGACGCACGCAACCCCTGGGGTGCCGACCTACGCATCGCGACGTCGACGGGCGCGAGCGCATCGATCCGCATCGTCGGTAGCGCGCGGACACACGGGGGCGGCTGCCCCTTCTGGATCCACGGCACCGAGGGGACGCTGCGTGGCAGCATCCTGCTCGGTTCCGACCGACTAAGCCTCGACAGAGACGGCGCGACCACCGACTTCGTGCTCGAAGGACAGTGGTTCACGGATGGGTTCGGCGGTGCCATGGGCGAGCTGCAGTGCGCGATCGCCGAGGGACGTCAGCCCGAGAATGCGGCGGATCATGTCCTGGCGACCGTGCGGACCACCCTCGCAGCCGTCGAATCTGCCAGCCGCGGCGGCGCGGTCGTACACCCGCACGACCTGGAGTTTACGACAGCCCTGACCGGGCGGAGTGGAGCAGCGTGACCGTTCTTGATGAGATCCCGGTAGGCCCCGACGCCCGGGTGTACGCAGAAGGGTGGCAGAGCTGGAGCCCCACGACCTGGTACACACAGGACGACCGCCCGCCTCAGCCCGAGGAAGGCTGGCAGCATGCCATGCGCTTCCGACCCGGCGTAGAGGTCGCAACCAACGCGGTGCAGGGCGAGGGGCTACTTGTGGTCGATCCCGGCAACACCGAGCCTGTCCAAGTGTTCGCAACACTCGACGCATCGCGCGACGTTCCGACGTTGCGTGCCAGGTGGAAAAATGACCGGGTGATCGTCGAGTGTGACCAGCCCGACTCCGTCAGCACATGGTCGCATCAGGGCGATGGTGCTTCGGCGCTGGCCGCGTTCGGGCGGCGCTTCGCCGCCGCGGCCGGTGCACGCTCACTATCCCGCCCGCCGCGGGTATGGTGCACCTGGTACGAGTACTTCGAAGAGGTTCACGCTAGCGACGTGATCGAGAACCTCCAAGCGATCCAGGCGGAGGACCTCCCAATCGATGTCGTGCAAATCGACGACGGCTGGAGCCTCGGCACTGGGGAATGGACCGCCCTGAACCCCCGCTTTGGCTCGCTAGCAGAAACCGTCGCGGCTATTCGGGACAGCGGCCGACGGGCTGGCATCTGGGCAGCGCCGTTCTCGGTGGGCGCTTCTTCCGCGGTCGCTACCGCGCACCCCGACTGGATCGTCGGCCCCGCCGGCTACAACTGGGGCGACGACCTGCAGGGCCTCGACCTCACCCACCCCGGCGTGCGCGATTACCTCACACGGGTGTTCACCGACATCCGTGAGCTCGGCATCGACTACGTCAAACTCGACTTCCTATACTCGGGGGCCCTTCCCGGTGCGCGGTGGGAAACCGGCGCTACGCCAATCTCCGCGTATCGATCAGGGCTCGAGCTGATCCGCGAAGTTCTCGGTGAGGAGACGTACCTGCTCGGCTGCGGTGCACCGATCCTCCCCAGCGTCGGCCTCGTCGACGCCATGCGAGTGTCGGGCGACACCTTCCATGAGGGCGGGGAGGACGGATCGCAAGGGCTCCGCGGGCGAATGTCTCTCGAGTCGCGCGCCTGGCAGCATGGCTGCCTCTGGACCAATGACCCTGATTGCCTCGTGGCACGACCATCGTTCGTGTTGCGCGAAGAGTGGGCGCAGGTCGTGCTCGCCGCCCCCGGCATCCGCGGATTCTCTGACCGTATCTCCGGGCTCGACGATCGCGGTCGCCAGCTCGTGCGCCAGCTGCTCGAGCAGGTGCAGGCATGACTGCCGCGATCGCGCTCGAGCGCCGGCTCGCACCGCTCATCGCTGAACTGTACCCCGATGCTGCCGATGACGTGTTGCGTGCCCTGCTCGCTCTCGTCGAGACCTGGAAGCCGCGCCTCTCGCCAGCCGCACGCATGCGTCCCGACGAGGGCACCGCATACCTGATCACGTACGGTGACTCATTTCGCCGGGCAGGCGAGGCGCCGCTGCGCACGCTTGCCAGCGTGCTGCACGAGAACGTCGGTGACGTGCTCAGCGACGTGCACCTCCTTCCCATCTACCCGTGGACCTCAGACGACGGGTTCGGGGTCGTCGACCACCGCGAGGTGAACCCTGCGCTTGGCACCTGGGGCGACGTGGCCGCCCTGCGTGAACGGTACGGCCTGGCGCTCGACTTTGTCGCGAACCATCTCTCGAGCTCTTCGCCATGGTTCCGTGCCTGGCTAGCACAGGACGAGCGCTACGCCGGGTACTTCCTCGACCCTGGTGCCGACTTCGACGTCTCACGTGTCGTGCGACCGCGAGTGACTCCGCTCGTGCACGAGTACTCACGGCCTGACGGGGGGACGACGCGCGCCTGGACGACGTTCGGCGCCGATCAAGTCGACGTTGATCCGCGAACCCCCGCGGTGCTGCTCGACCTCACCGACGTCCTGCTCGGATACCTCGCTCAGGGTGCGACAACCGTGCGCCTCGATGCGATCGGGTATCTGTGGAAGCAGTCGGGCACATCGTGCATCCATCTGCCGCAGACCCATGCGATCGTTCGGATGTGGCGGGCGATCGTTGATGACCTAGCGCCGGGCACGCTGCTACTCACCGAGACCAATGTGCCGCACGCCGACAACATCACCTACTTCGGTAACGGTAGGGATGAGGCGAACATGGTCTACCAGTTCGCGCTGCCACCTCTCGTGCTGCACGCGTTCGTGACTGGCCGGGCGACCGTGCTTGCGGATTGGGCCCGTCAGGTGGGTCCAGTGAGCGAGACCGCGACCTGGTTCAATTTCCTTGCCAGTCACGACGGCATCGGCTTGCGTCCGACCGAGGGGCTCCTCAGCGACGATGACAGGGCGCTGCTCGTCGAACGCACGCTCGCACGCGGTGGCCGAGTGTCGATGGCGAAGCGCCCGGACGGCAGTGAGGGGGTGTACGAGTTGAACACCAACTACCTCGACGCCCTTGTCGACCCGACGGACTCCAGTCCCGATACCTCAGCAGTGACGCGAGGTCTCGCGGCACACGCGATCCTGCTCTCTGTCGTCGGGGTGCCAGCGATTTATCACCACTCGCTGTTCGGGTCGCAGCAGGACCATCGCGGGGCGGAAGAGAGCGGCATTGCCCGGCGCATCAACCGCGAGGTGCTCGACGCCGATCTCCTGGCCGAAGACCTCGCTACCCGCGGGCGCCGATCCGGGATGCTGGAAGGGCTGCGTAGGATGCTGGCGACGCGACGAAATGTCGCGGGGTTCTCACCCTTCGCAGCCCAGCAGGTCGAGAGATTGGACGAGCGTGTATTCGCGGTGAGACGTGCCGCCGGAACCGCCGACGAGGTGCTCGCCATAGTGAACGTCAGCTCCGAGGCGGTCGAGCTACCCTCCCTCTCTGGCCGCGATCTGCTGACAGGGACGTGGCACGATCGGCTCGTGCTCGCACCGTTCGGATATGCGTGGCTCGTAGCCGAGAGGGCCTGACGCTTTGGGCGTCGGCGCTCTCACGGGCAGGCTGGCACAGATTTCATGGTTGGCGGAGGAACGCGCGTGAAACGGGTTGTAATTGCACCGGACTCCTTTAAGGGCACAGCCAGCGCAGCGGAGGCCGCAGATGCATTGGCCGCCGGATGGCGAAGTGTCTGCCCCACCGACGAGCTCATCCTCAGGCCGATGGCCGACGGAGGAGAAGGCACGCTCGATGCGTTCGCTAAGGCGATACCGGGAGCGCGCCGGATACCGGTGCGCGTGCGAGGTCCACTCACAACGCCCGTCGACACGCACTGGGTATTGTTGCCCGACGGGACCGGGGTCATCGAACTCGCCGCATCCTCGGGTATCACGTTGCTTGACCCGCTCGCGCCGCTCGATGCGCACACTGCAGGATTCGGTGAAGCCATCACCGCCGCTCTCGACGCTGGCGCCTCACGGCTGCTACTCGGACTCGGCGGCTCATCGTCAACCGACGGGGGCGTCGGCGCCCTCACCGCTCTTGGCGGCCGGTTCACAGACGCCGCAGGCGAGCCGATCCCGCGCGGCGGCCGCGGACTCAGCCTCCTCCAGCACGTGGACCTCTCCCAACTCCGCCAACTGCCGATCGGGGGTGTCATCATCCTTGGCGACGTCACCAACCCGCTACTCGGCAGCTTTGGGGCGGCCACGGTCTTCGGTCCACAGAAGGGGGCGGATCTCCAGACCGTCGGAATCCTCGAAAACAACCTCGCCAGACTCGTGTCCGTAACGCCGGGCGCGGCACGCGAATCGGCGACGGCACCCGGTGCCGGCGCCGCGGGAGGCACCGGGTTTGGGATGCTTACATGGGGGGCGACCATGAGCGCGGGCGCCAGACTCGTGGCGGACGCTATCGGCCTCCACGAGACACTCGCCGGGACTGACCTCGTCATCACCGGGGAGGGAAGGTTCGATGGTCAGTCCGAAGCGGGCAAGGCGCCCACCGAGGTGGCCGCGATCGCACGCGCCGCCGGGATCCCCACTGCACTGGTAGCGGGAGCGATCACCAGCGTGCCGCACGGTTTCGAATCCACCGTATCTCTCACCCAGCTCGCTGGCGACGGGGCAACTGCGATGGCCGACCCGCTGCGCTGGCTCACTGTGGCCGGCGCGACTCTCGGGCATTTGACTATGGGGCGCTGACACCTGAGCATCCATTCCATACGACCAGACCTAGTAGCGGGGTACCGGTCGTATGGGCCGCAGGCCGGAACACCATTCCACCATCTTCGGGCTCATGGGCGACGACGTCCGCGATGACGATTCCGTCTGGCTGAATGCAGGAGTCGACTACGCGTATCGACGGGTGGATAAGTTATTTTCCATCCCGCAAGACGCCCTCACCGCCGAGCATCACCGTCAGATGATCCGGATCTCCGCACCATGATCCTTGATCAGTCTTCCGGTCTTGCGTCGCTTCCGTTGTCGCGTGTTCTCCATATCGCGATTTGGGTTCGGGAGGTGAGGGCGAGTTTGCTGAAGACGTGCTGCACGTGCCCGTGGACCGTGCGAACGGATAGCATGAGTTGCTTGGCGATCTCTCGGTCGCTGAGACCTTCGGCGACGAGGGCCGCGACCTCTTCCTCCCGCGCCGTGAGTGCACGCGACTTGGCACGTCTGTAAGGCGCTCCGATGACGGGTTCGCCAAGCGCCTGCGCAATGGCTTTTTCGAGTGTCAACCGGGCACCGGAGTCGAAGCGGAGTTTGTACTTTTCTTGGCCGAGGATCGCTCTTGCCTCTTGCTCGAAGATCTCGGCGTCTCGGTCGTCGATGCGGGGCGAGGCCATCCCGGAAGTTGGCCATGCGGATTGGGCGGCTCCAAGCAAATAGGCGCACCGCCCTGGAGCGCCGCCCCGGAGGCATATTCCAGCGAGGATTCGAATCGCGTGCCCGATACCGATCGCGTTACGAAGGCGCCGCTGCATCGCCAGAGCGCGACGAGTCAGGTCCGCCGCGGTGTCGAGTTCATCTCGGCGAAGCGCAGCGGCACCACTATTCAGTAGCAGCTCGCTTATCTCGTATTGCTCTCCCGTGACTTCTGCTTCAGTGAGGAGACGATTGCGTAGCGTTTCGGCTTCAGCAGTTCGTCCGAGCCGCTCAAGCGTCTGAGCCAGTTGGACCGCGGTCCCGCCTCTAGCCACTGCGACCGGGTTCCCGTCTTGAACAGCAAGCGCGCTTACGTAGAGGTCGACCGCGGTTTCGGCATCTGGCAGGAGCTGGGCGATCGCGCCATCGACATAGGAGAGGAGCAGGGCGTCACCTGACCGTTCGACCTCAAGGCGGAGGGCTGCCAGTTCCTTCAGCGCGGACTCTACGTCGCCGTTCCTCCCGTCCACGAGTGCGTAGAGACATAGAGCCATGGATCTGCTCGGGCTGGGCCCATGCCCAAGACTCAATGCGCGGCTAAGCCAGTCACGGAGTTCATTGGTTCTCCCGTCCGCCTGCCACACGAGCCGCCACCCGACTGACAGCAGGTCGAACAGCTCATCGGGATGTTCGTGATCCGTGAGTGAGAACTCGGCCGCCACACGTATGTTGGGTAACTCGTAACGAAAGTATTCGAGCCATTCGGCTTGTCGCGGACTGAGCCAATCCGCCTCGGCTTGCCTTAACCGGTGTACGTGCCAGTTCCGGTGGGCGCGCTGCGCGCTCTGCGATTCCATTGCTGTCAACTTCTCACGTCCGAAGCGTCGCATTGACGCGAGCAGCGAGTACCGTGTTGGCCCCCGCCCTTCAACGCGCTGAATGATCGACTTCTCGAGCAGAGCTTGATGGATATCGACTGAAGGGACGTCATAGGCCATGACGTGATCCAGCACGGCGGTGCCAGCCTCAAGATCCCACGACTCACCAAAAACGCTGAAGCACCGCCACGCGCCCTGTTCGTAGCGGTTACAAAGGTCGTAGCTCCACTCGATCGCTCCACGGAGTGACTGATGTCGAACGTCTCCGTGCCGTGAGCTTCGTGTGGCGACCTGGAGCGGATGACGTAGCTCGACGAGCAGTTGCTCAAGCGAGAGTACCGGGATACGGGCTGCCGCCAACTCAATAGCGAGCGGAAGACCATCCAATTGATCGCAGATCCGTGCGATCGTATCCAGGTCAGCGGGTGACACCGGTACGCGGACGAAAGGCTTCGCCCGGTCAATGAAGAGCTGCACTGCGCTGCACTGCGCGTGTTGGCTCTTGTCCGCGCAGTGGATAGCGAATGGGGCGACAAACAGCACGTGTTCCCACGGTATGCGAAGCTCCTCGCGACTGGTCGCGAGGAGCGAGATGCCGGAGCAACTCTGACGTAGAGCGGACGCAAACTCAGCAGCGAGCTCCACCAGGTGCTCACAGTTGTCCAACACGATGAGCATTTTCTTGTCGCTGAGGTGTGTCAGAAGAGCGGACCCTGTGTCGGCATTCGCGACATGCACCCCGACCGCGCTCGTGACCGCGTCCAGCAACTGGCGGCCGGTCGTGATACCAACCAAGTCCACGAAGACAACACCGTCACTGAACCTGCTGCCAACCCGACGTGCGACCCGGATAGCTATCCGGGTCTTTCCTACTCCAGCCGGCCCAACCAGGGTCACCAGAGCACTATTGAGCAGCGCTTGACTCACGTTCGCTAGTTCGCGGCGCCGACCAACGAAACTACTGACTTCGACGGGGAGCGCTCCCGTGCCTGTGGCGAGTATATGGGCGAACACAATGCCTCCCTGGCATTTCGCGCCCCAAACGCGCGCCAGCGACCACTGCTCCCCGCAGACGAGCAGATATTAGCACCTGGATGAGGGAAGAGCCAGCCTTCTTAATGCCTTGAGCGCCGGGAGTAGCCGCACAACACGGCTCGCTGGATTGGGCTCTGCTCGGGCAAGCGCATGATCGAGCGTTGCTCTAGCGATGTTCCTAAGCTGACGATGGTTGGTTCCGGGAGCGATGTCCAGAATCGGCCATACCCGTCATCCCCAACGGCCCCTGTCCACAGCCAGCCATCCGACGCCGCGGGCCCCCGCACGACGTATCGCCAGAACCGTCGAAGGTCGCTGTTCACCGCGCCTCCTTGGACCCGGTCTCGCACACGCCCCAGAGACCGGCACCGGAGGCTGCAGCCGCCCGTTCCGCATCCCGGTATTCACTCTGTCCGTCGCAGCCGGCGGTGTGTCACATGTGGGAAAGGCTGCACGCCTGACGATGCTCCAAATGTCGTTGCCTGCTAAGCCTGAACACCCTCGGCGTCTGGCGGCCGATTTCGTAGACAGAGACTCCGCAAGTGCCTGGCCGCACTGCGCCTCCAACGCGAAGTTCACCGCCCCCTTACCCCCAAGAACGGGTCGAAATTTCAATCGACCCTCGCGTAAGCACCAGCTCAGTCGCTCACCTTCCTGACGGATTCAGAATGGGGTGATCCATCGTGGAGAGGACACGCTAGAGGCGCCCGCGATCGACTCCAGAGGGTCGCGACTGTTAGGAGGTGACGAGGATTGTGGCGACTGCCTGACCAAAATTGGTAGCAGTCGCTGTTACGGACCCTCCATTGGTTCCGACCTGGACACCGTTGAGGCTGAAGCTTCCGCCCGCGGCGACCAAGGCGGACAACGGGCCAGTCACGTCGCCCGTGTAGGTGAAATAGACGTTCGTCGGATACTGCGTTCCAGTCAGTCGGGTGACTACTCCGGTGAGCACCACAGTAGAGTTCGCTGCGGTACTGTACTGCGACTGGTCGAACGCGGTCGTCCCCGTTGAGGCTTCGATCGTGATGGCCTTAGTGTCTGTAAGCCCCGCGCCGATGGCAACGAGGGTGAGCGTGCCGGGCTGGTGGATGTTCAGATTGCCCACCGTCGCTTCGCCCGTCCCATTCGTCTGCACCGTGACGTTCGCCGCCGCCGGTCCGAATGTGCCAACCGAGGTCGGAGAAACACTGAAGGTGATCGACTCGCCGACCATCGGCTGGCCATCGTCGCCAACCAGGCGGGCAGATACGGTCAACTGTTCATTGACGTTCGCCGTGGTAGGCGCGCCCAGGACGAGCTGAGCCGCGGTGGAGGCCGCCGCCAACGGAGTTGCGACGCTAAGCGCGACCACTGGAACTGACCAAGCAGCCGCACCCACGACCGACCGACGCGAGAAGCCTCTGGTCTGCTCCGGCGAAACCGAATGGCTGTCACGATGGTTCAGGTTCTGAGGGTTCACTGGATGGCCTTCTTTCCTCATACGTCCGCACGGGAACGGGTGACTGTGCGTCGGGCGAGAAGCCTCTCGCCCCGGCTCCCGACCGCGGGTTCTCATTTCTCTACCGTGCTCCGCGATCCCGCCGGACGATCGCGACGCAAAGATAGACGGGGAAATGTACCGTTCATCACGCGGGTCGCCGCAAATCGGCCGTAGCACTAGCGGCGCGCGCGGCTTGAGAGCAAACGATGAGTGCCAGGATCCCGATCAGGAGCGCCTTCGTCTGACGGCGCGCATCAAGAGGTATCCATTCCTCTCTTGCCCGCTTTCCGAGCCCCTTGCCTGAAATGATGACAACACAGTTTGCCGCGCCCAGCCTTTGCGAAGCTCGCCGTTGGACGACTGGGCGTGCCGATTCGATCTGAAGGCGGCACGTTCATGAAGAGGTTTCTTCGTCACCCGGCCAGGTCGCTCTAACCACGGTCCTTTCCCTTGCGCTGCTCAGGGGTGTACACGCTTCCACTGAATGGTGGCATCCGCAGCTACGCTCAGCCCGCCGGCCGCGGCGCCCACCTCGTTTGATGTGTCCAGCGCGTTGCAGCAGCTCGAGAGCATCCTGAACGACTGGGCGGGGCAGACATCGAAGCTTTCGAGCAGCTGTTGACGTGCTCCGCCTCCGCTGCCCACGCCGATCCCCCGTCCGCTCCCCAAGAAGAGACCTCACGAAGATCACCATGCTGGGGTTATTGCTGGTGGCTTTAGCTGCCGAATGGACGCCCCTTCTGGAACTCGCTGGAGTTCGGTGGGAACGTCTCTCCCCCGTTGTGCGCTGCTTCGAGTCGGGCAAGTTCGGTGGCGATCGCTCCATTTATGAATGCACGCATCGATGTGTATCCGCCCGCGCGGCGGAGTACTGCTGTTTCGCTCCGCCGCACGAGTCCTTCCTCGATCTTGAAGGTGCGGTCGATCATTGAGGGGCGGGCGTCGCGTGGTGCAGGTGTCGTTGCCTCGTGGCTGGTGGGGGTTGTGGCGTTGCCTGCTTGCGACGCAGGGCTCGACGTCTGCACCGTGACCGTGGGTCGTGATTCGGTCGCTGGTTCGGGCGCTGTTCGAACTGCTTCGACCTGTGGGGTCAGTAGTGGGCTTTGGGCGCCGGGTCGGCGTCGCTCGGGACGGCTCATGCTGCTTCTCCGATCACCTTGTTGATGTATTCCGCTGCCACGGAGTCGTAGAGCGCTACGGTCTTTCGGCTTTGCCGGTCGGACCAGGCTGAGACAGACACCGCCGCGGAGTCGGCCTCTGTGAGCCGAACCCATTCGGGGATCCATCGTGGGAGAAGCAGGTCGTCCATTCCTGGTTCTTTGACGATGCGGGTGGGATCGAGGAGCAGGTCACCGAAGTGTTCGCGGGCACCTGCTACTTGCTCTTCCGCCTCGAGGCTTCGTTTGTACCTGGTTGTGACGACGCCGCCGATGTGGAGTCCCGGGTTGGCGAGGTCTTCGGCGTGGACTTGCACGAAGTCGCGGAGTCGGATGGCGGCTTCCACGGAATCGTAGGTGGCGTCCGAGGGGATCAGGACTGTGTTGGCGACTGCGAGTGCCATCTGTACGAGATGGCCGAGGCTTGGCGGGGTGTCGATGAGCACGATGTCGTACTCATCGGTCCAGCCTTCGAGCGCGCGCTTGAGGCGGCGCACGGCGCCGACCTGCCCTGCTTCGGTCTCGCGGTTGATGAGGTCGAACCGGGACGGGATCAGATCGATGTTCTCTGCCTCGGAGGTGGGGTTGCCGTCAGAGTCGATCCAGCCGCAGGGCAGTACGGCGCCTTGACCGATGCCGCGCTCCCCCGATTTGACGACCTCTGACATCGTGACGATGGGCGCGTTCGGGTCGTACTCGATTCCGAGACGTCGTGTGGTGTTGGCTTGTGGGTCCATGTCGCATACAAGCACCCGGAATCCCAGGCGGGCGAGCGCCGCAGCGAGTTGCACGACGAGCTGTGATTTCCCGACGCCTCCCTTGTTGTTCGCGACTGCAGTTATGTGGGTCTCGGCCAGTTGCAGGGCTGCAGGGATCCCGAAGCGGATGCGCCGAGCGCGTACGTCGGCTTTGTTGCCCTGGAATGTCGTGATGGCCACTTGTTCTCCAATCGGGGAATGCAAGCCTTGTTTGCATTCCTTGTATAGCTTCGCTGCAGGTTCGTTCTGACTGCTGCTGCGACTCACCGTACTTTGATTCTGTATTTAATACAAGCCTTGCTTGCCTTGCAATACTTGTTTGACAAGGAAGCCTTGTATGTCTTGCAAGCTAAGTAAGTCATGATGCTGCGAGTTGTGCTCTCGGGGGAGCGCGAGGGGTGTCCCCTCGCTGCCGATCCGGGCCGCACCGGTCGGGTGCGGCCCGTGTGGGGTTAGAGCCAGTAGCGGGGGTTGAGTGGGGTGCCGTCGTAGTCGAGGGCGAGGAGTGCTCGGTTGAGTTGGTCGATGTAGATGCCGTTAAGGCGGGCGTGTTCGGTGACGCGGGCGTATTCGAGGACGTGGATGTCGATTTCGTCGGCGGGGGTGTGGCTGATCATGACGCCCATGCGTGCGGGGCGTTCGCGGCGGGTGCTGTCTCGGAGGGGGAGGATGCGGCCCGTGAACAGGAGACCACCGAGTTGGTGGGCGCCGGCAACCGCGGTGAGGTCGGTGGCGCCGAGGGACATAAACACACCGACCTGGACGGCCGCGCGGAAGGTGTCGGCGATGGCGATGATCTGGTCGCGGTTGTCGCGGTTGATGGTGAGGGTGTCGTGGGGGAAGCGCTGGTAGGCGGCGCGGATCGCTTCGGTGCTCATGGGGGTCTCCGGTCAGTAGGTGAGGGTGTGGTGTTCGGTTTGCGCGAGGATGACGCCGCTTGAGCTGGCGATTGTGGATCCGCTGCGCGAGGGGGGCTGGGGGAGTGCGTCGGGTCCGAGCCAGGGGGCAAGCACCGAGCCGCCGGTGCGGGTGTCGAGGGCGAGGACGTGGCGTCGGCCGAGGTAGTTGCTGCGGGAGTCGGGGTGGATGCGTGCCCAGGGGCGGAATACGGCGGAGTCCCGGCGGTAGTTCTCGATGGCTGTGCGGGTCTCTCCGGTGGCGGTGTTGGCTTCGGTGTAGTCGCGTTCGGCGTCTTCGCGTCGGCCGCGGTGGGGGCCGGTGGTGCCGTCGTCGTATGCGGCGGTGAAGGTGTCGGGGGTGCGTGCGTACATGCCGATGGTGAGTTGGTGGATTGTCATGGTGTGGGTCTCTCTTCCCTCTCGTTGTTTTGCCGTGGAGGCACGAAGTGTCTCTGTAGGGAGAGCGCCCGGCCCGTCAACCCGGAGGGCCGTGGGGGAGAGAGTTTCCGGGCGATGTGAGGGAGCGCAGCGACCGCGTCCGGAGAGTCTTGGGGGAGCGGGCCCGCGCAGCGGGCTTGCGGGGCGAGTGATCGACCGGAAAATGCCGCAGGCTTCACGGCAATACAACGGCCGCGCAGCGGCTGGCACAGTCTCGCGCCGAAGGCGCGTGACCGATGGGAGGGCAACCCTCCGTGGCTGCCTGTCGGCCGGGGCGGCGTTCCGTCGCCGGCCCGGTCCGGGTGTGGTGCCCTCGGGCACCACACGGCTGGTTCAGGTGGCGATGTGGATTCCGGAGAATCCGAGCAGCTGCTCGATGAGCTCTGACGCGGCCGTATGCTCGTCCACCTCACCGTCGCCGAGATGCCGGGAGTCGTGCCACTTCACGACCGCGGAGCGGATGTCACCCTTCTTGCCGGTAACGGGCTGGTCGAACATCACTCGCACGGTGTCACCCATCTCCACACGATCGAGGCCGTAGTGCGAGCAGAGTTCGCGCGCCTGGTCGCGGTCGTCCAGGTCGAGACCCGCGGGGGCGGCATCGCAGATCCGCTGCGCGACGGCGAAGGAACCGGAGTAGAAGGTGACGATCGCGGCGACGGCCGCGCCGAACTTCGCGAGCTCGTGATTACTGATCATTGTGTGCGTCCTTTCGGGGTTAGGCGTAGTGGGTGGCGGTGCGCGGGGCACCGTTCCAGGGGTAGGCGTTCGCGTAAGACTCGATCTGGATGAAGGGGGAGGAGCCGTACGTGTGGACCTTGCGGCGGAACGGTTCACCGGCGTAGTCCTCCGGTTTCGGGGTGACGGTGCTCGACATGTGCGCCCGCTGCTCGACAGCCTGGGCGCGGAGCCTGCGGACGGTCACCGTGGTGCGTGTGACCCCGATGACTTCGTAGAAGTCGACGTTGGTCTGGTCGTATCCCTACGTCGATTCGAGGATCTGCCCGACGGTGAGTGCGTGAGCGGCGGTATTCATGGTCATGAGGTCTCCTGTTCAGCGGGTGGTGACGGCGTGGTCGTGGTCGGTCATCTCGCGTGTTGTGGCGAACGCGAAACCGGATCGACCGCGCATGTGCTCGCCCTGGTAGGTGAGAGCGGCGATGCGTGCGTGGGCGCTGTTGCCGTCTCCCCACACGCGGAGGTCAGAGAAGGCTTCGAGGGCGGCAGCGCGGGTGCTGTAGACGACTCCCTGTTCGTGGGAGGGTGGTCGACGATGACTCCGTGGTTCTGGCCGAAGATGAGCGGCCAACGGCTGGCGAGGGCGATGGGGGCGTAGTAGGTGACGCCGGGTATCGGACGCGTGGTCTGCATGGTCTCTTCTCCTCGTTGTTTTCCCGTGGCGGGTGGGGCGAGAGCTCAGAGAGCGCAGCTGCAGGTGCGGGGTCCGTGGAATACCGGAGGGAGCGCAGCGAGGGAGGATATGCCGCGAAAGCCCGGCACGCAGCGGCGGAAGCGGAGCTATCGTGGCGCAGCTCCACACCGCCTTGGGAAAACAACGTCTGGGCGGCCGCAGGCCGCACAGGGGGAATATGCGGCGCCGCGCGCCGTCCGAACAGGGGCGGGTGCCGGTGCTCCGTCGCCGGCACCCGCAGTACCGCGGCGCCGGCCTCCGTGCCGGTGTCGCGGTGCCCCACGTCGGGTGGTGAGGTGGGGCACCCAACATCAGCTCTCCGGAGCGTCGGTGTCCTCGGTCTGGTCGTCCTGGATCATTGCCGCGATCTTCTCGACGGGGGAGAGGCCGTATCCCCAGCCCTGGAGGATGTGCAGGTACCGGGCTGTGATCGCGCGGGGGGATCGCCACGTGCTTCGGTCGGTGTGCGCCTCAACTCCGGCGAGGACGATCGCGAGGTTCACGTGGGCGGCCTTGGTCGGGTGCGCGGTCAGGTAGTCCGGGAGCCGGTCGATCCCGAACCCGGTGGGTCCGTCGACGCCGAGCAGGTCCGCGGCCAGGGCGTTCCCGTGACTGACCGCGTCGCCCACGAGGTAGCGGCCGCTGGCAAGCAGTTCCGCGACCACGGCCGTGGTGTTCTTCGGGAGCGTCCGACGTCCCAGGAACGTGGCCAGCCATTCGCGGCGCACGGTCTCGGCGGCCTCCCACTGCTTGTTGTTCTCGATCAGAACCCGGCGCTCGGCCTTCTCATCGTCGGTCATCGGCGTGCGCGCCTGACCGGACGCGGTGCGCTTCTTGAACCCGTGCGCCTTCGGGTCCTCGATGTACAGGGACACGTCGACGGAACCGCCGTAGTACACCTGGACGTACGCGGATACCCCGTCGAGTCCGGCGAGGGTGTCCAGGGTGATCTTCTCGCCGTCGGCGGTGGCGTAGTCGGCGACGTTCACGGGCGTCTTGTCGTAGTAGCCGGGACGGTTCTCGCGAATGGTGAGGCACTTCGCGGTCAGTTCGTCCACGAGCTCCTGGCGCTTCTCGGCGCGGGCACGGTCGTCACGGGCACGCTGGACGGCGTGCTCGAACTGGGCGGGGTCCGTGGTGGCGACCTGGATCAGCGTGGCCACGATCGACTCCTCGCCGTCGAACTCCATCAGCACCGCGGCCTGATCCAACGTGACGGGGTGTTCGTTGATCGCGGCGGTTGCGGTTTCATTCGCCGCGACCGCGAGCGATGTTTTCACAGTGTCGCGCTTGGTGCCGGTGCGCTTGGCGATCGCGGCCACGGACAGACCTTCCAGCTCGAGCGCCTTGTACGCGGCGACCTTGTCCACGTCGGTCATCGAGTCGCGCTGTTCGTTCTCGACCAGCTGCTGCACGATCCGATCCGCCTCGAAGTCATCCGTCGACGGAACGAGGTACACGGGGACGGTTTCGAGGCCGACTTCGCGGGCGGCGAGCACTCGGCGTTGTCCGGCGCGCACGGTCACGGTGCCGTCTTCGTTGCGGTGTCCGAGGACCGGGGTCAGGACGCCGTTGGCGCGGATTGCGGCGAGGAATCCGGCGTCGAGGGCCGCCTCGGTACGGATATTCGTTTCCAGCTGGATCAGGGCCGGGTGCGCCTCGATCAGTTCGACGGTGCTGGTAGTGGTCATGATGTTCTCTCTTCCTACCCCTCGTTGTTTTGCCGAGAAGGCACGAAGTGTCTTGGTAGGGAGAGCAGCCGGAACGCCACCCGCAGGGCCGCGGGGGAGAGAATCTGGGGCGAAATAAGCGCAGCGCGTCCCAGAATCTCGGCGGAGCGGGTCCCACGTAGTGGGGCTTGCGTGCAGGGGGATCGACCGGACAATGCCGCAGGCTTCACGGCAAAACAACGTCCCCGGCGGCGCAGCCGCTGCAGGGGAAGAGACAGAGGGGCCGGCGGAGCCGGTCACCATCACGTCAGTCGCGCAAGAAGGGCCAGCATCGGGATCTGTCGATAGATCTGCCGCGTTTGGTCGTCTTATGTAGTGGAAGTGGCACATCTTCCCCGGTGCTCCGCACCGGCTGCCGGGCAAAGGAGTCCCAGCAGAAATGCCTGGGGTCTCCCTCACCCGAGCCTCCCTCATCGAGGACCAGGACCCCAGGCACCCCCGGCAACCAGGCGCCCACGCTGGCCTCCATCACCGTGCCCCACGACGCAAGAGCCACTCGCGTCTCGGCAGATGACGTGATGAAGATCGGCAATAGTTGTCTGAATATCTGGAAGCTCCAGCTGGTTTCCCCGGTGCCCTCACGCCGGTTGCCGGGATTCGGGTTCCCGGCAAGAACAGCCCGGGGTCCTCAACTTGCGGGAGGGAGGGACCCCAGGGCGCTGTCGGGGCTGGTACAAAATCCCCCCTTCTGGAACCAGCCCCGACAGCAGACCCTGTGAGAGACCTCCGGGGATCGAAACACGAAATCATGCGACTGTTCCCGTCACCGTAATCGAATCCGCATTGACGGGTCTTGTGACTGGAAGCGTGGGGCTTCTCCGGTGCTCCCACACCGGTTGCCGGGACTGAGTGCCTGGCAAGAACATCCTGAAGTCCTCCTCTTCGCGGGGACTTCGGGTGCTGCCGGGGCCGGCAGGATTCCCCCTCTTGACCCGCCCCGGCAGAATCCGCAGCACACCACCTGATATCACCGTATGTGGCGCTGGTGGGCGGTGCCGGAGACCATAGCCGTCGCTGTGGAACGCACGGGTGGCATCTCAAGAGCCGTGAAGAAGTTCATGGAGACGCCGTTAGGAACGACGTGGTCGGTCGTCTTATGTTGTGGAAGTCCTCACACTTCCCCGGTGGTCTCTCACCGGCTGCCGGGCGGATTGCCGGCAGAAACGCCTGGAGCCCCGTCCCTAGTCTCCCCGATCAGCACGGGGCTCCAGGTTACCGAGTGCGGAGCGCAGCGCTTCCGTATCCACACCTGTCACCGGCCCAACTCACCCCATCGGTCCCACGCGGCAGGCTCGATTTGTGTTGACGACCCGGCCTGCCGCCGTCGTGAGGATGTCACGTTGTCGCCTCGATGGTGGCGGAGAGTGCGGGTTGGAGTTCTGAAGGTCTAGTGCTTCGTGGACGTCCGTTAGGTGGTCTGCGGCTGCGCGTATCCGAGCTGCGCACCGTGACGGGTGACGGTGCGCAGCTGGAGGGGGGAGAAGAGCACGGGCACCCAGTAGTCGAGCTCGGTTTGCGGCAGGGAGACAGGACCGTGCTCGGCATGATGAGCTGTGGCGGTGATGAGCACGCCGCCGATCTCGTCTTTCGTGGCCTCGAAAGTCAGTCTGAGGCTGCTGTCCATCCATGCCGTCACGTTGGCGTGACCAGTCGCAGGAGCACCTGCGATTGTCCTCCGCACTCCGGCCAGGTTTCCAGCCCATCGAGCGCGCAAGATCTTTGTCTCCGGGGCCACACCTGCGTTCAGATCTGCGACAACCTCCGCGATACTGATTCCGGCCGTCACCTGCGTTGCCCAGCCGTACGCGGCAGTGCCGATGATCCGTTCCCGTGTGGCATAAATCGCATCCAGTGACACGATCCCATACCGGTCGTTCAGGTTCCGCATCGTAGCAGCGACGATCGCCGGGTGATACCGCACTCGGAACAACGCCGGAAGCTGCGCCTGGATACTCCAACGCGACGAAACGATGGGCGGCGACACATACGCGGCTGGCAGGGCGAGGTCTTCGACATTGCACCCGACCCAGTCCGCAAAGCGACACAGAAACGTCCACGGCGGATACATCTTCCCCGCCTCGACCGGAGCCACTGCCCTGCCAAACGTCTCCTCGACGTCCCTGGCGCCCAGCCCGGCACTCTTACGGGCAGCGGTGAGCCAGTACGGCCGCACGCCACCGCTCTGCCACACCGCGAACGCTTCCGGCGACGCCTGCCGCTTCAATTCCGTGTTCACATCAACCACCGCACCTTAGAGTCCAAACCGTCTAAGACGTCACGCCGCTGATGGCCCCCTCGGAGGGGCGAGGCTCTAAATCGTTTCGCTGGCCCATGCGGGTACGTGACGATCGAGGTGTTCTCGCCGTTCGACGGTGGACCGTGCCCCAGAGGTCGTCGATAGTGTGTCGCGTTGACGACGCAGCCAGTACCAGAGACGGCGTTCCAAAATGTCGGCGGAACGCTGCTGGGGGAGACCTCCATGCTCGGCGACAAAGGCCGTGAGTCGATCTGCGTGCTGACGCCACGTATCGTGCCGGTCGTGATCCCAACCGGGGAGTATCCAGTCGAGGTACTCCTGCCGTTGCGGCGACCATGACGAGCTCGAGCGTCCTACCCGTGCGGCACGTTGATTCAGCATCCAGACATGTAGCCGGCGTTCGCGCGGGTCCGCGCTCTTGCGCTCGGGATGACGTCCACGTTCGGCGATGAATGCCGCAAACGCATCGGCCTTGGCCTTCCATTTCTCCATCGCTCCTCCTCAGCAAAGACGGCTTCACCGAGGAGAGACGCACAGAGGCACTGGACAATCACGCCAACCCGGACCGCCCTGTTGCTACCGCCCTGTAGACACCAGGGGTTCGACAGCGATGACGCGGTGCTCATCGACTACGCCAACTCGGGTCCTAACAGCAAGCACAACCTGCGATAACGGGTGACTTCCATCGCTGCGACCGTCGTCCACGGCAGTCCCGACGGCTTCGCAGACGTGCCGGGTACCGCCGTCAAGTAGTCGGATACAACCGGAGCAAGAGTCGTCTCGGGCCGTCTAGCACTTCCGGAGAGGGTTCCCCTGAGAGGGCGGGCCTGGGCCTAGATTTAAGGAGACTGGGCTCGTGGTCAGAGTCCCCGTGAGCGAATCCGCTTTTGATGGTCTTGTACCTGGAAGCATGGGGCTTCTCCGGTGCTCCCCACACCGGTTGCCGGGACCGAGCGCCCGGCAAGAACACCCTGAAGTCGTCCTCTTCGCGGGAACTTCAGGCGCTGCCGGGGTTGGCAGAATTCCCCCTCTTGACCCGCCCCGGCAGCACCAGCAGACCCGCAGTGGCACTGAAACTAAGGCCGATCAGTGTAGGTATTTGGCAGGGGTTCTGCACCGGAGGAGACCGGCGAGATCGTTACGCAAACGTCGAGTCGGGCATGCGCCCGTCGACTCGAGGAAACTCCACCTACGCGCAAGAGAGACATCGCCCTACGCGCTCGCCCGAGCAACATCACACCTGTAGAAGTGTGTGGGTGTCTCACCATCCCTGGGGGAGGGGAAAAGAGGATGAGACACCCACACACGTTCGCATGCCCCGTCCCCACACGAGAGCATCCGTATACCCCCTCGCCCACCATGATCCGCCTGGAACACCCGTCTCACAATCACGGAATTTCTCTGTAAGGCGGAGGACGGGGCACCGTGTCCGGGGCGTCGGCGGAACGTTGCCCCATCGACGGGGGAACTCACCCAATCTTCCTGCCGATTCCGCCCCTGAGCCGAGCTGGCGCACAATGCTGTAGTTCGGAGGATCGATTGCAGGTGGCGTTCTTCTCGGTGCGCTGCGATTACAGTCGCAGCGCTTGTCTCAGGGCGCCACTAAGCTATCGGCCGCGAGCAAGTTCGGTCTCGTGATACTGCCGCGTGTGTTCGAACACCTACAGGCCAGTCTTTTCCTCCGTAGCGCGATCGAGGGCCCGCTGAACCAGCACCGCCGAAGGGAGCGCTTACGACCTCCCCCCAGCCGCAGTAGCTCATACACGGTGACGTCGCGATCACCAGATAGAACGCGGGCGGCGAAGGGTCTGCTGATTTATCCCGATGAGCGCGGCCACCGCCCCGGGACGAAGCTGTTGAATCGCGAGCTCTGCTCGCAAAACGCTCGCCAACGAAAGCCGGAACAAGCGCGCGTCGGGGGCACAGCACAAAGTCGACAGATTGCTCTGGAAACAAGCTCAACTCGCGCTCGAGGTCAAGGGATCGCGGCGTAGGGTGCCTCAGCCTTCAGGCCGTGGATCGGTGAGCGCTGGCAGCGACCGTCGCCGCAGGCATAAGGATCCACAAAGCGATGTAGAGAAGGAACTGTGGTCCGGGGAGAAGACACGAGACGAGGAACAGCACACGCATTGTGGTGGGCTTCCACCCGAATCGGTGTGCGAGGCCGGCGCACACGCCCGCGATCACGCGACCGGTTATAGGACGTTGAAGAGTAGTCATCTACCAACCATCTCCGCCCCCACCACACTGCACCATACGGATATCCCTACATCTCACCGCATCCCTGCAAAGGGTCGCCTCGATGCGGCCGCTGCTTCTTCGTGACATCGCGGGGTAAATGCGATCTGTCACAGCGGCATGGCTTTGGGACGAGAGGGTTGAGGCAATTGACGGGGACTAGCTGGTGGAGTCGGTGGCCGCGCCGCACCGAGAAGTCAGTCAAACGGAAGGCTGAGGAAGAGCGGAGACTCCAGGCGTCCCGAGATATTTATCAGCGGATCGCGCTAGTTTCCGTCGTATTCGAGGGTCCGCGCTCGCCTGGACGCTTCGCCGCCGCATGGAAGGTCTGCAGCGGGCAGGGTCGGTGGGCGAGGGACGCCGAGTTTGGCCCCATGCCTGATCCGGTCGCCGGGGAAGTGCTTAGTGTCCTCGAATCTGCCTACGCGCTCCCCGCACACGCGCTGTCCGACGACCTCATCTTCCCTCGATCGACACTTGAAGCCATGAGGTTCTCAACACCACGCCCTCGGTGGTACTCCGCTCACGCCTGCCCTCCCGAACCGCCCCTAGCAAGCGGCGAGCTTGACCAGCTCAACCGCCGCGCTCACAAAGCGATCGTGGCTAACATCCTCGGCACCGTCGGGTTCACCATGGTTCCCCTCGTGCCCGGTGTCCTGCTAATCCTCGCCGGCATCTTTGCCCTGTCGTTCGTCTCGGTCCTGGTCGCGCTCATGGGCGTGCTCTTGATCGCGGTCTGCCTGACATCGACGTATCGGGTCGTACGCGATCAGCTGCGGCTGCTCCGCCTCGACCGGGACGCGTTCACTGAGGTCCTGCAGCAGCGCCTCCACCTGTACATCGGGTCACACCTTCAAAAGCTCGTTAAGGAGGGAGCCGACACCACCGAGCTCGCACGAGTCCTGTGCCACACACCCACCATCACCCACACCACCCTCGCGGCTCTCACCCCCAGACCTCACAGTCTCCTCCAGGACGCAACGCATGGTTACCCCGCGCCTGGAACCTGACATCTGCACGATCTACTGAACGAGGGAGCTCCCATCGACCACAGAAACGTTGAACAAATCGCTACCTCACCCACGCCTGGAAGATGGCACACGTTGATATGGATCGGAGGTTCGATCGCAGGGGGCATTCTTCTCGGAGCCGCGATCGTCATCGCAGTTATTGCCTACGGGAGCGCTTAACAGGTAGTAACGAACAGGCGCACGTATCTCAACGCTGCTGTCAAGGTCATCGTGAACGGTCACGCGGCAAGTTCGGTGTCGCGCAGTTGTTGCAGGAGCCCGGCGACCACGTACCTCCAGGCGGTGTGGTGGTCCCCTTGCCCGTCCGGATACGTGGGGTAGGAGGGGTAGGCCTCAGGGCCACCGTGCGCGTCGGTGAGTTGGAAGATGAGGGTTTGGCCGGGGCCTGCACGGTTCTTCCCCGATCTGCCCCCCTTCCTGGTGAGGTGGTTCTGCCACCACGCCCACAGCTCCCGCTCCCGCTCATGCCGCCGCGCCCTGCGCGCGAGGACACCATCCGTGCCCAGCTGTTTCGC
>NZ_JBSHGY010000011.1:0-57460 GCF_053618035.1 Microbacterium sp. NPDC055665 | reverse complement strand
AGACGTCGACCATCCGTGTGAGCTCGGTGAGATCACGCCCGGTGTCGGCCGGCGCGTACCGGTACAGCAACGCGCGCTCCTGCGCTTTCGCCCACTGCCGCTCGAGGCGGGAGGTCGTGTCTTTCCTCGTGCGAGGAGTCCGGGGGCCACCGGAGGGGTTGTGCTTCGTGCGGTAGTACTCCATGCCGGGGTAGGCCTGTGCAGCGTGGGTGACGTCGCGCAGCGTCCATCCGGCGACCGCGGCCGCCAACAGGCACATGTACCCATTCCGGGACGGGTCAGGGCCACCACCTGGCGCTGCCATGTGCTTCTCGCCCCATGCCGGCAGCGGGCGATGCGTCCGCAGAGACGCCGGCGCCGCGATCGCGGCTGCCTCGTCGACGGCGCTCCACATCGGGGAGGGTGTGTTGGGGTCGACGGCGGGGCGTAGCTGTCGGAACCCCGCGATCACCCGCAACAGGTCAGCGGCGGTGACCGTGGGGGAGAGGAGCAGGGTCGGGTCCCCTTCCATCACGATCGACTGACCTCCGGCCGCGTGAGGTGCCCCCGGGGGGCGAATCGCGCCCTTCGCGGCATTGCGCAGCAGACCGTGGTCAAGGCTCGGCAACACCGCCTTCGCCGCATCCGCGAGCTGCTCCATCACCGACAGCTCCACGCCGTCAAGTGGTACGAAGACATGGAACCCACCCGCCGGCTTCGGGCTCGACTTACACACCACATACGGGACACCCGCGTCCCGCAGCACCCTCACCACCACGCCGAGATCCTCGACCGCCTGCTCAAAGTCCTCCGGCTGCTTCGCATCCAGATCAAACGGGGCCAACCAGAACCGGCCCTCAGCGTCCGCGATGTCAATACACCACGGCGTCGACGGCGGGACAGGTGATGCCACCGGATAGTTCACCGGGTACCGGTTCGAACGGACCACCCCATCCGCCTCCGCCACCATCCGGTGCACGAACGGCCTCCGAGCAAGAGCCCGAGCCAACCACCACGCATCCGCCACAGACAACACCGGAACATCACGATCACCAGACGACGACCCGCGGGCGCCAACAGGAGCATCCGAGGCCCGGGAAAGGACCTCCGCAGCCGGGCTACCAGGCTCCAACCACACCGCCCACCCAGGCGCGCCACCATCGTCAGAAACACCCGTATCGGGCGCGACACGCCGAGAAATCATCGCAGCTGACTGGAAAACCGCATCATCGCGTCGTATGATGACATCACCTCCTCCTCACAGAGTGGGTACACCGAAGCCCCGGTACCACCGGTTCTTCACTTACTCGATCCGACGCGACTGGCATCTCAGCGGATCGAGAGACTTGGGAGAAGCCCGCCGCACACGCGGCGGGCTCTTTCGTTAAGCGGCTGCTGTTCTGCGGCCCTCCTCTGGGATCGGAAGTTCGTTCCCACGGTCACGCGACGGAGTCGGGGCATACTCGAGCATGTCGAGTCGCTCAGCCGCGAGCAGTACTAGATACTCCCCGTACGACAGACCCACACTCTTCGCGTTCTCTCTGAGGATTGCGCCGAAGGGCATAGGGGGTTTTGCCGTGACAGCATCACGGATTCCCTTACTTGGCCGTCCAACCTTGCTCATAGTCCGATCATCCCTGGAAATTCGTTTTATCAAAGGAAATTGGGGGGGTGTGTCGGCATGGATCCCCTCTCCGAAAATCCATGACAAGAGTTCATTTACACCATCGGCGCTAGAGTAGCACCTGATATAAACAGTCGCGGGTGGCGCGCGCGTCCCGTCCAGCTTGTCGGTGCCGCAACAGCTCGACCACTCGACTAGTTTTGAGTCGTGGGTAAACGGGCAAGCGGGGCTGCAGGCGGGCTGAGCCAGAGCGTTGCAGCGGCTGTAGCACAAGCCCGCAAAGAACGCGGGTGGGACAACCAGAGGTTGTACAGCGCGGCCGACATGTCGGAAAGCTATTACTACGTCCGCATGAGGGGCGACCAGCCCTTTAACCTGAACGATCTCGAAAAGCTCGCCAATGCTCTCGGAGTGCACTGGTTTGAGATCTGCCGTCGTGCTGTGATGCTAGGAGGTCTCGACGGTGGGGACATCGCGCCGTCGCTCGACGTTGATCCTGGCGAACTGTCGACGCGCATTCAGCGTGTGATCGCAGGCCTCAGAAGCAACGGAGCCGCATACAGCTGGGGTGATCTGTTGGCGCTGGCCGAGCTGGAAGGCGTCCCTCTGAGCTCTGAGCAGTTCGCTGCTCTTCAGGGCGGCACTGTTTCAAGCGAAGTGTCCGCACGGGTACCCGCACTTCTGGCGAAGTTCTGGGATGTGCCCGTCGAGTACTTCACTGACTTTGACAATGCAGAAGCGAACGAAATGACAGATGCCCTGCTGGAGTTCCGTCAGGCGATGCAGGATACCGGGGCGCTCTCTATTGCCGCTCGCACACTAGGCGATATCACGCCGGCCGCATTGCGAGCGCTCACACGCACCCTGCGTAGCATCAGCTGACGAGCCGTCGCACCCACTCCAGGGCTGCCGCCCGGAAGCCTTCGGGGTCGACGTTGTATTCCCGCGTATGGGGTGCGCGACGCAGCTCGACCAATTCAACCCACGGATCGTTTGCCTGCAGGAATCGCCTCGTCGCCTCCAGCGGTGATGTCATGTCGCCGGCCGAGTGAATCACAAGTGTGGGAACGCCAACCCGAGCCGCGCGAGTCCAGTCGATTGAGGGAAAGTTGATTGGGGCTCGTACACCAGCAAGGCGGCATCCGATGCGTGAGCTCAGCAACAGCACGCATAGCGCGGTGAGGGCGCGTGGCGCGGGAATCCCCATTCGCCGAGCACTGGTAGTCATGATGGCTCGCCAGTCCGTGGCCGGGCCCACAAAGACGTTTCCGATAATCATGCTTCTATGACGGCTGCGTTCCTCAAGAAGTAGCGCGATGCTCGCTCCCATCGACCAGCCCACCATCACAACACGCTCAGCACCGTGGTCAACTGCAAACTCCAGAGCCGCATCCACATCGCGCCATTCGTCCAGCCCCAAGCGGGTTGTGTTGTTCGGAGAGGCCGGAGCGTCTCCGTCACCTCGGTAGGAGACCACCAGATGCGTTGAGGGGATCTCGTGCAGCACGGAAACCGTTCGTAGCGCATTGAGTCGGTTGGCTTGGTAGCCGTGGACATGGATGATCCACAGCCGGCTCTCCCCCCCGCGATCGAATCGCCAGGCAGGCGCCGGTCCGTGTTCCGTAGGAATCTGGACGTCGACATACGCACCTAGCACGCTCGGGCTTGCGATGACATCACCATCAAACGTGACATCGGTCGCGGCGTAGACGTCACCCGTGACTTCCAACAGCTCACGGGTGACTGTGCGATCGGTGACTTCCAGAATCTTGCCTGCGCGCGCATAGCCTCCGGACGATCGCAGGGCATACTCCCCGTCATAGCGGGTTAGCGGCGTCGAAGGCAGAGTCACTCGATCCCGTTGCATCGATAGAACCCGGACTAGTGGAGGCCTTGGCCACCGAACAAGCATCCTGGACGCGTAAGTCCCTAGCCCTACGATTGTGACCGTCAGAATGATCCCGCTGAGGATGAGTCCGACGATCACCGATGCTCCTCGTCAAGAAGTCGGTCAAACTCAACGACTTGAGGAAGAACGTCGCGAACCCAATCTGCGGCCTCTCGCAACTCGACCTCTTCTTCCTTCGTGATGGTCACCATGCCGCGCTGGTACGCGTCACGGACCTTGACCAGGAGCTCAATAAGTTGGTCGATAGGATCCGTGGCCATGTGACTCGCGTCGATGCTGTGCCTCTCGAGGATTTGACGGGGGGTCCGAGCTCGACTTCGCGCGCCGTTCTGTCGAACTCGCCGAGTCGCAGCGAACAGCAGCAGCCCAACCGCCATGAGCACCACGCCGGGGTAGAACAGGACGTCGAACCCCAAGTACATCCACAGAATCGCAGCCCGTCGGAGGTCAAGCGCATGATGGATCACGATTGCCACGGACCAGAGGGTGCTTCCTCCGGCGACGGCGGCTGCTCCGAGCTTCAGCGCCCAGTGTCCTACTGTCCTTCTTCCTCGCAATCGGTGAAGGAGAGTTAGACAAATTCCAATGACCCCGGCCATGTAGAGCACGCCACAGAGCACGGCCGCAAGATCATCGACATGAGCATCAATGAAGAAGAGTTCAGTTGGGGTTCTCTCTGCAATGAAGAAGAACGGGATCGTATACCCAGCAGACCACAGCAGCGGGACGCGGAAGTCTAGCTTGACGGGATCGCGACTCCCAAGGTCGTTATCGCGGTTGCCCGGAAGCAGACGAGCTGCTTCGCCGATAGCCCAGAACGCGAAAGTTGCGCACCAGCATTGGATGAGGAAAATGATGTTCTGGCCGCCGACCCAAGCATCGAGAGTGTCGATCGGGATCAGGGCCCCGCGGGAGAGCAGAGCCGGGATGGCGATGACAGTCGCGAGCCAGGCAGGGAAGGCTTCTGCGTTCTGGAAAGCAGAGTGAGCCCGAACAACCACCGCAACAATCAACACAAGGGTGATCGGCATGTACAGCTGATCCATGGTCATCCGAACACCACCTCATCACGTCGCCACCGCGACTTGAGAAGGTGTCTCCCAACCAACAATGCCAGGGCCTCTGCTTCCAGCTCCTGGAAGCCTTTCCCAAAGTGAGCGTGGCGGTTCCTACGGACGAATTGTCTCCAGTCGTCGTCTTCAGCGTTGGGGCTCCTGTACAGCGCCGAAAGTGCCGAGCATCTGTGCCCAAAGATGAGGTGTCCCACTTCGTGAAACAGGCCCCAGAGCTGGTAGAAGGAGTGGTCGCTCTCACGGACAACGATGACCGATCTATCCGGGAAATTGTAAGTGAACGCTGAGCCGTAGTTGTCGTACGTCTCCTCCCGTTGGACAGCCCTCACCGGCCTCCCCGCGGCGGCGGAAGCGATCTCGACCACATCTGCAACCGTCGTCGCAGAAGCGAGTCCGTGCTTCCGGAAGAGTGCCCGTGCACGAAAGAGGGCCACCGCAAATTGGGGGCCGTTGCGGTCTGGCGAGGGACGACGTTGGGCATGGCTGGCGAACTGCACGATCAATGAGACTCCTGAGACCATGCACGATCACGCCCACAGCTTGAGCCAGAGGAATGCCTGGCTGCTGAGCAACATCGGCACCCTGACCTCACTCCGTAATTGAATAGTCGTCCAGATTCCCCTAGTGTGGTGATGACTGTTGAAATAGACAGTTAGCTGTCGAAGGCTCCTCCTCCGACAGAAACCCCATCGGAATGAGGAATGGATGAAGACCGGCATGAGAATCCGCAAGCCGTCGGAGGCGCGCGGCAGGAGCGCGTTCGGCAGTTCGCCTGGCGCACACATGGGTAAAGGGCTGGCCGTTGGTGTCGGGATGCTGTTGATGCTTCCGTCGCTGACGGCGATGGCTAGCGTCCCGGATTCGCCCTCGGATGAGGCCGGGGATGAGGTGGTTATTCAGCCTCGTTTCGCACCTGGTGGCCCTGGGTACGGGACGACCGACGAGAGCATCGGCATGCAGGGAGGATTCCTGGCTGAGGACGGCTCGATCGTGTACTGCATCGATCCGGGCACGGATAACCCGTGGGGGACGAGTACCGATGGGGGATGGCAAGACGGGGTTACGTCGAACTCGCCTTACGGCGATCGGACGTTGACCGCGAATGACCAGGCTCGTATTGGTCGGATCGTCACCGAGTACGGGCAGACCTGGGACAACCGGGAAGCGTCCGCTGTGAGCTTCGCGGTGAAGGTGGTCGCGAACGCTGAGGCGATGTACCGATCGCACTCCTACACCGGCGACCACAACCTGCGGGACTACGTGAACTGGGTCCTCTACAGCTCCGTAGGCGGTGCGGAGGCTCGCGCTGTTGCCGATCGCGCTCAGGCAATCCTCGATGCGACCGCCGGCACTACCGCGGGCCCGACTATCAGCTCTGGGTCGGTGAATTTCACCGTCAACCCTTCGAACAACTACAACGGCACTGTCTCCGTGACGGTCCCCGGGAACCCCGCGGGTGCCATCGCGACCATCACCCTCACGAATGGTGTGTTCGTGACCACGGGTACGAACACGCTCGCTGGGGCGTCGCTGGGTACCGAGTACGAGGTGAAGGGTGTTGCTCCTGATGATGGGGCGGACTGGAAGATCAGCGGCACGTCGCAGATCAGCTCCGGGTATTCGGGTCAGCTGCATGTGTGGCTGACCGGCGACAAGCAGAAGACTGCTGGTCCCGGTAAGGCTTCGTCGTACACGGCGACCGGTGAGGACCCTGCCCTGCGCTCACCGGACTTCCAGCCGGAAGCGATTTCGAACGCGCCCCGCTTCGTGAAGCCGGGGACGCCCCTGAGCGACACGGCAACGTTCCGGCTCGCCGCGGACGAGAATGGCCGCGTCAACGAGTGGAAGAAGAACTCGAAGGGAGAGTTCGCGCCGACGGAGTGGACGATCGACGCGTACGCGGTTGACAAGGCACCGGAGAAGCCGACCAACAAGGTCCCCGCCGGTGCTGAGTTGATCGCGTCGACGACGTACAACACCGGCACCGCGGGTGCTGCTGCCAAGGGTGTGGCGACGTTCGGAGATGCTGTGATGCCCGCTGATGGGCGCGCCGTTGTCTACGTGTGGAAGTTCGAGGCCGCAGCGCAGCCTGAGCGGCTCCGCTCCGTGTTCCCGGAGGGATACCTGTGGACGGACCTGTTCGGTCTGTACGAGGAGACCACGTTCGGCGTCGACGTCACCACGAAGGCTCAGGTCGGCACGAAGAAGGGTGCGACGAGCCAGGACACGGCGATCGTGACCGGTGTGCTGCCCAATGAGGGTCTCGAGCTCACGTTCGAGAAGTACCTCGTTCCGACGGTCCAGGACGAGTCCGGCAAGTGGGTGCCAAACGCTCCCGCCGGCACCGAGCCTGGGGACCTGTCCTGGGTGTGCACGGCCGACAATCTGATCAGTGACAACCTTGACGACCCGCAGCACATCACGAAGGCGGGGGAGTACAAGTCGCCGGAGTTCGCGGCTGATGAGTATGGCACCGAGCTGTGGGTTGAGCAGCTGCTTTCCGTCCCCGGCGACGACGGAAAGCAGGAAGTCGTTGACCGTGGTGAATGCGGGGAGCCGTCGGAGACGTCGCACGTCATCGATGTGAAGACGCAGGCGCACTCGGACTCGGGCGCGGGGACCTCCAAGCGTGGTGACCAGTTGTGGGACACCGCAGAGATCCGCGGTTCCGTCCCTAAGGGTGCAACGGTCACGTTCCGTGCCTACCAGGTACCTACCGGGTCCGATCTGGTGTGCACGGAGAAGACCCTGGTGTGGACGTCGCAGCCGGTTGCGCTCGAGGAAGGTCTGTACAAGGACGACGCGCAGCTGGTGTCCAGTGGCAAGTTCACCCCGCCGTCGAAGCCCGCAGGGATGACGACGACGTTCGTGGAGACCACGAACACGGAAGACGGTGGCGAACTGTCCAAGGGCGAGTGCGGCGAGCCGTCTGAGACCCTCACCACGCCGGCCGCCGGCAATCTGGCCCAGACCGGTGGGGACCTGAACCCCGCCTGGTTCTTTGCTGGCGGCGCCCTCCTCGCAGGAGGCCTCGCGGCCTACCTGCGCCCGATTCTTCGTCGCCGACGGGCGACGGAGACGGTCGACGCACCCGCCGTCGACTAACCCCACGGGGGTGGGCCTGGTTCTCCATTGCCAGGCCCACCCCCCTGATCAATGGAGAACATCATGGACAACACCCCCAACTTTCCCCCCGTCGACGATGTCGACGAGACGATGACCGCACCGGCAGCACCTACCCGGAAGAAGCGGCCCGGTCGTCGCACCTGGACCCTCCTCACGGCCGCCGTGCTCGTGACCGGTGGCGCCGCATACGGCATCCCCACCGCCGTCCGCGCGGTCGAGCACCAAGCCGCAGCCGACGCCTTCGAGATCGCCGTCGCGCAACGCGAAGGCACGTACACGTCGATGGATAAGGCCGTTGACGGTCTGCACGCAGCCGAAGACGCTCTGACCGCCGATTACCCGTCGTATCTGGCGATTGCCACCACGCTCACGGACAGCACTGTCGCTGACCCCGCCACCCGCGCTGACCTTCTGGCTAAGACCGCCGCGTACGCAACCACTGACCTCGCGTTGGACAGCACGGGCGCGTTTGTCGTTGATCGCCCGCACGCCTTTAAGACGTTCACGCACAAACCTGTTGTCCCCGCCGAGACGCGACCTGTGGGGGACTTCACGGCGGACGAGCTCCGAGCTCAGACCGAACGCCTGGAGTCGGACACGAACCAGAAGCGCTACTACATCGACCTGGTCGAGAAGGTTGAGCACGAAATCACCCAAGCAGCGGTCGCTGCCGCAGGGAGCGCGGATGTCGCGATCGCGTCCGCAGCGGAGAAGGGCGCGACGCTGACATGGGAGAAGGCCCCTACAGAGACGGCAGCGGTCACTGCTGCCGCGGCCTCACTCGCGGCTGACGGCGCCGCAGACATCCTCCTCGAGGAGCGCGCGGCACTCGTCGGTGCGTACATCACCTCCGTGAACGCTGCAGGGACAGCCCACCAGGCGGTCCTCGACCAGGAAGCAGCAGAGGCCGCCCGCCAGGCCGAAGAACAACAGCGCTCCAACAGCGGCACATCGAACGGATCCCGCGACTCGTCGAACGGTTCCCGTGGCAACACCAACCCCGGCGGCGGGACGAACCCCGGCACTGGCACGAACCCAGGCACTGGCACGAGCCCGGGTACTGGTGGCAGCACCCCGGGCGGCTCGCAGAGCAACTGGCAGCCGTACAAGCAGGCAGCGATGGGCTCCTGCTCTGACCCCGGCCGGAGCGCCGAGGGCGGTTCCCGGGTGACATATGGCTCGACCAACACGTATCCGCAGGGAGCCCATGGGGTGACTCATTGGGAAATCCCCGGATACGGCTGGGGCATCTCCTGGAAGTGCGACCTGTGGTGACGCGCCACGCTCCGCACCGAGGGCAGCGGCGGCGAGTCGGGAAGTGGTCTCCCACGCAAGCCATCAACTTGCGTCACCCGCAATCGCACCAGCCCCTCTGAACCGAACCGATCTGCTGACAGGAGCCCACTCGTGGCCACCACACTCCCATCCGTCTCCGCTATCGACGACTTCCTCGATCGGCTCCTCGACATCATTCTCACCACCGAGGATCACGTCGACCGGGACTGGGCGATTCTCACTGTGCAGGGTGGAAACTGATGACGATCCGGCACAGGGACAAGGCTCATCAGTTGCTGAGCTTCAACGTCGCGGTGGGCCGCGGAGCGAGTTTCTGCATCTCCGATGTCATGGATGAGGCCCAGTGGGTTGACGCGGTCGTCGCGGGCGACGGTCCCCTGATTCTCGGTGGTGCGCTTTCTGGTGCTCTTGAAGGTTTGCGGCGCCGCGAGGCGACACCCGTTGATGTCCTGCCCTGCTCCGTTGCACCTTTCGGGACTGTGATGACGGTCGACGATATGGAGACGGCCGGGAGGTGGTTGTCGACGGGCCTCCTGCAGGAGGCCGATTCGATGCTCGAGCAGAGCCTGGTCACGACGGAGCTCCGGCACCGCGGTTGGGCCGCGGATCCCGCCCGGGTCACCTCCCTTGTCCTGGCGATCGCGATGGTCGCTGGTCACGCGGGAGATCACGACCGTGGCTAGGGGCGTGGCGGCCCACCCAGCCGGGACCTGGGCACGTCTCACCGCCGATGCCATCGGGGTGCACTTGAAGCGCTCCGGGCTGACCGCGAAAGCTCTCTACGAGTCGGCGGGAATGAGTCCCGCCATGTACCACTCCCGCACGTCGGGACGTGTGTCGTTCACGCTGAACGAGGTCGAAGCGCTCGCTGATGCTTTGGAGGTCACCCCTCTTGAAATCGCGCAGATGGCGGCGAAGCTCGGCGAGCTCACCCCGAACCGTGTGGGGGTGCCGGCGTGAGCGCGGTGATGGTCCCGACGTGCCGACAGCGGGTTGAGCTCATGCCGCCCTGCGTGTCCTGGGCGCGATTGCGGGCCTTCGCACCCGATAGCTCCCGCGTCTAGACGCGGGTACCTACGGGGCCTGCACCGGCCACCGTCCCCCCGGTCGGTGCAGGCCCACTTTCGAATTCGACCTCATTGACCACTGATCCCGTAGAAGGGCTGCTGATGTTCCTGGAAGACGCGCACCGCTCGTTGCCGGCGTGCACCTCTGATGTGGTTCAGGGTCGTGCCGCTGCAGCTGAGCCGTCCATCGCGCCTCGGGTTCCCCTTCCCGTTCAGGTGACTCGCCGGCAGTTGCGTGAGGCCGCTGCTCGGCGGCCGAAAGTGACGGTCGCCGGGGCCGTGGGGGAGGTTGTCTTGACGGCCGGGGTGGTGGTGATGTTGTTCGTCGCGTGGCAGATGTGGGTTGGTGACGTCATCATGGCCGCGGCCGCGAACGATCGGGGCCATCAGGTGACGGAGGCATGGGCTGACGCCCCTGCGCCGGCTCTTCCACCGGTTCTCGATGACACAGTCGGGTCCGTTGAGGTGTTCGAGCCGCCGCAGATGGCGGATCCGGAGAACGGTGTCCCGTGGGGTGCGCAGATGCGCGTTCCTCGGTTCGGTGCGGACTACAACGTCACGATCGCTGGCGGCGTCACCCGCGCGGCGACGCTTGATCAGGGGTGGATCGGGGTCTATCCGAAGTCGGGTATGCCCGGTCAGGTGGGCAACTTCTCGGTGGCTGCGCATCGCACCACCTGGGGGAAGCCGTTCCATCAGATCGATCAGCTGCGCCTGGGGGATGCGATCGTGATTGAGACCGCGGACGGCTGGTACACGTACCGGTTCCGGACCCTTGAGTACGTCACACCCGAGACGGTGAGTGTCCTGGAGCCGACCCCGCAGGCCTCTGAGCGGGGTGGTGCGTCCTCGGATGGTGGGCGGTACATCACGTTGACGGCCTGCTCGCCCCTGTACTCCCTCGCCGAACGCATCGTCGCGTACGGCGTGTTCGACGGATTCCAGCCGCGGGCGCTCGGCGCACCGGCGTCTCTGGAAGCGGTGACCGACTGATGTACGCGGCGTTGTGGAGGGTTCTGCCGGGCCGTTGGTGGGTGCGGGTGTTGCTCGTGCTCGTCGTGGCCTCGGCCGTTGTGTACGGCCTGTTCTGGTGGGTGTTCCCGTGGGTGAGCCCTCTGGTCTTCCCCACTGATGTCGAGATCATCAGCCCGCTGTCTTCGACGGGAGGCGCGTCATGAGCCGGATCTCGATCGACCGGCCCCTGGGTCGGACCGGTGCCATGAGCGTGTTTGCGACGACGTTCGCCACGGTCGCGGTTCTTGTGTCGGGTTGCGCTGCGGGTTTGTCGACGCCTTCTGCGAGTTCGGCGCCGGTGCCGAGCGCGGCACCGGTGTTGCAGCCGGACGGGACCGCGGGGGAGAACCTCGCATACTTCGCCGGGATCGTCGACGAGGTGTGGGGTGGCCCCGCGCATGCGGTGAGCCGGGCGTACGTCGACGCCCTCACGGACGCCGGCTTCAACCGTTCAGACATGCAGATAACCGCGGACCTATCAACGGTGGGGAACCCGGCAGAGAGCATCCAGTTCTCCGTGCGGTGGGGCGAGGGGGAATGCCTGGTGGGTCAGGTCGGTCCGTCGACCGGGACCCCGATCGCCATGGTGCTGCCTCAGCTGGCTGACGGGGCGTGCCTGATCGGTGTAACCCCGGCTCTTGATGGAGACCAGGAATGAGCAAGGAATTGAAGGAGAACTTGGTGCCTCAGATCGTGTGTGCGACGTGCAAGTCGGAGGTGCCCGCTGGGCCCTACTGCGGCCGTTGCGGGGGAGTGCTGCTGGGTGCCGCTGGTGTGTTCACGGAGGCGGCCGCCGTTTCCACATACTCGGAAGCTGATCACGACCAGGACTCGGGCGACGAGGACGTCCTCGCACTCTTGGGCCTCACCGATGCCGTGCCCGCGTCCGACGCAAACTCGCCGACAGTACAGCCGGACTCCGCCGATGCAGAGGGGGAACCCGGGGACGCGCACGAACCCCCGATGGCCGAAGCCAACGCCACGTCACCGGAGCCCCAGGCGTCCATCTCCGAGGCCCTGGCCACAGAGGCGGCGGTGTCCGAGGGGGACGAGCTCGACGCTGCCCTGGCGCGCACCGCGTCCGACCCGCACGTCCCGGCCGATGCGGTACCAGCCGAAGAGACGGCCGCGGTGCGCGCCCGTCCGGGATGGTGGCCGATCGTCGTCCGCTGGTGGTGGGTAGGCGCGGTAGGGGTCCTCCTGCTCCTGGTCGCTGGTGGGCTCGCGATCGTCAGCGCCTCAGCGTCGACGGCATCGCGGGAGCAGCCGCGCCCGTCTGCGGTTCCGTCTGCGCAGGCGGGGACCGTACCGGGTTACGTGTCTGAACCCGGGTGGGAGGCGGCGGCCGAGCGTGCGGTCGTGTCTGCCGATGGTCGCCGTGTGCTGGTCGTGTTCTCGACCACGGACGGCACCACCGCGGTGGTCCGTGACATCAAGAACGGGAAGTCGCTCTCGTCCACGGATGTCGCCGCGGATGCGGCACCGTTCGTGGCCGGCGAGATGCTGTTGGTGCGCTCCGCCGGGACGGTGTTGGCGTGGGGCCCGGACGCGTCGGAGGCGGTTGAGGTTCCAGCCCCTGAGGGGTCGGCTCTGCTGGTGCGGTCGGGTACGGCGTTCCTCGTCGACGGGGGAGCGGTGACCGTGTTCTCCGACAGCGGCGTGGTGAGTGTGACCGCACCCCGGGCGGGCATGGTCCCGCTCGGGTACCGGTCCGAGACGCAGACGGTCGTGTGGGCGTCTGCGACCGGGCACGCGGTGACCGGCGCGGTGACCGGCGCGATCGTGCACGACGTCGCGCTGGCCGCCCCCATCGCAGACGCGGCCCTGTCGGGGTGGATCGCCGCGAATGACACGTTCGCGTTCATCACCTGGACGACCCCAGCCGGAACGGTTCTGGCCGTGCACGACCTCGAGGACGGAGCCGTCACCGGGCACGCACTGATCGCGGGCGATCCGATCGTGTCGCCCAGCGGCACGATGATCGCGGCCGACGGCGTGCTCGTCTCAACCGGTTCGGGCGACCTCGTACCCCAGACGGAGTTCGTGCCGGCTGTGTTCCTCAACGACCAAGACCTCTACGGCACGACGAAAACCGGGCTTCCCGCGTTGTGGCTTGACGGCAAGGCCACCGAGGTGACGGCCGGCATGTGGCAGCCGCTCGCCCTGACGCCCAAGTGGCTGCTCGCCGCTGACACGAACGGCATTGCGCTGTTCCCG
This sequence comes from Microbacterium sp. NPDC055665, assembly GCF_053618035.1. Taxonomy (NCBI): domain Bacteria; kingdom Bacillati; phylum Actinomycetota; class Actinomycetes; order Micrococcales; family Microbacteriaceae; genus Microbacterium; species Microbacterium sp. NPDC055665. Next base: position 44,155 of record NZ_JBSHGY010000011.1, on the reverse strand, counting down.
AAGATCCAGAACTGACTTTCCTCCCCGGGGGCCGTCAACCGGCGTCCCCTCCACCTCCAGATCAGGAGAACTCATGAGAACCTTTCGACCGCTGACCACGATGGCGGGCACCGCGATCGCCACCGCAATCCTGCTCGCGGGTCCCGCGATCGGCGCGAACGCCAGCACCGATCCCGAGAGCGAACCGGTGACGGTGTCCGTCGCAGACCCTACAGAGCCCACCGATCCCGACCCGGTGGAGCCGACCGACCCGGTAGAGCCCACCGACCCGGTAGACCCGGTGGAGCCGATCGATCCCGTTGATCCGGTGGAGCCGACGGACCCGGTCGCGCCTGTCGGACCGATCGATCAGGGGACGCCGACGGACACGGCCCCAGCCCCGGTTACGCAGCCGGGAAACAGCTCGAACTCAAGCAGGGACAAGCGGGCGTCGTCGACGGGGCAGTCACGCCCGCAGCTGGCGGCGACCGGTGCCGACTCGACCCTGTGGCTCGCGGCGGGTGGCGTGCTGCTCACAGTGGGCGCCGGCCTGGCAGTGACAGGTGCGCGACGGGGTCGTGCGTCGGGTGAGGGGGCACAGCGATGATCGGCGAGCAGATTCTCACGCTGCTGGCTGCCTCGAGCATCACGAACCCGTTCGAGGGGGTCAGCATCAACTTCTCGTGGCTGACGGGGAAGAACGCCGCGGCGTTCGCGATCGGTATCGGCGTCATCTGGGGTGTGCTGCTGGTGTGGGCCGGGATCAAGCTGCTGCCGGCGGTGTTTCATATCCGGGATGCGATCAAGAAGAACATGTCGCACGAGGTCGAGCATGCCCGCAAAGAGCTGATGGGCGCGGCGCTCGTGTTCATCGTGATGGGTTGCATCATGGTCGTGATCTCGTTGCTGTTCATCGTCATCAATCTCGTCGCGGGTGCGGCCGGCTGATGACTGTTCAGCGCAACCCTCGCCGGGTGTGGGCATGGATCGGGGGGATCGCCGCTGCTGCGGTGGTCTCCTCGGTCCTCACCGGTGTTCTCCTCGTCGCCACACAGCCCGCCGACGACACTCCCGTGACGCCGGCTGCGACGTCGACGTCACGGCCGGTGGATCCGGAGGCGTCCGCCTCACCGAGTGATGCGGGTGTGGTCGCGTCTGGGTGCACCGCGGTTCCGATCTCCGTGCGGTCCGTGCTGGCGTTGCGTGCCTCGCGCGACCTCACCCCGAAGGGTGCTGCCGAGTTCGCCGGTGCCGTGGTGCAGCTGGTGGGGCTGACCCCGATGGACGCAGACCTGGGCCGGTTCCTGCAGCAGGCGACGACGGGGAAGGGGACTGAGCAGGTAGGGGTGGTCGTGGAGCGCGGCGGCATGGACTCCGTGGCGGGGTCGGCGAGCCTGTGGGGCGGGTCGTACATCGTCGAGGAGCACACCGCTGCGCAGACGGTCGTACTGCTGGTGTTCACCCCGCTGGAGAACGGTGTCGCGGAGACCAACGATCAGGGGCAGACGCATCAACGTGTCGTCGACGTCGTCCTGCAGCCCTCCGGAGACGGCTGGGTGCTCGCCGAGCTCCGCGGCGCCACCCCCAAGCAGGAGGCCGCGATCTTCGGTGAAGACGCGATCCCGTTCCGGGGGGCGTGCTGATGAACCCCGAAGGGTGGGAGTCGATCCTGGGGGCGGCGGGCTCGGTGTGGAGCACGATCACCGGTGCCTTCAACGCGGCTGGCGACGCCCTGGCGGGTGTCGGCCAGGCGGTGTCGTTCGCCACGGACCCGATCGGCGCTCTCACGAACGCTTTCGCGGAGGCGGCGAAGTTCATCCTCGCAACCGTGATCCCGTGGGCGCTGAAGGCGCTGACACCGGACTTCACCGCGGACTGGTTCTTGAAGCAGTACGCGGTCGTGTTCTCGGTCGCGGTGATCGTGTGGGGCCTGGTCTTCATGATCGGCCTGGTCCGCAAGCGGCTGACCCCCACGCAGATCGCGGACATGATCGTCACCGGCTCACCGGCCTTCTTCCTCGGTTGCCTCGTGGCTCCCTGGGGGATGTTCGTTGTCAGCGGGCTGATCATGACGCTCACCGATGGGTTGGTGGTGTGGGTGACCGGCACCAACCTCGACATCTTCCTGACCCAGCTGGGCGCGCTCGTCACCAACGGGAACTACCTTGCGTTGCTCCCCGCCCCGCTGATCGCCAACTTCCTTGCCCTGTTCCTTCTGCTGTCGGCAGTGACCATGTTCCTTGTCCTGCTGATGGGCCTGGTGATGTCGTACATGACCGGTGGTCTCTTTCCTCTCGCGTGGGTGTGGATCACCCTGCCCGAGACCCGCCGCACGGCCTGGCTGATGGTGATGGCTCTCGTCGCTATCTGGTGCGCACCGCTGCTGATCGTTCTCGCGATCCTGCTGGCCACGCAGATGTCGGCGAGTGTCGCGTTCCAGGCGACCGAGACGCCGGGTGATGCGATGGCCGTGGTGTTGGCGATCGCCGTGCCCGCGATCGGCATGCTGATGGCGTCCCTCGCCCCCATGATGCTCGGTGTGATGGCGGCCTCCCGTGTCAGCCCGGCTGGGGCTGCCGGCATGTCGACAGGTCTAGAGCGCGACACCTTCGGCGGCAAGATCCCCCAGCCGTCCACAAAACAGCAGTCTGCAGGGGATTCGCAGAAGTCTGCGGGCGCGATCGCTGACACCCCCACCCCGGCGGTGAGCTCCACCGCAGCGGCCAAAGCCGCACCGGCTGGTGGACAAGCCGCTGTGGGAGGTCAGGCCGTGTCGACCGCAGCCAGTACCGGTGCCGGTGCTACAGGCGCCGGTGCCGCGGGTGCTGGTGCTGCCGGTGCCGCGGGTGCTGGTGCTGCCGGCGCTGCGGGCGCGGGCGCTGCGGGCGCGGGCGCTGGTGGGGGTGCGGCTGCGGGTGTGGCGGCGGCGGGGGCGGGGGCTACCGCGACCGGTGTGGGTGCAGCGGTCGGTGTTCCGTTGCTGGTGGGTGCGGCATTGGCTGCTGGCGTGAGCGGTGGTGTGAAGAAGGCGCAGTCGTTTGCGTCGGCGTTGGCAGAGATGGGACGGGTGTGATGCGTGAGGCAGTGCTGGGCGGGGAATCCGCCAACAGGAAGGTATTCGGTGGCCGGCGGAAGAGGCTGATTCCCGTCGTGGTCATCGGGGGCGTGTTCCTGCTGATCGGGGTGTTCATCAAGTGGGTGCTGGTGGTCGGTGCGGTGTTCGTCGCGCTGGCGCTTCTGGCCCTGTCACCGGGGGTTTCGGGTTCCCTGTGGGAGCGTGTCGTGAAACGGCGACGGTGGGCGTGGCGGGAGAAGAACGGCCTGACGGTCTACCTTCCGTTCGATCAGGATCTCTGGGACGTCCTCACCGCTGCTGTGGCTGACGCGAAGACACGGAAAGAGCGCAAGGCCGCGGTGCGCAACATGCGTGCGATGCGGGAGACGCCGGACGGATTGGACGGGTTCCGTTGGCTGCATGATGCCCGGCACGAACCGGGCGTCCAGTGGCACCGTCCCCGTGAGGGAGCACAGTATCTGGCGGTCACGTTCGCGACCACCGGGCAAGTTGACGGTGTCGGCGCGGATGCGGTCTATGACAGGGCGTCAGAGTCGTTCGGACGGTTGACGGCTGACCTGGGCGATGCGCTCAGCCTCCCCACCCGGATCCAGACACTGGTGCGCACACTGCCGCCGGACTCCGCCCGGCACGAGGCATGGGTGGAGGAGCAGGCCGACCCGTCGGCGCATGGGGTACTCGCCGTCAGCTACAAGGACATCATCGACACGAATAAAAACTCTGTGCTGATCGCCCGTCACTATCTCGTGGTGTCGTGGCCGATCACGGCACTGTTTGAACGGAAGGCCTCCGCGATCCAGGAAGGTCAGGCCGGGTGGACGGCATTGATGATGCGCGAGATCTCGCGTATGACCGCAGCACTTGCCGGCGCCGGCTACCAGGACGTCGAACCGCTGACCGCCCGCCAGACAGCGGCCGTGATCCGTCACATGCAGGTCCCGTCGTTCCCGATTGACCGGGTATCGGACATCACCCCGATGGGCGGGTTCCTCCCGTCCAAGGATTCCTGGCATGCGACGAGGTACTTCGCGCAGACCGGCCGCGGGCAGGTGTCGCAGACGTTGGTGCGTACTGCGCGGATCGAGGTGGAGCGGATCGAGGGTTCCCGGCGCAACGCGTTGTGGATGCACCCGCTGCTGTCGCATATGGGGGACCAGATCCCCCGCACCCTCACGTTCCATCTGGAGATGTCCCCGCAAGCGATCGCCCGCGCCGCGGCCGCCCGTGACGTGACCTCCGACGATGCTGACCGGCTCGGCCGCGCCAAAGAAGGCCGCCTGGAGGACCTAGAGACAGCAGTGAATCTCTCGACCGCGGTGCGGCGCCACCTCGACCTGGCACCCGACACCGGGCACGCGGGCGCCGCCTGGGTCGGCTACCTGTCCGTGTCTGCGGGGAACCGAGCACAGCTGGGGGAGGCGTGCGAGGCGATGCAAGCCGCAGCGTCGGGTGCCGGGCTCGGACAGTTGGAGTGGATGGGCACCCAGTCCTCCACAGCGGCCGCTTTCTGCTGGCCTACCGGCCGCGGCATCCTGCCGGCGGAGAGCCGCCGCACCGACCAGGTCTTCACCGGCCTGGAATCAATCGCCACAGAGAAGGAAACGCTATGAACACGGTGACGAGCACACCCTCGACGGAGCAGGACCTTTTCGCCCCGGATCCGCTGGCACCCCTGTGGTCGTGGGAACCGGATCGCGGGTACCAGATCACCGTGAACCGGTGGCAGAAGTCGGCAGGGTTCCTGCGCGCGGCGGTGCCCGGGGCGATCTCCACGACCAGGCAGACCGAAATCCTCAACCCGGCCATCATCCGCTCCAGCGCGATAAACGAAGGCGTCATCGACGGGATCGACACGATGACCGGTGAAATGGTGCACCACGACCCAGTCACCGCCTACCGGGCGTTCCGACGACGGGTCGATTCCCCGAACGTGTGCATCTTCGGCGACGTCGGCACCGGGAAGTCGTCCCTGCTGAAGACCGTCTACCTGCTGCGGCAGCTGCTCCTGCTCGGGCGGCGAGCCGTGGTCATCTCGAAGAAGATGCAGGGCGATGACGCCGACGAGTATGCGCCCGCCGCGAAGCTCCTGGGCGTGAAGCCCGTGCGACTCACCTTGGACGGCACCGGGTCCCGGCTGAACATCCTCGACCCGGCCGTCACCGGAACCAAGGGCCCGTACGCGATCCTCGTGGACACGCTCACCCTCATGTCCGGAAAGCGTCCCGACAAGTGGGAGCGGCAGGTCCTGCGGCGTGCCTTGGCTGCCGTGTATAAGAGCGCTGGCGAGGCGACGCCGGTCCTGGACGACCTGATCGCGGAGCTGTACCGGCACCGGGCACCCGGGGTTGCCCCGCAGCTGATCGGTGACCGCGTCCTCACGGCTGCGTGGGGGTTGGCCGCGGAGCTCGAGGAACTCACCGAGGCGTACGGGGGAATCTTCTCCGGTGAGACCAGCGCCGAGGTTACGCTCGGGAAGAAGCTGACCGTGTTCGACATCTCCGACCTTCCCGAGGAAGGACCGGTGTTGTCGGTGGTGATGAGCGTCATCAACACCTGGGTGCTCGAGCAGTTGAAGACGCGTCGTGCCGCCGGGTACCGGGACGTGCTGTTCCTCATCGTAGAAGAAGGCTGGTACCTGGTGCGCGGGCCGATGGGCGCCCGGTTGCGCTCGAACGCCCGCCTGTCCCGCGCCCTTGGACTCGTCCTGGTCGTCGCGATCCACCACCCCTCCGACATCCCCGCCGATGACCCAGCGATCGCGTTCATCCAGGACGCCGGCACCGTGTACGTCTACCGACAGGCGCGACCTGCGGATGCCCTCGCGGCGGTGGAGCTCGCTGGCATGCACCCGGACGCCGTGGAGTACGTGCAGCGCCTACCCAAGGGGGAGCACTACCTGAAGGTCGGTCTCGAACCCGAGCGCCGTGTCCGCCACCTGCGTTCTGCGATCGAAACGAGCATTGCGGACACTGATGGTGGTCTCGGCGGCCATCCGGCTCAGGAGGCAGCATGAAGACCTTCATCGCTGTGTCCGCGCTCGTGATCGCCGTCGTCGTCGCCGTCGGCACGGTCGGGGTGTTCTTCCTCGCCGCGCCGGCCGCCGCTGCCTGTACGGCGGCGGAGGCGGACACAACTGCTGTCGGTGACGGGCCCTTGCGGCTGCCCGCCTCGCAGAAGGCGAACGCGCAGACGATCATCGGGGTCGCGAAGACCGTGTTCCCGGACCCGAACAGCGCGAACGCTGCCGCAACGGTCGCCGTGGCCACCGCCATCCAGGAATCGGGGCTGGAGAACCTCGACCATGGCGACCGAGACTCGGTGGGGCTGTTCCAGCAGCGCCCCTCCTCGGGGTACGTGAACGGCACCGACCCGGTATGGGCAGCGACACAGTTCCTGACCCGGCTGGCCACCAAACCGTCCTGGTCGACGATGAGCATCGGCCAGGCGGCCATGGCCGTCCAGATCGCCGCCGAGTACCCGAACGGGAAGGACCGCCCGTCCTACGTCGACCAGGTGATCGGGCATGCGCCCCGCGCCGCGGCAATCGTGAGCACCCTCACCGCGACAAGCCCGGCGATCCCGCTTCCGGAAGGATCGGTCAGCCGGAACCTGCGCCCCGTCGACGTGAACGCAGGCCCGGGCGCAGCGACCGTGTGCACCGGTGATGCCGCCTTCAGCCAGGCGAGCGCCCAACAGGCCGCGCAGATCCTCGCCGCCGGATGGGAGGCGGGCACCTTGACCAACTTCGACGCCGCGATGATCACCGAAGAGATCCTCCCGATCGCGCAGGGTACGCCCATCCGTCCCGAGTGCGAGATCGACGTCAGGATCCTGCAGGTGATGGCTGGGCTTCTGCAGAAGTACGGGTCCCTCGGCGTCTCCCACATCAACCGTCCCTGCCTGGGCATCACGTTGAACTGTGCGTTCTCGCTGCACTGCGGCAACCCCTCCAGGGCGCTCGACATCGTCAGCGTCGGCGGCCGCCGCGTCAACGGCGGCAACCCCGCATCGATCGAGCTACTCACCTACCTCGACCAGATCATGCCGAAAGGATCCGGCACAGGGCAGATCCACTGCCGCGACAGCCTGCAGCTGACGAACTTCCACCAGTTCAAAGACTCCTGCGACCACGTCCATATCGACCTCGGCAACGCGACCGATCCGCTCGCTGCCCCCGCCGCTTGAGAAAGGCACCACCATGACCGCTTTGACCCAACACGTACCTCCTCTCCTTCCGGCGGTGCCCGCGGGCTCCTATGTGGAAGCTTTCGGCAGTATGGCTGCCGCCGTCGGCGCTGTCGTCGCCGTGGCCGCGGTCGTCTGCGCCGCGGCCGCGGGCCTCATCCACCTGTTCCCGCAGCTGATCGTGCGTGCCCCGGAGGCGCAGGTTGACCTGGAGACCGCCGAAGTTCTGACCGTTTTCCCCGATGCGTCGGACGAGGTGCGGCGCCGCGTGCGGCCGGTGTTGCGTGCAACGCTCATCTGGGCGTGCGGCGGCGCCGTCCTGAGTGTGGTCGGTGCGATCGTCAGCGACCCGTCGCTGATCTACCCGACGTTGAGCATGCTCATCGCCGCCGGGATCCTGCTGGTCATCGTGGCCGCCGGCTACCGGCTCGCCGGAACCCGCACCCTTAGCGGCATCAAGCTCAAGCACCTGATCTACGCCAGCACAATCACCACGATCGTCGCCAGTGCGGCGCTCGTGTTGCTCACCCTGATCGCTTCGTCGCCGGCCGTGGCAGGGGGTGCGTCATGAAGGCGCAGGCGCAAACGCGCGCCACACTCGTGCTGACCGGAGGCGTGCTGATCGTCGTACTGTGCCTGCACGCAGCTCTCGCGTTCACCTCGAGCGGAGTGGACTTCCTCACCCCGGTCGGCATCGCAGTGTCGATTCTCGTTGCCGCAGCCCGCATCGGCGGAGGACCGCTCCCCGACGGGGTGGTCCTCGCCGAGTCGGGTGTGTACTGGGCGGTATTCGCGTTGTGCGCGGCGCTGCTGTTCGCGACCTGGTGGGCGCTTGCCCGCCTGTGGGGGTCCCGCCGCCGCGTGAAGACCATCGATGGGACTCTCGCCCGGGACCGGGTGCGCGCACAGAACGAGAAGACCAATCGTGGCCCGCGTCCCATCGGGTACATCGGAACCGAACCGTTCTACCCGACGTTCGAGGACTCGTTTGCGGTGCTGGCGATGTCCGGCGTAGGCAAGACGATGCGGTTCGTGGTGCAGATGGTCGTGAACGCTGTCGGCGCCGTGGTCACCACCTCCACCCGCATGGATGTGTTCCTGCTCACCGCATGGCAGCGCTCCAAGATCGGTCGCCCGCTGGTGTTCGCCCCCGAGTACAAGATCTTGCAGCGGTGGAAGTGGCTGGCGGGCTGGGACATCGTTGCCGGGTGCGAGTCTCCCGCCGTCGCGATGGAGCGCGCCGACGCCATCGTCGCCGCTCGCCCCCTCGGCAAAGGATCCTCCAACTCCGGGTTCTTCGCCGAGTCGGCTGCGGCGGTACTGCGGTGCATGCTGCACGCCGCGGCGATCGGCAATGTGCAGACCCAGAAGCCGTACACGATGCGCGACGTCGTCGCCTGGATGCGTGACTTCGACGATGACACCCCGTACACGATCCTCGAACGTTCCACCCATCCGATGGTGGAACGCCAGTGGCACAAGGACCTCAAGACCTACTGCCGCGGCGCTGCGCTGGAGACCCGCAACAACACCGCGCAGACGATCGGCATCATGGTGAAATCGCTCGCGCTCCCCGAGATCCTCGACGCGGTTTGCCCTGCTGAGGGGCGGATCATGCTGGATCTCGACGAGTTCCTGGCCAGCACGGACACCCTGTACCTGTTGTCGAAGAAGAAGGGCCTCGCGGCGCCGGTCATCACCGCTCTCGCTGAGTCCCTGCAGGCGAAGGCGATGGATGCTGGCGAGGAAGCCCCGCTGAGCCCGGTGTTCACCATGGTCCTCGACGAGCTCGCGAACGTCTGCCCGATGCCGTCCGCACCCGCATTGATGACCGATGGGCGTGGCCACGGCATCCAGGTCGCGGCGATCCTGCAGGGCCGCAAGCAGGCCATCCAACGTTTTGGAGACGAAGGCGCGGACACGATCATCCACCTCTCCAGCTGCCTGATCGTGTTCGGCGGGTCCCGCGACTACCAGCTGCTCACCGAACTGTCCGGCCTCACCGACGAACGCGAGGTCGAACGCACGTCGACGTCGAGCGGAACAAGCGGGCCTTCGACGTCGACGTCGACAACGAAAGAGCGTGTCCTCACGGTCGGGGAGCTGCGCACCCTCGACGACGGGCACGCGGCGATGTTCTACCGGAACCTGCCCGTCGGGATCCTGCACATGCCGGCCTGGTGGGAATCCGACGAAGCCGGCGACTACACCCACTCCCAGCAGTGGGCGACCGAACAGCTACGCCGATCCGACGTCGCACCCGCCGCATAGCCGACAAGAAGGAGATCAGCATGACCAGCTTCAGCCCCAGCTCTCCCGCAGGTGAGGACGGTGCCGCGCCTCAGCCGTCACCGTTCCCCGTCGGGGATCTCGACTTCGTGCTCAGGAACCATGCACGCCTGATCGACGACCACACCGGTGCGCTGCAGGCGCAAGGTGAGAGTCTCGATGCGATCATCGCCCATCTGTCCGGTCAGCCAGGAGGGCCCTGGCAGTGGGAGCACCTCGACAGGGTCCAGGCGCAGAGACTCTGGGGCGAGCTCGTCGCGTTCATGGACTTCCTCGACCGCCGCTACCTGTGCTACCTCGGCGGCCAGGGAGCCAAAATCGTCACCGACTGGTACAAGCACCCCGTTCTCGTCGAACTGTTCACCGCACTCATGGTCGCGTACCAGTCGGTGTATTCGACGTCGTCCCGAGTGCCAAGTTTCGGTCTCGTCGAATGGCACGAACGGTGCCTGTGGCCGACCTTCGACCGGATCGAACGCCTCCGACTCTTCCAAGGCAGCACCGATCAGGACGCATGGGACGGCCCCGGTGCCTTGCCCCTCCACAACAAGGCTCCCGAACGCTTCGCGACGTTCCTCGACGAAGACCTCGCCTGGAGAGACAAGCCCAAACCCGCCCCCTCGAAAGCGTCGCCGGCTACACCTCCGCCACGCGCCGCACGCCCTGCACCCTCCAGCACCGGCGCAGACCATCCGGCATCATCAACGATCTCGAACACCGTCGACGACGACAGGGCGTTCCTGCCCTCAGACGACGATGCACCCCCGATCGACGACGCACCTCCGCCACCGGTCGACCGGGAGTGATGACCGGATCGACGCCATCGTCGGGCGCGAACCGTAAGCCACCCACACCCAGCCGTCTCGTTGAACAGTGTGTGGGCCGTCCGATCCTTCGGCGGCCCCACACCGCGGCTTGCACAGATCACACCTGCATCTTGGTGTCGCCACGTGCAGGGACAGTGATTGAAGCTTGCGCAGGAGGCATCCAGTTGTAAATGTGACGTTCACAACTGGATGTGATAGAAATGTCGTGTTGTTCCCCGCCGTCTACGGATTGGCGGGGATTTTTTTATCTGGAGGTGCAGTGCTTCGGACAGCCGTCATCGTCGACTACCAGAACGTTCATCTCACTGCTCATGACGTGTTCAACCCGCGGGGCGAACGCCACGATTCACTCATCCACCCGATGCAGTTTGCGCGCCGTCTGCTGGTGGACCGGAATTCCCGCCAGAGGGAAGGGTACCCGCAGGCGGAGCTGGCGTGTGTGCGGGTGTTCCGCGGCCTTCCCCACGTTGACCATGACTGGGAACAGAATCGGCGTTGCCTCGACCAGCAGGCGCAATGGATGCGGGATGGTGCGACGGTCGAGCTGCGCGATCTGAAGTACCGGTATCGCACCGGCGCGAACGGACGGCCTGTGATGGACGTCCACGGTAAGAAGGAGCCAGAGGGACGAGGACAGGAGAAGGGTATCGACGTGCTCTGCGCGTTGGCTGCTATCCACGAGTCCGAACGATCCGACATCGACCTGGTGGTTCTTGCCTCGCGGGACACTGATCTCGTTCCCGTGCTTGACGAGCTGTATGACCGGCGTGGTCGCGACCCGGAGCGCTTCAGTCGGGTTGAGACCGTCGCCTGGTTCAACCCGCGGTGGGAAGAGGAACGAACCAGGTCAGGCGGGAACCTTCACCCCAGCGGGGAACGGAAGATCTGGAACACAAACCTGGGACGTGGCGCGTACGAAGCGTCCATCGACCGAACCGACTACCGCTGACCACCACCGCTTACAGGCTTGGCCCGGGGCTCGGGCCAAACGTGAGACCGGGTGCGCCGGGAGCGATGGTTCGTTCAGGGGCATAGTTCTTCACGTCTCGGGGTATCTCCGTGACGCGCTGGAGCCGTGCTTCGGCGCTTTGAGCGAGGTCCGGGATTGTGCTGTGCGCGGGGGAGCGCCGGTCGGTGCCTTGGCGCAGTTGTCGCATACGTGCGGTGTTCTCTTCGAGCGCGTGGACCGCGGCCACTGTTTCGGGCGCATGGGGGAGTTCTCGTTGCAGGTACGTGACGACGTCGTTTCGTCGGAGTTCCCACTCGTGGAACTCTGCCGCCGCTGGTGCGGTGAGGTGCAGGGCTCGAAGGACGTCCGCCGCGTGGGTGAGGTCGGTCGGTCGCGTCTGGTCGAAGAGAGCGTGGCCGGCGCGGGTCACGACGGTGATCCGGTCGATCGCGGGGGAGGTCGCGGCTGCGGTGAGCGTGCGGGGCGTGCCGTGGACGCCGGCGTCGTGTGCGGCGGGGTCGGTCCAGCGGGCGGTGAGGCCGGCTTCGTGGTCGAGTTGGAATCGTTCGATGGAGGAGAGCTGGCTTTCCCAGGGTGGGACGGCGATCGCGACCAGGTGCGTGCGATAGCCGCCGTCGTGGAACTGCGCGGCGGTGCCGAGGGTGATTTCGGGGCGGCGGAAGGTGCCTTCGACGAGCACGTTGTACTGGTGTTCTCGGGCGTATTCGAGGGCGAGTTCGACCCAGCGGGCGGATGCGGCCGCGGTGGCGGCCGGCATGGCGAGTGGGTCTTCGCGGGTGAGGCGTTGGTAGTCGGGGTGGAAGGGGCGGAGGTCGTCGCCGATGATCGCGGTCACGGGGATGCCGCCGTTGAGGCGCAGCGCGCGGTCGCGGCCGTGCGTCTTCCCGGCGCCGGGCTGTCCGCCGATTCCGATCCAGAGCGGATCTGTGACGGGGCGTGCGCGGGCGAAGATGCGCGGCACGATCATGTCGTGGAAGCGGGCGTGGATCCACGCCTCGTTGATGCTCACGCAGCGCTGAGCTGGTCGTACATTGCCCGGAGGGTTTCGGTGGTGCGGACGATGTTGTCGCGGTCGTCCGGGTCGACGGCAGCGACTTGGTCCATGAGTGCGATGTCTGCGCGCAGGTAGGTGTCCGCGTTCGCAGGGTGCTTGTCGGTCAGTGTGACGAGGGCGCCGCGGACGCGTGTTGCCGCTTCGCTCATGATGTCGTAGAGGACGACGGTGGGCACTCGCGTCTGGCTGCTGGTGGGCGTCATGGCGGGCTCCTCTTCTTGTTCGCAGTGTACGCCGGGGCTCTGACATGCCCGGCAGGGGCGGGGCGTCTCTGCACGCGTCGGGCGGCGTGGCGGAGGCTGCCTGACGCCTAGGTGACAGTGCCGCCGAGGGCGGCTGCGATCGTGATCGCTGTTCCGAGCAGAATGCCCGCTGCGATCCCGACGCTGACCCACAGCAGCGTGTACCACGCCGACTCAGAGGCGGGGGAGGCAGGAAGGGTGAGTTCCTGCGTTGACGGGAAGGGCATGTCTCGACCGTAGCTTGCACAGATGTTCACAGGCTGGGACCGCGGTGGCGTTGTTCGTCGGCGGTCGCGGCAGCGTCATTCCAGCCGGGGGTGTGCTGCGGTTCACCGGTGAGCCCTCTGATGCGTGTCAGGAGCGCTTCGGCGTTGGCGGTCTGGCTGGCATGTTCGGGTTCGGGGACCTCGTCGACGCCGATCTGCTCCAGGTCGTGGCGGAGCTCATCGACGGTGTGATCGGCTGCGTGTTGAGAGATCGCGGCACGATCGGGCGCGTCGGGGAGGCGGCGGTGGCGGCGCGCGATGGCCTCCGCGGCTGCGGCGCGCAGCTGCTCACTGTCTGCGACCGGGGCGTCCCAGTGACCGGTGCGGAACCGGTTGATGTGGTCGGTGAGGAGCTTCGCCGGTGAGCCTTCTGTGGTGTGTTCGGCGGGCACGGGGGCGGTTTCCGTGTCGGGAACGTGGTAGCGGGTGCGGTAGGCGTCGGTGATGCCGGCGAGCTTGACCCATTCGGCGTGGGCTGTCGGGTCGGCGGGGACAGGGCCGAGCGGTGTGGTCCAGTCGGGGCGGGTGTGGGCGAGGACCTGTCCGTTGTCGGTGAGTTCTTCTCGGATGCGCGCCCACCGGTCGCGGAGGTTCGTAGCGGCATCGGCGGGGTATTTCGCGGCGGGACCGGTGGCGGTGAGGGGGGAGAGGTCGGCGATGAACCGGGGCACCTCGGGAAGGTGTTCGAGGACGACGGGGGCGCGGTAGCGCTTGTCGTTCTCGCGGGTGATCGCACGGATGGTTTTGGCGGTGATGCGGGCGGCGTCGAACTTGCTCTTCTGCGCATCGGTGGTGCGACCGGCTCGGTTCGTTTCCATCGCGGAGAGTGCGGCGGTGGTGATGGTCTCGGTGTTCATGCCGGCGGTGTCGGCTTCGTCGAGCGCGCGTAGCAGCGACGGCCAGTGCGCGGACGTGGTGAGTTCGCGCCACTTCTGTTCGGGGATGGTATCGGCAAGGTAGTACGCCGCGACGGTGTCGCCGAGCATCTTCATCCGTGCGCCACGCGCCTGGCGGCGCGCGAGACGTGCAGCGTTGGATCGCAGCTGGGTCGCGAGACGTACCGCAGGGGTGACCTCATCCTCTGTGGCCTCAGCGGATGCGTTCTCAACAACCGGGGTATCGACGTCGACCGGAGTACCGGGGAGGGGGGAGGGGGACGCCTCGGCAGCGTCCGTGTCAGCCGCATCCTCTGGGTGGGTGTCGTGGAGCGCGGCCGCGAGGTCGACACCTGTGCGTTCGAGGTTGAGGAGGGTGCGGGTGAGGGTCGGCAGTCCATCGGTGTCGGCGAGGATCGCGGCGGCGTCGTCGTCGCTGAGGACGTCGGCGAGGAGGGTGCGCAGACGGGTGTCGTTGATGCCGTCGGTGATGTCGTTGAATTCGCCGAGCAGTTGGGGGAGTCCGCCGACGCGCTCGCGTTCGGCGCGCAGCATGTCGTGGGCGGCGGCGTTCGTGGAGACATTGCTGGCGATCCGGTCGAGGACGTCGTCCATGGCGACCTTGTTCGGCTGGTCGGTGAGGTTGTCGATGCCGGTGGTGTCGGTGTCGTCGACGGCGACGTAGAGGTAGTTCCCGTCGACGGCGCGGGTGGCCATGACGTACGCGTTGTTGCGGCTGACGGAGCCATCGAGGAGGACGTGTCCGCGTCCTTCGAACTGGAATCCGTCGCCGCTGTCGCCTTCGATCGTTGCACCTTGGGCGCGGTTGCCGGTGATCGCGTAGCCGAGCTCGGTGGCCGCTGTGATGTAGTCGGCGGGCAGGCGGAGGGTGCCGTGGTTGGCGGTGTGGGTGACCTGCAGCGACCCGTCACGGTAGACCTTCGTGATTCGCCACTGGTCGCCGTTGCGGACGAAGTCGGCGCCGCCGTTGTAGCGGAGGCCGGTCTTGTTCTTGCGGGTGAGGATGAGGTCGCCGACGTGTCCGGTGTTCCCGTCACGGAGTCTCGTGGTGCGGCCGCGGGTGAGTTCGCCGGTCGCGGCACGGTAGGCCTGTGCGCGCTTGTTGAGCTGGTCGACCTGGGTGTTGGTCGAGGCGACCATGATCGCGCTGTGCCCTTCTTCGACGTCGGACTGCCACGCTTCGTAGACCTTCTGCACCATCTGTTCTTCGGTGCCGGCGACGACGCGACCCTGTTCCTTGTACCAGGCGAAGGGGTCGGCACCGTTGTCGGGGTCGCGGAGAAGGATCGATGCGGCGGCTTCTTCTTTGCTCTTGAAGCGGAACACCTGGTCGAGTTCGGCGGCGCCGTGGTGGCGGACGAACAGGGGGAACATTCCGCCGGCGTCGACGGCGGATAGCTGCCGGTGATCGCCCATGAGGCGCACGTGCACGCCGAGGTCGGCGGCCACTTTGACGAGGGAGGCGAGCAGGGCGGTGCCCGCCATACCTGCTTCGTCGACCACGATGATGTCGCCGGGGCGGACGGGAAGGGGCGTGCTGGGAAGGTAGCCGATCCCGTCGGGGCCCAGGGGGAGTGCGTCGTGTCCGTTGAGGAACTGGTGGATGGTCTGGGCGGGGACACCGACCGCGTCACGGAACACGGCGGCCGCTGCCGCGGAGGGGGCGAGGCCGATGAGGCCGACGCCACCGGCTTCGGCGGCGCGGGCGGCGAGCTTCATGCTGGTGGTCTTGCCGGTGCCGGCAGGTCCGATTCCGGCGGAGACGGCGGACGGGTTGGTGACGAAATCGCAGGCGAGTTCTTTCTGCTTCTCGCTGATCTTCCCGCTGAACGTGGCGAGAGTGTTTTGGAACTCGGCGGGTTCGAGGGGCCGGCTGAGGGTGCGTGATCCGGCGGCGAGGACCTCGGATTCCGCGTCGAGGATCGCGGTGGAGGTGTAGCGGATGCGGCCGCGGCGCTCGTAGGCGTTCTCCCCGTCGAGGGTGCGGTAGGTGGCCCCGGTGGGCACGTCGTGGACGGGTGCGGGGGTGATGCGGATGCTGCCATCGACGGCGGCGCGGGTGACGAGCTCGACGAGTTCGGTGCCAGTCGCGTGGGGGAGTGATGCCCCGTCGCGCAGAGCGGCGTGGTGGGTCTTCACATACCGGTTCGCTTCGGCGCGGAGGTTCTCCACACCCCACGTCGCACGTCCCATGGCGACGACGGCGGTGACGTATTCGGCGGCACCGGCGATGGTGATGGGCTCGGTGTCGGGCGCGTCGGGGGAGGGGTCCTTCTTCGCGGCGGCGGCGACCTTGCGATCGATGGTGCGGGCCGTGGTGGGGTCAGCGCGCGCCCAGTCGGACATCATCTGCACCACGGTGCGGTGGGTCTTCCGCTCGCGGGTGGAGAGGGTTGCGGTCTGGGAAAGTTGGGTTGTCGCAGCGGTGTCGGGTTGGCGGCCGTGCTCTTTCACGTAGTCGGCGACGAGCTTCTTCATCACGGGGAGGATGTCGCGCATGCGGCGCCCGGAGTGGCGTTCGATGGTCTCGTCGTCGATTCCGGCGATCTCGGTGACCGTGGGCTTGCCCTCCTGGACGACGCGCTGGCGGGTGGCGAGGCCGAGGTCTTGCTCGAGGTACTCGGTGAGGAGTCGGTTGTAGTTCTCGCTCATCGAGACGACGGCGTTGTACATCAGCTGCGCGTCGATGGAGCGCCAGGTGCCGTCGGCGCAGAGCACCTTGTTGGAGATCACGGCGTGGTCGTGGAGCTGCGGGTCGCCGGTTCGGGAGTCGTAGTGGCGGAAGCGGGTGACGATGACGCCGCCGTCGACGTCGACCTGGCGGACGCCGGCTTGCCCTGCTCGGGAGTAGAGGGCGGTGTCTTCGAACGCGGCGATCGTCTCCGCGATCGCCTTCTCATGTACACGCTCGATACCCGCCCGCATCTCCTGATCCTGGGTTAACGCCCACAGGATGGAGACGGACTTGGGCGGACTGAAGGTGCAGTCCATCCCGGCGACTGCTTTCCGTGCAGGCTTCATTTGGGCGGCGAGGAATCGCTGCAGTTCTTCTCCGTCGACGGCGTCACGGCCGCGTGCGTCGCGGAACGCGATCGCGGCGACCTTGGTGCGCAGCGCCCGCATTTCATCCTTCGTGGGCTCCCGGTACTCGGTCCGCTCGAACCGTTCGAACTCCGCCTGGATTTTCCCGGTCAGGGTCTCGTGAGGGGCGTAGACCGGGTACGCGCGACCGAGACGAGTGGCCGTGAGCATCTCTTTTTCGCTCGCCCCTGCGGCGGCCATCTGCTCCATGATGGCGTCGGTGTCGGGGTGTCGTCCTTCTCCGAACAGCGCGCGCATCTGGGTCTCGGTGACGATGCCGGCGACGCCGAGGTGGGTCGTTCCGCGGCCCATCCAGATGCCAGGAGGGTTGCCTTCGACGGTGTAGTAGTCGGTGAGCTCTTCACCGCGGGTGCGGCGTGCGTCGGCGGAGGCGGTCTCTTTGATGTAGTACTCGTAGCCGTCGCCCGCGGACAGCTTGTGGAACGACATCATGATCAGGAACCGTCCGCCGGGGGCATCCGGCGTCCCGTGAACGGCCATTTTTCGGCGCCCCGTGCCGCGCGCGGCTGGGCGGGGGCGAAGGCGGTCATGGTGCCGATTTTACCCGCCGAAGGCGGATCATCACTATTAGTGCAAGAGGTGTGAACTCTTATCCTCCTCCTTCTATGGTTCTGGTGCTGTGCGGGTGGTTCGTTGCTTTGGGTGTTGTGCTGCTGAGAGGGAGGAGGATAAGTGGGCTCTGAACCTTCGGTTCAGCGTTCTGCCATCCTTGGATGTGCAGAACGGCGCTCTGACGGCTTGCCGGCAGAGCCATAGGCCGGCCGAAGGCATGGAGGCTCGCCGACAGGCCGGACGGACGAGTGAGCCCTCGGGCGAACTCCGAATCACCGAGCCGCGGGGGTAGCGGAGCTCGGGTGACCGTTAGGTGCCCTGTGGGGAACGTGACGGGTGCAGGAAGCCTGGGCGGGACCGCGTCGGGCCGTCCGGTGCGCGAGGGGACCCTCGCAAGAGCGCCCGCCGGGTGCTCTTGCCACGTCCGAAGGACATAGTGTTGCGCCGCCCGAAGGGTGGCGTCTGTTTGGCGCAGCTGTCCATCATGTGGTCAGGACAGCCAGGGGTTCGCTGTGCTGTCCACATGTGGGCAGGTGCGCCCCGTCGGCGTTGTCCACGGCACGCACTTCCGCGGTGGTCAACGCCGACGGTTTCTGGGGTGGGGGAGTCTGAGGGGGAGGGCTCGCCCTCACCCTCAGCGGCGCCGCCGGCGCCGTGCCCATCTCGTCGACCGCAGCGGCCAGGCTCGGAGGTGGGGGCACGGTAAAGTCGTGCTCAAGGGGACAACTGAACACGATGGGTTGGAGTACCCCTATGTCGAAGACCAAGACGACACGTTCTGCGCAGACGGTTATCCGCGAGCGGGTCCGAGCGGCTCGCGCAGCGCAGCTGGCGGAGCAGCGGCTTCGGGAGCAACGGATCGAGGATGCGGCGACAGCATTCTTTCTGAGCGCGGACAGTATCGATCGGCTCGCCGCGGAACGCGAGCGCGTACTCGAAGAGTTCGCGCAGAAGCATGCACTGCTCGAGCAGGAGCAGGGCCGTGCTGTCGGCCTGCTGCGGGAGTTGGAGACGGTCGCGACAATCGCGGATCTCGTTGGCATTTCTACGGCCGACGTGTCCCGGCTGTCGAAGCTCGTCGAGCCCGCCGCGCCGACCCGGTCGCGGGCCGAGGAAACATCCGTGGCTGATGCCGTGACGGAGATCTCCGAAACGGTGTCCGCGCACGAGTCGGCTGCCGAGGCTGCTGCGTGATCCGCAGTGAAGGCTAGCGAACACGCCCGCTTCATCACCAAGGTCATCCAAGGCCCGGGAGAGAAAGACTGCTGGCTGTGGGTCGGCGCGATCGCGGATGACGGATATGGGAGGTTCTCTATCCGTCGCGATGGGCGAGAGCGGATGGTGCGCCCGCACCGGTTCCTGTACGAGCACGTCACCGGGCGGGAGCTGACGCCTGACGTCGAGCTCCTCCACACTTGTGACGTGCCGATCTGTGTGCGTGTCACGTCTGCAGCTGACACGCACCTGCTCGCGGCGGATCACAGTACGAACATGCGTGATCGCGAACGGAAGGGTCGAGCTGGCCGCCACCAGGTCGGGATGCGCGGCCTGTCACGCCGACAGCTCGCCGCGCGGTCCCGCACCCTCCGCGACGTCGTGCTCACTATGGGCTGGAATCGGGAAGCGATCGCCGCGGTGATCGCTGGTGCCGGCCCCGACCAGCCCACGCTCTTCGACTGGTCGTGCTGAGCAAACACGCACCGCCCGACCCACCGAATGATCTGATCATCGTCGACGTGCCGCCCCGGATGCCTGGGGCGGCACGTCGACGTCCGAGGGTCCGATTACAGGCCGGCCCCGGCGGAGTCGATCGGCGGTGCCGGGGGCGCAGCGCGTCCAGGTGCACCGAGGCTGTTGGTGAGGGCGACCAAGGCGGCGCGGATCCTCGCGTTCTCCTGGCGCGCGGCGTCGAGGTCGCGGGTCGTATCTCGCAGTTGCGTCGTGAGCCGCCGCACGTCCTGCGCCGTGGCGGCGGCTGCGCTCAAGGCCCGGCGCATCCGCCGATCAAGCGCGGCCTCTCGTGGCGTCAGGATCTCGGGACGGGTCGCGATGGCGTCGCTGCGAAAGGTTCGAAGGTGGACGCGAATCTCATCGACGGTCAATGGCACGGTGTTGTCGGTGGAGATCCCAGTGACGTCGACCCAGGTTGACCCGGTCCACACTTCTTCCTGCCAGGAGTATCCGCGGGTGCTGCCCATCAGGTCTGCTTCGTCCCAGATGAGGAGGCGGCGGTGCTCGGCGAACTCGAACACCTGCGCGTAGACGTCGTTCTCGTAGATGATCCACTCACCCTGATTGGGGCTCTCGTGCCGGACTCGCTCGGCAAGCTCGACGGCCGCAGGGGTATCGGTGTGCTCGGTCATGGGGTTCCGTTCGGGTCGGTCTATCGGTTCGAGACGGCGATGTCGTATCCGCCGTAGGGGCTGTACCCGGGGACGCAGCGGCCAGGTCGGTCGGTGAGGATGGGTGCGCCATCGACACGGAACTCGGGAGGGTAGTTCGCGTCGAGCCAGGCGTCGAGTCTGGGGGTCATGGTGCGGGTGCCGGCTCGTCCGCGGAGTTTGGCGGGGAGGGTGGGGAGGTCTCGCCAGCCGGGCCAGGCGTGGTCGCGCCAGGCGATGACGGCCCCGCTTTCGTTGGCGCTGATGTGGTGCCAGAAGCAGTCGGGACAGTTGGCTTGGTAGAGAAGGTCGCCGACGCAGGAGCAGGGGCCGATCTTCTCCCACTGAGCGACGGTGTAGGGGAAGCGGCACCGGCACCACAGGTCGGTCTGCAGGAGGCAGAGGCGGTGCCCGGGGGCAATCGCGCACCAGCCGGTGGTGATGCCGAGCATCCAGGCCCCAAGCGTGGGGTGATCCTTCGACCATTGGCCGCGGATTCTGGCAAGTTCGGCCCTCGCCTCGAGCAGCTGCTCGGGTGTGAAGTAGCGGCCGGTGAATCCGAGTGGTGCGGGGCCGGTGTAGGCGGGCCGGGTGATGTCTTCGAGGAGGTCGAGGAGGTCATACATGGCGTGCGACCTCCGTGGGGCAGGGGTTGACCGGGTGGGATGCGTGGCACCCGGTGGCGCAGTTGTCGTTGCGGCAGGGCCAGGTGCCGAAGGTGGGCCAGTGGCAGGTGGTGCAGGAGGCGACGCGTTCGAACATCCAGTGCTGGGGCCAACAGGTGCCGAAGCGTGTGATGGCGTCGTCGTCGAGGGCGCCGTGTTCGATGACGAGGGCGTAGGCGTTGCGGACGGTGATGCCGCAGAGCGGGCAGGTGAGGGCGAGGCACTGTTCGGCGTGGACGTAGTTGTCCATGGGGATGAGGTGTCCGCAGTCGCGGCGGGGTGCGTCGATCTCTGCGAGGAGGTCGAGGAGGTCGGTTGGCCGCTCCCGACCTGCGCGGCGCTCGACCGCCACCTGGTGCCGGGAACTCGTGGTGTTGTTCATGGTCCTCCTCCTCGTTCTTTTTGCCTTGAAGGCACGTTTCGTGCCGTCAGGGAGAAGGACGGAGCGCAACCCGAAGGGCGGGGGAGGAGAGAATTTCGCCGCGGAATAAGCGCAGCGCGTGGCGAAAATCTCGGGGGAGCCGGCCCCACGCAGTGGGGCTTGCGTGGAGGAACGCCGACCGTAGGATGCCGCAGGCTTCAAGGCAAAAAGAAAAGGGGTGTCGCGCTGTGCGCGACTCCATCGGGCCGCTCCGTCGGCCCGCCGCGCCCCGCGGGCGCTATCCCGATCGGTAAGAACGCCGTTGACGTTGCTAGTCGTCCGGGCTCACGTCGAACTCACCGGAGGCCAGCGACAGCTGACGTGCGGTCTCGAGGCTATCCATCACCCGTGCTCGAGGTACCCCGCGTCTCCACGATGCGATCGCACCAGCGAGAACCCCGCAGGCTGTGGCTACGTTGTCGAGTGGTGCGTGCGCGACCGCGTCCCATGTGCGACCGATTTCGTCCGCGATCTCCGCGTCGTCCCCTGACGTGCGGACGCGGAGCATCTCAACTTCGATGGATACTCCGGCAGGGTGAGGCATGGTGCGCTGTGGCTTCTGGCCTTGCCGCCAGTCGATCAGAGCAAACTCTCGCCGGTATGCCTCCGCCGCCACAACATAGTCACCGATGCGCTGCATCAGTGACTCAGCTACCCGTTCGACGTCGTTCTGACGCTCCGCCCCCTGCTCCCAGTTGAAGGCGAGGCGGGCGGCGTACACAGCCAACAATCCACCAACGACAGTGGCGAGCAGCTGCGGGACGAACGCCGCGAGAAACTCCAGAAACGTCATCCCGATACTCTCGCACGCGAGTCACGAAGAAGACTCTGGCAACCGGCGGGGCCTGGTGCACTCAGATCAGTCGATGACGGTCATACCCGATGAGTGGGGAGTGCTCACTGTCCAGCCGAGCGCTCTGCATGCGGCGGCGCCGCTCATGAAGCGCGTCTCAATGTAGCCCGCGTCTGAGGCCGGGGCACCGGCCGGCCCGAAGAGGGCGTAAGCGCTCGGGTCGCCGGTCGTGTATGCGCTGCCGTAGAAGACTCCGTCGAATCCGGCACCATCGAGGGCGGCCGCCCACCCCTGAGGTACGGCGTAGTCATGCATGGATACGAGCTCGCGAACGACGCCGTGGTTGGCGGCATCGTCATGGCTAACCGCAGCGCATTCAAATGGAACCGGTGCGACGACCGTGGAGACCACGAACTCATCCGCGAACACGGTGTCAACAACCTTGTCCCGTGTTACGTTCTCACGCACTCGCTCGCGCACCGCTGTGGCAAGCGAGGTAGCGGTGCAGCACGTGCCGCGGTCATCACGAAGGTTGAACCGTCCCCCCGGCCCGTTGTCGAACCACCATGCGTCGCGCGAGGCGTGATGCGCCCGGAACATGGCCTGCCCCGCAGAGAGCGTCACAACTGGAAAGGTGCGTAGTTCAGCGGAAGCGGGAGCGGGGCCTTGCACGGCGCTCATGCAGCCCACGCCGCAGCATCGTGCTCGGCGTCGCGTACGACTCCCTCGATGTCGCCGGCGATCAGACGGTCGATGTTGCGGGAGAGAGGCGTACCGTCATCATCATTGCCCGCGCCGTTCAGCCATTGGCCCCACGTCCACGTGCTGTTGGTGCCGACCGCGAGGACACGCAGAACTCGGTCCAGTCCCGGAACGATGGCGTTCCCGTGAATCTGAAATGCGGGGTAAAGGTTCACGCCATCGGACGTCGTCACACGAAGGATCCGTAGCTCTTTGACCGCCTTCGAAACGGCCGCGCGCGAGACGCCGAGTTCGCGCTGCAACGCGCCGCTCGTGTAGCAAGGACCAACGATGTCGGCCCACGGATTCTTTGCCGTAGCGAGCCGCCCGACCATGGTTCGGGCAACGTCCGTTGTGGGACCAAGTGCACTGAGGTTCGTTCCATGGTTGGCCATATTGACCAGCTGGTCGTACACGTCGGCCGCGATCTTCCGCGCACGTTCCTGCTGCTGCCTCTGAGGGTCTTCCGGTGCGAGCAAGGACATCACAACCTCCATGTCAACTATGTCAACCAGTATCCCCCATGGTGTCAACCATGTCAACCGTGCAACCAGCCCTCACGGCACACTCAGTTAATGAGGATTAACCGATAATGATGATTATGTCAACTTAGGTTGACGCAGGGCTCGGGATGTCGGACCCAGAGGGTACTCTCAGCGCCATGTTTGAACCCCTTGTTGCAGAGCGATTTCCGATCGAACACCGGTGGGAACCACCCCGTGTACTCAAGTTGCAGTCGTTGATGGTCGACTATTTCCTCAGCAAGCAGGGATTCGCGATGACTGGTGCCATAGCAGAACCAATTCCCCCGCTCTGGCGCACACCGGTTGCGCAGCAGGCCTTGGACTACGCAGCCCTTTGGGCGCGGTTTGCGCCCATCTGGGTGGACCCGGCGTTTGCGGACATGGCTGTCGGCGCGGCGGTCTTGATTCCTGACGACGCACCGTTTCACCCCGAGGACCTTCTCTCTCCGAGTGGCTGCCTCGTGTTCGCCGAGCCTCTTCAGATTGAAGACCTCCTACCCGCTTGGCGTTTCAGCGAGCATCGACCCGGCGACCCGATCATCGATCACGCGGTGCGGGCCATCACGTGGGAGACGAAGCGTGGCGGGTTCGTACATGTCATGGCCTGGAAGGAGGCGACACCGGGAACCCGTGAGCTTGAGCCGTATCTTGGCTTCCCCCGACATGTGTATGTCCGGTTCGCGCCCAATGACACCGTCATTCTTCGGCTTCTGCAGTCGATTGCGGCTGTCACGCGAACAGACCGGACAGCAACCGATAGGGCGTCGCTTCCCTCCGGCCTGGAACGTCGCGCGATCTCCCGTGGGATCGCCTCCCCTAGTGTGCGGCGGTTTTATCTTCTCCGCCCGGAGGAAGGACAGTACGAACGTGACGCCGCTGCGAATAGGCGGGACGCGCGCCTCCACTGGGTCTCGGGTCACTGGCGAAATCAGCCATATCCGTCCGAAGGAATCACCCGAGCAATCTTCATCGCCGGGCACCTGCGCGGATCCGCTGAACTCGGCGTGGTGTCGGGCACACGCCTTGGCATCGCTCAGGGGACGCACTACCCGCAGGAAGACCAGAGCCCCACACCTCTCCCCGCTGCTACGTCCTGAGCATCCCGATGAGCGCCCTGCCCTTCATAGGGGACGTCGTAGGTGTACTCGTAGCCGGCACCGGCGGCGATCGCAAGCTCTGCGGCGCTGCGCCCGTCGATGAGGACATGGCGGAGCAGTCGGCCGTACCTGTCGACGTCGGCCTGGGTGGGGTCGGGGACGAGGTAAACCTGGTTTCTGTAGAGCAGGTCGTCGAGGAAGCTGCGGGCTTCTTCGGCGCAGCATTCGCTGGCCTCTCCCCCGCGTCCGATCTCTGGGGTATCGATCCCGATCAGACGCACCCGGGCGGTCCCTTCACCGGTTGCGACGTCGATGGTATCGCCGTCGACGGCCGCGATAACTTCGACCGTCTCGGTGACAGGCTCGGTAGTTGAGGCGAGCACGGTGGGCGTGCAGCCCGTAAGGGCAACGACGGCGACGAGGGCTACTGCTCCCCCGTGACGATGGCTCATGCGACCGCGCTCTGCTGTGCGGCGGGCTGCCATTCGCCCGTGAGCTCGTCGGCGCCGCGGGAGCGCCGGCGGTACATGAGCTGCCGTTCGACGTCGGTGTAGTTGGCCTTCAGATACCAGTGGTTGGTCTGTTGTTCCCAGTGGGTCACGTCGGCCTGCAGCTGGATGTTGGTGGCTTCGAGCTCGGCGATCCTCTGGCGCATGAAGTTCCAGGTTTCCCAGGAGATGTGGGGGCGTTCGATAATCGGTGCCGGCGCCGTGGTGGTTGAGGTGTTCATAATCGCGCTCAGCCGATGCGGGAGGCGAGTTCGGCGATCTTGTCGGGACGGAATCCAGACCAGTGGCCAGCGTCGGCGATGACGACCGGGGCCTGCAGGTAACCGAGGGCTTTGACCTGCTCGAGCGCTGTGGGGTCTTCGGTGAGATCACGGATCTCATAGGTGAGGCCTTGGGCGTCGAGGGCCCGGTAGGTGGCGTTGCACTGGACGCAGCTGGGCTTTGTGTAGACCGTGATGCTCATGATGTTTTCCCTAGTTCCGTATGTCTGTTTCCGTATCCCTATTCTACCCGGATTGACCCGCTCAAATCAACCCGTTTTTGTGTTCTGGTCTGGTGTTTTCTGGACCGTTAGCGCCGGGGCCGCTGGGTGTTGGGTGGGCTGGGAATCCCCGTGGCGCAACGCTGGCGTGCGCTTCCGGGACCGCATGCACTCATGCCCTCACCTGTGGGGTGCGGACGTTTCACGGGCTCTCGGGAGGCTGGCCTGGTACTTGATGCTCGCCCTGCTCCCCCATTCCTCCGTCATTAGCTGGCAAGCCCCGACCATCTCGATGACGACGGTCGCCCCCACCCCAATAGATCGGCGCGTGGTGGGCGCGCTCGCACCGTCCGCGGGCGAGGCGGTCCACGGGGCGCACGAGAGGCGGGGGTGAGGTGTTCGCGTGGGTGGGGGTGCGCCCGGTGGTCCGGCGGTGGGGTGGGGTCCCGCTGTCCACCTGTGGGCAGGACGAGCCCGAAGGAGAGAGCTCGTGCTGTCCCCAGGTGGTCAGGGGGTAGGCGGCGGCGTCCTGGTCGTGGCCTGGGGGAGCGCGAGGGGATCACCCCTCGCCCACCGCGTGATCGCGGGAGCCAATCCGCAACGGGCGAGCACAGCCCTGGGGCCAAGAATCTTGAGTAGCTCGGGGTCCTTGCCGCAGGGGTGGTGGGGTATGAGCTACTTCGAGGAAGTCATGTTCGAGCTGGTGAAGGATCTGATCGTGGTGCTTGTCGTCTGGGCTGTTGAGCGGTGGCGGGATGGCCGCGATGGGGGCCCGCCGCCGCGCCTGTGAGCGCCCCCTTCAGCAAGCGTTCATGGCTGGTCTTCGGCGTTGAGTTGAACCGCGCTCCCCCAGACCCAGCATCGGAACGTTTGGTCTTCGCCTCTGAACTCAATTCCTGCGGCGAGAGGGGTGGAGCGGACCAGCTTTGCGTCTACGCGGATCGGCTCTTCACCGAACCGCACCCATGCGCGCACGCGACGCTGGAGAGCGTGCGGGTAGATCGTCATCGGCTGCTCCCGTACGGCGAGCTCACGATCAGTCAGCGACTGCAGAGGCCCGCGCTTCGCAGCGGCAGATACGGACTGGGCCTGTGAGCGCATGTCGTTGTATGCCGAGAGCGTTGCCCCGGGATTGCCCATGCCGGCTCCTTCCTCCGGCCGCACACCAGGCTAACAAGGATCGAACATTCGTTCTAGTTCGCGCTCGGTTGAGATGAGCGGCTCGTCCCGGCGGCGTTCCATTGGTCCTCGCGTGCGGCTGGGTAGCCGACACTCTCAGGGTCTCGGTCCTCGTGGCTGTTGCGCGAGTGTCGCCTGTGGGTCGAAGGTGGGTGCGGGGTTGTGGGCTGTTTCGAACGCTGTGACGGAGGCGCGAACTTTGGCGAGCAGCTGCTCTGCCCTTTCCGCGAGGGCAACGGCTGATCCCGTCGTCGGCGCATCGACGTTGCTCTGTACGGCACCGTGCGTGTCGTCAGGCGCGACGATGGAGGAGGGTTCCGGCGCGGGCGCATCGTCGGCGGCCAGCGCGGCGAGTTGTTCGTCTATGTGGTGCAGGTCGCTGCGCGCCTGGTCGAGGGCTTCGGTGTGGGTGAAGGGTTTCATGAGGCCGCGTTCGGCGTCCGCGCGGGCAGTGGCGAGTGCGTCGAGGTCGTCGCGGGCGGTGGTGATCATCTGGGGGATGTCGGTGACGCGGTTTTCGAGCATGCGGATGAGGCCGATGTCGTCGGATTCGACGGCGCGGCTTGCAGCGATGCGGACTCGGGCGCCGGGGATCCCTTCGAGGTCGAGCTGCAGATGCACGATGCCGAGGTCGGTGTGGGTGCGGGCGCGAATGGGGAATCCGGAGATCTCGCCGACGATGCCGCGTGGCCGGTCGTCGACGAGGGGGCGCGCCCAGCGGATTCCGGCGCGGTCGGCCCAGGACCGTACTGCGGCTGCGGCGTCGGCCCGGCTGGTGTGCTGGCGATCGCCGACGGTGATCCGGAACCGATCGCCACTGAGGTCTTGTGCTCGGCCTCGGGCGTCTTCGAGGGTGGTGATCCTGGTGGTCAGGTCGCTCTCGCGGGCGTCGATTCCGCGGACGGTGGCGTGGAGGGTGCGCTGGTTGCGGTGCCAGGCACGTTCGAGGCGTTCCAGGCGCGTCATCTCGTTCAGGGCGACGGATCGTTCCAGCAGCAGCGGGTTTCCGCTGGCCAGGGCCTTCGCCTCGGCGGCGGAGAGGGTGTCGGAGCCGAGGTCGTCGAGTTCGCGGACGTCGAGGCGTCCGCGCATGATCTGGTTGATGAACCGGCTCTTGCGTTCGATCGCCTGCCACATGTAGGCCCCGAAGGTGCCGGTGACGACGTACTGGTAGATCTCGACTTCCGGGTTCTGGTTGCCCTGGCGAATGATGCGGCCGTGGCGCTGGTGGACCTCGGCGGGCTTCCAGGGCGCGTCGACGTCGTGGAGGGCGACGGCGCGGGCCTGGACGTTGGTGCCGACGCCCATCTTCATCGTGGAGCCGATGAGGACGGCGACGCCGCCGTCGCGGGCGGCGGCGAACAGGCGTGCTTTCTCGTGGTCGTTCTTCGCTTCGTGGACGAAGCGGATTCCGCCGGCGGGAACACCACGGTCAACGAGCTTCGCGCGCAGCTCGTCGTAGGCGTTCCACCGGGCCGGGTTCGGAGTTCCCAGATCGCAGAACACGATCTGCAGGGCACCCGGGAGCGGACTGGGCTGACCGGTGCGAGTGTCGGTGAACGTGTCGCCGGCGTGCTCGTGGTGGATGCGGGCGATGTTGTCAGCCACCGTGTCGAGCGGACTGTGGGCGGGGTGCGCGTGCCGGTCGACCATACGGATGTCCAGAGCCGCCTTGCGGCCGTCCGTGGAGATCTTCAGCATGTTGTCCTCTTCCGGGGACACCTCCCGAGCGGCCACGGCATCGGCACGCTCTCCCAGGGCGCGGACGTAGTCGAGGACCTCAGGGGTCGGGTCGATCGCGATCGTCTCCGGGATCCGCTTCCCATCCGCGCGGGCGCGCAACGGCGGGGTGGGCAGGTCGAGGTCGTCGGCGGTCTTCACGTCCGCGAACACGTGCCACATGCGCAGCATCTCGGGGACGTTCTGGAACTTCGCGAACCGGGTCTTCATCCGGAACGCTCCCCCACCCTGGGGAGCCATTTCGATCTCGTCGACGGTGCGGCCGAAGGTCGCCGCCCACGCGTCGAACTGTTCGACGCCGGCGGCGCGGAGCAGATCGGGGCGCAGATAGCGCATCATGACGTGCGCTTCGGTGATGCTGTTCGCGATCGGGGTGGCCGTCGCGCCGGTGACGACGCGGTGGCCGTGGGTGGCGCGCAAGTACTCCAGCTTCACGGCGAGGTCAGTGGAACGGGCGGCGCCGTCGATGTTCGCGTCGGGGATGCGGGAGACGGTGGACAGGTTCTTGTAGTCGTGGAGCTCGTCGATGATGAGGTAGTCGATCCCGGTGGCTTCGAATGTGATCCCTGGGTCGCGGTCGACGTCGAGGAGGGCCTTCTGCTTCTCCTCGAGACGGGCGACCTTCTTCTCGATCCGCTTGATGGTCTGCCGGTCCATGCTGGTGTCGGAGTCCAGCGCCTGGCGCATGAGGTCGATCTCGCGGTTGAGGTAGGTGGTTGATGTCTCCGGTTCGACAGGGAGACGGCGGAACGCCTCGCGGGTCATGATGATCGCGTCCCAGTCGTTCGCCGCGGCACGGGCGACGAACAGTCGGCGCTTGTCGCCGGCGAGGGTGTCGGTGCTCGCGGCGAGGACCTTGGCGTCCGGGTAGATCTGCATCCACTCGCGGGTGAACTGCTCGAGCATGTGGTTCGGGATGACGACGGCGGGCTTGGTGATCATGCCCATCCGCTTGAGCTCCATCGCCCCGGCTACCATCTCGGCCGTTTTTCCTGAGCCGACTTCGTGGAACAGGCCGACGGCGGGTTCGGAGATCATGCGGGCGACGGCGGCGCGTTGGTGGGAGCGCAGCTCGAACTTCTCGGCCATGCCGGGGAAGGTGAGCCAGTTCCCTTCGGCGGTGTAGTCGCGCAGCGCGATGGAGTTGAAGGTGCGGTTGTAGATCGCGGTCAATGCCCGCGCGCGGTCGGGGTCTTCCCACACCCATTCCTCGAACCGCTGCTGGATGAGGTCAGCTTTCTCCTGCGCGGCGGTCGTCTCGGCCGCGTTGAACACGAGCCGTTCGCGGCCGTCGACGTCCTTGATCTTGTCGTCGACACGGACCCGCGCCTGGTTCGCGAGCGCCTCGAACAAGTCCGATGCTGGGCGCCGTTCGGTGCCCCATTCGCTGGTGGCGAGCACCGTGTATCGTTGCGCGCCGCGCACCTGCCACTCGGCCGGGAGCGGGTTCGTGACGGTGAGGTTCCGGTCACGCAGCAGCTCCTGCAAGAACTCCTCGTGAATGTCCGGGCTGATCCAGACCGCACCGATCTTCGCGGAGATCTCCTCCGGTGTCAGTGGCTCCGGGAGAACCTTCTCCAGCGCCTCCACGTTCGCCCGGTACCGGTCGTCGGCGGCGGCCGCTGTGCGGGCGACGTCGAGACGGTCCGCGATGTTCCCCGACAGGTACGCGGCGGCAGGAAGGATCGCATCGGTCGCGGGGTCGTCGTAGACCAGGTCGGCGAGCAGCTGCCGCGCCTGGTGTGGTTCTTCGCCGAGAAGGTCGGCGATCAGCTGGAGGTCGGCGGTGCCGGTGCGGTCCAGGCTGAGGTTCAGCGCTTCCAGGGGGCTGTCGGCACCCTGCTTCTCCGGGCGAGGGACGATGACGCGGCGCTCGAGGAGCGCCGCCGGCTGTGCGGTCTGCTGTTCCTCGTCGAATACCTCGAGGGCGAACACGAGCGGCCCGAACGGGTCGTCGCGAAGCAGCCGGGGTGCGGTCGGGGTGCGGCGGGCGAGGATCACCTCACCGGCCTCGTTCGTGCGTCCCGTCGACGTCGACGTGTACCGGTTGACCGGGCCGTACCGGTGCACGTACCGATCCCACGCGGCGCGTAGCGCCGCACGTCCGTCCTGCAGCTCTGTGGTGTCGTCGACGGCGATGCGTTCGGTGGCCAGCTGACGTTTCGCGTGGTCACGCAGCTCGAGCAGCGTTCGCAGCTCGACGGCCGCGGACTTCGGCACCTTCAACGGGACACGCCCCTCCCGGGTTGTCGTCTCGAACTTCCCGTTGGGCAGCGCGTGGATCGTCCCACCCCACTCGGCTTCTGCCGCTTGAGCGAGGACAGGGGCAGGGGCAGTGTCTGTGCGGGGTGTCATGCGGTGTCCGGCGTGCTCGGCGTCGGCGAGGACGCTCGACAGGGCGTCGCGCAGCTGCGCGGGCACGTCCTGGAGGTCCCCGAGGGCGCGCACGTGCGTGGTCTCGGATCCGTACATGCCCTGCCCGACGTGAAGCGTGCCGAGGATGTGCTCGGGCCGACGGTCGAAGTACGAGTTCACGCGAGTCTTCACCCCGTCGACCATGCGCGCTGTCACGCCCTCCCAGAGGCGGTCGGCGGGCGGTGTGCCGGGCTCGCGGCGGCGGAAGATCAGCAAGTCGGTGACGGCCTCGGTGCCGGCGGTGCGCCGGTGCGCGCCCGAGGGGAGACGGACCGCGCCGACCAAGTCCGCCATCGCGTTCATCTCACGGCGGGCACCGGGGTTACCGGCGTCGAGGGTGTAGTGGCTAGTGAGGACAGCGACAAGACCGCCCGGGCGGGTCAGGCGCAGGCTCTTCAGGATGAAGTAGTTGTGCAGCGAGTGCCCGTTCGCGTTATCGACCCGGTCGTGCGGGACGACGTTAGCGAACGGCACGTTCCCGATCGTCGCGTCGAAGTACCCGGTGGGGTACGCCGTGTCGACGAACGACTCTGCACGGACTGTCGCGGCCGGGTACAGGGCCTGAGAGATCCGGGCTGTCGTGGTGTCCAACTCCACACCCGTCATGCGGGCGGTCGACGGCGCCATCCCCAGGAACGTCCCGGACCCAGACCCCGGCTCCAGCACCTCTCCCCCATCGAACCCCAGGGCCGCCACAGCCTCCCAGACGGCCTCCACGTAGTCGGGTGAGGTGTAGTGGGCCGAGAGCGTCGTGCGGCGCGCCTGACGCCACTCGTCGGCGCTGAGGAGGGCCAGAAGCTCACTCCGCTGGGTGCTCCACTCGGTCTTCGACTCGTCGAACACTTCCGGGACCGCTCCCCAGCTCGACCAGCCGGCCAGGACGCGCTGCTCATCCGCCGTCGCGGGGCGCTGCATGTCCTCGAGCATGCGCAGCACGCGGATCGCGTCGACATTCGCCGCATACCGGGCACGGGCCCCCGACGGGGCAAGATCGACCCCGCCTGCAGGCCGGAACCTCAGGGAGTGGTGCTGTCCCTCACCCAGCGCATCTCGATGCTGTCCAGCCACACCGCCCAGTGCTCCGGTTCCTTCAAGAACGCGCGAGGTGAGGTCGCTTCTGCCATCTCCTGCAGGAACGTCGGCGGCAGCAGGAACCTGGACGCTGCGGCCTCGATCGTCAGATCGTGGTTCGCCTCCCCCTCCAGCTGCTCCGCCATCAGCCACGCCCAGTCGATCAACGCCTCCACGTGATCCTGCGTCGATCCCTCCCACTCCTCGCGCGAGATCTCCGGATCCGTCCACAACCCGGAGTCCATCAAGGCCATCTCCGTGGCTTGGGCCCGGGCGTTCGCCAACCGGGCTACCTTCGCCAGAGCTTCCTCGCCAGGCAGATCCGCTCCGGCGAGAGTCGGCGTCAGCTCCGCGATCGCCAACGAGATCTCCTCCCCCGCCCGAGTGAAGAACGACTCCGGATCCGGAATCTCCGCGTACGCCTTCGGTCGATGGGACTTCCAGAAGTCCCTCAGAAGCAGCCCGAACTGGTTCATGTGCCCTCGATTCGCTGTGAGCGCCGCCATAAAGCTGGCCATCCACGTCGCGGCCGTCCGCGACGTTTCCGTGTCCAGCAACCATGCCGGATGTGGTGTCCACACCATCCGTCGTCCTCGATTCACTCTTGGTCGCCGCGGTCGCAGTTTCCTCCTCACCGCTCCCCCACAGGTCGAACTCGAGCTGCGTCGACGGGACGTAGGGCTTACGGTGCCGTGCCATGGTGTTCCTCGCATCAGATGGTGGTCTGTGCGATGAACGTTAACAACTTGAAGTCTCCCGAATTTGCGGATGACTTGCGGTTTTCTGCTTGATCTGCCGTTAGCTTTCAGCCTCGGCGTGCGAGTCTCGACTCCTTCCGCGCCGCCTGGCAAGCAACTTCACTACCTGGCGGGTCCGCTCCCCCGTTTTTCGGGTAGTCATCGGGCCGTACCGTTAGCTCAATATTGCGTTTCATGGCCATGCGTCCCGCGCGTGTCGGATACCGCCCGGCGATTCGTCAGCGGAGGCCGCCGATCACCGATCCCCTGAAAACTCTGCGAGCTTCGCACGCAGGGCTTCGTCGAGCAGGTCGACGAATGTCATGTCATGCTGCAGCAGATAGGCGTCGACTTCGTCACGGAGCTCGATGTCGATCTTTGTCGAGAGCGGTTCCATTCGGCGACGTGATCGTGGCCTTCCAGGTCCTCTTCGGACGGACGAAGGACTGATCTCACCCTTGGGCTTCGCCTCCCGTTGCGTGTTGGGAACGACGGAAGAGGAAGCCTCCGTGTCGCGCTGAGCCGCTGGGCTTGAGCTTGTTTCGCGCTGTTCCAATGCTGCTGGGGTTTCCACAGCCGGCGCTGGGGCGGTGAGCGCCTCGACGACATCGATCGTCGGAGCCTTCGCGAGCGCCGACTTCCTTTCCACGGGTGCCATCAGAGCGCCTCCTTCTGCGTTCGGGCGAGTTCAACGAACGTCTCGTGCAATCGTGCTCCACGCCGCCCTAGCCTGGTCAACGGGACATGACTTGAACTCGAGTCCTGCATTGATGTGGCTACGGGAATGTACGGCTGAAGGACTGCTTCACCATAGGCAGCTTCAATCTCGGCGAGCTGGAACTTGTGTTCCAATGTGATAGGCGAGCTGCTCACTCGGTTCACAACGATTCCACCGAACCGCAGAGCTGGGTTCAGAGTTGGCATCGATCGAACTTTTTGGATGACATCGAGAAAGTCACTCAAGCCACTCACGGAGAACGACTGAGGCTCGGTCACTGCGATCGCAGCGTCTGCGAAGACCAGACCGTTCAAGGTCAGCCTGCCCAAAGACGGTGGCAGATCGATGAGGATGACGTCGTAAGCATCGAGAGCTTCCACCCCATGCGCAGCGGTCTTCAGCCTCATCTCGGCAGCCATCAACGACTCTGACTCGATCCGGGCGACATCACGTGAACCTGGTACGGCGTCGAGCCCTGGCCAGGCCGTGGAGACGATGGCATCGCCAAGTGTCCCCACTTGTCCCGAGTACAGCACGTCGAAGATGTTGAACTCGCCCGCTGCTTCGAGTGTGGTCGTCGCGTTCATCTGAGAGTCAAGGTCGATGATCAGCACCTTCTTCCCCATCAGCACGTACGCCCACCCCAGGTTCAGCGTCACCGTGGTTTTTCCGACGCCACCTTTTCGGTTCCCTACCGCGATCACATGCATCTTGGATGCGTTCCTTCCAGTTCTCGCCACCAACATCAGGATGGACGGGTGTCCGTCCATCCATCCTGGCAGACGTCTGTACGTCAATCAATACTGCATTCCATACAACCCGACGGGCGTACGTACATCCGTCATTATTTATGTCTTGACAAAATTACGGATGGACAGAAAGTATTGGTGATTGATACTCGTCATAGGCTCGTGGCTGATCGGGAGTGCAGTCCTCCGTGGCTGCCTCTCGGTCAGATGATCTGGGGGGGGGCTCCGGTACACGTTGCTGTCTATACCTTGGGGGTCACTATCGTGGGGGGATGGCTGAAAAACGCCATCACGGATTAGGCCAGGAGGTTTGTGATGAGAGCGTGGAACTGGCGTTCGGCCCTGCTGAGTCTCGCCGTGTACCTCGTATCGCTAGCGGTCCTCCTGCTACTCGGCGTGACGCTGGGGCTAAACGAGTACCTCGTGGTCGCCGCGACAGTAGTCATCGCCCTACCCGTGGTTATGGCTGTGATTCGAAGCTCACGGAAGAGAGCGCGACAAGCTGCTACCCACGAGAGCTGAAGCTTCTCCCAGTGGCCCTGTTGGCTATGACAACCTTGCTTCCAGGCGCAAGGAGCAAGAAACAGAAGCTTGAGACTAGCTGAGGGGCAGTCCTCGCTCACGCGCTGCGGCCGTGCGTGTTCCAAGGCCTACAAACGAGCCTCTTCCTCCGCGGCTTGATCAAGGGCCCTCTGGACCAGAACAGTGACAGCAGAAGTGTGTGGTTGTCTCACCATCCCTAGGGGAGGGGAAAAGACGCCAAGACAACCACACACATTCGCATGCCCCGTCCCCACACCGGAGCTTCCCCCAACCCCTGTCCCCAATGATCCACCTGGAACAGGCGTCTCACAACTGCGCCTGCAGGCTACGCCCACACCCCCGATCCCCGGCGTAATCTAGAGGCTCCCGTGCTAGGAACGGAGCCCCGGATGGTCCTTGGAAACAATGGTGAAGTTCTCACCTACGCGCTCACAGCAGCTCTTGCGATCAGTGCGGGCCTGACACTGGGGTCTGCACGCTCCAGCCGTCACAAAGCGGCCAGCCTGATCGCGGGACTGCTCATCGTTGCATCGGTCGTTGTCGCGAGCGTGGCTCTTGGCGCTCAGGCTCCGTGGATGGGACCCATCTTTGCAATCGTCGCGGTCCTGACCACGACTCTCGCCGCAGCAGAAGCAAGCGCAGATAACCCCGCGTTGAAGGACGAAAGCTTCGGACGTCGCCTCGCCCTGGTGTTGTCCAGACGAGATCAACGGCTCGTCGTCGACGAGGAGAACTAGAGCCAGTCAGTCGCCCGCGGTCGTAGCACGGAACAGCTCGGGGACGAAGTTAGGCTTCCCCGCCTCGGATCCACCGGGCGTCCGCGCGACGGACACGTCCGCTTCCCGATCGCGATCAACCGTTGATTCGAGGGAAGACATTGCTCCATCATCGCGGACCGTGAACCACGGAACCAGTCGCACACACCCGCTACGCGGCGAGTTCGGTGTCGCGCAGTTGTTGCAGGAGTCCGGCGACCACGTATCGCCAGGCGGTGTGGTGGTCCCCTTGCCCGTCCGGATATGTGGGGTAGGAGGGGTAGGCCTCGGGGCCGCCGTGCGTGTCGGTGAGTTGGAAGATGAGGGTTTGGCCGGGGCCGGCACGGTTCTTCCCGGATCTGCCGCCCTTGCGGGTGAGGTGGTTCTGCCACCACGCCCACAGCTCCCGCTCCCGCTCATGCCGCCGCGCCCTGCGCGCGAGGACACCATCCGTGCCCAGCTGTTTCGCTGCCCGGGCACGCTGATCACGCAACGGCCGACGCCACAGGCCCGCTTTCGTCCGAGCCAACACGTACCGTCGCAACCGCTGCAGCACCGCCCGCCCCCGCCCCACCGGCAGGCCCGCCCGCTCCGCAACCAGCTCCACATCCGCGTCTTCCGCACGCAACGCCTCGTAGACGCGTCGCGCTGTCGGGCCCAGCCCTGCCCGGGTGAACACGTCATGCCGGCCCGCAACGACACGCTCCTCCAACTCGGCCAGGAGAACCGCACGGGCGTCATAGACCTGGCCCGGGGGGCGGGCGGTCATGTTGTGGTGTGGCCCAACGTGTTCGGGGGATGTGGAGAACGTGTCTTGGACCCTCCACACCGCAGCATCCGGCCCGTCGCTTTCCCGGGTGCAGGCCACCAGCCCGGCCTTCTGCAGGCGCTTCAACGACCGGTGAACGCTGCTGGAAGGAAGCCCCGTGGTGTCGGCGATCGTGCGCAGCGCTGCCGCGACGTCGCGCTTCCCGGAGCGCAGGGACAGCCAGGCGAGGCCGGTCATGACGGTGCTGTCGGTGAACGCGCGTTCGTCACGAGACCAGCGGCCAGGGGAGACCCGGAACGCGGTCAGCATGCCGTCAAAGACGTCGACCATCCGTGTGAGCTCGGTGAGATCACGCCCGGTGTCGGCCGGCGCGTACCGGTACAGCAACGCGCGCTCCTGCGCTTTCGCCCACTGCCGCTCGAGGCGGGAGGTCGTGTCTTTCCTCGAGCGAGGAGTCCGGGGGCCCCCGGAGGGGTTGTGCTTCGTGCGGTAGTACTCCATGCCAGGGTAGGCCTGTGCCGCATGGGTGACATCGCGCAACGTCCATCCGGCGACCGCGGCCGCCAACAAGCACATGTACCCATTCCGGGACGGGTCGCGGCCACCGCCTGGCGCCGCCATGTGCGCCTCGCCCCATGCCGGCAGCGGGCGATGCGTCCGCAGAGACACGGGCGCCGCGATCGCGGCTGTCTCGTCGGCGGCGCTCGACATCGAGACGGGCGTGGTGGGGTCGACGGCGGGTCGCAACTGCCGGAACCCCGCGATCACCCGCAACAGGTCGCCGGCGGTGACCGTGGGGGACAGGAGCAGGTTCGGGTCCCCTTCCATCACGATCGACTGACCGCCGGCCGCGTGAGGTGCCCCCGGGGGACGAATCGCACCCTTCGCGGCATTGCGCAGCAGACCGTGGTCAAGGCTCGGCAACACCGCCTTCGCCGCATCCGCGAGCTGCTCCATCACCGGCAACTCCACGCCGTCGAGCGGAACGAAGACATGGAAACCACCCGCCGGCTTCGGGCTCGACTTACACACCACATACGGGACACCCGCGTCCCGCAGCACCCGCACCACCACGCCGAGATCCTCGACGGCCTGCTCGAAATCCTCCGGCTGCTTCGCATCCAGATCAAACGGGGCCAACCAGAACCGGCCCTCGCCATCCGCGATATCGATGCAATAGGGCGTCGACGGCGGGACAGGAGATGCCACCGGATAGTTCACCGGGTACCGGTTCGAACGGACCACCCCGTCCGCTTCCGCGACCATCCGGTGCACGAACGGCCTCCGAGCAAGCGCACGCGTCAATTCCCACGCATCTGCGACAGACAACACCGGAACATCGCGGTCACCAGACGACGACTCGCCGGCGCCAACAGGAGCATCCGAGGCCCGTGAAAGGACCTCCGCAGCCGGGCTACCAGGCTCCAACCACACAGCCCACCCAGGCGCGCCACCACCGTCAGAAACACCCGTATCGGGCGCGACACGCCGAGAAATCAGCGCAGCTGACTGGAAAACCGCATCATCGCGTCGTATGATTGCATCACCTTCTCACTAGCGTTGGTAGGTACAACGAAGCCCCGGTTGGTCCCGGTACTTCACATACGATCCGAAGAGTCTCCAGCTCAGAGGATCGAAAACTTGGAAGAATCCCGCCGGTCGTCACCGGCGGGATCTTTCGTTAAGCGGCTTCGATAGGCAGCTCCCCATCCTGCGCGTCCTGCTCGGGCCACCATTCTGGAAGCCCCCGGTTGGTCTTGTTCTCGTAGAGGTGAGCGATCACACGCTCGACAAAAACCGCGCCGGAGACTCCGGCAGCCTCCACCATCTCTTCGAGCTGCTGCTTCCTTGGTCCCGCGATGAAGTAACCGAGTTTCTTCGGCTGTTCACGGGTTCCCCACGGGAGGCGTTCGACTGACATGCACTCACCCTATAGACCTAGAACCACAGGAGTCGCACGGACACGCCGCCCTCCCTGACGCGCGTTGACGACGTGATCTCCGAAGGCGTAGTTCGGTGGTCAACGGGCAGAGGCGAACTTCGCAGCCTGCCGCAACTGCGATCGGTGGT
This sequence comes from Microbacterium sp. NPDC055665, assembly GCF_053618035.1. Classification (NCBI taxonomy): domain Bacteria; kingdom Bacillati; phylum Actinomycetota; class Actinomycetes; order Micrococcales; family Microbacteriaceae; genus Microbacterium; species Microbacterium sp. NPDC055665. The sequence goes on along the minus strand of NZ_JBSHGY010000011.1, from coordinate 6,359 downwards.
TCGGCCGTCCGCGACGGCGTAGACGATGGTCCACATGCTTCGCGAGTGATGAAAACAGGTGGTGGCTCCTCTGTCTTCAGGAGAGATGCTAATCCTGGAGGTAGTTGGTGAACGTACTAGCGCTGTTGCTGTGCATGGCCGTGCTCGGCTTGAAGTTTCGAGGTGTACTCAAAGGTCAAGGCCTGCTCTCCGCTGCCGCGTTGGCGGTGTTCACGGTCGCGACGTTGTTCACGATTCCTTGGGTGCACCTGACCGTTGACAGCTGGCTGGGCGGGCACAACTTCGCAAACCTGATAGTCCGACTGCTCATCTTCGGAACAGCAGCGCTCTTCGCGATTGGTCTGGCGCGAATCCTTGATGCGCCACGAGTGGAAGGTTTCGTGCGGAGCAGGAGAGGGATCCTCGCGGGCGCGGTCAGCTTGGTCCTGCTGGCGGTAGTACTGTTCCCGATGGGGGCAACGGACTACAGTTCGACCGGCCTAGTGGATTTCAACGACTCCCACTGGTTCCGGGTGTATTCATTCCTCGGGCACCTGTATCCGTCGATCCTCGCGGGGATGCTTCTAGTCCCGTTGTGGCGGTACATCTCCTCACCCTCCCGCGCGGGGTTCTCACGGATCGCATACGGATTCATCAGTGTCGGCATGGTCGGGTTGGTTGTCTTGAGCGCCGTGTACCTGCTATCGATCCTGGGCATCTTGCAGGTTGTGCAGACCTCGTTGGATGCAGCGGCTTGGCTTTCTCCGCTCGGATTCGTTGTCGGGGCGCTCGCGCTGACAGTCGAAGGCTGGTACATACGCCGTCGCCGCAACCTTCACGAACTCGTCAGCTGAGGGCGCGTGTCGCTATCGCATAGGCAATAACGAGAAGAACGCCCAATGCGTTGCCTGCGAACAGCTGGGCGATGGTGTGAGCTCGCTCCGCATATCGTGCCCATGAAACAGCGAGGGGGATGAGCAATGCGATGATGCCGACAGGCCCGTAAAGGGCGATCTGTAGCCCGGCGAAGAACATCGCGATTGTCGCGTGGATCGAGATCTTCCAGATCAGGGTGATGCCAGTGACGATGAGCAGAGCGACCACGGCTGTCACCGAGATCAGGATCAGTGCGGCTGGCGAGCGGATCAAAAGCAAGGTCACGAGTCCGGCGAGGACGATCAGCAAAGTACCGACAAGAATCGGAAGGCGTTGACGACGGTTCCCCACGAAACGGTCCGAGACGCGACCAGCGCGTGAGAGCAGGATTGTTCCGAGATACGGCACGATTGCCAGAGTAAACAGCGCAACGATCGTTGGGAACAGGGCCTGTTCCGAGATTCCAACCTCCAGGATTCCAAGAGCAAGCAGAGGCGCCGGGCCTCCGACTTCCGAGATGACGTTCGCGACGCGGTTGCTACCGCGACTGACTGCGATGCTCACCCGAATTCCTCTCGTGTTCTGTGTTCGATGGCCTCCAGGCGAGCCTCTTCCTCCGCTGCTCGGTCAAGAGCCCGCTGCACCAGCACTGAGGAGGGAATCCTCAAGACCTCCCCGAGTCGCAAAAGCTCGTACACAGTGACTTCGCGATCGCCCGAGAGCGCCCGACGAAGGGTCTGGTGGTTCATGTCGATGAGCGCGGACACCTCCCCCGGGCGAAGCTCGTGTATAGCGAGCTCTGCTCGCAGAATGCTCGCCAACGAGTGTCGGAACAAGCGAGCGTGAGGGAGCACGGACAAAAGCCTACAGATTGACCCTGAACTCAACTCGGGGATGCACAGATTTGTGAAATTCGATAGAAACTGTGATGATCTACGAGGTATCAATAATTTGAACGCCCGCGGAGGTGTTCTTGCTTCACCTCCGACGGGCGGTGGGGGTCGACGCGATCGACGTTGACAGCATTGGGTGGCCCGGTTGCTCCAGGGCCGGGCCACCCCTGACCTGGAGAAGCACATGACTAATCTCTCGACTTACGAGATCGCAGAGGACACGACGTCGCCTGGTACTCCCGCCCCCCGATGGAAGCGGTGGCTCATCGCGGCTGCCTGCGGCGCCGCGATTGCGGCCGTCGCCGTGGTGCTTGTTGTTCTGCACGTTGAGCGTCAGAGTGCCGTTGAGGCGTTCGAGGCGGCCGCGGCCGATCGTGTCGCCGTCTATGACGCGCAGGGCGAGGCGGTTGAGCAATTGCACGCTGCGGAGGCGGCTCTCACGGATGATTATCCTTCTCTGTTGGCGATAGCGTCGACGCTCACCGATAGCACTGTGGCCGATCCTGCTACTCGTGCCGATCTGTTGTCGAAGGTGACCGCGTATGCGGAGACTGACCTGGCGTTGGACGAGTCGGGTGTGTTCATTGTTGACCGTCCGGCGCTACATGACGCGCTCAAGCGCGAACGGAAGGTGTCGGCTGAGGCTCGCCCTGTGTCGGAGTTCACGGCGGAGGAGCTCCGGTCTCAGGCGGCAGTTCTCGCATCGGACACGAAGAAGACACGCTCCCACATCGACCTGGTGCAGAAGGCCACGACGAGAATCATGGAGGCTGCTGTCGCTGCGGCGGACAGTGCGGATGCGGTGATCGCGTCGGCCGCGGAGAAGGGCGCCACGTTGTCCTGGGCGAAGGCTCCTGCAGAAACGGCGGCCGTTGTTGCCACCGCGGCCGCTCTCACTACGGACGACGCACAGTCTCTGCCACTGGCCGACCGTGCGGGGCTTGTGAGCGCGTACATCGCTGCTGTGAAGGCGGCAGGGGCCGCGCACCAGGCAGTCATTGACCGGGAAGCAGAAGCCGCCCGTCGGGCGGCCGCTGAGGAAGCCGAGCGTCAAGCTGCCGCACAACGCCAACAGCAGCAGCAGAACAGCAACGGGGGCGGTGGAAACCCGTCCTCCCGCGGATCCAACGGCGGCGGGTCCCCGTCGACCGGCGGCGGCAGCCCGGGCGGAGGAATGGGTGCACCCCGAAACACCAGCTCATGCGGCTGTCTCGGCGACAAGAACGTGTGGGAGTAGCAGCACCTAATGCGTCAGGGCGCTCTCCTGGGATGAGCTTCGCGCCCCACCGGGGTGTGGCGACGGGGGTTGAGGTTGCACCCTCAACCCCCGTCTATCCAAGAAAACGAGAAAGGGAATTCTCAAATGCGTTCATCTCGGACGTTTCATATTGTAGGGACGAGGGGCCGTTCAGGTCCCTCAAGTCAGGGAAAAGTTGAGGGTCGAGCGAGACGCGCGACCCGTGGTCTGACAGCTGGGGCGTTGGCGGCGACACTCCTCGGCGTGGGAATGCTCGCGACCGCACTCCCCGCCAGCGCAGCAAGCGGCGGCGCAAACGTGCCCGGCAGCGGAGGCACTGATGGGAACGTCCGTACCTATGGATGGATCTTTGACGACATCAACCCCGACCGCTCTTTTGTCCAGGGCCAAGGCGAGGACTCGCAGAACTGGTTCTTCGCGAACAACCCGGTTGGGCCAGCCCCGGACACATCGTTCACGCCTAATGCCTTCCAGGCGATGCAGCAGGCCTGCTCGGTCGCTCTCGACCGCGCGGATGCTCGTAAGGGGGGCGCACCTGGAACATCACGCGTGGTTGCGATGTTCTGGGCTACGTCGGCAACCCCTGATGTCAAGTGGGGTTCGGGTGTCATCAACCCCTCGGTCCCTGAGGGCATGTATGACGCGTGGGTGGGCGCCGGCCGTCAGGGCATTCTCACCGATGCCTCCGGAATCTCGGACCTTGGCGCATACCATGCAGCCATCGACCGAGCGATGGCTGAGGCGGTGGCTGAGGCGCAGGCGGCGGGTAACTCGACGCGTGCGATGTGTCTGGCTTTGAATGAGTCTGAGCCGCCGATGCAGTACTCGCTGAGTATCACGACGGATGCGAAGGATGCGTTCGCGATCGCGGGCGGTAAGGAGCCGGTGTACGACACGGTCCACGCGTCCAACGGCGGGTCTTCGATCGTCGAGAACGTGAACGCGGACGTGATCCTGAACTGGACCGGCGAGGACGGATCCACGAAGCAGGTCACGAAGTCGAAGGCGATTGCTAACAACGGCGATACCGTCTCCGATGCTTTCGTGCCGGGTGACTTCGGCTGGGAGAGCTGGCAGGGCGGCGAGTACTGGTTCGACATCCACGTCGCCCAGCAGGGCAGCATGGCGGCCGCGGTGGATACCCCGGATCGGGATCCGCGGGAGACGTGGGACGCGTGGCTGCCGAATCCGAACAAGGAGGTTGTCGGTTCGGGGGAGGAGTCCGGCGACAAGACCTACGAGAACATCAACGGGTTGTCGGTGTTCCCGGGTCAGAAGCTGGAGTATTCCGTCGGTCTGGATCTCGTGATTCCGGAGAATGTGCGGGAGAAGATCACGTCGTTTGCGGTGCAGGATTCGTTCGATTCGAACTTCATCCCGAACAAGACCTCGGTCGAGTTCTGGGACTCTCGGGATGCGGGTAACCCGAAGCCGGTGTCGAAGAAGGCGTACGAGCTGACCTGGGATGCCGCGTCGAACTCGTTCACGGCGACGTTCACGGACGACTGGGTGAAGGACAACATCCTCGGCAACACCGCGCAGGGGTGGTTGACGATGCGTTTCACCGGTCAGGTGAAGGACACCACGCCGGCGGGGTCCACGGTCAAGAACCAGGCGTTCCAGATCGTGAACGGTGTGAAGATCGCGACGAAGGTTCCGGTGGTGGAGATCCCCTCGTTCACCCCGGACAAGGAGGTCTTGGACATCGACCTGATCGACATCGACGGGAAGACGCTCGTTAAGGGCGACAAGGTTCGGTACCAGGTGACGATGGATGCCACTCCGGGTCCTGACAAGCTCGCATATAACGTCCATAAGCTGGGAGTCGTTGATGACTACGATGAGGAGTATCTCGCGGTTGATCCGGCCACCGGTATCCGTCTGACGAACAAGGCCACCGGTGTGGACGTCACGGATCAGTTCAACATTCAGATCCTCGATGGTGTCGTGTACGCGTTCGCGAAGACGATCGACACGACCCTCCCCAACGGGGAGACGGTCTCGGGTGACCCGCAGCCGGCGAACCTGAAGGCGTACGACGAGGCTCCGATCAACCCGGAGACGGACCCGATCATCAACCAGGACCTGATGGGCACGGTCTACAACGTGGACATCATGGCGACGGTGACCAAAGAGGTCGACGGGTATGTGATCGAGAATATCGCTCGCCAGAATCTGGAGAACTCGCACCGGCAGACGAAGATCGTCTCGAACCCGCTGAAGGCGATCAACCCGGACAAGGACGTTGTCATTGCCCCCGGTGGTGACTCCATTGACGGGGCGGAGATCCCGCTGAACTCGGTGTTCAACTATGAGCTGAACAGCTCGGAGCTTCCCGCGGACCGTGCGTACGGTTCGTCGCAGTGGTCGTTTGCGGACACGTTCGACCGGGTCCGCGATTCGTACACGGGCATCTGGGCGGTGTACGCGAACACCGACGTCTACGACGGCGAGGAGCGGGTGTTCAAGAAGGGTGACCTGGTCGCGGACAGTGCCGGTTCCATGAAGGACGCGCACGGGGACCTGTTCACCGTCGCGTTCGATGAGGCGTCGTACACGCTGACGGCGTCGGCCACGCAGGCGTACTTCGACCTGATCAACACTCGCCTGGACCTGGCCCAGTCGTTCTCCGTGTACTCGAAGATGGTTCGTATTGCCCCGGCGGAGAAGGTCGAGAACGTCGCCACGGAGACGTACAACAACGTTGACCGTCAGACCGACGTCGTGTGGACGAAGACGCCGGGGAACCCGGCGATCGATATCGAGAAGTTCACGCTCGACGAGGGTCTTACCAAGGGTGACCGCGACACGGCCGACCAGGCGTACAGCATCCCGAAGAAGGACCTCAAGGACGGCACTCGGATCGGTCTTCACGTCACCAACACCGGTGACGTGAACCTGAAGAATGTCGTAGTCACGGATAGGACCCACCCGGGTCTTGCCGGCAGGGTGAAGGACATCGTGTGCGTCGACGGGATCTCCGAGATCGCCCCGAACGTGATTGGTGACTTCGCTGTGGGGGAGTCGATCGACTGCCAGGGCACCCTCACCGGTGTGAAGGACGGCCAGTTGCACGGTGACACCGCCACCGCAACCGGTGAGTCGATCTACACGGGCAAGAAGGTCACTGACGAGGATCCGTGGTTCTCGACGACACCTGGCGCGCTCGCGCAGACCGGCGGTACCGGCATCGGCATCGGGGCGCTCGTCGCCGGCATCGGCGCGCTCGTCGCAGGCACCGTCCTCACGGTGCGTCGGCGCCGGGGTCTGACCAGCACCGCCACCGGCGAGTCTGCGGACAACTAACCCGCCCACGGGGGTGGTGTTCCCGGCCTGTCTGGGCCGGGAACACC
>NZ_JBSHGY010000010.1:0-92672 GCF_053618035.1 Microbacterium sp. NPDC055665 | reverse complement strand
CCGCGACCAGCTCGGCCCGGGACAGATCCCCCGCCTCCCCGGCGCCCGCCCATGCCGTGTCGAGGTGACTCATCGCCTCGTGCAACCCGGTCAAAGTGGACATGCTTCATTCTAACCGAGTAACACGCTACCTTCGAAGCTATCTCCGCATCACATCCCAGAATTCCGCAGGAAGCCGCCACAGGGCACCCGGAGACGTCTCCTCCACAAAAGACCCAACCTCGCACTTATCCACGAAAGAGTCAGGCAGCGGCGGGCACCGTAGGCCGAGACGGTCAGCGCAACCGCCTGCCCCGCCAGCCGCACGGCAGAGCTCACGCCGTTGCAAGGCCGTCATCGGCAGCCGTGTCCCACGCGTCGTCGCACCACTCGGCAGAAGTGTCGCCGCTGGCGTCCGCGAGTCGGCTCTCCTGCACTTTCGCGAACAGGCCCATGACCTCGGGCCCCATCTCGACCTGGGTCAGCACGATCCGGAACGAGCCGTCCGGGTCGATGGAGAAATCGGTTCCCTGTCCACCGGACCACCCGTATCGGCCGGCCGCGTCCCCTCCGGTCTGCACCGCGACACCGAAACCCCAGCCCGTGCCCTCCCAGAATCCCGGGAAGAAGCTGTCCGGCGTCTTCGCACTCGACGGGATCTGATCGGTGCGCATCAGCGCGAGCAGTTCGGGGGCGAGCATGACCTTCCCGTCGTGGCGCCCGCCCGCCGCCAGCATCCCGGCGAACGCCGCATAGTCGGACGCCGTCGACACGAGTTCGGAATGGCTGAGGTCGAACGGTGCGGGCGCCAGCGAGAATCCTCCGGCTGCAGGCTCGACCTCGACCAGACGGCCGTCTTCGTGCCGGTACGCGGCGGGCAGCCGGTACGCCTGGTCGAGCGGAACCGTGTACCCGGTGTCGACCATGCCGAGCGGGCCGAACAGGTCACGCCGCAGATGTTCCTCGAGCGTGCCGCCGACGACGCGGGAGAGCAGTATCCCGAGAAGGCCGAACGAGTGGTGATAACGCCATCCGGTTCCGGGCTGGAAGGTGAGCGGCAGTGCCGCGAGCGCGTCCAACCACTCCTGCGCGCCGAGCGCCACGGGCTCCTGGCCCGCTGCCGTCCGGTTGGCGATCATCGCCTCCGCCAACGGAGTCGGTGCGACCTGCACTCCGTACCCCGAAGTGTTCGTGAGCAGATGCCGTACCGTGATGGGCGTCGCCGCCGGCTCGACATCGTCCAGCGTGGCGTCCGGCGCGCGCAGAACCCGACGGTCGACGAGTTCGGGCATCCACCGCTCCACCGGATCGTCGAGACCGAGGCGGCCCTCCTGCACGAGCCGCAGCGCGGCAACCGCCAGGATCGGCTTCGTCATCGACTGGATGCGCACGATCGCATCCGGCGGCAGGTCCCCGGTCGCGAAGATCTCGACCTTCCCGCCCGGAGAGCCGAGCACGCCGATGATTCCTGGCGCGATGCCCCGAACGACGTGGTCAGCGAGGATCTGCGGGACCGAGCTCGTCATGCCCTCGATTCAACCCCGCCCGGACACCCGTGTCCACGGCCCCCTCCCCTCCCCCTTCCCCGTCTCCCCGTCTCCCCCCCCGTCTCCCCTCCCCCACCCCCGACACAACTTCGGAGTTCCGGGGCGACACGCCGCCCCGCGGCCCCCTTCGACGGCGAGTCGCGCCCGATCTCCGAAGTTGTGTCGCGGGGAACGGGTTATGCCGCAGAGAAGAAGGGCCGGGAGACGAAGAAGGGCCGGGAGACGAAGAAGGGCCGGGACACGAAGAAGGCCGGGAGACGAAGAAGAGGCCAGCAGACGACGAAGCCCCCGGATGCCGCAGCATCCGGGGGCCTCTTCAGCCGTGTGTCAGCGCTTGCCGACGATCTGACGACCGACGAGATCGCGCATGATCTCGTTCGTGCCACCGTAGATGCGGTGCACCCGAGCATCGGTGAAGGCGCGGGCGATCGGGTACTCCATGATGTAGCCGTAACCGCCGTGCAGCTGCACGCCGGTGTCGAGCACCTCCCATTCGCGTTCGGTCGCCCAGAACTTGACCTTCGCGGCGTCCTCCGCGGTGAGGGTGCTGTTCTTGTACGCGAGCAGCGCGCGGTCGATGTACGCCCACATCGCATCGGTGCTCGCCGCCATGTCGGCGAGCCGGAAGCGGGTGTTCTGGAAGTCGGCGATGCGCTCGCCGAACGCCTCACGGTCCTTGGTGTAGGCGACGGTCCAGTCGAGAGCGGCCTGCGCGGCTGCGGCTGCGGCGACGCCGATCGAGAGACGCTCGAGAGGCAGGTTGAGCATCAGCTGGATGAAGCCCTGACCCTCCTTGCCGCTGATCAGGTTCTCGTCGGGGACGAACACGTCGGTGAAGCTGAGCTCGGCCGTGTCCCAGCCGTGGAAGCCCATCTTGCTGAGCTTCTTGCCCTGGTCGAAGCCCTCCATGCCCTTCTCGACGAGCAGCAGGCTGAACGCGTCGGGACGGTTGCCCTCACCGGTCTTGACGAAAGTCACGACGACGTCGGCCGTCGTGCCCGAGGAGATGAACGTCTTCGCGCCGTTGAGGATGTAGCCGCCGTCGACCTTCTTGGCGTTGGTCTTGATGCCACGCAGATCGGAACCCGCACCCGGATCGGTCATCGCGAGCGCGCCGAGCACTTCACCCGTGGCCATGCGGGGCAGCCACTTCTCCTTCTGCTCCTGCGTTCCCATGTGCACGAGGTAGGGCACGGCCAGGTCGTCCTGGATGCCGAACGCACCGGCCAGCGAACCCGCCCCTGCGGCGATGACCTCTTCCATCACGATCGTGCGGAAGCGGTAGTCCTGCAGCATCCCGGCGCCGCCGAACTCCTCGGGGACGGACAATCCGATCAGGCCGGCCTCGCCGGCAGCGAGCATGGTCGCCCGGTCGATCTCCCCCGCGGCATCCCACCGCTCGATCGCCTCGTTGTTCACGTGGCGCTTGACGAAGTCCTTGACGAGGTCGCGGAAGGCCTCGTGATCCTCTTCGTAGATGTCGCGTTCCATTGCGTCCTCCCGAACGTGTCGTGCATCGTTGCTCCGGCGATTCTACGTGCCGGGCACCGGCTCGGACAGGACGTTGTGAGAATGCATCCCATCAGAGGTGACACTGGGTACCGCGGTTGTCGGATGCCGCAGAACGGGCCGTTCCGGCCGATTCAGTGCGCGTAGTCGGGGGCGGCCGGGAGTCCGAAGAACTCCTCCAGCGTGTGGAATCCGCCGTCGTGGTACGCCCTGGCGAGGTCGACGCCGACGTAGCGGAGGTGCCACGGCTCGGGCGCGTAGCCGGTCACCGGCGTGCCCACCTGCTCGTACCGCACGATGAACCCGTACTCCCACGCGTGGGCCGCCACCCAGTCGCTCTGCGCGGTGCCGCCGAAGCCGTCGAGTCCACCGCAGCCGCTGCCGCACGCTACGACGTCGAGGGCGAGGCCGGTCTGGTGCTCACTGTGGCCTGGCCGTGCCGAGCCGGCATCCGCCTGCCCCTGACCCTGGGAGCGCACGTGGGTGTCGTAGGTCGTGACCTGCAGCCCGTAGGACCGGTAGCCGTTGTTGGCGCCGATGCGCCCCACGCCGGCGGCCTCCGCCGCGTCGGCCATCTGCCCGACGGCGGCCGCGACATCGGTCCGCACCCGGCCCGACAGCGTCGTCATCTGCAGCGGCACGGAGTCGAGCGCCCCTGGCTCGTAGTCCGCGGGCTTCAGCGGGAGGCTCTTGTTCACGACGACCCAGACCCGGGCCGGATCGCGAAGCGAGATGCAGGGCGCGTTGCCCGCCACCACGGCCTCGCGGAAAGCCGCTCCCCCGCCGAAGCCCGCGACCACGGCCGCGTCGTCGCCGGCCTGCACCGCCTGCTGCACGGCCGGGTCCGCACACGGGTCGGCGGCCGTCGTCGCCTCGACCTGCACGGTCGGCACCTGCATCACGGCGACCGGCTCCGGCATCGGCGCGGCCTCCACCGCCGCGACGGGAGCGGAGGCGATCGAGAGCAGCACGCCGATCGCGGTCACGACGATGCCGAGCGGCAGCGCGGGGCCGTGAATCGGGGAGCGCGGAGCCGCATGCTGAGCGTGCGGCGAGAGGGGCATTGGTCCATTCTTTCACTCGAAGCTATGTCGCAGAACCACTTGCATTCCTATCGTCATTATGTTCGAATGTGGAGATGCGGTGGCAGGGACAGAAACTCGGCGAGACGGATGCGGCGGCGCTGCCCGGGCTCGAAGACCGGTCCAGCGTGCTGCGGTCGGTGACCACCCCCGAGTTCGCCGGGATGACCTTCCATGAGGTGCTGTCGAAGTCGGCCCTGAACCACGTGCCCGGCGCTTCGCGCATGCCGTTCGCCTGGACCATCAACCCCTACCGTGGATGTTCGCATGCATGCGTTTACTGTTTCGCCCGCGGCACGCACGAGTACCTCGACCTCGACGGCGGATCGGACTTCGACTCGCAGATCGTGGTCAAGGTGAACGTGGTCGAGGTGCTCGAGAAGGAGCTGCGGCGCGGCAGCTGGCAACACGAGACGGTCGCTCTGGGCACCAACACCGACCCGTACCAGCGGGCCGAGGGGCGCTACAAGCTCATGCCCGGGATCATCGAGACCCTCGCCGCATCCGGCACCCCGATGTCGATCCTCACCAAGGGCACGCTCATCCGCCGCGACATCCCCCTGCTCGTGAAGGCCGCGCAGCGCGTGCCCGTCGACGTGCAGATGTCGATCGCGATGTACGACGACGAGCTGCAGAAGGCCATCGAACCCGGAGCACCGACCACGCAGGCACGGCTCGACACCGTGCGGGCCCTGGCCGATGCCGGGTTCCCGGTCACGGTCTTCCTGATGCCGATCATGCCGCACATGACCGACTCGCTCGAGGCGATCGACAGCGCCCTCCTGCGCATCAAGGAGGCGGGAGCGCGCACCGTCATCTATGGAGCGCTGCACCTGCGACCGGGCGTGAAGCCCTGGTTCTTCGAGTGGCTCGGCACGCATCGCCCCGACCTCGTGTCGTCATACCGCGGGCTCTACCCCGGCGTCTCTGCGGAGGCCCCGAAGGGATACCGGCAGTGGCTCGCGAAACGTGCGCGCCCGCTCATCCGGATGCACGGGCTCGACGGCCGCCACGAAGACGACTACTCGCGCCGAGGGTTCCGACCAGGGCAGGGCCACGTGCAGTCGGGCCACCTGCAGACAGGGGCGACGAATGCGGCAGCCGTGCGCTTCACGCCCAGCGCCGCCGCGGCTGCGCAGCCGATGCTGTTCTGATCCGGATCGCCCCTCTCACCCGGTCGGCCTCCGCTCCCGCACCCGCGTAGGCTCGGGGATCATGGCGATCGGTTCGACAGTCCACACGTTCGAGGTGCAGCTCGCTGACACCGACCGCGGAATCTACGAGGACTACTCGCTGCGAGTGGCCCGGCATCCGTCCGAGACCGATGCGTACATGCTCACGCGGGTGCTCGCCTACGGGCTCGAGTTCGCCGAGGGCATCACATTCGGCGGCAGCATCTCCTCGACCGAGGAGCCGGCGGTGCTCGTGCGCGACATGACCGGGCTGATCACGGCGTGGGTCGAGATCGGGGCTCCCGATGCCGAGCGACTGCATCACGGCAGCCGCCTCGCCGAACGCACGGTGGTCTACACGCATCGCGACCCGGCCAAGGTGATGGCGCCGTGGACCGACAAGCGCATCCACCGCCGCGAGGACATCCGCGTGTACAGCTTCGACCCGGGGTTCATCGACACGGCGGCCGCCCTGATCGAGCGCCGCAACACCATGACTCTCACGCGGGCCGAGAGCGTCATCTACCTCGACCTCAACGGCACGAGCCTGACCTCGACCGTGCACGTGCACGAGCCGGCCTGACACCGCGCGAGTCTCAGGCGCCCACGAGCCCCTGCTCGTACGCCGCGATCACGAGCTGCGCGCGGTCCCGTGCCGCGAGCTTCGACAGCAGGCTGCCGATGTGGGTCTTCACCGTGGCCATAGAGATCGTGAGCGCCGCGGCGATCTCGGCATTCGCGAGGCCTCTGCCGACGAGCGTGAGCACCTCGGTCTCCCGTGCCGTGAGGATGGCGAGCGGGCGTCCGGCCGGCCGATTCGCGCCTTCGAGGAAGTGCTCGACGAGGCGGATGAGGATGCTCGGCGCGAACAGTGACTCCCCGTCGTGCGTGCGGCGGATGGCCTCGATCAGCTGCTCGGGGCGCACATCCTTGAGCAGGAAGCCGCTGGCACCCGCGCGCAGGGCGCCGTCGACGTACTCGTCGAGTTCCAGCATGCTGAGCACGAGCACGCGGGTGCCGGGCAGGGCCGTCGTGATGGCGCGCGTCGCGCTGATGCCGTCGAGCCCCGGCATCCGGATGTCCATCAGCACGACATCCGGGGCGATGGCGCGCGCCAGCTCCATCGCGCCCGCGCCGTCTTCGGCCTCGCCCACCACCGTCAGCCCCTCGGCACCGGCGATGATCAGGGCGAGGCTGTGTCGCAGCAGGGCCTGATCGTCGGCGATCAGGACGCGGATCCCTTCGTCGCTCATGCCCCCGCCTCGAACGGCAGGCGCGCCCCGACGCGGAATCCCGTCCCCACGGGCTCGGCGATCAGCGTTCCCCCGAGGGCGCCGACCCGTTCGCGCATGCCCCGCAGACCGTGGCCGGCTCCCGGCTGAGACTGCCATCCGCGCGCAGGACCGTCGTCGGCGACGACGACGCGGAGAGCGTTCCCGTCCCGCTCGACGGCCACGCGCGCCGGCACCGGCCCCGCATGGCGTCCGACGTTCGCGAGCGCCTCCCGGACCGTCGCGCACGCGGCGGCCTCGACTGCGGGCGGCACCTCGCCCAAGTCCTCCGCGCGCAGGCTCGCGCGCACGCCGAACGCCTCCGCGGCGGTGACGATCCCCGGCACCTCCGACAGCCGTGCGGGCGGCTGCAGCGGCACCTCGTCTCCCGGTTCGCGCAGCACGGTGAGCATCCTTCGCAGCTCCGACATCGCGGAACGCCCTGCCTCCTCGATGTCGACGAGGGCTCTGCGCCGCTCCGCGTCGCCGGTGACACCCTCGAGCGGGGCCACGGCGGCGGCGCGCATCGTGATCAGGCCAAGTCCGTGTGATGCCAGGTCGTGCAGCTCGCGAGCGATCCGGAGCCGCTCCTGCTGCGCCGCCCGTTCGGCCGCCCAATCCGTGAGGCTGCGCTCATACTCCCGACGCTGCCGCTGCGATCGAACCGTCGCCCAGACGAGGACACCCACGGCGAGGATCCCCGCCGTCGTCAACACGACCGCCAGGCTCTGCGGACCGTCGAGACCGAGAACGCTCAGGACGACGACCAGCAGCGCGATCATGCCCCCGGCGGCGATCCACGTGCGCGAGCGCCAGGTCGGTCGGGGCGAAGCATCCATCCGCCCGAGTCTAGGCACCCTCGAAGCCACGCACATCAGACCAGGGGTGGAGGAACCCGGGTCGGAGAGATCGGAGGGCTTCCCGCCTGCAGGGCGATGCCGCGGAGGGCGCGGACCGCTGAGATCGAGGGATGCTGACGATCGAATCACTCACGAAACGGCACGGTTCCCGCACGGTGCTCCACGATGTCGCCTTCGAGGCACGGCCGGGCCGCGTGACGGCCTTCCTCGGAGCGAACGGAGCCGGGAAGTCCTCGACGCTGCGCATCCTCCTCGGGCTCGACCGGCCGACCGCGGGACGCGCGCTCATCGATGGCCACGCCTACCGCGACCTCCGCGATCCGCTGCGGACGGTGGGGGCGATGCTCGACGGTTCCGGCGCCCACCGCTCACGGACAGCCCGGGGCCACCTTGCCTGGATCGCCAGGGCGGGCGGCATCCGCCGTCACCGCGTCGACGAGGTGCTCGAACAGGTCGGGCTCGCCCACGCGGCGCGGACCAAGGTGGGTCGGCTGTCGCTCGGCATGGGGCAGCGTCTGGGGCTCGGGGCGGCACTGCTGGGCGAGCCGCCGATGCTCATCCTCGATGAACCCGTGAACGGACTCGACCCCGAAGGCATCCGGTGGATGCGCGAGCTGCTGCGCAGCCAGGCGGATGCCGGAGGAACCGTGCTCCTGTCGAGTCACCTGATGGGCGAGGTCGCCGGAGTCGCGGACGACCTGGTCGTGATCGCCCAGGGCCGGATCGTGGCCGCGGGCACCGTGGACGAGATCACCCGGGGGCACGCCGACCTCGAAGCAGCCTTCTTCGCCCTGACCGGCGGGAGCGGGTCGCCCGAGTCGAACGGCGGCACCGCACGATGAGACTCCTCCGAACCATCGCCGCCGAGACGGGCAAGACCCTCACACTCCCGGGAGTATGGGCCGGCGTGCTCGCGAGCGTCCTCGGCACCATCGCGATCACGACGCTGAACGCCACGCAGGCGGTCGCCGCCCTCGACGAGGGCGAAGCCGACCTGTTCGGCCCGATCTCGGTCTTCGAGACCGCCTTCGCCGCGGCGCCGCTCGGCACGATCGGAGCGATCGTCGTCGGCGTGCTGGCGGTCAGCAGCGAATACACGCCGAACAGCCCGGATGCCGGCGGGTCCCGGCAGATCACGAGCACGCTCGTCACCGTTCCCGGTCGCGTGCGGCTCGTGCTGGCCAAGCTCACGGCGGTGGTGGCGATCACCCTCCTGACCGCGGCCGTGGCCCTCTCGTCCTGCCTCGGGGTCGCGCAACTGCTCCTCGGCGACCTCGCACCCGAGTCCGTCCCCGTCGAGCAGGCGATGTGGCGCATGGTGGGCACGACGGTCTACTGGACCCTCACCGCTCTCCTCGCCTTCGGCATCACCCTGATCACGCGCAACGGCACGCTCCCGCTGATCATCCTCATCCTGAACAGCTCGGTGGTCTCGTTCTCCCTGCTGCTCACGAAGGTGACCCCGCTCGCCCATTGGCTTCCCGACATGGCGGGACGCAATCTGTTCGGCTTCGATGCGGAACTCGTCCTCCCCGGAGGGCTCGACGCTGTGCCGGGCGGGCTCGTCATGGCCGCCTGGGCCGTCGCAGCGGTGGCTGCAGGAGCGCTCGTCTTCACCCGGAGAGACGCCTGATGCGGCGGGCCCTGCTGGCCGAGCTCTCGAAGCTGCAAACGCTGCCCCTCACGGCATATGCCGCCGCGGGCATGGTCGTCGTCGGCGCACTCGTCGCGGCGGCTTTCGCCGGGCTGCGCGCCGAGGGCGGAGGTGCCGTATCGGCGGTCGACGCGGCGCTCGAGGCCATGCCGTATGCGCAGGCGGGCGCGATCCTGCTCGGGGTGGTGCCCGTGTCGCAGGAGTATCTCGGGCGACAGTTCGGCACCACACTCATCACGGTTCCTCGTCGAATGCGGGTGATCGTCGCGAAGACAGTTGCCGCCGTGATCGTGCTCCTCCTCGTCGGGACGCTGACCGTCGCGGTGGCGTGGGTGGCCGCAGGACTGACGCTCGTCGTCGCGGATGCCGACGCTGTCGCAGCGACGACGGAGGATCTCGGCCGCTTCGGCTGTGCGGTCGCGTATCTGGTGCTGATCGGGTTGCTCGCCCACGCGGTGACGCTCGTCCTGCGGCATCTGGTGCCGGCGCTGGTGACGATGCTCGTCGTCGCGTACATCCTGCCGTTCGCCCTCACCGCGCTCGGGGAGCACGCCCGGTGGCTGCCCACCCGGGCCGGGTCGCAGCTGTTCGCGCCGGACGACACCGTGCTGACGGTGCTCACCGGAGCCCTGGTCCTGCTCGCCTGGGCGGCGGTGATCGGCATCGCCGGCGCCGCCCGCTTCACCCTCTCCGACGCCTGACCGCCCTCCCCTCCCCCGCCGCCCTCCCCGCCCTCCGCGCCCCGCCACGCCGCCGCCGCCCGCCGCCGAGTGCACGGTTTAGTGCCGACCGCACGGGCTGTTCGCGGAAACAAGCCGTGCGCTCGGCAGCATCCCGTGCACTCGGGATCGACGCGACGCGCGTCACGAGGCGGGGCGACGGCGCCAGTGCCCACACTCACCCACGCCGAGTGCACGGCTCCGCGTCGAACGCACGGCTTCTTCACGCTGGTAAGCCGTGCACTCGGCAGCATCCCGTGCGCTCGGCAGCACTGTGGGCGGGGACGGGGCGGGGCGGGGGCGGGGACGACAGAGGCCCCGGACCGCGGAAGCGGGACGGGGCCTCTGGTGAGACGAACTCAGGCGGTGAGGTCGGCCGCGGTCGGCACGCGACCGGCGATCTCCTCGATCACGTCGTCGTCGAGGCGCGCGTTCTCGAACGGCGCGTCGATCTCGGCCCGGTCGAGCAGCTCGGTCATGCGACGCTGGCGCTGACGCGTGATCAGCGTGACGACGCGACCCGAACGACCCGCGCGACCGGTACGACCCGAGCGGTGCAGGTACGTCTTGTACTCGTCGGGTGCGTCGGCCTGGACGACCAGGTCGATGTCGTCGACGTGGATGCCGCGGGCGGCGACATCCGTGGCGACGAGCACGTTCACGCGACCCGAGGTCAGACGCTCGAGGTTGCGGGTGCGCTTGGCCTGGTTGAGGTCACCGTGCAGCGAGACGGCCGGGATGCCGGCATCGTCGAACTGCTCGGCGAGCATGTCGGCGTAGGCACGCGTACGGGCGAAGACGAGCGTCTTGCCGGCACGGTCGACGAGCGAGGTGAGGATGTCGGCCTTGTCGCGGTGCTCGATCACGAGCACACGGTGCTCGATCGTGCTGGAGTCCTGGTCCTCACCGGCGACCTCGTACACGGCCGGGTCGACGAGGAACTCGTCGACGAGAGCTGCGACCTCGCGGTCGAGCGTGGCCGAGAACAGCAGCTTCTGGCTGCCGTCGGCGGTGTGACGCAGGATGCGCTGCACCGGCTCGACGAATCCGAGCTCGCACATGTGGTCGGCCTCGTCGAGCACGGCGATGCGGCAGTCCGACAGGTCGAGCTTGCCCTGGTTGATGAGGTCCTCGATGCGACCGGGCGTGCCGATCACGATGTCGACGCCCTTCTTCAGCGCACCCACCTGGCGGCCCTGCGGCACACCACCGTAGATCTGCGTGGTGAAGAGGCCGACGCTGCGGGCGATCGGCTGGATCGTGCGGTCGATCTGCAGCGCGAGCTCGCGCGTCGGAGCGAGGATGATCGCGCGCGGCGACCGTCCGAATTCACGGCGCTTGCCGGCCTGCGACTGCAGCACGCGCTCGACGAGCGGTGCACCGAACGCGATGGTCTTGCCGGATCCGGTGCGACCACGGGCGAGCACGTCGCGCCCGGCGAGGACGGCCGGGATGCTGGCGGCCTGAATCGGGAACGGCGTGGCCGCGCCCATGCCGACGAGGGTCTCGACGATGTTCGAGCCGAGACCGAGGTCGCCGAAGGTCACACCGTCGACCTCGACGGCCGCGACGGACTTCGCCTCGAGGCGCTCGTGCACGACGTCATCGCCCGGGGTGAACTTCGCACCGGTCGACTCGGGACGGCTGGTGGCGTTCCAGTCGTTGCGGCTCGGACGCTCGTTGCGCGCCGGACGCCCGCGGGTGTCGGAGGTCAGCGGGCGCGGACGCTCGGTGCGGTACGCGCCACCGGTCGACGGACGCGAACGCTCGTCACGGCCACCCTCGTACGAGCGCTGCGTACGGTCGCGGTCGAAGGCGCGACGCGCGCGGTCGGCGTCGTACGAACGCTCGCCGCCACGGTCGGCACCACGGTCGTTCGACCGGGCACGGTCGCCGCCGCGGTCGTCACGGCGCGGACGCTCGTCACGGTCGAACCGGGGGCGCTCAGCACCACGGTCGCTGTTGAACCGGGGGCGCTCAGCACCACGGTCGCTGTTGAACCGGGGGCGCTCAGCGCCACGGTCGCTGTTGAAGCGGGGACGCTCGCCACCACGGCGATCGTCGCGGACCGGACGCCCGCCGTCGCGGTGGTCGTTGTCGCGGAAGCCCTGGCGCTGAGTGCCGGCACCGCGGTCGTCACGACGCGAGCGGTCGTCGCGGTCGAAGCGCGGGCGGTCGCCGCCGCGCTCGTCGCGGTAAGTTCCCGGGCCGGTCGGACGCTGTCCGCCCCGGTCGTCCCGACGCGGACGGTCGTCGAAGCGTCCGCCGATGCTGGGCCGGTCGTTGTAGCGAGGACGCTCGTTGCGCTCGTCGTTGCGGTGGTGCGGCGCTTCGCGGCGGCCGGACTCGGCGCGGTTGCGGATGCCACGGGCCTCGTCGCGGCCGGCGCGCTCGGAGGCGCCCCAGCGCTGCTTGGGTGCACCCGACTCGGCCTCGGCCGGGCGGTAGCCGCGGTGACCGGCGCTGCGGCTGCCGGGACGACGGTCGTAGCCGCCGGCGGCGGGGGCGGAGCGGCGGTCGCCGGCATCCGCGCGTCCACCGCGCTCGTCGCGCGCACCGTCACGGGCGGGGCCGCCGTTGTGGCGGTCGTGGAAGGATGTCTTCTTGGCGCCGTAGCGCGGCTCGAAGTTGGCGGCGGGACGTCCGCCGCGGGGCTTCTTGTTCTTGGGCATTGCGTTGTCTTCCTGTGTTCTCGCACGAGAACAGCGCCGCGCACACGCGCGAGCACCCAGCGCGTGGTCGGATGCGACCAGCGGGGTTCCGGACTGTCAGCGGCCGGGGCCATTCATGTGATGGTTGATTAGCGTCGAGCGACGCTCACCATCGGCCCCTGGACTCACACTTCACACACATAAAACGTCCGCGCCAACGCGCGGGTGTCCGAAGCCGACCGCACAAGTGTAGCCGACGCGCCTGAGAGAGTCCCGACGCGGGGGTGGCCGTACGATGTCGAAGTGACCACCGCATCCCCCACCGGCGCCCAGATCTCCCTCCGACTCGGCGATGCGACCGCCCAGATCGCGCAGGTCGGCGCTTCCCTCCGATCCCTGCGTGTCGGCGGCGTCGACCTCGTCCCTCCGTACCCGCTCGATCAACCCACCCCCGCCTGTTCCGGCGTGGTCCTCGCCCCGTGGCCGAACCGCGTGCGCGACGGTCGCTGGGATGACGACGGCACGTCACGGCTGCTCGCGATCACCGAGCCGAAGCTGAACAACGCGAGCCACGGCCTGCTGCGCTTCACGGCGTACGAGGTGTCGCACACCGACGCCGAAGCCGTGTTGCGGGCGACGATCGTCCCGCAGACCGGCTACCCGTACCTGATCGAGACGGCCGTGACCTACACGCTCACCGCCGACGGCATCGAGGTCACGCACACGCTCACCAACCGCTCGGCGACGCCCGCACCGGTCGCCCTCGGCACGCACCCCTTCGTGACGATCGGCGAGGTCGACCCGCACGACCTGGTGCTGCGGGTTCCCGCTGCGACGGCGTTCACGACCGACGAGCGGATGCTCCCCACCGGCACACGTCCCGCCGAGGCCGCCCTGCGCGACGGTGTCCGGCTGGGCGATGTCACGCTCGACACCGGGTTCACCGATCTCGCCCGCGACGCCGACGGTCGCGTGCGGCACTCGCTCACGGCACCCGACGGTCGCCGCGTGACCCTGTGGCAGGGCGAAGGCTTCGACTATGTGCAGGCGTACACGACGCCCGCCTATCCCGGCCAGAGCCTCGCGGTCGCGATCGAACCGATGACCGCGCCCGCCGACGCCCTCAACAGTGGCCTCGGCATCCGTCGCCTCGCCCCCGACGAGACCTGGACGCTGCACTGGGGCATCGCCCTCAGCTGACCGGTTCCGACCGTCTTCGAGTCGGGCTGTTCACAACTCCTCAAGATTTGAGCCGAAAGGCCCCGGATCACGCATCTGACTGCGGATCCGGGGCCTTTCTGCGGAGTTTGAACGCCGAGCGGGACTACTCGCGGTCGCGCAACTCGCGCCGGGTGAGCTGCGGCGCGTGCGGCAGGCCGGACGCGTCGATCGCCACCGAACCGGCCGGAACCACAGCCGCACCGGAGGCATCCGGATCGACCGGAGCATCCGGCTTCGGTGCCCCACCGGCATCCGAGCCGCCGGCCTTGCGCGCGGCCCGCCGCTCCCTGGCACCCTCGACGAGGTTGTAGAGCGTGGGCAGCACGATCAGCGTCAGCACGGTCGAGGAGAGCAGACCGCCGATCACCACGATCGCCAGCGGCTGCGAGATGAACCCGCCGTGCCCAGTGATGCCGAGCGCCATCGGAGTCAGCGCGAGGATGGTCGCGAGCGCGGTCATGAGGATCGGCCGCAGACGCTTCTCACCGCCGGCCTTCACCGCCTCGATGGTCGACAGCCCCTTCTCCCGATACTGGTTGACGAGGTCGACGAGCACGATCGCGTTCGTGACCACGATGCCGATGAGCATCAGCACACCGATCAGCGAGGCGACGCCGAGCGGCACTCCCGTGACGATCTGCAGCAGGATCGCGCCGGTCGCCGCGAACGGCACCGACACGAGCAGCAGCAGCGGCTGGCGCAGCGACTTGAACACCGCGACCATGACCACGTAGACGATCAGGATCGCCGCGAGCATCGCGAGTCCGAGCTGCGAGAACGAGTCGGCCTGCTGCGAGGCGACGCCGCCGACCTCGGCGGAGGCACCGTCGGGCAGGTCGGCCGCGGCGAGCGCCTCGGTCACCGACTGCGTGGCGGTGGCGAGGTTGTCGGATGCCGGCGGCACGGTGACCGTCGACGTCCGGCGACCCTGCTCGGTGGTGATCGACGTGGGGCCGTTGCGCTCCTCGACGGTCGCGATGTCCTGCAGCTGCACGACGCCGAGCGGGGTCGGGATCGCGAGCTCCTTGAGCGCCTGGACCGTGGTCGGCGGCTCGGGCGTGACGATGTAGACCGTCAGCGCGGTGTCGTCGATCTCGAC
This sequence comes from Microbacterium sp. NPDC055665, assembly GCF_053618035.1. Classification (NCBI taxonomy): domain Bacteria; kingdom Bacillati; phylum Actinomycetota; class Actinomycetes; order Micrococcales; family Microbacteriaceae; genus Microbacterium; species Microbacterium sp. NPDC055665. The sequence continues at coordinate 77,908 of NZ_JBSHGY010000010.1, read as the reverse complement.
CGAGCCGGCCTGCTGCGGACGCATGGTGTTCGAGACGATCGAGCCGACCGCGACCTCGGAGAGACCGCGCTGCGCGGCCGCCTCACGGTCGACCACCACGGCGATGTACGGCAGCGACGCGGCGAGGTTGTCGGTCACCTGGCCGATGCCGTCGCGTCCGTCGAGCTCGTCGACGACGGAGGTCGTCGCGGTCTGCAGGTCATCGGCGTTGGATGCCGTGACCGTGATCTCGATGTCGCTCGAGCCGAAGCCGGCGGATGCCGCGACCGAGACCTCGCCCACGTCGTCGCCGAGGCCGTCGATCGCGTCCTGCACGTCGGCGCGCAGCTTCTCCTGGTCGGCGTCGCCGTCGGTGAGCACGGAGTACGTGACACCCGCTCCACCCGAGAACGCGTCGCTGAGCGCCGAGCCGCTGGTGCCGATCGAGGCCTGCACGTGCTCGATGCCGTCGATGCCGAGGAGTGCGTCCTCGACCTCGACCGCGGCATCCGACTTCGCCTGCAGGCTCGCGGTCGGGCCGAGGTCCTGTGTGACGGTCATGGTGTTCTGGCCGGAGTCGCTGAGGAAGTTGATCTTCATGAGCGGCGCGGCGGCGAGCGTGGCGCCGAGCACCACGACCGCGAGGATCACCGTGAGGCCGGAGTGCTTGAGCGTCCAGCCGAGGATCGGCCGGTAGACGCGCTGCAGCTGCGTCGGCGGAGCATCCGGGTGCTCGGGGTCGATCGCGTTGCCGTGCTCGTCGAGCAGCTCCTTGCCCGGCTTCAGGAACCAGTACGCGAGCACCGGGACGATGGTGAGGGCGACGAGGAGCGATGCGACCATCGCGATGGTCACGGTCATGGCGAACGGTCGGAACAGCTCACCGACCATGTCGCCGACGAAGACGATCGGCAGGAACACCGCCACGGTGGTGATGGTGGATGCCGTGATCGCCATCGCGACCTCGCGCACGGCGAGGCGGATCGCATCACCCTTGTCGGCATCGCCGACGTAGTGACGTTTGATGTTCTCGATCACCACGATGGAGTCGTCGACCACGCGGCCGATCGCGATCGTGAGCGCACCGAGGGTCAGCACGTTGAGCGAGTAGCCGAACGCCTGCAGCCCGATGAAGGTGATGAGCACGCTGGTCGGGATCGAGATCGCAGTGACGAGCGTCGAGCGGATCGACAGGAGGAAGACGAGGATCACGATCACCGCGAACACCAGGCCGAGCAGGCCCTCGGTCGCCAGCGTCTCGATCGACTGCACGATGAACGGCGCCTGGTCGAAGATGATCGTGAACTCGGCGTCGGGGAAGGCTTCGCTGATCGTGTCGAGCGCGGCGATCACGCCGTTCGACACCTCCACGGTGTTCGCGGCGGGGAGCTTGGTGATCGAGATCGAGAGCGCGTCCTCGCCGTCGACCCGCGAGATCGAGGTCACCGGGTCGGACTCCTGCGCGACCGTGGCCACATCGCCGATGGTCAGCGTGGTGCCGACGAGCGGAAGGGCCGCGATCTCGTCGACCGTGGTGATCTTCGCGCCGGTCTGCACGGTGAGCGTCTGCCCGTCCTCCGTGATGTCGCCGCCGGGGAAGAGAGTGCCGTTCTGCTGCAGCGCATTGCTGATCGCCTGCGTGGTCTGGCCTTCGGCGGCGAGCTTCGCGGGGTCCGGCGTGATGCTGATGCGCTGCCCGACCCCACCGACGATCTCGGCGGCGTTCACGCCGTCGACGTCTTCGAGCTCGGGGATCGCGACGGATTCGAGTTCGGCCTGCGCGTTGTCGGCTTCCTCGAATCCGGTGACGGCCACCTGGATCACCGGGAAGTCGTCGATGGAGACCGACAGCACCTGCGGGCTCACGTCTTCCGGCAGCTGCGAGGAGACGCGGTTGATCGCCTGCTGGATCTTCTGCTCGGCGGTGGCGAGGTTCGTGCCGTAGGCGAACATCGCCTGCACGATCGAGGCGTTCGTGGTGCTGGTGGCCGTGGTCGATTCGAGCCCCGGCACGCCCTGGATCGCCGACTCGATCGGCGTGGACACGTCGTTCTCGACCACCTCGGGCGACGCGCCGGGGTACGTCGTCATGACGACGAGCGCCGGCAGCTCGAGCGAGGGGATCAGCTCCTGCTTGAGGTTGGTGAGCGCGAGCCCGCCGAACACCGCCGCGACGATGGTGATCAGGGCGATGAGCGCGCGGTTCTTGAGGCTCAGGATGGCGAGTTTCGACAAGGCGGTTTCCTCGGTGTCAGGGTGTGGCTGTCGCTGCGGAGGGAGTGGAGACGGAATCTCCGAGGATCCGCGCCAGTGCGGTCTCGATGAAGGACTGTTCGAGGCGGGCGTCGCGGATCTGCATGCTCCACATGACGCCGTCGATGAAGATCATCGCCGCTCGGGCGCGGTCTTCGCCATAGGTCGGCTCGAGAAGTTCCACGAGCCGGTCGGAGAGGTGGCGTGCGAGTTCGCGCAGACGGGGGTCGTGCACGGCGGCGGTCACCACGGCGCGATCGGCCTGCACGGCATGTGCGTCGTCCATGCTCTCGAACACGAGTGCCGCGATCACGGCGGGGCTGTCCCCGCGCTCGGCGATCGTCTGACGCACCCCGTCGAGGCGCGCGTCGACCTCGTCGGCGAGCGCCCGAAAGGCGGCGGCGCGCAGGTCGTCGAGGGTGTCGAAGTACTGGGTCGTCGCGCCGAGGGGAACCCCGGCGCGGGCGGCGACCTTGCGGTGCGTGACGGCCTCGGCCCCCACCTCGACGATGAGTTCGGCAGCGGCGGTCACGATCTCGCGACGGCGCGCTTCAGGGTCACGTCGACGACGCAACCCATCACCCATCCGAACCCCCTGGACATCCGTACATGTACGTTTGTACATTTTCGGATTGTGAGGACGCTGGGAGCGGTCAGAGCAGCGCGCCGACGGCCAGCCCGAGACCCGCGGCGAGGAGGCCCAGCAGGAGCATCCCGACGGCGTTGAAGACGGATGCCGGGCGCTCGCCGTCACGCCACAGGGCGACCGTGTCGAGCATCGCGGTGCTGAAGGTCGTGTAGCCGCCGAGGAGTCCGGCACCGAGGAGGAACGCGGCATCCGGCAGCGCGGTCGTGACGACGCCGAGCGCGAAGGATCCGGACAGGTTCACCAGCAGGATGCCCCACGGGAACCGGCGACCGGCCAGCCGCGCGACGCCGAGGTCGACCAGGTACCGCAGCACCGCACCGACTCCCCCGGCGAGCGCCGCGGCGAGGAACAGCACCGGGTTCACGAGGCCGCTCCGGAGCGCGGGCGGGCGATACGCAGCCCAAGAGCTGCCGCGCCGAGGCCGAGCACGAGACTCCCCGCGGCGTAGGCGAACGCGAGCACCGGGGCATCCGCCCACAGCTCCACGCTCCCCGTCATGAAGGCGCTGTACGTCGTGAAGCCGCCGAGCACACCGGTGCCGAGCAGCAGCCGCAGATCCGTGGATGCGGGGATCCGCGCGGCCAGCACGCCGATCAGCAGCGCGCCCACCACGTTCGCGACGAGCACCGCGAGGGGGATGCCCCCGATGTCGGGGAGCGCGAGCCCCAGGCCGAGCCGTGCCGCCGTGCCCACCGTGCCGCCGAGGGCGACGAGGAGGATGCGGCGGAGGGTCACGTCGCCACTGTAGTCGCGCGTGACAGTGCGCCGAGGCGATGTCAAGGGCGTGGATGCCGCGCACCGCACGCCGTTGACTGTGGCCATGACCCCTCTGTGGAAGCTCGAGAAGTCGCTGCCGACCGGATCGCCCTTCGAGGCGGGTGCGCGCCACGACGTCGTCATCGTCGGCGCCGGTCTCACCGGCCTCACGACGGCCGTCATGCTCACCAGGGCCGGCCTCGACGTCGCGGTGATCGACGCGGGAGGCATCGCCGAGCTCGCGACCGGTGCGAACACCGGCAAGCTCTCGCTCCTGCAGGGCATGCGGCTCGCGACGATCCGCCGCCATCACCCGGCGTCGCTCGTGCGCGCATACGTCGACGCCAACCGTGCCGGCATGGACTGGTTGACCGCCTTCGCCGAGAGTGCCGGGGTGCCGTTCACCCGCCACACCGACCACTCCTATGCGCAAGGGCCCGATGGCGCATCGGACGTGCGCGATCAGCACGACGCCGCCCGCGAGGCCGGCCTGCCGACGCGGATGCTGGCCGCCACCACTGTGCCGTCGACGCCGTTCCCGGTGGCCGCCGCCGTGGCCCTCGACGACCAGGTCGCGATCGATCCGGTCGCGGTGACCGCTGCGCTCGCCCACGAGCTGCTGAGCGCCGGCGGCACGCTGCACATCGGCGTCCGCGCCACCGGCACCCGCGCGCTGCCCGGTCGCGTGGACACCACGGCGGGGCCGATCTTCGCCGACCACATCGTGCTCGCGACCGGAACTCCGATCACAGATCGAGGCCTGTACTTCGCCAAGACGCACGGGCTGCGGTCGTACTGCGTGTCGTTCCGGGTGCCGGGCGACGTGCCAACGGGGATGTTCCTCTCGGTCGACGGTCCGACCCGCTCGGTGCGTCCGGTCAGCGCGGCCGACGGCCCCGGGGGCGAAGCTCAGCTCGTCGTCGGGGGCAACGGCCACCCGGTCGGCAGGTCCGACAGCGAGAAGGCCGCGGTCGAAGACCTCGTCGCGTGGACGCAGCTGCACTTCCCCGGCGCCGAGGAGACGCATCGGTGGTCGGCGCAGGACTACGAGTCGCACAACCTGATCCCGTTCGTCGGCGCGATGCCCCGCGGTCTCGGCCGCATCCGCTTCGCAACGGGCTACTCCAAGTGGGGGCTGTCGAACGCACCGGCTGCCGCACAGCGTCTCACCGCCGAGATCCTCGGGGTGCCGTGGCGCGAGCGTGCGGAATGGATGACGACCATCGGCACGCGGATGACGATGCCCGCCGACCTCGGGCGCGGCGCCGTCGAGGGTGGGAAGGTCGCGGCCGCGCTCGCCGGCGGATGGGCGGATGCCGAGAGCCGCTCGGTTCCCGTCGCGAAGCCCGCCGAGGGCGAGGGTGTGTTGGCGAACCGGGGCGGTCGCCCGGTCGGCGTCTCGACGGTCCACGGCGTGACGCGCGCGGTCGGCGCGGTGTGCACGCACATGGGCGGGGTTCTCGAGTGGAACGATGCCGAGTGCACGTGGGACTGCCCGCTGCACGCCTCGCGGTTCGCCGCCGACGGCACCCGCATCGAAGGTCCGGCGGTGAAGGACCTCAGTCGCCTGCCGCGCTCGGGCCGGGAGTGACCGGGCCGGCCGTCGGGCCGTCGTCCCATCCCTGCTGAGGCGTGTCTCCGTTCTCGCGGAACACGTACTGCGACACGAGCTTGCGCTGGCTGCTCGACCAGTCGATCGCGGGGCGCCGCTGCTCGGGCGGCAGGTAGCCCAGCCGGTAGACGGCCATGAGCTCGAGGTCGTCGGGCACGCGCAGCAGGTCGACGATCTCGTCCCAGCGCCCCGGGACCTCCATCGGGAAAGAGATGAACTGGATGCCCATGCCGAGCTCGACCGTTGTGAGCCAGATGTTCTCCATCGCCGCGCCCATGCTGAACACCGAGTAGAACGACGACAGCTGCCCCGGCCGGTACTCGCTGCGGTCGAGCATGACTCCGAGCAGCAGCGGCGACCCCGCGACGAGCTTGCGGTTCTCGGAGCCGAGGGTCTTGGGCACGCCGAAGGTGTTCATGAGCGTCTGCCCGCGCTTGGTGAACACCTGGCTCGTGAACGGGCGGAGCGCGGCGGGCAGCTTGTCGAACAGCATCCCGCTGCGCTTCTCCTCCATCTCGGCCTGGCTGAAGCGGAAGTACGGCTTGTAGCGCTCGAAGAACGTGCCGTTCGACATCGCCTCGGTCATGCTCTCGCCCGAGATGCGCGCGATCTGCTCGATCGTGTCGCGGCTCTCGATCACGACGAACCGCCAGGGCTGACTGTTCAGCTGCGAGGGCGCGCGGCCCGCGGCTTCGAGGAGGATGCGCTGGTGCACCTCCGACACCGGGTCGGGCAAGAAGGGCCCGTTCGTGGTCTTGCGGCGGCGGATGGCATCGAGCAGTTCCATGCGGTCACTTCCGGTCGGCGGGCAGGCGCGAGACGACGAGTCCCGCGACGATGAAGGGGGCCGCGGCGAGCGCGACCAGCGGATGCCGGCGGCCATGGCTGCCGAGGTACGGGATCGCGGCGAGGGGTGCGGCCCCGGGGAGCAGTGCGAGGGCGGCTCGGCGACCGGAGGTGCGGGGGCCATGGGACAAGCCGACGACGGTGGCCGCGGCGACGGTGGTGCAGGTCACGATGTAGAGCGCGTGATGCAGCCAGCGGAAGCGGCTGGTGTCGATGAGCCGCACGGCGACCGAGGCTCCGAGCGCACAGTTGGCCGCGTAGGCGGCGGTCGCGACGAGGAACAGCGGCGATGCGTCTCTGTCCCTGTGCCGCCGACTCATGGCACGACCCTACGCCCGCGCCCATGTCGGTGGCTCCCCCTTGCACGCGGGTCCGCCCATCCGATATCGCCCCTCCCCTCTACCTCCCCCTCCCTCCCTCTCCTGCTTTCCCGTCGAGCGGCCCCTTTGTGCGCGAACGGCCCCCTTACGCACGTCCACAACGGGGTGGTTCGCACGTAAGGGGGCCGCTCGGCATAGTGCGACTCAGGGAGGATTTGCGCGCGCAGAGAGAACCCAATCCCGAACGATCCCGCCCGGGTAGCGGTGTCGCGGGAGATCTATAGGGACCGGGCCGCGGTCAACGGTGAACCCCGCACTCTCCACGAGCTCCACACAGCCCAGAAACGAGAGATAGATCTTCCGGACGCGTTCCGAGGGGTAGTAGAGCCTGAGGTTGCCACGAGCATCCAATGCCGCCGACCCCCATCCCGGCCACGGATCGGTACCAGCCGCCGTCCACTCTGCGAACAACCGGCCCTCGGGACGAAGCACGCTACGAATTGCAGAGAGGTCTGCGCGGGATCCGTCCAAGTCCGGGCGTATGAGCACACGCGACGCGATGACGACATCAAATCCCGCCCGATCCTCCACAATCTCCGGGAACGTTCCGTGCAGCAGTCGATCGCGAAGCGAGGGATGAGCAGAAAGAAGCCGATCGACAGCTACGCGAGACGCGTCGCAACCATAGATATCAAGACCACTATCGGCAAGCCTCAAGAAATTGCGCCCGTCACCCACGCCGATGTACAGGATCTGGTCGCGATCGAAAACCTCCTCAAGAACATGCTGAACGATCGGCAGTTCCGCCGCTCGGGGCCAGTCACGAATTGTATGCGCCCAGTCCCAGTAGTCCGCCAGTTCGCCGGCATCATTGCTCAACTGCATCCTCCTCACTTTCGAACCATCTCCGCCGAGACGAGGACGAAGCTCGAAGGCCCGTCACGAGCACCCCCGCGCCGACAACGACCCCGAGCATCCAGGTCGTTGGACCTACGAGTGCTCCGAAGATCACCGGACCTACGATGTTCTGCAGTTGTCCTCCCACATTCATCGCGCTCATGTCCGTCGTCAGCGCACTACCGCGGCTCAGCTTCACCATATAGACGGCGAGCGCTGCAGAATGCAGAATTTCCGCGACAATCTGGAGCAGGATCAAGGCGGACAAAAGCACAATGCCGATTCCACCATTGGAGCGCGGCACGGCCGTCGCGAGTACCAAGATGGATAGGCCGAGGATGGTCCCAGACGTGGCCCAAGCGATGGCGTGATTGTACCCGCGAACCACCCAGGCGTTCGTTCGTGCCTGAACGAGCGCGACGCACGTCGCGTTCGCGATGAACGCAAGGGGAACAATCCACGACAGAGTCGGCCAGCGCGACACCACTAAAAGCGGGAGGTACACGTTGAGGAGCGTCCGATGGAAGGAGAAAACAAAATTCTCCCACGTAACCCTTAGCCTGCGCCGTGAAGCAAAGGCTGAGATCATCGACGATCGTGAGGCGAGCAAAGATGGACGAACGCGCGCACCCACCAAGTTCTTGCCTTGGAATGCAGGTCGATAGACAAGAACGACCAAAATAAACGACAACGAGTTTGCACCCACGACGAGGGAGAGCGGCAGTTCGAGGAAAAGAACTAACGCGCTGAAGCCAGCCCCCACGCCGTACCCGATGTTGCCCGGGAGCGCCATCCGACCGAAGACGCGCACGGCATCATCTTTGGACAAGGGCGCGGCTACTATGCTCCGTGTCAACGAAGCCGCGGAGCGGTCGACAAGACCGAATACCACTGAGTAGATCAAGAAGGCAAGATCTCCGCTGACCGCGAGCCAACCGATCATGCCTGCTGCCCGCAGCGAGTTAGAGATCGCAAAGACTCGGAACGGACCGAAACGATCGGCAAAATGCGCAACAGGAACGGACGCCAGCGCGCCGGCGACCGCTGAGGCCGTGAGCCCAACGCCCACAGCAATCGGACTCACCCCATTCTGGAGTGTGAAGAAGAGAGCGGCGGCACTTACGAAGGCTCCGGTACCCACCGCGTCAACGGCGGTGCCGAAGAGGGCTGCACGCTCGATGGAGTTCGCTTCCGGGCTCACCGGCTCCCGCATGCGGGGCACCCTCGTATCCGGTCGATTGGAACCTTGATGAAGTCATTCTTGAAGCAGGAGAAGGAAAAGAGATAGCCGCTCGCAAGGTCCCCCTTGCCGAGGATGATCTTCAGCACCTCATTCGCACCAAGAACTCCCGCCAATCCGGTGGAGACGCCCCACACAGGTACCGGACCACGCCGGTTCTCGGGCAAGTCCGGAAAGGCGCACTGCAGGCACGGGTCCCCGGGCGATGCCATCGTGAAGACGTAGCCGTAGCCGTACTGTGCGCTGACGTGAACCATCGGTGTCGACGTCTGGATGGCGAACGAGTTGCAGAGCAGTCTCTGCTCGGGGCCGTCCCCGCCCTCAAGGATCACCGAGTAACCGGCGAGCAATCTCTCGACGTTCTCGTGGTCGACCCTTTCGGTTGAGAACGTGACGTCGATCTCCGGGTTGAGTTCCAGAAGCTCCTCCGCGGCGGCTTCTGCCTTGAGCCTTCCCACGTCGTGGCTGCGATAGAGGATCTGGCGATTGAGGTTGCTGGTCTCGATGCGATCGAAATCGATGATGTGTATCCGCCCAACGCCGGCGGCGGCAAGGTAGTAGAGAAGTGGAGACTTCACTCCTCCGGCCCCAACGGAGACGACGCTGGCCTCACGCACGAGCCGTTGCCCTTCTGTTCCGACCTGGGGCATCATCTCTTGCCGGTTGTATCGCTCATCCTTGAATTGCATCTGTTCCTCCGATCAGGCTGGGATTTGCGTCCGTGGCGACCGACTTTGGAAGTCGGCCGCCACAAAACTGAGTTCGCGTCAGCCGTCACAAGCGTGTACGGCACATACCTTGACGTCTGCATCCGGATCGATTTCGTCCTCGAGTCGAGCGGCTTTTCCGTTCACGAGAACTCGAGCGTAGCGTCGCACTTCGCCCGTCTCCGGCGCGATGAATGCATGTTTGACATCGACGTCCATCTCACCGAGGCTGCGGAACAGAGACTCGACCGTCAATGGCGCGCTGCTATCAATCTCGACCGAGTCTCGGTTGAGGAGTGCTTCCGCGACGCCTCGCAGTGCTATTTGCATCATCTGACCTTCTTTCATCACTATCAATTGGGTCCGTCGATGAATATGTAGACTGTCGACGGCCCAAGCATCGTAAGCAGGCATGAGGTCGTCGAAGGAAGATGCATCTCGGAATCTCGGAATACAGTTAAGTCACGCCCACTCGCCCATCTCGACCCACCCCTGTTCTGCGCGAATGGCCCCCTTACGTACGTCCACAACGGGGTGGTTCGCGCGCAAGGGGGCCGCTCGGCATCCGGAAGGATGCGGTTTACAGATTCGCCTCCGCGTAGATGCGGAGTGCGTCGCGGACGAACTCCGCGCCGTGGGTGCCGCCGGATGACGTGGCGTAGTTCGCGCCGAAGCGCGGATCCGCAACGTACATCTCGCCGAGCCCGATGACGTACGCCTTGGTGTCGCCGCCGGGGACGGCCGCGGGCGTACCCGGGATGCCCGTGAGCCACTCCACGTGGCGTCGCGCGACATCCTGAGCCTCGGCGGATGCCGGGTCGATGCCGCTCTCCGCCGCGGCGATCCAGTCGCGTCCGAGGTCGGACGCGCGCTGCTGCCAGTCGGCGCGCTCGGCATCCGTCATCCCCCGCCACCAGCGGTCACTGTCGGCGTAGGCCTTCTTGCCCCAACGATCCTCGACCTCCTCCTTGTATTGGGTGTGGTCGAAGCCGTCGAACATGTTCTCTGCCATGAGGTTCTCACCTCCTCTCAATGCTGTGATGGTCGATTCGACCGACGCGATCTGCCGCGCCAGCCGGGCCTGCTCCTCGCGCAGCAGCGCGAGATGGGTCTCGAGGGCGGATGCTTCGCCGCGCTCCCTCTCTGCCGAACCTGTCGCGTCCTGGGTCCCTGAGCTTGTCGAAGGGCCGAGCACCTCCGCGATCTGCGGCAGCCCGAGTCCGAGCTCCCGCAGCAGGAGGATGCGCTGCAGCCGCACGAGCGCCCGCCCGTCGTAGTGGCGGTAGCCGTTGGGCGCGATGCGCGATGGCGGCAGCAGTCCGATGTCGTCGTAGTGCCGCAGCGTGCGACTCGTGGTTCCCGCCAGCCGCGCGATCTCCTGGATGGACCAGTCGTCCCGCTCCATGTCGCCTCCTTCCTGTTCGATATCTCGACTTTAGAAGTTGACGTTGCGTCAAGGTCAAGCGGGAGTTGATCTCCTCGCGCTCCCGCCCCTCGCCACGCCTTCCCGAGTGCACGGCTTACCGGCGAATGCACGGGTTGTCGACGTTGACAAGCCGTGGGTTCGACAGCTTCCCGTGCACTCGGAGGGCCGCATCATCTGCCTGCGGCGACCTCCACCGCGCCGCATTCGGTTCGATATCTCAACGCCAGAAGTCGAGGTCTTGTCAAGGCGACTCCTCCGTGTCACGTCATTCGACTACCCTGCTCGAAAGCGAGAGGGGCACCCTCCGCCATCCAGCCGAGGAGTGCACGAATGCCAGAGACCGCCCGTCCGAATCCGAACGGCCCCAGCCGCCGCGCCGTACTCAAGGCCTCCGCCTGGTCGCTGCCCGTCGTCGCCCTCGCGGTCGCCACCCCCCTCGCCGCGGCGAGCGCGACCGGAGACGTCTCGATCGCAGCCCAGGCCCGGGGATCCGCGGTCTCCGCGACCGGCCCCGACGGGACCACGCTCGAACTCGCCGTTCCAGCCGGTTTCGACCTCACCACCGGCGGCACCACGCGCACCCCGGAGGGAGCCCTCGTGACCCTGACCTTCGACAACCGCCTGCTGGACGAACCCACCTTGACCATGGATAGCTCCCCCGCGCAGCGAACCTCGTTGCAGCAGAACGGAGTCGTGACGACCGCAACCTTCATCCTCCCCTTCGGGATCCCCGCCAACGGCACGACCATCCCGATCGAGGTCTTCTTCGCGACGTTCAACGCGACGACGTGGGTGGGGGATGCCCGCCCTCTCACGGTCACGGTCACCCCCGCCGGCGGCTCGGACCCGGACACCGCGAACAACACGTTCGTCTCCACGGCGGTCTACACCGCCGCTCCCTGACGCCCCTCCATCACGCCACCTCGTCCGAACGCGATAACGGCCCCACCCCCGGGTCGGGAGGGTGGGGCCGCTGGTCGCGACGGAAACGAGGGTCAGTCGACAGCGGTTCCGAACGAGGTCACCGAAGCGGTCAGCGCGTCGGCGACCGCCTGGGCGTCGATGTCGAAGAGCACGTCGACGTTGGGCACTCCCTGCCACCGGTCGATCATCTGCACGACCGTCTGCCCGCGGGTGTGCTTGCCGTTCAGCTCCACGTCGACGCGCAGCCGCCGCACGGTGAACCACTCGGGGTTGAGCGCGTAGGCGACACAGGGCACGTCGTTGAGGTGCATGCCCTCGGTCTTCCACTCCGGCATGTCGTCGCGGTCGTCCTGACGGTCGGGGTAGCCGATCATCTCGCAGAGCGCCACGCCCATCGGCGAGCGGGACTCCCAGAGGGTGCGGATGTGGTCCGGCGAGAGCGAGAAGCTGCGGGACACATCGAGACCGACCTGCGTGAGCGGAGCCCCGGACTGGATGACGATCTCCGCCGCCTCGGGGTCGTTGTAGATGTTCGCGCTCGCGACCGGGGTCACATTGCCCCAGGTGAGGGCCGCTCCGCCCATGTAGATGATGCGGCGCACCGAGCGCGCGAACTCCGGCTCGAGCTTGATCGCCAGCGCGACGTTCGTCAGCGGAGCGAGCGCCATGATGGTCACCTCGCCCGGTGCCGCCATGACCGTGTCGATCATCCGGCGCACGGCATCGGACGCGACGTCGGCATTCGGATCCGGGTCGGGGTACTCCCAGTAGCCCACGCCGCCGGGGCGGTGGATGTGCTCCGCGAAGTTCGGCTCACCGACCAGCGGCCGACTCGCGCCCTTCCAGATGGGCAGGTCGGGACGACCGGCGAGCGCCGCGATCTTGCGGGCGTTCGCCGTGGCGGTGTCGACATCGACGTTGCCGAAGACCGTGGTCAGCGCCTCGATGTGGAAGGCGTCCGAGGCGAGCGCCCAGAACAGCGCTCCCGCGTCGTCGATCCCGGGGTCGGTGTCAATGATCAGTCGTTCCATATCCATGCTTTCTGTCATGTCCTCGCGGCTACGCATGCCGTTCGGACGCTTCACTGAGCCCCTCCGCGACCACCGGCTCCGCCCGTGCGGCACGGGCGGAACGCATGTAGACGAACAGGTACCAGCAGTTGATCGCGATCAGGGTGATGTTGAGCGCGACCATGGGCGCGCTGCCGAGCATCAGGTTGTAGGCCATGAGCATCGCCGATGCTCCGAGGTTCAGCCACCGGAGGCGAGAGATCGTCGGCTGGAGGATCGAGACGATCAAGAGGGCACTTCCGGCCCAGCCGACGATCTCACGCCAGGGATCCATCAGACGGTCACTTGCCCACGAAGAGGCCGTTGCGCCGCTTGGCGAGGACGTAGAGCACCACGCTGATCGCACACAGGGTCGCGATGTAGATCGGGAAGACCCACATCATCCCCTGGCTCTGCAGCCACAGCAGCAGGTACGAGGCCGTGCCGCCGAAGATAGCGACGCCGAGGCCGTATCCGAGCCCGAGACCGGTGCCGCGGATGTGCTGCGGCAGCAGGGAGTTGGACACGACGACGAAGATCGTCATGTTGAGCAGCAGCACGATCGCGCCACCGAACATCACGCCGGCGAGCGTGCCGACTCCGGGCTGCGAGTACAGCAGCGCCAGGAAGATGGTCGGGATCGCCAGCAGACGTGCGACGACGAACCACCGCGACATCGGGAACCGGTCGAGGATGCGGCTCAGGCCGTAGGCGCCGAGCGTCAGGAAGACGCCCATGCCCGTCGTGATCGCGAACACCGCGGTGGGGTCTTCGCCGAACGTGCCGTTCGCGAGGTTCGGCAGGCCGGCGATCCACGTGTAGTTGTACGCCTGGATGGCACCGACGATGAACACCGTGGCGAGCACGCTCAGCCAGTACTTGCGCACATCGCGCCACACGGAGTTGTCCTTCGTGGGGATCGCGCCGACCGTACGGATGGCGGCGGTGTCGAGCGTCTCCGGCAGCGTGCGGCGCAGCCACAGCACGATCAGACCGAACGCGCCACCCACGATGAACGGGATGCGCCACCCGTAAGCGGCGAGCGCTTCCGGTCCGAGCAGGAGGCTGATGAAGAAGATCGACAGCGGTGCGAGCAGGTTGCCCAGGTTGTTGAAGAACGCGAAGAACCCGGCGACGTAACCGGGACGGTTGGGCACCAGCTCGAGCGCGTAGGCCGTTCCGAGCGGTGCCTCGACGCCGGCGGACAGGCCCTGGAGCAGGCGTGCGGCGACGACGATGATCGGCGCGAGAACGCCGATGGTCTGGTAGTCGGGGAGGATGCCGATGATGAAGCTGCCGAGGGCGACGGCCCCGACCGCGAAGATCATGATCTTCCGGCGCCCGTATCGGTCGGCGACGAACCCGAAGACGACACCGCCGAGCGGTCGAGCGACGAACCCGACGGCGAAGACGGCCAGGGCGTTCAGCGTGGAGGCGAGCGGACTGTCGGAGGGGAAGAACGCTGCGCCGAGGTAGACCGACAGGAGCCCGAAGATCGCCCAGTCGTACCACTCGAGAGCGTGCCCCCAGCTCAACGCCCGGAGATTGCGGCGCTCGGTCTTGCTCGCCTTGCTCGTCAACTGCTGCGGCGGCGTGGCTGCCACTACTTCTTCAGTGCTCATGGAGCTCCTTTGCTCTGCCCTCGAGGGGGGAGGTGATCGACCCGTTGACGACTATAGTATAGCAGGATTCCGCTTCGTGACAGAAAGAGTGCATCGTGACTTCACCGCTGAACGACACCGACCGCCGCCTCGTCGATGCCGCTTCCGAATTGCTCATCCGCACGCACGACGCCGACCTGCACCGCGTCGCGGCCGCCGCCCGCGGAGCGTCGGGAGAGATCTACCTCGGTCTCAGCCTCCGCTCCCCTCGAGTGAGCGTCTGCGCCGAGAGCTCGGCCCTCGCGAACGCCAGGATCGGCGGCGAGCAGCACATCGAGGCCATGGTCGCGGTCGGGTTGCGCGAAGACGGAACCACGGTCATCCTCAACCCCTGCGGCGTGTGCCGTGAGCTCGTGCCCGCCATCGCCCCGGGCATCCGCACACTCGCCGACGACGGCGGCCACCCGGTGTGGGTGACCGCCGCCGATCTGCTGCCGATGCCGTGGGTGCGCGCACGCTCCTACGACTGATCCGATCGCGCGCCTCAGCGCCAGGGAAGCGGGCGCCGCAGCACCTCGCCGATCCGCTCGAGCACGCCGTCGAAGTCCATGTCGAAGACGACACGATGGATCGGCCGCGCCTCGTCCTTCACCGGATGCACCCCGGCGAGGTAACGGTCGCCGGTCTCCTGGTCGAGGAACGTCTCGAGCGGACGCATGACCGCGCCGGTCACGAGCTCGGGGAACAGCAGGCTCGCGACGGCCATGCTGTCGTTGATGCCCATGACCCGGCGTCCTTCCGGCTGCGGGTACGAGCGCGAGTAGAAGCCGGCGTAGTCCCGACTGATCGTGGTGATCAGCTGTGCGGGGGCGAAGCCGGTCGAGGATGCGATGTCGAGGAAGAAGTCCTCGGGGACGAGGGCCTGACGGGTGACGTACGGCCCGCACCAGGTGACATCGCCCGCGTGGGCGGCCACGATACGCGCCGCGTCGATGTCGAACGACACGTTGGGATCGCGCGAGACCCGGAACCGGCGATCCTCCCACGGCGCGGTGTCGTGATAGAGCGCCGGCCCGAGCGTCCCCACGATGGTGGTGGAGCGGAGTCGCTGCAGCAGGTCGGGCCGCGTCTCGATGGCGGCGGCGAGGTTCGTCTGCGGCCCGAGTGCGAGGTAGTCGATCTCGCCGTCGTGCTGTTCGACCAGGTCGAGCACGACGTCGACGCCGACCGGCTCGGGATCCACGGACTGCGCCGGACGAAGCCCGGTGTTGCCGAAGCCGTCTTCCCCATGAATGCCGGGGTTCATGCGCAGCTCTTGCACGAGCGGGGCGTCCGCACCGCGGTAGACCGGCACATCCGTGCGTCCGCAGGTGTCGAGCACGTACCGGGCGTTGTCGGCCGCGCGTTCGCCGGTGGTGTTCCCGAACACGCTGACGACGGCGAGGATCTCGACCTCGGGATCGGCGGCCAGCAGCATCAGGGCCAGGGCGTCATCCACCCCGGTGTCGGTGTCGACGATGACTTTTCTCATGGGTGCTCTCCTCGTAGGGGATCAGGGACGCGACAGCCCGAACGCGGCGAACGCGTCCTGCGTCGACTTCTCGGTCAGAAGGGTGACGAACCGCGCCACGTCGTCCCCGGCACCGGGGCGGGCGCCCACGGCGAACCGCCCATAGGACTGCAGCTCGTGCGGGATCGGCTCGACGATCTGCGGGCCGGCGACCGAACGCAGCTCGCTGACCTGCTGCACCGCGACGTCGGCCCGACCGTCGAGCAGCGCTTCCACGGTGAGGCCCGACGCGCAGCGCACCGCGCGCTCGTCGATGCGCTCGAGAAGGTCGCGCTCGCGGAGCATCTTCATGAAGTGCACTCCACTCGCGCCGCTCAGCGTGTACGCGACGGCCCGGGCGGCGAGCAGGTAGTCGAGGAACGCCGCCGCGGAGTCGTCGGCAGGTCCGGGTGTGCCGTCGAGCCGCGCGAATCCCACGGATGACACCGCGATCTCGGCGACGTGGGCGGGGTCCACCAGCCCCCTCTCGGCGAGGTCGGTCACCGACGACGAGACCCCGAGCACCAGGTCGGGCCGCTCCCCCGCCGCGATGCGGTCGAGCAGCACGGTCGTGGGCTCGAACGTCGCGTCGACGCGGGCACCCGTGGCGCTCTCGAACGCCGGGATGATCTGCTCGACGAGGGGCTTCTTCACGACGAGGCCGCTGTACAGGGTGATCACGAGGGAGTCCTTTCGGAGGGCGCTGCGAACGACTGCAGCTGCGCGGGGGTGAGCGGGGCCGTGGCGAGACCGCGGGTGAGGAAGAACAGCTGCGCGGTGTGCTCGAGTTCTTCCAGGGCATCCACCGCCGAATCCAGATCGACGCCGGCGACGACGGGACCGTGATTGCGCAGCAGCAGAGCGTGCGTCACGCGGGCGGCATCCTCCACGGCGGTGGTCGCGGCCCGATCGCCCGGGGCGAAGTACGGAAGCATCCGCAGCGTTCCGACACGCATGCCGTAGTAGGCGGTGAGGGGCGGGATCGGATCGTCGGCATCGACATCGGCCAGACACGACACGGCGGCGGCGTAGACCGAGTGGGTGTGCACGACCGCGTTGAGGTCCGGACGCACCCGTAGCATCGCGACGTGCAGGAACGCCTCCTTCGTCGGCTTCGGGCCCTCGATGTGCGTGCCGTCGAGAGCGACCACCGAGAGTTGGTCCGCCTCGATGTCGGCGAGGCTGATGCCCGTCGGCGTGAGCAGGACGCGGTCGCCGTCCCGCACCGCGAGGTTGCCGGTGCGGCCATGAGTGAGACCGCGGCGGTGGATCGAGTGCGCGACGCGTTCGATCGCGCGGCGGGTGGCGGCACTCATGCGGCGAGCCCCTGCCGAGCGACGTCCACGAACAGCTCCTCATCGCCGAAGTTGCCGGACTTGAGGATCAGGTGCACGTCGCGCCGCTCGTCGTGGATCCACGGCGCCCCCGGCGCGACCTCCTCGCCCACGACGGCGACGGTGGTGCCGAGCGCGCGGATGACCTCGCCAGAGGTCTCGCCGCCGGCGATGAGCATGCGCTTCACTCCGCGATCCGACAGCTGGGCGGCGATGAGGCCCGCCGTCCGCTCGTACAGCTCGCCGGCGCCCGGCACATCGTCGCGACGCTCCGAGGCGGGGCTGGAGGAGTAGATGAGGGCGGCCGCATCGGCGGGCTGCTCGTCCCACCACTCCACGGCTCGTGCGGCCAGCTGCTCGGCCGTGTCATCGGGTGCGGCCGCGACCCGATAGGCGGGGCTCCCGGAGGAGACGAAGCGATCGATCTGCTCGAGGGTGCGCCGCGAGCAGCTGCCCGCGATGATCGCGGTACGACCCGTCGGCGGCACCGGGGCCGCTGTGCCACCCGCCGTCTCCCGCAGCGCGATGGCTCCGACGAGGCCGGCGGATCCTGCGACGAGCGCGTCGCCCTCGACGGCCTCGGCGAGGGCGGCGAGGTCGGCATCGGTGACGGCATCCGCCACCACCTGGAGAGCACCGTCGGCGCGAGCCCGGCGCAGCGTGTCGCGCACGGCATCGACCCCCCGCTGCACCACATCCAGGGGCAGCGCCGCGACCGGCTCCGCGCTCTGCGCCGCGAGCAGTCGCACGACCGAGGAGTCGCGCATGGGCGTCACCGGGTGATCGCGCATGTGGGTCTCGGCGAGCAGGGTGTCGCCGACGAAGAGGTGACCGCGATACACGGTGCGACCGTGCAGGGGCGCGGCCGGGGTCGTCACGACCAGGTCGGCGCCGAGCTCACGGGCGACCGCCTCGGTGATCGGTCCGATGTTGCCCTCGGCGGTGGAGTCGAAGGTCGAGCAGTACTTGACGTAGATGCGGTCGGCTCCCCGCTCTCGCAGCACCGCGAGCGCGGCGAGGCTCTGAGCGACCGCCTCCGCGGCGGGAAGCGATCGCGTCTTCAGCCCGATGACGACGGCGTCGGCCGAGACCGCGGTGTCGTCGATGCCCGCGCCGAGGGCCAGGAGGGTGCGCAGACCCGCGCGCCGCAGCGCTGCGGCGACATCCGTGGCGCCGGTCACGTCGTCGGCGATGACGCCGATCATCGAGGACCCTCCCGGAGCGCCGCGGTCAGCCGGCGCGCGGCTGCGGCGGGTCCGTCCAGCACCGCGACGCCGAAGCGATCAGCGAGGGACGCGGCAGCGGCGGCGAGCGAGTACTGGGCGAGCACGATCAGGTCGTATGGCTCGTCGACATCGGCGATCGCGGTGGCGAGGGCGTCGATCAGGTCCGGCGCAGCCAGCGGGACGGCCGCCGCAGGGACCACGAGCGGGCGCACCTGCGCCGACGATCCGCTCGCGACGAAGGCGTCGGTCAGACGCGCCGTGCTGTCGCTCGCGGAGGACTCGAGCGACGCGACCAGCAGCACCCGTGCGGGGGCGGCCGCGACCGCCTCGGCGAACAACGGCCCGTCGGCGGACAGCACGGCGACGCCGTCGGCCTCGCGATCACGCCGATCGGCGCGGCTCCCGAACTGCGAACAGGTGAGCAGCACGCCGTCCGCTCCCCCGGCGAGGGCCAGCTCGATGAGGCCGTCCATGCGCGCGGCCAGCGGCGCGGTGATGCCGCCCTCGACGTGCGCGTCGGCGAGCAGACGATCGTCGAGCAGGTTCCACACGGTCGCTGCGGGGACGGCAGCGGCGATCGCCGTCGCGGCCGGGGCGATCGCCAGCGGGGTGGCGCTGATGAGCGCGATCTTCGGGTCGGTCATCGGATGATCCTCTCGATCCAGGAGAGTCCGTCGCGGGTGCCCGCGACGGGGGCGTACTCGCAGCCGATCCAGCCGGGATAGCCGCTCTGCGCGATCCGGGCGAGCACGCGCTCATAGGCGATCTCGCCCGTGCCGGGTTCGCCGCGACCGGGGTTGTCGGCGATCTGCACGTGCGCGATCAGGGGACGCAGCTGCTCGAACCGTTCGATGAGGTTCCCGCGGTCGACCTGCGCGTGATAGACGTCGAACAGCACGCCGACGATCTCCGGGTCGACCTCCTGCGCGACCGCCGCCGCGGTCTCCATCGAAGCCAGACCGTAGCCGGGCTGATCGCGCTTGTTGATGGCCTCCAGCGCCAGGCGCACACCCGTCCCGCGCGCCTGCTCGGCGGCCCAGGAGATGTTCGACACGTAGGTCGCGAACGCCGCGTCCGCGTCGGCATCCGTCGGTTTGATCCCCGCCATCGCATGCACCACACCGGCGCCCAGGACGTCCGCGTACTCCAGCGCGCGCAGCACGCCGTCGCGGAACTCCTGCTCGGCTCCGGGAACGTACGCCGCACCCGAGGCGGTGGGCGAGCGCGGTGCGCCGGCCGGGGTGTTGATGAGGATCTGCGTCAGGCCCGCGTCGTCCAGCAGACGTCGCACCTCCGCGGGCGCGAGCTCATACGGCGAAGCGAACTCCACGGCCGTGAACCCGGCCTCGGCCGCCGCGTCGAACCGCTCGGCGAACGGCGCCTCGGTGAACATCCACTTCAGATTGGCGGCGAGGCGCACCGGCCCCGACGACGTCTCGACGATCATGCCGACACCGCGCTGTAGTCGGGGTTGACCACGAACTCCGGCGCTGCACCGCCCAGAGCGGCGATCACGTTGCGAGCGGCCATCCGGCCCGACTCGCCGCGTGCCTCGCGGGTCGCACCGGCGACGTGGGTCGTGGCGAGGATGCCGGGGGTGTGCAGGAGCGGGCTCGACGCGCCCAGAGGCTCGTCGGCGAAGACGTCGAGCGCGGCGGCACCGATGCGCCCCTCACGCACCGCGTCCACCAGCGCGTCCTCATCGACGATCCCCCCGCGGGCGGTGTTGATGAGCACCGCATCGCTCTTCATCAGCGCCAGCCGGGAGGCGTCGATGAGGTTCCGCGTGGATTCGTCGAGGAAGAGGTGCAGGGTCACGAAGTCGGCCTCGCGCAGCAGGTCGTCCAGATCGAGACGACGGATGCCGTGGGCCGCAGCGAAGTCCTCGTCGAAGTACGGGTCGTACGCGACGATGTGCATTCCGAACCCGGCGGCGATCGTCGCGACCGCCTTGCCGATCGAGCCCAGGCCGAGAATCCCGAGGGTCGACCCCTGCAGCTCTCGTCCGGTGAGCTGCTGCCACGTACCCGCGGCCAGGTTGCTCACGTTCTCGGGGATGCGGCGAGCGCACGCAAGCGCCAGGGCGAAGACATGCTCGGCGACGGCCTGTCGGTTGGCGCCGGGGGTCACGCATACGGGTACCTGACGTGCGGTCGCGGCGGTCACGTCGACGCTGTCGTACCCGACGCCGGTGCGCACGACGATCCGCAGCGCGTCGGCGAGCGCGAACTCCTCTTCGCCCAGCGGGCGCGTACCGGCGATGATGGCGCGGGCTCCGGCGAGCGCGCGGGCCCGGTCTTCGGCGTCGAGCGTAGCCAGTTCGGGTTCGTGCCGCGTCGTGAGGCCGGCCTCGCGCAGCATCCGATCGACCTCGTCGCCGGGCTCGAGGAATGCGGTGGTGATCAGCACGTCGTGGGAATCGGTCTTCGTCACCAGATCCCTCCTTCATAGTCGGGGGCGGCGAATGCGCCGCCGTGCAGGGTGGGTGCGGGGGCGCTGAAGTCCACCGCGTCGGTGTGGTCGGCCGCGTCGTCGCGGGGCACGTAGCCGATGGCCGCCCAGCCCGCGTCGCCGTTCCACCAGCGTTCGGTGTTCGCCGAGCAGCCGTAGACGACCTGGCAGCCCACGGGGGCACTCTCGATCGCGCAGCGGAACAGTTCGACGCCGTCGCGCCAGCTGAGCCAGAGGGCAAGCTGGCGCCGGTCCTCGGGCGCGGGGCGGAAGGTGCCGATGCGGACGAGCACCGACTCGATCCCCCATTTGTCGTGATAGAGGCTGGCGAGGGCTTCGCCGAACGCCTTCGAGACGCCGTAGAAGGTGTCGGGGCGCAGCGGTGCGCTCTCGTCCAAGATCTCGCTCGCGGGGTGGAAGCCGACGACGTGGTTCGAGCTGGCATAGACGACGCGACGCACACCGGCCCGTCGCGCGGCCTCGTATACGTGGTAGGTCCCGTCGATGTTGACGCTGCGGATGCTGTCGTACGGAGCCTCATCGGCGATGCCACCGAGGTGCACGATGACGTCGACGCCGTCGGCAGCCGCGGTGAGGGCATCCAGGTCGCCGAGGTCGCCGACCACCACCTGCTCCCCGGGGAAGAGGGGCTCGTCGGCGTCGGAGCGCGCGAACAGCACGACACGGTCGTAGCGGGAGGCGAGCCCTTCGCGGATCACGCGGCCCATCCGTCCGGTCCCGCCGGTGTACAGCACTGTCGTCATCGTCATCCTCTCCTTCGGCATCGGCGCTCAGCCGATGCTGCGGTCCTCTTCGCCGGTCGAGGCGTCGGCGAAGAACCCGATCTTGGCCCGCTGGGGGCGCTGACGCCGGGCGGTGCGTCCGTCCCAGCGCAGCTCCACATCGTGCCCGGGAACGAGCGCGGCCCCGGTGTCGGTCAGCAGCGAGCGCAACACGTCGATCGTCGCGGTACTGGCCTCGGCGTCCAGCGTGGAATCGACCCGCCCCGAGGCAAGTTCGTACACGTTCTTCACCGCGTCGCCCGCGAACACGCGCTTCTCCTCTGCACGGTCGAGATAGAACGCGAGGTGGTGCGGGGTGTGTCCGGCGCTGTCGATGGCGTGGATGCCCGGGAGCACTTCCTGCCCGACGCTCATGCGCTCGACGCGGTCGGTGCGTCGGAGCAGTTCCTGCACGTGCAGGTCGGGGATGAACGGGGTGCCCGCAGGCTGATCCGCTGCCCAACGCAGTTCCTTCTCACCGACCCAGGTGGTCGCGTGGGCGAACATGGGGAAGTTCGAGACGTGGTCCCAGTGCATGTGGGTCAGCAGCACGTCGGTCACGTCGTCGGTCGTCAGTCCGAGACGCTCGAGGCCCGCGTGGATGAGGGGGATGTACGCAGGCTGGCCGGCATCGATGAGCACCCGGCGCACGCCGTCGTCGAGGAGCCACAGGCTGCTCCAGCCGAAAGCCCCGTGCGAACTCGACTTTCCGGGGAAGCCCTCGACGAGCGGGCGCGCGATGTACCCCGACGATCCGGCTGATCCGACCGTCGGCGTCGACTGGGGTCCCTCGTTCTGCGCCATCACAAAAAATAGTATAGCGCAAAACCGGGCACCCGGCGGAGGGAATCAGCCCTCGAGAAGCCTCTGGGTCGCACCGATGATGTGGTGGCGCATCGCTTCGGCAGCACCGTCGGCGTCACCGGCCACGATCGCTTCATAGACCGCATCGTGCTCGGGCGCCGCACTGACGGCGCCCGTGCGGCCGAACTTCGAGAACAGCCGGAACCGTTGGATCTGCCCGCCGAGCGCGGCGTACGACATCTCCAGGAAGGCATTGCCGGACTGCGCCGCGATCATCATGTGGAAGCGTGCGTCGCTGCGCCAGTAGAGGTCGAAGCCTTCAGTCTCGGTGTCGGCGACCTCGGCCGAGCGGCGGAAGTCCTCGACCGCCTCACGCAGCCCCTCCAGGAACTCCGGCGTCGTGCGCAGGGCTGCCTCGTACGCGAGACGGGGCTCCAGCAGCACGCGGGCCTCCCCCAGCTGCTCCACCTCTTCGCGCGTCATGACCGGGGCCACCTGGTAGCCGCGCAACGCCTCGCGCTGGACGAGTCCGGTGTGCTCCAGGCGCGCGAGCGCCTCACGCAGCGGGGTCTGGCTGACGTCCAGTTCGCGCGACAGGGCTCCGATGTTCAGGCTCTGCCCTGCTGCCCGCTCTCCCGACATGAACTGATGCAGCAGCACCTCGTACATTCGGTCGGCGATGGGCTGCTTCGTCGATCGCCCGGCCACGTCTTCTCCCCTCGAAGTCCTTCCGTCGAAGACTACCGGTCGCCCCCGCGGGCCCCGGGCGGACGCGCGGCCACCACAGCGACCACCCCCTCTCCGATGAGGGTTTCGCCCGAACTTCGGATGGAGGGTTGACACCATCGAGATATATCGTGTTACGCTGGCCACACA
The DNA here is from genome assembly GCF_053618035.1 of Microbacterium sp. NPDC055665. NCBI lineage: Bacteria > Bacillati > Actinomycetota > Actinomycetes > Micrococcales > Microbacteriaceae > Microbacterium > Microbacterium sp. NPDC055665. The sequence continues at coordinate 54,627 of NZ_JBSHGY010000010.1, read as the reverse complement.
CGATATATCGTGACCCTACACACAGGAGAAGCACACATGACCGAGAAGTGGCTCATCGCCCCGGGCGAGGAACGCGTCATCGACATCGAGTCCGTCACCCGCCTCAAGGTGGGCCTCGTCGGAGGACAGGTCGACATCATCGCCCACGACGAACCGGGCATCCGCATCGAGGTGCACGGCGTCACCACCAAAGACCTCCGCATCGAGTCCCACGACGGCGAGGTCGAGATCGACCACCCGCAGCTGGGCTGGGACAACTTCCTCGAGGTCTTCCGCAACTTCGGCTCCGGCGGCCCCCGCGCCGAGGTGAGCGTCGCAGTCCCCCGCTCGATCGCCCTCAACCTCGGCGTCGTCAGCGCCGGCGCCCTCGTCTCGGGCATCCGCAACGACGCCCGCCTCAACACCGTCTCCGGCGACATCATCGTCGACACCCTGATCGGCGACCTCACGGTCAACTCGGTCTCGGGCGACGTGCAGGTGCGCGGCCTCACGGGCTCGATCAACGCGAACAGCGTCTCGGGCGACGTGGCCGTCACGGGTGCCGTGCGCAAGGCGACCGTCGACATCGTCTCGGGCTCCACCCTCGTGGATGCTGCGGGAGATGTGAACACCATCAACATCAACTCCGTCTCGGGCGGCACCACGGTGCGCCTCGACGAGTCGCTGGCCGCCAACTACGTCGTCCGCTCCCTCAGCGGTCGGCTGCTGATCGACGGCGTCGAGCGCAGCACCTCCGGCCCCAGCAACTACACCGGCACGAAGGGCGAGCTCTCGGGACGATTCGTCGACCTGCGCGCGAACTCCGTCTCCGGCGGCGTCACCGTCCTCCGCCGCACGCCGGCCTCGATCACGGAAGACGAGGAGTGGGAAGCATGAGCCCCGCCGTCTTCTCTCACGGCGACCTGCGCCTGTACCTGCTGTCTCTCCTCGCCGAGGCGCCGCAGCACGGCTACGGCATCATCCAGTCGCTGACCGATCGCACCGGCGGCACCTACACGCCGAGCGCCGGCACCATCTATCCCCGCCTCGCGAAGCTCGAGGAGGAGGGTCTGGTGACCAAGACCGTCGACGGCCGCACCACCATCTACGCGATCACCGAGGCCGGTCGGGCGGAGCTCGCGTCGCGCGAGGGCGACCTCGCCGGCATCGAGGCGGGTCTCACCGATTCGGTGCGACTGATCGCGAGCGAGGTCCGACAGAGCGTCCAGGACGCGATGAAGAGCCTCCGCGCCGACCTCGCAGCCGCCGAGAAGGGCGAGCGCACCGCGGCCAAGAACCGCCCGCGCACGGCGGGAGACGACTCCCGGCTCCTCAGTCGCGAGGAGATGCACCGGGCGGATGCCGTCATCAACGCGTTCCGCGCTCGGGTGCGCACCGACCTGCGCACGCACCTCGCGAAGGGCGGCACGCTGTCTCCGTCGGTCGTGACCGAGCTGGAGGATGCGCTCGACAACGCGGCCCGTGGAGTCACGGTCTCCCTGAGCAGCTCCGGATCCTGAACACGCAGAGGGCCCCGTCGGCGAACAGCCGACGGGGCCCTCTGCTGTTGCGCGTTCGCCCTCTAGGACTCCGGCCAGATCTCCTTCTGCTCATCCGGCACCGACTCGCCGAGCGGCACGACCAGGATCGAGCGATGCTGCCGGTGCGCGAGCCGCGCTGCGACCGAACCCGTGAAGAACTCGCGGATCGATTCGCCGATGCCGCGCTTGCGGGTGCCGACGACGATGAGCGATGAATCCAGCTTGTTGGCGAGCTGCTTGATCGCGAGCGCCGGGTCGCCGACGAGCTGACGCGCCGTCCAGGTGACATCCACCCCCGCCAGGATCTTTGCGGCAGAAGCCTCGACCGCCTCGAACTCGGCGGCGCCTGCGTCGAAATTGATGTCGATCGGAGCCGAATGCACGTAGCCGTCCGGATCCTCATACGTGACGAATCGCGTGACGTCCACGTGCGCCACCACCAGCGGGACACCGAGGAGTCGCGCGTAGCGCACGGCCTCGTGGATCACGTGGGGGTCCTGGTCCAACTGCATGCCGACGATGACGGCCTTCTGCAACGCCGCGTTCTGTGCGGCCTCGTTGGACGGAGTGGGAGTGTTGTCGGTCATGAGATCGTTTCCCTTCGCCAGTCTGGCCTCAGCCAGAGTGTCTTCCCCGCGTGCTATTCTGAATGCTACTCTTACCGGCTTCGCGCCGGTGTCGTGAAATGCCTCGGGCCTCGCCGCCCGCAGCTTAACTCGTGAGGGGGTCTCGCGCATGGGCCGTGGCCGTCAGAAGGCGAAACACACCAAGATCGCCCGCGAACTCAAGGCGTACAGTCCGTCGGTGAACTACTCCGCGCTCGAGCGCGAGCTGGCTCACCCGACCGACGAAGACGCATACGTCGACAAGTGGGCCGATGAGTATGAAGACGAAGACGAGGACGAGCTAGAGAAGGCCTGACCGCCCGCTCTGCCTCGTGACACCCGCACACCACGTGCGGGTGTTTCGTCGTGTCCGGGCGCCGCACCGCGGAGGGCGGTTCCGGCGCGACGCTGTCGAACATCCAGTCCCTGTCCGAGACGGATACGCGGCGCGCAGGAATATCGCTTCGTGCACCCGAGGTCTGCCAAGCTGGTTGCAGTGCCGTGACGCTCCGGCACGTTCTGGGCAGCGGCGCGCGGGATCGAGGCAACGTGGACAATCCGGGATGGGTCGAATACGCCACCCCGCCCCAACCGCTCCGCGACCACGGGGTCGCGTGCCTCGGCGCGGGCGAGCACCGAAGCACGGCATCGTTCCGTGCTCGCACTCTCGCGTCGTTCGCATTCATCCATGTGTCCCGCGGAAACGGCTGGTATTCGCACCGTGGCCCGTTCGGCGCGGAGCGCCTCGTCCGTGCGCCGGCTCTGATCTGGATCATCCCCGGCCGGGAACACGGTTACGGCCCGGACAGCGCCGGATGGGACGAGCACTGGACGCTGTTCGGCGGCCCCGCGGTGCAGAGCTTTCTGAAGCTCGGCGTGTTCGACCCCGGCAATCCAGTGGTCGACCTCGACACGACCCCGGCGGAGTTCCCCTCTCTGTTCTCGCGGCTGCGCTCGGCGCTGCACACCGGCGGCGTAGCCGGCGGGCTCCAGGCGTCGATCATCACCCAGCAGTTGCTGTTGGCCTCCAGTTCCGGGCGCCCTGACGTGCTGCCCGACGACCAACGTCTGCTCCGGCAGTTGCGGCGTTACTCCCATCACCCCATGACCATGGCCGCCCGAGCGAGGTCCCTCGGTGTCACGCTCGAGACCCTCCGCGAGGTCGTCAAGGCTTCCACCGGGATGACCCCGGTCGACGTCGTGCTCGAGGCAAGGATCTCGCAGGCCCAGACCTTGTTGGCCGAGACCTCGCTCGGGGTGCGGGTGATCAGCGCTCGAGTCGGCTACGACGACCCCGCGTACTTCACCCGCCTGTTCGCCGCACGCGTGGGGGTGCCGCCGACGGTGTTCCGCGAGCAGCAGTCGCGCCTGCCGCTGACCGGGTCGACAGGCACCATCAGCGACCAGGCCGACACTGAATCCGGGGGCGACCACTCGGGCGACGCGGTCAGGTGACGCCGCTTCACCGTATTCAGACGCCCTCAGGTGTCACTTGACGGCACCTGCGGTCAAACCCGCCCGCCAGAAGCGCTGAAGGCTCAGGAACGCGATCACGAGCGGAAGCACGGAGAGCAGCGCGGCGACCACCACCGTTCCGGCCGGCACCTGCCCGTTGCTCCCTGCCCAGCCGACGAGCCCGACAGTCACCGGCTGCAGCGACGTGTCATTGAGCACCATCACCGGGAGCAGGAAGTTGTTCCAGACCTCCACGAACTGGAAGAGGAAGATCGTGACGAGCGCCGGCGACATGATCCGCAGACCGATCGCACCGAAGATGCGGAACTCACCCGCACCGTCGATGCGGCCCGCCTCGATGAGCTCATCGGGCACGGACTGCGCGGCGAAAACACGAGCCAGATACACGCCGAAGGGACTCACCACACTGGGCAGCAGCACGGCGAGCGGGTTGTTGAGCAACCCCACCTGATTGAACAGCAGGAACAGCGGCAGGGTGAACATCACCTTGGGGATCAGCACCGCTGCGAGGATGACGCCGAAGACGACTCCCCGTCCGCGGAAGTCGTACTTCGCCAGGGCATAACCGGCCATGGCCGAAAGCAGGGTTCCCACGGCCGCGGACAACCCCGCGTAGAAAAGACTGTTCAGCATCCACCGCCCGAAGATGCCGTCGGACTCGGCGAAGACGAGCGCGATGTTGTCGAACAGACCGAAGCCGTCGAACCACAGGCTCGGCTCCGAGAACTGCCGACCCGATGGCTTCGTCGACGCCACGACCAGCCACCAGATGGGAGCGACGAAGTACACGGCGGAGACCCCGAGGAGGGCGAACACCCCGAGGCGGCTCAGGAGGTTCCCCTCGCGTGACGAGCGCGTCGGCTGCTTGACCGGCGGACGGGTGGCCGAGACCAATGTGGGAGCGGTCATCGTTCGCCTCGATTCGTGAGCCGGAAGAACAGGAAGGAGACGCCGCCCACCAGGAGCGCGAGCACGACCGATTGCGCGGCCGCGTAGGGATAGTTCTGAGCCGTCGCCTGTGCTTGAGCCGCCATGAGCGGGGTGAAGCTGTTGCTGATCGCGCCCCCCGATATGGCCTGGAGCACCTTCGGCTCGTTGTAGAGCTGGGCCGAGCCGATGATCGAGAAGACTGCGGTGAGGATCAGAGCGGGCCGCACCATGGGGATCTTGATCGCCCAGGCGATCCGCCACGCACCCGCCCCGTCGATACGCGCCGCTTCGATGGTCTCGGAGGGGATCGTCTGGAGGGACGAGTAGATGATGAGCATGTTGTAGCCCGTCCATCCCCACGTCACGATGTTCGCGATGGACCAGAGCACGAGACCGTCGGAGAAGAACGGGACTCCGCCGCTGAACATCTGATCCAGCGCTTTGTTGATCGGACTCGTCACCGGTGAGTACAGGAACGACCACAGCACCGCCGCGATGACGCCCGGCACCGCATAGGGAAGGAAGGCGGCGAGACGGAAGAAGCCCTTGCCTCGGGCCGACTTGGAGTCGAGGAGGAGCGCGAGCAGGAGGGCGAAGCCGAGCATCAGCGGCACCTGCACCACGCCGAGCAGGGCCACCCGACCGAGCGACGCGATGAAGTCGCCGTCCTCGATGAGCCGGGCGTAGTTCGCCAGCGGCGCGAACTCCAGACTCGGCGCCTCGAGCCCTAGACCCGAGCGCTCCAGGACGAACAGGCTCTGCACGAACGCGTACACGATGGGGACGAGGTACATCGCCACGAAGAGCACGCCGAACGGGGCAAGGAAGAGAAGGGGAGTGCGCCAGCGCGCATGCGGTCGCGCTGCAGTCGCGCCGCCGGGGGCGGGCGAGGATGTCGAACCTCGGGTTCGTCGGCTGTCGGCGGTCGTGATCGTGCGCGTCGAAGAAGTGGTCATGCTGTCCTCTGCCATGTCGAGGGGCCGTCCGGTCGGGGCGGCGATGGCACCCCGACCGGACGCGGGAGCTCACTCCGAAACGGAGATGCCCTGAGCGTCGAGAGCGTCGAACGTCTTCTTCTGAGTCGTCTCGACGGCGTCGACGAGAGTTCCGCCCTGGCCCGCCCATGCCTTGCTCAGCCCATCATCGAGGAACCCGACCGTCTCGGGCATGTTCGGGCCCCAGGTCCATCCTGTCGCGACATCCTCGGACGCCTCGGCGAAGACGTCGAAGATGACCTGGTCGCCGAAGTACTCGTCGGGTTCGGACAGCGCCGGCAGGCCGAGGAGCTCGGTCGCGGCAGGGTACAGCGCCGCGTCCTCGATCAGCCCCGTGTACGTGTCCGCGTCGGTGCTCATGAAGTGCGCGAAGGACCATGCCGCTTCCGGGTCGTCGCATCCCTTCATGACAGCCGTGGCCGAGCCGCCGACGTTGCCGACCTTGGTCTCGCCGGCTTCCCACTGGGGCATCGGCGCGACAGCCCACTGACCTGCGCCATCGGGCACGCTGTCCGTGAAGACCCCGGCGAGCCATACCGCTCCCACGTGCGTCGCGATGCTTCCGTCGCCGAGTCCCGCATACCAGGACTGGTCCCACATCGGGGCCGGGCTGATCATTCCCCCGTCGATGAGCGTCTGCCAATAGGCCGCGACGTCCTGGTTCCCCGACGAATCGATCGACACGTTCCAGGTGTCGTCGCTGATGGAGAACCAGGGCGCCTCAGCCTGCCACGCGAACCCCGCGTAGTCGTAGTTGAGATAGCCGGCGGACAGGAACTTGCCTGCGGCCTTCAGCTGCTCTCCCGCTGCCTGGTACTCGGCCCAGGTCGTCGGCACGTCGATGCCGAGCGAGTCGAACACACCCTTGTTGTAGTAGAGAGCCATCGGCCCCTGGTCGACCGGCGCACCGTAGACCACGTCGCCGATGTTCACTGCAGACCACGGGGCCGGCTGGAATTCGTCTTCGCTGTCCTTCGCGAACTCGGAGACGTCCTGAAGCACACCCTGGGCCGCGAAGCTCGTGAGCGTCTCATAGCCCACCTGCGCCAGGCACGGTGCACTGCCCGCCTTCGAGGCGTTGAGCATCTTGTCGTAGCCCCCCTTCGAGCCCGGCGCGATCTCCTCGTAGGTCACGACGATCTCGTCCTGCGAAGCGTTGAATGCCTCCGCTGCGTCTCCGTAGCCGGGGGACCACCCCCAGAAGACGATCTCCGTCGGCCCGGACTTCGCCGCACCGGAACACCCGGCCACAGCGAGGCCGACACCCAAGGCTCCGACGGCTGCCACGGTTCGCAAGACTGCTCTCTTCACTGCTGCATCTCCTTTGAATGAGCTCGGACACTTCGCCGCCGGCTTCGGGACCGGGCAATACGAGGTACATCTTGATGGTGGCACATTTTGTTTGCGATAACAAGCGCCACATTCCCTCATTATCAGCAGGTGTGGAGTCAATCTGCTACGGAATGTTGGCGCTAGCACTCGGTCTGCAGCGTGACTTCGAGTCGGTCACCCGCCGCGAGAGTCGTGTCTCCCTGCGCGGACCAGCGACCCACCCCGTCGACATGGATCGCCGTCAGCGTCAGGACGCCCTCTTCGACGGACACGCGGAGGCGCGCACCGTCGAGCGACACGGTCCCCCATCCGAATCCGTTCGTCCAGACGAGATCCGAGCGCTCGGATCGCGGAGCGAGGTGGATGGACTGCTCGACGGCATCCACTCGGAGCCCCTGCCAGGCAAGGAGGGTCCCCCAGCTCGCCATCGAGCGGACGTAATGTCTGCCGCATTCCATCTCGTCGAACGGATTGCGCCGTGTTCCGTCGAAGCGGGCCCGAACGTCCGACACGACACGCAATGCCTCCCCCGGCATCCCCGCCTGGACGAGGGCCGTCGCGGCCGCGTACTCGAAGCCCGGCATCGCCTCGGAGCAGTAGGGGAAGGGCGTCTTCGGTCGGTCGCCGCGCGGAAAGCTGCAGATGACCAGACTCGCCTCATCGGCGAGCGCGAAGCTGCGCATGTGGTTCAGCGTGCGATCCGCGCGATCGCGACGGTTGTTGCGGAAGACCGCGGCAGCGGCCGACCGGAAATGCTCGGGGTCGAACGGTCCTCGCAGACCTGCGAGCCGGGCCGCTGTATCTCCCACGAGCTGGTCGACGAGGCATCCTGCTCCGAGCTGGGAAACCGGGTCACGGCCGATCTCGTCCGTCTCCGTCCGGCGCCGCAGACCGAAGGCGACGGCATCGCCCTCGCGAAGGGGGCGCACGTCCTGCTGGTAGTAGTCGCCGTTGAAGGTGACGGACTCGGTGAGGCGGCGGCCGGATTCGTGCAGTTCGGCGCAGAGCGCCGCGAAACCATCGTCGCCGACCGCGGTCGCCATCACCGCACCGGCGGCGAGCGCGGCCAGATACCAGCCCTGCATCTGCGGACTCGGTCCGTAGAACTCGACGTCGTAGGTGTTGTGCTGCACACCTTCCATGAGTCCGTCGCGATCGGCGTCCCAACCCCCCTCGATCCAGCAGAACTCGATCGCGCGCCGCGCGGCCGGGTACAGGCACCGAAGCCACTCGTCGTCGCCGGAGAGACGCCAGTCGTGATAGAGCCGGACGACGGCGCCGGTCTGGCCGTCGGCCGCGGCATAGGGCCACTCCCGAGCGTGGGTCTCCAACGGCAGCCCGATGCGGAAGCTCATCTTCCCGGACTCGTCGGTGGCGTGCAGGAACTCGAGCTCCCGCATGCTCCGCGCGAGCTCGCCGAACAGATGGGAGGTGGCGTACTCGTAGTGCCAGACGTGCGTGCAGTTGCCGTGGCAGCTGCCGGTGTCCGCGGCGCACCCCTCCCAGCCATAGAAGTGGCCGTCGCCGGTGCGGAACACCGTCTGGGAGCGCAGGACCGAGGTCGCACTCAGAGCCGCCTCGAGAAGCTCGGTGGGCACATCCTGCCGACAGAAGGCCTCGACGAAAGAGCGCGTCCTCCGCTCGAGTCGCTCGAGGTCGGGAAGGGTCTTCCGGACGACGTCGAGCGCGTCGGCGAACTTCGTCGCATAGTGATTGTCGAGATGGGTGTCATCTTCGTAGGTCCAGCTGTCGCCGAACGCAAGCGGCACCCACTTCCACGCCCGCCGGCGCGGCAGGTGCCAGGACAGGAGGAACGTGACTTCGGCGCTCCCTCCCGCCTCGATGTCGACGGATGACGCGAGACTGCCGACCAGGGCCGTCGCATCGGGATGGTCGGTGAGCCGCCCATCGTGAAGATCGTCCCAGTACTCGAGCAGGTCGTCGCCGAAGTGCGGCTCGGGCCAGGCGGTGCGCCACGTGACATCCTCTCCCGCCCGCACCGAGAGCGCGAAGGTGCCGTCCTCCTCCGGCCGGCCCCCGGCAGCCTTGTACTGCAGAGATGTCAGGCCATCCGCGCGATGCAGGGTTACGCTCCGCGCGCTGCCCTCGCCACCGAGCGGATGCGCGATCGATGCACACACGGTCGCCTTCACCGGCGAAGCGCTCCGGTTCGTCAGGCGGTACCGCAGAACGGCGAGCGGAAGGGAGCTGGCCTGCACATCCCCGGGAACGAACGGGTTGAACGCCTCGAGCGACGCGTCGAACGCGAGGTCCTCGTCGCGGAGGTCCACGCGGGCGAAGGGATACGCGGCCGAGAACTCGGCCTCCCGAAAACGGGGCAATCCGTGGTTCTGCGCCATGGATCCATCCGGCCCGTCGAACGCGCTGTCGTCGATCGGCCCTTCCAGGGCGACCAGGCTCGTGGCGTCGGGCGTCTCCACGCGGGCGACGACGTGGGCGACCCGCGGGAACCTCCCGGATGCGGGTGCATCGCCGATCTCCCAGTCCGTCAGCCTGCCGTTCCCACCGAGACCGATCGTCCCGGTCCCGATTCCACCGAGCGGCATGACCACCCGACGCAGGGCGGCGCCCGAGTACCGTCGTTGCGCCGGCCAGCCGCGCGGGTTCGCTCCGCTCCCGTCGCCGGGAACCTCGGCAGCTCTCCGCTCCCTCATCCCTCGACCTCCGCGACGGGATCGACGAACACACCGCTCACGACCGCGTTGTTTCCCGCGATGGGCTCGAACGTCACCGTCACGGTGCCCGAGACCGCCCAGGAGTACCACGCCCCGGAGGAGAACCCCGACGCCTCGACGGTGTCGAGCACTCTTCCTGCGGTGTCCCGAATCGTGATGCGCTCCTTTCTGGCGTCGTCGCTGTCCCAGTCGAGCAGATAGAAGGAGAACCGGTGCGGCTCGGCCGTCGGCGCGGACACGGTGAACGTCGGTGACTTCACATGCCAGGCGGAGGCGATCCTCCCGGGCCGGTCCCCCGCAGCGAGTGCTCGTACGTCGTCGGTCTGCTGCGTCCACACGTACGCGGGACCGGCTGCGGCGACGTCGAGGCTCACACCGTTTCCGGGGGCGACTCCGCCGCCACCGGCGATCTGCCATCCCGCCGAGCCGTACACTCCGGACCAGTCCCCTGCGGACTCGAGATCCACGCGTCGATCCGACGCCGATGCTCGATCGGCAGGTTCCGCGCAGCGTAGCTTCGCGTCGCCCCAGCTCGCATGGTCGTCGCCGATGCCGTCTCCGGCGTCGCCCACGCGGAGTTCGAGGCGGTGCACCCCGGTCACGTCGACATCGATGACCTCGTTGTCGCTGTCCGCCCTCATCGTCGGACTCTCGTAGAGCACCTCTCCGTCGCCGACGACTGAGAAGACGACGGATCCCTTGGTCTTCTGGGCGTCATCGAGGCCCACCGTGGCGTGGAAGGCCTGGCAGGTTCCGTCGAGCGCCACGCTCACCGCCGACGGCCCGTCGGTCAGCGGCGCCATGCCGATCCCCTTGTCGAAGGGCTCACCATCGAGGACGATCCTGTCGCCGTCGCCCCACAGCCGCTCTCCGAGGGATCGATCGCGCTCGACCGGTCCCCATCCGGAGGTCGCCGAGGTCCATTCGTTGTCGCTCACGAAGGACTCGCCCGCCGGGGGTGCCGTGAACAGCGGGACCACGGTCAGGGCGAAGACACGCATCCCGTTGTCGGGCAGCGTCACCGAGACGACCGTCTTGCCCTGCTCGGCAGGAGCGGTGACGTAGTACACCTGGTAGCCCACTCCCTGATTCTGCGGACCGTTCGCGCCGTTGTTGTAGGTCGAGCTCGCCACCGGCCGGGCGGCGAACTGTCCGGGAGCGGTGCAGCACCAGTTGGGTGCCGCGACCTGGGATGTCGAGGTCGAGCCATCGTGGTACGTGATCGTCACCGTCCCGCGCTTCCCGTTGCCGCCGGCAGCGAGGAATCCGATCGCACCGCCGCTTCCGTCCAGCTCGACGGTCTGCCCGGAACTCGTTGCACTGTTGGGGACCCCGACTTCGGACGGCCACGTGAACGCCGCCTGATCGATCGTCACCGCTCCCCCGGGGACGAGCCCCGCGGCCTCGAGCGCCTGGCGCGAATAGCTGTTGCCGTTCCCGTCGAAGTCTCCTCCCGCCGGCGCCGAGTCATCGGTGATCGAGACCCGATCGTAGGCCTCCGCGATCGAGCCGTAGGCGACGCGCGGGTCGACGGGCTCGCTGGTCGCGCCTCCGCGCTTCCCGTCCTGCGTGAACTCCGCACGACCGATGAGCCAGACGGGTTCCGCCGGCAGCTCTGCGCGAGTGGTCACGGAGAACGTGGCCGACACGGACGCCCCCGGAGCGACCTCCGCGATCGGCTCGGCGTCGACCGCCTTCACTTCCAGTCCTGACGAGGCGGGGAGCGTGAGCGTGACGCCGCTGTGAGCGACCGAACTCTCGTTCGTGTAGGTGACGACCACGTCGGTCTTCTTGCCGGGCTCCAGCGAGGGGGAGTCCACCGAGACCGTCGCCAGCGACCGGCATTCAGCCTCGGACGCGCCATCGACGGGCCCCAGGTCGTCGATCACCAGATCGTCGATGACGGCCGATTGCATGCCCGCGGCGACCTGCTCGAGCGCGAGGTAGGCGTCTCCACAGGACCCGGCGACGAAGGTGCGCTCCCAGGGTGCGTCCGGTGCCGAGTCCTGAGGTGGCAGCGAGTCCGTCCAGCCATCGGGCTTCGGCCCGTCTGCCGGCGCGCTGTCGAGCGGTCGCGCGGTCGTCCGAGCGAGACGTCCGCTCGTGAGGGGGTCGGCGACTCCATCCGCTCCGACGCCGAAGGCGAAGGTGCCGGCGGCGTCGGACTGATACGCCAGCCGCACCCGGTAGGCGTGACCGCTCTCGAAGTCGATCGTGCCCGGCCAACTCCGATAGACCTGTCCGACCTTCCCGTTCGCCGCCTTCAGCGACCAGTCGCCGCTGATGGTGTCTCGGGTGTAGCCCTCGTGGCGTTCGGAGAGATGCACGGCGGCTTCGCTGGGCTGATCGAGGACGAACGGCCCCCACCCTTGGTCGACGTGCTCGAAGTCCTCGCTGTAGAAGGCCTCGCCGTCACTCGGATCGCCCCCGCCGTCGCGGACCACGCGCACATCCGCGAACTGGACGGCACCGGCGGCACCGGCTCCCGCGCTGAGCGCGATCGTCGCCGTCCGCTGTCCCTTCGGAACGGTGAAATGAACGCGGACGCGTTGGAACGGCTTCCCGAAGAGCTGATGGTCCATGTCGTCCTGCAGCGGTGGCGTCGCCGTGATCGTCCGGGTTCGCGACCGCTCGCCCTTGACGTCGACGGAGAGCGTCGCCGGCCGACCGTCCGACGTCGACACCCACGCCGACGCGGCGTAGGTGCCGGGCTTCAGACCGTCGAGCCGCTGCGAGACCGTCCCATCCGCCGCACCGGCGACGTTGAGCACGGGCCAGCCGTTGTCGTCGGTGACGACCTCGATGCCGGAGACGTCGCCGCTGCTCGAGGTCCGGGTCCATTCGTCAAAAGTGCGCGAGGCGAAGCTTCCGTCGGCGACCAGCGCGCCCTTTCCGAACGAAACGTCGCCGACTGCCGCGGGCTTGGCCGGGTAGAGCACGTAAGGGACGTTCGGATCGAGGTCCAGCCGTACGGCCCCCTTCTTCGCATCGACGGAGCCCTCCGCGACACGACCGGTGTCGGTGAGCCGGTAGATGTTGTACCGTCCGGACTGCCGCATGTCTTCGGGCACCTGCCATTCGCGTGGCTCGCCGGATGCGCTCCACGCATAGATCCGATCGGGATCCGGCATGCCGCGGCCGCTCTTCACATCGTCCTGCCAGGGGAGGAAGTACTCGTCGCCATCGGCGACCAGCCGACCGTCTTTGCTGATCTGCCGCCGCCCATCGACCTCAGCCGAAACGACATCGTCTTCCAGACCCACCCGGCCTTCGGCCATCGTCACGACGTCGAAGTGCTGGAGGTACTTCGTCGGAAGGTTGACGGTGAACGTCTTCGCCACCCAGGCATCGACGTCACGTTCGCCGTGCCAACCGCCGATCCCGAGGTTGCTCGCACCGCCCAGAAGCGGCTGAGCCGACTTGGGCCAGACATCGGCGTAGGAGTTGTACAGGAATCTCATCATGTCGGACTCGATCCCCACCGCGTCGTACTCGCCGGACTGGTGATAGAAGGTGACGTACGGCCACAGCCACGACGGGAACTCCGATTGCAGCGGCAGACCGGCGTCGTTGACCGGTTTCGCCGAGGCCCAGGCTTCCCAGTCCTCGCCGAAGAACACGTCCGAGTACACGAATCCGAGTTCGGGAAGGTCGTGCTTGAGCGCCGCGATCCGTGTCGCGTAGTCACCGCTGGCGAGGTCCTTCTCCCGGTCCAGGTAGAAGTGCGCATCCCCGTAGAAGTAGCTCGGCTCGGTGGATGACAGGCGGTCCCACCGGAAGATGTCCGACTCGGGCATCGCCACTCCGCTGTTGATGTGCACGCCGAACTCGGCGTTGAACTTCGAGGCGGATTTCGTGGCGGTCTTCAGGTCGGCGAGACCACCGGCACGCTCGTTGTAGTGATCGGCGAAATCGCCGTGGGCGGAATCATGGCCCTCGGACTCGTACCCCTTGAGCTGCACGGACTGCCCCAGCCCATCGGTGTAGAGGTAGCCCTTCTTCACGTCGTCGAGCGCTTTGATGAAGGGCTGCTGGACTCCGCTCATGAAGTTCATCGAGATGTACTGCACGACCTTGTCGGCGACCTCGTCTCCGCCGAACGGTGTGGGCATGATCTGGCGGTAGCCCGCGGCAGCATCCTGCCAATCGACGACCCCGTCGCCGTTGCGTTCGGCGCTCACCGCCACGTCGATGCGGGGCAGCTCCACCACGCCGCCGTCAGGGCCACGATAGGTCCAGGTGCTGCTCCAGACCGATGACCGCTTGACGCCGTCGCTCTCCGTGGTCTGGTAGCGCAGCGGACCGTACGTCGTGACCGCGTTGGTCGCCACGCCCGCGGCGAGGCCGGAGTTCGAGACGAAGGCGACGTTCGCCGGCTGCGGCTCGGCGTCGACGGGATCCGAGGCGACCGGCTGGTACTGATCCTGGTTGCCCTTGTTGTCGTAGTACGTCTTGCGCAGCAGCATCGTCGAAAGCTGGGCCTGCGCGTCGTCGCCTCGCACCGAGACGATGCCCTGGTCGGGGAGGGCGAGGGTCTCGACCCGGAGCTCGCCGTCCTCGCGGATCTCGGTCACCCGGAAGGAGGTGACCTCCTTCTTCACCTCGATCACGGCGGAGATGCGCACGTCGATCTCCGGGACGCTCATCACATACTCGACCTTCGACTTCGCGGCCTCCGCCGCAACCGTCGGCGTGTAGGCCTTGCCGTTGATCTCGAGGTCATGAGCGGACCCGTCGGCTCCGCCGAGTGTGGCACCCGTGTCTCGCCAGGTGTATCCCACGACGCGTGGGAACTCCGCGTCGACGTCCACCACGAGTGCGGAGGAGCGCAGGGCGAAGGTGCCGTCGGGGGACTTCTCACCGTCTGCGACGGCAGGCGTCGCGACGAAGAGTTGTGTCGCCAGCAGCACGGCGAGGGAGGCACCGAGGGCCCTGCGTGGGAGCGGCGGCACCGCCGGTGCGGGCGTATGAACGGAACGCGGGAACGGAAGTGGGAGTCTCATGCGCGATCGATCTCTTTCAGCGTTGAAGGCAACGAGGGCACAGCACGGGGGTGCGGTGCTGGAAGCCTATGAACGCAGATCATCGTGCGCATTGGACTTTCGAGGCTGCGACCCGGACTCTTCTGGGCCCATCCTGCGCGGAGCCCTCGAGGTGCGCGAGTGAGCACATCGGCCATGACGAGGCAGCACCGCCGCAGGCCACGTCGAGTGCACGGCTTGCTCGCGAGTGCACGGGGTGTGTGCGAGAACAGGTCGTGCACTCGGCAGCAAGCCGTACGTTCGGCAACGCAGATGAGAGCGCGGGCGGGGACGCGGGCGGGAGCGCGGGCGCGTGACTCAGGAGCCGACGAACTCCTCGGTCTCGCCGAAGGAGGGCTCCTCGCGGATCTCGACCGTCGCACCGAGACCGTCGGTGTCGAGCACCACGATCTCGTTCCGCCCGGCTCTCCACAGGGGCGCTGGCGCGTAGAGCGTCTCCTGCGGGCCCACCTTCCAGTACCGGCCGAGGAGGAATCCGTTGAGCCAGACCATCCCCTTCGACCCCCCGGGGAAGGCGAGCCAGGCATCGAGCGGCTCGGAGATGTCGAAGGATGCTGCGGCCACGCCGTCGGAGACCTCGGTTCCCGCAACCGTGGCGAAGCCGCCCCGCACTCCGGCATCCATCCACGCGGCGGAGTCCGGAGCGTCCTGCGGGACGAGGCGATGCGTCCATCCGTTCACCAGACGACGGCCGATCATCACGCCGCGCATGATGCCCTTGCCCTCGCCCGTGTACGGGCCGTAGTTGATGCGGCCGAGGCTCTCGACGACGATCACGAGTCGGCCGGCCCCGCCGGCGGCGGGCAGCGCGAGAGACGTCTCACCGTCGCGCTCCAGCACCCCGAGCCGACGACCGTCGAGGAACACCACCGCCCGGTCGTGCAGTCCGTCGATCATGAGCGTCGCATCGGCCGGGTACGACACCTCGGCCTCATAGGCGACGAGGCCGTCTTCGGCACCCAGCTGTTCGAACGTGAGCGGGCGCGGGGTGACGTCGCCGGTCACGGGCAGGCTCGCCACGAGGTCGAGCGCGGACCCCCGTGGATGCAGCGCGGCCGACGACGCGGCCTGCCTCCGCGGGGCTGCGGGAACAGGCGGGAGTTCGCGCGAATGGAACGGCGCGAATATCGCCCGGAGCGCGTGGAACTTCTCGTTGAGCGTTCCGTCTTCGCCGATCGGCGCATCCGAGTCGTAGCTCGTCACGGTCGGCTGCAGCACCCGGTCGTGGTTGGCGCCGTTCCAGAGGCCGAAGTTCGTGCCGCCGTGCGCCATGTAGAGGCTGACGGATCCACCGGCGGCGAGCAGCTCCTCGATCGTGCCCCCGGTGCTGGCGGCGGAGCGCACGTGGTGCCGCTCACCCCAGTGGTCGAACCAGCCGCCCCACAGCTCGCTGCACATGAGCGCATCGCCCTCGCGTCGCAGCTCCACGGCCCTCGCGACGCCCGTGCCGAAGGTGAAGGTGGCCATGGCCCCCGGCACACTGCCGTGCTCGATCATGTCGCCGGTGAGGCCATCGGCCGTCGTGAGCATCTCGATCATCCCCCGACGGCGCAGCCCGTCACGCAGGTGGGCGAGGTAGCCCGCATCGCTGCCGAAGGAGCCGTACTCGTTCTCGACCTGGATGGCCACGATCGGTCCGCCCTGCGAGGCCTGGAGCGGGACGAGCCGCGGGATGAGCTCGTCGTACCAGGCGTCGACCGCTGCAAGGAACTCGGGGTCGCTGGTGCGCAGCGCCGCGACGCGCCCCGACACCCAGAACGGGATCCCGCCGTTGGACCACTCCGCGCAGATGTACGGGCTGGGCCGCAGGAACACGTCCAGGCCCACCTCGCCCGCGAGCCGGATGAAGCCTTCGATGTCGCGCCAGCCGTCGAAGCGGATGTCGCCCTCGACACGCTCGTGGAAGTTCCAGGCGACGTAGGTGTCGACCGTGTTCGCGCCCATCGCAGCGAGGCGGCGGAGTCGGTCTTCCCACTGGTCCGGGTGCACGCGGAAGTAGTGGATCGAACCGGCGAGGATCCGATGGGGCATGCCCTCACGGAGAATCTCCCCGTCCCGCCAGGTCAGGGTGGGCTCGTCGATCCGCAGCGCGGCTTCCGGGGTGTCGACGGCAGCGGAAGAGCCGCCGAGAGCCGAGGCGAGGGGGTCAGGCATAGCGCTCCAAGCACGAGTGTTTGCGTTCACATTATCGCATCGGTACAACTCGCAATTCCTGGTTTTCCGCCGATTGATCGCTACCATTGGTCACATGTCACCACGCCGCCCGAAAGACGACCGCGCGCCCAGCCAGGTCGATGTCGCCCGACTGGCCGGCGTCTCGACGCAGACCGTCTCGCGCGTCATGTCCGGGCAGGACACCGTGCGCCCCGAGACCGCCCGGCGGGTGATGGCCGCTGTCGAAGAGCTCGGGTATCGCGTGCATGCCGCCGCCGCCTCCCTCGCCTCAGGCCGCACGCGCGTGCTGGGCGTGATCGTGGTCTCGACCGACCGCTACTCGTCCGCAGCCCTCGGCGTCGGCATCCAGCAGGCGGCCGCGGCGAACGGGTACACGGTGACCACGGCGGCGGTCGCCGATCATGCTTCCGCCGAATCGTTCCTGGAGGCCTTCGATCGGCTCGAGCGTCAGGGCGCCGAAGGCATCATCCTCGGCGTGCCGGTCGAACTCGACAGCCCCGCGATGCGGGCCCGCACCGAGCGCACCCCGGCCACCCGCAGCGAGCGCACCTCCCTCGACGAGGATGCGCCGCTCGCCGTGGACCAGCGCGCGATCGCCCGTCTCGCCGTGGAGCACCTCCTCGACCTCGGCCACTCGACCGTCTGGCACGTGTCGGGCGACGACTACTGGACCGAGACGCAGCAGCGCAGCGAAGCGTGGGAGCAGACGCTGCGCGACCACGGCATCGCGCCGCCGCCCGTCATCCCCGCCGACTGGACCCCCGAGTCCGGCTACCGCGCCGGCCGCACGATCGCGGCCATCCCCGAGGTCACCGCCGTGTTCGTGAGCAGCGACGAGATGGCATTCGGTCTGATCCGCGCACTGCACGAAGCCGGCCGCAGCGTGCCCGACGATGTCTCGGTGGTGAGCGTCGACGACATTGCCCTCGCCGCCTACGCCTCCCCCGCGCTCACGACCGTCCGCCAGCCCTTCGAGGCGATGGGGCGTGCAGCCGCTCTCCGGGTCATCGCCCAGATCGAGGGGCACGAGGCGGTCGGCGAGGTGCCGTCCACCGACCCGCAGCTCATCGTGCGCTCGTCCACCGCACCGCCCCGCTCGGCACCGTAGTCCTCCCCCGGTTCTTCGCCACACATGCTCTCCGACGCTCGAGCCCGATACTCAACGGCACGAGACTCAGCGGGAACATGATCGCCGGGAACCCGAAGACGCTCACCAGAAGACCCCTTGGAACACGAAGCACCAAGGGGTCTTCTTGAATCCCAAGGGACTCAGAGTGTGGTGGCAGCGACGATCGCGATTGTCGCCACGACTCCCGTCACGAGAATCAGCACGACTCCGATGGCTACCATCCACCAACTCTCGCGCCCCCTGTACCAGCTCCAGAGGATCGCCACGATCGATGCGATGAAGGTGGCGACACTCACCAAGATCTGCGCGTGCCACGCTCCTTCCGCAACCGCAAATTGCATGAAGGGCCGCAGCCTGCGATGCGAAACGTCTGCATGAACACCCAGTAGCCCACGCCCGCCGAGACAACGGCCTGCAACAGAAGAACAGCGACGCCGCGCGCAGGGCATTCGGGCTCCGATAGCTGGTGTCCGCTATGGCGGACGCCTCAGGGGCTGGGCTCACCGCCATCGCGCGCGTGCCCACGCGGGGATCTCCCCCGCGAGGACCAGAGCTTCTGGCGCAACCGGGGGAACACGAGGGTGACGGCAACGAGGACCGACACCGCGACGTACATCAGGAAGACCGGATTCTGAGGGGACAGGTACTGGTACATCACGAAGTTCAGTACCGCGCTCACCACTGCCAGCGCGACAACGACCCACCGGATCATCCGCGACTGATTCCCTCATCGCCATTCTCTCGTCCCCCTCTGCCGACGCGCCCTGAGTGTCGCGCCGGTAGTACCGTGAACTGCCCACCGCTAGTAACATGTTACATTTATCGTGACGCGGGTTTCGTTCACAAATGGAGGTAACGATGCTTTCTCGAAAGAACCTTGGTATCTGGTCGGCTGCGGCAGCTGCTCTACTGGGGCTGCTCGGGGCTGCTATGCCCGCGCAGGCGGACGAGCTGCCAGAGGACTCGTTCGCCGATTTCACGGAGTCCTTGGGCGTCTCGGCCGCCACGGCGCAGGCCCTCGAAGCAAAGTTTGACTCTCTAGACGATGTTGACCAGCACGCGCTTCTTTTCTCACTAGCGACTGAGCCAGGCTCAGTCTTCGATCTGCGTGCGGAAGCTGAGGCCATCACCGCGGTTCCTGGGACCCCTGCCGTCAAGGGCGACGCGCTGACGGCTACGACGACGAGGGGCTACATGGCCAAAGACTCTCAGACCGCCTACATGCTCGGGATTCCGGTCCAGACGTTTACCAATGAGTTCAAGTACGAAGCGACGTCGACGGGCGTGACGCGGGTTCTGAGTTGCGATGGGTGGCATTCTGGGGTCGGTGTCTCCGACTCGGTCAATCGCTCCAGTTACATCAGCAGCGGTCGGGGAACGTGCAGCGTGATCCATCACGTGAGCTTGGTCGTCAAGGGCTCACCGATCTCCTTCAACAAGCAGCACCTCATCACGACCAACGGCGGCAAGCCCTCGGCTTACGTCGCGACCATTCGAACGGTATGAGAGTCGAGCGCACGATATCTACTCAACGTGGACAAGGCTCCTCCCGATGGTGGATCCTCGCCCTCGCCGTGTGCGGAGGCGTTCTCGCGCTGTTCACCCCGTGGGCATTTCTCGTGGAAGCCGCTCTGCTCGCCTTCGTGATCTTCCGGTTGACGCGACGGCCGCGCCGCACGGAAGCGATCGTCCTCATCGTGTCCATGGCTATCCTCACGGTCGTGCTCGTGGCACTCCTCGCGGCAGGCATCGCAGTCGTCGACTTTGTGGGAACGTCCGACGGAAACTCCATCCCGCTCCCCTGAGCTTCGGCGGTGTGTGAGTCACCCTCACCAGCGTCCGTGCCGGCGCTCCCACTCGTCTTCGACCGTGCGGCGACGCCCTGCGACGATGCCCGCGGGGATCGCGACGATCAGCACCCCCGCGATCACGACCAGCGGGATCTGCCAGCCATGGGTCGTCTCGTGGAGCAGCCCGACCAGCAGCGGGAAGGTCGCCGCGATCGCATAGCCGATGCTCTGCACGAAACCGCTCAGCGCCACAGCGCTCTCGGGGGTGCGAGCACGGATGCTCAGAAGCACGAGACTCAACGGAAACATGATGGCCGTGAGCCCGAAGATGCTCACCCACAGCGGCAGCGCGACGGTCGGGAACAGCAGGAGCCCGGCGAGCCCGACCAGACCGCCGATGACGGCAACGAAGAAGAGCGGGCGCGTGGCCTGGAAGCGGACGACGAGCACCGGCACCAGCAGCGAGCAGGGCAGACCGATCAGCGCGAACAGCGAGAGCAGGAAGCCCGCCGTCGCCGGGGTCACGCCGCCGATGTCGACCAGCATCGTCGGCATCCAGGCGAACGAGACGTAGGCCATGGTCGACGAGGTGCCGAAGACGACGGCGAGCGCCCACGCGAGAGGCAGCCGCCACAGGCGGGCGAAGTGCCCCCGTTTCGCCGGAGCGGTGGAGATCGGTCCGGTCGCGGCGGCCACGGCATCCTGCACGTCGTTCACGCCGTCGGCGGGGTCGGGAACCAGGAGCTCCGCCTTCATCGGGGCGTCCGCGCGCGAGCCGCCCTTCACCAGCAGAGCCACCCACGGCACGAGCGCGATCCCGGCGACGATGCCCCACATACCGAGCGACACCCGCCAGCCGAGCGAGTCAGCCACCGGCACCGCCACCAGCGGGGGCAAGAACGTCGACACCGCCAACGTGGTCGAGTAGATCGTCATCACGATCCCGAGCCGATCCGGGAAGTACTTCTTCACCAGCGGAGGCAGCAGCACGTTGCCGGAGCCGACCCCCGCGAACACCACGACGGTCGCCGCGAGCAGGGTCGTCGAGTCCACCGCGAACCCGCGCAGCAGCATGCCCAGCGCCATCAGGGCGATCACGGCGACCGCCATCCGCTCCAGCCCGAATCGACGCTCGAACAGCGGGGTGAGCAGACCGAAGATCGCGAAGCACACCGGCGGCGCAGCGCCGATCAGCCCGACGATGACCGGCGAGACCGGGAAGTCCGCGGCGACATGGTCGATGACCGGCGACAGGGAGGCGACCGCGGAGCGCAGCGAGAACGCCACCAGGACGATCCCCACGAGTGCGAGAGCCCGACCCTGCCACAGCGGTCGGCCCTTCGACGAGCTCAGGGACCCGGACATCAAGAGGTCTGTGACCCCTCCACCCAGGCGAGGTACTCATCCGAGACCGTGCCGGTCACATACCGGCCGTCGAAGCAGCTCATGTCGAGATCGGTGAGGACCGAACCCTCGATGATCGCGGCCTTGAGGTCTTCGACCTCCTGGTACACGAGGTGATCGCAGCCGAGCTCGGCGGCGATCTCGGGGATCGTGCGCCCGTGGGCGATGAGCTCGTGACGCGACGGCATGTTGATGCCGTAGACGTGCGGATGCCGCACGGGAGGCGCCGCAGAGGCGAAGGTCACCGAGGCGGCGCCGGCGTCCCGCGCCATCTGGATGATCTCCTTCGAGGTCGTCCCGCGCACGATCGAGTCGTCGATCAGCAGCACGTTCTTGCCCTGGAACTCGGTCGACATGGCGTTGAGCTTCTGGCGCACGCTCTTCTTGCGCACCGCCTGCCCCGGCATGATGAAGGTGCGGCCGACATAGCGGTTCTTGTAGAAGCCCTCGCGGTACTCGATGCCGAGCTTGCGGGCGACCTCCATGGCCGCGGGGCGCGAGGAGTCGGGGATCGGCATGACGACGTCGATCTTGTCCATCGGCACGTGCTTGGCGATGGTGTCGGCGAGACGGTCGCCCATGCGCAGGCGCGACTCGTAGACGGAGATGCCGTTCATGACCGAGTCGGGGCGGGCGAGGTAGACGTACTCGAACGCGCAGGGCGCGAGCGTCGCGGCCGTGGCGCACTGCTTGGAGAACAGCTCGCCATCGTTGGTGATGAAGACGGCCTCACCGGGCTCGACCTCACGGACGACCTCGTAGTCGCCGTTCTCGAGCACGAGCGACTCGCTGGCGACGACCCACTCGTCCTTGCCCTCCGCACCGGGGACGGTCGACGGACGACGGCCCAGGATCAGCGGACGGATGCCGAAGGGATCGCGGAACGCGAGCAGACCGTAGCCGGCGATCACGGCGATCACGGCGTAGGCGCCCTCGATGCGCTCGTGCGTGCGGGCGACGGCCTCGAACACCCGCTCGGGGTCGAGGTCGACGGTCGACGTCGTGTTCTGCAGCTCACCGGCGAGCACGTTGAGCAGCAGCTCGGTGTCGCTCGACGAGTTGAGGTGACGGCGGTCGCGCTGGGCCATGTCGGCCGTGAGCTCACGCGTGTTGGTGAGGTTGCCGTTGTGGATGAGGATGATGCCGTACGGCGCGTTCACGTAGAACGGCTGCATCTCCTCTTCGTTCGAGGCCGTGCCCTTGGTCGCGTAGCGCACGTGACCGAGGCCGACGTTGCCGAGCAGCGCGCGCATGTCACGGGTGCGGAACGCCTCGCGGACCATGCCCTGCGCCTTGGCGTTGTGCATCACGCCGTTCGCCTCGGCGGTGGCGATGCCCGTCGCATCCTGGCCGCGGTGCTGCAGCAGCAGGAGTGCGTCGTAGATGTCCTGATTGACCGGGGCAGAGCCCACCATTCCGACGATGCCGCACATGGGCTCTTACTTCGCTCCGTCCGCGTAGGCGCCGACCAGGCGCACTGCTCCACCGTCGACGCCCTTGGCGCCCTGTTCGAATTCGCCGGCCGGGCGCGGGCCGAAGCCGACGGTCCCGACCTGCCACGAGGGCATGCCCTCGGCGTTCAGCGCCGCGATCGCGGCATCCTTCTTGTCTGCGGCCACCACGGCGAGGAAGCCGATGCCGAGGTTCCAGGTGCCCTCCGCGGACTCCAGCGTGGAGCCGGCGATGTCGCTGAGCACGCGGAAGACGGGGCTCGGCGACCAGCTGCTGCGGTCGACCTCAGCCCAGCTGCCCTGCGGGAGCACGCGCGCGAGGTTCGCCGCGATGCCGCCCCCGGTGACGTGGCTGAGCGCGTGGACGCCGCCGCCGAGCTGCTCGATGAGACGCAGCAGCGGAAGGGTGTAGAGGCGGGTCGGCTCGAGGAGTGCCTCGCCCCAGGTGGTGCCGAAGTCGGCGGCGTTGTCGCCGTAGCCGATGCCGGCGCGGGTCACGATGTGGCGGACGAGCGAGTAGCCGTTGGAGTGCAGTCCGCTGGAGGCCACCGCGATCACGGCATCGCCGTCGCGCACGCGATCCGCGCCGAGGATGGCATCCGCCTCGACCACTCCGGTAGCTGCGCCCGCGACGTCGTAGTCGCGCGGGCCGAGGAGTCCGGGGTGCTCCGCGGTCTCGCCGCCGACCAGAGCGGTGCCCGTGGCCGAGCACGCCTCGGCGATGCCGCGGACGATGTCGGCGATGCGCTCGGGAACAACCTTGCCGCACGCGATGTAGTCGGTCATGAAGAGGGGCTTCGCACCCACCACGACGATGTCGTCGACGACCATGCCGACCAGGTCCTGGCCGATCGTGTCGTGCTTGTCGATCGCCTGCGCGATCGCGACCTTGGTGCCGACGCCGTCGGTGCTGGTCGCGAGCAGCGGGCGACGAAAGTCTCGCAGCGCACTGGCATCGAACAGGCCGGCGAATCCGCCGACACCGCCGAGCACTTCGGGGCCGTGCGTCGCGCGCACGGAAGACTTCATCAGCTCGACGGCGAGATCACCTGCAGCGGTGTCGACGCCGGCTTCGGAATAGGGATTGGTGGGGGAGGCAGCCACCCCTCCAGCCTACCGCCCGCAGCCGGTCCGACTCTCCGCGAAGTCGCACCTCGGATCCGGACCCCCTCGCCGCCTACGATGGGGCCATGGCCGACAAGCCGCAGTGGCTCATCCGCGAAGACGCGAGCGTTCCGGTGCTCGTCGCGCTCGCGCTGCGTCAGCGACTCGGGATCCGCGCACCGGAGGACCTTCCCGCCCTTCGCGACCTCGCCGTGCGGGCGCCGGATGCCACGGATGCCTCCTCGGCCGTCGAACAGCAGTGGCGCAACTACTGGGACATGACAGTCGAGCCGCGCGCACACCCCTCAGATGTGCCGCTCGAACTCATCGACGGGTTCGAGACCCTGGTGGCTCTGCCCGCCTCCGGCGCGGAGGAGCTCGCCGCCGCGATCGCCCCGCAGGCGACATCCGCTCTCCTCTACGCGCACGCCGCGCACGATCGGTACGTGAGCTCGATGAAGAGCCATACCGGCGGCGACGCCTACCGCGCCTACGCCAGCGCGATCGCGGAGTTCGAGCGCGAGGTCGGCCGTCGCGCGCACTCGTTCGAGCTGAACGTGCAGGTGCTGCCGTTCTCGCAGCGCGGCATCTGGTGGATCGGAGACCTCACGGTCGCCGTGACCGACGGGCTGCGCCGCGACGTCGTGGCGTTCGACACCGCCATCCGCCCGGTGATCGCCGAGCTCGCGTAGCGCTCCTCGCCCGGGCGCCGAGGGGGCGCCGAGTGCACGGGTTGCTCACGAGTGCACGGGAAACACGCGCGCGAAAGCCGTGCGCTCGGCAACAAGCCGTGCACTCGGCACGAGAGCAGGTGCGGAGGGGGTCAGTCCTCGACGACGGTCTCGCGGTCGACCTGCACGACGCGGTCGTGACGGCGGGCGATGCGCTCCATGACGAGCCCCGCGACGCCGCCCAGGGCGATGCCGATCGGCACCGTCCACAGCAGCAGGAAGCCGAAGACCTGGCCCGGCGGGTAGACGATGTCGAGAGCCTGCGACTCGTCGAAGCTGCCGGTCCAGGTGAGGATGCCGGCGGCGATGATGCCGAGCACCACGCCGATGCCCATGAGCACGCCGTACCGCGGCACACGGCGCACGGTCGCTTCGACGGTCTGGTGGGTATCGGTGGGGGCCATACCTCCATTGTCCCACCGTCGGCCGATGCCGGGAACCCGGGGTGGCGTCCGAGGCGACGAGCACTTGTCGGGAGAAAGTACGGATGCCGGAGCCATCACGGCGAGTGCTCCCTGCATCCGTACTTTCTCCCGACATCCGTACCGGGTTCTCGACTCAGACCTCGGTCGTCGTCTCCGCGGTCTCGCCCTTGCGGTTGCGCCGGGCGATGAGCACACCGCCGGTCGCGGCGAGGGCCACGACCACAAGGCCGCCGACGATCCACGGCCACACCGGGGCGCCGTCTTCGTCTGCCGGCTCGGTCACCGCGGTGACGGCGGTGGTGGCTTCGGAGTCGACCTCGGCCTCCTCCTCCATCGCGACGCCGCACTCCGCGTCGACCGGGATGATCGCGGTCACCGGGTCGAGCGCCTCGCCCGCGGCATAGGTGCCGAACGCGGCAGCCCCCGCCTCGGTGAGTGTCGTCGGGATCGCGTCGAGCGAGAGCTTCCCGTCGACGACCGCGGCATCACCGAGGGCGAACTCCGCGAGGCGGACGGCCTTCTGGTCGACGCTCTGGCCGTCCTGCGTGGTGCCGCTCACGTCGAAGACGAGGTAGCCCTTGTCGCCGGCGAGCTCGAGCCGGGCGTTCCCCAGCGTCGTGTTCAGTGCGCCGTCGTGGCCGGTGAACGTGATGCTGCCGCCGTAGGTGATGACACCGGCGAGGGTCTCGTCATCGAACGAGCCGGTGCCGCTCTCCCAGACGTAGTCCGGGTAGCGGTACTCGACGTCGGTCAGCGTCCAGCCGCCCTTCGCGATGCCCTCGATGTAGGTGCGGAACGACTCCTTGTACCCCCACTGGAGCGTGGCGCCCTCGACCGTGCACGCGCCGATCACGGTCTTCGCGCGGGTGAGCGTGAACGACAGGCCGCGGTCGACCGAGCCCTGCAGGGTGAGCGTGTGCGCGCCGTCTTCGAGGCTGGCGGGCAGCGTGCCCGACCAGGTCGCGACGCCCGCAGCATCCGCGGTCACGGTGTCGAGGAGCACGGGGGTCGAGTACACGACGACCTTGATGCCCTCTTCGTTCGGCTGGAAACCGGATGCGGTGATGGTGGCCGGCTGCCCGGATTCGAGCGCGGCGAGGTTCTCCGCGTCGACGTCGATGCCGTCCGATGCCGGCGGGGCCGCGGGCAGGGTCGTCCTCGCCTTCGCGGCGGCCGCAGCCACGGTGCCCGTGTTCCCCGCGGGCGCCGCCGCGACGGAGCCGATCGTGAAGGTGACCGGGTTGAGGTCGGTCGAGTACCCCGCCAGCACCCGATCGCGACCGGCCGCCGTCAGCGACGCCGGCGCCGCGGTGTAGGTGACGGCACCGTTCGCCGAGATGCGCGCCGCCCGCGAGAGGTCGAGCGTCGCGAACGGCACCTGCGCACCTCCGCTGGTCACGGAAAGTGTCGCCGCTCCCGCCGAGGTGATGCGGATCTGCGGGTTCGACACGGTGACGTCGAGCACCCCGTGGTGGCCCGTGAAGCGCACCGATCCGCGGTAGACGACGCTGCCGAGCCCGGTCTTCACGTCGAAGTCGCCCCCGACGGTCTGACCGAACTGGAACTGGTTGCCCGAGCGCGTCGCACCGTCGGAGACCGCGATGGCCCCCTGGGCGATGCCACCGGTGACGTAGCGGGCGAAGTCCGAGGAGATCGCCCAGCGGAGCGATCCGCCGGGAACGCTCGCCGGCGGGGTCGTCGGCTTCGTCGGCGGCTTCGGGTCCGTGGGCTTCTCGCCGAACAGCGCGCGCCACTGAGCATCCGTGATCGTCACCGTCGAGCGCGCGTAGATCGTGTCGGCGGTGGGCATGGAGTGCTGCTTCCACACGATCACCTCGTACGACTTCGTGCGGTCGAGGTTCTTCGCCGCCGTCGTGAGATCGACCGTGAACGAGCCGAAGGTGATGTTCTGCACGTACTGCATCGCGAGGAAGCCGCCGGAGGCCGTGACATCCGCCTCCGTGCCCTTCTCGATCAGTGCGACGTATGCGCCCGGGATCGACCCGAGCTTCGAGGCCGCCGCCGCGACGGTCAGCCCGTCCTTCGCGGTCGCCGACTTCACGGTCGCGCCGAGAGCGGGGCCCTCCGGGAGGATCGCGTTCCACTGCTCGTCGCTGACCGGCACGGCCGCACGGGCGTAGATGGTGTCGGCGTTCGGCATCGTGTGCTGCTTCCACACGATCACCTCGTACGACTTCGCGCGGTCGAGCTCGTCGGCGGCAGCCGTGAGGTCGACGCTGAACGCGCCGCCGGTGATACCCCGCACGTACTGCATCGCGAGGAAGCCACCGCCGGCCGTCACCTCCGCCTCGGTGCCCTTCTCGATCACCGCGACATACGCGCCGGCAATGTCGCCGAGCTTCGAGGCCGCCGCCGTGACCGTCAGGCCGTCCTTCGCCGTCGCCGTCTTCACCGTGGCGGTGAGGCCCGCGGCGTTGCCGTAGTTCAGTGCCACGCTCTGCTCCTGCGCGGCGTTGGTGACTCCGCCCGCGCCGTAGGTGTACACGCCGTAGGAGCCGGGGGTGGCGGCGGTGTCCTTCAGCGTCAGCGTCGCCTGGAACGTGCCGTCGGCCGCGATGTCGACCCACTGCGCGCGGATCGCACCCTGGTACTGCGACGGCACCTGGTTCAGCACACCTTCGGCGAGCGCCCATGCCTGCGCCGCGACCGAGCGGGTCGCGGATGAGGCGCCGGTCGACGGCTTCCAGTCCGCGGCGAAGTTGCCGAACACCACGTACGTGCCCTGCGGCAGATCCTTCGGGATCGGAACGCCGCGGCCTCCGACGTTGGCCGCCGGGTCGTAGCCGGAGCCCTTCACGACGACCTTGTCGCCCGCCCTGAGGGCCGAGTTCCCGGCCGGCGTCGTGCCGTCGGCGAGGAAGACCTCGATGGACGGGGAGAACGTCGGGGCGACGAGCGCATCCCACTCGGCGTCACTGATCGCGACGGCGCCGCGAGCATAGATGGTCTCGGCGTTCGGCATCGTGTGCTGCTTCCACACGATCACCTCGTACGACTTCGTACGGTCGAGAGTGTCGGCGGCAGCGGTCAGGTCGACGCTGAACGCGCCACCCTCGATCCCGCGCACGTACTGCATCGCGAGGAACCCGCCGCCCGAGGTGACCGCCGACTCGGTGCCCGTCTCGATCAGTGCGGCGTACGCACCGGTGATCGTGCCCAGCTTCGAACCGGATGCAGTGACGGTCAGCCCGTCCTTCGCGGTCGCGGACTTCACGCTCGCGGAGGCGACGGCGGTCTCGGTGTAGTCGAGAGCGACGCTCTTCTCCTGCGCGGCGTTGGTGACTCCGCCCGCACCGTAGGTGTAGACGCCGTAGGCGCCGGGGGTCGCGGCGGTGTCCTTCAACGTCAGAGTCGCCTGGAACGTGCCATCACTTGCGATGTCGACCCACTGCGCGCGGATCGCACCCTGATACTGCGCGGGAACCTGGTTCAGCACACCCTCGGAGAGCGCCCAGACCTGCGCTCCGACTGAGCGGGTCGACGAGGCTGCACCGGCGGACGGCTGCCACGCCGAGGCGAAGTTGCCGAACACCACGTACGTGCCCTGCGGAAGATCCTTCGGGATCGGAACGCCGCGGCCTCCGACGTTGGCCGCGGGGTCGTAGCCGGAGCCCTTCACCACGATCTCGTCGCCGGCCTTGAGAGCCTTGCCCGTCGCGGAGGTCGTGCCGTCGGCCAGGAAGACCTCGATCGCCGGGGAGAACGGCGTCTCGCCCGGGTCGGTGCCGGGGTCGGTGCCCGGGTCAGTACCGGGGTCGGTGCCCGGGTCAGTACCGGGGTCGGTGCCCGGGTCAGTACCGGGGTCGGTGCCGGGATCGGTGCCCGGGTCAGTCCCGGGATCCGTGCCAGGGTCCGTGCCCGGGTCGGTTCCGGGGTCGGCGCCCGGGTCGGTGGGCACGGGGCCGAATACGGCGTCCCACTGCCCCGCGGAGATCGCGACGTCGCCGCGGCCGTAGATCGTCGTCTCGTTCGGGTTCGAGTGCTTCTGCCACACGAGCACCTCGTAGGACATGGTCCGATCGAGCGATCCGGCGGGCGCATCGAGCGTGAACGTGCTCGCCCCCGCCGCGACCGTGGGCATCACGAACGCCGCGTATCCGCCACTGCCGCTGAGGCCGGCCTCGGTGCCCTTCACGATGAGGGCCGCATAGGCGCCTTCGACCTCCGGCAGGCCGCTCACCTGCACCTGCGCGCTCACGCCGGAGGTGGTCGCAGAGGCGACCGTCGCTGTGACCGTGGCGCCGGCAGCATGCGCGGGCGGGACGATCACCGCACCGGCGGCGACGAGGAGGAAGGAGACGAAAGCGGCGAGCAGCACGCGTATGCGGGTGCTCCCTGAGGATGCTGTGGCTGTGGCGTTCACGGTTCTCCACGGCTCCGGGCACGCAGAAGAGCACGCGCGCCGGCGGTGCCGCAATGCAGTCGGGCGAAGGGTCGGATGTTGGTTAGGCTTGGCTAAGCAAGCCGCCGTTCCTGAGCGTAGAGGTGCGAATCAGCGCCCGTCAAGTTTTAGGATAGCCTTGCCTAATGCGTCGCGTCTTTGCCGTCTTCTTCGTCGCCGCTCTCGCCATGGGTCTCACCGCGTGCGCCGAGCCCGGAGCGCCCGCCGCACCACCCGCCGCCGCAGAAGACACCTGCCCGCAGGCATCCACTCCCCTCGCCTCGCTCGACGTGATCGACGACGTCCGCGGGCATGAGGGCCCCTCCACCGCGTGCCTCTCCGGCCGCGCGATCGAGGCAGTCGATGACGACACCGCGCCGACGCTCCCGGTGACGGTGACCGACAGCGAGGGCCGAGAGATCGAGATCACCGACGTCGACCGCATCCTCCCGATCGACATCTCAGGCACGATCGCCTCGACCGTCTTCGCCCTCGGACTCGGCGACCAGGTGGTCGGGCGCGACGCGTCGACGGTCTTCGCCGGCACGGAAGACCTCCCGGTCGTCACGAAGACCGGCCACACGCTGAACGCCGAGGCGATCCTCGAGCTCGCGCCGACCGTCGTGCTCACCGACACCACGATCGGTCCGAAGGAGGTCCGTCAGCAGCTGCGCGACGCGGGCATCGCGGTCGTCGTGATCTCCAGCGACCGGCGGCTCGACACCACCGACGAACTGGTCACCGAGATCGCCACCGCTCTCGGAGTGCCCAGCCGCGGCGAGGCGCTCATCGCGCGGCTCGACGCCTCGGTCGACGGGACGCTGGCCGAGATCGCCGACGTCGTGCCCGCCGACGAGGCCGATCGCGCACGGATGCTCTTCCTCTACGTGCGCGGCAGCGCGAACGTCTACTACATCTTCGGCGAGGACTCCGGTGCCGACTCCCTCATCGACGCGGTCGGCGGAGTCGACGTCGCCGCCGAGATCGGCTGGGAGGGCATGAAGCCCATGACCGCGGAGGCCCTGGTCGCCGCACAGCCGGATGTCCTGGTGATGATGACGGACGGACTCGAGTCGGTCGGCGGCATCGACGGTCTCATCGAACGGATCCCCGCCGTCGCCGAGACGCCGGCCGGAGCGAACCGTCGCGTGATCGACATGGCCGACAGCGAGATCCTGAGCTTCGGCCCGCGCACCGCCGATGTGATCGGCGCCCTGGCCCGCGCCCTGTACGCCCCCGAGCCCGCGAAGTGACCGGGGAGGTCGTCACACCGACGCCGACCAGGCACCGGGGGCTGCGCTTCGCCCTCGTGACGGTCGGCCTGGTCGTCGCGCTCGCGATCACCTGCGTCGTCTCGATCACGAGCGGGCAGTACGACCTGTCCCCCACCGCGCTGGTCGGTGTGCTGCTGCGCGGCGTCGGGATCGACACCGCCTGGGCGCCCGCGGCATCCACCGACTACGGCGTGATCTTCAACCTGCGGATGCCGCGCATCGTGCTCGGTCTCCTGGTCGGCGCCGCGCTCGCCGTCTCGGGCGTGCTCATGCAGGCGATCTTCGGCAACCCGCTCGCGGATGCCGGCGTCGTCGGCGTCTCCTCGGGCGCGGCACTCGGCGCGGCGGCGAGCATCACGTTCGGCCTGGCCACCTTCGGCATGTGGACCACGCCGGCATTCGCGTTCGCCGGCGGGCTGATCGCGGTGTTCTCGGTGTACTTCATCAGTCGCTCCGGGGGCCGCACCGAGGTCGTGACCCTGCTGCTCACCGGCATCGCGATCAACGCCATCGCCGGCGCGGGAATGGCGTTCTTCACCTTCCTCGGCACCACGTCGACCCGCGAGCAGATCGTGTTCTGGCAGCTCGGGTCGCTGAACGGCGCCCTGTGGTCGAACATCCAACTGGTCGCCCCGCTGGTCCTGATCGGCGTGGTCGTCGCCCTGATCGTCGCTCCGAGCCTCGATCTCTTCGCCCTCGGCGAGCGCACCGCACGGCACCTCGGTGTCAACGTCGAGCTGCTGCGGGTCGTGGTGATCGTGACGGTCGCTCTGCTGGTGTGCGCGGCGGTCGCGTTCGCCGGGATCATCGGCTTCGCCGGGCTCGTCGTGCCGCACCTGATGCGCATGCTGATCGGCCCCGCCCACCTGCCGTTGGTGATCGCGTCGGCCCTCGGTGGCGCGCTGCTGATCGCCGTCGCCGATCTTGTCGCGCGCACGGCCGTTCCGCTCGCCGACCTGCCGATCGGCATGATCACCTCGCTCGTGGGCGGGCCGTTCTTCCTCTGGCTGCTCGTGCGCACGCGCCGTCGCTCCGGAGGATGGGCGTGACCGTGCGGCTCCGCGGGGCGGGGCTCACGGTGCGCGTCGGTGAGGGCCGGACGATCCTCGACGACGCGTCCATCGAGATCCACGGCGGCGAGATCCATGCACTCGTCGGCCCCAACGGCGCCGGCAAATCCACCCTCTTCGGTGTGCTCGCCGGCGATGTGGTCGCGCAGGCGGGCACGGTCGAGATCGACGGTCAGCCCATCGAACGCGTGAAGCCCCGGCTCCTCGCCCGGGAGCGGGCCGTGCTGCTGCAGGAGAACTCCGTCACCTTCCCTTTCAGCGCCGAGCAGGTCGTGCGCATGGGGCGGACGCCGTGGGCACGCACGCCCGCGGCCGACGAAGACGACGAGCTGGTGTCGTCCGCGATGGCGCAGACCGAAGTGACAGCCCTCCGGGCTCGCGCGGTGCCCTCACTCTCCGGCGGCGAGCGCGCTCGCGTCGCCCTCGCCCGCGTGATCGCCCAGAGCACCGGCATCCTGCTGCTGGACGAGCCGACCGCCGCCCTCGACCTCAAGCATCACGAAGACGTCATGCGGCTGATCCGCGGGCGCGCGGATGCCGGCATCGCCGTGGCGATCGTGCTGCACGACCTCAACGCCGCGCTCGCGCACGCCGACCGGGTCACACTGCTCTCCGACGGCCGGGTCGCGGCGACGGGGCCGGCGGCCGAGGTGCTCACGGCCGAACGGATCGAGCAGGTCTACGGACAGGCGGTCGACGTGTTCCCGCACCCCGCGACGGGAGTGCCGCTGGTGGTCGCGCGGCGCTGAGTGGTCGACTAGGGACGCACCGGGAGCACGTCGCTGAGATCCGCGCGCGTTCCCGAGGCATGGATGCGGCCCGCTGTTGCGGCATCCGCCCAGGGCTCCATGCCGGTGGCCACGGCGATCCACGTCGCGGCATCCATCTCGACGACGTTCGGCGGGGTGCCGCGCGTGTGGCGGGGGCCCTGGATCACCTGCACCGCGCCGAAGGGCGGCACCCGGACCTCGACACTGTTTCCCGGAGCCTTCTCGTCGAGCAGCTGCAACAGGTAGCGCACCGCCGTGGCGAGGTCGGTCCGCTGCGGCTTCGCGCCGGCGGCATCGGCAGCGCGAACGGCATCCAGCGCCACCCGCCCGTCGATGATGTCGATCTTCCTGGCCATTCCCCCAGCCTAGAACCGGCCACGCGCTCCCGACGCGTCCTAAGCTCGGACGCATGAGCATGCATCCGCAGGGCGCCCGCGCCGAGCTGCTCGCCGCCGTCGCCGACCACTCCTGGGGCGTCCGGATCCCGCCCCTCGCCGACCCGCACAACGCGCACGATGCCGCGGTGCTCATTCTGTTCGGGGTGCTGGACCGCACGCCCGCCGCGACAGCCGACGCCGCCGTCGCCCGCGACCTCGACGTACTGCTGCAGCGGCGAGCGCCCACCCTCTCCTCCCATCCGGGACAGGTGTCGTTCCCCGGAGGCCGAGTCGAGGCGGACGATGCGGATCTGGTCGCCACGGCGCTGCGCGAGGCCGAGGAGGAGACCGGGCTCGATCCGGCCGGCGTCGAGATCCTGGCGACGCTGCCCGTGATCCCCCTCGCTGCAAGCAACCACCTCGTCGCACCCGTGCTCGCCTGGTGGCAGTCGCCATCGAGGGTCGTTGCCGTCGACCATGCCGAGACGGTCGAAGTGTTCCGGGTTCCGGTCGCGCAACTGCTCGACCCCGCGACCCGGTTCACCTCGACACTCACGCGGATGGGCCGCACCTTCCGCGGACCGGCGTTCGACGTCGATGGGACGATCGTGTGGGGCTTCACCGCGATGGTGCTCGATGCGCTGTTCGACGCGGCGGGATGGACCGTTCCCTGGGACGCATCGGTGGAGCGGACCGTCGAGGTCTGAGCCATCTGAGGAGTCGGGTTCTGCCCGCGACGCCGAAACCCGGAGTGCGAGCCTCGGTAGTCTGGACGGGTGAAGATTCTCGTCCTCGGTTCCGGTGCCCGTGAGCACGCGATCATCCTCGCCCTGCGGGCCGAGCAGACGGAGCACGAGATCTTCGTCGCTCCCGGCAACGCCGGCATCGCGCAAGATGCGACCCCCGTCTCGGTCGATCCTCTCGACGGCGGAGCGGTCACCGCTTTCGCCCACGAGCACGCGATCGATCTGGTCGTCGTCGGGCCCGAGGCCCCCCTCGTCGCCGGAGTCGCCGATGCCCTGCGCGTGCGCGGCATCCCGGTGTTCGGACCGGGCAAGGCCGCAGCACAGCTCGAGGGCTCGAAGTCGTTCGCGAAGCGGGTGATGGATGCCGCCGGAGTGCCGACCGGACGCGCTGTCCGCGCCGCCAGCACGAGCGAGGTCGAGGCCGCATTCGACGATCTCGGCGCACCGTACGTGGTCAAGGCCGACGGCCTCGCAGCCGGCAAGGGCGTCATCGTCACGTCCGATCGCGCCGAAGCCCTCGCCCACGCCCAGCAGTACCTCCCCGCCGGCCCGGTGCTCATCGAGGAGTTCCTCTCGGGCCCCGAGGTCTCCCTGTTCTTCCTGAGCGACGGCGACACCGTGCGCGCGCTCAGCCCCGCCCAGGACTTCAAGCGCGCACTCGACGGCGACGCCGGACCCAACACGGGTGGCATGGGCGCCTACTCCCCGCTGCCCTGGCTCGCCGACCAGTTCGGCAGCGAGCAGGCCTTCGTCGAAGAGGTCACGCGCGACGTGGCGCTCCCCGTGGTGCGCCAGCTCGACGCGGAGGGCACCCCGTTCATCGGGCTTCTCTACGCGGGCCTGATCCTGACCCCGGCGGGCGTGCGCGTGATCGAGTTCAACGCGCGCTTCGGCGACCCCGAGACGCAGATCGTGCTGCCCCGCCTGGTCACCCCGCTGTCGCAGCTGCTGTTCGCCGCGGCATCCGGCACCCTGGAGGACCAGCCGGAGCCCGAGTTCAGCGATGACGTGGCGATCACGGTCGTGCTGGCCAGCGAGGGCTACCCCGAGGCACCGCAGACCGGACGCCCGATCGAGGGTCTCGCAGAGGCCGCGGCCGTCGGGGGCGTCCGCCTCGTGCACGCCGCGACCGCGAGCCCGGATGCTCCCGGCGGATCGCTGATCGCGACGGGTGGGCGCGTGCTGAACGTTGTGGCCGTGGCCTCCGACTTCCGCACCGCGCGCGACCGGGCGTATGAGGCGATCTCCCGCATCCGCCTCGACGGTTCGCACTACCGCACCGACATCGCCGCCCGCGTCGCGGACTAGTCTCCGCCACCGACCACCTCGCCGAGCGCACGACTTCGCGCCGAGCGCACGGCCTATCGACGCGAACACCCCGTGAGCTCGACAGCATCCCGTGCACTCGGCAGCATCCGGCGCGCACGGCAGCGCTGGCGCGCGATTCCGGACGAATCCCGACGCGAATCCTGCCAACGTCGAGTTCGCGGTTGACGCAGCAAGCTTTCTTCAAGAAAGTAGATGGATGCCACTCCGCTCCGACTGGTCGTCCTCGACCTGCCCGATCGCTCACTCCGCCGATGTGCTCGCCGACCCGTGGGTGCTGCTCATCCTGCGCGAGCTCTTCTCGGGTCGCACCCGCTTCGAGCAGCTGCGCGAGGCGACCGGCGCGGCCGACTCGGTGCTCTCCCGGCGACTGACCGCGATGGGCGAGGCCGACCTCGTCGCGCGCGAAGAACCCGACGACGCCCGCAGCGGCTACCGGCTGACGGACGCGGGGCGCCAGACGCTCCCGATCCTGCACGCCTACGCACGTTTCTCCCGCATCACCGACCCGAGGGGGTCCTGGGGCCTGACGGTCAGCTGCAGCCGGTGCGGCGACGTCTCGGAGTCGGTGGACTGGTGCGCGACCTGTGCGGCGCCGCTCGACGCCGACAGCACCCGCTGGGCACGACGCAGCATGGGCGGGGAGCCCTTCGCGCTCCACGCCGGGCGCGCGGCATGACCGCCGAATCGGTGGACGAGCCGACCGCCGAGCCGACCGCCGAGCCGACCGCCAAGCCCGTCCGCGCGCGTCAGCGCCGCTTCCACCCGGCGTGGACCGTGGCCCTCGTCGCCCTCATCGCCCTCATCGGAGCCGCCGGATTCCGCGCAGCCCCCGGCGTGCTCATGGTGCCGCTCGAAGAGGAGTTCGGGTGGAGCACGGCCGAGCTGTCGCTGGCGGTCTCGATCAACCTGCTGCTCTACGGCCTCATCGCCCCGTTCGCCGCCGCCCTCATGCAGCGCTTCGGCATCCGCGCCGTCACGGTCGTCGCACTCTTCGTGATCGGGGCGGGCGCGGCACTCAGCGTGTTCGTCGCCACACCCGGACAGCTCATCCTGACCTGGGGTGTGCTGATCGGGCTCGGCACGGGATCCATGGCGCTGGTGTTCGCCGCGACCATCACCGACACCTGGTTCGCCACTCGGCGCGGACTGGTCTCCGGCGTGCTGACGGCGGGCAGTGCGACCGGACAGCTCATCTTTCTGCCCGTGATCGCGGCGGCGGCCGAAGACATCGGATGGCGCGGGGCCTCGCTCATCATCGCGGGTGGTGCCCTCGCGGTCATGCCTCTGGTCTGGATCTTCCTGCGCAACCGCCCGAGTGACCTCGGCGTCGCCCGCTATGGGGAGACGACTCCCACCGTGGCGCCGACGCCGGTTCGCCGCGGAACGGCCTGGGGAGCCGCGAAGCTCGCCCTCACCACTCTGCGTGAGGCGACGCGCACCCGGACATTCTGGGCGCTGGCGATCGGGTTCGCGATCTGCGGGGCCACCACCAACGGACTCATCGGCACGCACTTCATCCCCAGCGCGCACGACCACGGGATGGCGACCACGACGGCGGCAGGTCTCCTCGCGGTGGTCGGCATCTTCGATATCGTCGGCACCGTCTTCTCGGGCTGGCTGACCGACCGGGTGAACCCGCGCATCCTGCTCGCGGCGTATTACGCGCTGCGCGGAGTGAGCCTGCTGTTCCTGCCGAGCCTGCTCTCGGCCGAGGTGCAGCCGAGCATCATCGTGTTCATCGTCATCTACGGCCTCGATTGGGTCGCCACCGTGCCGCCGACCATCGCGCTGTGCCGTGAGGTCTTCGGCGACAAGGGACCGCTCGTGTTCGGCTGGGTGTTCGCGGCGCACCAGATCGGCGCGGGCATCGCCTCCGTGCTCGCGGGGATCGTGCGCGACCACACCGGTCAATACACGTTCGCGTGGTTCGCCGCCGCGGGCCTCTGCGCGGTCGCGGCGCTGGTCAGCGCGACGATCCGTCGACACCCCACCCCCGCCCGCGCCCGCGAGTAGTCCGTCCCGTTTCCCCACCGTCCCGGCATCCGCCCCGGCATCCGCCCCGGCATCCGCCCCGGCGTCCCCGCGCCATCATCCCCGTCGCCTCCGGTGCACGGGATGCTGCCGAATGCACGGCCTGTTCACGTGAACTGCCCGTGCACTCGGCGCGAACCCGTGCACTCGACGGAGGCGAAGGGGCCGCTCGACCCCCGGGAGGGAGGGTCAGAGCACCTTCGAGAGGAAGTCCTTCAGACGCTCGTTCTTGGGGGCGCCGAAGAGCTCGGCGGGCGGGGCCTCCTCGACCACGACGCCTCCGTCCATGAAGACCGTGCGTCCGGACACCTCGCGGGCGAAGCCCATCTCATGCGTCACCAGCACCATCGTCATACCGCCCGAGGCCAGGTCGCGGATGACCTGCAGCACCTCGCCGACCATCTCGGGGTCGAGGGCGCTCGTCGCCTCGTCGAACAGCATGATCTCGGGATCCATCGCTAGCGCACGGGCGATCGCCACGCGCTGCTTCTGACCACCGGAGAGGGATGCCGGCTTCGCGTCCGCCTTCTCCGACAGGCCGACGCGCTCCAGCAGCGCCAGCGCACGCTCGCGCGCCTGAGCCTTGGTCATCTTGCCGCACTCGACCGGCGCGAGGGTGATGTTCTCGAGCACGGTCATGTGGGGGAACAGGTTGAAGTGCTGGAACACCATGCCGATGCGCTGACGCACCTCGTCGAGCTTCACGCTCTTGTCCGTGAGGTCAACGCCGTCGATGATGACGTGCCCTGACGTCGGCTCCTCGAGCTTGTTGAGGCAGCGCAGCAGCGTGGACTTCCCCGACCCCGACGGACCGATGACCGCGACGACCTCGCCGTCTTCCACCGCCAGGTCGATGCCCTTGAGCACCTCGTTGTCGCCGAACGACTTGTGCAGGTTCTGCACCACGATCTTGCTCATGCGTTGAACGTCCTCTCCAGGCGGTTCGCGAGCAGCGTCAGCAGCGTGATCACGATGAAGTAGATGATGGCGACGATCGTCAGCACCTGGGCCGAAAGATACGTCGAGGCGATGATCTGGCGCGACACGAACGTCAGCTCCGCGAGGCCGATGACGCTGATCAGCGACGTGTCCTTGAGCGTGATGATGCCCTGGTTCACGAACGACGGGATCATGATGCGGAACGCCTGTGGGAGCACGACCTTCTGCATCGTCTTCCAGTGGCTGAGGCCCAGCGAACGCGAGGCCTCGTTCTGACCGGGATCGACCGCCTGGATGCCGCCGCGGATGATCTCGGTCATGTACGCACCCGTGTTGAGCGAGAGCGTGATCGCGCCGGCGACGAACGGATCGAACTTCAGATCGGGGATCAGCTGCGGGATCGCGAAGAACACGAAGAACGCCTGGATGAGGATCGGGGTACCGCGGAAGATGTAGACGTACGCGGTGGAGATCCAGCGCAGGGGAGCGAACTTCGCGAGACGGCCGAACCCGAAGATGATGCCGAGGATGAACGCGGCCACGATCGCGACGATCGTCGCGAGGATCGTGAGCCAGAGCCCCTGCATGAGCGCGGGCCAGTACTCGACGGCCACCGAGATGATGTCGGTCGGCTGCGCGGACTCCTCGCCGCCGGACAGGTAGGTGTCGACGATCTCGTCGTACTCGCCGGAGGCCTTCAGGTTCGCGAGACCCTCGTTGAACATCTCGATCAGCTCGGGGTTCTCGCCCTTGTTGACCGCGAAGCCGTACTCGCCGCCCAGCTCGGGCTGGCCGATCAGACGGAAGCCGGAACCCTGCTGGATGCCGTAGGCCAGCACCGGGAAGTCCTCGAAGTAGCCGACCGCCTGGCCCGCCTTCACGGCATCCACCATGTCGGTCGTGTCCTGGTACGGGGTGACCTTGAAGCCGTACTCGTCCTTGTTCTCTTCGGCGAAGGTCTGACCCTGCGTGCCGGTCTTGACGGCGACGGCCTTGCCGTCGAGGTCGTCGAGGGACTGGATGTCGCTCTCCTCGAGCACGCCCAGCTGGATTCCACTGGTGAAGTAGGGCTCGCTGAAGTCGAAGGTCTCCTGCCGCGCCTCGGTGATCGACATGCCGGCCATGACGGCGTCGACCTGGTTCGACTGCAGCGCCTGCACGGCGGCGTCGAATCCGAGCTGGCGGATCTCGACCTCGAAGCCCTGATCCTTCGCGATCGCACGGAGCAGGTCCATGTCGATGCCGACGAGGTCGCCGTTCGCATTCGTGAACTCGAACGGGGCGAACGTCGTGTCGGTGCCGATGACGTACTTCTCGCCGTCATCGGCGGCGGTGGCAGGGGCGGCGCCGGCGAGCAGCGCTCCCACGGCGACGAAGGCGACGAGTGCGGCCGCACCGGCGCGGCGCACAGATCGGCGCAGGCGGCCGGTCGCGGCGGATGGATTTCGGATCACGACGTGTGCTCCTCGGGATCGGATGATGCGACCGGACGATCGCCGAGCATCCACCTTAGTCGCCGCCTCGGCGCGCGCCCGCCTCCGCCCGTCCCGCGGGAACCACACAGAGGGGCGAGTCCGGCCTCAGGCGGGCGACAGCTCGATCCAGTACTGCCGCACGCGCGGCTGCCCCGACTCCGAGGCGTCGATCACGCCCTCGAGCTCCCCGCCGGCGCCCTCGATCGTGTGGATAGAGCCGACGTTGTCGTCGTCGCAGGTGAGCATCACGCGGTCGTAGCCTTCGGACTTCGCGAAGCGGAGCACGAGGCGGAGGGCTTCGCGCACGATTCCCTCCCGGCGCCGCGACGGGATCGTCGAGTAGCCGATGTGGCCGCCGAAGCGACGCAGCCACTCGTTGAGCTCACGCCGGAACGCGATGAACCCGACGACGCGGTCGCCCTCGGTGATCCAGAAGAAGTCGCACGGCACGTGCCCCTCGGGCAGCACCGTCCCCGGAGTGGCATACAGCTCCGCCTTCTCGACGAACGCCGCGCATGCCGCCCGGTCGGGCACGAATCTCTGCTCGTAACCGCCGCCGTCGATGTGTCCGCCGTCGAACTCCGCCACGGCCGCGGCCCAGGAGTCGAAGAGGTCGATGGTCGGTCGAGCGAGTGCGATCGTCATCGCCCGATGACATCACATTCCGCGATACCCCGCAAAGGGCGTCAGCGGCCTCGGAGCAGCGCGGCGATGGAGAGGTCTTCGTCCAGCTGCCGCCAGTGGACACCCTCCCCCGCGCCGATCAGGCGCCAGTCCGCTCGCTCATCGGCGCTCGCGTCGACAAGGCGCGGGAACCAGTCGAGAGGAACACTGATGGTGCGTCCGTCCTTCATGTGCACGTGCAGCTCGCGGTCGTCGATCAGGACTCCGGTCGCGACAGCGTCATCCACAGAAGTGCTCATGCCACGCCTCCTCGATCAGATCTCGTCGGTACTCGATCAGCCGTCGAAGCATTCGCAGCTCACGGTCGCCGAACCCCGTCTTCGCGGCCGATTCTACCGGCCGCAGCCAGAATTTTGCGGTGAACTCCGCCCGCTCGACGTGCACATGCGGGGGCTCCGACCCCCCGTTACTGTAGAAGAAGAATCGGTATCCGCGTACTCGCATGACCGTCGGCACAGAGCGACGGTAGCGCTGAGACCGATGCAATCCGGAGCCGGACAGCGATCGGGTCCGAGGAGTGCGGAAGTCGCACCCCTCGGACCCGATCGTGCAGGGAAAGTCGTCGACTACTCCGGCTGCGCGGCCGAGGGAGCCGCGGCATCCGCCTTGTCGTAGCGGCCGAGGAACAGCGAAGCGACGAGCGCGATCACCATGACGCAGGCCGGCAGCAGGATCGCCTGCGACATGCCGGCCGCGAACCCGTCGGCCACCTGCGGAGGCAGCGTTCCCCCGGTCGAGATGCCGGCCGGCGCATCGGCGAGACCGGGCAGGTTCGCCTCGAGCCGGGACTGCATGAACGCGGCGATGGATGCCGAGCCGATGACCGACCCGATCGTCCGGGTGGTGTTGTAGATGCCAGCTCCGGCACCCGCCTGGCGCGGCGGCAGCTTGCGCGTCGCGGTGGTGGCGAGAGGGCCCCACATGCCCGCGTTGCCGATGCCCATCAGAGCCGAGGGCAGCAGGAACATCAAGATCGGGGTGTCCATGTTGATCAGGACCGAGTACCAGACGAGCGCGGCGGCGACGCAGAGCAGACCGGGGATCAGGATGATGCGCGGATCCACCCGATCGAGCAGCTTGCCCGCCGCCGGGGCGAGCACACCCGACAGCACCGCCATCGGGATCAGCAGCAGCGCGGCCTCGGTCGGGGTGAGTCCGCGCGCCGACTGCAGGAAGAACATCATCGGCAGCGACATGCTCGTCACCGTGAAGCCGACCGCGGCGATCGCGACGTTGGCACCTGAGAAGTTGCGGTCGCGGAACAGCTCGAGCGGGACCAACGGCTCGCTGCGGGTCTTGGCCTGCTGCACGATGAACAGCCCGAGCACGATGAGGCCGACGATGATCAGACTCCACACCGAGATGGGACCCCAGATCACGCCCCAGTCGTACTTCTCGCCCTCCTGCAGTCCGAAGACGATCAGGAACAGTGCCACGGCGCTGAGCACGACGCCCACGATGTCGAAGCGGTGCGGGTGGGTGGCGAGCTTCGGGACCAGACGCCAGGCGAGCACGAACGCGACGATGCCGACCGGGATGTTCACGAAGAAGATCCACTCCCAGCCGAAGCCGTCGACGAGCAGGCCGCCCACGAGCGGACCGACGAGTGTGGCGACACCGGCCGTCGCACCCCAGAGACCCATGGCGGCGCCGCGGCGCTCGGGCGGGAATGTCCGGGTGATCACGGCCATGGTCTGCGGGGTCATGAACGCCGCTCCGAGGCCCTGCACGGCGCGGGCGACGATCAGTCCCTCGAGCGAGTTCGACAGTCCGCACCACAGCGAGGCGAGCGTGAAGATCGCGAGGCCGATCAGGTAGATGTTCTTCGGGCCGAAGCGGTCGCCGAGGCGTCCGGTGATCAGCAGCGGCACGGCGTAGGCGAGCAGGTAGGCGCTGGTGACCC
Source organism: Microbacterium sp. NPDC055665 (assembly GCF_053618035.1). Classification (NCBI taxonomy): domain Bacteria; kingdom Bacillati; phylum Actinomycetota; class Actinomycetes; order Micrococcales; family Microbacteriaceae; genus Microbacterium; species Microbacterium sp. NPDC055665. The sequence goes on along the minus strand of NZ_JBSHGY010000010.1, from coordinate 12,822 downwards.
ACACGACGTTGTCGAGGTTGTTCGTGTTCGGATCGAGCGCGGCCTTGATCGCCGGGTTCGCGACCGACACGATCGTGGTGTCGACGAGGATCATGAAGAAGCCGATGACCAGAGCCCAGAGGGCAGGCCACGGACTCGTGGGCTTGTGCCCGACGGAGTAGGTGCCGGTCGAAGGACCGGATGTGGCGGGCGCGGACACCGGTGGGCGGTCTCCGTCGCGAGGAGTGTCTGTCATTGCTGTGCAGCCTTTCGCTGAGCGCGGTAGCGGTCTGAGTTCGGGAATGCCGTGGGACCCCACGGCAGGACTTGGGCCTCGAGGCGGTCGAGGAGGGAGTCGAGCCAGCGGAGCTCTGCGTCCAGCAGGGCCTCCTGCCGTTCGATCTCGACGAGCACCTGTTCGGGCACGTTCTTCTGCCGGGCCTTCGCGAGGCCGTCGAGGTGCCTGGCGTGATCCTCGACGAGCGCCGCGCGCCTCGCACGCAGGAGATCCAGGACCTCCGGACGCTCGACATTGTGCGCCTCGGCGAGCGCGACGCGGAAGTCGGCCGGGCGATCGATGCGCGGCAGCTCGCGCTGCACCCACGCGACGACCGCATCGCGTCCGGCATCCGTCAGGGCGTAGGTCGTGCGCTCCGGACGGTTGCCGTCACGATCGATGCCGAGCTCGTCGATCAGCCCGGCGCGGTGGAGTCGAGAGACCGTGTGGTACAGCGTCCCGTTGGTGATCGTGAGCAGTCGGTCGTCGTGCCTGGCGCGCATCAGACGCACCATCTCGTAGGGGTGCATGTCGCCCTCGCGCAGCAGCGCGAGCACCATCACCCCCATCGGGGTGAGCCGATCGACGGCATCCTTCTTCATATCCCACCTCAAATAGTCCATGTGGACTATACGCCCCCGCGGCGGACAGCGACAAGACCGACCACCGAGCGGCCGGTCGGTCGGTCAGCCGAGCAGCAGGTCAGCCGGTCGGTCAGGCGGTCAGCCGGCCGGTCGGTCAGCCGGTCAGCCGAGGGCGGCCGCGAGCTGCATCGGGGTGAGCGGTCGATCTGCGTACACGAGCCGCATCACCGCCGGATCGGGGTTGCCGACATCCGGTGCCCGATGCACGAGCTCGAGGCCCAGTTTCTCTGCGACGTGCGCCGACGCCCGGTTGTGCTCCACGAGATAGGCGATCACGGGGCGATCGGGCGCGATGATGCGCGCCTGCTCGATGCCGGCGCGTGCCAGCTCGGTCGCGTACCCGTGTCCGTGATGGTCGGCCGCGATCCGGTAGCCGACGTTCCACACCTCATCGCGGAGCAGCGTGCACCCACCGTTTCCGATGATCTCGCCCGTGTCACGCAGACGCGCGACCCAGGATCCGAGTCCCGCCAGCTCCCAGCTGCGCTCCCAGCGCTCCATCATCTCGAGGGTCGTCGCGGGGTCGGCGTGTCGAAGACTCGGAAAGTGCGTCCACACCCGCGGATCGTTCTGGATCGCGAAGACCGCATCGAGGTCGGACGGGGTCGACCGCGAAAGGCGGAGCCGGTCGGTGAAGATGTCAGCAGTCACCCCTCAACGCTAGACAACCGCTCCGACACCGGGCGGCGCGACCCACGACCGACGGCGTTCGCGGTCGGATGGAACCGGGATAATGGGCGGGTGAGCACTCCTTCAGAAGGCACGGCACAGAGCATCCCCGGCTGGCGGCACATCTACTCGGGCAAGGTCCGCGACCTGTACGCCTCGGAGGATCCGGCGGACACGCGCATCCTGGTCGTGGCCTCCGACCGCGTGAGCGCCTTCGACTTCGTGCTCTCCCCCGGCATCACCGGCAAGGGCGCGCTCTTGACGCGGCTGAGCCGCTGGTGGTTCGCACAGCTCTCCGACTTCCCCAACCACATCGCCGAGGGCGAGCTGCCCGACGAGGTGGCCGATCACGCCATGCTCGCCCAGTCGCTCGAGATGCTGCCGATCGAATGCGTGGTGCGCGGCTACATCACCGGTTCCGGCTGGGCCGAGTACCAGGAGAACGGCACCGTGTGCGGCATCCCGCTGCCCGCCGGCCTGCAGAACGGCGACCGTCTGCCGGAGCCCCTGTTCACGCCGGCCTACAAGGCGCCGATGGGCGAGCACGACGAGAATATCACGTTCGAGCGCACCGTCGAGCTGGTCGGCGCCGAGCGCGCGGCCGAGCTGCGCGACACCTCGCTCGCGATCTACGCCCGCGCCGCCGCGATCGCCGAGGAGAAGGGTCTGATCCTCGCCGACACCAAGTTCGAGTTCGGGACGGATGCCGAAGGCACCCTGCGCCTGGCCGACGAGGTGCTCACCAGCGACTCCTCGCGGTACTGGGACGCCGAGTCCTGGCGCACCGGCAGCACCCCGAGCGCACGCATGGCGAGCTTCGACAAGCAGATCGTGCGCGACTGGATGGCCGCGAACTGGGACAAGCAGGGGGAGCCGCCCGCACTCCCCGACGACGTGGTCGAGCGCACCGCCGACCGCTACCGCGAACTGATCGACCGCCTCGGCGCCTGAGTCGTCAGGCGAGCTCCACCCGACGCACGTCGGTGTGGATGAAGTCGTCGCCCTTGAAGAGCAGCGGTTCGTCGCGACTGATCGCGAGCGCGTAGGAGAAGCAGTCGCCGTAGTTCAGGCGCGCTGGGCTCCCGGAACCCCGCCCGTACGCAGCATGCCCACGACTTGCACTCCTGGCCTGCGTTTCATCGACCGGGATCACGCCGACGCCTCCTTCACGGAGGAGCCGGTCCACCTTCTCCACGCCGGGCTCACCCAGCCGCCGGCGCATCACGATATGCGACTCGAGCAGCGTCGCCGCCGAGATCACCGGATCCGCCTCCTCCGCCAACAGGCGCTGGAACAGAACTCCGTCGGGTTCACTCGTCAGGATCGCGACGATCACGGATGAGTCGAGGATCATCGAGGAAGGCCCATCTCGTCATACATCTCGTCCATGATCTCCTCATAGCTCGGCCCGATGACCGGTAGCTTCCGCGCTTCCTCCACCACAGCGGCGATCGCCGCACGCTTGCGCTCTATCTCCGCCTCACGCGTCTCCTCCAGCTCGGCGAGACGCCGCCGCACCGCATCCTCCACCGCACTCGTCTGACTCTGACCGGTCAACGCCGCGAGTCGGCGCACGAGCTCGTGCGTCGTCTCGTTCTTGATGTTGAGGCTCATGTCTACCATTCTACCGTCGCGTCTACCATGGTAGAAGCGCTCAGGGAAAACTCAGGAATCGATAGTGTTGCTCCAGCACTCCCGCCATCCCCCGAACCCTGAGGAGCCCGCATGGCCCTGTGGAAGCTGCACGGAAACGGCCGGACGGTCGAGCCCGGCGCCGTCGTCCGTCCCGACGAGCGCCTGAACTGGCCCGCCACGATCGCGATCGGACTCCAGCACGTCGTCGCGATGTTCGGCGCGACGTTCCTGGTGCCGATCATCACCGGCTTCCCGGTCGCCACGACCCTGCTGTTCAGCGGCGTGGGCACGATCCTGTTCCTCCTCGTCACGCGCAACAAGCTGCCCAGTTACCTGGGCTCGTCGTTCGCGTTCATCGCTCCGGTCACCGCCGCCACCGCCTCCGCGAACATGGGCACCGCCCTGGCCGGCATCGTCGCGGTCGGTGTGCTGCTCGCCATCATCGGCGTCGTGGTGCACACAGTCGGCGTGAAGTGGGTCGACCGCTTCCTGCCTCCGGTCCTCGCGGGGACGATCGTCGCCCTCATCGGATTCAACCTCGCGGGCGCCGCGCACAACAACTACGCCGCAGCCCCCGTGACCGCGACGTTCACGCTCGCCATCACGATCCTCTTCGCCGTCGTGTTCCGCGGCTTCCTCGGACGCATCTCGATCTTCCTCGGCGTGATCGCGGGATACATCTTCGCGGCGTTCCGCGGCGAACTGGACTTCTCCGCCGTGGAGAAGGCCGACTGGGTCGGCCTCCCCACCTTCCACTTCCCTAACTTCACCGAGCCCGGCACCCTCACGGCGCTCGCGATGTTCCTCCCGGTCGTGCTCGTGCTGATCGCCGAGAACGTCGGGCACGTGCGTGGCGTCGCGACCATGACCGGCGACGCGAGCGTGAACCAGCAGACCGGCAAGGCTCTGATCGCCGACGGCGTCTCGACCACCCTGGCCGGCTTCTTCGGCGGTTCGGGCACCACGACCTACGGCGAGAACATCGGCGTGATGGCTTCCACCCGCGTGTACTCGACGGCCGCCTACTGGGTCGCTGGAGCCGCCGCGATCCTGCTCAGCCTCTCGCCCAAGTTCGGCGAAGTCATCAACTCCGTGCCGGCCGGTGTGCTCGGCGGCGTGACCACTGCGCTGTACGGCCTCATCGGCGTCATCGGCATCAAGATCTGGGTCGACAACCGCGTCGACTTCTCGCGCCCGGTCAACCAGTACACGGCAGCCGTGGCGCTGATCATGGCGGTCGGCGGGTTCATGATCAAGGACGAGGCATCCGGCTTCGAGCTCGGCGGCATCGTCATCGCCACGGTCGCGGCGATCCTCATCTACCACCTGGGCAACCTGATCGCCCGCCTGCGCAAGACCGGTGCCGACGACCCGAAGCCGCTCGAGGCGGTCGGCCCGCTCGGCGGCGACCCCGCCTGAGCGGTCCCGCAGCGTCGGGTGCTTCACCCGTCGCGTTCACAACTCCTCAGAAACCAGCCCGCACGGCTCTGTACGGCGGTATCACTCCGGATCGGTGCAGTTTTCTGCGGAGTTGTGAACCGTCCGACGGCGGAACTCAGCCGGCGGACGGCACCCGGAGGGTGAACCGAACGCGCACTCCCGGCGGCAGCTGACCGGCGAGATCGAGGCTGCGGTCGGTCAGGGCGCCGATGATCGGGTACCCGCCGGTGAGCGGGTGGTCGGCGAGGAAGAGCACCGGCTGCCCGTCGGGCGGCACCTGGATCGCACCGGTGACCGCACCCTCGCTGGGCAGCTCGCCGTCGACGGAACGCTCCAGCGGCACCGCGCCATGGAGGCGGATGCCGACGCGGTCGGAGCGCGGTGTGACCGTCCACTCCTGGGTCGTGAGCACCTCGAGGGCACGGGTCGTGAACCAGTCGTCACGAGGGCCGAGCGTGATGTCGAGCTCGACGAGGTCGCCGGGGGCCGGGAGGTCGCGCGGCACGGCCCCGGGCTCGACCAGGTTCGGGGCGGCATCGCCGATCGCGAGGAGCGCACCGGCGGTGAGCGGCTCCGGCCCCAGCCCCGCGAGGGTGTCGGCCGCACGACTGCCCAGCGCGGGCGTCGCCTCGATTCCGCCGCGAACCCCGATCACGTACCGCAGACCACGGTCCGGATGGCCGAGGGTCAGTTCGTCGCCGTCGATCGTGGCGAAGGGCTCGCCGTGCACGACCGGACGGACGAGCCCCTCGGCTCCGCTCAGGGTGAGCGCGCCGACAGCCCCGATGACCACCGCGACGCCGACCCCGTGGAACCGGAGCACCGCTCCGCCGACACTCTCGAGCACAGCAGCCGTGGGGGCGTTCCCCACGGCGCGGTTCGCATCCCGCATCGCGCGTCGGTCGGCGACTCCGGATGCCGAGACCCCGAGCGCCGCGTAACCCGGGCGCCCGGCATCCTGCACCAGGAGCTGCAGCGACGGCCGGATGACCTCGACCGCGGATGCCGCGCCGAATCCCGGACCATCCGCTTCCGCGTCGGCGAGTCGCTCGACGGCGCGCCGGGCGTCCGCCGGATCATCTCCGTTTCGGTCCGGCTGAGCCGCACCCGGCTGAGCCGCGGCCACAGGAGCATCCGCCCGCACCCGCTCGAACCGCACCGCCGTCCCCGGAGACAGGAACGCCGGCGGGTCGCGGTCGATGTCCCACATCACGGCATCCGTGCGGCCGATCAGCTGCCACCCACCGGGGCTCTCGCGCGGATAGACACCCGTGAACGCCCCGGCGAGTGCCACCGACCCGGCAGGCACACGTGTGCGCGGAGACGAGCGGCGCGGCACGTCGAAGAGCGGATCGTCGCTCACCAGGTAGCCGAAGCCGGGGGCGAACCCGGCGAACGCGACCCGCCAGTCCGCGGCGAGATGCCGGTTCACGAGCTCCTCCGCCGAGACACCGAGCAGCGATGCCGCCTCGTCGAGGTCCTCACCGTCGTAGCTCACGGGGATCACGACCTCCCCGGCGCCCGGGAGGGATGCGACATCGACTCGGGTCGCCGCCAACGTCTGCGCGAGATCGGCGGCCGACACCCGCAGCGGATCGAAGCGCACGAGCACGGTGCGGGCACCGGGGATGCGCTCGACGATGCCGGGCACGCCCTCCCACGCCCCGTTCAGCCGCATCGCCTCGTCGAGGTCGTCCGCTTCGACGAGCAGTGCGTGATCGGATGCCGTGAGGATGCGCATCAGCCGACCTGCGCCGGCCGTGTCATCGGGTGCCCGCGAACGGGGCGATCGTGATGCCCGCGTCCTGCAGCATCCGCCTGGTCTGGGCCGCCATCGCCACCGAGCCGGGACTGTCGCCGTGCACGCAGATCGACTGCGCCGTCACGGGCACGTCGGAGCCGTCGATCGCGCGGATCACGCCGTCGGCCGCGAGGCGCACCATGCGCTCCGCCACCACGGTCGGGTCATGCAGCACGGCTCCCACCTCGGTGCGCGGCACGAGCTGCCCGTCGGGTTGATAGGCCCGGTCGGCGAAGGCCTCAGCGGCAACCGTCAGCCCGGCCCGCTCGGCGACGTCGAGCACGACACCCCCGGCGAGCCCCAGCAGCATCAGGCTCGGGTCGATCGCGCGGATCGCCGCCACCACGTCCTTCGACTGCCGCTCGTCGCGGGCGATGGTGTTGTAGAGCGCCCCGTGCGGCTTGACGTAGGAGACCGTGCCGCCGACCGCGGCGGCGAGACCCATGAGGGCACCGAGCTGATACTCGACATGCGCCTGGAGCGTGGCCGAGTCGATGTCCACCCTGGTGCGGCCGAAGTTCTCGTAGTCGCGGTAGCCGGGGTGCGCACCGATCACGACACCGCCCTCGACGGCGGCGGCGAGCGTCTTGCGGATCCCCTCCGGGCTGCCCGCGTGGAATCCGCACGACACGTTCGCGCTCGTGGCCAGGCGCAGCATACTCGCGTCGTCGCTGACGATCCGGTCGGCGACGTTCTCGCCGAGGTCCGAGTTCAGGTCGATCGACGTCATGCGATCACGCCTGCCGCCCCGAACCCAGCGCCGCCGTCGCGCGCGGGCGCGGTTCGCCGTCCCGGAGCGGAACCGGCGGAGCGATGGGTGTCGTCGGCTCGGGCAGTCCGTACCGGCGATGCACCCAACGCCGGGCGTCCTCGAGCGGATAGGTATCGCCGAACACGGCGAACTTCACGAAGACGCCCTCGAGCGTGCTGCGGAGCATGACCTCTTCGAGCGCGGGGTCTTCGGCGCCGCGGGCGCGGAACAGCTGTCGCACGGCATCCTCCGCGGCAGTGGCGCGCGCTTCATGACGAGCCTCCGATTCGGCGAACAGTCGATGTGTGGCGGGCTGCTGCTGCATCGCCAGTACCGCCCGCTGCAGCGGGATCGCGTAGGCGGTGGCCGTGAGGGCTCCGTCGATCACGGCCGCGAGCATCTCGTCCGGGGTGCCTTCCACGCGCGCGAAGCTGAGCACCGTCTCGAACCATCGGTCGATGACGGCCGCGACGAGCTGCTCCTTGCCGCCGAAGTGGTAGTTGACCAGACCCTGGGCGACGCCCGCCCGCTTCGTGATCGCGGCGATGCTCGCGCCGGTGACACCGCGTTCGCTGAAGACCTCGATCGCGGCCTCCAGGATGTTCTCCCTGGCGCGCTGACGGGCCAGTCGGTTCTGCTCGTCGGAGCGTGCCACGCGGCATCCACCTCCTGAGTTCAGCCGGTCCGTTTTCCCGAATGCGCCCCCTGCCGTATAGATTACTCACTGAACGTCCGTTCAACCTATGAATGGATGCGATTTTCGGCTGACCAGATCAGCCGAGCACAACTTCGGAGATCCGGGGCGACACGCCGCGGCATCCGTGCCTTCCACCGGCGGTTCGCCGCCGATCTCCGAAGTTGTGCTGCAAAGACGCACGGGTGCGTCCCTGGCCAGGAGGGGGCGTCAGGGGCGCTGCCGTGTTTCCTCCCGGCTCCGGACGAGACGCCCGGGCCGAGGTCGACCCCGGACGAGACGCCCGGGCCGAGGCGTGCCGGCCGAAGACCGACTCAGGCCGAGGCGCGGACCACGAGCTCGGTGGGCAGGATGGTCGTCTGCGGCGGATCCTCCCCCGCGAGACGCGACAGCAGCACGCGGGCCATGGTCTCGCCCTGCGCGTACATCGGCTGCCGCATCGTCGTGAGTTGCGGGTCGGTCGTGAGCGCGACCGATGAGTCGTCGAAGCCGACGAGGGCGATGTCTTCCGGGACGCGCACACCGGTGGCACGCAGCGCGGTCAGCGCACCCCGCGCCATCAGGTCGCTGGCCACGAAGATCGCATCGGGTCGACCGGCGGCGAGGATGCGCCGCACGGCATCCGCACCGCTGGCCTCGCTGTAGTCGCCCTCCTCCTCGGCGAACGGCGTCAGCCCGGCATCCGCGAGCGCCGCCCGGAAGCCCTGGATGCGGTCGCCCGAGGAGACCATCGTCAGCGGGCCCGAGATCGTCGCGATGCGCGTGCGCCCGATGTCGATCAGGCGACGGGTCGCCGCGCGGGCGCCCGCGACGTTGTCGACGTCGACCACGTAGTCGCCCTCGAGCCGGCGCACCGGCCGACCGCCGTAGACCACCGGCACGGCATCCGCGACGCGGTCGATGAACGCGTCGCTGGTGTGATGCGAGACGATCAGCGCGCCGTCGACGCCGCCGTTGCGCACGAAGCCGGTCATCTTGTCGCCCGGGTCGTCACTCGCGATGAGCAGGTTGAGCAGATAGTCGGAACCGCCGAGCGCACCCGTGATGCCGGCGACGATCGCGGCGAAGAACGGGTCGCCGAAGAAGCGGTTCGTGTCTTCGGGGACGATCAAGGCGATCGCGTGCGTCTGGCGGGAAGCGAGCGAACGGGCGGCACGGTTGGGCACGTAGTTCAGCTCATCGATCGCGGCGCGCACCGCGGCGAGCGCCTCCGGACTCACCGCCGTCGACCCGTTCACGACCCGCGACACGGTCGACCGGGAGACACCGGCGGCCGCGGCCACCTCTTCGATGGTCGCTCGTGGCGACATCAACGTACGCACTCTTCCATCGCCCTATTCTCACTGACGTCCTGCTTCGAATCGCGCAAGTGGTCCCATCCCGGCCCCGGATGGGACCATTCGCACGATTCGGAAGCCGGGGAGGGCTACAGCGACCGGGCCTCGATGATGCGGGCGTACTCCCGGGCAGAGTCCTTGAGGCTCCGCTCCTGCGTGTCGTAGTCGACGCGCACGATGCCGAAGCGCTTGTCGTAGCCCCAGGCCCATTCGTAGTTGTCGAACATCGACCAGTAGAAGTAGCCCCGCACGTCGACGCCCGACTCTGCGGCATCGAGCACCGCACCGAGGTGCAGGCGCAGGAACTCCGTGCGGTCGGCGTCGTGCACGCGTGTCTCGCCGTCTTCGACCACCACGACGTCGTCATAGGCGGCACCGTTCTCGGTCATGTACAGCACCGCGCCCGCGGGCTCGGCGTACTCGCTCCAGACCCGCTGCAGCACCCGGGTGAGCCCCTCGGGCTGCACCTCCCAGTTCTGCGCCGTGCGCGGCAGCCCGCGCTCGACCGAATGGATGCCGTCGCTGGACGGATAGGGGCTGCGGACGGGGCGCTCGGTGGCGGGCCCTCCGGACACCGGCGCCTGGGCCGGCGCCGTGCCCGACAGGAAGTCGCCGTGGTAGTAGTTCACGCCCTGCGTGTCGATGTGCTGGGAGATGGTATCGAGGTCGCCGTCGTGGACCGCGGCCTCGAACTGTGCGACGGCGTCGGCATCCACCGCGCGGATGTCCTCGACGATGTCCGCCGGGTAGCTGCCGCGGTAGATCGGGTCGAGGAACCAGCGGTTGAATTGCCCGTCCACACGGCGGGCGGCGTCGACGTCGGCCGGGTTCTGCGGGTCGGCGGGGTCGGCGACCGTGTGGTTCAGGGTGATGCCGAGGTTCAGCGAGGCGTCGCGGCCGCGCAGCTCCTGCACCGTCTTGCCGTGTGCGAGCAGCAGGTGGTGCGAGGCGAGCAGCCCCTCGGCGACGCTGGTGTGCCCCGGCGCGTGCTCACCGCCCGTGTAGGAGAGGAAGGAGGAGCACCACGGCTCGTTGAGCGTCGTCCACACGTTCACCCGGTCGCCGAGCGCGTCGTGCATGGTACCGGCGTACTCGAGGAACCGGTCGACCGTGTCGCGGTTGGTCCAGCCACCGGCATCCTGCAGCGCCTGCGGCATGTCCCAGTGGTACAGCGTCAGCCAGGGCAGGATGTCGGCGGCGAGCAGCTCGTCGACCAGGCGCTCGTAGAAGTCCACGCCGGACGCGTTCACGGCGCCGCCGTCCGGTCGCACCCGCGACCACGACGTGGAGAAGCGGTACGTCTGCAGGCCGAGCTCGGTCATCAGGGCGACGTCGTCGCGGTACCGGTGATAGTGGTCGCAGGCCACGTCGCCGTTGTCGCCGCCGATCACGGCACCGGGCACGCGGGCGAACGTATCCCAGATGGATGCCGTGCGTCCGTCCTCGAACGCCGCCCCCTCGATCTGGTACGCCGCCGTCGCGGCGCCGAAAAGGAAGTTCTCGGGGAAGGAGCGGGTCATAGGGGTCATCCTTTCACCGCGCCCGCCATGATGCCACTGACCAGCTGCCGACCCGCGACCACGAAGAGCACGAGCAGCGGGAGGGTCGCGAGCACCGCACCGGCGAGCACGATCGAGTAGTCGATGTAGTAGCCCGACTGCAGCTGGCTGAGCGCCGTCTGCAGTGTCGGGTTCTGCGGGGAGAGCACGATCAGCGGCCACAGGTAGTCGGTCCACGCCGTCATGAAGGTGAAGAGTCCGAGGATGGCCATGGCCGGTCGAGCCGCGGGCAGCCCGACGGTCAGGAACGTGCGGAACTGGTTGGCGCCGTCCATACGCGCCGCCTCGATCAGCTCGTCGGGGATGACGTCGACGAGGTACTGCCGCATGAAGAACACCCCGAATGCGGTGACGAGGGTCGGCACGATGACCGCGCCGATCGAGCCGGTCCAGCCGAGTTCGCGCATCAGCATGAACAGGGGGATGATGCCCAGCTGCGTCGGGATCGCCATCGTCGCGATCACGAAGACCATCAGTCCGTCGCGTCCCTTGAACTTCAGCTTCGCGAACGCGTAGCCCGCGAGGGTGGAAAACGTGACGACCGAGATCGTGATGATGCCCGAGATCAGGAATGAGTTGCCGAGGGCGAGCCAGAACGGGATGGCGTCGAACACCTTGGCCGCGTTGGCGAAGAAGTTGCCCCCGGGGATCAGCGGCAGCGTCTCACCGCGGGTGGCGTTCGTGCCGCTGGCGACCACGACCGACCACCACAGCGGATACACGCTGCCGATGATGAACGCGGCGAGGAGCCCGTAGGTGAGGAAGCCGGGGCGGCTGCCGATGCCGGCGGTGCCTCCCGCTGCGCTGCGCCGACGGCGGATCTTCTCGGGCACGCTGAGTGCCTGGGTGGCGGTCATCGCGCGTTCTCCTCGGTGGTGGTGGCGATCGTCGTTCCCGCAGCGGCGGTCGTGGCCGTCGTGTCGGCGGTGCGGGCGCGTCGGCGGGCGGCACGGTTCTTCGGCCCGTCCCCGGTGGAGATGCGCCGGGAGATGAGGAAGTTGATCACGCCGATCCCGACGATGAGGAGGAACAGCAGGATGGCGACCGCGGACGCCTCACCGAGGTCGCGGCGGAAGAACGCGAGCTCCCAGAGGAACAGCACAGTCGTCTGGAACTGTCGATCGCTGCCGCCGATGCCGCCGGCCGTCGAGACGTCGAACAGGCGCGGCTCGGCGAAGATCTGCAGGCCGCCGATCGTCGCGGTGATGATCACGAAGATCAGGGTCGGCCGGATCGTCGGGATCGTGATCGAGAAGAACCGACGGGCCGCGCCTGCCCCGTCGAGGGCGGCCGACTCGTAGAGATCGCGCGGCACGGCCTGCATCGCGGCGAGGAGGATCAGGGCGTTGTACCCGGTCCAGCGGAAGTTCACCATGACGGCGATCGCGATGTGCGACAGGGCGGTGTTGTGCTTCCACTCCTGGTCGGCGATGCCGATGAGGTTGAGCAGGTTGTTGGCCAGGCCGTCGGCCTCGTTGAAGATGCTCGAGAAGATGATGGCGACCGCGACGGGGGTGACGACGAACGGGATCAGCACGCTCATCCGCCAGAAGGTCGGGGCGCGGAGCCCCCGGTCGAGGAGATAGGCGATCACGAGCGCGACGGAGAGCTGCGGGATCGCGGAGAGCAGGAAGATGCTCAGGGTGTTGCCGATGGAGTTCCAGAACATGGCGTCGCCGAGGATCTCGACGAAGTTGCCGACGCCGACGAAGTCGCCCTCGCCCTTGAGCAGGTCCCACTCGTGCACGGCGACCCACACGGTGTACAGCAGCGGGAACAGGCCGACCAGCCCGAACAGCAGGAAGAACGGCGAGATGTAGAAGTACGGGGAGGCGTTCTGGTCGAACCGCGAGACGCGGTGGCGCCAGGAGCGTTTGGCGGGCGCATCCGTCTTGTGGGCGGATGCCGCGGCCTGCTGCTCCGCGGGCGGGGCGGTGAGAGTCATGGAGGGGTCCTTGTCCCGGGGTTCCGAGGGTTCCGGTCGCAGTTCCTGCCGCCGACCGTGGGGTGGAGGCGGCAGGAACTGCGACCGGAAC
>NZ_JBSHGY010000009.1:50880-97241 GCF_053618035.1 Microbacterium sp. NPDC055665 | reverse complement strand
CCGCGACCAGCTCGGCCCGGGACAGATCCCCCGCCTCCCCGGCGCCCGCCCATGCCGTGTCGAGGTGACTCATCGCCTCGTGCAACCCGGTCAAAATGGACATGCTTCATTCTAACCGAGTAACACGCTACCTTCGAAGCTATCTCCGCATCACATCCCAGAATTCCGCAGAAACCCGCGACAGCGCACCCGCGACCACTCCTCCACAGACACCACTCGCCTCGAAACTATCCACTAGTCCCTTCAACGCCCGGCGAGCAACTCCCCGAGCCGCGCGGCTTCACCCTCGGGCATCGCATACCCGTGCTCGGGCGCGGGATACACACCCGCGCGCACCTCCGCCGCATATGCCTCCACCCCGCCGATCGAGGCCGCGCGCAGGTCGGCGTACCGCTTGACGAACTTGGCCGCCGCACCGTCGTACAAACCGAGCAGGTCGTGGAACACGAGCACCTGCCCGTCGGCATCCGCTCCGGCCCCGATGCCGATCACGGGGATGTCGAGCAGCGGCACGAGCGCGGCGCTCACCTCGGACGGCACCGCCTCGATCACGAGCATCGAGCATCCGGCAGTCTGCAGGGCGAGGGCGTCGTCGATCACGGCGAGCGCAGCCTCGGCGGTGCGACCCTGGGCGCGGTAGCCGCCGAGGGCCGTGGCCGTCTGCGGGGTGAGTCCGACGTGACCGACCACGGGGATGCCGGCCTGCACGAGCGCCCGCGCGCGGTCGACGGTCGTGCCGCCGCGCTCGATCTTCACCAGGTCGCAGCCGGCCTCCTTGACGAAGCGCTGCGCGGTCGCGATGGCGAGTTCGTCCGATGCCTCGTACGACCCGAACGGCAGGTCGCCGACCAGCAGCGGAACGGTCAGCCCGCGGCGCACCGCCTTGGTGAGCATCAGCATCTCGTCGACCGTGACCGGCACGGTGCTGTCGTAGCCGAGCACGGTCATCGCCGCGGAATCCCCGACGAGCACGACGTCGACGCCGGCGGCTTCGACGATCTGCGCGCTCGGGTGGTCGTAGGCGGTGACCATCACGATCGGCTCGGAGGCATCCTTCTTCGCAGCCAGAGCGGCGAGCGTGACCCGCTTTCGCGGGGCGGCGTGCGCGCTCATGCGCGGGCCTCCGTCAGTAGACGGTCGACGGCGTCGTCGACCTGGATGATCGCGTTGTCCCGGTCGACGTGCACCACCACCGGCTCGTACTCCTCGAGGTCTTCGCGCGAATAGTCGGCGTAGGAGATGACGATGATCGTGTCGCCGGTGTGCACGAGGCGGGCAGCGGCACCGTTGACCTGGATGACGCCGGATCCGCGTTCCCCCACCAGCGTGTACGTCTCGAAGCGGGCGCCGTTGTCGACGTCGACGACGTGCACCTGCTCATGCGGCAGGATGTCGGCAGCCTCGAGCAGGAGGGGGTCGATCGTGATCGAGCCCACGTAGTGCAGATCACTGGCGGTGATGGTCGCGCGGTGGATCTTCGACTTCAGCATCGTGCGTCGCATCAGGCGTCGCCCTTCGGTTCGGTGGGCTTGGGGTCGGCGGCATCCGGATCGACAGCATCCGGATCGACAGCATCCCCATCGGTGGCGGATAGCAGGTCGGCAGCGACTGGGTTGGTGGTCGCGGAATCGGCGGCATCCGGGTCGACAGCTTCCGGATGTGCAGCATCCGAACCAGCAGCATCCGGATCGAAAGCGGACAGCACATGGTTGTCGATCAGCCCGGCGGCTCCGACGCGTGCGGCGACCGCGAGCAGCGCATCCCGCTCGACGCGGGTCACCGGCTCCAGGGTCTCGGCATCGCGAAGCTCCAGATACTCGGGCGAGATCCCGGCCGCATCGAGCACCCGATGTGCCGCCGACAGGATGCCGTCGGCCCCGCGCTCCCCTGCCGCGAACACCGAAGCCGCCGCATCCAGCGCCCGGTTCAGTGCGGTCGCCCGCCGACGGGAAGCATCGTCGAGGTAGACGTTGCGCGAGCTCATGGCGAGCCCGTCGGCCTCGCGCACGATCGGGCATGCGACGATCCGCACGTCGAGGTCGAGGTCGCGCACGACGCGGCGGACGACCAGCACCTGCTGCGCATCCTTCTGCCCGAAGTACGCCGCATCCGGCCGGACGATCCCGAACAGCTTCGTGACGACCGTGGCGACGCCGTCGAAGTGGTGCGCTCCGCGGCTCGCGCCGTCGAGCACATCCGTGAGCCCCGCGACGTGGATGTTCGTCGCGAACCCGTCAGGGTAGATCTCGGATGCCGCCGGTGCGAAGAGGATGTCGACGCCCTCGGCTTCGGCGAGCGCCGCGTCGCGGGCCTCATCGCGCGGGTAGCTACTGAGGTCTTCGTTCGCGCCGAACTGGGTCGGGTTGACGAAGAGCGAGACGACGACGAGGTCGGATGCCGCACGCGCGGCCCGCATGAGCGAGAGGTGCCCGTCGTGGAAGGCGCCCATCGTCGGGACGAGGCCGACCGTGCGGTGGGCGAGCCGAGCTTCGCGGACGGCCGCGCGCACCTCGGG
Organism: Microbacterium sp. NPDC055665; assembly: GCF_053618035.1. NCBI lineage: Bacteria > Bacillati > Actinomycetota > Actinomycetes > Micrococcales > Microbacteriaceae > Microbacterium > Microbacterium sp. NPDC055665. The sequence continues at coordinate 94,726 of NZ_JBSHGY010000009.1, read as the reverse complement.
GATCGTGCGGAGGATTCTCATGCGGAAGGCTCCTTCGGGGCGCCGGTCGTCTCGCCGGTCGGCTCGCGGGTCATCTCGCCGGCCGTCTCATTGGTCGTGTCGCTGGCTACCTCGCCGGCCGCTTCACCGGTCACTTGTCGGGAGAATGTACGGATGTCGGGCGGAACGGCCGCGTTTCCTCCTGCATCCGTACTTTCTCCCGACATCCGTACCGGTTCTTCAGCGCGGGAGACGATCGTCCGTGTGGCGGCGGCGAGGGCGTCGAACAGTTCCTGCAGGGCGAGTTCTTCGGCGGCAGACCTCTGGCGGGCAACCGTCTCCCCGTCGCCGCGGGCGATCGGTCCGGTGAGGGCGTCCTGCGCGCCGAGGCCCTTCCAGTTCTCGACCGTCTGCCCGACGAGCGGGGCGAGGAGTTCGCGAGCATCGTCGCTCGGGATGCCGGCGGCCGCGGCGAGCTGCTCCGCCGCATCGAGCACCGTCAGCACGAAGTTCGAGGCGAAGGATGCCGCCGCGTGATAGCTCGCGCGGTCAGCGACCGTGAACGGACGAGCCCCCAGAGCCCGGGCCAGCTGTTCGGCGACCGCGCGGGCGTCGTCGGTGCGGCCGGCCACCGCGGCACCGATGCCGTGGAACACGTCGGGCGTCTCCGCACCCGTGAAGGTCTGCAGCGGGTGGAGGCTGAAGTCGACGTCGTCGATCGGCGTGGCACCCGAGACGTGTCCGACAAGCCGCACATGCGGCCGAGCGACGAACGCGACCGCCGGGATCGCGGCGTCAGGGACGCAGAGCAGCGCGACGTCGGCGTTCGGCATCGACTGGTCACGGCGGAGCGGTCCGAGGACGTCGAATCCGGCCCCGCGCAGCGAGCGGGCGAGTACGCGTCCGAGACGACCGGCGCCGACGATGGCGATGGTCGTTCCTGGCGCAAGGGTGGTGGGGGTCTGCATGTCGATTCCCCGGCCGAGTGGGGGCGGTCCGGATGCCAGAAGTATCCGCCCATCGCGGCATTCGCTCCAAATCTGGGAGCAATGTGACAAGTGACTTACCTCCGTCATGTGCCATTACGGTTAATTTAATCACCAACGAGATGACATATCGCTCTCCCCGCAAAACCGACAGGCCCGTGGAGCACAGGAAGACGCACTCCGCGGGCCCGCGCATCCGGGACCTCAGTCGCGACGCCAGACCGCGACGATCCCCGCCCCGACGACCGCCAGTCCTGCTGCCCCGAGGAAGAGCCAGGAGAATCCGCCGGTGAGCGCCTCCGCAGACGACGAACCCTCTGCCGACAGCGCGGCGGTGCGCAGGCCGGCGACCGTGCCGAGCACGGCCAGCCCGATCGCGCCACCGATCTGCTGGCTGGTGTTGACGAGTCCGCCGGCGAGCCCGGCCTCTCCACCTTCGACGCCATCGACCGCCAGCTGAGTGGTCGCGACGACTGCGCCACCGAGTCCGACCCCGATCAGGAGGGTCGGGCCGAGCAGGTGTGTGACGAACACGGCATCCGCCGGGGATGCGGCGAGCCAGACGAGGCCAGCGGCCAGAACGAGCAACGCGCCGATCAGCACCGGCCGCGTGCCGACGCGGGCGATCAGGGCGGGCACGCCACCGGCGACGATCACGAGCACACCGGCGAGGGGCAGCTGGGTCAGGCCCGCAGTGAGGGCGTCGTAGCCGAGCACGGCCTGCATGTAGACCGAGAGGGCGAAGAAGAGCGCGACCATGGTGGCCCCGCCGAGCAGCATGACGATGTTGCCGAGCGCGAGATTGCGGTTGCGTAACACGCGGAGCGGGACGAGGGGCTCGGCGGCACGGCGCTCGATCGCCACGAAGACCACGCCGAGCACCAGGGCGAGGGCGAGCAGACCCAGCGGGAGCGGGTGCACGAAGCCGACCCGCTCGACTGCGCTGAGGGCGCCGACCAGCGCGACGAGTGCAGCGGTGACGGTCACAGCCCCGGCGGCATCCAGACGTCCGGGAGTGCGGATGCCGTCGCGGTTGATAAGCAGCGGGATCGCGATGAGCACGAGCGCTCCGACGGGCACGTTCACGAAGAACACCGATTGCCAGCCGAGTGTCGCCGTGAGCACCCCGCCCAGCAGCACCCCCGCGGCCGATCCGATGCCGGCGACGGCTCCCCACACGCCCAGCGCCTTGGTGCGCTCGGTGTCGTTCGGGAACAGCTGGGTCAGCAGCGCGAGGGCGGCGGGGGCGAGGAGTGCAGCCGAGACGCCCTGCAGGGCGCGGGCGGCGAGAAGCATCTCGCTCGAGACGGACAGGCCGGCGAGGGCGGACGCCGCGACGAATCCGGCCGTTCCGATCAGGAACACCCGGCGGTGCCCGTAGCGGTCGGCAAGGCGTCCGCCGAGGAGGAGCAGTCCGCCGAACGCGAGCACGTAGGCGGTGATGACCCAGGCGAGGGCGGCGGTGTCCATGCCGAGCTGGCGGCCGAGGACGGGGAGGGCGATGTTCACGATCGAGGCGTCGAGCACCACGAGGAACTGCGCGAGCGCGAGGACGCTGAGGGCGAGCCAGCGGCGCGTACTGCGCGGCGCGGCGGCAGTCGGGAGGGAGGTGAGAGTGGTCATGACGTGCTCCGTTTCTGATTTCTTGTCTGTGATGGCTCAGAGTCGATCTGATGAGTGATTACTCACTCACTCTTGCGGGCATGCAGAAAGGACGACGCCCCGGGCGGGTGCATCAGTCGGGGTGCGTGATCCCCCTGGTCAACAGAGCGACCCAGTCTCCCGGGCGCCCGTCGAGCTGCGTCGTGACGATCAGGTGGCAGAGCTGCCCGTAGGCGATGAAGCGCTGCACGTCGTCGTCGCTCGCCCGCGAACGCATCTTCGCGAAGGTGGTCACGCGCTCCAGCCCTTTGCGCAACGCCTCCCCGATCGCGGGGATCTCGGCGACCGACTGCGCGTGCACCTGCAGCATCAGCAGTTTCCGGTCGGCGATGAGGTGCGCGTAGGCGTCGCCCATCGCGTCGAGCACGCTTTCGGGCGAGGTGTCGGCCGCGGCATCCGCACCCTCTTCGAGGGCGGAGACGATCGCGTCGAAGCAGGCCTCGAGCGCCACGACGAACAGCGCCTCCTTGCCGGAGTACAGCTTGAAGACGTAGGCCGGGGAGATCTTGGCCTCGCGGGCCACGTCGGCGACGGTCGTGCCGTGGTAGCCACTGCGCGCGAACGCCGCCAACGCCGCCGCGGCCACGAGGGGCCGGCGGGCATCGGCCGTCGAGAGGATGGAACTGCGCGTCGTGAACATATGAGTGACTGTACACTCACTCGTCTTCGAGGCGCAAGATGCGGCGCACACCTGTCGGACCGATTCACACCTGTCGGACCAATGCACAGCGTGTCACCCGACATCCGTACATCCTCCCGACATCCGCACCGCACCCCCCACACCGTCGTCACGGCACGACGATGACCTTGCCGGCGATCGGCCCGGCAGCCGCCTCGGCGTGCAGGGCCGGGAGCTCAGCCAGCGGGATGCGCCGCGTGACCTCGAGGTGCAGATCACCCGAGTCGACGAGTCCGACGAGCTCCGCCAGCCGTGCGGCGTCGCTGCGGACGAACACGACCACCGAGCGCACGTCGCGGTCGGCGTCGTCGGGCGCCGGCATCCAGGCGGTCGTGCTCACGACGATGCCTCCGTCGCGGACCAGCGCGACCAGGGCGGCGAACTCGTCCGGCTCGATCGGGGCCAGGTTGAGGAGCATGTCGACCGGCTCGGAGACCGCCTCGAGCACGGGCGTGACCGTGTGGTCGATGATCTCGTGCGCACCGGCGGCGCGCACAGCATCCGCACTCCGCGGGCTCGCGGTCGCGATGACATGCGCCCCCGCCCTGGCCGCGAGCGCGATCGCATACTTCCCCACGACTCCTCCGGCGCCGACGATGAGCACGCGCTGGCCCGCCTGCAGGTCGCCGTCGTCGAAGAGCGCCTGCCGCGCGGTAAGCACGACCGAGGGGAATGCCGCGGCGCCGGCGAGCGGAACACTCGTCGGCGCCGACACCAGGGCATCCGCCGGCGCGACCACGTACTCTGCAGCGCCGCCGTCTTCACCCATCGGCAGGAAGCCGATCACGGGGTCGCCGATCGCGAAGCCCGTGACACCCTCGCCGACGGCATCCACCGTGCCCGAGACGTCGTAGCCGGGAATGTGCGGCAGCGTCAGCGGGATCGGCAGGAAGCCCGCCCGCATGCCGTTGTCCGCCGCGCTGAACGCCGAGGCTGCGACCCGCAGCCGCACCTGACCCGCGCCGGGATTCGGCTGCTCGATCTCGCCGTACTGCAGGACTTCAGGTCCGCCCACTTCGTGGAACCGTACTGCCTTCATGATTCTCTCCTTCGTCAGATGCTTCGAATTCGAAGCAATAACGCGACAGTAGCACTGCTTCGAATTCGAAGCAACACGTATACTGGACGGATGAGCCCCACTCCTCCCCGGCTGTCGCCGAAAGAGCTCTCGGCATACTTCGCGTTCACCGAGGTGAGCAGCCTGCTGCGGCACTCGGTCGAGAAGCAGCTGAAGGATGCCGGGCAGCTCAGCTATGTGCAGTTCCAGCTGCTCGCGCGGCTCGGCGACGCTCCGGGCGGGAGTCAGCGCATGACCGACCTCGCCGACGGAGTGGTCTACAGCCGCAGCGGGCTGACCTATCAGGCGCAGCTGCTGGAGCAGCGGGGCCTCGTCACCCGCACTCCGTCACCGGAGGACGAGCGGAGCACGAACGTCACGATCACCGAGGAGGGACGCGGCGTGCTCGCGGCGGTCTTCCCGGGGCACATCGAGACGGTCAAGAGCCTGTTGTTCGATTCGCTCACCGCCGACGATGTCGACGGACTCGAGCGCGTGCTCACGCAGGTCAGTGCGCATCTGCGGGCGAACCCGCCGCGGTCAGCGGGGAGCCGGAAGAAGAGCTGAGTCGCCGGATCGCATCCGTCAGCGGAGCACGGAGTCCAACAGCCCGGGGAAGAGCGCGTCGAGGTCGTCGCGCCGCAGCGTCAGCATCCGTCGGCGCCCGTTCGGCTCGTTGCGGATGACGCCGGACTCGCGCAGGACCTTCATGAAGTGCGACTTGGTCGACTTCGGCAGGTTCGGGTCGGTGGCGTGGCAGGACGCCATGTCGAGGGGGCCGTCGGCGAGCTGGCGCGTGATGGCGAGGCGCTCGGGGTCGCTGAGCGCGAAGAGCACGTCGGTGAGTCGGATCTCGGAGCGCTCCGGGTGCGGAAGATCGCCAGGCATGGTTCGAGAATAGTTGAACAATCGATGGATGGCGAGTACGCTCCGATAGTTCGATGATTCTCGAACCTTATGAGGAGTCGCCATGACCAGCACCGCGCCGATCATCCGCCCGTCGATCGCGGGCAGCGCCTCGTCGGGCGCCGTCCCCCGCACGCGGTTCGGGTTCGTGCTCGCGATCGTGGCGCAGATCCTGATGATGGTCGGAGCGAGTGCGCCGTCGCCCTTCTATCCGGTGCTCGCGCACGACATCGGGTTCCCGGCGGTCGTGATCAGCGCGGTGTTCGCCGTCTACGCGGTGGCACTGCTACTCACCCTCCTCACCGCCGGGTCGCTCTCGGACCACGTCGGCCGTCGTCCGGTCGTGATCGCGGGGTTCCTGCTGCTGGCGGGGAGCATGTTCCTGTTCTGGCACGCGGATGCCGTCGCGATGCTGTTCCTCGCGCGCATCCTGCAGGGGGTCGCGAGCGGTCTGCTGATCTCGGCGCTGTCGGCGACGGTGCTCGACTTCGCGCCGGGCGGGCGCGCGGGGGTTGCGGCGCTGTGGAACGCACTGAGCCCGGGGATCGGACTCGCGCTCGGGGCGCTCGTGTCGGCCGTGGTGCTCGATGTCAGCGGCGAGGCGCTGCTCGACGTGTTCGCACCGCTGAGCTCGGCGTACATCCTGCTCGCGGCGCTGTTCTTCCTCGTGCCCGAGACCGCGCCGCGCAAGCCGGGGGTGTGGGCGTCGCTGAGCTTCCGGCTGTCGATCCCGCCGGCGATCCGCGCGGACTTCTGGCGCGGGGCCCCGGCCGTGATCGCCGGGTGGGCGACGGGTGGACTCTTCCTGTCGCTGGGCGCGAACATCGTGCGCGGGGAGCTCGGCGGCGAGGCGCATGTGTGGCAGGGGCTCGGAGTCGTGCTGCTCGCCGGGGTCGGCGCCGTGACGGCGTTCGTGCTGCGGAAGATCGCCGCGCGGTCGATGGTGCTGTTCGGCACGTCGGCGCTCGCGGTCGGAACTCTGCTGTCGTTGATCGCGCTGGGCGTCGGGTCGCTGCCGTTCTACCTCGTCGCCGCCGCTGTCACCGGAATGGGCTTCGGCACCGCGTTCTCGGGAGTGGTCGCCTCGCTCGCCCCGCGGATCCCGGCGACGCAGCGCGCCGACACCTTCGCCGTGATCTACTTGCTGGCGTACCTGGCGTTCGGGGTACCGGCCGTGATCGCCGGAGCACTGGTCGGGGTGGTCGGGCTCGAGGCCGTGTGCGTCGGATACGGGGTCGTGGTGATCGCGCTGGCGGGGGTTGCGTTCGGGCTGCGGGTGCGGGCGGGGCGGTAGAGGAGAGAGCGATCAACCTGGGTTGATCGGCTGCCGCTGCACCTGCAAGTGGGTCGTCAGGACCCCGTCATCGGCTCGGTCACGACGTCGATGACCCCGAGCGGGAAGGGACTGAAGTAAGACCACGAGCCGGACGAGAAGTGCTCGAGCGGGGTCAGCTGGAACCACACGTGCGACACGACGAGTGCGATGGCGACGAGCAGGCCGGCTCCTTGGATGGCGCGCTCCAGGGTGCGCAGCGCCGCGCGCTCATCGGATGCCTTGGCGACGCGGCCGATCGCGATCAGGACGATCAGCGCGATGCCGACGTAGACGAACACGCTGGGGCGGAGCGTCAGTGAGACGCAGAGCGGAGCCTGGTCGACCGACCGGCCGTCGGCGTCGATGAATCCGCCGTTGGCGTCGACGCCGCCCGGGCAGAGGCCCTTGCTGCCGGTCATGAAGGTGGCGTAGACGAGTCCCGCGACGATCGTCCAGATGAGCGTTCGGCGGATGCCCGCGATCACCGCGGCGAAGGGGAGCCCGGAGACGGCGGTGTCGGCAGACGGGGCCTGTGCGGGAGGCGGGGTGAGTGACACGGAGTACTCCTTCGAGGTCGGTCCTCTTCATCATGTCGGAGGAACCGGCGGGGAGGAAGGGCGGAGGAGCCGAGCGCGCTGAGCGGTCCTCAGGTGAAGGTGAGGGTGAGGCTCGGCACGAATGACGCGCTGGGCGTCAGCGAAGCGACGAGCACCTCCGTTGTGGGCGGCGTGCGCGTGAAGTAGCCGAGGAACGGGGTGGTCAGCGATCCCTGCGCGGGAATGGTCGCCGTGCACACGACGGTGGTCGACGTGAGCGAGACCGCCCAGGAGCCGAACCCGTATCCGTAGAGTTCCGCCGACCCTTGCGCCCTCGGGGCGACGAAGACGACGTCGATGGGGTCGTCGCTGGAGTTCGTCGCGGTGAAGTAGGTCTCCGCCTGTCGGGACGTGACCATCTGGGCCGTCCACGTCCACGACAGGGCCTGCGTGCTCGCTGCGGCCAGCGGAGTCGCGGCGGTGACGGCGATGACGGGCGCGGCCCATACGGCCGCTCGCAGCACGGTGCGTCGATCCGGTGCGTTCGTCTCTTCCACGGATCTCCCTTTGCCGCGTCGCCGAGCCCCGCGCCCGATCGATTCTGAGACTAGTGGAGGTGACGCGCCGCTCCATGACGGATCTACGCTGGAACGTCTGCCTCATTTCGAGGCGCCTTCCCCTGGAGCATCCATGTCTGCAACGACGATCGACGATCGTGCCCGGTACCGGGCGAACCCCTCGGTGCTTCAAGCGCTGAAGAATCCGCGGATGCTGACCCGCGAGGTGCTGGCCGGACTCGTCGTCGGGCTCGCGCTGATCCCCGAGGCGATCGCGTTCTCGGTGATCGCCGGAGTCGACCCCAAGGTGGGGCTGTTCTCGTCGTTCATCATGGCGGTGTCGATCGCGTTCCTCGGCGGGCGTCCGGCGATGGTCACAGCGGCGACCGGAGCCGTGGCGCTCGTGATCGCTCCCGTAGCCCCGGCGTATGGGCTCGACTACTTCATCGCGACGGTCATCCTCGCCGGCATATTCCAGGTGATCCTCGGGGTGATCGGCGTCGCGAAGCTGATGCGCTTCATCCCCCGCAGCGTGATGGTCGGGTTCGTGAACGCGCTGGCGATCTTCGTGTTCAGCTCGCAGTTCCCGCAGCTGATCGACGTGCCATGGCTGGTGTATCCGCTGGTCGCTCTCGGGATCGTCGTGATGATCCTGATGCCGAAGATCACCAAGATCGTGCCGGCGCCGCTCGTGTCGGTCGTCATCGTGACGGGTGTCGTGCTCGCGTTCGGCATCACCGTGCCCACCGTCGGCGACCAGGGTGAGCTGCCGAAGAGTCTGCCGGAGCTGTTCATCCCGAACGTTCCGCTCACGTGGGAGACGTTCACGATCATCGCGCCGTTCGCGCTCGGGGTTGCGCTGGTCGGGCTGATGGAGTCGCTGCTCACCGCGAAGCTCGTCGACGAGATCACCGACACCCACTCGCGCAAGAGTCGTGAGGCGTGGGGGCAGGGCGTCTCGAACGTCCTGTCGGGGATCTTCGGCGGCATGGGCGGCTGCGCCGTGATCGGTCAGACCATGATCAACGTGAAGGCCTCGGGCGCGCGGACCCGCATCTCGACGTTCTGCGCCGGGATCTTCCTGTTCTTGTTGGTGGTCGTGTTCGGCGACTTCGTCGGGACGATCCCGATGGCGGCGCTCGTGGCCGTGATGATCATGGTCGCGATCGGGGCGTTCGACTGGCACAGCGTGCGCCCGTCGACGTTGAAGCGGATGCCGAAGAGCGAGACCTTCGTGATGGTGGCGACGGTTGTTCTTGTCTTGCTGACGCACAACCTGGCGGTCGGGGTGGTCGGTGGGGTGCTGGTCGCGTCGGTGCTGTTCGTGCGGCGGGTGGCGCACTTCGTGTCGGTGACGCGCGTTCTCGGAGAGGCGGGTGACGTGGTGACGTACGTCGTGGAGGGGGAGCTGTTTTTCGCGTCGAGCAACGACCTGACGACGTTGTTCTCGTACTCATCGGATCCTGAGCGCGTTGTGGTGGATCTGTCGGGGTCGCATGTGTGGGATGCGTCGACCGTCGCCGCGTTGGATGCGATCGAGACGAAGTATCAGGCGTTGGGGAAGACCGTGGAGATCGTCGGGATGAATGAGAGTAGTTCGCGGATGCGCGGGCGGTTGACGGGTGGGTTCGAGTAGGCGGGCAAGACAGGTCTCCGCCCGGGCGCTCAGGGCGGGAAGGGCCTCACGGAGGTTGTTCCAAGAGGCCAATCAGGACCGCGGATAGACCCGAGTCAGGCTAAGAACCTTGCTTTAGACCGGCGTTTCCATATGCGATCTCATCCCACTCGAGTGGACGCCAGGTTGGGACGACAACCATGCCTTCGTAGCACAAGGTCGCACGCCGGCATGCGTTGCCATCGACACATACAGCCAATCGTCTGCAATGTACTTCTCGCCCGGGAGAGAAATCAGATCAGCGCGGATGCTGTCGTCTACATATCGAATGGGGGCCGATTCGTCAGAAAAGCGGGCGATGGCTTCACGCCAGCTGGCGGCGCCGAAGGCGTCTGCGGTAGTGCGCCGCTCACTTGAATGCCCCAGTCTTCGCCGGAAACCACGAAGGTACGCCTCGGCCATCGGAATCCTGGGGATTGATGATCCAGCAGCCCGGCTCAGCATAAGGGATGCGAACTCCTGGCCGTGCGCGAGATACTCAATCGTGTCGGCGACAGACGCTTGCAGTGCGGGAGCCGCCGGAAGTGAAGGATACCGTTGCATTGCGGGAGCAACAGCGAGCGGTCAGCTCGCAGACGCATTCATCGCCACAAGTCAGAGCGCCGCCCGGTTTCGTGGTTCGATGAGAGCCCCGCATACTTGTCGCGTCCGCACAGCGGCTGACCTCCGTTGGGCGCCGCGTTGGTCGAGTTGAGGCACTCAGCTCCGCCGCGTCTGCGTGATAGGCCATCATCTTTTATTAGGCCTATACGTGGGTCGCCGGCGAAGGGCATCGGGCATGGAAGACGTAAACTCCTCGGAGATTGAGCTGATCACCGATGGTGACGGACTGGCGCTGATCGGACCGTCTTCCGCGGTGAGACAGTTCTTGACTTCCAACCGCCTCGAGTCGCGAGATCTCGAACTACAGCGGCTCCGCAAGGCATTCGGTGGCGGGTCAGCTGCACTCAAAGCGGGTGCGGAAATGACGGAGAACTCCGGCCGGTGGATGAAGCTGACTGAGGAGTCGTGGGCCGCTGCCCAGAAGCTTCCGAAGGTAACCAACTCCTCAAGCGAGAACCTGCACGCGACGCTTCGGGCGCCGAACGGTCAGTTCGCCAAGAGTTTGCAGTTCCTCAAGACGCCGGGGGCGATGCTCACAAACCCCGCCATGCTCGCTGGAGTCGCAGGGATCATGGCTCAGGTTGCGATGCAACAGACCATGGACGAGATCATCGACTACCTCGCCGTCATCGACGAGAAGGTCGATGACGTGCTCCGAGCGCAGAAGGATGCTGTGCTCGCCGACATGATCGGCGTAGACATGATGCTCGAAGAGGCTCTAACCATCCGCAAGGAAGTCGGCGTCGTCTCAGATGTGACTTGGTCGAAGGTACAAGGATCGTCGATGACAATTGCACGCACGCAGGCGTACGCCTTGCGCCAGATCGACGCACTTGCCGAGAAGCTCGAGAGCAAGGCAGTGAACGAGCTCGCTGACCTGTCGAAGAAGGTCGATCGTCAAGTGCAGGATTGGCTCGCTGTGCTCGCACACTGCTTCTACCTGCAGGAGGCGACGGGGGTCATCGAACTCGACCGCGTCCTCCAGGCATCCCCGGAAGAACTCGACCGCCACCGAATCGCGCTCCGCACAGCTCGCACGAACCGCGCCGAACTAATCACGCGAACCACGCGACGGCTCCTCGACCGGATGGACGCAGCGGCGGCTCTTGCGAACTCGAAGGTGCTCCTCAATCCGATCGAGTCGCCGGCCATCGTCCGTGCAAGAAACACGGTCAGCGATTCAGTGAGAACGTTTCATGGACGCCTCGGCATCGAAACATCCGGGGAAGCACTGGAGTCCCGTCGTTGGACTGCGGCAGTCTCCGACACTCGCGACGACTTGATCAAAGTCGGCGGTAACGGTGTTGACACCGCGCGCCGCATCGGCGCGGACGGCGTCGAGGCCGCTGCACGTATCGGTGCCGAAGGCGTGGACAAGGCGAAGGAAATCACCGGATCGTTAGCCCACTTCGCCGGACGCGCCTTCCGACGCCGTGCACCGAAGGGCGAGGCTGACGAGTGAGCAGCAGCGCCGAGATCGACGACGGCAGTAGTGTCGCGAGGACCTACCTCGCACTCTTCGCCATGCCGAAACCGGTCCGCATCACAGGCCGCAGTTCGAGTATCACCAACTCGTTCGTGAATGGAGTCATCCCGGTCGTCGTTCCGAGTGAGTCAGAGGTGCGGGAGGCGCTTCACACCCTTCGCATGCTTGAACAGATCTCGTGCGCATACTGCGGAGACTCGAGCACCGAATGGGACCACCTTCGGCCCCTCGTCGAGGGTCAGCGCCCTACCGGGTATATCTCCGAGATTCGTAATCTCGTACCCGCCTGCGGCAAGTGCAATCAGAGCAAGGGCAACAAGCACTGGCTAGCTTGGATGCGCAGCACAGCGCGCTTGTCGCCCACGAGTCGCCGCATCGCCGACATCGAAGAGCGGATCGCCCGACTCCAGGAGTACGAGAGCGACGGCGTGCCGACGAAGATCGACTTCGAGACGGTCGCCGGCGGCGACCTCTGGGAACGCCACTGGTCGCATCACAAGCGACTGCTGGAGCTCATGCGCGAAGCCGAAGCGCATGCGGAGCAAATCCGGATCCGCGTTCGCGAGGCCTACGCGAAACAAAGGAATATGACCGGCTAAGCGACTGCGACCGGCTCCCCCGCTACGCTGTCAATTCGCGCGAGCGCGGTGTTACTCAGGAAGACTACTAGTCGCGCCCGAACGTGGACTACCGAGGGAATCCCTTCGCTCAGCGATTGCCGCGGCTATCGCCACCGCGACGCTCGTGGCCGGCTCATGCTCCCAGAACCTCAGAACCTGCCACCCGGCAGCTCGCAGTAAGACATCGGTCTCGCGGTCGCGTTCGACGTTGCGACGGAGTTTTGGCTCCCAATAGTCTCGGTTGCGCTTCGGCGGCACCGAATGCATCGGACAAGAGTGCCAGAAGCACCCATCAACGAAAACCGCGATACGGAGGCGTGTGAAGACCACGTCCGCCCTGCGCCGCCCACCGAGCGGTGGGAAGTCCACTCGATAACGATGCCCTTGGGAATGAAGGAGACGACGTACTGCTAGTTCGGGCTGAGTGTCCCGCCGACGATTCGCTTGCATGGTCCTTCGCGCGCTCTCGCTGGAGGCCCAGGACATAGCTACAGGTTAGGTGACGTTTGTAAGCATGCAACAGGGCGGAAGCGTGCCCGTCCGTTCTCCTCGCCCCTCATGCGATCGGCACGGGCAAGAGAGCGGAACAAGTTCGATAGAGTCGCGCGGGAAGGCAAACACGAGGAGGACTCGCCGTGGCGAGAATAGATCACTGGTTCGTCACTCGCCCCCACCGAAAGCTGATTCGGGTACCTAAGTCCATCGCCGCGTTCTCCAGCGTGGCCGCGGGTAAGCGCTGGAATGGCGACCGGGATCTTCAGATCGCGTACGAAGATCGGCTAGAGACGATTGGCTTGAAAACTGCTGGTGAGCATACCGAGCGGGCACGAGGACGCGGCGGTAGCGGTGGACGCACCCACGCGCAGATGCTCTACGCCCTCGGATTGTTCTTCGTGCACCGAGACTCTGCGACGGCAGACGAAGAAGTGCATCTGACGCTCGCAGGCAAGGCTCTGGTGAAGCAGGAGGATGCCCTCCCAGTCCTACGCAAGCAAGTCCTAGCATTCCAATACCCCTCGGCTTACAGCATCGCGCCAAGCGTCGATGTTGACCGCCGCTTCCGGTTGAGGCCGTTCGTCCTCTTGCTTCGCATTCTCGTGAATCCCCGCCTAGGCGGCTACATCACCGACGTAGAGATGGCTGCTTGCGTTCTCGGCTACGCTTCCCGTCACACCGCCGCTGAAGCCACTGCGATCATTGATCGCGTTCTCGACTTCCGCGCTCGCGGGGTGGCCTCTTTGGACGAAGACTTCGCAGAGCGCTTCGGCTCTGGCGGCAAGACTGCCGAAAGACTCATCACCACCACACTCAAGGACGTGGCTAACACGTTCGCCCAGTGGTTGCGGTACACGGGCTACGCCACGGCAGGAAGCGGTGCGGACTACGGTCGGACTGACGTGCGGACCGTGACAGCCGTAAACCCAACGCTTGTTCAAGAGATCAACGACGTCATCGCTGAGTTCTCGGCAAAACCCTTGGTGACGATGAACGAGGCTACTGATTCGACCTACGAATCGACGCGTGCGGCGGAGGCGTTTCAGCGAACCTATGGCGTGAAGCCGGGTGGGGAGAAGGATCAACGAAGGATCGGGTCCATCCGTGCGGCCAGCACTCAGGATCGAACCTCCGGGCTGATCTCAGCAGCCTTGTCGCATCTATATGCGACGGAGATCGTGACGGCTCCGAGCGAAGAGGTCGTTCGAGCGGTTGTAAACCATACCGGGCTCGACACCTCATCCGTTCGAGCGGGCGTGGCCCGGCTGATCCCCAGTCCTCGACAGGGACTTAGTCAATTCCTCGACCGCTACCATCAGATGGCGTTCTCGGGGGTCGATGAGGCTATTGCTTTCGAAAAGGCGACGGCGGAGGTGATGCGTGAAGTCTTCAAACTCGACGCCTCCCATGTGGGCCAGCAGGGACGTGTTCCTGATGTTGTGGTCCAGACCTCGAGCTGGATCGGCCTCATTGATACGAAGGCATACGCAGCGTACCGTCTCGAGTCGGACCATCAGTTGCGTATGCGGACTAGCTATATCCCCGCCTACCAGGACCGAGGTGTACCTCTCGCGTTCTTCCTCTACATCGCGGGCGGGTTCGCCCCCAGCTTCACGCCGAACCTCCGCAGGATCGTTGAAGATAAGGGCGTACCGGGCGCAGGCATCGCGATCCAGCCCTGGCTGGACCTCATCGCGGTCTATCCCAATAGCGACTTGACACACGACGACCTGTTGCGCCTGTGGAGCCTCAATCGCGAGATCACGACAGCAGATGTGGCAGAACTTGTAGGCGACATCCCGTAGGGACTTCGTTCGGGCTTGCGATACCAAACGACCCCGAGGCGGCCGCCCATCGATCGGCGCCCCAAGCCACGATCAGCCCCCGACGCCGCCCTGCGCTCGTCGAGATGAGAGAATCGACGACGAGTGTTGCCTCCGCCGGCGCTGCGAGCTGCGAATGTAGGAGCTATGGCGTAGGCTGCTGCTGAGGCACGACAGGACGAGCACACGATTGCCCGCCCTGAGCCCCGGAACACAGCCAAGTTCGAGCACAGGAGTGCCACACATGTCCGACTCACCCCAAGTCCACTTCCGCATCGGAGAACTTTTCTGCGGCGCAGGAGGGATCGCGGCCGGCATCGACATCGCCGCGACGGGCCTCCGGAGTCAAGGGCTCGAGGTATCGGTCGACCACGCGTGGGCGAATGACTTCGACAAGCACGCCGCCGAGACTTACCGGCGAAACTTCCCATCCGCTCGTGTTATTCATAAGGATGTGCGCGACCTCGATGTGCGCGAAGAGCTGGACCCGATAGACGGCTTCGCATTTGGATTTCCATGTAATGACTTCTCGCTCGTCGGCGAGCAGAAAGGTTTGAACGGAGACTGGGGAGGGCTCTACGAATACGGAGCCCACGTCATCGACGAGTTCAGCCCGTCTTGGTTTGTCGCGGAAAACGTCGGTGGTCTTCGTAGCTCGAATGATGGACAGGCGTTTCAGATCATCATGAGCCGGTTGCAAGATGCAGGGGATCCGAAGTACGGGGGGTACACTTTGTACCCCCATCTTTACAAGTTCGAGGAATACGGACTACCCCAGAGACGCCACCGAATCCTCATAGTTGGAATTCGCAACGATCTGCCTGTGGAATTCCGGGTGCCCTCACCCGAGCCTTACAAGCACATCGACAACTCTGTCGCATCGGCGCTCTCTGGAATACCCGACGATGCCACTCACCATGAGATGCCCGTGCACAGCCCGGACGTGGTAGAAAGACTAAAGCTCATCAAGCCCGGGCAGAACGCGTGGACGGCAGACTTGCCTCCACGCTTGCAGATCAATGCGCAGGGCGCGAAGATTAGCGCCATCTACCGTCGCCTCGAGGGCGAGAAGCCGTCGATGACGATCACCGCGGCTGGAGGCGGAGGGAGCATGGGATTCCACCACGTCGAACCGCGCGCGCTTACGAACCGCGAGCGAGCGCGCATTCAGACGTTCCCCGACGACTTTAACTTCAGCGGCGGCCGTTCAGCGGTTCGCAAGCAGATCGGCATGGCGGTGCCGCCCGCCGGCGCCGCCGTTGTCTTCAGCGCCCTCTTCAAGAGTTTCTCAGGAATGCGGTACGCCAGCGTGGAGCCGAATCTCCTGGGTAGAATCCCTGCTCGCGCAGCACGGCCGGCCTAACTGCAGTGAGCCGGATCATTGTTGACGGGGAGATTCCTTTGCTTTTTGAGCTGGATTTGCTAATTTCCCCGCTCGCACCCACGAAGGTCTCCCACCTCTCACGCTAATGCCCTGTTGGCTTCGGCCGGCAGATTGATCATGATT
This sequence comes from Microbacterium sp. NPDC055665, assembly GCF_053618035.1. Classification (NCBI taxonomy): domain Bacteria; kingdom Bacillati; phylum Actinomycetota; class Actinomycetes; order Micrococcales; family Microbacteriaceae; genus Microbacterium; species Microbacterium sp. NPDC055665. Next base: position 78,840 of record NZ_JBSHGY010000009.1, on the reverse strand, counting down.
TTTCGTATCCAGTCGAGGCGTGCGGTCCGTTCATGTCGCCGCGGAGACAGATCACCCGTACGACGGCATGGCGGTGGCGGTCATCATTCCCGATTGGAAGGGGCATTCGGGCTCATTGATCAATCCAGCGTCGCCCGGACATACCCGCGGCCGACGGTGGCGTGCGTGGAGGCCCGGGTGCGGATCATGCGGCATCTGACACCACGGCCCAGCGTCCACCGCCCGCAAGCTCAGCATGCATTTCCCGACCGTGGGACTTGTTCCGAGGCGCCGTCAGTCGTCATTGCAACGCGAGCTCGACCTGGTGACCGGAATGGTGATTCGCGCGTCCCGGGGTCGGCTCGAGTGCCGAGCTCGCAACAACCTTGCCCACATGGCTCGACGAATACATCCTAAACTGAGCCCGACTCGGCACCGGAGGCAACACCCAATCGACCAAAGCAACAACGGTCGAGCTCGCCTAGCCGGATTGAACGTCACTACATCGGAGCGAGCCCGTAGAACGCGGTTCCCTGTGCTTCGACCGCCGGCGAGTACTCCATCACGTATGAGTCGTCGTCCAACAAGGAAAACTTGACGAACCTTGAACCGAAGGCTCGAAGGTGGCCGAGCGTAACGACGGAGCCGTCCGCCACTCCGAGACGACGCCGAAAGTAAAGCCCCAGGAGGTCGTTCGTGGGCACAGAGTGGAGAGCCTTGTCGTTCTGTTCCACGACGGTCATGTCCATCGAGGCACCGTCATCGGTAAATACACGGAACTGCACTCGATTGCCGCTCGTTCCGCGCGGAAAGAAATCAGGGGAAGCACGCCACGCAGCCTGAGGAATGGCTATCGCTGCCTCGTTCTTGTTGCGCATGTTGCGTCCGACGCCCCAATTCAGACCCCATACCATGTGCGGTTCACCCCGCACCGTTCCCGTTTCCGACCGGCTACTCAGAGCCACCAGAGGCAGGATGATGCTCGGTGCATTAGTTTGAGCCATGCCTCTTTCTACTACGCGGGACGTCTCGTGTTCAACTTCACTCCCGTTCAGCCAGCGGTTGCGCCGCCGTACCGGAGACACGCGCCTAGATCACATCATCAAAGCCGAGATCTACGACGCCCACATCGAACGGCACTCCACCGTCATCGGCGTGGTCGACGACCGCCGCAGCGTGGTCGAGATGTGGCGGTCGCGCGGGCTGACCTGCGTCCACGTCGCCGAGGGCGACTTTTAGCCCACACGACCCGCCCTTTTGACCTTGTCCCGACGTCAATGTCTACAGTCGATCGACATGACCATCTCCCTGATCGACAGCGCGTCCGCGATGACGCACATCCTGAATGCAACCCCCGAGGCGCGCCCCGACCTGGCGCGAGATGTGGGCTCCGATGGCCAGGATGTACCCCTTCATCCCCGGGGGGCTCCACAGGGCCACCACCACCAGTTCGCCAGTCGAAACCCGGTCATGCCGTTTTCCGGCCGAGCCCTTTCCCCAGATCGGCCGAACGTCAGGTTCAAGAGATGGCCCGAATCCGTCAGTTCATCGAAGGCGACCGTGAAGTCAAAGCGCCGCAATCAGAAGTGGATGCGTACGTACAGCGAGTCCAGGACACTGGCCGGGCGCTCCTCGTCTATTTGTACAATTACAAGCAAGGCGGCCCCGATCTGGGGGACAGCCCGACGCAGAGCATGCACTTCGACATCGCTGCCGCGCGAGCATTCAGGAGCATATTGGAGGCAGCCTTCGGCCCGCTCTAGCCCCACAGCTACAGGCCCGACGCGTCCCCAAACCTCTCCCCCGAACTAACCTGCTGCGCCACCCGCCGCAGCGCCAACAACAACGGCTCCACCAGCACCGACCCCAGCACCACGTACCGCACCGCGGCTTCCGCAGACTCCCCCGGCACCCCCGCGATCTCCGCATCCGCAATCCGCCGCATGCTCGCGAGGTACTCCTTCATCGCCGCATCCGGAACGGTGAACCCGACACGCTCCAGCCCCTGCAACGCCCGCGCGACCGCGTGCAGCACGGCCTCGTCGCACATCCCCGGCTTCCACCCGAGCCCCGCGACCAGCTGCTCGGCCTCTGTCAGATCCAAAGAATCGTCCACCGGCGGAGTGATCGCCGCATGCGCCATCCCGAGCAGGTTGTGCGCGTTCTCCGGCGGCTCATCGAGCGCGGCCAGCACCCGCCGCGTCTCCGCGATGCTCACCCCCGCGTCGAGCAGCGCCCGGATCACCCGCAGCCTCTCCACGTGCTTCTCGCCATACGCGGCCTGAGTCGGCGCACTGCGCTCACCCTCGGGCAGCAGCCCCTCGCGCAGGTAGTACTTGATCGTCGGCACGGTCACGCCGGTCTGGGCTGACAGTTCGGAAATTCTCATGACCACCTCTTGACTTCGATAGTAGCGCTATCCATTATGGATAGTGAAACTATCCAACCAAGGAGTCATCATGTCGAAAGTCATCACGGGCCGCATGACCCACCGCCACGAGGGCGAGCTCGTCGTTTTCCACATCGGGATGCAGATCAACCGCTGGTGGCGCCCCGACCTGTGGATGCCGGCCTTCTTCGCCATGCCGGGGATGCTGCGCGAACTCAGCACCGACCCCGACTCGGGCATGCTCGGCTACCACCTGCTCTTCGGATCAGGCGGACCCTACGTCGTGCAGTACTGGTCATCCGTCGACAAGCTCTACGCCTACGCGTCCAGCCCGAACCAGCAGCACCGCCCCGCCTGGACCGCCTTCAACCGCTCAGCCCGCAAGGCACCGGGAGCGGTGGGCGTCTGGCACGAGACCTTCCGCGTCGACACCGCCGAGAGCGTGTACGTCTCGACGAAGCCGATGGGTCTGCCGAAGGCGACGGAGCTCGTCGAGGTGGGGAGGCGTCAGGACCGGGCGCAGGCGCGGTTCGCGGAGGGGCGGACGGCCAGATCGCAAAGATGATCAGCCGTGAGAGGTGTGCGCCGAACCCAAGGACTGTGGCTCAGGCCGGAGATACTCGCTGACGCGAGTGAGAGCGCCGCGGGCGGCTTCCTCTAGATGAGGCTTCACCGTGCGTCCCCGCGCATCTAGCAAACCGTCTTTGCCCTTAAACACGTTCGATGGCTTGTCCCGTATATCGCTCGCGGGTTGTTCCACGATGAGGTACTCCTCGAACGAAGCCGTCAACCGAGCGGCTACCTCAGGTACGTCGTTGTCCAGAACAGCGGCAACGCGTGAGAACCCGAGTTCCCGGAGCAGTGTCAGAACGCGCTCCACGTTGTTCGCCCCTCCTGATCCCCACCCGAAGATTGTGCCGTTGAACGCCACCCCCAGCTTCTCGAATACCCTCGGCAGAAGCGCGGCATCCTCTTGACCTTCAACGACAATTACCCCGTCGTCAAGAAACAGGGCAGCGTTCGCGTCCAGACCGAGCGCATGCGGGTTCGTCCATCCACCACGCGCCTTGGATATTTCTGCGATCGCCTCGCGACTAGCCTGAGCGATCCTGGATTCGCGGTCGCGCCGATACACCCGCGCGACTTCGCCCCCGGCAGCTATGTCATCCCATGAAATCAGCGCTGGCGCATGGGTAAAGATGACGATCTGACGGTCCGCCGCCAATCGCGAGATCACTCTTCCAAGTCGCCGCACAAGTTGCGGGTGGAGCGAGAGTTCTGGCTCATCAATGGTGAGCAGGGTGCTGGGTTCGGAGTCATAGAGAGCGTTGATGATGAACATCAAGCTGATGATGCCGTCTCCGAGGCCGTCGCTCGTGTGACTACCTCCGCCGTTGATGACCTTCAGGTAGTACGACTGCCCGTATTGACCGTCGGAGAGTTCGATGCTCCATTCGAGCTCCGACCCAATCACCTCAGCCATTAGCTGATCGAAACGCGCCTTTTTCACGTCATCGTTGTGGAGATCAAAGAGGCGGCCCGTGAATTGCATGAACTGGTCCGCTTGCCGAGCGCGCGAAAACTCAGCTTGCGAGATCATCCAGTCGCGTTCGACTGTTCCTCCCTTGCTGAAACTCGGCTGGAACTGACGGCGCGCCGGAACTGAAACTAACTCGAACGCAGGGGCCTCGGCAGAACCAGACGCTTCCCACGACCCGTGGGTCTCACTGGTCTCTGAGTGCTTGCTCTCGAGGAGGTACGAAGAACCGTCCTCTCGGTCAAGACGAATTCGGACGCCGCCTTCGGTCTGTTGATTGCGTCGACCTTCAGAGAAGGAGACATCCGACCGCATTTTTCGCGCCAGGGAGTCGAACGCCTCCCAAACGGTCGATTTTCCGGCGTTGTTCTCACCCACGACGATCGTGAGCCCGCTACCCACAGATCCGTTGGGTTGCGCAAGCCTGAGTTTCGCATCGCTCCTGAACCCGCGTAGCCCACGGAATTCAAGTTGACTAACGCGTACGAGAGACAGTTGTTCCCCGTTCACTGGCTTACCCCTTCGCTCGCTGTTTCGGCGCCGCTTGTCCGAACGGGACATCGGCCTCACCCTGGTGAACCCGTGTGTATAGGCTCTCGGGATGGTCGCGTCGGACCTCGCCGGGTCGTCGAAGAGCCTCTCGATCTCGTCGGCATCGACTGCGATCGGCGCCCGCCCTTCGGCCCTGTCCAAGGCGGTCCAGAGGACACCGATGCTACCGATCGCGTCCGCTCGAGTCGCAGCACCCCAAAACGCGATGATCAAGATGTCGTCGTCAGCCTCAAGCGGCCTGTCGATTCCTTCTTGGAGCAAGTAGAGACTCTGCTTGGAGCCGCTGGCTACGTTGAGCAGGATGTCGATCGAGGATCCGCCTACAAGTGTGCGAGAGCGATGGGTTATTGGGTCACCCCAACGTGCCCCCCAGGGCTTGCCTAGGCCAGCGATCTCCACGGAGACGTCTCGAACCTCGAGACCGCGGTCCGCGCAAATACTGAGCACCTGAGACGGTCGCATATGTTGACTGACACGGACCCCCAACTTTGCGGATTTCGGCCCTCGTGCGAACGCTCGCGCTCGAAATAACGCGCCCATCCGTCCCCCATTCAGTGGGCAACACATGGCCCTTCGTCAGCACCCCTCACGCTAGATCGAACGTAGCGCACGCGGTCCTGCCGAAGAGAGAAATGCCTCGAACCACTTGCGCCGATCTTGTGGCGCAACTCCCAGCGAACGCAGATTGACCGAATTGTGGGCTAGCCAACATCCGCCTCCTCGATCGAAGTCCGCCTTGCACCCGCTCTCGTACGAAACCCGCCAGCGGCGTCGAGAGTGAGTCCGATTACGCGTCCAGCCCGAACCAGGAGCACCGCCCCGCGTGGACCGCCTTCAACCGCGCAGCCCGCAAGGCACCGGGAGCGGTGGGCGTCTGGCACGAGACCTTCCGCGTCGACACCGCCGAGAGCGTGTACGTCTCGACGAAGCCGATGGGACTGCCGAAGGCGACGGAGCTCGTCGAGGTCGGGAGGCGTCAGGACCGGGCGCAGGCACGGTTCGCGGAGGGGCGGACGGAGGCCGCGCAGTAGGGACGAGCCGCTGCGTCGCAGGGTGTGGCACGCAAGACACGGGGTTGTCTGGCTGAGAATGTAGCTCGCCGCGCTGACTCGATAGCGCCCTCCTGGGTTACGGTCCCCTTTACGCGCTAACTTGACTAGGTCCCTATTCAAGTTTGGGTGGTCCCACATGCCCTTCCCTCTCGATGACCTCCTCGTTGTCGGCATAGCGTCGAGCGCGCTGTTCGACCTCGAGGAATCAGACGCGGTCTTCCGGCAACATGGCGAAGAGTCTTATCGCCAGTATCAGCAGGAGAGACTCGATGACGAGTTTTCACCTGGCGTTGCGTTCCCCTTCATCCGTCGACTGCTTTCACTCAACGAATTGAGCGAAGACGGCAGACAGCTAGTTGAAGTCATCGTCCTGTCTCGAAACGATCCTGATACCGGCCTGCGGGTGATGAGGTCGATCGCATCGCATGGTTTGAACATCACGCGAGCCGTGTTCATGCAAGGTCGGTCACCCTACGTGTATATGGGTGCGCTGAACATGTCGCTCTTGCTCTCCGCAAGCGCGGAGGATGTTCGCACCGCGCTGGACGCGGGATACGCAGCCGGGCAGGTGCTTGGATCCCCTGCAGCCGACCCGGACGGTGTCGATCTTCGCGTAGCTTTCGACTTCGATGGAGTTCTGGCCGACGATTCTTCTGAGCAAGTAATGCAGTCGGAGGATCTCGCCGCATTCCATGCGAATGAGGTCGAGAACGTAGATGTACCGATGCCAGAGGGGCGTCTTCTCCCGTTCCTACGGGGCATCAATCGAATCCAGGAGATTGAAGAACGTCTTCTGGCGAACGACCCGGACTATAACCGGCGCGTACATGTCGCGATCGTGACAGCTCGCAACGCGCCGTCCCACGAACGGGTAGTGAAGACGCTCAAGTCTTGGGATGTCCGCGTTAACGACGCGTTCTTCCTAGGCGGCATCGAGAAGGCTCGTGTACTACGGGTACTGCGCCCGCACATTTTCTTTGACGACCAACTCGGTCATCTTGCATCAGCGGCGGACGAGGTCCCGAGCGTTCACGTGCCATTCGGCATCGTGAACATTCCTGCGGAAGAGTCAACCCGCGGTGACGGCCTAGTCAACGTGTAGTTGCTGAGTCGCAAGGCAATCAAGTCGTCTCGGGCCGTGACGAGACCGCCCGCCGCACCACCGAAGCCTAGCCGACCTTCAACGAGATCCCGTTCGACCGACTGCTCCTCCGACGCACCGGCGACCAGCGCGCAGACAACATCGTCAAGGCCGAGATCTACGACTCCAACATCGAGCCGTACTTCACGGTCATCGGCGTGGTCGATGACCGTCGCAGCGTGGTCGAGATGTGGCGGTCGCGCGGATTGATCTGCTTCCAGGTCGCCGAGGGGGACTTCTAGTCATCTGAGCGTCAGCCAGTTGCGACCGAGTCGGCGTTGGTCCTCCCGCGTCCCCCTAACGGAGGACAGACAGGCGCCTTTGACCAGAGTAACGTTTTACACGTTAGAGCGGGGTTGATCAGCGAAGGAGCAATGATGAAAATCGCCGAAACCAACAGTCGATCGTTGACGAGCGAGGGAAGGGAACGCCGCCTGACACATATCTTGCTGGCGGCAGTTGCCTGCCTTGTCGCAGTGGCAATCGCGTTGACGGTCGCCATGAGCGGCCGCACAGGGCCAGGGGCCGCAGCGGCACCGTCTCCGACAAGGGCCACAAGTCAACCTCAAACAGCATCGTTCGAGTCGCCTATCGCGTCGTCCACCGAAAACGTGGGAGACAAGCTCGTCGAGTACGCACAAAACACGGAGCCGGCGTCGCCGTCGACGACCAAGCGTCTTCTGAAGGATGCTGGAATCAACGCCCGCACGGTTACGCAGAGCGGGCTGGAGCTCGATACGTCCCAGGCTTTCACGAGGGAGACGGAGAACGGGTCACGCATTCTCCGCGTCCCGTATGTCGCCACACTGAACCTGCTCGACATCTCGGGGTACACGGTCATGTTCAATCCCGATGGGAGCATCGCCTCACGAGCGGAGGTCGTCTATCAGGCGCAGACGGAGCACTCGGGAAGGGTGGCCCTATGGCAGGACGACCAATTGAAGCTCGACCAGCTCGTGTCGGATGGCGCTGAGCCCGCGGCGGCTGGGACTGCGCAGTCGGCCTTCAACTGGGACACCTTGAACAAGTGCCTAACGAGCGCAGGCATTGCGCAGTGGGCACTCGTCGCCATCGGAGTAGCGTGTGGCGTCATCTGCGGTGCGACGCTCGGTATCGGATGCGCGGCTTGCGTCGCCGCTGCTGGCGGCATCATCGGATCCACTGCTGGGGAATGTGTAGCGAAGGCGATGGTCTCGTGACGACTGAACGTGTCCACGGCACTTCACGTGAGCGTGCCGCCGTCGCGGCAATGGTCCTTATCGGCGTTGCTCTTCCGGTGGTCGCGAAACTGGACCTGTTCCAGAACGCCGTGTGGACCTTCTGGCTCGCAGGCTTCGCCCTCATCATCGGCGCGTTGGTTCTGACCATTTGCGTCGCCCGGAGGGAGCGACGCTCCCGCGATTCCTGAGCTCGGCCGCCGACCGCCTCGCTACTCAGTCGGTAGCGGGGCGGTTCGCCGTTCGCCTCTGCCCGCACGTATCGCCACGGACTCTACGCTGTGCAGTACGGCCCTTAGTCGACAGGCTCTACGCGTATGCATCCAGCCCGACGCAGGAGTACCGCCCCGCCTGGACCACCTTCAACCGCACAGCGCGCAAGGCTCCGGGTGGGTCGGCATCTAGCACGAGACCTTCCGCGTCGACACCGCTGAGAGCGGGTACGTGTCGACGAAGCCGACGGGGGCTGCCGAAGGCGACCGAACTCATCCCCCTCCAAGAGCCGCGCCTGCGCCCGGTCCTGACGGCGTCCGACCTCGTACAGAGGTGGGGCAAGCCGACCTAGACCAATAGCATCGAAGGCGCGCCGACCGAACAACTAGGTCAACTAGTCTTCTCCCCGGGGTGGACAGCTAACTGATCCAGCAGGTGCCCCATCTTTGCTCGCTTGGTACTGAGGTAGGGCAACGAATCTGGCGTAGGTGGAATCTGCAGGGGGACTCTCTCAACCTTGAGCCCCTTGGCAATCAGGCCATCGATCTTTCTTGGGTTGTTTGTGAGAAGACGCAGCCCCTTCACCCCGCGATCAAGCAGCACTTGAGCGACCCTCGCGTACTCACGCGGATCCGTCTCCACGCCCAAGCGCTCATAGGCGTCGTGTGTATCGAGTTGCTCCGTGTCCCCGAGAGCGAGCCCGCGAATCTTGGTCAGCAGGCCTGCACCGCGACCGTCACAGATCATATAGATCAGCAGGCCGCCATCAGCAAAAATCCGCTCAAGGCTCTCGTGCAGCTGCTCATGGCAATCGCAATCGGTGCTTCGGAAGATCTCAGCCGTGTAGCAAGCACTTTGGACCCGCACCAGAGGATCGGCAGCACCGCCTGAGGGCACTTCGAAGCAAAGAAGGTTATCTTCCTCGTGCTCTCCGAAGGAGTACACATGTAATCGCGCGTCTCCGTAATGACTCTTGAACGCGCAAGACGCATGCTCAAAACTCTCGGACGCCGACATCTACTTCACAGTCCCTGCGGAAGAAATCTCGCTGCGCTTCGGTATGAGCCCTTCCCATTCTGCTTGAAGGTCGATTTCCAAGTTCGCGATCCTCTCCCCTAGCCGTCGGTCCCTATTGATTCCTGCATACGGCTTCACTCGGAAGCGGTAGTTCTTCGCTTCCGCAGCAAAAAGTCGATGATAGCGGCGATACAGCACCCAACGTTCGTGAGGACGCTCCAGGTTATTGATCGCGACTAGCAGAGCGGACGCGGCTGCAAGGGCGGCTGGAACAACCTTCCCCCAGAAGGCATCCTCTCCCGACGCGATAATCACGACTGGAATCGCAGCCGTGGATATGGTCATCGACCAGACCAAGAACCTAGCGCGGAACTTGTTCTTGTCCGCCTTCTCCTTTACGGATGCGATGATCGTCTCGCACTCTTGAACCGGCGTACGCGCCGGTTTTGATTCCTCTGTGGTCACGATCTAGATCTTGGCATCCGATGACGTTGCGGCCGAACATCGGCGCGTTGCGAAAGTCATCACGGTCGCGGACGCTAACCCGCAGCAATCCCCCGCAGCAACCGCACCACCGTCTCCTCCACCCGCTCCGCACTCAACGGCTGCCCGATCAGCGCGGAGTACGACGCCATCGCGATGAACTGATCCGCGATCGCGGCAGCATCCACATCCGCCCGCACGTCCCCGTCGGCACGCCCGCGCGACACCCGCTCGGCCACCCACTCGCGGATCGGTGCCGCCAGCCGCTCGTTCAACACCAACCCGAGCTCGGGATCGGCCGCCGTCACCTCGATGAGCGCCCGCGCCAGCGCCACGCCCTCGGGCCGAGCCAACCCGGCGGACATCGCCGACAACCACGCCCGTAGATCCGCCCCGAGGTCGGCGGTCATCGGTACCGCGACATCCGCCCCGGGCAACCCGCCCTCGAGCAGCGCCTCACCGAGGATCGCGGCCTTCGACGGCCACCACCGATAGATCGTCTGCTTCGAGACCTCCGCCGACTCGGCGAGACCCTCGATCGTCACGGCCTCGTACCCGTCTGCGGCGAGCGCGCGCCGCATCGCCTCCAGCACGGATTGGCGGGCTTTTTCACTACGAGGACGGGGCACCTTTCGAGCGTACTCAGGCGTACACTGGAATATAAGTAGACGCACCGTTGCGAAACTCGAACAAGGAGAAAGAGCATGGCCCTCACCGCACACTCCACCATCGGCGACTGGATGAACGACCCGACCGGCGGGCCCCTCATCCGCGCACTCTTCGAGCAAACCGGTGCCGACCCCGAACTCCTTACCCCCGTGCTGGGCCTGCCCCTGCAGCAGCTCGTCGCGATGAGCCAGGGCCAGCTCCCCCAGTCGGTCGTCGACGACCTCGTGCGCGCGGCCAACGGCGGCGAGATCCCCGAAGACGACGCCTCCGAGGGCTGGACGGAGAAGGTCACCGCCGGCCGCTTCGCCGGCAAGACCGTCATCGTCACGGGCGCCGCCTCGGGCATCGGCAAGGCCACCGCCTCGCGCATCGCCCGCGAAGGCGGACGCGTGATCGCCAGCGACATCGCCGCCGAGAAGCTCGACGCCCTCAAGGCCGAGCTCCCGGATGCCGACATCGTCACGGTCGCCGGCGACCTCACCAAGCAGGACGCGATCGACGCCGTCGTCGCCGCCGCGGGCGACCGCATCGACGGCCTCGCCAATGTCGCCGGCATCAACGACGACTTCTCCCCCGCCGGCGAGACCCCGGACGCCGTCTGGGACCGCGTCATCGCGATCAACCTCACCGCTCCGTTCAAGCTCATGCGCGCGGTCATCCCCGTGATGGAAGCAGCCGGTCGCGGCGCGATCCTCAACGTCTCAAGCGAGGCCGGTCTGCGCGGCAACGCCTCGGGCAACGCCTACACGGCCAGCAAGCACGGCATCATCGGCGTCACGAAGTCCGCAGCCTTCATGTACGGGCCGAAGGGCATCCGCGTGAACTCCGTCGCCCCGGGCGGCGTCGCCACCGGCATCCCGATGCCCCCGAACATGTCGGAGTACGGCTCCGGCCGCCTCGCCCCGTTCCAGCAGGCGATCCCGACCGTCGCCACGGCCGAGCACCTGGCGGCATCCATCACGTTCCTGCTGTCGGACGACGCCGTGAACATCAACGGCGCCATCCTCGCCTCCGACGGCGGATGGTCGGTGCAGTAACCCGCACCCGCGAAACCAACGCCCCCGCCGACCCGAACGGCGGGGGCGTTTCGCGTTCCTGGGCCAGAGCTCAGCGCCTGGCCGTGAGGACCACGCAGGCCGCTTCGGGAGAGCGGCCCGGACTCCAGCCGTCGCGAAACGCTCGACTGGATTACCAGCCGAGCGTTTCGCGAGGTTAGCCACTCGAGTGCAGATGTCGCCGGAGAAGAGACATCATGTCCGCGGAGAGTGGCTAGGCGACGTGGAACGTCGCTCCTGCGACCACGTTGGAGACTTCGACGCGACTGTCCCGATGGCAATCCAGATGACGACCGCCACGAACGCCATGATGCCGACATAGGCCGGAATCAATTCGAAGATGATTAGCGGCGTCAAAGCGATCGCTACGAGGGAAATCGCAAGCGAAATCCATCGGTAAGTTGTTCGCGTCAATCGGTTGAACATGAAATCTCCCTCGATCGAACCGTCCTCAGTCTATTCAGCGGCAATGACTCGTACCGCGGGGCTCGACGAAGGGGTTGTTCCCGATCGGCGTGAAGAACCAGCCAAGGCAATTACCCGCGGCGTACGCCCCCTGCGCAATCGCAGCAGAGATTCCGAACCCCACCGCGCACAAGCCACCGATGATGATGTTGATTGCTGCGCATCCAGCCGCGATAGCGGTGGCGCCCGTAGGTCCACGTCCCCCCACCCCGCCCTACACTCGACCGCATGCTGAAGCTCGCATCGATCGTGATCCGCGTGAACGATCTCCCCGCGCAGGCCCGCTTCTGGAAAGCGGCCCTCGACTACGTCGAACGCGACCCGGCGGAAGACGACTGGGTCGTACTGAAACCCCGCGACGCCGACGCCCCCTGCATCTCCCTCGACGCCCACCACTCCGAACGCGTGCTGCCGCCGCGCATCCACCTCGACATCTACGCCGAAGACCAGGCCACCGAAGTACGCCGACTGGCCGAGCTGGGCGCCCGCGAGGTGCACTGGGACGGACGCCCCGCCGACGCGGACTACGTGATCATGGAAGACCCCGAGGGCAACCGGTTCTGCATCGTCGACCGCCCCGACTGGTCGGGATGGGAACGCGCGGGCGACTGACGACGGTTCAGACCGCAGCGTCGGGCGCGCCGTGGTCCACGACCGCCGGCGTCCGATCCCGCTCGACCACCATCCGCACCACCGTGCCGACGACGCCGATCACGAGCGCGACGACCACCGGGAGCCACACCTCGGCGAGCACCATCGGGAACACCTGCACCGCCGCCTGCGCCATCTCAGGCAGGTTGCCGTCGAGCACCCGCATGCCGAGCCCGTACTGGATCGCCGTGAACAGCGCGGGCAGGATCCACAGCGCGAGCAACCCTGCGACCCAGACCACGATCCGCCACGCCGGCCGCACCCCGCACCACACCAGCGCCGCACCCACGACGACCGCGGGCAGCCAGCGCAGCAGGTCCGGGAGGAACAGCGGCGGGGACACCTCGCCCGTGACGGCCACGAAAAACCGGCTGATCCAGTTGCCGAACGGCACCGCCGCGAGCACGACACCGAGCGCGACCACGCCGACCGAACGCCGCGACGTCATCCAGAACCCCAGCTGCGAGAGGAGAATCGCCGCGACCACACCGCCGAGGAGCCCGGCGAAGTAGAGCATCGCCCGACTGTCGCCGCCGCGACCGAGCCCGAGCCCTCCTGCCAGCACAGCGAAGCTCTGCATCACCGCGATCACGTGCACGAGCAGCACCCCGAGGGCCGCGGGCCACACGGCGACCGCGCGACGGCGCGCCACGAAATGCAGCGCGAACCCGGCGAAGACTCCGCCCAGAAGCAGCACCGAGAAGAGCAACGTGGCGAAGTACTGGCTCAGCGGCAGCAGCACGAACGGCATGTCCTCGGGCATCGTCGCCGCCGCCCACAGGTTCTGCAGCGGAAGCATCCCACCGCCGACCAGCCAGGGCAGAATCCCCAGCACACCCCCGCCGACCCCGATCGCGAAGGGCAGAGCGCGAGCGCGCGCGGGCTGATCGGCAGCGGGCGATATTTCGGTCATGGGGAGACGTTGGCATACGGATGCCGACACCGCGGGAAGGCGCGACCGTATTCACTGGCAGACGACGACACCCGTCGCCCGCCTATCCGCCCGCTGCTCAGACCTGACCGGGACGCCCATCCCTCGCCATCGCCTGCCGGTGAGACGTGAGAGCCGCACGCACGGCCGAGTAGATCACCAGCCACGTGATGAGGACGCCGATGAGGATCACGGCCGACCAGAACAGGATGATGAGGAGGATGCTGTCGCCGAACATGGCTTCAGGATGCCGCAGACCCACGGCACCTCGCGTCAGACTCCCCGCATCCGCTCCACTGCCGCGCGCACCAGGGCCGCATTCCCCGGCGCCGTGCTCCCATCGGGAAGCAGCAGAGTGTCTTCCAAGCCGATGCGCGCATCCAAGCCGAGCTCGACCGCGAGGTCGAACAACGGCCACGTCGACCCCTCCTCGCCGTGCAACAGCACCGGCAGCTCAGGCTCCTCGAGCGCCACGTGCGCGATCATCCCCTCGGCGTGCTCGCGAACGGTCTCGGCCGGCTCATCCGGCAGCTCGATCAGAACTCGCAGGCACTGTGCACGCACGGGCGAGCGCTTCCACACCTCGAAGCCCGCCGCATCCCACAGCCCCGCTTCGACCGCCACACCACGGCGCAGCAGCAGGGCCGCCACCTCGTCGGCACCGGACTCATGCCAGTTGACGGATGCGTGATCGGGCAGCTCGGTCCACGACTCGATCGCCGCCAGGCGACGCTCGACGTCGGGCTCGGCCCACTCGCCGGTCGTCACCCCGACCGGAACACCCGGCGCCGCTCGACGCACCGCCGCGACCCATCGCGCGACATCGTCGGCCGCCAGGCTGTCGCGCCCGGCCGCATCCTTCGGATGCACGTGCACCTCGCGGGCACCGGCGGCCACGGCCCGGGCGGCATCGTCGGCGACCACGCCCTCATCCAGGCTCAGCCACGGATGCTCCGCCGGATCCCTGGCACCGTTGACACATGCCTGCAACAGCATCCGCCGCTCGGCCCCGGCAGCGTGTGTGGATTCGGGCGGCACGCTCATCCGATCAGGTCTCGCGGGTGACGCTCGTACGCGCTCTCATCCTTGGAGGGGCCCTCTTCGGTGCGCACCGTGTGCGCGACCTGGCGCGCCATCGCCGCACCACGAGCGGCCTTCACCGCCTCGGCCTCGGTCTCGAAGCTCGCGCCCAACGTCTGCGATTCACCCTCGATGCGGTTGAACCAGATGCCATTGCGTTGGAACGTCTCGATATCACCTGCGGCCATGCGGGATCCCTTCTCTCGCCTCCCTTTCTACGACAGAAGACCGACAACCGCAGAGCCCCTTGACACCCTCCGCGGAGGTGTCCGACCCGGTCACCTCAGCGCGTGGAACCGGCCCGCCGCACCGCATCGCCCATCGCCGCGAACGCCTCTTCGAGGATCGGGCGCGGAGTCGCGAACACGACCCGGACGAAGCCCTCCGCACCCCGCCCGAGCAGCCGACCCTCGGTGAGCACGACCCCGGCCTGCTCGCGGAAGAACTCCGCCGGCGGCCCCGGGATCCCGAGCGCACGAGTGTCGATCCAGCCGATGTAGGTCGCCTCGGGCACCCGGTACACGGCGCCGGGGAGATGCTCCGCGACCAGCGCGGCGAGCTCCCGCCGCGACCCGTCGAGGTAGTCGAGCACGTCCGACAGCCAGGGCTTGCCCGCGCGATACGCCGCCGTCGAGGCGACGACGCCGAGGGTCGAAGCCCCATGCTGCACCGCGAACCCGAACCGCTTGTACAGCTGCTGATCCGTTTCGTTCGAGGTGATGAGCTGCGCGGTCTTCAGCCCCGGGATGTTCCACGCCTTCGACGCGCTCGTGCCCGTCACCGTGTGCGCGGCCGTCGCCTCCGACACCGACGCGTACGGCACGAACGGCGCGCCGTCGTATCGCAGCGGCGCGTGGATCTCGTCGGCGAACACCCGGCCACCGTGCCGCTCGACGATCTCGGCGATGGCCTCGAGCTCTTCGCGCCCGACGATCGTGCCGGTCGGGTTGTGCGGGTTGCAGAGCACGAGCGTCCGGGCGCCGGCGGTGAACGCCTCATCGATGCGCTGCAGGTCGTGCTGCCAGTGTCCGTCGACCTCCACACCGGGAACCTCGATCACCGGATGCCCGATCGCCGGCAGATATGTCAAAAACGGCATATAGGCCGGAGTCGGCACGATCACTGGCGAACCTGCGGGCGCATACTCCTGCACCGCGACACCGAGAGCCGCCATCACATCGGAGACCGGATGCACGCGCTCCGGGTCGACCGCCCAGCCGTACTCCCCCTGCATCCACTCGGCGGTGGCCTCACCCAGCTCTGCGGCCTGCGGCGGAGAGAGGTATCCGAGGTTCTCGTCGTCGACCGCCCGGTGCAGCGCCTCGGCGATCTCGGGCGCGACCCCGAAGTCCATCTCCGCCACCCACGCCCCGATGCGACCGGGGTGCAGACTCCACTTGCGGCTCTGCGGCCTGTCGAGGAAGAGGCGGGTGCGTTCGTCGAACGGATGCGGTGAGGTGTGCGCGGTCATCGTCGTGGTTTCCGGTGGCTCAGCCGACGGCGTTCGTACAGGACGGGCGCAGGGCGCGGATTCCGGGCACGGGAGACTCCATTCACAGCGGGGTCCATCCAATCTACGGACGGTCCGGCGCGGTCGCACCTCGCGTTTCCGTGCGTGACGGGTTGGCATGCTGGGCCCGCGTGCACAACTCCTCAGCAACGGTCGGGTTGCGCCCGGAACCGGCACCGGGAGCCCTTTCCGGCCGAGATTCGGAGGAGTTGTGCACGCGCCGCCGGGGAGAGCGCCGCCGACACGGTTCATAACTCAGGAAGTTCGTGCCGACTCCGGCCCGAACCCTCAACAAAGCGGCCTCGCCGGCAGGTTCTTCCTGAGTTGTGCGCACGCACCGCGGCGGACGAACCGGGCAGCACCCCGGAAGGACGACCCCGCTGGTAACGTTCCCTAGATCGCAGGCACGACACTCCGGAGGGCAGGATGAGCGAACGCACGCGCCGCCCGACCGTCAAAGAGGTCGCCATCCGAGCGGGCGTCAGCCCCATGACTGTCTCGCGCACGCTCTCAGGCGGACTCAACGTCAAACCCGACGTGCAGCAGCGCGTCATGGAAGCCGTCGCCGAACTCGGCTACCACCGCAATGAGAACGCCCGCAGCATCCGCCCCGGCCACAGCAGCGGACTGATCGGCGTCGCGATCACCAACATCGCCAACCCGTACTACAGCACCTTCGCGCTCGGCGTCGAAGAGGAGGCCGCACTCACCGGCCGCCGCATCCTGCTCGGCAACACCTCGGAGGATGCCGTGCGCGAGGCCGACCTCGTCGGCGACTTCCTCGGCCGCCGCGTCGACGGACTCATCGTCGTGCCCGCCGGCCCCACCTCGGCCCACCTCGCACACTCGCAGAACCAGGGCGTGCCCGTCGTGCTCGCCTCGCGCCGCATCGACGGACTCGCGGTCGACAGCGTCGTGCTCGCCGACGACGACGGCGCCTACCGCGGCACGATCGCGCTCATCGACCGCGGCCACACCCGCATCGGCTACCTCGGCAACGCCCTGTCGATCTTCACCGGTGAACGCCGATACGCCGGCTACGTGCGGGCACTCGAGGAACGCGGGCTCGCCGTCGACCCGCACATCGTCGCCGCCAACCAGCAGACCGTCGATCAGGCCCGTGAAGCCACGCGCGCACTGCTCGGCGCCGAGCATCCGCCCACCGCCATCTTCTGCGCCAACAACCGCAACGCCATCGGCGCGCTCAAAGAGATCAGCACCCAGCTCGACGCCGGACCGCGGACGCCCGCCGACTTCCCGGAGATCATGAGCTTCGACGACTTCGAGCTCGCCGAACTCTCGCCGGTGCCGATCAGTGTGATCGACCACGACCCCCGCGAGCTCGGCCGCACCGCCACGCGCCTGCTGCTCGACCGCCTCGACGGAGGGGACCGGGACACCGCGCCGCGCGAGGTCGAGCTGCCGGTCTCGCTCCGCAGCGTGCGCTGACTCGCCGCGGGGGTGTGGGTGGGGCGACGACCCGCGGCGTGGTCGGACGATTCGCCGAGGGTCGGACGATTCCCGGACGATTCGTGTCGAAAAGTCGGCGAATCGTCATCATCTCGGCGAATCGTCACCGCGAGGGGTTCGGAAGGCCCGTCGGGAGTTCGGACACCCGTCGGGAGTTCGGACACCTGTCGGGATCACGTACACCCGTCGGGAGTTCGGACACCTGTCGGGAAAATCCCCGCCAGGAGGCCGTGCACTCGGCAGAACTTCCCGACATCCGGTCGAGTCTTGACACCCCCACCCCTCGTTGATAACGTTACCAATCACCGACGAGGCAGTCGGATGAGGCGACGAGGAGGCCGGATGGAGCTGTGCATCGATTTCGGGGGCACCGAGATCAAGCTCGCCGTGACCGACGGCAGCCGTGTCGTCGCAACGGGCAGCATTCCCGTCCTCGGCAGCCCCGCCGACCTGCCCGCCGCCGCCGCCGAAGCACGCCGACTCCTCGCCGAGACCGACCTCGCCGAGACCGACCTCGCCGAGACCGGCCGAACCTCGACCGGCCGAACCGAGACCGGCCGAACCTCGCCCGACCCCGCTGAGACCGACCCCGCCGAGACCGGCCGAACCGCGGATGCAGTCGCCATCGCCGTCCCGGGCGTCGTCGACCCCCGCACCGGACGGATGCTGCACGCCAACGCCAAGTACGACTTCCTCGAGGACTTCGACCTGAACGCCTGGGCGCTCACCGAGTTCGGCCTCCCCGCCGTGGTCGAGAACGACGCCAGGGCGGCCCTGATCGGCGAGACCTCGACCGGCAGCGCGGCCGGCGAGCGCGATGCGGTGCTCGTCACCCTCGGCACCGGCATCGGCACCGCGGCCCTGATCGACGGCACACCCCTGCGCGGACGCACCGGGCACGCCGGCATCCTCGGCGGACACCTCACGGTCGACCTCGACGGACCGGTCTGCCCGTGTGGGAACGTCGGATGCGGAGAAGCCCTCGCGAGCACGTGGGCGCTCCCCGCCGGCACCACCATGACCGAGGTCTTCACGACCGACGCGCACCCCGCGATCCGCGACCGCTTCCTGCACGTGTGGGGCGCGGTCGTCACCTCGCTCGTGCACTCGTACGACCCGGCGGTGGTGATCCTGTCCGGCGGGATCCTGCGCGCGGGCGACGCTGTGCGCACCCCGATCGAAGCCCACGTCCGCGCACACCTCTGGCCCTCGATGACGCCGCCGCGCTTCGTCGTCCCGCCCGAGCCCGAACTCTCCGTCGCCCGCGGACTCAGCGTCCTCGCCCGCGCCACGACCACACACACCGCCACACCGCAGGAGGCACAGTGACCACCCCGATCAGCGACATGCACGAAGGGCACACCACCCGAGGTCGCTACGACACCCAGCCGACCGTGGCGCTCCCCGCGGGCGAGCGCATCCTCCGCGGCGCCGAGGGCTGGACCGCCGCCGCCGAACTCGCCGAGGCCTGCGCCCGCGTGACCGGCACCGCCCCCGTGCTGCTGGTGGACACCTACCCGGGAGTCGACGTCCCCGCCCTCACGGCCGCCGTGCGCGCGGCCCTGCCGGACTGGACCGTGGTCGACGCCGAGACCGCCGCCCGCCCGGTCGCCGAGGTCGAGCAGCTGATCGCCCCGAACCTCACCGACGACCGCGTCTTCGGTGTGATGAGCCACTTCACCCTGACCGACTTCTACGACGCCGCGAAGCTCGATGCCCTCGCGGGCAGCATCGCGCAGAACCCGACCGTCGTGATCGGCTGGGGATCCGAGCTCCTCCGCCCCCGGCTCGACGGCGCCGCAGCGACCGTGCTCGTCGACATGGCCCGCTGGGAGATCCAGCTGCGCCAGCGCAAGGGCGCCACGAACTGGCGCGCGGACAACGCCGCGGAAGACAATCTGCGTAAGTACAAGCGCGGGTTCTTCGTCGAATGGCGCGTCGCCGACCGCCACAAGCGCAGCCTGTTCGACACGGTCGACTTCGTGCTCGACGGCAACGCGATCGCCCCGGCCGAGCGGCATCCGGACTCCCCCGAAGCCGGCATGATCACCGGCACTGCGTTCCGCCAGGCGTTGAAGGATGCCGCGCACCGGCCGTTCCGCGTCGTGCCGTTCTTCGACCCCGGAGTGTGGGGCGGGCAGTGGATGAAGAACCTCATCGGCCTCGACCCCTCGAAGGACAACTACGCGTGGTGCTTCGACTGCGTGCCCGAGGAGAACTCGCTGCTGCTGGAGGGAGAGGGCGGCGTGATCGAGATCCCCGCGCTCGACCTGGTCTTCCGCCGCCCGGTCGACCTGCTGGGCGCCAAGACGTTCTCCCGCTTCGGGGCCGAGTTCCCGATCCGCTTCGACTTCCTCGACACGATGGACGGCGGCAACCTCAGCCTGCAGGTGCACCCGCTGACCGACTACATCCAGAACACGTTCGGCATGCACTACACGCAGGACGAGAGCTACTACATGCTCGACGTCGGCGACGATGCCGTGGTCTACCTCGGCACCAAAGAGGGCATCGACCGCACCGAGATGCTGCAGGATCTGGCGACGGCGCAGGACGGCGAGCATCCGTTCCCCGCCGACAAGTACGTCAACTCGTTCCCGGCCCGCAAGCACGACCACTTCGCCATCCCGGCCGGCACCGTGCACTGCTCGGGCGCGAACTCGATGGTGCTGGAGATCTCGGCGACGCCGTTCATCTTCACCTTCAAGCTCTGGGACTGGGGCCGCGTCGGCCTCGACGGCATCCCCCGCCCGGTGCACCTCGACCACGGTGCCCGCAACATCCAGTGGGACCGCGACACCACCTGGGTCGGCGACAACCTCCTCGGCCAGGTGAAGACCATCCGCACCGAGGGCGACGTGACCGAGGAGAGCACGGGCCTGCACGAGCTCGAGTTCATCGAGGTGCGCCGGCACTGGTTCGCAGACGGCGCCGACCACGACACCGAAGGCACGGTCAACGTGATCAACCTGGTCGAGGGGGATGAGGTGCAGGTCGTCAGCCCGTCCGGCACCTTCGAGCCCTTCGTCATTCACTACGCCGAGACGTTCATCGTTCCGGCCGCGGTGGGCGCGTACCGGATCGAGCGCACCGAGAACTCGCGCAGCGCCCGCTTCGCGACCGTCAAGGCGTACGTGCGCGGCTCGCGCACGAGCGACAACTGAACACGCAACCGAACACAGCAACCCGAAGCAGCACCCGCAATGACGCAGCACCCGCGAGGATCCCGCGAGGGAATCCCTTGCACCGCACTCATCACCTTGGTAGCGTGAAACCAGATTTCTGGTAACGATACCAAACGAACAAGGGAGTTCTGAATGATTTCGCGACGCACAATCGCCGCTGCCGCGGCCGGTCTCCTCCTCGGCACCCTGGCTCTGGCCGGGTGCTCCGGCGACTCCGGATCCGGAGACGCCGGAGAGGTGACCGGCACGCTCAACTTCTACACCGACAAGGCGGCGTGGAAGCCCGACTTCGAGTCGCTCAACGAGGTCAGCGGCGAGGCCGTCGACATCACCCTCAAGACCACCGGCTACTCGGACGCGAACCAGTACGACGCCTTCATCAAGCAGTCGTTCCGCACCGACAAGTCGCCGGGCCTGTTCACCTGGCACACCGGCGACTCGCTCAAGCAGCTGGTCGACGAGGGTCTGGTCGCCGAGACCACCGACATCTGGACCAAGGCCGTCGACGAGGGCTGGGTGAGCGAAGAGCTGCGCGACAGCTACACGTTCGACGACAAGCAGTACTGCGTGCCGATGAACATCGCCTACTGGATCATGTTCTACAACAAGGCCGCCTTCGCCGACAACGGCATCGAGGTGCCCACCACCTGGGACGAGCTGAACGACGCCGCCGAGACGCTGAAGGATGCCGGGGTCACCCCGTACTACCAGACCAGCGTGCTCTTCACCTTCCAGTGGTTCCAGCACCTGGTCGCCTCGACCGACCCCGACCTGTACGCCGGGCTCACCACGGGCGACGTGAAGTACACCGACCCCGAGATCGTCGACGTCATGAACCTGTGGCTCGAAGAGCAGCAGGCCGGCTGGTTCAGCGACGCGGGCAGCACCACCGATCCCGCGGTCGGCCTCAAGCAGGGCGACTACGCCATGATCAACTTCGGCACGTTCTTCGCGGGCAACCTCGAAGGCGCGGGCATGACCACCGACGACTACGGGATGTTCGCGATCCCCGCCGTCAGCGACGACCTCGACGCCACCCCGGTCGCCGTCGAGTCGGGCCCGATCTGCACGGCCGAGAACTCGAAGCAGCGCGACCTCGGACTCGCCTACGCCGAATGGTGGATGTCGCCCGACGCGCAGACCGCCTGGAACGACGCCCACGGCGACGTGGCGTTCAACCCGAAGGCGAAGGTCGCAGACCCCGCGCTCGCCGAGCTCGGCACCGAGATCGCCGGCGACGACTACATGCTGTACGACCGGTTCTTCGAGGCCATGCCGACCGAGATCGTGACCACCGCGATCGAGCAGTTCGGCGCCTTCAACGCCAACCCCGGCGACCCGATGCCGTTCCTGGAGAAGATCCAGGCCACGGCAGACAAGTACTGGGCAGAGCAGGAGTAAGCACCGGATGGCGCATCAGAAGTCGCCGTACCAGTGGTCCGCCCGGGGCTTCATCGCCCCGGGCGTGATCCTGGTCGCGGTCCTGCTCTACCTCCCCCTGCTGTGGACGGTGTTCCTGAGCTTCACGCAGTACAACGGCCTCGGCAGCCCCGACTGGATCGGGCTCGACAACTACGTCGAGATGTTCACCGACGGCGACTTCGTGGGCTCCGCGATGAACACCGTGCTCTGGGTGATCGGCACCCTGATCATCCCGGTCGGCATCGGCCTGGCGATCGCGCTGCTCACCTGGAACCTCGGCGGCGGCATCTGGCTGCGCCTCCCCTTCCTCATCCCCTACGCCCTCTCCGGCATCGGCGTCGGCGTGGTGTGGTCGTTCATCCTCTCCTCGGGCGGAGCGCTCGACCAGGCCCTCGCCGCGTTCGGCGTGACCGACCCGCCGCGGTGGCTGCTGGATGCCCCGCTCAACACGATCGTCATGATCATCGCCTCGTCGTGGCAGGGCGTCGGCGTGAACGCGCTGCTGTTCACCATCGGCCTGCAGGCCATCCCGAAGGAGCCGCTCGAGGCCGCCCGCATCGACGGCGCCGGCGGCGTGCGCCTGTTCACCAGCATCCTCTGGCCGATGCTCCGCCCGCTCACAGCCGTGGTCGTCGGACTCTCGATCGTCGCGAGCCTGAAGACCTTCGACATCGTCTGGGGCATGACCAAGGGCGGACCGGGCACCGTCTCCGAGACCCTCGCGCTGACCATGTACAAGGAGACGTTCGTGAACAGCGACTACGGACTCGGCTCGGCGATCGCGGTGTTCCTCACCGTCATCACCCTGGTCGCGTCGGTGCTGTACCTGCGTCAGCAGCTCTCCCCGAAGAAGGAGATGTGATGTCGAAGATCATCCGCACCGCCGTGCTCGTCATCCTCGGACTCGTGTGGCTGCTGCCCGCGTACCTCCTCGTCGTGAACGCGATGAAGGACCCGATGACCTTCACCTCGAAAGAGTCGTGGATCCCCACCGACTTCCACCTGTTCCAGAACTTCGCCGACGCGTTCGAGCTGTCGGGCCTCGGCGACAGCATCCTCAGCACCCTGATCTACTCGATCGTCTCGCCGACCATCGCCGTGCTCGTGGGCGCCGCGGCCGGTTACGCGATCGTGGCCCTGCGGCTCAAGCGCGGCTTCCTGTGGTTCGTGGTGATCTTCGGCGGCACGGTGTTCCCGCTGCAGATGGTGCTGCTGCCGCTGTTCGACGCCTACTCGCGCATCGGCCTGTTCGACACCCGCGTCGGCATGGTGATCATCTACACGGTGATCTCGATCCCGTTCTCGGCCTTCGTGATGCGCAACTTCTTCACCGGCGTCGCACACAACGTGTTCGAGGCCGCGGTGCTCGACGGCGCCACCACCTGGCGCATCTTCGTGCGGCTGTACCTGCCGATGGCGTCGAGCGCGCTGGTCGCGATCTTCATCCTGCAGGCGACGTTCGTGTGGAACGACCTGCTGCTCGGCCTCACGCTCAGCCAGTCCGACGACATCCGCCCCATCATCACGACCCTGTCCGGCATGCAGAGCACCTACGGCGGCGCGCAGATGTCGGTCGTGCTCGCCGCGGCCGTGCTCGTCTCGCTCCCCACCGTGGTGCTGTTCCTCTGCACCCAGCGGTTCTTCGCCAAGGGCCTCGCGCTCGGCCAGTACTGACCCTCTCTCCCGCCCCTCGAAAGGCATCATGCATCTGCTCATCCCCACCGTCGAGGACCTCGCCGCCGACGCCGTCACCCACCATTACGACGACATGATCGCGCCCACCGGCCTGACCAACATGTTCGGGACCGTGCGCGTCGATCACGACCTGACCGCGATCAGCGCGGTGCAGTTCCCGCCCGTGTCGCAGGGACTCACGCAGACCGCGGTGCTGTTCGTCGACGGACGGCTGTTCGCCTCGTACGGGGCGCCCGTGACACACGAGTGGCGGGCGGATCGGGTGGTGCGGCGCGCCACCGTCGGCGACCTGGAGATCGAGACCACGACGGTGTGCGTGCCGGGGAAGACGGCGGTGGCGATCGACATCGCGGTGCGGAACACCGGATCGCAGGATCGGGAGGTGCGGATCGGGCTCTCGGCCGCGGCACGGGTCACGCGCTCGCAGGAGGCCTGGCTCGACGCGGAGTCGCCCTCGGAGCGCGACACCGCGACCGTCGACGGCGAGCGCCTGGTGTTCTCGTCGGCGGATGCCGCGGCCTGGAGCGTGCAGGGGCTGGCGGGCGGATCGGCGGCGCTGAGCGGAGTGGCCTCGCTGCCCGAGGAATTCGACACGGGTATCGGCGGGAACGGGCGCGGCGGCGAGTTGGCCGTGGTGCTCGCCGTGCCGGACGGGGGCGTCGCGCGCACGGCCTACGTGCAGGCGGTCGGGATCTCCGAGGACGATGCGGCGCGCGCGTACGACGCCGTCGCCGCGGATGTGCCCGGTGCCGTCGCCGCGGCCGAGGAGTTCTGGAACCGACAGCTGCACGCCGCCTTCGACCCCGACGACGGGGAGTTCTCCGGCGCGCTGCCGGTGCTGGAGACGGCATCCGCGCCGCTCCGCCGCCTGTACTGGTGGGCGGTGCTGGGCGTGATCTGGTTCCGCCGCGACTTCGCCGGGAACGTGCTCGGCCGCTCGTACGACACCCTCATGCCGAACTACTGGGGCACCACCACGTTCATCTGGGACTACAGCCTGAGCTCCGTCAGCCACGCGCTGCTCGACCCCGCCGAGATGCGGAACCAGGTGCGGCACTGGATCTCGCTCGACATCCACTCGCACTTCGGCACCTCCTCGCTCACCGGCGGGCCCGTCGGCCGCTGGTACTCGGTGAACGACTACGCCATGACCCGGCTCGTGCACGACTACGTGCGCTTCACCGGCGACACCGCGTTCCTCGACGAGATCGTCGGCGATCAAACGGTCGCCGCGTCGGTGCGGCAGTGGGCGATGGCGTGGAAGGAGTTACGCCGAGACACCGCCCTGGCCGATTACGGAGAGATCGACAACCTGCTCGAGTGCGTGAGCTCGTACACACACGAGGTCGCGAGCCTGAACGCCGCGAACGTGTGGAGCATGCGCACGGCCGCCTCCCTCGCCGACCTGCAGGGCGACGCGCCGGGCGGTGCGGAGCTGCGCGCCGAGGCCGACGCCCTGCTCCCGGCCGTGATCGAGCGCTACCTCCCGGGTGAGGGCATCTTCGCCGCCGGGCAGCCCGACGGCACGATGCTGCCGGTGCGGCACTGCTACGACTTCAGCGTGGTCGGCACGACCGTGGCCGACGACCTCGCGCCGAGCATCCGCGACGAGATGGTCTCGTTCTTCCAGCGCGAACTGCAGACCGACAACTGGATGCGCGCTCTCTCCCCATGGGACCCCGACGCCAGCTACAGCCCCCGCCCGGACCATCAGTGGAACGGCGCGTACCCCGCCTGGCCCGCGGATGCCGGACGCGCCCTGGCCGCTCTCGGCGCCCCCGAGGTGCTCACGTCGTGGGTCGAGGGATTGTCGCGCACGGCGAATCAGGGCCCGATGGGGCAGGCGCACTTCGTCGAGGAGGCCGTGCCCGGGATCAACGGCGGCGCGCGAAAGGCCCCGCCGCAGCTGCCGTACATCATCGACTGGTCGTGCTCCTCGTCGGGCTCCTGGATCGAGCTCGTTATCGAGGCCCTGTTCGGCGTCTCGGTCGGGACCGACGGCACGGTGCGCGCGGCCGGCTGCGTCGCCGCGCTCGACCCGCATGCGGTGCTGCGCGGCCTGCGCGTGGGCGAGAAGACCTACGACATCGACGCCTCGGGAGGGATCTCCGAGACCCCCGGGCGCTGAGCAGGACCGCCCGAGCACTGCACGACCCGCAGGACCACGCTGTACCCACACGAACACGAAGGAGTGATCGAGATGAGAAGACGCATGATCGCGGCGGGTCTCGCCGCCGCATCCCTGTGTGCCGGAGCGCTGTTCGCCGCCCCGGCGAGCGCGACGGTTCCGGCCGGCGGCGGACATGGCGGCGGACACGGCGACGGCCAGTGCTCGCTGGTGGACAAGACGCTCACGGCGACATCGAGCGTGAACCAGAACCTGACCGAGACCTTCACGACCTACGGGAACACCGGCGGGGAGTGGACCGGCGGCGACAGCACCTACTCGATGCCGCTCGGCAAGGGGAAGACCGGCTGGTTCTTCTCGGACACCTTCCTCGGCACCGTGAACCCCGACGGGTCGCGTCCGACCGACTCGCCCTTCGTGAACAACTCCGTCGTGGTGCAAGACCGCCGCGGCGACCTCACCACCATCACCGGCGGCACCCCCGAGGACCCGGCCGGCATCATCCCGCCCGAACCCGACGGCAAGTGGTACTGGATCGGCGACCCGACGCCCGGCCGTCACGGCACCGTGCAGGTGCCGCTGCTGCAGTTCGCGCGCACCGGCACCGGGCAGTGGGACTTCGCGTGGACCGCGAACCGCCTCGCCACGCTCGACGGGCAGACCCTGCAGCTCGAGGGCATCGTGGATCTGCCCTCGGCCACCGGCATCAACTGGGGTTCGTGGACGCTGGAAGAGCGCGGCACGACCTACATCTACGGCATCGCCGACCCCGGTGGCGTGCGCTCGGCGTACGTCGCGAAGGTGCAGGGCAAGGACGGGCTGAAGGGCACGTGGACCTACTGGAACGGCACGAGCTGGGTGGCGGACGAGGCGGATGCCGTGCCCGTGGTGCCCTACGTCGCCAACGAGTTCAGCGTCGCCCCCTTCCGCGACGGCTACCTGCTGGTGACGCAGGACACGTCCGAGCTGTTCAGCACCCGCATCGTCGCGCGCACCTCGTGCTCGCCCACCGGACCCTTCACCGACCCGGTCGAGCTGTACCGCACGCCCGAGACCGGGGCGCTCGGCAGCTACGGAGACCCCGACGTGTTCACCTACAACGCGCACGAGCATCCGAACCTGCGTCAGGGCAACCGCATCCTCGTCTCCTACAACGTGAACACGTTCGACAACGTGGGTGACGTGTACGACGACGCCTCGATCTACCGGCCGCGGTTCATCGACGTGCAGCTGAAGGTCACCGGATGACGGATGATCGCGCGGCGCTCCGGGGGCTGCTCGCCTCCGGAGCGCCGGTCACCTGGGTGTTCGCGGGCGACTCGATCACGCACGGCCTCATCCACACCCGCGGTGCCCGCAACTACGTCGACCACCTGCACGAGCTGATCCGCGGCGATGCCGGGCGGGTGCAGGATGCCGTGATCAACACCGCGATCACGGGGTGGCGGGCCGACCTGATCCTCGGGGACTTCGACCGTCGCGTGGCGCACTGGCGGCCCGACGTGGTGACGCTCATGATCGGCACGAACGACTGCACGACGGAGTGGCTCGACCCTGTGATCGAGATGTCGGCGTTCGCGGAGTCGATCGCGGAGTTCGTGCGGCGGGTGCGGGCGCTCGGTGCGGTGCCCGTGCTGCAGACGCCGCCGACCGTCGACCTGCTGCACGCGCCCGACCGCGCCCGCATCGGCGAGTTCGCCCAAGCGGTCCGGGATGTGGCCGCGCGGGACGTGGTGGTCCTGGTGGATCAGCACGCCGCGTTCGCGGAGTTCTCGGCGGGGACGGGGCCGGGCAACGAAGGCATGCCGTGGGGCCTGCTCGACGACGCGTTCCACCCGAGCGCGGCGGGGCACGCCCTGCTCGCGCTCCGGTGGGCCGAGGCGGTCGGGGTCGGCGGCGCCGGGTCGCCCGTGCGCGCGGATCTCACCGCGCGGGTCGCTGTGGCACGGCATCCGCAGTGGCCTCCCGCGTGACGGTCCTCGCGCGGCCGCGTGCGTGATGCCGACCCGGCCCTCTGCGTCCGACCCGGCCCCGTGGGGGGGCACGGCAGGGGGCCGGGCGGACGGAAGGGGGGGGGTGGGGCGTGGGGGGAGCCGGCCCGCACGGCCAGCCCCCCCGG
>NZ_JBSHGY010000009.1:0-50870 GCF_053618035.1 Microbacterium sp. NPDC055665 | reverse complement strand
ACACCCCCTACCCCCGCAACCCTGTTTTTTCCTTTGTGGGGGGGGCTGTTTTTTTTTAATCCCACCCCGCTCGGCGCCCCCCCCGCCCCGTGGGGTGCGCACGCAAGGGGCCGGGTCGAACGGAAGGGGGTGGTTCGGCAGTGGGGTCAGCCGGCCTGCACGTCGAGCACCCAGGTCACGCCGAAACGGTCGGTGAGCATCCCGAACCCGGCCGACCACGCCGAGGCCGCGAGCGGCTCGATGACCGTCGCACCGTCGGCCAGACCGTCCCAGTAGCCGCGGATCTCGTCGAGTGAGTCCGCCCGCAGCGACTGGAAGAACGTCCGGTCGGTGATCGTCGCGCCGTTCTCCCGGCGTGTGGTGCCGGCGGTCGCCGTCGGGTCGGGGTCGTCCAGTCCCGGGATGTCGTACGCCATCAGGCGGAGGCCGTCCGACTCGAGCTGCCCGAACACGATCTTGTCGAAGCCGGGCACCCCTTCCGGCATGCCGAACTGCCCGTAGGTCGCGGCGGTGACCTCGCCTCCGAAGACGGACCGGTAGAACTCGAGCGCCTGCCGAGCCGTGCCGCGGAAGTTCAGGTGGGTCGTGGTGGTGATGCTCATGAGATGTCTCCTTCTCGTGCGGCCCGCCGTTCGGAACCGCCTGAGTGCAACGATCACAGGGGTAGCGGTCGGTTTCTGTCCTCTACCTCGGGCAGACTGAATCCCATGACCGGAAGCTCGTCGCGCATGCTCGCGCTGCTGTCGCTGCTGCAGACACCGCGCGACTGGCCGGGCCACGTGCTCGCCGAACGCTTGGAGGTCAGCCCGCGCACGGTGCGCCGCGACGTCGATCGGCTGCGCGAGCTCGGCTACCGGATCGGCGCGATCAAGGGCCCCGACGGCGGCTACCGTCTCGCGGCCGGCTCCGAGCTGCCGCCGCTGCTGTTCGACGACGACCAGGCGGTGGCGATCGCGGTGGCGCTGCAGACCGTCTCCTCCAGCGGTGTCGACATCGAGGAGGGCGCGGCGCGGGCACTCGCCACCGTGCGGCAGGTCATGCCCTCGCGGCTGCGGCACCGTGTCGACGGCATCCGCTTCACGGGTGCCGCTGCCGATGTGCGCGTCGATCCGGCGGTGCTCGAAGCGGCGAGCGCGGCCGTGCGCGACCGGCAGGTGCTGCGCTTCGACTACGGCTCCGACCGCGATCGCCCGGCCCGACGCACCGAGCCGCACGCGGTGGTCGCCCGCGAAGGCCGCTGGTACCTGCTCGCGTGGGACCTGGATGCCGCGGACTGGGGCACGTTCCGGTTGGATCGGATGCAGCCCCACTTTCCTCATTCTCTGCAACTGCGCCACCGCGGGAGGGAATCGCTGCCCCGGTGACGTTCACTAGTGCAATGACAAACTTTGCCATCGGTATTAGCGTGGAGGTATGGCCACGATGAACATCTCTCTTCCGGACGCGCTGAAGGACTTCGTCGAAACGCAGGTGGCCGAGCGCGGCTACAGCAACAGCAGCGAGTTCATGCGTGAGTTGATCCGCCATGAGCAGGCCCGCGAGCAGCTGCGATCCCTGGTTGTCGACGGGATGACGTCGGGGCCGGGTTCCGAAGTGGACCAGGCGTACTTCGATCGCCTCCGAGACCGCGTCCACGCAGACGCCGCCGACGCGTGACTGCAGGGCGAGTCGTCTCCACCAGGCGGGCGGATGAGGACATCGACGGCGCGGTCGCGCGCTACCTCGGCGAAGCAGGGCCGCCGGTCGCGATCGCGTTCATCGACGACCTCCAGCATGCGATGAGCCGGCTCGCTGCGTATCCCTCGCTGGGATCGGCGCGCTTCGAGCTGGTGACCGAGATTCCCGACATCCGCGCCTTCCCTCTTCGAAACCATCCGTACCTCGTCATCTACACCGATGATCCGGACGCCGTGCGAGTCCATCGCGTGCTTCACACGAGGAGAGACATCGCTGCCGCCCTCACCGAGAGCGATCTGACCGCCCGCGCTCGCGGGAGAGCCTCGCTACCCGCGCCGGTAGACTGAGCATGCCCCGCCGGCCCCTTCCTTTGGAGTGCGCGTGACCACCGCCCCTGCACCTTCCCACCAGCACGTCCCCGACTCCGTCGAGAACGCGATCGCGACGCCCGAGAAGGAGCAGCCGTACGCGGCCCTCGGACTCAAGCCCGACGAGTACGAGCGCATCAAGGAGATCCTCGGCCGCCGCCCCACGTCGGGCGAGCTGGCGATGTACTCCGTCATGTGGTCGGAGCACTGCTCCTACAAGTCGTCGAAGAACTACCTGCGCCGCTTCGGCCAGAAAGTGTCCGACGAGATGAAGGAACGGCTCATGGTGGGCATGGGCCAGAACGCGGGCGTCGTCGACGTCGGCGAGGGCTGGGCCGTCACCTTCAAGGCCGAGTCGCACAACCACCCGTCGTTCATCGAGCCCTTCCAGGGTGCGGCGACCGGCGTCGGCGGCATCGTCCGCGACATCATCTCGATGGGCGCTCGCCCGGTCGCGGTCATGGACGCCCTGCGCTTCGGCGCGGTCGACCACCCCGACACCGCCCGCGTCGTGCACGGCGTGACCAGCGGCATCAGCTTCTACGGCAACTGCCTGGGTCTGCCGAACATCGGCGGCGAGACGGTCTTCGACTCGGTCTACCAGGCAAACCCGCTCGTGAACGCGCTCGCGGTGGGCGTGCTGCGCCACGAAGACCTCAAGCTCGCCAACGCGACCGGCGTCGGCAACAAGGTCGTCCTGTTCGGTGCCCGCACGGGTGGCGATGGCATCGGCGGCGCCAGCATCCTGGCCTCCGACTCGTTCGACTCCACCGGCCCGACCAAGCGCCCCGCCGTGCAGGTGGGCGACCCGTTCGCCGAGAAGGTGCTCATCGAGTGCTGCCTCGAGCTCTACCGCGGTGAGCTCGTCGAGGCGATCCAGGACCTGGGTGCCGCCGGCATCTCCTGCGCGACCAGCGAGCTCGCCGCCAACGGCAACAGCGGCATGAAGGTCTCGCTCGACAACGTGCTGCTGCGCGACCCCACGCTCACGGCCGAGGAGATCCTCATGTCGGAGTCGCAGGAGCGCATGATGGCGATCGTCGCTCGCGAGAAGCTCGACGCCTTCCTCGAGGTCGTGAACAAGTGGGAGGTCGAGACCTCCGTGCTCGGCGAGGTCACCGGCGACGGACGCCTCATCATCGACTGGCAGGGCGAGCGCATCGTCGACGTCGACCCCTCGACCGTCGCCGTCGACGGCCCCGTCTACGACCGTCCGGTCGCGTACCCGACGTGGATCGACGCCCTGCAGGCGGATGCCGCCGAGAACCTGCCCCGCGCGAACGACCCGGAGACGCTGCGCGAGCAGTTTCTCGCCCTCGTCGCCTCGCCGAACCTGGCCGACACGAGCTGGATCACCAACCAGTACGACTACTACGTGCTCGGCAACACGGCCCTGAGCTTCCCCGACGACGCCGGCATGATCCGCGTCGACGAGGAGTCGGGCCTCGGCTTCGCGATCTCGACCGACGCCAACGGCCGGTACTGCCAGCTCGACCCGTACGCGGGTGCGCAGCTCGCCCTGGCCGAGGCCTACCGCAACGTCGCCGTCACCGGTGCCGTGCCCACGGCCATCACCGACTGCCTGAACTTCGGCTCTCCCGAGAACCCCGAGGTCATGTGGCAGTTCGGTCAGACGGTCGACGGCCTCGCCGACGGCTGCTACGAGCTCGGCACCCCGGTCACCGGCGGCAACGTCTCGTTCTACAACCAGACCGGCGACGTGCCGATCCACCCGACCCCGCTCGTGGGCGTGCTCGGCATCATCGACGACGTCTCGCGCCGCATCCCCTCCGGATGGCAGGACGAGGGTCAGAACATCTACCTGCTCGGCACCACCTCGACCGAGCTCTCGGGTTCGGCCTGGGCCGACGTCGTGCACGACCACCTCGGCGGACTGCCGCCCAAGGTCGATCTCGCCGGCGAGAAGCGCCTCGCGGGTCTGCTCTCCGCCGCCCGTGACGAGTGGCTCATCTCGTCGGCGCACGATGTCTCCGAAGGCGGCCTCGCGCAGGCTCTCGCCGAGGGTGTCATGCGCTTCGGCGTCGGCGCGCGCGTCTGGCTGAACGAGATCATCGAGAGCAACGGAGTGGACGCCGCATCCGCCCTGTTCTCCGAGTCGACCGGCCGCGTGATCGTGACCGTGCCGCGTGAGGACGACGTGAGGTTCCGCGGCCTGTGCGAGGGACGCGACTACCCGGTGATGCGCATCGGCGTGACCGACACCGAGGGCGCGAAGCTCGAGGTGCAGGACGTCTTCACCGTGTCGATCGCCGAACTGCGCGAGCGCTCGCAGGCCACGCTGCCCTCGTACTTCGGTCCCACGGTCACGGAGGTCAGCGCATGAGCGACCTGAGCCGGCAGAACCCGAACGAAGAGGACTACGGCGACCTCGGCGAGAAGCGCAACCGGCGCATCCGCATCGTCGCCTGGACCGTGATCATCGCGCTCATCCTCGGCGGTGGCGGCGCGACCGTGATCACGCTCATCCTCGGCTGAGGCCGCGGCTCCGGGCCGCTGGCGCCTCCGTCGTGCGTCGCTTCCGTCGGCATAAAGCAGTTCCCGCGGCCTCTTCGCGCCGAGAAGGCCGCGGCAGGCGTAGTTGGCCGAGGACGGCGCGGCTGGAGTCGCACGGGCGGCGCGCGTCGCTTCCGTCGGCAGAATGCACTTCCCGCGGCCTCGCTGCGGGCAGAAGGCCGCGGCAGGCGCTTTTCTCCGCAGGAACAGTCCTGACTCTCGACGCCGTCGCGCCGCGCGCGTACCCTCGGGCGGGAACGGAGGCACCATGACCATCCAGCCCAGAGACGTGGCCCGCGATGAAGACATCGAGGGATACCTGCTCGGCTCGCCCGTGAGCATCATGCGCGAGTTCATCACGACTCCCGGTCGAGGACCGCGACTGCATCAGCATCCGTATGCCGAGACGTTCGTCATCCACCAGGGCCGCGCGCTGTTCACGGTCGGCGACGAGCAGGTCGTCGGCGTCGGCGGTCAGATCCTCGTCGTCCCCGCACTCGTCTCCCACCGTTTCGAGGTGCTCGATGGCGGCACGTACGAGGCGACCCACATCCACGCGAACGACCGCTTCGTCACGGAGTGGCTCGAGTAGTCACGGCATCCGCTCGTACTCGCGACCGGCAACCGCGGAGCAATCCTCCACAGGTCATCCGAGAACAGCCTTCTCCCCACTCGTCGTGATCGCCCCTCTGAATGCGGGTGCCCCCGCGGAGGATACGAAGCATCACACCACCAAGGGGGATGCCATGACCGAGGCGAAACTCGATCTGATCACGAAACTGCTGGCGAAGGCCGAGAGCACGACGCCGGAAGAGGCGGAGGCTCTGACCGAGCACGCCGAGCGGCTGATCGTGAAGTACGGCATAGATCAGGCCCGTATCGACGAGCGTCGCGGTCGACTCGGGAAGGCTCAGGAGCAGATCGTTCACGAGCGGATGCTGTTCAGCGGCGTGTACGCCCGGGATCTGCAGGAGATCGGCTCGGGAGTCGCGCAGGCGCTGGGCACCGTGCGGCCGCTGGGTATCGACATCTCCCCCGGCGCGGCACTCCTCCTGGTCGGGCATGCGTCCGACGTCGCGCAGGTGCGCACCCTCACTGCGAGCCTCGAGGTGCAGGCGATGGTCGCGATGCGGAAGTGGTGGTCCGTGCACCGCGAGATCTACGGGCGGCACACGGAATCCGAGAAGCGGCGCGCGCGCAGCGGCTTCCTGCGAGGCTTCGCCCGAGGCGTCATGAGCCGCATCCAGGACAGCCGACGATCGATCGTCGAGGAGGCCGGCACCGGCACCGCACTCGTCTTGGCCTCCCGCCGAGATCGAGTGGACGAGGCGGTCGATGCGATGGCGACCCGGCACGCCCGGCCGCGGCGCAATCCCGATGCCGGTGCGTTCGCGTTCGGGCACCGGTCCGGCCGGGAAGCGCAGACCGGCGAACGAGGCCACCTGACGTGACCGCAATCCCATGTGCCATCCGCCGACACTCAGCGGCGGAGGAGGTACCCGACCAGTCCGACGACCGCCGCGGAGTCCCGGGCTTCGCGGCCGAGGGATTCCACGATGATCGCGCCGAGGATGGCCCTGCCGATCTGAGCGACCGGCGCATCGGCCGGCAGCTGCCCGTCGCGGATGCCGCCGCGCAGGCGCTCCGACAGATGCTGCTCGACTCCGAGACTCTCACTGAGATGCACACCCACGTCGGCATCATCGGCGGCTGCGGCGACGAGCGACCGCAGCAGCGCATCACCCTGGGGCGCCTCCAGGATCGACAGCACCGAACGCAGCCAGGTCTCGACGTCGGCGAGCAGGTCACCGGTGTCGGGCACGACGAAGTCCACGGGGATGAGACGGCCATCCACGAGGCAATCGGCGATCAGTGCACCGCGCGAGGGCCACCAGCGGTAGATCGTCTGCTTTCCGACGCCGGCTTCCTTGGCGATGCCCTCGATCGTGAGCCGGTCGTACCCCTGCGCGTGGAAAAGCCGAGAGGTCGCATCGAGGATCGCCTCGCGCGCCGCCGTGCTGCGCACAGGCCCGCTCCGATGCTCGTTCACCATGCGTTCAGGATAGCCACAGATCGCTAGACGAGACGTGCCGTATGATCTTTGAGTCTGAAGGAGACCACTGTGGCATCACTGCTGTACCGTCTGGGTTCGTTCGCTGCGCGCAAGGCGTGGACGGTGATCGTGTCGTGGATTCTGATCCTCGGTCTCGGCGTCGGCGCCTTCCTCACACTCGGGGGCACGCTGAG
Source organism: Microbacterium sp. NPDC055665 (assembly GCF_053618035.1). Taxonomy (NCBI): domain Bacteria; kingdom Bacillati; phylum Actinomycetota; class Actinomycetes; order Micrococcales; family Microbacteriaceae; genus Microbacterium; species Microbacterium sp. NPDC055665. The sequence continues at coordinate 44,064 of NZ_JBSHGY010000009.1, read as the reverse complement.
CAACAGCTTCGACATCCCCGGCACCGCCTCGGGCGCGGTGACCGACGAGCTCGCCGAGAAGCTCCCGGATTCCGCCGGCGGCACCGGAACGGTCGTCTACCGGACCACCGACGGTTCGGCGTTCACCGACGAGCAGAAGCAGGAGATCTCGGACCTCGCTGCCGGCGCGGAGGACCTCGACGGAGTCGCGTCCGTGATCGATCCGTTCGACGCACAGCAGCAGCAGGCAGATCGGGCCCAGGAGCTGGCCGACGGCGAGAAGCAGATCGCCGACGGCCGCACCCAGCTGGATGCCGCTCAGACGCAGATCGACGAGGGCAGAGCCCAGATCGAAGCCGGTCTCACGCAGCTCGCGGCCGCCCGCACCCAGGCGGAGCAGGCCGGCGCCGGTCCCGAGCAGCTCGCCGCCCTCGACGCCCAGGTCGCGGCACTGAACGCCCAGGCCGCCGAACTCGAAGCGCAGAACGCGAAGCTCGATCAGTCCCGCATCACCCTGCAGGAGAACGCCGACCAGGCGGAGCTGGGCTCGACCCTGCTCGACCTGGCCGATGGCATCGGCGTGGTGTCCGAAGACGGCTCGACCGCCATCGTCAACGTCTCGTTCGTCGACCCGCGCCTGGAGCTCTCGGAAGAGGTCAAGCAGGGCACGATCGATCACTTCGCCTCCGCTCCGGTCGAGGGGACCGAGGTGGACTTCGGCACCGACATCGCGCAGGGCGTGCCCGAGATCTTCGGCGTCGGCGAAGCGGTCGGCCTCGTGTTCGCCGCGATCGTCCTCATCGTGATGCTCGGCTCGCTCATCGCCGCAGCCCTCCCCATCGTCACCGCCATCGTCGGCGTCGGTGTCGGAGTCACGGCATCCCTCGCCTTCTCCGGTGTGGTCGACATGGCCTCGGTGACCCCGGTGCTGGGTGTGATGCTCGGTCTCGCGGTCGGCATCGACTACTCCCTCTTCATCGTCAACCGGCACCGCAAGCAGCTGCTCGCCGGCGTCCCGGTGCGCGAATCGATCGGCCTCGCCACGGGCACCTCCGGCACGGCCGTGGTGTTCGCGGGGACCACCGTGATCGTCGCACTGCTCGCGCTCAACGTGACCGGCGTGCCGTTCCTCGGCCTCATGGGCACGGTCGGCGCCGTGTGCGTCGCGGTGGCCGTGCTCGTCGCGATCACCCTCGCCCCCGCCATCCTCGGCCTCGTCGGCGACCGTCTGCTCAGCCGTCGCGCTCGCGCCACGGTCGGTCAGGAGCACGCGGCCGGCAAGCCCGTGAAGCGCATGTCGACCCTGCGCGCGGTCGTCACGACGCTCGCGAGCGTGGTCGCGCTGCTGATCATCGCGATCCCCGCCATGTCGATGCGACTCGGCCTGCCCGACGGATCGAGCGAGCCGAGCGACTCGACCAGCTACCGCGCGTTCCAGACCGTCGACGAGCAGTTCGGCGAAGGGGCCAACGGCCCGCTGCTGGTCACCGCCACCCTCGACGACGCGGTCAGCGACGACGACCTGCTCTCCACCCAGGTCACGATCGCGCAGGCCATCGCCGACCAGGACGACGTGGTGGCCGTCGCGCCGATCGCGGCATCCGACGACAACACCCTCCTCGCGTTCCAGGTCTTGCCGAAGGAAGGGCCGAACAGCGTCTCCACCGAGAAGCTCGTGCAGGACCTGCGCTCGATGCCGGCGGTCGGCGACGGGATCACTCTCGGCGTCGCCGGTCAGGCCGCGATCAACATCGACATCTCCGAGGCGCTGGCCGGAGTCCTGCCGCTGTACCTCGTGGTCGTGGTCGGGCTCTCGCTGCTGATCATGATCGTGGTGTTCCGCTCGCTGCTCGTGCCGCTCATCGCCACCGGCGGCTTCGTGCTCTCGCTGTTCGCGACGTACGGCCTGATCGTGGCGGTGTTCCAGTTCGGCTGGGGCGCCGAGATCATCGGGCTGCACAGCACCGGGCCGATCCTGAGCTTCCTGCCGGTGATCCTCGTCGGCATCCTTTTCGGGCTCGCGATGGACTATCAGCTGTTCCTTGCCTCCGGCATGCGCGAGGCGTACGTGCACGGCGCCTCGGCGCGCGATGCCGTGGCCCAGGGCTTCCGCGCCGGCCGCTCGGTCGTGACCGCCGCCGCCCTCATCATGGTGTCGGTGTTCGGCGGGTTCATCTTCTCGGAGTCGACCATCATCCGCTCGATCGGGTTCGGTCTCGCGTTCGGTGTGCTGCTCGATGCGTTCGTGGTGCGGATGCTGCTGATGCCCGCGCTCATGCACCTCCTCGGCCGCTCGGCCTGGTGGCTGCCGCGCTGGCTCGACCGCATCCTGCCGAACGTCGACATGGAGGGCGCGGCGCTCGAGCGCGACCACCCCGGCATGAAGGCCGTGGCCGTTCCGACGACGACCGACTCGGTGCCGACGGCACGGCACTCGTCCTGAGGGCCCGGTGTCGGCGGGGAGTGTCGGTCGACGGGCAGTCTGCGTCGGGCGGAGTTCTCCGTGTCGGGAGGACGAACTGGGCTGAAAGCTCCGCCCGACGGGGAGTTCTCCGCTTGGCGGGAAGTTCTCCGCCCGACGGGGAGTTCTCCGCCCGACGGGGAGTTCTCCGCCCGACGGGGAGTTCTCCGCCTGGAGGCCCGGGCGCCAAACGACACCCGCCGACGTCGACCCGGGTGTCGGTGGACCTGCCTAGAGTGAGGGCATGACCGCCCGGGAACGTCTGCTCGCACTGCGCGCTCAGGCCGAGGCGCGGGTGCAGGCGACGGCCGCGACCCTCGACGAGCTCACCCACGACCGCGAGAGCTCGAACGACGACGACGAGCACGACCCCGAGGGCGTCACCCTGTCGTCGGAGTGGTCACGGCTGACCGGGCTCGCCGAGGCCGCGGCATCCGAGCTCCGCCAGGTCGACGACGCGCTGGCCCGAGTGGATGCCGGCACCTACGGCGTCTGCGCCAACTGCGGCCGGCCGATCCCCGCGGGCCGGCTCCAGGCGCGCCCGTTCGCCGAGTACTGCGTGGCCTGCGCCGAGAAGCTCGGGCACTGACCCCGACTCCCCGTCCCCGCTCCCGTCATCTCCGCGCCATCCCGACTCCCCCGCCCGTCCGTCCCCGCACGCACAACTTCGGAGATCGCGAGCGACACGCCGATCACGAAGGGCATTACGTCGGCGCGTCGGTTCCAGGATCCGAAGTTGTGCGGGAACTGCCCGGGGACACGGCGGGCGCGCGCGAGTAGCATCCCTCCCATGCCCATCACACTCGAGAACGTCGGGATCGCCGTGCGCGACCTGGAAGCGACCATCTCCTTCTTCACCGACATCGGCCTCACGGTGCTCGGTCGCGACGAGGTCAGCGGGGAGTGGGCGTCGACCGCGGTCGGACTCGACGGCAACCACGCCAAGATCGCCGTGCTGCAGACCCCCGACGGACGCGGCCAGATCGAGCTGTTCGAGTACATCCACCCGGACGCGATCGAGACGGAGCCGACCCTGCCGAACGAGATCGGCATGCACCGCATCGCCTTCTCGGTCGACGACATCGACGAGTCGCTCGCGATCGCCGCCCGCCACGGCTACCACCCGCTGCGCGGCGTCGCGAACTACCAGGACGTCTACAAACTCACGTATCTCCGCGGCCCGAGCGGCATCCTCGTGATGTTCGCGCAGGACCTCACGAAGAGCTGACGCCGGCAGCACACATCACAGGTCGGCGTGCACGTCCCGACGATGCGCGACCCGGAACACGGACACCACCACGACATCGTCGACGACCTCGTACAGCACGCGGTGATCGCCGATCCGGATGCGCCAGGCATTGTCGAAGCCGGTCAGCTTGCGGACTCCTCTCGGACGCGGCTCCTTCTCCAGCGCGGCGATGCCGGCGAGGATGCGACGCCTGACCTGGGGGTCGAGCTTGCGGATCTCCTTCGCGGCCGGCGCAGTGAATTCGACGCGATACGCCGTCACGAGAACTCGGCGCGAAGATCGTCGAGCGAGATGCGCTCGCCGTCATCCGCAGCCTTCGCTGCACGGAACTCCGCCGCATCGCGCGCGGCCTCCAGTTCCTCCAGCAGCTCGAGATCGTCGACGCTGATCACGACCGCGGTGAGCTTGCCATGCCGCGTCACCCCGACGCGCTCCGACCCGTAAGCGACTCCACCGAGCACATCGGCGAGGCTGTCGCGAAGGTCCTTGGAGGGGATGCTGCGGGTGAGCGTGGTCATGCCTCCATTATAGGCATAAGTGCTATTAGAGGCATTATGTACATAATTGCCCCTCAGGCCACCATCCCGCGCCAGATCACCTGGATCGCGGCCCGCATCCGCTCGACCACGGCGGGGTCGCTGACCCGGTCGCCGCGAACCACGAGCTGGTAGTAGGCCACCCCGGCGATCGCGTCGAAGCAGGCCTCGACGTCGAGGTCGGGTCGCAGCTCACCCCGCGCCATCCCCGCGCGCAATGCGTTCTGCAACGGCACCCGGCGCCGCGACACGTGCGACTCCCAGTACGTCTTCTGCAGAGCGCGGTCCGCCATCACCAGACGGATGCGCTGCCGGAACCGCTCTTCGGAGTATCCGGGAGCCGAGGGGGCGACTCCCTCGGCACCGAGCCCGAGCCCCGCGAACAGGATCTCGTGCAGGTCGGCATCCGCCGGGTACTCGGGCGGCACCTCGCGGCCGACGTCGAGCGCCGCCGCGATCAGCAGCGTGAGCGAGGGCCAGCGTCGATACAGGGCCGCCCGGCTCACCCCGCTGCCGGCGACCACGCGCGACACCGTCACCTCGTCGCCGGCGTCGATGATCGCGAGCGTCGCCGCGACGATCTGCCCGTCGAGGTCTTCGTCGCGCGGACGACCGGGGCGGCGGCGAACCGCGGCCCCGGCGTCCGCCGTCAGAACCGTCACGCGGCGAGCGCCCGCTCGCGCAAACGGGCGATCGTGGCATCCGAGAGCCCCGCGGCGCGCAGCGGGGTCAGCGGGTCACCGTGCTGCGCACGGAGGGTGTCGAGCAGGCTGCGCATCGACACGTCCATCGAGCCTTCGAGCAGCGATGAGGTCTTCCCGAGCGCGTCGGCGTCGAAGCCGAGGGCCTTCCACATCGCCCCCATCACGGGTGCGGTGCGCGCCATGATCGCGACCATGTTGTCGCCCGTGCGAGCGTAGTCCGTGACGATGTCGTCGTCGTGCGCCCCCAGGGCGAGCAGCAGCATGGCCGCGAGCACCCCGGTGCGGTCGCGGCCCGCCGCGCAGTGGAAGGCCGCCGTGCCGGGGGTGTACGCGATCACGTTGAGCGCGATCACGAGCTGCGGCGCCGCCCCGTCGACCATGCGCCGGTACATCAGACCCATGGCCTCGTGCGTGAGGGCCGGCTTGTCGCGGTCCATCGACTCCCCGACATCCGCGATCAGGGGCAGGTGGTGGTACGCGACCGGATGCTCGCCCAGCGGTCCACGGCCGGTGACCGAGACCTCGAGCGGCGAGCGCAGGTCGATGATCGCGGTGAGCCCGCCCGCGACGAGCTCGTCCGCGACCTGCTCGGTGACGTAGGCGAGGTCGTCCGTGCGGATGGCGACCCCCTCGCGGAGCACGCCGCCGTCGATCGCGATGCCGCCGAGGTCGCGCAGGTTGACCGGTGCGCTGAGGACGAGGTCGGTGTCGATGATGGTCATGTGATTCTCCTTCGGATGAGGGCACTGCCCTGGTCGATCACCGTGACGAGCACGATGATGCAGATGATGATGGCGCTGAGGTGGCCGTAGTCGTACATGCGCATGGCGGTGGTCAGCTCGAGGCCGATGCCGCCGGCGCCGACGAGGCCGAGGATGGTCGCACCGCGCACGTTCCCCTCGAACAGCAGCAGCGTGTACGAGGTGAGCAGGGGCGCGGCCTGCGGGAGGATGCCGTACTGGATCACCTGGCGCTTCGAGGCACCGACGGCCTCCATCGCGACGACGGGTCCGCGGTCGACCTGCTCCATCGCCTCGGCGAAGATCTTGCCGATCGAGCCGATGGAGCCGAGCGTCATGGCCAGGATGCCGGCGAAGGGTCCGAGCCCTACGGCCGAGACGAACATGAGAGCGAACACCAGGTCGGGCACCGAGCGGATGACGTTCATGATCCAGCGCGTCGGGTAGTACAGCCACTTCGGCGCGAGGGTCGATGTGGCCCCGAACGCGACGATGAGCGACAGCACCGCACCGAGCACGGTGCCGACGACCGCCATCTGGAAGGTCTCGAGCAGCAGCGCCAGGATGGTGCCGATCTTCGAGAAGTCGGGCGGGAACAGGCGCGAGAGGAACTCGCCCATGTTGACCGCGCCCTCGCCGAGCTTCACGAAGTTGAACTCGGCGCCGTTGAAAGACCAGAGCAACAGCAGGAACGCGACCGGCAGGCCGATCAGGAAGCGGGCGCGTGGCACCCGGAACGCGCTCTCGAGCCGGGCGCGCTCGGCCGGATCGAGCGTGGGGCGCGCGGTGCGGTCCGTTCGGTCGGCCCGCGGTTCAGTGGTCGTGGTCATCGCCGTCCTCCTCGTCGTCGTACAGCGGGCTGAGTGTGGCGGCATCCAGCTGCGAGGTCACTCCCGAGACGAGCATCTCGCCGTGCCGCAGTCCCACGATCCGATCGCTGTGGGCGAGGGCCAGGGGCAGCACGTGCAGGCTCACCAGCACCGGGATGCCGTCCTGCGTCGCGATCTCGCGCAGCAGTTCGAGCACCGAGCCCGCGAGGTTCGGGTCGAGTGAGGCGACCGGCTCATCGGCCAGGATCACCTTCGGCTGCTGCATCAGTGCGCGCGCGATCGCCACCCGCTGCTGCTGTCCGCCCGAGAGCGAGCGCGCGGGGGCGGATGCCTTGTGCGCGATGCCGACCCGATCGAGCAGCTCGAGCGCCCGACGGCGGTGTGCGGTCGAGAAGCCCCCGGCGAGGTTGATCGGCCCCGCGCCGTGCAGTGCGCCCGTGAGCACGTTGGTCATGACGCTGAGCCGCGGGATCAGGTTGAACTGCTGGAACACCTGCCCGACCTCGGAGCGCAGCGTGCGCAGTTCGCCGCGGGCGAGGTTCGTGACGTCGTGCCCGGCGACCCGCACCGTGCCGGCGGAAATCGGCGCGAACCCGGTCAGACTGCGCATCAGGGTCGACTTGCCGGAACCGGAGGCCCCGAGCAGAGCCACCATCTCGCCCGGGAACAGGTCGAGGTCGACGCCGTCGAGCACGGTGTTCTCGTCGTACGCCACCTGCAGGCCGCGGACGGTCACGAGCGGGAGCGCCTGGCGCAGTTCGGCGGTGGGGGTGCGCACGTCGGAGGCCTCCGTGCCGAAACCCAGACCATCCGTGCCGGGTGCGGCGGGTCGGTCCGCGACACGCCCACCCGGAGCCGCTTCGTCTCCGTTTCGGCGGTGGATCAGCACGGTCACTTGAGGTCCTTGAGCTCGACGCCGGCGACGGCCGCGATCTGGGCGAAGGACTCGAAGTCCGCTCCCTCGGGGTCGGCCGTCTGCGGGGCGGCGGCGAACGCGCCGAATGCGCCCAGACGCTCGGCGTTCTCGGGGGAGAACACCTCGGCGATGCCGTCCTGGATCACCTTGCGGGTCTCGGCATCCAGCGACTGACGACCGAGCACGGCGCCCTGGATGTCCATCGCCGGGCTCTCGCCCACCGCGCGCCACTCGCCGTCCGCGAACGGGAACATCGGGGCGCCGAGCTCGGTGAGCATGACCGCGGTGCACGCGGCATCCACCTGCCCCTGCTCCAGCGCGGCGAAGCTGCCCTCGTGTCCACCCGCGAAGATGGCCTCGTAGTCGGCGCCCTGCTCGAGCCCGGCCTCGTGCAGCATGTACACGGGCATGAAGTAGCCCGAACTGGAGGCCTGGTCGGCGAACGCCACGGTCTTGCCCTCGAGGTCTTCGACGGTCTGGATGGGCGAGTCCTCGAGCACGACGCAGGTCGAGACCGGCTTGCCGTCGCCCTCGAAGGCGACCAGGGCATCGACCTCTCCGGTGTTCACGGCGAGCGCGGAGGGGAAGCCGCTCATGATGCCGATGTCGACGTGGTCGGCGCGGATCGCCTCGACGACGCTGAGGTAGTCGGGCACGTCGGTGACCTCGACGTCGCGGCCGGTCGCGGCTTCGAACAGCTCGGCGAACACCTCGATCGGGTTCTCGGCGGTGGGATCGTCGCCGACGGGAAGCGTGGCGATCGTGATGGGGGCGTCGGGATCGGCCGGGGCCGCCTCGGCGGTCGGGCTCTGGCATGCGGTGAGGGCGAGGGCGGCCACGCCCAGGAGGCCGACGACGGGCAGGGTGAAGCGGCGCATGATGACCTTTCGGGAGGAGAGTCCTCGGAATTCCGAGAACATCGGTATTCCAACTCCCGAAGGTGACGGGCAATTACGAGACCGCCGTACTCCGAATGGAACGTCGGGTGAACGGATGGTGTCGGCGCTCGGGTGCGCGGGTCTCCGACGAAGACCACGCATCGCGCGAGTACCCCGAGAAGTAGGCTGAACGCATCATGGACGAGTTCATCCAGGGCTTCTGGAACTTCGCGGGCAACTACTGGTGGCTCATCTTCCCCATCATGGGGATGGCCGGCGGTGCCGCGAAGGCATGGGAGCAGGGCTCCAAGCGTCGTCATGAGCGCCGCCTGGAGACTCTGCGCATGAAGGCGCAGCTGAAGACCGCCGAGATCGAAGCGCGCGCACTCACCCAGCAGGCCAAGCGCCGCGGACCCTCGGTGGTCGACACCACGGCATCCGTCGCCCCGAACGACCTCGTCGCGCGACTGTTCGCCGAGCACGACGAGATCACCGCGCGCTGGCTCGACTACGAACTCGACGTCGCGAAGCTCATCGCCTTCCCCGCCATGAGCGATGGTCGTCAGCCGCTGACCGCCGCGTTCCTGCGCGCCAAGAAGACGGCGGATGCGCTGCGACCGGCATCCGCCGAGGCGAAGGTGTCGGAGCAGCAGATCACCGAATACCTGCAGGCCGTGGGCGACTATGCGGTCGCGTTCGAGATCGCGGAGAAGGATGCCCGGCGGCTGCGCGACTCGACGTTCACCGAGCCGGAGCGCAAGCGCCTCGAGCGCGCCCAGCAGCTGCTCAAGGTCGCGGTCGACGAATCGGCCACGCAGGCCGAGCGCAACGTGGCCTACAAGCGGGTGCGCGAAGAGCTCGACGGCCTGATCCTGCTCTCCGACGACGCCGTTACGGTGCTCGAGAAGCAGGTGGCGCGCGAGCTTCCGGCCGGGGCAGCCACCGCTCCGGCATCCGCAACCGACTCCGCGCCCGGAACCGCACCGGAACCCGAGCGGATGCCGATCGTCGACCCGCTCCGCCCGGCACCCCCGCGAACCCAGCCGAGAGAAGAAGCATGACCCCGGAGAACGTCACCGGTCCCGTCGCCCATCACGCCGAAGGTCCCGTGTGGTGGCCCGGCTGGGGCGGGCTGCGGTGGGTCGACGGCGAGGCCGGCGATCTGCTCACGCTGCGCTCCGACGGGGTGACCCGCCAGCACATCGACGACGAGTACCTGGCCTTCGCACGGCCACGCACGAACGGCGGGCTGGTGGCCGTCGGCGCCCGCACGCTCTACCTCGCGGACGACGTCGACGGCGAGACCCGCGCGGCGGCGACCCTGGGCGACGACCCGCACGTGCGCATGAACGACGGATGCTGCGACCCGCGCGGCCGCCTGCTGGCCGGGTCGATGGCCTACGACTCGACCCCGGACGCGGGGTTCGTGCTGCGCGTCGACGCGGAGCTCGGCACTTCGACCGTGTTGCCCCGGGCCACCATCTCGAACGGCATCGGGTTCTCGCCCGACGGCCGCCGCGCCTACTACGTCGACACCGCCACGCACCGCATCGACGTGTTCGATGTGGCCGAGGGCGAGCTGCGCGGGCGGCGGGCGTTCGTCTCGATTCCCGAGGAGCAGGGATCGCCGGACGGGTTGACGGTCGCCGCGGACGGCAGCGTGTGGGTCGCCCTCTGGGGTGGCAGCGCCGTGCACGGCTACGACGCGACCGGGGCGCTCCTGCAGACGATCGACCTTCCCGTGCCGCAGGTGTCGGCCTGTACGTTCGGCGGAGATGACCTCGGCACGCTCTACATCACGACCTCGGCGCAGGGGCTCCCGGACGACCACGGCACGGAGGCGGGTTCGGTGTTCGCGGTGCGGCCCGGCGTGCGGGGGCTGCCCGTCGCGCTGTTCGCCGGCTGAGACGGGCGCGCCGCGGACTGCGCGCCCTTTCGGCCCCGCCGAATCAGGCGAGTCCACGAAAACAGGCTCCTTCGCAGCGCATCCGCCTGATTTCGCCGGATCGCCTGATCCGGGACATCCCTCCGCGACACCGACGGACCCCCGACGACCTCTGCCCGAGGCACGGTGCACTCAGCAAAAGGAACCGTGCCTCGGACACAGGCCGCCGGGTGGCGCAGGCTCAGCCCAGGTGCACCCGCTCGGTGCGCTGGTGCTGGCGGCCGAGACCCTCGATCTCGATCGTCATCTCGTCGCCGTCCTGCAGGTACGGGAAGCGGCCGGAGAGCGCGACGCCCTGCGGGGTGCCGGTGTTGATCACGTCGCCGGGTTCGAGCACGAGGTACTGGCTCAGCTCGTGCACGATCTGCAGCACCGGGAAGATCATGTCGGCGGTCGACGAGTCCTGACGCGGCTCGCCGTTCACGAACGAGCGCAGCCGCAGCGCCTGCGGGTCGACCTCGTCGGCGGGCACGAGCACGGGACCGAGCGGGTTGAACGTCTCGGAGCACTTGCCCTTCGACCACTGGCCGCCCGAGACATCGAGCTGGTAGGCCCGCTCTGACACGTCGTTCGAGATCGTGTACCCGGCGATCACCTCGCGCGCGGCATCCGGCGACGACAGGTACCGAGCCGTCTTGCCGATCACGATCGCCAGCTCGACCTCCCAGTCGACCTTCTCGGCGCCCGGCGGCAGCAGCACGACGTCGTTCGGGCCGACGACGGTGTTCGGATGCTTGAAGAAGATCACCGGATGCTCGGGCGGCAGCGACCCCGACTCGGCTGCGTGCGCGGCGTAATTCTGGCCGATGCAGACCACCGCGGTCGGACGAGCGACCGGGGCGCCGATGCGCAGCCCCTCGACCTCCGCCGTGGGCAGCTCGCTGCGGCTCAGTGCCGCGCGGACGCGCGCGATGCCGTCGGACGCGAGGAAGGCTCCGTCGATCTCGGCGGTGAGGGGTGCGAGGTCGTAGACGACACCGGCCTCGCGGACGTACGGGCGTTCCTGGCCGGAGGCGCCGAGTCGCAGCAGTTCCATGATGATCCTTCGGTCAGCGCGCGGGGGCGTAGGTCGGGTTGACGATCGGCACGGACTCGCCGGCGAGGTACCGGATGATGTTCTCGGCCGCGTGCACGGGCAGATCCGCCAACGCCTCGGGAGAGAACCAGGCGGCGTGCGGGGTCAGCAGCACCTGCTCGAGGTCGCGGAGCGGGGAGTCGGCGGCGAGGGGTTCGCCCGCGAACACGTCGAGGGCGGCGGCGCCGAGGTGCCCGGCGCGGAGTGAGGCCGCGAGCGCCTCCTCGTCGATGAGCGGACCGCGGCAGGTGTTGACGACGACGGCCCCCGGCTTCATGGTCGCGATGGCTGCGGCATCGATCAGGTGCCGTGTCTCGTCGGTCAGCGGCACGTGCAGGGTGAGGATGTCGGCCCGAGCCACGGCATCCGGGATCTCGACGAGCTCGCAACCGGCCTCGCGCACGGCGTCGGCGGGGGCGTACGGGTCGGCGACGAGCACCCGGAAGCCCAGCGCACGGCAGCCGCGGGCGACCATCGATCCGATGCGACCGAAGCCGAGCACCGAGACGGTGGTGGCCGAGGGGCGCACGGCGAGCGGGCGGGCGTCGACGGCCTTCCAGGTGCCGGCGCGCACGGCGCGGTCGTAGGCGGGGAGGCCGCGGGCCTGCGTCATGATCATCGCGATCGTGTGCGCGGCGACCTCTTCGATGCAATAGCCGGGGGTGTTCGCGACCGCGATGCCGCGCGCAGTGGCGGCCTCGACGTCGACCATGTCGTAGCCGATGCCGACGCGGCTGATGATGCGCAGGTTCGGCATCCGGTCCATCACCTCGCCGGTGATCTGCGCCCACTGCACGACGAGCCCTTCGGCGTCGGAACCGGCCGCGGCGATGTCTGCGAGGCTGCCGGAGGCGGCACGATCGGCACGCAGCCCCGCCTGCCGGAGGGTGTCTTCGATGACGGTTCCTGGCAGGTCGCAGTCGCTGACGAGGATGAAGGGCTCAGTCATGACAGCGATGCTATAGCATCTAGCAGATGTCTGCACGGCGCTGCTGCGAGCTGGCGCCGTGAGCTGGCTCCGTGGGGTGAGGCTGTGGGGCTCGCTCGGGTCGAGGCCACCGGGGCGAAAACCCAGACGAACCGATGCGGCATCCGCGTGTCGAGGCTCGGCGCGCCGTAGCCGCCCTCGATCGTCTCCCTTTTTTGGCCTCGGCGCCGCACCCGCATTTTGCTATAGCATCGGACGCATGACTACGCGCCGCGCTCTGATCACGGGGGCCAGTTCCGGCATCGGAACCGCCGCCGCCCTCGACCTCGCCCGGGAAGGCACCGCCCTCTGGATCACGTATGCGGGGCGGGAGGCCGAAGCCCTCCGTGTCGCCGAGGAATGCCGCGCTGCCGGATCGCCCGAGGTGCACGTCTCGCGCCTCGACCTGCGCGAACGCGAGTCGATCGACGCGCTGGTCGACGAGATCACGGCCGCCTGGGGCTCGCTGCACGTGCTCGTCAACAACGGCGGCGTCTGCCCGTACACCCCCTATGACGACATCGACTTCGACGAGTGGGACATGGTCCTCGAGACCAACGCCCGCGGCACGTTCTTCCTGACCCGCGGCGCCCTCCCGCTGCTACGGTCCGCCGAGGGAGATCGCTCCGTGATCAACATCGCCTCGATCGCCGGGCAGGTCGGCGCGCTGCAGACCGGCATCCACTATGCCGCGAGCAAGGGAGCGATGCTCGCCATCACGCGCAGCTTCGCCCGGCACCTCGCATCCGAGGGCATCCGCGTGAACGCCGTCACCCCCGGCCCGGTCAAGAGCGCGATCACCGACCAGTTGCAGGGCGCGGGCCGCGAGAAGCTCGAAGCCGGCATCCCGCTCGGGGCGTTCGGGCAGCCGGAAGACGTCGCCTGGATCATCTCCTCCCTCGCATCGGAGCGCGCTCGCTTCATCACCGGAGCCACCTACGACGTCAACGGAGGCGTTCGCATTGACTGACCTCATCTCCCGCTCTGCCACCTCCCGCTCTGCCGCCTCCCGCTCTGCCCTGGACACCGTGCAGGCGCAGCTCGACGCGTTCAACGCGCACGACCTCGACGCCTTCGTGGCCACCTATGCCGCGGATGCTGTGATCACCGGCGTCGCTCCCGAGCCCGTGGTGGGGTCGGCCGCGATCCGCGCGTTCTACGAGCCGCGGCTGCAGAACCCCGAGCTGTCGTGCGTGATCGAGACGAGCGTGCTGTTCGGTGCCCGGTGGGTCGTCGCGCAGGAGCAGGTCATCAACGGGGGCGTCGCCACCGAGACCATCGCGACCTTCGACGTGGTCGACGGGCTGATCTCCCGCGCCTCGATGCTCAAGGCCTGATGCTGCGCAGGACGCGGCGTCACATTCGGCGGTAGACGTCCGAGCGGTGGGCGATAGAGCCGTCCCGACGCGAAGGAGCCCTCCCAGCGAGAAGGCGCCCTCCTTACCTGAAGGAGATCTCGCGGCTAGGAGCCCTCCCGGCTACATGACCTCCGACATGAAAGAGATCTCGCCGCTAGGAGCCCTCCCGACATGAAGGAGATCTCACGAAATGAAGGAGATCTCGCGAAATGAAGGAGCCATCCGCGAAAAGACTCCTTCATATCGTGTGATCTCCTTCAGAACGCGCGGTCACAGCGGCCGAACGTGCGGTCACAGCGACCGAACGCGCGGGCACAGCTGCCGAACGCGCGGTCGCAGCGGCCGAACGTGCGAGGCCCGGCGCGGCTCACTCGTGCTCGGGCAGGATCGGCGACGACCACCCCGGGTCGCGACCCAGCTGCGCCGCCCGCGAGACCGAAGTCGACCCGTAGCGGTCACGCAGCGTGTCGAGCACGGAGTCGAGGCGCGCCTCATCACCCCAGTCGATCGGCAGCTCGGGCTGCACGTCTCCTGCGCGGTCGAGCTGCGACAGCGAGATGCCGATCAGAGTGATGCCGCGCGCGGTGATGTCGGCCTGAGCCGCGGCGAGCAGGGCACGGGCAACGGTGAGCACGATGGCGGTGCGGTCGGTGGGAGCGCGCAGCGAGCGAGAACGGGTGGCTTTCGTGAAGTCGCCGAAGCGCAGGCGCAGCACGACGGTGCGGCAGACGCGGTCGCCGTCGCGGAGCCGCCGAGCGAGCCGGTCGACGATCTGCGTGAGGATGAGGTCGAGCTCCTCGGCAGATCGCGGGCGTCTCCCGAGCGCACGCTGCGAGCCGATGGATCCCCGCCGCCGAGTGGCGTCGACCGGTCGCGGATCCCGTAGCCGAGCGAGCGCGTGCACATGCGCGCCCGTCGCCTTGCCCAGCATCCGCTCCGCTGTCGCGGCTTCGAGCTCGGCGAGCTCGCCGACGGTGCGGATGCCGTAGCGGTGCAGCTTCTCGGCCGTCACGGCTCCCACACCCCACAGCCGTTCGACCGGGAGCGGCAGCAGGAACTCCTCCTCCCGCTCGGGCTCGACGACCAGCAGGCCGTCGGGTTTGCTCACGGCGCTGGCGACCTTGGCGAGGAACTTCGTGCGAGCGACCCCGACCGAGATCGCCAGCCCGGCCTCCGCGCGCACGCGTTCGCGCAGCCGCGCCGCGATCTGCTCCGGCGTACCGGCGATGCGTCGCAGACCCCCGACCTCGAGAAACGCCTCGTCGATCGAGAGGCCCTCGACGAGCGGCGTGGTGTCGCGGAAGATCGCGAACACGTCTTTGCTCGCGGCGGAGTAGGCGTCCATGCGCGGAGGGACGACGACGGCGTCGGGGCAGAGTTCGCGCGCCTGCCGGCCGCCCATCGCCGTGCGGACACCGCGCGCCTTCGCCTCGTAGCTCGCGGCCAGCACGACCCCGCCGCCCACGATGACGGGACGACCGCGCAGCTCGGGCGCATCACGCTGCTCGACCGAGGCGTAGAACGCATCGAGGTCGGCGTGCAGCACCGTGGCTTCCCCGCGCATCCGTTCTCCCGTCGACGTGCGGATCGTCGCACGGACCGGGGACATCCGGGTCGGGATCGAGCAGGGGCGGCGGGATGTCGGTGCTCGCGGATATCGTCGGCGCGTGCCGGAACCGGTGATGCAGTGGTGGGCGCGACGGCAGTTCTCCCGCGGTCGCGCCGTTCCGTATGACGTGGGCACCTACCGCGCCGGATGGGCGGCGTACCCCGAGCTGATCCGCCAGTACCACCCGGAGCTGAACCACGGCATCGCCCTCTCGCAGATCCCGCTCGCCGCGGACGTGCTCCTGTGCTGGGAGTGCCCGGTCGGGCATCGGTTCGCCGCCACCCCGGCCGAGCAGCGCGAACGCCCTGGGCAGGTGCGGCGCCGCTCCGCCTGGTGCCCGGAGTGTTCCGCGCTGGCCCGCCCGCAACCGGTCGTGCTCGGCGAAGCACGCGCCATTCCCCGCAAGCCCCGTCGCCCCGCACCCGCACTCTGCACCAAGACTCCCGACCTTCCCGCCGGCACCGCGTTCGTGAGCGAGTGCGCGCCGCGGCCGGCATCCGCGGCGGAAGGACGCCTGCGCGCGGAGCTCGCGGCACGGATCGAGTTCGACGCGGCCGTGAACGCGGTGAAGGTGTCGCGTCCGTTCTTCCGCCACACCGAGATCTGGCCCGACATCGTGTTCCCGGAGCTGCGGGTAGCGCTCGAGTACGACACGGTCGGCCGTCACGGTCTGGAGCACGTCGGCAAGAGACAGGATGCCGATCTGCGGAAAGACCGCGCCCTCCGCGCCGCGGGGTGGGAGGTCATCCGCATCCGCACCGGGAAGCTCGAGCCCCTCGGGCCGCACGACCTCGCGCTGTCGTCGGTGAGCGGGAAGAGTATCGCGCGGATTCTCGACGAGCTGCGGGCGATCCGCGGCGCACTCCTCGTGGACGCGTATCTCCGGTGATGTGGGTCTAGGTATGCCAGGCGTCGAGCAGCGTCCGGCTCCGTGCAGCGTGCGGCGCTAGGTCGCTCTCCCCGGCCGCGCGGCCACCCGTCGCGAAGGAGAACTCTCGAAATGAAGGAGCCGACAGCGCAGAGCGGCCTTCATTCCGCGAGTTCTCCTTCAGAACGTGCGGCGGACCGTCCCCTCAGTCCTTCCCGAACCGGAACACGCCCGGATCGAGCGCGAACCCGAGGCCCGCAGCATCCGTCGGCCGGATCCGCCCCTCGAACGACGGACCGCCGCGCACGAACGACGGCGCCGGGTCATAGGGGTTGATGCCGCGCGCGAAGGTCTCGACGCCGATGCCGAGGTGGGCGGTGACTTCGGGATAGACGTGCCCCGAGACCGGCACGCCGCGCTCGGCGGCCCAGGCGATCAGCTCGCGCGCCGGGGTCACACCGCCGATCGCCACCACGTCGATCCGCAGCGCATCCACTTCACCGACCTCGACCAGAGCCTTCAGCACCGCAGGGTCGGTGACCTCATCGCCGACCGAGAGGGCAAGTCCCGACTCCCGACGGATGCGTGCAACACCCGCGGCATCTTCGGGCAGCAGCGGGTCTTCGAGCCAGGCCAGCTGCGGGTCGCCCCACTGCGCGATCTCGGCCAGGGCGGCATCGGCATCCGGCCAACCGAAGCCGACATCGACGATCAGGCCGGTCGCGGAGGGCAGCTCGGCGTTCAGCAGAGCGAGCAGCTCACGCATATATGCCGGATCCGGAATGCGCGAGATCTTCACGTGCGTCCAGCCGTCTGCCTGCGCGAGCACCTCGTCGGCGACCTCGCGCGGCGTGCGGGATGCCGACGGATACGCGGCGACGAGGATCGAGTCCCGCGGGGCGTCTCCGGTGCCGAGCATCTTCCACAGCGGCACGTCCGCCCGCCGGGCCGCGATGTCCCACAGTGCGATGTCGACGAGGCCGATCGCCCGCCGCACGAGACCCACCCGGCCGACGATGGCACTGCCGCGCAGCATCCGCTCCCACGTCGACGCGGGGTCGTCGGCATCCGCACCCACCGCATGCCCCGCAACTAGTCGGTCGACGATCTCGGCCATCGGCGCCTCGCGCGACAAGCAGTACGCCACTCCGGTCGTGCCGTCGTCGGCCGTCGCCCGCACCGCGCTGTACTCGCGGCGGGTCACGGTCATCGCGCCCAGCTGCAGCGGGGCGGGCAGGGGCAGCGCGGCCGTGGCCGTGTCGATGCGGGCGATCGCGCTCATTCGGGCTTCTTCGCCAGGGGCACGC
Organism: Microbacterium sp. NPDC055665; assembly: GCF_053618035.1. Lineage (NCBI taxonomy): Bacteria > Bacillati > Actinomycetota > Actinomycetes > Micrococcales > Microbacteriaceae > Microbacterium > Microbacterium sp. NPDC055665. The sequence continues at coordinate 26,642 of NZ_JBSHGY010000009.1, read as the reverse complement.
CGTAGTCGACCATGAAACCACCGTCGACGTACAGGGTCTGACCGTTCATGTAGCGCGACTGGTCGGAGACGAGGAAGCTGACCGCCGCAGCGATCTCGCTCGCCTCACCCAGGCGCTTCGCGGGGATGCGCGACAGGATCGTGTCGAGGCTGAGGGTGCCCGCCTCGACGCCCTGCCGGAAGACACCCGTGTCGACGTAGCCGGGGGCGACCGCATTGACCCGCACACCGCGCGAGGCCCACTCCGCACCGGCGGTCGAGGTGAGGCCGATCACCGCGGCCTTCGTGGTGGCGTACGGCGCGCGCCCCGACGAACCGCGCGAGGAGATCGACGAGATGTTCACGACGCGGCCCTCGCCGCGCTCCAGCATCCGCTTGCCCGCGGCCTGCAGTGCCGAGAAGACGCCGTGCAGGTTGACGTCGACCACCGCCGACCACTCGTCCCAGCTGAGGTCTTCGATGCCGCGATGGCGCTGGATGCCGGCGTTGTTGACGAGCACCTCGATGGGTCCGAGCTCGGCCTCGATCTCGCCGAAAACCCGGTCGACGCCGGCGTGGTCGGTCACGTCGAGCTCGCGCCACAGGATGCTGGCGGGGTTCTCTCCCGCGGTGAGTCCGGGCACGCGGTCGGCGGCGACGACCGTGTAGCCGTCGGCGGCGAGGCGCTGGCCGATCTCCCAGCCGATGCCGGCGGATCCTCCGGTGACGATGGCGACGGGCGCGGTCATTGCTCTCCTCAGGGGTTCGAGATTTGCTATAGCAAGTGTAGTCGGAGGGCGGGTCAGCGGGGGATCAGGTCCGCCACGACCGCCGTGACGTGCTCCACGAGCAAGTCCAGGGCGCCCGGCGCGAGCGGGGTCTGCCACGCCTGATACGCCCCGCGCTCATACGCGTCCCGCGTCGGCAGGTACACGAAGCCGGGACCGTTGGTGAGGTTCATCACGACGATCGGCGTCTCCGGGAACCTCACCCGCAACGTCGTCTGCAAGCGCGAGTACGCCTCGCCGGGGTGCCCGAGGATCACGGCATCCCCGAGCCGCCAGGCCCAGACCGGATGCTGCACGGTCGGGCCGTCGATGTAGCCGTCGCGCAGGTTGCGCGCGCGACCGAGGCGCTCCTCGCGCGAGCGGGGGTCGATGTCCTTCCACTCCTCGGCAAGCTCGTCGAGCGTCGGCAGGACACGCAGCGGCAGCTCGACCGATGTCACCGAACCGGCCGCCCCTTCCCCACCCCGAGCAGCCTGCCCCGCCCAGATCGCCAACGGAGCACCGGACTCCACCACGCCCTCGAGCGTCAACTCCTCCCCGGGCGCCGGCAGCGAGTCGAGGGCCGCGAGCACCGCGTGCCCGAGCGAGCGTCCGTGGCGGTCGGCGACCGTGACGTCGCCGGTGTACTGCTCGCGCGGGGCCAGCTCGCCGGAGGCACCCTGCACGAACAGACACGGCGCACCCGTGGCGGCCTCGACGATCTCGCGCATCGCGCCGACGTAGTCCGGCGACACCTCCCGGCTCTGCCAGGCGAGCGTGGTCGGGTGGCACGCGTAATTCACGAGCGTGCCGAGCACCGCACCATCGACGCTGAGGCGGCCGATCATGACGGTGTCGTCGGCGGTGCCGGCCGGGTTGTACCCCACCAGCGCTCGACCGTCGACGTCGAGCTCGCGGTCGGCCGCGAGGGTGCAGCGCCCGGTGGTCCACTCGATGAGCCCCGGGACCGCGCCGTCGAGCGCCTCGCGCCCGGCGGCGATGCCCGCGGCGGCGAGCGCCTCGAGGTACCCGGGAATCAGCTCGCCGCCGGGCAGGTGCGCATCGGCGGCGCAGAGCACGGCACCGGCGTGAGTGTGCGAGAGCGAGAGCATCAGCTGGTCGGGATCGAGCCCGAGCCCGTCGAGGATCGCCCCGCGGACGCCTTGCTCGTCGGCCACCCGACGCCACCAGGTGCCGTCCGCCGCGAGCAGCAGTCGCGGGCGCTCGTCACCGCCGATCACGGCGAGCGCGGTCAGCTCGAACGGGCGATGCGCCCCCTCGGAGCGCTCCCAGTCGGCGGGCCCCCAATTCTTCGCGCGGATGCCGACGGGCGGAGTGATGTCCTGGCGGGCCACGCCGATACGCGCCCTCGTGCGCGGGATCCGGATGCGATCGCCGAGATGGGTGGCCGATGCCGTGTCGTTCACTCGAAGTCCTCCATGTGCTCCATGATGCCGTCGGTCACGCGCTCGTGAGCACGTCGGCGATCAGCACGCGGCCTCCGGCCTCGGGGAGATCCGCCTCGACGCCACGCTCGACGTTGTCGCTGTAGAGGAGCGTGGACGGCTCCGAGAAGCCGTCGGCCAGCCGCAGCCGTCCGCCGACGAATTGGCTGCCGGTGACGCGTGCGTGGTTGACGCCCGTGCCGATGTCGACGTGCGCCACGCCCTTCGGCGCCGTCGAGGTCACGCCGTTCAGACGCCAGGTGATGACCCCGGAACCGGCGGCTCGGGACAGCATGGCTCCCTCGCCGCGCTCGGTGCTGAGCTCGACCCCGTCCACCGCGATGACCTGGTCGCGCACCGCGGTCGCGGTGAGCAGGACATCGCGCACCGCGCCGCCTCGGATGGTCACCCGCGACGCACCGAACTCGGCCGCAGCACCCTTCGCGGGACCGCTCAACCGGCAGTCGACGAACTCGACGGCGCCGGCACCGCGCGCCTTCACCCCGTCGATCCCCGTGATCGTGCAGCGCACGAAGCTCACGGGCACCGTGACCGGGGTCTGGATGAGCACCTGGTCTTTGGAGAGCGCGAAGGTGCAGTCCTCGATCGTCGTCGGCCGCGAGGATCGGGCCGAGCGCTGACCGATGGCCAGCAGTCCGGCGGTGCAGCCGCGCAGCTGGGCGCCGTCGGCGTTGATCGTCATGGTCGCCTGCGGGTCGAAGGTCGACCGTCCGATGACGCGGACGTTCTCGAGCGTCAGATCGCTGATCTTGGTGCCGGCGACGAACCACGAGCAGACGTGATCGCGCACCGTGATCCGCTTGGCGGAGGTGCCCCACTGCGCGCCGGAGTTGGCGATGTCCATCAGCCCCGAGTTGCCGATGAAGGTGAGGTCGTGCTCGTACTGACCGTGGGTGGTGAAGGGGTTCCCGCCCTGATCGTCGCCGTCACCGTGGCAGTTCTCGACGATGCAGTACGCGCTGGCGGTCAGGTCGTTGAGGTGCCGCGCGTTCGACGACGTGCAGTCGCTCACCCGGCCGTAGAGGCAGTAGATCTGCTGCGTGAGGTACCCCGCGCCCCCGTAGAACACCGTGGGCGGGTTCTCGACGGAGCAGCGCTCGGTCGTGAAGTGGGTGTTCCACCTCCGCATCACGACCGGCCACCAGGTGCGGCTCGCGTGCACATCGGCGACATCGCATCCGATCGCGTACTCGAAGGCGATCGGATGCGATCCGGTCAGCTCGCGGGAGTCGGGAAACGAGCCGTCGGTGGGCCCGTCGAAGGGGCCGGCGCCGAGGAACCGCATGTTCGAGATGCGCACTCCTTCGACGGGGGCCATCTGTCGCCAGGTGAGCTTGCGTCCCTTGTCCAGCGGCCACCCGTTGAGGTAGTCGATCCGGATGTGCGTCCCGTCGATCTGCTGCGTCACCTGGACGAACCGCTGGATCTCGCGCTCATCGGCTCCGCCTCCGGCGACCGGGTCGCACTGCACCGCCCACCAGGAGTCCACCGGGAACTTTGCCGCATCGGGCACGGCGACGGCATCCGTCAGCTCGGGCCAGGCCTCCGCCAGCGGATGCTCGACGACGACGTCTCGCGACTCCCCGGTGAAGAACATCACCGCACCGAACGGGTTGTCGTGGGTGTTCGCCTCGATGCCCTCCGTCGAGATGACATGACCGCCGAAGTCGATCTCGAGGTGGGACCGCGTGAAGCGATGCCGCCGCTGGAACAGCAGATCCGTGTGCGCTTCGATCCGGGCGACGCGGGGATCGTTCACCATCGCGGCGAGCGCATCGTCGGCCGCCGTCTTCGGCCCCGTGATGCCGAAGACCCGGAAGTCGACGGTGCCGTCGTGCTGCAGCAGCCAGCTGGTGCCGCGCTTGCCGGCGATCACCGTGCCACCGTTGGGCTTGAGCTTCGCGTTCTCGCTGCCCACGTACACGAGCAGCCCCGCGTCGCCCGGCGTCCGGTACCCGGCGACGATCGCCACCTCACCGTCCCGCGCGCGGAGCCGCGACAGCTCGGCGACGGATTCCGCCCGGGTGATGTCTTTCGCCCCGGCGACGACGGGGGCAGCCTGCGCGGGTGTCGTGGCGGCGAGGGAGCCGGCAGCCCCGAGCGCGACCGCACCGAGCCCGGCCATGAGGGCGCGGCGACCGGCGGAGCGCACGCTCGCTTCCCGCGACATCGCCTCCGCGGGCGCATCCGCGGGCACATCCGCCACAACGGGCGATCCATCGGTCATGACAACCCCTTCGTCATCGGTTCAGAGTCTTTGCTATAGCATCTAGCAGATCTCCGCCGGTGTCCACCCATCCGCGAAATGCCATAGCATCGAGCGAACGAATGCGCGCCCGCTCGACGGGGCTGCGCCGCGGATCGAGAGGGCCCCCGAATGCGCAGCGTCTCGGATCAGAACATCGCCGAACAGGTCGCGGACGAGCTGCGCGCTGCCATCCACTCCGGAGAGCTCGCCCCCGGGGAGCGCCTCGTCGAGCGCAAGCTCGCCGACCGCCTCGGCGTGAGTCACATCCCGGTGCGTGAAGCCCTGACCCGCCTCGCCGAGGAGCGCCTGATCACCCGCGAGCCGCGCCGCGGCGCCCGCGTCGCGCAGTTGAGTGCGCAGGATCTGGAAGAGATCTCGAGCCTGCGGATCGTGCTCGAGCAGTTCATGGCCATCCGTGTGCAGGAGCGGTGGAACGAGGAGTCCGCTGCCCGACTCGGGGCCATCATCCAGGCGATGTCGGATGCGGCACCCGGCGACATCGACGAGGTCCTGCGCCAGGACCGTTTGTTCCACGAGACCCTCGCCGACCTCGCCGAGCATCGCTTCCTCGACGAGCTGAGCGGGCAACTGCGCGGCCGCATCACCGGCTTCCTGCATGCGGCGAACGCGGCGCTCGACCCTGCCGAGCAGGAGGGGCACGTGCACAGCCACCAGCAGATCGTCGACGCCATCGCCAGCGGCGACCCCGAACAGGCGCAGGCGGTCATCGCCGAGCACGTGACCCGGGCGGTCCGTCGCATCACCCCGACGGCCGAGTGACGCGACCCGTGCCTCAGAAGACGATCGTCCTCACCGGAGCATCCGACGGGATCGGGGCTGCGGCCGCCCGCCAGCTCGCGGCGTCACCGCACCGGCTCATCCTGATCGGCCGGTCCGTCGAGAAGACCCGCGCGATCGCGGAGGAGACCGGGGCGGAGTGGTTCACCGCCGACTTCGCCCGCCTCGACGACGTGCGGGCTCTGGCGGCGAAGATCACGGATGCCGTCGGCGATGAGGGCATCCATGTGTTGGCGAACAACGCCGGCGGCATCTTCGGGGATCGGACGCCCACCGTCGACGGCTTCGAGAAGACGATGCAGGTCAACCACCTCGCACCGTTCCTGCTCACGAACCTGCTGCTGCCGCAGCTGCGGGCATCCGGCGGGGCGGTCATCAACACCTCGAGCATCGCCCACCGCCTCTTCGGGCACATCGACGTCGACGACCTCGACAACACCCGCCGCTTCAGCCCCAACAAGGCGTACGGCGACGCGAAGCTCGCCAACGTGCTGTTCGCGAAGAGCCTGCACACGAAGTTCCATGCCGAGGGGCTCAGCGCGGTCGCGTTCCATCCCGGCACCGTGCAGACGAACTTCGCGTCCGACTCGTCGAGCGTCATGCGCCTGCTCTACCGCACGCCCCTCAAGCACCTGCTGCTGATCGGGGCCGACAAGGGCGGCGACACCCTCCGCTGGTTCCTCGAGGGCACTCCGGGAGAGACGTGGCTCTCCGGCGCCTACTATGACGAGCGCCAGCTCACCGCGAAGGTCAATCCGCAGGTGCACGACCCGGATCTCGCCGAGGCCCTCTGGCAGCGCAGCGCCGAGCTCGTCGGCATCCCCGCGCGCTGATCCCCCTCCCTTCCTCCCGTCCCCTCTCCGTCCCCCCTCGCCCCGCCCCCTCGCCCCGCCCCCTCCCGTCCCTCCCCCTTCGCCGAGTGCACGGCTTCCCGCCGAGTGCACGGCTTCGTCGCGGGAGCACCCCGTGCACTCGGCAACATCCCGCGCACTCGACAGCGGTGGCAGCGGCAGCGGCGGCAGCGGCAGCGGCGGCAGCGGCAGCGGCAGCGGCGGCAGCGGCGGCAGCGGCAGCGGCAGCGGCGGTGGTGGTGGCCCGACGGATGCTGCGGATGGACGCACGCACAGGCGCCGGAACTGGCCAGAAGTCTGATTGAGGAGCAACCGAGGCGGGCGTAACGTGTTACAGGCCAAAAGCTCAGCCATCGCACGCCGCCCCCACCAGGGCGGCCACTCAGGGAGGCAAGGATGCCCCGCACGAATCCGAAGAATCCGGCGTACTCCGTCTGGCGGCGCAAGCCGGTCGGCGATCTGAACGAAGAGGCGGAGAGCAGCGGTCTCTTCAAATCCCTCGGGCTGTGGCAGCTCACCGCGATCGGCGTCGGCGGCATCGTCGGAGTCGGGATCTTCTCGCTCGCCGGACTCGTCGCGCACGGCGATGCCACGAACCCCGGCGTCGGACCCGCCGTCGTCATCTCGTTCCTCATCGCCGGGCTGGCCTCGGCGGCCGCCGCACTCTCGTACGCGGAGTTCGCGGGAATGATCCCCCGAGCCGGATCGGCGTACAGCTACGGCTACGTCGCGCTCGGCGAGATCACCGGCTGGTTCATCGGCTGGGACCTGCTCCTCGAATACGTGGCCATCGTCGCCGTCGTGGCGATCGGGATCTCCGGTTACCTCGACGCGTTCCTCTCCGGGTTCGGCGTGCACCTGCCGACCGCGGTCACCGAGACGTTCGACCAGCCGGGCGGCGTCGTCAACATCCCGGCGATCCTGATCTGCCTGCTCGTGACGTTCCTCCTCAGCCGCGGCACCAAGACCTTCGGCCGATTCGAGCTGGTGGCGGTGGCGATCAAGATCCTGCTGATCCTGTTCATCGTGGGGCTCGGCATCTTCTACATCAACACCGACAACTACAGCCCGTTCATGCCGTCCGGCTTCGGTCCGGTCTTCACCGGGGCGGCGACGGTGTTCTTCGCGGTGTTCGGCTACGACGCGATGAGCACCGCGGCCGAAGAGGCGAAGGACGGGCGCAAGCACATGCCGAAGGCGATCATCCTGTCGCTCGTCATCGCCATGCTGCTCTACGTGGCCGCGACGCTGGTGCTCACCGGCATGCAGAACTACCAGGACATCGATCCGAAGGCCGGCTTCGCGTCGGCGTTCTCCAGCGTCGGGCTGCCCGTCATCGCGTCGATCATCTCCGTGTTCGCGGTGCTCTCGATCCTCACGGTCATGCTCACGTTCCTCCTCGGCGCCACCCGCGTGTGGTTCTCGATGAGCCGCGACGGACTGCTCCCCGGCTGGTTCTCGAAGGTCGACGGTCGCGGTGTGCCCCAGCGGGTGACCTGGATCGCCGGCATCGGGTCCGCGTTCTTCGCGGGAATCTTCCCGATCCGGGCTGTCGCCGACCTGACGAACATCGGCATCCTGGCGGCGTTCGTCGTGGTGTGCATCGCCGTCGTCGTGTTCCGCTACACGAAGCCGGATGCCCCGCGCACGTTCCGGCTGCCGTTCATGCCGGTGGTGCCGATCGTCGGCGTCGGCTTCTCGCTGTTCCTCATCTCGCAGCTGCACTGGGAGACGTGGCTGCGCTTCGGCGTCTGGCTCGTGATCGGGCTCGTCGTGTACTTCGCCTACGGTCGCCGCCACTCGCTGATGAACCCCGACAGCCCGCGCCGCCCGCGCTGACCACCGCGTCGGCCCTCGCTCGGCCACTCCCGCGCGGTCACTCCCGCCCCTCGCCCCCTGCGCCCCTCGCCCCTTTCGCCCCTGCGCCGAGTGCACGGCTTCGCGCCGAGTGCACGGCTTCTTCACGTCGAGAAGCCGTGCACTCGAGAACAACCCGTGCACTCGCGGGGCAGGTCCCGGTTTCCTCCCCGCGCCGACAACCGGTGGCCCCTCCGCCCCTCCCCCCTGCGCCCCTCCCCCTCACCCCTGCGCCGAGTGCACGGCTTCGCGCCGAGTGCACGGCATCTTCACGTCGAGAAGCCGTGCACTCGAGAACAACCCGTGCACTCGGCGACAGCGGGGGCCGGGGCGGCAGGGGGGTGGAGGTGGGCGGCGGCACTCGGCACGCGCAGCGGGGCGCGGGCGGCGCTCCGCGACTCAGACCACGAGGTTGGCGGTGTCGACGACGCGGTCACCCTCGGCGGGGAAGGCCGCGCGGGTGACGCCCGACTCGACGTTGCCGGTGTGCAGCAGGGTCGAAGAGCCGCCGAACGCGGCATCCGCCAGCTCCAGCGCGCCGCCCTCGAACCGGTTGCCGACCGCGCGATAGTGCGTCGCACCCTTCGTGACCGCGACATGGGTCGACGATCCCTCGGCGCGGAAGCTGCTGTCGGACAGTGTCAGGTGCAGCTCGCCGTCGCCCGTCCGGGATACACCGGTTCCGCCCTTGATCGACACATCCGATCCCGCGATCTCGACCACCTGGCGCTCCGCCCGCGCCGCAGCGAGGCGGGCGTTGCGCAGCGTCGACCCCTCGAACCGCAGCTGCGCCGACGACGACACGATCGGCGCCGCGTCATCCGCCGCGTTCAGCGTCGAACCGCGGAACGTGACCGCCCCCGAGCCCGCGATCTTCAGGCCGCCGACCCGGTCGAGCACGGTGTCGACGAAGGTGACCGGGGTCTTCACGGTGGCATTGGTGAGCTCGCCCGGCGCGACGAACGTGAAGTGCGAGTCGGCGATCACGGTCGGGCGACCGGAGTTGTCCGAGGCCTGCGTGATCACGAGCGTGTCGGATGCCGTGCACCCGCGCAGCTGCGCGCCGTCGGCGTTGATCCACAGCATCCCGGAGCCGGCGAGCGAGGGCTTGCCGATCACCTGCACGTCTTCGAGGGTGAGGTCGGTGATGCGCACGCGGGCGACGAACCACGAGCACACGTGCTTGCGCACCGTGATGCGCTTGGCAGCCGAGCCCCAGGCCGCCCCCGAGTTCGCGAACGTCATCAGCCCGGAGTTGCCGGTGTAGGTGAGGTCGTGCTCGTACTGGCCGTGCGTGACGAACGGACCCTGGTCGTCGCCGTCGCCGTGGCAGTTCTCGACCAGGCAGTAGGCGCTCGCGGTGAAGTCGTTCAGGTGCCGCGAGTTGGCGGTGTGGCAGTTGGCGACGTATCCGTACAGGCAGTAGATCTGCTGCGTCAGGTAGCCGGCGCCACCCCACGTCACCGAGGTGGGGTTCTTGAGCGTGCAGCTCACGGTCGAGAAGTAGGTGTTCCACCGCCGCTGGATGAGCGGCCAGAACGTACCGGTGCCGTCGATGTGGTCGACGTCGCAGCGCACCGCGTACTCGAAGGCGAGCGGGTGCGAGCCCGTGTACTCGTCCTTCCCCGTGCCGAGGAACTTCAGGTTCGAAACGGTCACGTCCTGCACCGGCACCACTCGGCGCCACGTCATCGTGCGGTCCTTGCCGAGCGGCCAGCCGTTCTTGTAATTGATGCGGATGTGCGTGCCGTCGACGATCTGCGTGACCTGCACGAGCCGCTGCAGCTCGCGCTCCCAGCGGCCGGCCAACGCGTTCACCTCGGCGGCGTACCAGTCGCCGACCGCGAAGAACGAGGAGTCGGCGACCGGGAAGACGTCGCCGAGGTCGGGGACCACCTCATTCAGCCGCGCCTCGTGCACGGCATCCGTCACCTCGCCGCGGAAGAACATGACCGCGGCGAAGGGGTCGTCCTTGCCGGCGTTCTCGATGCCGACCGTCGTCATGAGGTGGCCACCGAAGTCGAACGCGATGTTCGACCGCGAGAACTTGTGGCGGCGCACGAAGTTCAGGTCGCTGTGGGCCTCGATCCGATGGATGCTCGCATCGTTCACCATCGCGTCGAGAGCATCGTCGGCGTTGACCTTCGCGTCCATCACGCCGAACAGGCGGAAGTCGACGACCCCGTCGTGCACGAGCAGCCAGGCGCCGCCCTTGGGGGCCGCGAGCACGGTGCCGCCGTTCGCCTTCGGGGCATCCTTCTTCACGAACCGGTACAGCCCGTCGCCACCGTCTCCGGCCGCCGCGTACCCGACCGTGCGCACGAGGTCGCCGTCTTTGCCCTTGCGCTTCGCGAGGTCGGTCGCGGTGCCGCCGTTGGCGACGTTCGCCGAGCCCGACGAGCTCTGCGGTGCCACGGGTCCTGCGGCCTGTGCGGCGGCGGGCATGCCGACGGCGGCCACTCCACCGATCGCGGCGGCGCCGAACCCGGCGAGCAGCATGCGCCTGCTGCGCAGCGCGGCGGTTTCGGTCTGGGTCATCTCCTGCGGGGTCATGCTCATCCTTCCGTGCGGCGTCATCACCGCGGTCAGGCGTCCGGCCGTCCGGCCGAGCCGCATCATCCGATTGATCCCCAGTCCCCAGTGCCGTGCTCCGAGCGGATGCTCAGAAGTAGTCGCCCGCCGTGAAGTGGCGGATGCCGTGCAATCGAGCCGCGCGCCGAAGCGGGCGGATCATCCCGGTGCGGTCGTCTTGCCGCACGGCCTCGGGCGCGAAGTCGCGCATCACGAGGTCGTCTTCCGGCAGGGCGGGCACGGCGAGCTCGCACGAGGTCACACCCGCCGCAGCCCAGTCCGCAGCGACCGCGGCGAGCAGCTCACCGCGCGCGGCGGCGGCCTCCGGAAGCACGGCACTCTCCAGAAGAGTTCCGACCTCACCGCGGCGCTCGGCGATCACATAGCCGACCACCGTCGATCCCTCGACCCGCCGGTACAGGGTGGCGCCGCTCATCCGCACCTCCGCCATCGCCCAGTCGCGATCGCCGCGCACCGGGGCGAGCACGACCCTGCCGTCGCGCGAACGCTCGTAGATCTCGCGCAGCGGGCGCAGACTCCCGAGCCCGACGGTCTCCCGCTCGACGCGATCATCGGTCTCGACGGGAGCGGGAGCGCGCCAGGGCCCGGCCAGGGTGCGCGCCATCGAGAACGTCTCGAACCCGCTGGAGCGATACACCTCGGGGGTTCCGGTGAACAGCAGCGCCCAGTCGGCGTCGCGACCCGCCTGCAGCGTCGCGGCGACCAACTGACGTGCGAGCCCCTGACCCCGCGCCCGCTCGGCGACCGCGACACTGCCGATGGCGTGCACCTCGGCGATCCCGCCGTCGGCCTCCCGCAGCCGCTTGGGCAGTCCGTAGATCGACCCGCACAGACCGTCGCCGTCTTCGGCCACCAGCGTGTGCGCGAGCCGCTCGTCGTCGACGAGCCACTGGTCGGGGGCGAGCGGCGGAGTGAACACTGTCGCCCACAGCGCGGCGAGTGCCTGCTGGTCGGCGGCGCGGGCCACACGGATCGTCGCCGCGCTCACGAGACACCTCGAGCGATCTCGGCGGCACGGACGGTGTTCGCCACGACGCCCCGTGCCTCGCTCCAGGGAGCCGCGGTCGCGCCCTGTGCCGCCGCGTCGAGCAGTGCACGGATCAGGCCGAGGAAACCCAGCGTCGCGTTCACGCCCTCACCATCGGCACCGTCATCGACACCGAGCGAGACGGATCGGATGCCGGCGGCCATCACCACGTCCACCGCGTACGCATCCGCGCCGGGCGCCCCGGTGACGAGCACCTGCACCGGCACCTCGCGATGCGCCCCGGGCACGCGCAGCAGACCGTCGACGCCGGCGGCATCCTCTGACGCAGTGGCGGATCCGCCGCTCGTGCGCGTCCAGCCGGATCCGGAGACGAGGTCAGCTCCCGGCAGCAGCACGTCGACCATCTCCCAGGCGTGCACGCCGACCGTCACGGCGGTGCCCCCTCCACGCTGCGGGTCGTCCTGCCAGGAGCGGCCCGGCAACTGGAACGCTGCGTTGTCGTGCTGGACGTGCACCCGGAGCGCGAGGACATCACCGACCGCGATCTCCCCGGCAAGAGAGGCGAGCGCAGGGGCGAAACGGAGGACGGAACTCGTGCCGACCGGCACCGAGGATGCTGCGAGCGCGCGGTCGACCTCATCGAGCTGGGCCGCCGTCGCGGCGATGACCTTGTTCACGAACACCGGAGCGCCCCCACGGCCGAGAGCCTTCAGGAAAGGGACCGTCTCATCCGGCCGCGGTGTCGCGATCACGAAGTCGGGCTGCAGTGCGGCGAGGGCGCCGACAGAGTCCACCGCCGCACCGCCGAACCGTGCCGCGAAGTCGTCGGCCACCACCGCATCCGCATCGTGCACCCCGACGACCTCGGCGCCCAGCGCGCGGACGTTCGCGGCATCGGTGTACGGGTGCGAGTGCGCGAGTCCGGCGAAGGCCACCCGCAGCGCCGACCCGGTCATGCCATCGACGACAGCTGGTCGCGGGAGATGGTGTGCGCGAGCGGACGCCCCGCGGCGAAGGCCTCGACCTCGTCGACGACGATCCGCCCCTGACGCAATCGTCCCTGGCTCGTGCCGGCCGCCCGGTGCGGAGTGACCAGCACTCCGGGCAGCGTGCGGAACGGGCTGTCGACGGCGAACGGCTCCTCGTCGAACACGTCGATCGCGGCGCTGAGCCGACCGCGCTGCGCCTCCTCGATCAACGCGGCCTCGTCGACCAGCCACGACCGCGCCGTGTTCACGAGCCCCGCGCCGTCGCGCATGAGTGCGAGCTCACGGCGACCGATCAGGTGATGGGTCTCGGGCAGCGTGGGTGCGTGCACGGCGACGATCTGCGCGCGCTGCAGCGCCTCGGCGAGCGACACGAGCTCGGCACCGAGAACGGCAGCGGTCGCCGCATCGAGAGTCGGGTCGACCAGCAGCGGTTCGGCCCCGAGCGCACGGATCAGTTCGAGATACGCACGTCCGGTGCGCGAGGCCCCGATCACGGCGATGGGCGTGCCGAGGATCTCGCGCTGCACGCCCACGGCATCCGCGTCGTACCAACCGTCGCCATCCCGCAGGGCGTTGTGCATCTCGGGCACCCGGTGCAGCAGGGCGAGCGTGAACGTCAGCGACACCTCGGCGACGGGCCGCGCCATGCCCGCACCCGCCTGGGTCACGACGACACCGCGGTCGAACAGCGCATCCGTCGCGAAGGGCTTGATCGTGGCGCCGGTGTGCGCGATGAGCTCGAGCTTCGGCAGCGAGGCGAGCACCGCCGCGTCGAACGGGCCGACGCCCCAGCTCGTGATGACGATGCGCGCCTCGGCGAGTTCGGCGTCGGCCAACCGATCCACGCGAACGAAAGAACCCCCGAGACGAGCGGCCACCACGCGCAGCCGCCCCGCATCCTCCGCCGAGAAGAACTCCGCGAAGAGTTCCTCGGAGACGACCGCGACCACGGCCGGCGCACCCGTGCCCGCACTCATGCCAGCCAGGCCTCGAGGTTCTCGGCGATGAAGGCGTCGTCGTTCAGGTCGGGGTAGGCGTGGCGCACCCGCGCGATCTCCTCGGCCTGCCCCGGCGAGAGCCCTTCTGCGGGGTCGAGGCACCAGGTGCCGTCGAGCAGGCCCTGCTGGCGGAGCATCTCGTGCACGCCGGCGATCACCCCGTGGAAGTCGTTGCCCGGGTCGAACACGGCCTGGTTGACGTCGACCATGTCGGAGGCGACGAGCCCGAGTTCGCGGTAGGCCTCCGCGTCGCCGGCCATCGCCCGCTGGGCGCGTTCGAGGAGCGCGACGGCAGCACGCGTGCCGACCGCCCACTGGCCGAGCAGTCCGCCGACGAAGCGCAGCGTGCGCGGACCCGACGGCGACTCCACGTGGAACTCGGAGAGCAGGTCGGCGACGATCGCGTCGTCGTTGCCCGTGTAGAGGGCGATCTCGTCGGCGCGACCGGAGGCGGCGACGCCGCGCACCAGCTCCAGGGTGCGGTACCGGTCGAAGGGCGCGGCCTTGACGGCGACGACAGCGGGGATCGATGCGAACTCACGCCAGAAGTCGCGGTCGAGCACGGGTCCGCCGATCGCGGTCTGCAGGTAGAAGCCGACCAGCGGCAGCACCTCGCCGACGGCGCGGGCGCGTTCGAGCAGGGCACGCTCGTCGGCGCCCGCGACCCGGGGACTCACGAGCACGGCGTCGTAGCCCAGCGAGCGGGCCAGCTCCGCCTCGGCCACCGCCTGAGCGGTGTCGCCGGCCACTCCGGCGATGCGCACGAGGCTCGCGTCGTCGCGGGCATCCATCTCCTCGGCTGCGAGCGCGAGCACCGGCTCGAACAGCGCGTGCTCCGGGTCGCGGATCTCGAACTGGGTCGTGTGCACGCCGACGGCGAGGCCGCCGGCACCGGCATCCAGGTAGTACCGGGAGAGCGCGCGCTGACGACGCTCGTCGAGCGCGCGGTCGGCGGTGAGCGCGAGCGGATGCGCCGGGATGACCGCTCCGCGCGCGAGCGTGGCGGCGGCCTCGGGGCGCAGCGACGGCACGGTCGCGGTGCGTGCGGCGGACTCCGTCATCAGAACTTCCCGTCCCGCACGGCCCACTTGGTCGGCTTGGCGATCATCGGCAACTCCTTCTCGATCCAGTCGGCCTGCAGACCGATGAGGGTCTCGGCGGACACGGCCGGGTAGCCGAACAGCGCCATGCACCGGCGGGCGTCGCTGAGCAGCGCGGTCGGCTGCGGCTCGTCGACGATCTCGACCTCCCGGTCGAACAGCGTGCCGAAGCGGCGGGCGATCGACTCGACGCTCAGCAGCTCGGGACCGGTGAGGTTGATCGTGAACGGGTCGGTCGAGGCGTGCACGAGGCTGCGCAGCACGACCTCGTTCGCGTAGCCCTGCCAGATGACGTTGACGTTGGCGGTGGCGACCGACACGGGCTGCCCCGCATGCACGGCACTGCCGATGTCGGCGAGCACCCCGTAACGCAGGTCGACGGCGTAGTTCAGGCGGATGATCGCGACCTTGGTGCCGCGCTCCTGGGCGCCGAACTCGAACACCCGCTCGCGCCCGAGGCACGACTGCGCGTACTCGCCGATCGGCGCCGGCTGCACCTCTTCGGATGCGCCGCCCGACGAGGCGGGGAGGAACGGGTAGATGTTGCCCGTGGAGAGCACCGAGATGGCGCTGTCGCGGTAGCGGCGGGCGACGCGGTCGGGCAGGGCGGCGTTGACCTCCCACGCCCAGGAGGCGTTGGTCGCGGCGCCGAACTTCGCGCCGACCATGAACACCACGTTCGGGGCATCCGGCAGGGATGCGAAGTCATCGTTCTCGATCAGGTCGAACGAGACGACCTTCACCCCGGCGGTCTCGAGGCGCTCGCGGATCGCGGCGTCGCCGAAGCGGGAGACGGCGTAGACCGCGTCGTCCTTGCGGCCGGCGGCATCCATCCCTCGACGCGCGAGCATCGCCAGGGTCGGGCCCATCTTGCCGCCCGCACCGAGGATCACGAGGTCGCCCGCCCCGCGCGCGAGGTCGTCGATCAGGCCGGCGCTCGGGGTGGCGAGCGCCTCCTCGAGATCGGCTTCCGAAGTGAAACTGTGCTGAGTCATGTGGTGCTTTCCCTTCTTCTCAGCCCTTGATGCCCGTACCGGCCACGCCCTCCTGCACGTACCGCTGAGCGATGAGGTACGCGAGGAAGATGGGCAGCAGCGCCACGACGGATCCGGCGAGCATGGTGCTCAGCGGGACGTTCTGCTGCTGCAGCGACGAGATGCCGACGGTGAGTGTGAACATCGCGTTGGACTTCGCGATGATGAGCGGCCACAGGAAGTCGTTCCAGTGCCACAGGAAGACGAAGATGCCGAGGGTCGCGAGGATCGGCTTGCACAGCGGCAGCACGATCCGCAGGAAGATGCGGAACTCGCCCGCACCGTCGATGCGGGCGGCCTCGAACAGCTCGTCGGGGAGGCCCGAGATGAACTGCCGCATCAGGAACACGGCCTGCGCGTTGGCGAGCGACGGCAGGATCAGGCCCCAGTACGTGTCGACGCCGCCGAGGTTCGCCATGAGGATGAACGTCGGGATGAGGGTGACGTGGAACGGGACCATCACCATCGCGAGGAACGACCAGAACATCACCTCCTTGCCGCGGAAGCGCTTCTTGGCGAAGGCGTACCCCGCGAGCGCCGAGAGGAACAGCACCGCGACGACCGAGACGAGCGAGTAGATGAGCGTGTTGCCGAGCCAGCCGAGGATGTTCTGCCCGGCGAGCACCTGCTCGTAGGCCTCGAACGAGATGTCCTGGAACGGCAGCAGCGACCCGGGGAGCTCGACGACCATGCCCGGCTTCAGGCTCAGCACGACCATCGCGTAGAAGGGGAAGAAGCTGAGGATGCCGGCCAGGCTCAGCCAGATCCATCGTCCGACGATCCCCCAGCCGGTGGGCTGGAGTGCGCGGTATGCGCGGCGCTGCTTGGTCGACGTCTTCGGCGGCATCACCGGCGACTGCGTCGGCGGCTGGGTCGGCGGCTGCAACAGAGCGGTCATTTCTGCTTTCCGATCACCAGGCGCTGGATGAGCGCGACGACGAGGGTCATGATGAACAGGGCCACACCGATGGCGGCCGCGTATCCGTAGTCGAAGTAGCGGAAGCCCTGGTCGTACAGCATGTAGACGAGCGAGTAGCTGGCGTTCGCGGGTCCACCCTGGGTCATCACGTAGATGACGTCGAACACCTGGAACGCGGCGGTCGTCTCGATCACCGCGAGGAAGAAGAAGGTCGGACGCAGCACCGGGAGGATGACGTAGCGGAAGCGCTGCCAGGCGCCTGCTCCGTCCATCAGGGCCGCCTCTTCGAGCTCGCGCGGCACGTCCTGCAGCGCGGCGATGAGGATCATCATCCCGTAGCCGAATCGCGACCAGACGCCCACGACGACGATGGCCGGGATGACGAGCACGGTGCTGCCCAGCCAGGATCCGCCGAGACCCAGGGGGGTCATCAGCGCCGACCAGGGGCCGTTGGCCGAGAATATCCAGACGAAGATCGAGCCCGCCAGCACGAGCGAGGTGATGACGGGGAGGAAGAAGATCGACCGGAAGAAGCGCGCGCCCCGGAAGGCGCGGCGCACGCCGAGCGCCATCACGGTGGAGAGCACGAGCGCGATCGGCACAGCGAACACCGTGTAGATCAGCGTGGTGCCCATCGCCCGCCAGAACAGCGGGTCGGCGATCATGCGCTGGAAGTGGTCGAGCCCGCGCCAGGAGATCTCGCCGGTGATGTCGTAGTCGAAGAAGCTCAAGGCGACGCCGACGATGCTGGGGCCGAAGCGGAAGGCGATGAAGAGGAGGAACGCAGGGAGCACGAACAGGAACGCGATGCGCGCCTCTCGCCGTGCGAGCACCCGTGCGACCCGCCCTGCGGGCCTCTTCGCCGTGGTTGCCGTCGTCATCAGTGATTCCTCACGTGGGGGAGTGAAGGGAACGGGGGCGTGCGGAGTTCGGGCTCCGCACGCCCCCGGATGCTGCTTACTTCTTGGTGAGCGGTGCCGCGGCGGTCGCGGCATCCTTCAGGGCGTCCTCCGGGGACTTGTCCCCGAGGAGGGCGGCCTGGATCTCGGGCGCGAGCACGCCCATGAGCGCACGCGACGAGGCGTTGAGCTCGCCGACCGTGGTGTCGGGCACGTACTTCTCGACCTCGCCGAGCAGCGGGTCATCCGCGTACAGCGGCTCGGTGGTGCTGAGCGCCGAGAAGAATCCGGCCGCCTTGAGGTACGGCTCGATGACGTCGGCGCCGGTCGCGTATTCCGCGAACTTCGCCGCGGCATCCTGTGCCTTGGAGCCCTTGAGCACCGAGAGCGAGCCGACCGTGCCGTAGGCCACGGTCTCCTTCTCGGTCAGCGGTGCGAGGACCTTGACGTTCTCCTCGCCCCAGAAGGGTAGGACCTCGGGGACCGCGTTGTTCCAGGTGCAGGCGACCTTGCCCTGAGCGACGGCCGTCTGCTCGAGCGGGACGTTGGTGGTGAGCGCCTCGGGGTCGAGCGCTCCGGCCTCGGCCAGGTCGGTGAGGAAGGTGAGCGCCTTCTCGCCTTCCTTGCTGTCGAAGCCGACGTCGCCGTCCTTCGTGTAGACCTCGCCACCGGCCTGCCACAGCAGCGGGTAGTAGGTGAGGTTCAGGGTGTTCTCGGCGGATGCCGGGTAGTTGAGGGCGTACATGCCCTTCTCCGTGAACTTGGGGGCCATCTCGGCGATGTCGTCCCACGTCTCGGGGTACTCGGTGACGCCGGCGGCTTCGAACGCGGCCGCGTTGCACAGGAGGGGCTGGGCACTGGTGAGCAGCGGCGCTCCGAGGATGTCACCGTCGAGGGTGACCGAGGTCTTCACGTTGGGCAGCAGGTCGCCCTGGCGCTCTTCGCTCAGCAGGTCGTTGAGCGGTGCGATCGACTTCTGGTACGCCGCGAGCTGGTCGGGGATGAGGTAGACGACGTCGGGACCCTTGCCGGCCGCGATCGCCGTCTGCAGAGCCTCGTCGCGGTTGGCCCACGGGAAGATCTCGTAGTCGACGTTGATGTTCTCGTTCTTCTTCTCGAAGTCGGCGATCGTCGAGTCCCAGAAGTCCTTGTGCACCGCCTCGTCGGCGATGACCGGGTAGAGCCAGACCGTGATGTCCTGCTCACCCTCTGCGGTGTTGCCTCCGCCGGCCGAACATCCGGCCAACAGGGTGGCAGCCGCGACTCCCGCGGCGACGCCGATGAACTTGCTGACGCGCATGGTGCTCCTTTGCTTGAACCGTGCTGAGTACGGTTCATTATGACACTGGGATGGGATAATTCGTCAAGTACAAGTTCTCAGGCGCTTGTTTCAGGCGTGTTTCCCGTTCGAAAACAACAAAGCTTGATCTGAGAATTCGGTGTGCTAATTTGATCGCACCCGACGACGGAGAAGAAGAGGGGGCAGCACATGGCCGTGAACAGTCCGCGCTCGATCGTCGCGCGATCGGCTCTGCAGCTGCGCGACGCGGGCCCCGCGACCGTCAACGACCTCTCCCGCTCCCTCGAGATCTCGCGCACCTCGGTCGAGAATGCCGTGACCGCCCTGGGCGACTCCGGGCTGATCGTCGACGCCCCGGCGCAGAACGGCGGCGGAGCCGGTCGCCCCGCCCGGCGCTATTCGTTCCATGCCGCCGCCGGCACCGTCGTCGGCGTCGACATCGGCGTCGCCAGCGTGCGGGTCGTGCTGGCCGACCTCGCGGGAGCCGTGATCGTGCAGCGCAGCTACCCCGGCGTCGCCGAGCAGCCCGACGGCGCCTCCAAACTCACCGCCGTCATCGACGACGTGCGCCGCACCCTGTTCGACGCCGGGATCCCCGCGTCGAAGCTGCGCGCGGTCGGCGTCTCGCTCCCCGGCATCGTCGATGACGCAGGGCGGGTGACCACCTCGGTCGTCATCCCCGAGTGGTCGGGCATCGACATCGGCTCGCAGCTGCGGCAGGCGTTCGGCTGCCCCGTCGCGGTCGACAACGGGGTGCGCCTGGCCGCGGTCGCGGAACACCACCTCGGTGTCGCACAGCTCGTCGACGACGTCATCTACCTCTCGGTCGGCAACCGCATCGCGATGGGGCTCATCCTCGGCGGTCGCCCGCGGCGCGGCATCCACAACGCCGCCGGCGACATCGGCCGCCTCGCCTTCCGCGGACTCAACAGCGAGACCGGACAGATCTCGTGGCGCACCGCCCCGACCGCCGCCGAGGTCTTCGCTCTGGCGCGTGGCGGAGACGCCGCCGCCCAGCAGGAGCTCGACGGCTTCATCGACGAGCTCGCCCACGGGATCGCGACCCTGACGATGACGGTCGACCCGGCCATGATCGTCATCGGTGGCGGCCTCTCCGCCGCGCACGAGCAGCTGCTCGACCCGCTGCGGGCCGCGCTTCCCGGGCACCTCGGTCTGCCGTTCCAGGTGCCGCTCGCCGAGGCCCGTCTGGGCGCCGAGGCCGCAGCGCACGGTGCGGTGGTGCATGCCTTCCAGCGGCACGCCGCCGAGATCTACGGCATCGACGACATGCCGGCCCCGCCGATCACGCCCCTGCCGGTCGAGAACACCACCGTCGATAACACCACCGCCGAGAACACCGAGGAGAAGCAGTGAGCACGTTGAAGGTCGGACTCATCGGAGCCGGCGGCATCTCGCGCGTGCACGCCGACGCGTGGCGGGCGCTGGGCGCCGAGGGCTACGTCACCTCTCTCGCTGGCGCCGAGGAGATCGCCGAGGAGTACGGTTTCGCGCTCGTCCCCGACGTCGACGCGCTCATCGAGCTGGTCGACATCGTCGACATCGTGACCCCCAGCAGCACCCACGCCGACTTCGCGCTGCGGGCGATCCGGCGCGGGCGGGACGTCATCTGTGAGAAGCCGCTGGCCGCCACCGCCGAGGCTGCGGCGACGGTCGCCCAGGCAGCCGAAGATGCCGGTGTGCGGCTCTTTCCCGCCCACGTCGTGCGCTACATGGGCGAGTACGCGCAGATCAAGGCCGGCATCGACGCCGGACGCATCGGCACGCTCGCGGTGCAGCGGTTCAGCCGCGCCGGCTCCGCGCCGCAGACGCCCTGGTTCTTCTCGGAGAGCACGGGCGGCGGCGTCATCCGCGACCTGATGATCCACGACATCGATCAGGCGGTCTGGTTCGCCGGGCCCGTCGCCACGGTCTTCGCGGTGCAGAACCCGCCGACCGTCGACGACCGGGTTCCCGCGCCCGTCACGGCGCACGTCGTACTGACGCACCGCAGCGGCGTGATCAGCCATCTACACGCCAGCTGGGTCGCACCGGGCATGCCGTTCCGCACGAGCGTCGAGGTCGCGGGATCCGAGGGCCGACTGCGATACGACAGCGCCGAAGACGCCTCGCTGCGCACGGACGCCGTGCTCGACGCCGGAGCCACCGACTACCTGCCGCCGATGTCACCCGAAGAGAGCCCGTACTACGCCGAGATCGCCGACTTCGTGGCCGCGCTGCGCGAAGGCCGCGACGCGCGGGTCAGCCCGGCCGACGGCATCGAAGCCGTCGCGGTCGCCGAGGCCGCCTACGCCTCGATCGCCGCCGGCACGCCCGTCGCGCTGCCCCTCGCGGCCCCCGCCCCCGACCGCTCCGAGGCCGAGGAGGCCGTCCGATGACCGCCCCCCGCCCGCTGCGCATCGCCGTCCTGTCGTTCGCGCACACCCACGCCCTGAGCTACGTGCATGCGCTGACGCAGATGCCCGGCGTCGAGCTGATCGCCACCGACCCCGACGGCGCCACGGCGCCCGACGACGCCCCCCGCGGTGCCGCACTGGCCGCAGAGCTGGGCGTGGCGTACGTCGACACGTACGACGAGGCCTTCGCCTGGAAGCCGGACGCCGTCGTGATCGCCGCCGAGAACTCCCGCCACCGCGCCCTCGTCGAGCGCGCGGCCGCCGCCGGGGTGCACGTGCTGTGCGAGAAGCCGCTGGCCACGACCGTCGACGACGCGATCGCGATGCGCGAGGCCTGCGAGAAGGCCGGCGTGATCCTGATGGTCGCGTACCCGGTGCGCTTCGCCCCGGGCGTGCGCGACGCGATCGCCGAGCTGCGCAGCGGCCGGCTCGGCAAGGTCCTCGGCGTCACCGGCATCAACAACGGCAAGCTCCCGCAGGATCGCGCCTGGTTCACCGACCCCGAGCTGGCGGGCGGTGGCGCACTCGTCGACCACGTCGTGCACTGCGCCGACCTGCTCGATGAACTGCTGGGTGAGCGGGCGCAGTCCGTGCGGGCGGTGTCGAACAGCATCCTGCACGCGCAGCGCGAGCTCGCGGTCGAGACCGGCGGACTCGTCACCATCCAGTACCCGAGCGGTGTGATCGCCACGATCGACTGCTCCTGGAGCTGGCCGATGAGCTCGGCGACCTGGGGCGGCCTCACGCTGCAGGTCGTGGCCGAGCGCGGCACCGTCACGGTCAGCCCGTTCGCGAAGGGCGTGGCCGGCCACGATGCGCTCGGCGAGACGTGGAGTCCCGTCGGAGCGGACCTCGACGCCCTGCTGCTCGACGAGTTCGTCCGCGCCCTGCGCGAGGGCCGGCAGCCGCAGCCCGACGCCGGTGTCGGCATCCGCACGGTCGAGATCGCGAAGGCCGCGCAACTCTCCGCAACCCGCGGCGGCGAGGTCGTCACCCTCGCCTAGACACCACACCCGCAGGATCCGAACGGCAGAGAGGCCAGGCATGCACACCGCGCACACCACGACCGGATGGCGGCAGCGCGCGCTGGCCGTGATGCCGGTCGGGTCGAGCACCAACTCCAAGGCGCCGACGCTGCTGCCGGAGGAGCCCGAGGTCATCGTCCGAGGGCGCGGATGCCGCGTGTGGGACGACCGCGGCCGCGAGTTCATCGACTACCGCTGCGCGCTCGGCCCGGTCACGCTCGGGTATGCGGATCCGACGGTCGACGCCGCGATCCGCGCCCAGCTCGACGACGGCATCCTGTTCGGCCACCCGCATCCGCTCGAGACGACCACGGCCGAGCTGTTCTGCTCCCTCGTGCCCGGCACCGAGGCCGCGCGCTTCCTGAAGACCGGCGGCGAAGCGCTGGCCGCGATCATCCGCATCGCTCGTGCGCACACCGGTCGCGACCGTGTCGTGCAGATCGGCTACAACGGCTGGCTCAACTCGCTCGCCGCGGGCGCCCGCGTGCTGCCGGGTGCGACGACGGATGCCGTGCCCGGCGTGCCGGCCGCTCTCGCTGCGCTGCATCACGCGGTCGACTGGGAAGATCGCGCCACCCTCGACCGCCTGTTCCTCACCCGAGGTTCGGAGATCGCGGTGATCCTCGTCGCCGCCGACTACCCCGCCATCCCCGAGGCGGCCGGCTTCTATCGCTACCTGCGCGACCTCGCCGACCGGCACGGCGCCCTGCTGGCCTACGACGAGATGGTCACCGGCTTCCGGGTGGCGCTCGGCGGCATGGCCGAGGCGACCGGTGTCCTCCCCGACCTGTCGGCGTTCGGCAAGGGCATCGCGAACGGGATGCCCCTCGCGGTCTACTGCGGGCGCCGGGAGGTGCTCGGCGTGCTCGACCGCGGCGAGGTGGTCGTGACCTCGACCTACGGCGGCGAGACCCTGTCGCTCGCAGCCGCCACCGCGACGATGACCGCCATCCGCGACCGCGACGTGATCGCGCGACTGCTCGCCTCCGGCACCCGACTGCAGAACGGCATGAACACGATGTTCGCTGAGGCCGGCTCCGACATCCGACTCGTCGGGCACCCGGCGTGCCCGCAGTTCGTCGGCGCCGACGCCGAGATCCAGGCGTTCCTGCGGGCGGCGTTCCGCCACGGACTCTCCTTCTATCGAGTCGTGTACGTCAATGCCGCACACACCGAGGACGACATCGACGAGACGCTGCGCCGAGCCGCGGTCGCCGTCAGCGAGGCGATGGCATGATCGGCATCGACGCCCACACCCATCTCGACGAGGGCCGTTTCGATCCCACGGTGTTCGACGCCGGCGACCGCCTCGGCATCGAGCTGTTCCTGTGCAGCAACCTCGGAGGCTTCCAAGCCCACCCGAGCCTCGACGAGGTGCGCGAGATGAACACCGTGCTTGCCGGCGAACTGCGCCGATACCCCGACCGGCTGCGCGGCTACTGCTACGTCAATCCGCGGTTCGGTCGCGACAGCCTCGACGATCTGCGCCGCAACATCGAGGACCGGGGCATGATCGGCATCAAGCTCTGGATCGCGACGCTGGCCGACGATCCGCTCAGCGACCCGATCCTCGAGTACGCCGCCGAGCACCGCCTGATCGTGCTCGCCCATGCGTGGCGCAAGACCGTCGACCGCTTCCCCTACGAGTCCACGGCCGAGCACATCGCGGCCGCCGCCCGCCGCCACCCCGACGTGCGCTTCCTGATGGCGCATCTGGGAGGTCAGCCCGAGTCGGCGGTGAACACGGTGCGCTCGTGCGCCAACGTGGCGGTCGACACCTCGGGCACGATCATCGGCGCCGGCGAGGTGGCGCAGGCCGTCGAGCGGCTCGGCCCCGATCGGGTGGTCTTCGGCTCCGACCTGCCCCACATCGACCTCGCGGCCAACGTCGGCAAGGTGCTCGGCGCGGGGCTCGACCCCGAGGCGGAAGAGCGGGTCTTCGGCGGCACGGTGGCCCGCTGGCTCGCGGAGGTCGCGGCATGACCGTGCAGGCGCGACGGATGCTGCGCGCGTTCGCCGACCTCGGCGCCACCGACACCACCTGCTTCCTCGGGCAGTGGCCCTACCGTCTTTCCGCCGCCGCGGATGCTGACGCCCTGCGCGCCCACGCCGACCGCCTCGGCCTGCACTCGGTCTGGGTCTCGCATCTGGCATCGCTGTTCGGCTTCGACACGCGCACCGGCAACGAGGCCGCGCTCGCGGCGTGTGCCGACGACCCGCTGTTCCGGGTGTTCGCGACGATCGATCCGCGTGACCCGACGTGGCGCGAGGAGCTCGACGATGCCATGGCCGCCGGTGCGCGCGGCGTGCGCGTCGGTCCCGGTTTCCACCGCTACGAGGTCTCTGCCGTGCGCCCGGTGCTCGAGGTGTGCGCCGACCGCGGGTTGCCCCTGCAGCTAATCGCCCGGCTCGACGATGCCCGAGTGCGGCATCCGCTCTCCCCCGCCGGCGACCTCGAAGTGCACCGGATCGCCGACCTCGTGCGCGAGAGCCCTGCTCATCCACTGCTGCTGAGCGGGCTGAACCGCGCGGACTGGATCACGCTGAACCGGCACCTCGGTGACGCTGCGCCCGAATGGCTGCGGCTCGACCTGTGGCACGTCAACGGCCCCACGGCTGTCGCCGACGGCCTCGGTGACGACCCGGAGCGCTGGATGTTCGGCAGCGCCTTCCCCGTGCAGGCCCCGGAGGCCACGGCGCTGCAGCTCGCGGCCTCTGCGCTTTCACCCTCCGCGCTGCGAGCGATCACGTCCGATAACGCGACCGCCCTCCTCGCCTGACGCCACATCCCCGGAGACGCCGCTTCCGGCGCGACCCGGGCGCCGGCTTCAGCGTGATCCGTACAGCGGGCGGGAGGCGTCCGCGAGCGGTTCGGCCTCCGCTGCGATCAGATCGAGCTGCGTCCGCAGTGCCGCGTGCCAACTGCTCCCGGCGGCCAGGACAGCCGCGAAGACCCCGGCCGCGGCCGTCATGGTCACGGGCGAATCGATGGCCGCACCGTAGGCGAACCATGCGACGATCAAGATCATGGCGCTCGCGGCGCCGCCGACGAGCCAACGCAGTCCGAGTCGGAGCCGTGTCGCCCGATCCGTTTCGTCGTCCATGGAGACGCCTCGCAATCCATTCCTCGCACCTGCCCGGCAGAGTCGAGTGAAATGTTACACGTTGCAGGACGAGAGGCCAACGAAACGCCGCGTCAGGATCGCGTGGACGACACATCCCCCCGACGTGGACCCTCGGGTTCCACGTCGGGGGGCGCTGCCCGGTGCGGGAGGGGGAGGCGCACCGAGAACAGGCGGCTCTCGCCGCGGCCAGTGACGCGCGGCAGCGAAGGGATCGCGGCCCGCGTCTGTGCCCGGACGGCCTTCCCCAGTCCGCCCCGAGCAACGACAGATCCATCCTATACGACATTTGACCAGCTAACGTTTTACTTTCGTCCACAATCGCTTCTCTCGCGTATGCCGGACGCCCCGGGCATGAAATCGCTGCGACCACCGTTGCACCAGCTGGCAGCATCCATCACGGAGGGAACACCATGCGCATCGATCTCACGGGCAGGACCGCACTCGTCACCGGCTCCACGCAGGGCATCGGGCGGGCGATCGCCGCGGCACTCGCCGACGCGGGCGCACGCGTGGCGGTCAACGGCCGCAAGCCCGAAACGGTCGCCTCCGTCATCACCGAGCTGCAGCAGGAGAATTCTGCACGGGATCTCTTCGCCGCAGCGGGAGACGTCACCGACCAGGCAGGAGCGGATGCGGTGCTGGCCGCGACCGGCGATGTCGACATCCTCGTCAACAACCTGGGGATCTTCGGCGCGACGCCCGCACTCGACATCACCGACGACGAGTGGCGGCGATACTTCGACGTCAACGTCCTGGCCGCGGTCCGCCTCATCCGCGCGACGCTGCCGGGCATGACCGAGCGCGGCTGGGGCCGGGTGCTCGACATCGCCAGCGACTCGGCCGTGGTGATCCCCGCCGAGATGATCCACTACGGAATGTCGAAGACGGCCCTTCTCGCGGTGTCCCGCGGATTCGCCAAGGAGGCGGCGGGCACGGGGGTCACCGTCAACTCGGTGCTGGCCGGCCCGACCCACACCGGCGGCGTCGAGGACTTCGTGTACGAGCTGGTCGACCCGACGCTGCCGTGGGACGAGGCGCAGCGCGAGTTCATGCGCCTGCACCGCCCGCAGTCGCTGCTGCAGCGGCTGATCGAGCCCGAGGAGATCGCGAACATGGTCGTCTACCTCGCTTCTCCTCTCGCTTCCGCGACGACCGGCGCCGCCGTGCGGGTCGACGGCGGCTACATCGACTCGATCGTCCCCTGAGACACATGTGGTGGGCCCGGGGGGGGGCGGGCGGCCCCACCCAACCCTCACAGCAGCGCACAACGAGGTGGGGACGCCCCCCGCGCCCG
>NZ_JBSHGY010000008.1:0-102862 GCF_053618035.1 Microbacterium sp. NPDC055665 | reverse complement strand
GGATCCGTGAGGATCCGGCCGGCTTCAGGAAGTCAGCGCGCGCTCAGAGAGCGCGGATGTTCGCCGCCTGCATGCCCTTGGGGCCACGCTCAGCGTCGAATTCGACCTTCTGGTTCTCGCGGAGCTCCTTGAAACCGGAGCCGGCGATAGCCGAGTAGTGGGCGAAGAGGTCGTCCGAGCCGTCATCGGGAGCGATGAAGCCGAAGCCCTTTTCCGCGTTGAACCATTTCACAGTGCCAGTGGCCATGTGTTTCTACTTTCTATTTGACTTAGCCGTTTGCACGGCCTACGCGGAATCGGAACATCCGACACGCGCGCTTGCTCAAGGTACCACGGCTGGCTGACGTGCAGCAGAGAACGTCGGATTCTGTTGCAGAAGAGCCGCCTCGGTGCGCGTGCTCACACCGAGCTTGCGCAACACCGCCGATACATGGACGCTCACGGTCTTGACGCTGATGAAGAGCCGCTCGCCGATCTGGCGGTTGCTCAAGCCCTCGGCGATGAGTTCGAGCACCTGCTTCTCGCGCGCGGTCAGCGGGTCGGCGCCGGCGGACGCCTCCGACGCGAGGCGCACCCCGAACCCCGCGTCGGTGGCGAACCGCGCGACGGCGGCCTGCAGGTGCGCATGCCCCAGAGCTTCCGCGATCTCCGCCGCCTCGGCGAGCACGACCGACGCCGCCGGTCGGTCACCCTCATGCACCCGCATGCGCGCCTGCTCGAGCCGGAGCACGACGCGGAAGGTGACGGGCACGTCTTCCCCGTCGGCGCACAGCAGTGCCGCGTCGAGCGAGTCGGGGTGCGGTTCGAGCAGGGCGTCGAGGATGGTCGACCAGGCATCGTCTTGCAGCTGTGCGGGCTGCGCGAGCCAGGCGGTGCGGATCGCGTCGACGGCGGCCGCAACATCGGCGCCCTCTGCCCGCAGCTCGGCGATGAGCGCCCCGCCCTGCAGCAGGAGCCGCCGTTGGTGCAGCAGGGCCGGCCGTTCGTCCCGAAGCATCTCGAGGATGGTGTCGAGCGCTCCGCGGAGGTCGCCCGCGCTCTCGGCCACCGCGACCGTCATCATCACCCGGTCGTACCAGATCTGCCGCTCGGAGATGCCGGTCTCGTGGAAAGCCGGAAGCCATTCCTGCAGCAGCTCGTCGGCCTCGTCCGTCCTGCCCCGCCAGGCGAGAACCCGCACCCGGGTCATGCTCATGTACATGCGGAACACGCGCAGGGTTCCCTGCATCATGTCGCGCGACAGCATCTCCTCCACCCGGTCGATCTCACCGAGCTCGAGCAGGGGGACGACCATGTTCTGCGCCATGATCGACCCCGAGGTGCGCTCGACGCGCAGCTCCCGCGCGCGGCGCAGGCCCTCTTCGGCGACTTCGACCGCCTCGCGGTAGCGGCCGAGCAGGGTCAGCAGGTCGGAGTAGTTGACGCGGTACCGCATCTCGGCATTCGAGCCCGTCGCGAGGTCGCGCGCGCGTTCATACTGGCGCACGCCCGCCTCGACCTCGCCCAGGTGCGCGAGGGAGCCGCCGCGGACATTCGCCGCGATCGACAGCTGATCCGTGGACGGCGCCCCTGCGGCCCCACGCTCGGCCTCATCCGCGAGCCGGATCGCCTCTTCACGGTCGCCCGCGATCATGCGCCGGCTCGCGAGCTGGTTGAGCAGCTCGGCCCGGAAGACCTCGTCGTCGACATGCGCCTCGGCGATGGCCAGGGCCTGTTGCAGCAGCGGGATCGCCCCGAGGCGGCCGAGGTTGACCAGGTACAGCGCCTTGTTGCGCAGAAGTCGCGCATGCAGACGCGGCTCGACGGTCTCGGGGTCGACCTCGGCGAGCGCGAGGTTCGCCACAGCGAGCGCCCGTTCGCCGTCGCCGGCGTTGCGCAGGATCGACCCCAGCACCAGAAGCAGATCGAGGCGATCGAGGCGCGCGGCATCGGCGGCATCGGGGACGAGAGGCCACAGCTCCAGCGCGAGTTCGCCGAAGCGGGCGGCGGTCGCGAACGCATACTGCGCCTTCGCGTGGCGCATGGCATCGGCCGCGGCGACGAGAGCCTTCCGATCGTCTTGCGCGAGCTGCCAGTGGTACGCGAGCGCGGCAGCGTCGTCGCCCCCGTCGCTGCCCGAAGCCGCAGCCTCGAGGGCCTCGGCGTAGGCGCGATGCAGGCGGGCACGTTCACCGGGAAGCAGGTCGTCGTGCACGGCCTCGCGCAGGAGGGCATGCCGGAACCGATAGTCGTCGTCGGCCACGACCAGGATGCCGCTGCGCGTCGCCTCGCGGATCGCCTCGTCGAGCCGCTGCTCCGGAAGGTCGGCGAGGCGGGTGATCAGCGGATGCGACAGCGGACGCTCGGCACCGGAGGCGACTTTGACGACGTGCTGCGCATCGTCGCCGAGACGGTCGAACCGGGCCAGCAGCAGGTCGCGGAGTCCGTCGGGGAGGGGACCGTTCGCGCATCCCGCGATCTCTTCGACGAAGAACGGCACGCCCTCGGCCCGCTCCTGCATGCGATCGAAGGCGGCCTCGGAGAGTGGACGGCCGCTGATCCGCTCGGCCAGTTCCCGCACCGCGGCTGTGTCGAGCCGGGCGAGCGTGAGGCGCTCGAGCAGGCGCGCACGCGTGGCCTCGCCGATGAAACGGCTCACCGCGTCTCCGCGTCGCACGTCGTCGCTCCGGCAGGTGAGGAGCAGCAGGATGCGCCCACGGTCGAGCGCGCGCAGGAGGAAGGACAGGATGGCGAGCGTCGAATCATCGGCCCAGTGCAGATCTTCGACCACGAGCACCTGGGGTGCCCGCTCGGCGGCTGCCTCGATCAGGGAGGCGATGGCGTCGCGGAGTCGCTCGGGGCTGGTGCGCTCGCGGTCGGTCGGCGCATCCACGAGCTCCGGCAGCAGCATGGCCAGGGCCTCGACGCCCACCCCGACCGACTCGCGCACCCGCTCGACGCCCATGCACGTGACGATGGAGCGGAGGATGCCGGTGAGCGGGCCGTATGGCGTGCGGGAACCGCCGAGGTCGAGGCACCACCCCACATGGACGTCGGCGGTGTGCTCGATCTCGGCGGTGAACTCGCGCAGCAGCCGGGATTTGCCCATCCCCGCATCGCCCTCGACGAGCAGCGCCGCCGGCACCCCCTCACGCACGTCGTCGAACAGCCGGCGCACTTCGGCGAGCTCGGCCGCACGACCGACCATCACGGTGCTCGGTGCGGAGGAAGGCATGGGTTCATGATCCCACCCTCCGCCGACATTCGGGGCGGACCGCGATCCGGTCCGAACGGCCGCGTCGCTCACCGTGCGACGGAGGCCGTCCGGTCGCAGGCGGAGGCCGGATGCGAGGTCGACACGGTCGCGGCGCGGGACGTCACGGGTCGGGTCTTCGCGGTCTGGCTGCTGACGGATCGCCCCGCGTCCAGGCGGAAGATGCGGCGCAGCATCCGACGCGCCGCCCCCGGGGAACGAGGAACGATCTGGTCGGCGCGCTCGATGAGCATGCGCCGACGCGCGGCTGCGCGCTCCAGCTCCTCGTGCTGGTAACCGGTGTACTGCTCGGTGAAAAACGTGTGCTCGAACATGGGATCTCCTCGTCGGTGTGGTGTATCCCTACACTCCGCTCTGAGGTACCTCGCCGACATCGGACGGATTCCCTATCTTTCCGGTGCCGATGCCTAGGGGTGCCGCCTGGTGATGGCCACGACTAGGCGGGCGGCGTCTCCGCGCGCAGCGGCGACCGCCGGGCCGAGGGGCGCGACCGCGCCGGCACGAGGATCGCCATCACCCGCACGAGCGTGGCCATCCACAGCAGTCCGAGCCCGACGACGACGGCTTCGACCGCCGTGGCCGAGTACAGACCGAACGGCACCCACAGCACGACGGACACCACGATGAGCAGTCCGACGCCGACCGACGTGATCAGCAACGCGCGGGGAGGACCGGGGATGGCGGCCACGGTGGCGGCCGCGGCACCGAGGAACAGGACGAGTGTCGCGAAGGCGGCGATGTCGTGCGGGAGAGGCAGCCGGTGCAGCGGCAGCATGCCCACGGCGGCGAGCGCGACACCGGCCGCCGCCCACAGCGCGACCACCACGGCGATGCGCCGCAGAGCGGAGTCGCCGAGCATCCGGTGCAGGTCACGGCCGATGTACGAGCCGACGGTCGCGATCAGGAGCCCCGCGACGACGAGGGTGCCGTTGAAGGCCCACCCGGACCCGAGCTGCGAGAAGTTCTCCTCCCACCAGCGCGGGTCGGCGGACGTGACCATGGCGAAGAGCGTGCCGATCACGAGGAATCCGAACAGGAGGGCAGATAGGTCGGCCGTGCGCAGTCCGATGCCGGCCCCGAAGGCGAAGCGGCCGCCGACGGCCGAGGCGACACCCGCGAGCAGACCCCCGCCGACCGCCGCGAGCTGCAGACCCTGGAGGCCGACGGCGAGGATCTCGGCCGTGAGCAGGACACCCATCACGGTGACCGCTCCGAAAGCGACGGTGAGCGCGACGGTCGAGAGGTCGGAGGCCACGGCCTGCCAGCGCGGCATCGGCCCGGTCTCCGCGCGACGGTGCATCAGCGTGCTCGTCAGGAACGCGGCGGCGGCGACGATGCCGGCGACCGCCGCGACCGGCACCGCGAGCGATCCTGGACCGGTGAGCGGGCGTGGGTCACCACGAAGGAGCAGGATGCCCGCGACGGCACCGACGACGAAGCAGACCACGGTCGCCCAGACGGCCCTCGTCTCGCCGCGCAGCTTCTCGTCCCGCTCCATGCGCCCATGCAAGCACGCGCCTCGGACGCGCGGAAGATCCCGCTCCGCTCCGCTCGCGCTTCGAGTCGTCCGGGAAGGCCGGTCAGGCGTGCTGCAGAGCCTTGGGGGTGAAGTAGGTGACCTCTCCGGTCTCATCCTCGATGCCGAAGATGAACTGCCCCGAGGGCGTCGCGCAGATGTCGATGACCTTTCCGCGTGAACGCGGGGTGATGACTTCGTCGCCCGGCTTGAATGTGGTCTTCGTCATGGCGCGATCGTACAGCGCTCGACGCGGCGAGGCCCGGCGCCTGAACGGCATCCGGGCCTCGCCACCTGGGGCTCGAGGTCAGGCGTCGACGTCGCCGCGCCAGGCTCCGGTCTCGACGCCGCGGCCCTCGATGAACTCCTTGAAGTTCTGGAGGTCCTTCTTCACCGCGTGCCCGCCGGCGCCCACGAGGGAGCCGATCTTCTCGAGCAGCCCCTCGGGCGCCCAGTCCAGCTGCACGGTCACGCGCGTGGACGTGTCGTCGAGCTTGTGGAACGTCACGACACCCGCGTGCTCGGTCTCGCCGCCGGTGCTGTTCCACGCGACGCGCTCATCCGGGTGCTGCTCGGTGATCTCGGCGTCGAACTCGCGGGTCGCGCCGCCGACCTTCACCTTCCAGTGCGTGTGGGTGTCGTCGATCTGAGTGATCGACTCGACTTCGTCGAGGAACTTCGGGAAGCTCTCGAACTGCGTCCACTGGTTGTACGCCGTGCGGACGGGGACGTCGACGTCGATGGTCTCGATGATCTGCACCATGTGATGCTCCTCACTTCTCGTCGTTCGTGTCATCCCATTCAGCCCGGAGCAGCGAGGATCGGCCACGGGGTTGACAGCCGCGTCATCGCACGTCGATCATCCGCGGCGTCGCGGCGCTACCGTTGAGGTCATGCGCATCCCCGCCGCGATCCGCGCCTCCCAGCGCTCTCCGCTGCTGCAGGTCGTGAAGTCGGCCGCGGCGACGATCGCGGCGTGGCTCATCGCGGGATGGGTGTTCCCCGCGCAGCTGCCGGTGTTCGCCGCGATCGCCGCGCTCCTGGTCGTGCAGCCGAGTGTGAACCAGTCGCTGTCGAAGGCGCTCGAGCGCAGCATCGGGGTGATCGCCGGCGTGGTGATCGCCGTCGCGCTCGGGCTGCTCCTGGGCTCGCCGAGCTGGATCGTGCTGCTCGCGATCGTCGTCGCGATGCTCGTGGCGTGGATCTTCCGCGCCTCGCCCGGCACCGGCAATCAGGTCGCGATCTCGGCGATGCTCGTGCTGGCACTGGGATCCTCCAGCCCGGAATACGCGTTCGCGCGCATCGTGGAGACCCTGATCGGCGTGGTGATCGGCATCGTCGTGAACGCGCTCATCGTGCCGCCGGTGCTGGTCGCCCCCGCTCGGCGCGACGTCGGGCTGCTCGGGCGAGAGCTCGCCGCCAGCCTCGACCGCCTGGCCGTCGCGCTGCCGGAGCCGCAGACGGCCGCCCAGCTGCAGGAGCTGATGCTGGAGGTGCGGCTGCTGCGTCCGATGAAGGATGCCGCCGACGCATCCATCGCCGCCGGTGAGGAGTCGCTCACCCTGAACCCGCGGCGCTCGAATCATCGCAGCGAACTGCAGGAGCTGCGGGAGCTGCTGGAGCGACTGTCACCGATCGTGACCCAGACGATCGGCATGACCCGCGCGTACTTCGACCACTACGACGACACGATCGGCGAAGAGCCCGCAGTGGCCGCGATCGCCGAGCAGCTGCGTCGCGCCGGACACGACGTGCGCCTCGCCGTACAGGTCGCCGAGGCGTCGCCCGAGCCCGACACGGAGACGAGCGCGATCCCCGCGCTCACCGCACCGCTCGTGATCCGCCCGCCGGCGTCGCAGCACTGGATCCTGATCGGCTCGCTCATGGAGGATCTGCGCCGCATCCGGGGCGAGCTGCTCGACGAAGACTGACCGACTCCGCCTACGCTGGTGGCATGTCCGACATGACCGTCGCGGAGGCGCTGGGCGAGCTCGCCGCGCTGGAGGATCCGAAGATGCGCGCCGCCAACGAGAAACGCGGCGACGACCACGGCATCAACCTCAGCCGGATGCGCGCGCTCGCGAAGCGGATCAAGACCGACCAGCCGCTCGCGCAGGAGCTCTGGGCGACCGGTGAGACCCCGGCGCGGCTCCTCGCCCTGCTGATCTGCCGCCCGCGCGAGTTCCGCGCCGACGAGCTCGACGCCATGCTGCGCGAGACCCGCCCGCCGAAGGTCAACGACTGGTTCGTGAACTACGTCGCCAAGAAGTCGCCGCTCGCCGAAGAGCTGCGGCTGCGCTGGTTCGACGACCCGGATCCCACGGTGGCCGCAGCCGCCTGGTCGCTCACGACGGTTCGGGTGATGAAGGACCCGGATGGCCTCGACCTCTCGCACCTGCTCGACCTGATCGAGCGCGATCTGAAGGATGCTCCATCGCGTCTGCAGTGGGCGATGAACGAGACCCTCGCGAACATCGGCATCTACCACCCGGAGTACCGCGCGCGAGCGCTGGAGATCGGCGAGCGACTCCAGGTCCTCGCCGACTACCCGACCGCACCGGGCTGCACCTCCCCCTTCGCACCGCTGTGGATCGGCGAGATCGTGCGACGCCGCGAGGGCTGAGCGCTCGTCCGGTCTGCCGTCTGCGCACACGACGCGAAGGAGATCTCACGCTCTGAAGGAGAGCATCCGGGATCCGCTCCTTCATTTCGTGAGATCTCCTTCGGAACGGGTGGGCGCGGCATCCGCCTGGGAGATCAACAGGCGTGTCTCGACGCGATTCCGCATATGAGCCAGTAACGTTATACACTTTATGAGTTGCGCGGGCACTGGGGGGACTGCACAGGGTGGTCTCTGCGCGTGCGACACGACCTGGGGAGCATCATGGCTACGCAAGACGAACTGAACGCGCTCATCACCGACATCGCACACGACATCAACGGTTTCATCGGCGCCTCCGTCGTCGATCTCGAATCCGGGATGCCACTGGCCTCGAGCTCGGTCCGACCGGACTTCGACCTCGATGTGGCCAGCGCCTACAACAGCGAGATCGTCAAGAACAAGATGCGTACGATCGAGGCGCTCGGTCTCGACGCGACCCTCGAAGACATGCTGCTCACCCTCGACACGCAGCTCCACCTGCTCAAGATGATCACCGATGAGACGTTCATCTACCTCGCCGCGGATCGCCAGGCGACGAACCTCGCACTTCTCCGCTCCGCAGTGAACCGCCATCTTGCGGCTCTGAACGCTTGACCGGCGAGGCCGTGCGCAGCGACGGCCTCGAGGAGATCTCGTGGGTGCGTGCCGCGTCGGTGGAGACGCCGATGCGGCGGGCACGCTGGAGGCACGTGAATCTGCCGAACCGCTACCGGCTCATCTTCGCCGGGCCGGTCGGCGCGGGGAAGACGACGGCCGTCCGCGCACTGAGCGACGTCCCTCCGGTCGACACCGACGTTCCGATCTCGGCCGGATCGGCGGAGTACGGCGACGGCGAGAAGACCACCACCACGGTGGGCCTCGACTACGGCGCGTGGAAACCCACGCCCGAGATCTCCGTCACCCTCATCGGGGTTCCCGGGCAAGACCGTTTCGCTCCCGCCCGACGAAGATCCTCGACCGCAGACACGCGCATCCTTCTCTGGCTGCGTGCCGACCGGTCGCACCTCGCCGCCGACGCCGCCGCGTGGATTCCTCGGTTCGCCGGCGACGGTCAGCGAATGGTCATCGCCGTCAGCCACTGCGCAGAAGAGGCGATGGGCACAGTACGCCAGGAACTCACCGAGGTCCTGGCGCGATACGGGATCCCCGCGAATCGCGTTCATGCCGCCGACGCCCGCGATCGCGACAGCGTGATGCGCGTCGCCTGCGTGGCCCTTGACCTTCCGGAAGAAGAGTCGTGAACACACACATCCGAACAGACGAACCCCCTCTCCCGAACGACGCCGCGCGCCGGGACGACGCGACCCACGGAGGCGACCCCGTGCTCATGCATCCGGAGATCGCGGCCCACTGGGAGCTCTGGTCGAGCGTCGTCAGCCAGGCTGCACTCACCCGACTGCGCCATCTGCAGGAGCGCTTCCCCGAGCTGACGACGGCCGTCCTCTCGACCGCCGACGGCCTGCACATCGCCTCCGTCGGCACGCGAGAGGAGACGGGTGAGCGGCTGGCGGCGATCAACGGTTCGCTGTTCGGCGTCGCCAGGGCCGAGGCCGAGATCATCTCCGGCGGGACGGAACCGAGCCTGTCAGCCGTCGTCTCGGTGTCGATCGGGCAGAGCCAGCTGTCATTGCTCAGCTTCGTCCTCGCACCCTACGGCCAACTGCTCCTGTCGGTATCGGCAGCGGGAGTCCAGGTCGGCACCGTGATCGTGCAGGCACGCTCGGCGGCCTACGAGCTCATCACCGCCCTCGGGCTCGCCGGCGTGCCCGGCTAGCCCTGCAGTCGCTGGCTACGCTGGGGCCATGAGCACGCACATCGCCGCAGAGCCCGGCCAGATCGCCCCCATCGTCCTGTTCCCCGGCGACCCGCTGCGAGCGAAGTGGATCGCCGAGACGTTCCTCGACGACGCCGAGCTGTACTCCGAGACCCGGGGCATGCTGGGTTTCACCGGCACCTGGGAGGGGCACCGCATCTCGGTGCAGGGTTCGGGCATGGGCCAGCCGTCTATGGCGATCTACGCGAACGAGCTGTTCGACTCCTACGACGTGCAGACGATCGTGCGGGTCGGGTCGTGCGGGGCGCTGACCGAGCGCGTCAAGGTGCGCGACATCATCATCGCCAACGGCGCGTCCACGGATTCCGGCATCAACCGCGTGCGCTTCCACGGGCTCGACTACGCGCCGGTCGCGGACTTCGGCCTCCTGCGCGCGGCCGTGGAGGCGAGCGAGGCGGAAGGCCTCGAGTCGACCGTGCATGTCGGGCAGCTGTTCTCGAGCGACCAGTTCTACAGCACCCGTCCCGAGCTCACGGAGCCGTTCGTGCAGCACGGCATCCTCGGCGTCGAGATGGAAGCGGCCGGGCTCTACACGCTCGCAGCGTACTACGGTCGGCGCGCCCTCGCGATCTGCACGGTCAGCGACCACATCGTCACGGGCGAGGAGACCACAGCGCAGGAGCGCGAGCAGACCTTCGGCGACATGATCCGCATCGCCCTGCGCGCCGCGACCGCGTAGCGCGGCATCCGTTGCTCCCCCGCCGAGCGCGGCACCGTTCCTCCCCCGCGCGATTCGCCGCGCCTGGCCGTTCGGCCGGTCAGCGAGATCAGGCGAAACCGCCGCATCAGGCAATCCAGCGGCATATCCTCCTGATCTCGCACGATTGCCTGATGCGGCTGGCGCAGGAGGGGTGAGACGCAGTGCGCACGCGCATGGGGGATGATCGAAGGACCATGACTTCCCCACCGCGGCTCGATCCCGCCCTCGTTCCGGACGCCGCGGATCCGGATGCCGTCTACCTCGCCTTCGTCGAATGGGCGGAGTCGACCGGCATCAGCCTCTACCCCGCGCAGGACGAGGCGGTCATCGAGATCGTCTCCGGAAACAACCTGATCCTCTCCACTCCCACCGGGACCGGGAAGTCGCTCGTCGCGATCGGCGCGCACTTCGCCGCCCTCGTCGCCGGCCGGCGCAGCTACTACACCGCCCCGATCAAGGCGCTCGTGAGCGAGAAGTTCTTCGCGCTGGTCGATGTCTTCGGCGCCGAGAACGTCGGCATGGTCACGGGCGACTCCTCGGTCAACGCCGATGCCCCGATCATCTGCTGCACGGCCGAGATCCTCGCGAACCTCTCGCTGCGCCAGGGCACGGATGCCGACGTCGGCCAGGTCGTGATGGACGAGTTCCACTTCTACGCCGACCCCGACCGCGGGTGGGCCTGGCAGGT
The DNA here is from genome assembly GCF_053618035.1 of Microbacterium sp. NPDC055665. Taxonomy (NCBI): domain Bacteria; kingdom Bacillati; phylum Actinomycetota; class Actinomycetes; order Micrococcales; family Microbacteriaceae; genus Microbacterium; species Microbacterium sp. NPDC055665. The sequence continues at coordinate 92,209 of NZ_JBSHGY010000008.1, read as the reverse complement.
GCCGCTGCTCGAGCTTCCGCAGGCACAGTTCATCCTGATGTCGGCGACCCTCGGCGACGTGACCGAGCTCGCCGCCGACCTCACCCGCCGCACCGGCCGCGAGACGGCGACCGTGACCGGCGTCGAGCGCCCCGTCCCCCTGCACTTCTTCTACGAGACCACGCCGATCCACGAGACCATCGACGACCTGCTGAACACCGGGCAGGCGCCGATCTACGTCGTGCACTTCTCGCAGGCTGCGGCCATGGAGCGGGCGCAGGCGCTGTCCAGCACGAAGGTCGCCACCCGTGAGCAGCGCGATGCGATCGCGGCACTGATCGCCGAGTTCCGCTTCACGACCGCGTTCGGCAAGACGCTCTCGCGTTTCCTCCGCGCCGGGATCGGCGTGCACCACGCCGGCATGCTGCCGAAGTACCGTCGTCTGGTCGAGCAGCTCGCCCAGCGCGGACTGCTGCGCGTCATCTGCGGCACCGACACCCTCGGCGTCGGCATCAACGTGCCGATCCGCACCGTGCTGCTCACCGCGCTGACGAAGTTCGACGGCACCCGGATGCGGCAGCTGAACGCCCGCGAGTTCCATCAGATCGCCGGTCGCGCCGGGCGGGCGGGGTACGACACCGCCGGGACGGTCGTCGCCCAGGCTCCGGAGCACGAGAGCGAGAACGTCGCCGCGGTGAAGAAGGCCGGCGACGACCCGAAGAAGAAGCGCAAGATCGTCCGCAAGAAGGCGCCCGACGGCTTCGTCTCGTGGGGCGAGCCGTCGTTCCGCAAGCTCATCGACGCGGTGCCCGAGACGCTGACCTCTCACATGCAGATCACGAGCGCCATGATGCTCAACGTGATCGCGCGCGGCGGCGATGTCTTCGCGAATATGCGCTCGCTGGTATACGACAACCATGAGCGGCGGAAACGGCAGCGCGAACTCGCGCTCCGCGCCATCGGCATCTACCGCACGCTTCGCGAATCGGGCATCGTCGAGAAGACTCCGGAGGGCGACATCCGCCTCACGGTCGACCTGCAGCCGAACTTCGCGCTCAACCAGCCGCTGTCGCCGTTCGCCCTCGCCGCGTTCGAGCTGCTCGACCCCGACGCTTCGACCAGCTCAGCGACCCAGGGGGTTGGCACCGGTTCGTACGCCCTCGACATGATCTCGATCGTGGAGTCGACCCTCGATGATCCGCGTGCGGTGCTCAGCCAGCAGGAGTTCCTCGCCCGCGGCGAAGCGGTCGCCGCGATGAAATCCGAGGGTATCGAGTACGACGAGCGGATGGAGCTGCTCGAGCAGATCACGTACCCGAAACCGCTCGACGAGCTGCTGACAGCGGCGTTCGAGACGTTCAGCGCCGCGCAGCCGTGGATCCGCGACTTCGAGCTGCACCCGAAGTCGGTCGTGCGCGACATGTATGAGCGGGCCATGTCGTTCGGGGAATATGTCGCCTACTACAAGATCGCGCGCTCCGAAGGCGTGGTGCTGCGCTACCTCTCCGACGCCTACCGCGCGGCCTCGCAGACCATCCCGGAGGAGTTCAAGGACGAAGACCTCCGCGACCTCATCGAGTGGCTCGGCGAGCTGGTGCGCCAGGTCGACTCCAGCCTGCTCGACGAGTGGGAAGAGCTGATCGCCGGGGTCGACAACGGCCGCTTCGATCCGCACGCGCCTGACGAGCCGATCGTCCCCCCGGCCCCCAAGCGCCTCACGAGCAACATCCGCGCCTTCCGCATCCTGGTGCGCAACGAGCTGTTCCGCCGGGTGCAGCTCGCGGCGCGAGAAGACGTGGACGCCCTGGCCGAGCTCGACCCCGGTTTCGGCGCCGACGCCTGGTCGGATGCGCTCGACGGGTACTACGCCGACCACGACGAGATCCTCACCGGCGGAGATGCCCGCAGCTCGAAGCTGCTCATCCTCACCGAGGGTGCCACGGCCTGGACCGCGCGACAGATCTTCGACGACCCCGCCGGCGACCACGACTGGGGCATCACCGCGACGATCGACCTGGCTGCCTCCGACGAAGCAGGTCAGGCCGTGGTGATCGTGACGGGTGTGGACCGGCTATAGCTCGGCACCGCGTCGGGCGGACATCTCCCTCACGGGCGGATGTTTCGCGGGAGGATCACCTCCCGATGCGGGGTTCTCCGCCCAGAGGTGTTGCCCTTCAGCCCCGGATCACGCCTGCATGACAGCGAGCACATTCCCGGCGGGGTCACGGAACCACGCGATGTCCGGGCCCTGTCCGTTGCCGCGGACGATGCCGCGGGAGTCGGAGGGGAACTCGTCGTCGCTGTAGATCTTCGTCTGCACGCCGCGCTCGTTGAGCTCGTCCACCGCGGCGTCGACATCCGCCACCGGGAAGTTCAGGATGGTGAAGCTCGCCGGCGTGTGGTTCGGCTTCGAGTACACGAGGATCGACCCGCCGCTGGGCAGCCGCAGGTCGAGGAACCCCATCGCGTTGACCTCGACATCGAGGCCGAGGGTCGTGCCGTAGAACTCTTTCGCCGCGTCGATATCGTCGACGCTGAATCCGCTGAATGCGTTGTCCGCTGTGAAGGCCACCATGACTCCATGGTCCGCCGTCGCCCGGCGGTTGTCGAGGGGGTCATCGACGGATGCGGGCCGTGAGCCGGTCGGTCGCCCGCAGCGGGTCGAACAGCACTCCGAGGCCGCAGGGCACGAGCAGCGCATGCACCCCGAGACAGATCGCGATCACCACCGCGGTCAGCACGACCGGGACGACGGCCTCGAGCACCGGCGTCGTCCGCCATCCGGCAGCGTGCAGCCCCGCATCGATCAGCGCGAGGGGCATCATGTGCAGCACGTAGATCGGCAGGGTCCGCCGCCCGATCCAGCGCAGCGGTCGCGCGACGGCCCCGACGTGCCGGTCGAGGAGCACGCTGAGCGACACCCCGAAGGCCACGGCGATCAGGCAGAGCAGCGGCCACGTCCCGGGCACGAGGCGGATGCCGAGCACCGAGACCACCGCGAGGGCTCCCGCGTACCCGGCGGCGAGCGCGAGCAGCACCCCGACCCCGCTCCCCATCGCGAAGCGTTCGACCATGGCCCTCAGCCGCAGCCCGACGAGGAAGAAGAACAGGTTCTGCACCAGCTGCCACAGGTTGCCGAGATCGGGGAGCACGCCTGCACCGGCGACCGCCGCGATGACGAACGCGACCGGCAGCACCACGGCGGTCGGGAGCCCGCGCGCCGCCCGCCCTATCGCGAGGTACACGGCGAGCGCGAGCAGGTACCAGAGGTTCGTCGGACTGATGGTGAGCTGCGCGAGCAGCTCCCACCCGCTGGTCGCCCGAGCCGTGTCGAACTCCGGCGTCAACGCGAGCACGACCGTCTGGATGAGAACCCACACCAGGTAGAGCAGCGCGAGCCGCCCGGCCCGTCGCCGCCAGGAGCCGCCGTCCACGTCGAGCACCGCCCGCGCCGCGAACATCCCGGAGACCAGGAAGAACAGCGGGATGCGCAGCGGCAGCAGCTGGGCGTTGAGCATCACCCAGGCACCCGTCACCGGACCCGCGCCGGGGATGTCGACCGCGACCTTCGTGACCACGTGCCAGAGCACGACGAGCAGGATGCAGATGCCCTTCGCGACATCCGGCCATCCGACCCGTGGCGCAGGCGTGGTCACGAGGCCGCGCGCACGAGTCGCGAGACCAGGTCGACGTACGTCACGCCCGCCGCGTCGAACATGCGCGGCACCTGCGAGGCGGCGGTGAGGCCGGGCATGGTGTTGACCTCGTTCAGCACCGGACCGCGGTCGGTGAGGAAGAAATCCATGCGCGCGACGCCGTCGCACCCGAGAGCATCGAACACGGCGATCGCGGCCCGTTTGAGCGCGCCCGCCTCGGCAGCCTCCAGCTGCGCCGGCACCGTGAATCGCGCACTGCCGTCGTACTTGGTGGCCGTGTCGAAGAGCCCGGTCGCGTGGATCTCCAGCGGCGGCGCCGCCCACCGGATGCCGCCCTTCTCGCGCAGCACCGCCACGTCGATCTCCCGCCCCCGCACGACCTCCTCGACGAGGATGCGGCGATCGAAGCGCGCCGCCTCCCGCAGCGCCGCGAGCAGCTGCCCCTCCTCCGTCACGAGACCCACTCCGTGACTCGACCCCGCCGATACGGGCTTGACCACGACCTCCCCCTCGAACTCCACATCGCCGATGTCGTCGGCCGCGACCAGTCGGCCGCGGGCGGTGCCGAGGCCCACGGCATCCGCCACGAGCTTGGTCGTCCACTTGTCCATGCCGATGGCTCCCGCCCGCAGCCCCGACCCGACCACACGCACTCCGGCGAGCGCACACAGGGCCGCGAGGGCACCGTCTTCGCCCAGAGCACCGTGCACCGCGGGGAAGACCACGTCGGTGCGGGTGAGCAGCGGCAGCGCGAGCGCGAGCGACTCGGCCGCCGATCCCCCGTTCGGGCGCCCGTCGACGCGCCAGATCCCGTCGCGGTCGATCGTCACGGTCGTCACGTCGTGATCGCCCATCCGCAGCGCCGCGGCCACCGCCGCCGCGGATGCCAGGGAGACCTCGTGCTCGGGGTTCTGCCCGCCCCCGATGACCAGCACCTTCGTCGTCATGCCACACTCCTCTGCACTCGTGCGCCGATGCCCGTCACGATCGTGTGCGGGATGGTGCCCGCCCACCGCGCCCACTCCTGCACCGACGGCACCGCCCCGCCCTCCGGCCCGAACACGGTCGCGACGGCACCGCGCGGGAACAGCGCGGAACCGGTGTCCACGACGATCTGGTCCATCGAGACTCGCCCCACGATCGGATGCCGCACCCCGCCGATCTCCACCCCGGCGCCCGGGGCGAGCTCGCGCGGAATGCCGTCGGCGTACCCGACCCCGACCACGCTCAAGTGCGTCTCCCGATCGGTGGTGTGCGTTCCCCCGTAGCCGACCGCCGTTCCCGCCGGCACGAGGGCGCTGTGCACCACGGGTGCGGTCCACCGTGATGCACCGGCGAGCACGGTCGTCTCCGAGGGGTCGATCCCCACGAGACCCGCGCCGACCCGCACCAGATCGAAGTGCGTCGCCGGATCCGTCAGCGCCCCCGACGTCGCCGCGAGATGCACGAGCACCGGGCCGAAGCCCGCGCGCAGCACGGCATCCCTCCCGTGCCGCATGCGCCGCACCGCCGCCGCGTTCGCCGCGGGATCGGCCTCGTCCGCCCGCGGCAGATGGCCCATCACTCCGACGACTTCCACCCGCCCCCGACCGGTGCGCGCCAGCCGGAGCAGCTCCGGCCACTCCTCCAGCGGAGCACCCCCACGGGCCATCCCCGTGTCGAGCTGCAGGTGCACGCGCACCGGGTCCGTGGCATCCGCGATCAGCTGACGCAGCTCTTCGATCGAGCCGACCGCGATGTCCACGCGGTGCGCGGCTGCGGCGGCGGCATCCACACCGGAGGGGTTCAACCAGGAGAGGATCGGCACCGTGAGGCCGGCCTCGCGGAGCGCGACGGCTTCGGCCACATCCGTGACGCCGAGCCACTCGGCACCGGCATCGACCGCGGCCCGCGCGACGGTGACGGCGCCGTGCCCGTAGCCGTCGGCCTTGACCACGGCCATGATGCGGGCGGTCGTCGCGGTCCGCACCTGGCGCAGGTTCTCGGCGACGGCATCCGGGATCGTCTGCAGGGTCGGTGCGTGCAGGCGCGAGAGCGTCACGCGCTCGGGGGCGAGAAGAGTGGTCATCGCTTCGTCCTCGGGTCGGCGGTCGGGTCGGCGAGCATCTCGGGGCAGCCCTCGTCGACGGCATCCGGACGCAGCTCGTAGTGCCAGGTCTCGTTGGCGTAGATCTGGCAGAGTCCGTAGCGCCACCCCCGCTGCGCGAGCCAGTCGAGCGCGGGCAGCGGGCCCAGGTCGACGGCGTCGCCCGTCACGTGCTCCGAGGTCTCGGGCGTGGCTACCCAGCGCCGGGCCTCGGCCTCCGAGCCGTACTGCACGATCGCGTCCTGCAGCATCCGCTCCTGCAGGGCGGGCGTGCGCCATCCGCTGTTCACACGGAACGTGATGCCGTCGTCCTCGGCATCGGATGCCGCTCGCTGCAGAGCCGCGAGCAGGTCGGGATCGAGGTTGCCGACCGCCACCCTGTCCACGTCGAACACGGTCGGCTGATCCCCGTCGCGGATCACGCCGTCGGCCTCGCTCGGCGCGATGACCGAGCCGGTGACACCTCCGTTCGGCACGGGCGTGAGGCCCGGCAGCGGACCGGTGCGTGCGGCGTCGGCGAACGCGACGGACAGCGACTGCTGCACCGCGAACACGACGATCACGGCGAGGGCGAGGGCGACGGCCACGACGACGAACCGATGGCGGCGCCGCGCTCTCGGGGAGCGGGGGATGGTGCGGGTGTTCATGTCTCCAGTGAAGGATCCCGCCGGTTGCGAGGGCGTATGCGCTTTTCCATATGCTCCCGATATGTCGCACTGCGTAGGATCTGAGCCATGCGTGTGCTGATCGTCGAGGACGAGCCCTACCTCGCCGAGGCGGTCCGCGACGGGCTGCGCCTGGAGGCGATCGCGGCCGACATCGCCGGCGACGGCGACACCGCCCTGGAGCTGCTGAGCATCAACTCCTACGACATCGCCGTGCTCGACCGCGATGTGCCCGGCCCGTCCGGTGACGACATCGCCCGGTGGATCGTCGCCTCCGGCAGCGGGATCCCGATCCTGATGCTCACCGCCGCCGACCGCCTCGACGACAAGGCGAGCGGCTTCGAGATCGGGGCCGACGACTACCTGACCAAGCCGTTCGAGCTGCGCGAGCTCGTGCTGCGACTGCGCGCCCTCGACCGCCGCCGTCAGCGCAGCCGGCCGCCGGTGCTTGAGGTCGCCGGGCTCCGCCTCGACCCGTTCCGCCGCGAGGTGTACCGCGACGACCGCTACGTCGCCCTCACCCGCAAGCAGTTCGCCGTGCTGGAGGTGCTGGTCGACGCCGAGGGCGGGGTGGTCAGTGCCGAGGAGCTGCTCGAGCGGGCCTGGGACGAGAACGCCGACCCGTTCACGAACGCCGTGCGCATCACGGTGTCGTCGCTGCGCAAGCGCCTGGGCGAGCCATGGCTGATCCTCACGGTGCCGGGTGTCGGGTACCGGATCGGGACGGATGCCGATGCCTAGGCGCCGCGGGATGAGCGCCCGCCTCAAACTCACGCTCAGCTATGCGGTGATCGTGGTGGTGTCCGGAGGTCTGCTCCTCGCCGCGGTCGGACTGTTCCTGCTGCGCTACGTGCCGGACACCGTCGACTTCTTCCCCAACCGCGGCGACCTCAGCCGGGCGTTCGTGCCGGTGGCCTCGATGGTCATGCTGGTGCTGCTCGCGTTCGGTCTCGGCGCCGGGTGGCTGCTCGCCGGACGGATGCTGGCGCCGCTCGACCGCATCGGCGACGCGGCCCGGCTCGCCGCGCAGGGGTCGCTGTCGCACCGGGTCGCGCTCGCGGGCCCCCGCGACGAGTTCCGCGATCTGGCCGACGTCTTCGACTCGATGCTCGAGCAGCTCGAGGCGCACGTCGCCGAGCAGCAGCGGTTCGCGGCGAACGCCTCGCACGAGCTGCGAACCCCGCTCGCGATCTCGCAGACCCTGCTCGAGGTCGCCGAAGCCGATCCTGACCGGGATGTCGACGCCCTGATCGCGCGTCTGCGCGAGGTGAACACCCGGGCGATCGAGCTCACCGAGGCGCTGCTGCTGCTGAGCCGCGCCGACCGCCGGACGTTCCCGCGCGAGATCGTCGACCTCTCCCTCCTCGCCGAGGGGGCGGTGGAAGCACTGCTGCCGCTCGCCGACCGACGTGGCGTGGCTGTGGAGGTGGGCGGTGCGCCCGCGCCGGTGCTCGGGTCGGCGGCACTGCTGCCGCAGCTGGTCACCAACCTCGTGCTCAACGCGATCGTGCACAACCTGTCGTCCGGTGGGGCCGTGGCCGTGCGCACGCACGCGATGCCCGAGGCGGTCGCGCTGGTGGTCGAGAACACCGGCGAGGTGCTGCCGGCGCATCTCGTGGCGACCCTCGTCGAGCCGTTCCAGCGCGGGGCCGAGCGCACCCGCGGCGACGACCATGCCGGGGCGGGACTCGGCCTCGCGATCGTCGACCGCATCACCCAGGCGCACGGCGGCACCCTGGTGCTCACCCCGCGCCCGGACGGCGGCCTGATCGTGACGGTGTGGCTGCCGCATCCGTACCCGGCGTCCGTACCCGCCTGACTTCGGGCTCTCCCGGCACCCGTCCGTCGCGGTCCGTCCCGTATCCCGAGGTTCACTTGTCGGGAGTTTTCACGGATGTCGGACCGGAACGCGGTTTCCGGTCCGACATCCGGACTTTCTCCCGACAAGTGGACCCGGGCAAGTCGGACCCGGGCAAGGTGAACCGGCCCGGATGCCGCGGGTCAGGCCACGCGGGGGTCGCGCGTCGCGGCGAGCTCGCGGCCGAAGGTGCGGGCGTCGGCCTCGGCGTTCTCCTTGAGCTCGCGTGCGGTATCGGCGAAGGCGTCGAGCGCCGGGTTCACGCCCACGAGGGTGAACGGACGCTGCACGACGCGCAGGTCGAGGCCCCAGACGTCTTCGAGCACGCGGCGCAGCCAGCCGGTCGAGTGGTCCCAGCCTTCCTTGGGCGAGCCGGGCGCGTAGTTGCCGCCGAGCACGGTGACGAGCGTCGCGGGCTTGCCGTTCAGCGCGGTGCCGGTCGGGTCGATGCGCGGGTCGGTGTAGGCCAGGTCGAACCAGGTCTTGAAGTGCTGCGAGACGCCGTAGTTGTACAGCGGCACGGCGAACAGCAGGGCATCGGCGCCGATCAGCTCATCGGCGAACGAGGTCGCGAGCGCGCGGGCGTCGTTCTGCGCGGGAGTGCGCTGGGCCTCGTCGACGAAACCGCCGGTGACGGCATCCGCCCAGGCGGTCGCGGGTACGGGGTCGCTCGCCAGGTCGCGGCGGGTGACGGTCGAGTCGGGGTGGGACGCGGTCCACTCGGCCTCGACGAGGTCGGCGAGCGCGCGGCTGGCGGACGACGCGGGAAGGATGCTGGCATCCAGGCGGAACAGGGACATGGGCCTACCTCTCGTTTTCGTAGTCGCTAGGTTTTTATTAGCAACACCGGTTAACGTAGCACGGGTAAGATGTGTGCATGGCCGAGGTCGAGGAAGAACGTCAGGTGTGTGACGCCGCCGTCACACTGGCCTTCAGCGTGCTCGGCAAACGGTGGAACGGGATGATCGTGTCGACGCTCGGCGGTGGCCCTTCGACCTTCGTCGCGCTGCGCCGCGCGGTCGCCGGTATCAGCGACACCGTGCTGTCCGACCGCCTGGCCGAACTCGCCGATGCCGGCCTGGTCGCGCGCACGGTCGATGCCGGCCCGCCGATCACGGTGTCGTACGCTCTCACCACCAGCGGCGAGGGGCTCCTGCCGATCCTCGACGACCTCGGCCGCTGGGCCTCCGCCAACCTCGCCGCACGCGCGCACTGACGCAGACGTCTCACCGCGCACGCACACCCCGCACGCGCGCCCCGCACGCGCGCCCGCACCAGTCTTGGCGAGAGGTCAAGACACGCTGTGTCGTGGATCGGAGATGCGGCATTCTGCGGCCCCTCACCAATCCCCGCACGGCACAACACAGCCGGCGCCGCGGCACAGCCGGGGCCGCAGCACGGCCGCCTCACCAGGGGCTGGGCTCGTAGTCCTTCAGGAAAACGCCGTGGATGTCTTCGCCGGCCTCGCCGCGCACGATCGGGTCGTACACGCGAGCCGCGCCGTCGACCAGGTCGAGCGGGGCGTGGAAGCCCTCCTCAGCGAGTCGCACCTTCGTGTAGTGGGGGCGCTCGTCGGTGATCCAGCCGGTGTCGACGGCGGTCATCAGGATGCCGTCCTTCTCGAGCATCTCGCCGGCGCTGGTGCGGGTGAGCATGTTGAGCGCGGCCTTCGCCATGTTCGTGTGCGGGTGCCCGGGGCCCTTGTAGCGGCGGGAGAACTGCCCCTCCATGGCCGACACGTTCACCACGTACTTGCGGTGCGAGTCGGATGCCGCCATCGACGCGCGCAGCCGGCTGATCAGCAGGAACGGTGCGGTCGTGTTGGCCAGTTGCACCTCGAGCATCTCCAGCGGATCGACCTGCTCGATCGACTGCACCCAGCTGTTGACCCGGTTCACATCGGGAACGAGTCCGCCGGCGTCGATGGCCGTGCCGTCGGCGTGCTTCTCGAGCGACGACGATCCGGGAGCCATCGCGAGGCGTGCGAGGTCTTCGGCTGTGAGCGCCTGGCCGCCCTGCTCGGCGACCGTGCCACCGAGGGCCGCGACCGAGAGCAGCGGATGCGCATCGACCGATGCCTGCAGCGCCTGGGGGTGCGGATCGGCGGTGTGCCCGAACGTCTCCATCTCGGGCAGCGGACCGTCGGGAAGCGGCTGCAGCTCGGCATCCGCCAGCAGCGAGTAGGCACCCGGCGAGCGGCGAACGGTCTGGGCGGCGTTGTTGATCAGGATGTCGAGCGGGCCCTGAGCCGCGACCGAGTCGGCGAGCCCGATCACCTGAGCGGGGTCGCGCAGGTCGATGCCGACGACGCGCAGACGGTGCAGCCAATCGGCCGAGTCGGGAAGGGCAGCGAAGCGGCGCACGGCATCGCGCGGGAACCGGGTCGTGATGGTCGTGTGTGCTCCGTCGCGCAGCAGCCGCAGCGCGATGTGCATGCCGATCTTGGCGCGGCCGCCCGTGAGCAGGGCACGCTTGCCGGTGAGGTCGGTGCGGGCGTTGCGCTTGCCGTGGCTGAAACGCGCGCAGTCCGGGCAGAGCTGGTGGTAGAAGGCATCCACCTGCGTGTACGGCTGCTTGCAGATGTAGCAGTTGCGGGGCTTGAGCAGCTCGCCCGCGATCGGGGCGTCGACGACACTGGTGGCGAGGTCGTTGCCGCGGGTCTCGTCGTCGATGCGGTCGGGCGCTCCCGTGGCCGTGCGGGCGACCACGGCCTTGTCGGCCTCGGCGATCGCGTCGCGGATCTCCTTGCGCCGCACGCGCTTGACGGCCTTGAACATCGCCGCGGTCGCGTGGCGCACGGCGACGAAGTCCGGATGCTCGTTGTCGATCTGGTGCAGCTCGGCCAGCACGCGAAGAGTCGTGGCGAGATCGTCGGGGTCGACGCCCGGTCCGAGGTCGGGTGCTGCGTCGGAGGGGGCGTCGGTCATTGTGCCGATTTTACGCGAGTGTCCTGGGGGTATGCCCCGCCCCTGTTCCCCGGCATCCGCCCCGCTGCCGAGTGCACGGCTTGTCGTCGAGTGCACGGCTTGTCGTCGAGTGCACGGGCTGTCGACGCGGGCAAGCCGTGCACTCGGCAAGAACCCGTGCACTCGGCGAGATGCGATGCGCACGGAGAGACGCGACGCGCGGAGACGCAGCGCGACGTGGAAGCATCCGCCCCGCCCCCTCGCCGCCGCCACCGCTGCTCTGTCCATGCCGAGTGCACGGCTTGGTGCCGAGCGCACGGCTTGTCGACGCAGGAAACCCATGCACTCGACACGAACCCGTGCACTCGACACCCTAGACGCGACCCGGACCGACGCGCGCGGCAGCGCGACGCGCGGCAGCGCGACGCGTCAGACGAGGGCGCGCTGGCGACGGAGCGCCGTCAGCACGGCGCCGTTGGCCCCGGCCCACTCGCCCAGCGTGGCCGGCACGATGGGCGGAACCCGGTGGAACGACGCCCGCTCGCCGACGTAGCGCTCAGCCAGCGTCACGAGCTGATGCGGCGCCTGCGCGAGGCCGCCACCGATCACGATGCAGCCGGGGTCCACGAGCGCACACAGGGTGAGGATCGCCTCCGCCAGCGCCGACGACGCCCGTTCGACGATCGCGGTGGCCACGGCATCCCCCTCGCTGCTCGCCGCCAGCAGCCCTTCCGGACCGCCCTTTCCGCCGACCGCGGCCCACGCCCGCCGCAGCGCGGGTGCGCCGATGATGGTCTCCAGGCAGCCGCGGCGCCCGCACGAGCACATGCTGCCGTCTGGCTCGATCGTGATGTGTCCGAGTTCGCCGGCCGAACCGTGCGCCCCGGGGACGACCTGGCCGTGCGCCACGTGTGCGCCCGCGATCCCGGTGCCCAGCGCGAGCACGAAGACGTCGTCCACACCGGCACCCGCGCCCCAGGAGGCCTCGGCGACCGCGGCCGCGTGGCCGTCGTTGATGACGTCGACCGGGATGCCGAGTTCGGCGCTCAGCTCTGCTCCGAGCGCACGACCGTCGAGCGCGGGGATGTTGGTCGAGCGCACGACGACCCCCGCCGCCTCATCGACGAGTCCGGGGATCGACAGCACCACGCGTTCGAGGTCGGCATCGCCGCGGAGCACACCGGCGATCGCCGCCAGCCCGTCCACGGGCGAGTCCTTGGGAGTCGCGTGCCGGCCGCGTGCGAGCGGCGTCGGCGGCGCATCCAGCGACACGCGCGCGGGCGCGAGCAGGTGCTTGACGCTCGATCCGCCGACGTCGAGCCCGAGCACGACAGGGCCCGCACCGCGCAAGAGGGTCGATCGGGTCGGATCTCCCCCGGTCACGGGGCCATCACCCGGGCGGCCGCACGGGCCTCCCGCCGCAGCGCCTGCTTGTCGGGATCGGGAACCGGCACCGAGGCCAGCAGCCGTCGGCTGTACGGATGCTGCGGCGCCAGGAGCACGTCGTCGGCGGAGCCCGTCTCGACGATCTCGCCCTTGAGCATCACGGCCACCCGGTCGGAGATCTCGTGAACCACGGCGAGGTCGTGGCTGATGAAGAGGCACGCGAAGTGCATCTTCTCCTGCAGGGTGCGCAGCACCTCGAGCACCGCGGCCTGCACCGAGACGTCGAGCGCCGAGGTCGGCTCGTCGGCGATGATCAGCTCCGGCTCCAGGGCGATGGCGCGGGCCAGGCCGATGCGCTGACGCTGCCCTCCGGAGAGCTCGTGCGGGTAGCGCGAGGCGTAGTTCGTGGGCAGCTCGACGGCATCCAGCAGTTCCGCGACACGGGTGCGACGGGTGCTCGCCGAGGTCGGGAAGCGCCGGCGCTGCACGAGCAGCGGCTCGGCGATGGCCTCGCCGACGGTCATGCGCGGGTCGAGGCTGGAACCCGGGTCCTGGAAGATCGCCCCGACGCGGCCGCGCAGCGCACGCTCCCGACGCCCGGAGACGCCACCGCGTCCGACCTTCTCGCCGAACAGGGTGATCCCGCCACTCGACAGGGGCAGGAGTCCCAAAGCCGCGCGTCCGAGGGTGGACTTGCCCGATCCGGACTCGCCGACGAGGCCGAGGATCTCTCCCGGCGCGATGCGCAGGCTCACGCCGTCGAGTGCGAGGAACGGACGGCCGCCGCGGCGATACGTGACGCTCGCGGCATCCAACTCGAGCACCGCGGCAGGAACCTCGGTCTCGGGTTCCCGTTCGATCACGCTCGCGATGTCGGGAAGCGACGGCACGGCACTGAGCAGCTTCTTCGTGTAGTCCTCGCGCGGCGCGGTGAGCACCGTGCGGGTGTCGCCCACCTCGACCATGGTGCCGCGGAACATCACCGCGACCCGGTCGGCGATGTCGGCGACCACGCCCATGTTGTGCGTCACGAGAAGGAACGCGGTCCCCGACTCGGCTGCGAGGCCGCGGATCAGGTCGAGGATCTCGGCCTGCACGGTCACGTCGAGCGCGGTCGTCGGCTCGTCGGCGATGATCAGCTGCGGCTCGCAGGCGAGGGCGATCGCGATGACCACGCGCTGACGCTGGCCACCCGACAGCTCGTGCGGGTAGCTCTTCGCCCGACGGGCGGACTCGGGGATGCCCACGCGACGGAGCATCTCGACCGCGCGCTCCCAGGCCTCGGCCTTGGTGATCTTGCGGTGGTTGAGGATCGCCTCGGTGATCTGGTCGCCGATCCGCATGCTCGGGTTGAGCGCGGTCATCGGCTCCTGGAACACCATCGAGATCTCGGCGCCGCGCACGGCGTTCATCTCGGCTTCGGCGAGCGGCAGGAGTTCGCGCCCGGCGAGCCGGATGGACCCGGTGACCGTGGCCGAGCGCGGCAGCAGCTTGAGGATGGCCATCGCCGTCACGGACTTGCCCGAACCGGACTCGCCGACCAGCGCCAGCACCTCACCGGGGCGGACTTCGAGATCGATGCCCTTCACGGCCTCGACCGATCCGTCCTCGGTGCGGAACGTGACCGAGAGGTCGGAGATCGACAGCAGTGCGTCGCTCATGCGGCACGCCCCTTCACGTCGAAGAAGTCGCGCAGGCCGTCGCCGATGCTGTTGAAAGCGCAGACGGTCAGCACGATGCAGAATCCGGCGGGGAAGATCAGCCACCAGGCGCCCGCGTACGTGTAGGTGATGCCGCTGGTGAGCATGGCGCCCCAGTCGGTCGCCGGCTTCTGCAGCCCCATTCCGAGGAACGAGATGTAGGCGACGAGCAGGATGGCGTCGGCGACCTGGAACGTGGCGTTCACGACGATCGTGCCGACGGTGTTCGGGACGATGTGCTTGAGCACGGCCCGCGAGTGCGTCCCGCCCATGGCCCGCAGCGCCAGCACGTATTCGCGCGACTTCAGCGAGATCGACTCGGCGCGCACGAGACGGGCAGGGACCAGCCAGGAGACCAGGCCGATCACGCAGATCATCAGCGGGACGCTCGGGCGCAGGATCGCCGAGAGGATCAGCAGCAGGAACGTCGCGGGGATCGCGATGCCGGCGTCGACGACGCGCATCATCACGGTGTCGACGGCACCGCCGACGTAGCCCGCGATCGCGCCCCAGAGGGTGCCGATGACGGTGGCGAGGATGCCGGCAGCGAGGCCGATCAGGATCGAGATCTGACCGCCGACCATGAGGCGCCCGAGCACGTCGTAGCCGACGTCGTCGGTGCCGAGCGGGTGTCCGGGGCTGCCCGGCGGCAGCATGGTGGCGCGCAGGTCGGTGTGGATCTGATCCGTCGGGTGGATCAGCGGACCCAGGAAGCAGAAGAGCAGGAACAGCACGATGGTCACGATGCCGAAGACCGCGAGCTTGTTCTGCAGGAAGCGGCGCGTGCCCCGCTGACGCGGGGTCAGCGTGCGCATCACGATGGTCGTGGTGCTCACGAGAGCTCCTCTCGGGTGCGCGGATCGAGCAGCGCCTGGATGATGTCGGCGAGGAGCGATCCGATGACCGTCGCGAGCGCGATCACCAGGATGCAGCCGATCAGCACGGGGTAGTCGGAGGTCTGAGCCGAGGTCCAGAACAGCAGCCCCATGCCGGGGTAGTTGAAGAGCGACTCGACGACGATCATGCCGCCGAACATGACCGGCAGGTAGTAGCCGAGCATGGCGATCACGGGGGTCAGGGAGTTGCGCACCACGTGGCGGGTGATCACCACGGGCACCGAGGTGCCCTTGGCCCTGGCGGTGCGGACGTAGTCCTCGGAGAGGTTGTCGATCGTGGCGGAGCGCATGTACCGCGAGAACGTCGCGATGATGCCGAGTGCCGCGGTGAGCACGGGCAGCACGAGGCCGGCCGGGTTCGACAGCACATCGCCGACGGTCTCGCCCTGCGGCGCCTGGGCGGGCACGAGCCGCAACCACTGGGCGAAGACGATCACGAGGATCAGGCCGAGGAAGAACGACGGCGTCGAGTAGACGATGAAGTTCCAGGTGGTCAGCGCGTAGTCCGCAGCCTTGCCGCGGCGCACCGCCTGGAAGATGCCCATCGGGATGGCGATGATCAGCGCGAAGAGCATCGAGATGAGGGCCAGGATCAGCGTCTTCGGGAGGCGCTGACCGATGGCATCCGCCACGGGGCGGTTGAGTTTGAAGGAGTCGCCCAGGTCGCCCTGGACGAGCTGCAGCAGGAAGTTGAAGTACTGCTGCCACAGGGGCAGATCGAAGCCGTTCTCCTTGTTGAAGGCGTCGATCTGCTCCTGCGAGGCCTGCATGCCGAGGATGCCGGCGGCCGGCCCCTGCGGCATCGCGAGGTGGAGCAGCGCGAACACGATCAGCGTCACGATGAGGATGACGATCCCGCCCTGGCCGACCCGTCGCAACAGGTACCACCAGAACCGCGGGCCGCCGGCCCTCTCCTTCTTCTGCTGCGCGTTCTGCGCTGCTTCCACCACGCTCATGTCACCTGCTCGTTACTTGGTCCAGGACCAACGCTGCGGAAGGAACGACGCGCCCGGATCCTGGTGGGCGATGTCGAGTCCGTCACGGACGACGGAGACCTGGTAGACCGGGTTCGGCATCCACATGACCGGGAGGTCGGTGGCGAGGTACTCGGAGTACTTCTTCGCGATCTCGGGGTCGGTCGAGAACGCCATCGCCTGGACGAGCTCCTCGGCCTCGGGGTTGTCGTACTGTCCGGCGTTCCACTTGGTGTCCTTCGCGAAGACGCGCTCTCCGGTGGCGTACGGCGGGAAGTACCAGCTGCCCGCGGTGCCGAAGAAGACGAGCTCCCACGTGCACGAGCTGCCGGTCTTGCACTCCTGCGCCTGCGTGAGGACGGTGTCGAGCGGCTTGGAGTCGATCGTCATCTTGACGCCGATCTTGCCGAGCGACGACTGGATCTCCGCCATCATGTTGTCGGTCTCCTGCGAGCCGTTCTGCGTGGTGACGACGATCTCCGCCTTGTCACCCGCAGCGATTCCTTCGCCGCACTGGCCCTCGGCCGCACCGGCTTCGGCGCACTCGAGCGTGCCGTCGGATCCCTTGACCCAGCCGTTGTCGGTGAACAGCTTCTCGGCCTTCTTCAGGTCGAACGGGTACGGGTTGTCCTTCTGCACGTCGGACAGTCCGCTGGAGTCCGCGGTCTGCGGGATGGGACCGTAGTCGGGCGTCGCGGCACCGTGCCAGACGACCTCGGAGATGGTCTCCTGGTCGATGGCGTGCTGCAGTGCCTGGCGCACGTAGAGCTGCTTGTAGAAGGAGCCCTTCTCCGGGTTGGCGAAGTTGTACGGCATGTACGTGATCGACCAGCCGGCCCACGGCTCGATGCTGTAGCCGAGGTCGGTGAACTGCTTCTCGTTCGTGAGCTGCGAGCTGGTGACATAGCCGTAGTCGACGTCACCCGAGCGCACCACGTTCATCTCGGCGTCGGCAGAGGTGAACGGCAGGAACTCGACGTTCTCGATGCTCGGCTTGTCCTCGCCGGTGTACTCCTTGTTGGCGGTGAGTTCCACCAGGCCCGAGTCCGACCAGCTCTTGACCGTGTAGGGACCGGCGACGGTCTTCCACAGGTCGTTGGTGGCGTAGGTCTTCATGTCCTCGGCCTCGGAGAAGAGGTAGTCGAGCACCGCGGTCGCACCGGCCTGGTCACGGTCGTGGTCGCCGATCTCGCCGTCGGCGCTGGTCTTGTCCCAGACGTGCTGCGGCATCGGGTACATGAGGCTGAGCTGGTTGCCGAGGAGGAACTCCTCGTTGTAGACCTTGTCCATCGTCAGCGAGAACGTCTTGTCGTCGATGGTCGTGAACTCGGTGATGTTGTCCGGCATCAGGCCGGCGGAGTAGCCACCGGTCTTCTCGCCGTTGAAGCGGACCAGGTTGTACCAGAACTCCACGTCGCGCGAGGTGACGGGCTCGCCGTCCGACCAGTCGAGGTCGTTCAGCGTGATGGTGATGGTCTTGCGATCCTCGGAGAACTCGTAGGACTTGGCGGCGGAGGCCAGTTCGTCCCAGCCCATCTCGCCGTCGACGCCGTTGTACTCGAACAGGCGCGGCCACATCGTCGCCTTGATGGCGCTGTTGTGGGTGGCCATCTTGTCGGGCGACGAGATCGGCAGGATCCAGTTGGGTCCGGTGCCGACCTGCAGCGCGAAGCTGACGGTGTCCTTCTCGCCCGAGCCGGTGTCGCCGTTGGCGCCGGCCTGACAGGCGGTGAGGGCGAGCGTCGCGACGGCGAGCGCACCCAGGGGGGCGAGCAGCCGGCGGCGCAGCGACTGAGATCGCATGTAAACCTCCTTGTTCAACGCCTCGTCACCCAAGGCGTTCGTCCGATTTATGACGTACTTTGAATCATGCCCGAACTAAGTTCAGGGCAAAAGTCGGTCTTGTTACGTTTAAGTAACTAACTTTCTTCGATTGCAGAGAAAAGCCGCAGAGTCGCGTCAGCCGACCATCTCGGCGGCGAGATCCGGCGCCTGATCGAACGCGTCGAACGGATGCATCGGCCGCTGGATGCGGTGGTGGCCGAGGCGCTCGAGGTCCTGATCCACGCCGCCCGGGGTGAGGGCCAGCGTCCAGCCGCGCATGATCGCGTAGAACTCCGGCTCGAGGTAGCCGATCTTCGTGACGACGATCTGCGCCGCGACGGGGTCGAGTCCGATCGAGGTGAAGTCGGAGACGTCGTGGTACGCCTTGCGGAACTCCGTGACGATCACGTGCAGGGCGCCGACGCGGATCACCGCGATGCCGCCGGCATCCACATCGCCCTCGTGCAGGCTGTGCAGCACGCCCTCGACGAGGACCGGTCCGTGCGGGCCGCTGTCGACGCGTGCGCCGACCTCGACCGAGACCCGCTCCCCCACGGCGTGACCGCGGAGGATGTCGAGGGCACCCTTGTCGAACACCGAGGCGCACAGCGTGACCGGGGCGTCGTCGGACGTGAGCTCGGGCTTCTGCAGCAGCTGCGCGAGCGTCCAGGTGACGTCGCCCGTGCCGCCGGCGCCGGGGTTGTCGCCCGAGTCGCTGATGAAGTACGGGGTGTCGGTGGCGGCGAGGCCGGCCGCGACCCCCTCGTCGAGCGTGCCGGGAGGACCCACGAACTCGAAGTCGTCCCGCACATCCCAGAACGCGCGTCCGAGCTCTTCCGCGGCGAGCGCGGTCGCCTCGTCGTCGGTGCCGGTCACGACCACGGTCGCGTGGCAGCGCGGCTCATCGGCCCAGGCGTAGCCGATCCAGATCGCGGCATCGGTGATGCCGGGCCGCGCCTCGATCTCGGGGATGCGCGCGTACAGGCTCTTGGCCGGCTCGACGCGGGTGCTGGTCTTCTCCCCCGGGAGAAGGATGGGCACGCGCACCCAGGCGCGGCGCGGGGTGACGCCGCTCTCGAGCGCCTCGACGAGGTTGCGGATCGCGCGGTCGCGGGTCTCCCAAGTGTCTTCGTGCGGAGCCAGGCGGTAGCACGTGATGATGTCGACGTTCTCGATCAGGGTGCGCGAGACGTTGCCGTGCAGGTCCATCGACGCCGACACCACGACATCGGCTCCGATCACCTCGCGGATGGCGGTGATCAGGTCGCCCTCGGCGTCGTCCAGGCCCACGACGCTCATGGCCCCGTGGATGTCGAAGAACAGGCCGTCGAGCTTCTCGCCGTCGGCCACGAGTGCGCGCAAGCCGTCGCAGATGCGCGCCTTGATGCTGTCGTACACCTCGCGCAGCACCGCGCCGCCGGGGATCGAGCGGGCGTAGTAGACCGGCAGCCACTCGGCGCGGTCGCGCAGCTCGCCGTCGCGCAGGGAGTCGTAACGGGTGATGAGTTCGTCGCCCTCCACGCGCAGGAAGTCGCGTTCACCGGCGCGGTGCGGCGAGAAGGTGCTGGACTCGATGGCCATGCCGGCGATGGCGATGCGCGGGAGCGGAGACGTCTCGGTCATACTCCGAGTCTAGATCGGATCTCGAAGCAAAACCGCCATCTTGTTCCGCATGATCGCGAACTTGGGCCGATAATCGAAGCTATTACGCAGCTGTGGTGCGCAGTTCCTCGTCGATCCGGGCCGGGTCCAGCATCCGCTCCAGCAGCTCCCAGGCCACACCGCGGGCACCGGCGAGCGCGCCGGCCCGGCTCACACCGATCTCGAGGGCATCCGTCGACATCGGCAGGCAGAGGGTGAACAGCGCCTGCCGCACGCCCGCGACGAACGCGTCGGCCGTGGCCAGGCGCCCGCCGAGCGCGAGCGCCTGCGGGTTGAAGAAGTTGATGATCGTGGCGAGCACCTCTCCCGTGCGGGCTCCGGCCTCGCGCAGTGCGGAGGTGGCCTTGGGGTGCGCATCCTGAGCGAGCGCCAGCACGTCGTCGAGGGTCTCGACCGCCACACCCGAGTCGCGCAGCGCGTCGACGATCGCCGCCCCGCTGGCGACCACGTCGAGGCAGCCGACGCGGCCGCACGAGCAGATGATGGGCGGGGCGTTGTGCAGGGCGACGTGGCTGATGTCGCCGGCGACCCCTCGATACCCGCGGTAGACGGCACCGTCCAGGATGATGCCGCAGCCGATGCCGCTGCCCGCCTTCACGAAGACCAGCTGCTCCTGCTCGCCGCCGCGCTCGATGAACTCGCCGACGGCCATGGCGTTCGCGTCGTTGTCGATGAGGAACGGGAGTCCGGTGACCGAGCCGAGCACCTCGCCCACGTCGACGCCGTTCCAGCCGGGCATGCGCATGGGCGCCAGCAGGCGCGAGGTGCGCGAGTCGACCGGGCCGGGCAGACTCATCGCGATGCCCTCGACCGTGAGGCCGCCGTTGTCCTTCGCCAGCTTCTGTGCGCACTCCCACACCTGGCTCACGACGCTCTCGACCCCGTCGAGGAGCGACACCTGCGCGACGGTCGAGGCCACGACCTCGGCGCGACGATCGAAGAGCGCGACCGTGGCGTGCTTCTCGCCGAGCTCCACGCCCGCGACCACACTGCCACCGGCCTTGACCGTGAGCACACGGGGGCGGCGGCCGCCGCGAGACTCGCCCTCGCCGTTCTCCTCGATGTAGTCGTGGGCGATCAGCTCTTCGACGCGGAGGGCGACGGTCGAGGGGGAGAGCCCGGTCAGGCGAGCGAGATCGGCGCGGGACTGCGCCGCCCCGGTGCGCACCAGCCGGAAGATCTCACCCTCGGAATGTACGGTCTGGGTAGCCGGTGCCACGGTGTCCTCGAATCATCTTGTTTCGGTAGTCAAACAAAGATAGCCCTAGGACTGGAGGAGTGTCACCCCCTGCGCGTCACTCGTCGTCACCGTCCGACTCCTCATCCAGCCATCGGAGGACAGCGGTCCGGTCGTCCGCGAGGGAGCCGGGTGCCTCCCCGTTCACGGACATCGCGTCGAGGATCGGGCGGTAGGCGCCGGTGCCCAGTCGCACCAGCACTCCATCCGAGCGGCCGCGCTCGATCCCGAACCGGACGCGGTGCGTCCCGCGCTCGAGCAGCAGTTGCCACACGTCCATCTGGACCGGACCGGAGAGCTCGCACACCGACCACCCGCTCTCGAGCAGGCGGCGCGCCAACCAGGCCGCGGCTTCGTCTCGCGGAGCCAGTCGGTCCAGGAACCCGGCGAGGTCAGGGGTGCTCACCTGGTCAGGGTACGGGAGTCGGCATGTGACGCGCGGGGCGCCGCGACGGCGCGGCTGACGCTAGGCGATGCCGCCGCCGTCGACGACCATCGCGGAGCCGGTGACGTACGAGGAATCGTCGCTCGCGAGCCACACCACCGCCTGCGCGACCTCGCTCGGCTCACCCATGCGACGGAGTGGGCGGTCGGCGGCCTCGGCGAGGAACGCGTTCGTGTCCTGCGCCAGCTGGCGGGCCTCGTCGCGGAGCATGCCGGTGTTCACATCACCGGGGTTCACGGAGTTCACGCGGATGCCGGCCGGGCCGTGGTCGATCGCGAGCGCGCGGGTCATGTTCACGACCGCGCCCTTGGAGGCGCAGTACGAGATGGCCTGGCCGCCGCCCTTGAGACCCCAGCCGGAGCCCGTGTTGATGATCGAGCCGCCGCCCGCCGCCTCCATGATCGGCACGATGTGCTTGCACATGAGGAAGATCGACCGCACGTTCACGCCGAACACGCGATCCCACTCCTCGACGGTCGTCTCGACCGCGGTGGTGCGGCGGATGATGCCGGCGTTGTTGAAGACGACGTTCACGCCACCCAGCTCGGCGACCGAGGTCGCGACGACCCGCTCGATGTCGGACTCGCTCGCGACATCGGCCGCGATGGCGATCGCGGTGCCCCCCGCCGCACGGATCTCCTCCGCGACGGCTTCGGCGGCCTCGACGTTCAGGTCGACGACGGCCACGGCCGCGCCCTCGGCAGCGAGCGCGATCGACGTGGCACGACCGATGCCGCCGGCGCCGCCGGTGACGATGGCCTTCTTGTTCTCGAGACGCATGGGGTGTCCTTTCGGGTTCGTTCAGACGAGGGAGGGGTCGGGAATGAGCTCGGGGGCGGTCACGGGGTAGAGGCTGCTGGTGCCGACGCCGGTGACGATGCGCACGTGTCCGGCGAGTCTCGCATCCAATTCGGGGTCGCCGGTGTCGACGAGGAGCGGTCGTCCGTGCAGGTCGATGAGCTTCTGCTCGGGGGCGACCACGAGGAGGGGGTCATCGCCGAGGGCACGCACGACGGCCGCGGAGAGCTGCTGATTGCCGCGGCCGAGGAGGAATCCCTGGCCGCCGATCACGGTGATCACGGCCTGCGCCGGACCGCGTGCGACCTCGGCGAGGAGCTCGTGCTCACTCGCACCGCGGACGATCACGGCGCCGTCGAGCACGACATCCACTCCGAGCGGGGACCCTTCGACGCCGAGCCTCCGGGCGATCTCGGCCGTCGTGCCGCCGGGGCCCAGGAGGTAACGCACACCAGGACGCATGCGGGCGACGGCACCGCGGGCAGCAGCGTCGACCGCGGCCGCTTCGGTCGCCGGTGTCGGGGCCTTGCGGGCCTGGGTGCGACCGGCGCGATACGGCACCCGGAGCATGCCGTAGAGGGTGGGCTCCACGCGGGCACGGCGCATCGCGACCTCGTCGATGTCGAGCACCTCGCGCTCGTCGGTGGGAAGACCGCCGCGGTCGACCCAGTCGGCGGCGATCGCCCCCGCCGCGCGAGGGCTGACCGCGAACACGGGCGAGTACATCTTCACGCCCGCCGGAACCCCGAGCACTGCGGGCAGCTGGGCGCCGGGCTCGTGCGCTCGCGCGGGGTCGGTCGCACCGAGCCCCGCGACCGCGTCTCGCAGCGTCCCGTCGCCACCGACCACGAGGATCAGGTCGACCCCCGCCGCGACAAGTGCCGCCACCGCCCGCGAGGTATCCCCCGCATCCGTCCTCGCGTCCGCCTCCGCCTCTCTGTCTGCCTCTGCCTGCGCCTCTGCCTCCGCCTGCGCCTCTCCGCCGAGTGCACGGGATCCTGCCGAACGCACGTGTTCTTCACGCGTGGAGGCCGTGCACTCGGCACCAAGCCGTGCACTCGGCGAAGTCCGGACGACGGGAGGAGCGGCGGGAAGAGCGGCGGGAGGAGAGCACAACACACGGGGGACCAGGCCGGCGGCGCGGACGGCATCGGCGCCCATGCGCCCGGCGACGGTCGCGACCACGAGCCCCGGATGCCGCTCCGCGAGCGTCGTCAGGGCGATGACCGCCCGCTCCTGCACGCGCGAACGGGCGCCGCGCGCGAGGGCGAGGCGCTGCACGTCCGCGCCGTCGGAGCCGGCGAGGCCCGCGGGCCCGCCGACACCGGCGACAGGGTTGACGACGAGTCCGATCACGACGCGACGGACTCCGCGATGCCGTCGACGGACTCCGCGGGGAAGTACTTCCGCTGATACGCGCGCCACGTGATCGCCCACCGGTCGGGGTCGTCCAGATCGTCATGGTGCGTGTGGTGCACGGTCTGGTTGTGCGGGGCGGTGCGCACGACCTCGGGGGTCTCCCGCGCCTCGCGCGCCACTTCGGCCAGGGTCGCGGCGTACTCGTCGAGCTCGGCCATCGAGTACGACTCGGTCGGCTCGAGCGTGAACGGCTGCGGCACCACGTAGGGGTGGTGGCTGGTCCAGTAGTGCATCCCGAAGTCGGACATGCGCACGCCGATCTCCTCCGAGGAGATGCCGGTCTCCTGGTGCAGCTCCTCCCACGAGTAGCGCACCTGCTCGATACGGCGGCGTCCGGTCGCGTACGGCGCCGATGCGCCGGGGATCGCGAGCACACGGGCCATCAGGTAGTTGTTGTTCAGCACCGCGGTCTCGGCGGCGGCGAGCAGCCCCTCGGCCCCGAGCGCCATGATCCACGAGTAGGCCTTGACGAGCGCGGGGATGACTCCGAAGAACGGGCCGACCGCACCGATCGAGAGTTCTCCACCCTCGGCCACCCCGAAGGTCCCGTCGTCCGCCCGCACCACGCGCGGACCCGGCAGGAACGGGGCCAGCGCCGCGCTCACGGCATTCGCGCCCGAGCCCGGACCGCCGCTGCCGTGCGGGGTGCCGAAAGTCTTGTGCAGGTTGAAGTGGCACACGTCGAAGCCGGCGTCGCGGGCACGGGTGACACCGAGGATGCCGTTCGCATTGGCCTGGTCGTACGAGGCGAGGGCTCCGACGGAGTGCGCGGCATCCACCCACTCCCGGATCGCCGGGTTGTAGATGCCGGTGTCCTCGGGGTTGGTGACCATGATGGCCGCGGTCCGGGGCGACAGTGCTGCCTTCAGCGCGTCGAGGGACGGATAGCCCTCCGCGTCGGGGTAGACGGTGATGACCTCGTAGCCCGCGGCCTTCGCGGCGGCCGCGTTCGAGGGGTGGCTGAAGATCGTGGTGATGACCTCGCGGCGCTGCTCGCCCTCGCCGTTGGCCTCGTGGAAGGCGCGGATCATGGCGATGTTCGCCCAGATCGCGGCCGATCCGCCCTGGGTGTGCAGCGAGACCTCATCCATGCCGGAGATCTCGGCGAGCATCCGCTCCAGCTGCCAGACGATCTCGAGCACGCCCTGCGCGTCGGCCGGGTCCTGATGCGGGTGCATGGCGGTGAGCTGCGGAGTGTTCGCGAGCTGGTCGTTGATCTTCGGCGCGTACTTCATGGTGCAGGTGCCCTGCCCGATGTCGACGTTGAAGTCGGCGCCGAGGTTCTCCTGCGAGAGACGCAGGTAGTGCTTGAGCACGCGCATCTGCCCCATCTCGGGAAGCTGCGGCTTAGCGGCACGACGCAGGGAGGCGGGCAGCGCGGCGACCACATCCCCCACCGCCTCGCGCACGCCGGGCTCGACCTGCGGGACAAGCACGCCGCGTTCGCCGGGCGTGGTCAGCTCGAAGATGATCGGCTCGTCCCAGCGAGCCTGCTGGAAGCGGCGCAGGGCGGGCTTCGGGGCGACGGGGAGGCTCATCGGTTCTGCTCCTTCGCAGCGAGATCGGATGCCGTGACCTCGGCGAGCGCGCCCGCCAGGGTGTCGATGTCGGCCTGCGAGGTGAGTTCGGTGACGCAGACGAGCAGGCGGTTCTGCCCCAAGATCACCCCGGGCTCGATGCCCCGGGCGCGGAGCGCGGTGACGACCGCGTCGGCCGTGACCTCGGCGAAGGTCACCGTGAACTCGCGCAGGTGCACGGCGTCGTCGTCGAGCGAGACGCCGGGCACTGCGGCGAGCGAGTGCTGTGCGTACCGGGTGCGGGCGAGCAGCACCTCGCCGAGCTCGGCCATGCCGGCCGGTCCCATCAGCGAGAGGTAGACCCCGGCGGCGATTCCCCAGAGGGCGGCGGCCGTGCCGACCCACTCCTTCCCCTCCTCACGGTGCGCGAACGAGGTGCGGTCGTAGGCCACGTCGCCGAAGCCGTACTCACCGGGCACGTCGGTGGTGGCGAGGCCGAACAGTCGCGACGGCATCTCCATCACGAAGGTCGGGTCGTCGTGCACGGCGATGAACCCGCCGTGGGCGCCGCCGAACCACTGGTGCAGTCCGAGCGACTGGATGTCGCCCGTGACGATGTCGGCCCCCGAGACCGAGGGCGGGGTGAGGATGCCGTAGCCGATCGGGTCGGTGCCGACGACGACCACGGCGCCCGCCGCGTGCGCGGCATCCGCGATCTCCTGCAGCGCCGCTTCGACCGCGCCGGTGGCGCTGGGCGTCTCGACCCAGACTGCGGCCACGTCGTCGCCCAGAGCCGCGCGCACGGCGGCCACGTCGGCCGTGCCGTTCACCGGTGCCACGTGATCGAGCGTCAGATGAGCCCGCACGTAGTCGTGCACCTTCGCGAGCTTCGCCGGGAGCACATCGCTGACGACCAGCACCCGACCGCGGCCGGTGAGGCGCCCCGACATCGTGAGGCCGGTCGCCGTCGCCTGGAAACCGTCGTACGTCGGCACGTTCACGACGTCCATCTCGAGCAGCTCGGCCATCAGCGACTGGTACTGGAACAGGGCCTGGAAGCGGCCGTGGTCCTCGTAGGGCTCGCCGGCATAGGCCGTCAGGAACTCGCTGCGACCGATGACCTCGTCGACGACCGCCGGCACGTAGTGGTTGTAGGTGCCCGCGCCGAGAAAGCTCAGCCGCTCCTGGGTCGAGCGGTTCTTGGCGAGCAGCCCCCGCACGTGGCGGGCGAGGTCCTGCTCGGCCACGAACGGCGAGGGCAGATCGAGCGGTCGGCCCAGCCGCAGCGAGTCGGGGATGTCGGCGTAGAACTCGTCGACCGAGGCGGCGCCGACGGCCGCGAGCATCGCCGCTCGCGACTCCGGGGCGGTATTGGGGATGTACGGATGCACGAACGAGGTGGTCATGCGTCCTCCTTCACGGGGATGAGGGTGGCGAAAGGGATGGACTCGGCGCGGGGTGCGGCGAGCACGGCGACGCCGTAGCGGTCGAGCTCCAGGCGGTCCGCATGGCGGATGCCGGTGAGCAGGTCGACCGCCGGGGACGGGATCTCGAACGCGACGGGGATACGTCCGTGGTTCAGGTAGAACGTGTAGTCGGTGGTGTCGTCGGCGCGGGTGACGACCTCGACGTCGACGTCGGTGTGCTCGCGGGCAGGGACTCCGGCGGAACGCAGCACGTCGCGGAACACCGGGAGCAGGCCCGCGGGCTCGAACATCGCGCTGACGTACCAGGCCGATCCCTCACCCGAGGCGCGACGGGTCACGGCCGGCAGCCCGTCGAGCTCGCCGCTCGCATAGGTGCCGCGCACCTCGACGTCGGCATCCGCTTCGATCCACTCGCTCCACGACGGCACGGTCAAGGTTTCACCGGCGTAGTCGATGCTCTCGGTCAGGCCGTCGGCGATCGGCCACTGCTCGTCGACCTCGATACCGAGCAGGTCGCGCAGCGGCCCGGGGGCTCCGCCGTCGTGCACTTTCTCGGTGGCATCCACCACTCCCGAGAACGGTCCGACCACGAGGTGTCCGCCGCGCTCGACGAACGCCTGCAACGCTTCGGCCTGGGGCTGCTCCACGATGTAGAGGTTCGGCACCACGACCACGTCGTATGCGTCGAACGGGCCCGTGGCGCGAACAGCATCCACCGGCTGGCCGAGCGTGTAGAGCGCCCGGTGCCACGCGCGGGCCTGCTGCGCCCACTGCAACCGTTGCGAAGGCAGCGACTCGACGGCGCTGATGCCCCACCACGAGTCCCAGTCCACGACCAGTGCCACGCGTGAGCGCACTCGGGTGCCGCGCACCGGCTCGAGCTTCTTCAACTCGTTGCCCAGCGCCTTGGTCTCGCGGAAGCTGCGCGAGCGCTCGCCGCGGTGGCCGAGCATCGAGGAGTGGAACTTCTCCTGGCCGTACTTGGCCTGGCGCCACTGGAAGAACATCACCGCATCCGAGCCGTGCGCTACGGCTTGCAGGCTCTCGATGCGGATCTTGCCCGGCGCCTTGGGCACGTTCACGTCGCGCCAGCTGGTCGCGCTCGCCGACGACTCCAGCAGCAGCCAGGGCTGGCCGCCCTTGAGCGAGCGCATGAGTCCGTAGTTGAGAGCGGCACCGACGTGCGAGGTCGGGTCGGCGGGCTCGGGGTAGGCGTCGTCGGTCACCACGTCTTCGACCGCGGCGAAGTCCCAGTAGTCGAGGTCGCGGAACATGCTCATGAAGTTCGTCGTCACCGCGATGTCGGGGGTGACCTCGCGCAGCACATCGATCTCGATCTGGAACAGCTCCAGCAGCGCGTCGGACGAGAAGCGCTCGAAGTCGAGCAGCTTGGTGGGGTTGATCGGGCCCGGTGCCTTC
Source organism: Microbacterium sp. NPDC055665 (assembly GCF_053618035.1). NCBI lineage: Bacteria > Bacillati > Actinomycetota > Actinomycetes > Micrococcales > Microbacteriaceae > Microbacterium > Microbacterium sp. NPDC055665. The sequence goes on along the minus strand of NZ_JBSHGY010000008.1, from coordinate 64,355 downwards.
TTCGGCGTCTCGATGTGATCCCACGAGGTGTAGCGCTGACCCCACACGTTCACGCCCCACGCCTCGTTCAGGCCGTCGAGGTCGCCGTAGCGGTCCTGCAGCCAGCGGCGGAAGTGCCGAGCTGACTCGGGGCACCAGCAGCGCGAGGTGTGATCGCCGTACTCGTTCGAGATGTGCCACATGGCGAGGCCGGGGTGATCTCCGTAGCGCTCGGCCATGGCGCGAGTCATGCGGGCGACGTTCGCGCGCCAGACCGGCGACGAGGGGCAGTACGTCTGGCGGGAACCGAACTCGAGCCGATGCCCGTCGGAGTCCCAGGGCGCCATCTCGGGGTGGGCGCGCAGCAGCCACGACGGCGGGGTCGCGGTGGCCGTGGCAAGGTCGATCGCGATGCCGGCCTCCCACAGCAGGTCGATGATGCGGTCGAGCCAGGCCCAGTCGTAGACGCCGGGCTCGGGCTCCAGCTGCGGCCAGCTGAAGATCGGCAGGCTCACCATGTTCACGCCGGCTTCGCGCATCAGACGGATGTCTTCGTGCCAGGTCTCCTCCGACCACTGGTCGGGGTTGTAGTCGCCTCCGAAGGCGAGGGCATCGAGGCGGACGCGGCGGATGGGCTGGCTGCCATCGGGTGCGGGCACGAAGTCTCCTCTCTGAGTCGTCACGTGCTGATCGGGCATTTCACTGGTGCGAACCCACGATCACCTGTATTCTGTATACAACACACTAAGACGTCGTCCGAAGCCCGTCAACCCATAGGCTGACGGGCAGGCGGCAGAAGAGGGGACGCATGGCGATCGAACGCAAGAACCTGCGCTCGCAGGTCCGTCAGGAGTTGCTGACCCGTATGCGAGCCGGACTCGTGCAGCCCGGCGAGGGCATCAACGAGGTGCAGCTCGCCACCGAGCTCGGCGTCAGTCGCACTCCCCTTCGCGAGGCTCTCATCGCGCTCGAGTCCGAGGGGCAGATCGAGAGCGAGAACGGCAAGGGTTTCCGGTTCGTCCCGCTCAGCGCCTCCGAGTTCCGCGACCTCGCGCCCGTCATGGCCGCCCTCGAGAGCCTGGCCCTCGAACTGAGCCCGCTCGAGGAGCTGCGCCGCATCGGCGAACAGCTCCAGGAGATGGCCGACGCCTTCGCCGACGAGCTCGTCGAGCACCAGCTCGTCATCACCAAGGACGACGAGTGGCACAGCGTGATGCTGTCGGCCTGCCCGAACACCCGACTCCTCGCCGTGATCGACAGCGTGCGCAGCTCGTTCCACCGCTACGAGTCGCTGCTCGTCCCCGAAGACGTGAAGGTCGAACGCGTCGCCGCCGAGCACGCCGAGATCGCACGACACCTCGCCGATGGCGACATCCCCGGTGCCGTCGAAGCTCTCAAGCTCAACTGGATGCACGGCATGGAGCGCATCCTCGACAACGCCACGAGCAGCTACTTCACCGCGTAGTCGCTCCCGCTGGCGCTCCCGCTCCCTGCGGGTTCCGGTCGCACTTTGTGTCGCCCTGAAGCCCGTCGAGCGGCAGGAACTGCGACCGGAACGGAGGGAGGGGGTCCGGTTCAGGATCGATCGCGGACCGAATCTGTCCGCATCGACCGAGAGAGTGAGTCTCACACGAAGAAGGGACTCCTCATGACAATCCTGGTCACAGGCGCCACAGGCACGGTCGGACGCCACATCGTCACTCAGCTGGTCGAGCGCGGCGAGAGCGTGCGCGCTCTCACCCGCGATCCGCAGCGCGCGAACCTCCCCGAAGGCGTCGACGTCGTCCGCGGCGACCTCACCGACGTGGACGCGTTCCGTCGGGCCATCGACGGCTGCGACGCCGTGCACTTCATCACGTTCAACGGCGAGTTCGGCGAGACGCTGACCAACGGCGTGGAGCTCGTCGCGGCGGCGAAGACGGCGGGCGTGCAGCGGGTGAGCGTGCTCGGCGGATGGGACGAGAGCACCCTCGAGCCTGCGCTGCGAGAGAGCGATCTCGCCTGGGCGCTGCTGGCGCCGGTGGAGTTCATGTCGAACGCGCGGGAGTGGGCTCCGGAGGTCGTCTCCGACCGGCGGGTGCGCACGCTGGCGGATTGGCCGAGCGCGATGGTGCACGAAGCGGACATCGCAGCCGTCGCCGTCGAAGTGCTGCTCGGTGCACCCGCCGAGGGGCAGACGTATTACCTGACCGGGCCCGAGGCGCTGACTCCGGCCGAGCGCACGGCGTGCATCGCCGAGGCCATCGGCGAGGAGGTCACCTGGATCCGGCTCACCGAAGACCAGGAACGGGAGCGACTGCGCGCCTTCGAATACGACGAGGGGTACGTCGAATTCGGCGTCGAACTCGCGAAGAACCCTCCGGAGATCGGTCAGGTGGTGCAGGACACGGTGCCGCGCCTCACCGGTCGCCCCGGTCGCACCTTCGCCCAGTGGGCACGCGAGAACGCCGACCTGTTCCGCGCCTGACCTCACCCGCCTTTCCGGTCGCACTTTCTGCCGCCCTGAGGGCAGCAAAGCGGCAGAAAGTGCGACCGGAGGATGCCGCGAACGGGGACGGATGCCGCGAACGGGGAACGGGCGCCGCGAACGGGAACGGGCGCCGCGAACGGGAGGATGCGGCGAACGGGAGCGGATGCCGTCAGCTGAGCGTCACCGCGAGGTCGATGAACAGCGCCGCCGACCAGCCGAACGCGGTGGTCGCGCGCCCCGCCTTGAACCCCGTATGCGGATTGAAGTACTCGTGCGGGCCGCCGCCGTGGATCACGAGGCGCACGGTCTGCTCCCGCAGCTCCCGTGCCCGCTCGGCGTACCCCGACGCTTCGAGGCCTTCGGCGACCAGCATGCTCGTGTTCACCCACACCGGTCCGCGCCACATCCGCTCGTCCGAGAAGTCGGGATCGGATGCCGCCACCGTCGGAAGCCCCCACGGCAGGGCGAACCGCGAGGGATCGTCGACGGCCGCGCGCAGCGCCTCGGCGACCGGCCCTGGCAGCGCACCCGTGAGCAACGGCATCAGCCCCACGACCGTGTCGCTGAGCTGCGGCTCCCCTCCACCGAAAGCGAGGAACCGCCCACGCTCGTCATCCCACATGCGCAGCAGCAGCTCCTGCGTGGTCGCGGCCCGTTCGCGGAACCGCGCCACGTCAGCATCCGGCTCGTACCTCTCGAGCAGGTCCGCGAGCTCCCGGTCCTGCCGCACGAGATACGCGCCCAGGTCGGGCGCGGCCGTCGGCAGCGGACCGTCGAAGATCGGGCTGTCATCGAGCCCCGAGGAATACGGATGCCCGTACTCCGGCATCCCGTCGCGGTCGAGGTCGCTCCCCGCGAACCACCAGTCCTGCGAGCGGACGACTCGTTCCAGCTGCGTGCGCGCGTATTCGGGCGCATCCTCGACCTCGAGCACCTTGCGCAGCGCCCACGCGGCGAGCGGCGGCTTCGTCAGCGGCACCGGCGCGCTGGGGTCGGCGATCTGCGACCCCGCACGGCGCAGGTTGTCGCGGTCGCTCTCGGGCAGGTCGTCGCTGGTCGCGAGCACCCCGAGCTCGTGCACCACGTCGGGCAGCTGCCCGTCGGGCTGCGGGAACCGGAACGCGATGTCGAGCTGTTCGCGCGCGAGCTCGGGGTCGCCGTGCCGTAGCCCCACCGCGATGAAGTACGCATCCCACTGCCACAGGCCGACGTACCCGATCTTCGACGGCACGATGGCCCGCGCGTCTCCGAGCGAGGGCAGCTCGACGATGTTCGCCCCGAGCACCCACCAGCAGAACGCGGTCATCTCCTGCAAGTCGTCGCGCACGGTCGGGCACTTCGCGAACCAGTCCGCCCAGATCTCGTCGGACGCGGCGAGCGCCGCCGAATGGTCGCCCGATTCGATCGAGACCGTGCGGTCTGCGGCGATGCGCAGCCGGATGCCGTCGCCGAGCGGATGCTCTTCGACCCTCCCGTCCGGTCGCCGCAGTCGCACGCGCACTCCCGCTCCTGAGCCCGCCGAAGGGCCGAGGCTGAGCGTCGAGGGGTCGGCGAACGTCAACGTCGCCACTTCCCCGAAGGACACTCGCGCCGGGTGCACGCCGGTCACAGGCAGCACCTCTCCCGCCGCATCCACCACGATCACTGCATCCAGCACCCGGCATTCCGACAGTCGCCGCTCGTACTCCGAGGTGTGCACGCGCACACCCTCGCCGTCGTCCGAGCGGAACACCAGCACGCGCGAGCGCGGCAGTGTGAACGGTGCGGAGACCAGATCGAGGTGGCGCCCGGCGAGGGCGGCAGCATCCGTCATCATCGTCCTCCGAGGCCCGACGCGGCCATGCTGTTGAGGATCTTGCGCTGTCCGATCACGAACACGATCAGCATCGGCACGGTCGCGATCGCCGAGGCCGCCATCACGAGTCCGTAGTTGATGGATCCCTGCTGACCTTCGAAGGCGTTCAGCAGCAGCGGCACCGTGAACAGGTCGGGCGAGTTCAGCAGCACGAGCGGGAACAGGAAGGCGTTCCAGACGTCGAGCGCCACGATGATGCTGAGCGCGGCAAGACCGGGCTTGAGGTTCGGGAGCACGACGCTCCAGAAGATGCGCCACCGGCCGGCACCGTCGACGATCGCCGCCTCTTCGAGCTCGCGCGGCAGGGCCAGCACGAACTGCCGCATCAGGAACACCGCGAACGGGTTGGCCATGATGCCCGGCACGATCAGCGCGAGGTGCGAGTCGACCCAGCCGAGGTTCGACATCAGCAGGTAGAACGGGATGAGCGTCACCTGCTTCGGGATCATCTGCGTCGCGAGGAAGACGATGAAGAGCACCTTGCTGCCGCGGAAGCGGATGCGCGCGAACGCATAGCCGGCCATGGATGCCGTGAGCAGCGTGCCCACCACCACGAGGATCGCGATGTACGCGCTGTTCAGATAGGCCTGCCCGAACGGCACCGCGTTCCAGGCCTGCGTGTAGTTGTCGAACGTCCAGGGGTCCGGCAGGAACTGGAGCGGGTTCTTCAGCAGCTGCGGCAACGTCTTGAACGAGGTGAGCAGCATCCAGATGAACGGGAACACCATGCCGATCCCGGCGATGACAAGCACCACGTGCAGCACGGTCGAGCCGACCCTGCGGCGCGCGCGGTCGGCCGCGGGACCACCCCGGCCGCGCGAACGATAGCCGGGTGCGGTGATCGCGATGGTGGAGTCGGTCGCCGGAGCGGGACCGGTCAGGGGAGGCGTCTGGATGCTCATGCGGGGTCATCCTCGTAGTGGACGAACTTCTTCTGCGCGCCGAACTGCACGGCGGTGATCGCGAGGGTGAGCACGAGCAGGATGATGCTCGCGGCGCTCGACGGACCGAACTCGAAGCGCCCGAAGCCCAGATCGAAGATGTGGTACACGATCGTGCGGGTCGCGTTGTCAGGGCCGGCATCCTGCACGAGCACGTAGACCGTGTCGAAGGTCTGCAGAGAGGAGATGAACGCGACGACCGATGAGAAGAACACGATCGGCGAGAGCAGCGGCAGGCGGATGCTGGTGAACAGCCGCCAGGGGCCGGCGCCGTCGATCCGCGCAGCCTCGATCACCGCGGGCGAGATGTTCTGCAGCCCGGCGAGGAAGATCACGACATTGAGGCCCATCGACGACCAGATCGTGACGATGCAGACGGCGAGGAGCGCGAGCTTCGGGTCCTGCAGCCAGTCGGGAGGGGTGACGCCGAAGACCTTCGAGATCGTGGTGGAGAGCAAGCCGTCGGCGCGGAACATCTGCTGCCAGATCATCGCGACCGCGACCGTGGAGGTCACGACCGGGGCGAAGAAGAGGATCAGGTAGAGCGTGCGGGTCTTGAGCTTCTCGAGTGCGACCGCGACGACCACCGAGAGCCCGAGGCCGATCGGCACCGTGACGACGGCGATGATGAGGGTGTTGATGATCGCGCGGCCGAGCAGCGGATCGGTCAGCTGGTCGGCGAAGTTGGCGAAGCCCACCCAGGTGAGGTCGGTCAGTCCGTCCCAGTCCGCGAAGGCCAGAACGAGGCTGGCGGCGAAGGGCAGCACGACGAACAGTCCCATGCCGATCATCTGCGGGCCGACGAAGACGTACCCCCACAGTCGGTCGCGGCGGCGCCAGAGCGCCTCCTTGCGCAGGGGCGGGGCGGATGCCGCAGGGGTGACCTGCGGCATCCGCCCGTTCTCGGTGAGAGTGCTCACTCCTACTTCTCCGACCGTTCCTTGACCACGTCCGCGATGGTGTCGAGGGTGGCCTGTGCGTCGGTCTTGCCCTGATAGAGCTTCAGGAACTCGTCGGCGATGGCGGTCGGCAGACCGGGGACACGCGCCTCGGCCGGGTAGTCCTCGAAGCCGATGTCGCGCATGTCGAGGAACGTCTGGGCGTGAGCAGGGTAGTCGCCCTCGAGCACGACCTCGTCGGCCCCCTTGATCGACGGGACCGCGTTGCCGCCGCCCTGGAGGCGGAACGTCTGCCCCTCGGCCGAGAGGAACTCAGTCCAGAACGTGAACGCGGCGTCCTCGACCTTCGTCTTGCCGTTGATCGCGAGGAAGCTGGTCGCCACACCGGTGGGGGCGGGCTCGCCATCCGGCGTCGGCCACTGCACGATGTCGTAGCTGTCCTTCTCGCCCGTCGCGTCGACCGTGCCGATCGTGTAGCGCCCCTGCACGAAGAAGCCGGCCTTGTGCGTGACGAAGACGCTGTCGGCCCCGGCACCGTCCGGCAGGGTGTCCGCGACGACGAACGTGCCGTCTTCGAACAGGTCGCCGAGCTGCTGCACCGACTCGACGGTGGCCGCATCCTCGTTCGCGACGAACGCGCCGGAGTCGTCGTACGGGGCATCCAGGCCCTGAGAGGAGAGCCAGCTCCAGTGCGTCGCCCAATAGTTCCAATACATCGTGCCGGTGAGGCCGGCCTCGTGGAGCTTCTTGTTCATCTCGAGGAACTTGTCGGTGGTCCACTCGCCGTTCTCGGCCAGGGTCGCCGGGTCCTCGGTGATTCCGGCCGCCTCGAGCGCCTTCTTGTCGTACCAGAACACGTCGGGGTTCGAGTCGTTCGGAGCGGCGTAGACCTCGCCGTCGTTCTCGGCGGCGCCGAAGAGCCCGGGGAAGAAGTCGTCCTTCTTCGTCTTGCTGTCCTTGGAATCCATCAGGTCACTGAGCGGCATGAGGCGGTTCGAGTCGACGAACTGGCCGATCTTGTCGTCGCCCACGTAGAACACGTCGGGAGCGGTGTTGCTCGTGAGCTGCGCGAGCAGCTTGGAGTGGTAGTCGCCGTAGTCGGCCACGGGCTGCAGCTTGACCTTGATGTCGGGGTGACGCTCCATGAAGTCCTTGTTGAACTCCTCGTACCGGGTGAGCTCGTCGGCGGTGCCCCAGGTGGACCAGACGACAGTGGCGTTGCCGTCGGCGTCGACGCCACCGCCGCCGCCTCCGCCCCCACCGCTGCACGCGGCGAGTCCGAGTGCCAGAGCGCCGGCGGCACCCAGTGCCAGATACCGCGTCACGTTCGCACGAGCCATCTCGCTACCTCTTTCATCATTGGAAGATCAGGTCGGGATCACGCCTTCGGGCGTACTGGTATTCTGTATACAGAACGCAATCGTGTCAAGGATCGGCCCTCCCGCCTCCCGGCATCGAGACCTTCTCGTGACGTGCGCACCGCGCAGGGCGCAGACTGGCACCATGACCGAACCCGACCCGCACCTGCTCGGCCCCGGACTCCTGCCGACGCCGTTCACCGCCGCCGAGATCCGCGAAGCCACCGGATCGGGGAAGACGATCCGGCTGCTCCTGGAGGGACCGGACGGCCCGTTGGGGGAACACATCAACCGCTTCCACGACACCGACGACGAGGGCGCGACCCTCGACCGGTGGGCCGCTGCCGACCCGAAGGCCGTGGTCTCGAACCGGGTGACCTGGGTGGAGCTGCAGGGGCATGCGGCCTTCGACGCGGGGACGACGAGCGTGTCGACGGTGACGCTGACGACGCCGCTCGGACAGCTCACGTGCCGCCGATACGACACCGACGACGGCGTCTTCTGGTTCTCGATCGATCACCCCGGGATGCCGGTGCAGTACGAGGCCGACGGCATGCGGACGACGGTGCAGAGCATCGAGTCCGACTGAGCCCGGCCGCACCCGGCCGGTGGGACGTACGATTCGCCGACGGGATGACGAATCACCGAGGTTCCCGCACCGAACCCTCGGTTCATCGTCATCTCGTCGGCGGATCGTCACGCCGAACGGATGCTCAGTGCCCGGCGGCGCCGACCACCACGAACTCGTTCGGCACGACATCGAGGGTCGCCTCGGCCGAGACCTCACCGGTGTGCAGGTCGACCGCGAGGATGCGGTCCTTCGCCGGCTCGGTCACATAGGCGACATCGCCGACCACGTGCAGGCCCGGATGCGGCTGCTGCCACTCGGTCGGGCTCTCCCACGGGTCGATGACACTCCAGGTGTCGACGAGCTCACCCGACTCGTCGAGCAGTGACAGGCTGCCGTCGGCCCCGAGCACGACGACGTTGTCGTGCGCGTCGCGCCCGACCCCGCGCCAGGTGTACTCCACGCCTTCCGGGAGGTCGACGATCGACATCGTCTGCGCCGCGGTGTCGATGCGCGCGAGCTGCGACAGCAGGTACCCCTCCTGGTCGGGGTCGGTCTTGTAGTCGCCGAAGGCGATCGCGCTGGTGTCGGTCACGTACGCGTTGCCGGTGCGACCGAACTCGTCGGGGGCATCGACCTTGGTGAAGGCGCCGGCGTCGAAGAGCAGCACCCCGTCTTCGCAGCCGAACATCACGACCTCGTCTTTGAGCGCGCCCTCGCCGTGCACGCTCGGGCACTGCTCGTTGCGGGCGAGCTCGGTGCCGTCGGCCGCGAGGTGCCGCACTCCGCTGCGGGCCTCGGCCGTACCGATCGTCGAGAGGATGCTGCCGTCGGCGAGCTCGAGAGCGACGCCGTGGTGGGCCGCCTCCGAGGTGATCGTGTCGACCTCGGGAAGCGTGCCGGTGCCGACGGCATCCGTGTCGAAGATCCGCACCTCGCCGGTGCCGTCGTCGAACAGGGCCGTGCGTCCGGCGTGCGGGACCGCGTGTCCGGCGGCTTCGGCATCGAACACCTCGCCGGTGAACTCGACCGCGCCGGACGCGAGGCCGGAGTCGAGCACATGGAATCCGTCTTCGGCCGTGACGAAGACGTGGCCGTCGTGGTCGCCGGCGCCGTTCACGCGCAGGAAGCCGTCGAGCTCGACCTGCCCGATGGTGTCGAGGGTCTCGCCGTCGAGCACGAGCACACCCCCGTCATAGGTCACGGCGATGCGGGTGTCGCCCTCGTGATGGTCGTCCGGCGCGGAACCTGCGGTGTTCTCGGCGGCGGGACCTGAGGTCGCGCATCCGGCGAGCGCCACGGCGGCGATCACGCCGAGGGCGCCGATCGCGAGGCGGCTGCGGGGTCGGGACATGGATCGTCTCTCTTTCTTCTGGGTGGGTGCGCGGGATGCGCGACGACGACGGAGTCGTCGAGGGATCAGCCGACCTGCTGCACGAACCGGGGGTCGAGGTCGGCGAAGGTTCGGGTGACGGCGCCGTCACCGTGGTCGATCTCGTGCACGGCCCCGGTCGCCGGGTCGGTCACGTAGGCATGCTGGGCGTCGACGAGCAACTGCACGCGGTCGCGCAGCGCGGGGTCGGTGACGGATGCTGCCAGCAGCGGCTCCGTGCGGGCGAGTACCGTTCCGTCCGGCGCGAGCACCCGCACGCGACCGTCGGCATCGATCGCGACCGTGCGGCTGTCGTCGTCACCGAGGGCAGCAGCCTGCACGAGGGGCACGTCCGAGGGGAGCAGCATCCACTGCCGCTGTCGCACGTCGAGCAGCCAGGCGCCCTGAGCGCCCGTGACACCCGCGAGGTCGGGGCGGTCGGTGCGGCCGGCGAGGCTGGTCACGGGGGCGGTCGCCGCGGGGTACGGGATCGTCTCGGCAGCAATGGCGCCGCCCACCTCGCGGGTGAACAGCACGGCCCCCTCGGTGCAGGTGAACACGGCGCCGACGCGAGTTATGTCGGCGTCCGAGGGGTCGGTGCACGGGGTCGCAGCGTCGGCGACCGGGGAGCCCGCGGAGTCGAGCAGTTCGATCGTCGAGCCGGCTGTCGGCACGAGCAGATGGTCGGCGAGGAACGCCACGGGGCCGGAGGCGTCGACGGTCGCGCGTGGGGCGGCATCCAGTCCATCGGCGAGAGCGTCGTGGGCGAGCAGGACCAGCTCCCCGCTCGCGAAGGCGACCGTCGCCCGCTGCTCCCCTGCGACGACCCGGACGTCTCCTTCGCCCTCAAGGGTTCCGAGGGAGCGGGGCTCGCCGCGGAAGGAGTGGGTGTGATCGCCGTGCGGCACGGTCCAGCGGGCGGAGTCGATCACCTCGACGGCGGTGCCACCCTGCGCGTCGTGCACACGGTAGAGGAGGCGGCCGTCGCCGAAGAGGCCGGTGACATCGCCGTGGCCCGGCGCGAGGGTCGAACGCTCCTCGGTGTCGAGGTCGAGGAGAGTGAGCTCGCCGTGCCGGTCGGCGATCACGAGGGCGCGAGCCGGGGCGGCGACCTCGGCCGCGCCTCCCCCGTCGATGCCGTGCGCGTCGGGGGCCGCCGGTGTCGCCGGTGCCGGAGCGGACGGCGCACAGGCGGTGACGCCCAGCAGCAGCGCGACCGCGGCAGCGAGGGGTGCGGTGGCGGTGGATGCGGCGAGGGAGGGGGCGCGAGGGAAGTGAGAGTTCATGTCTCCGTCACTTTATTGAGAACGATTCTCGTTATCAAGTCAAGGCGGTTGGCGCGGGGCATGTGTGGCGAAATGAAGCCGTCTTCCCGAACGGGCCACACGGAATGAAGGAGAACTCTCGACATGAAGGAGCGTCGAGACCGATCACTCCTTCATTTCGTGCGAACTCCTTCATCCCGCGTCATACCCACGGACGAGGTGTCCGAACGTCGGCACCCCGGCGTAGGGTCGCAGCATGAGCAGCACAGCATCCCGAGAACGTCATGGCGTGGTTCCCTCCTACCTGCTCGCGCGCCTGGCCGAGTCGGGCCGTTTCCCCAAGGCCGCAGCCGCCGCGCGGCAGACGCTCACCTCGGGCCGCCCGCCCTTCCGCGCGCGCATCGACCTCTCGATCGACGAGAACGGAGACCTCGTCGCGCAGCTGTCGGATGCCCCGAACCGCACGATCAGCGATGCCGGCAATACGCAGCAGCTTCCTGGCGCGGTGGTGCGCGGGGAAGACGATGGCCCCGTGGAAGACACCGCGGTGAACGAGGCCTTCGACGGGCTCGGCGCCACGTTCGAGATGCTGCTCGCCGCGTTCCAGCGCAACTCCCTCAACGATGCCGGCGCCCCGCTCGATGCGACCGTGCACTACGGCATCGACTACGACAATGCGTTCTGGGACGGTGAGCGCATGGTGTTCGGCGACGGAGACGGTGAGGTGTTCCAGGGGTTCACCGGGTCGCTCACCGTCATCGGACACGAGCTCGCGCACGGCGTCGTGCAGCACACCGCGAACCTCGAGTACCAGGGGCAGCCCGGCGCGCTGAACGAGTCCATCGCCGATGTGTTCGGGGCCCTGACCGAGCAGTACGCGCTCGGGCAGACGGCCGACCAGGCGACCTGGCTCATCGGCGCCGAGATCTTCACCGACGCCGTCGAGGGTGCGGCGCTGCGCTCGATGATCGCGCCCGGCACCGCCTACGACGACGACGAGCTCGGCAAAGACCCGCAGCCCGACCACATGAGCGGCTTCGTCCGCACGACCGAGGACAACGGCGGGGTGCACATCAACTCCGGCATCCCCAACCGCGCCTTCGCCGTGTTCGCGACCGACCTCGGCGGCAACGCCTGGGAGCGCGCCGGCACGGTCTGGTACCGGGCTCTCACCGGAGGCCTGTCAAGCACCGCGACCTTCACGGAATTCGCCGACGCCACGGTCGCCGCAGCTACCGCGCTCGACGATGCCACGGCCGAAGCGGCTCGACGCGCCTGGAGCGCCGTGGGAGTCTATGAGGATGAGCGAGTCCCCTCCACCGACTGACACGCACGTCGTGATCGCGGTGGTGCGCTCGGGCGGCATCGCCGGCATCCGTCGTCAGTGGCGGGTGGAAGCCGAGCCCGACGACGCCGGGGAGTGGATCGACCTCATCGACGGCTGCCCGTGGGACGAGGAGACGGATGCCGGCACCGGCGCCGACCGCTACGTCTGGAGCATCCGGGCCCGCACACCCTCCGAGCGCCGAGAGCGAGACCTGCCCGATTCCGCACTCGACGGGCCGTGGCGCACGCTCGTCGAAGCGGTGCGCACGGCCGCCCGGCGCTGAACCCGCACGCTCCGGCATCCGATCAATCCGGTGTGAATCCGGCCCTGCCGCCGACGCGCAGGTTCACAATGGAGACCATGGGACTGTTCCAGCAGAAGCCGGAAGAACAAGAGAACCAATGGGTGCTGCCCTCTGAGCCGCTCGAGCGCACGGAGGCGGACACTCTCGACACGGCGCCCGTCGTCGATCCGCTGTCGATCGGTCTGGGCGCCGAGACCAGCGGCGACCTGAGCTCGGTCCTGTTCCCGGTCGCGCCACCGACCCCCGAGGCCGTGACAACCGAGAGCCGCGAACCCGAACCCGAAGACGACTGACCACCGGCACGCCGTCGCAGGATCACCTCGGCGACGGATGGCAGGCATCGGTTCCCTGCGCCCCTGTGTGCGAATCGACGAAGCGCCGCGCGGCTACGGTTGAGGGATGACGATCACCGCCGCCGCAGACGGCTCCGCCCTGGGCAACCCCGGCCCCAACGGCTGGGCCTGGTACATCGACGACGCGAACTGGGCAGCCGGCGGCTCCCCGCACGGCACCAACAACCAGGGAGAGCTGCGCGCGGTGCTCGAGCTGCTGCTCGCCACGGCCGGCACCGACGAGAAGCTGCTGATCGAGTGCGACAGCCGCTACGTGATCGACTCCGTGACCAAGTGGATGCCGGGCTGGAAGCGCAAGGGCTGGCGCAAGTCCGACGGCGGGCCGGTGCTCAACCGCGACCTGCTCGAGGGCATCGACGAGGCGATCCGCGGTCGTGACGTCGAGTTCTCGTGGGTCAAGGGGCACGCCGGACACCCGCTCAACGAGGCGGCCGACGAACGCGCGAACGCTGCCGCCAAGGCCTACCAGGCGAAGCAGGAACCGCGGCGAGGACCGGGCTTCACGATGGGGACGGATGGCGGTGCCGCCGTCGCCGGATCGGCCTCCGTCGCGGCCTCGGCACCGGCACCGACCTCGGTCGCACCATCGTCGGCCGCAACATCGCCGGCGGCAGAGTCAGGTTCCGCGCCCGCACGCGACGGTGGCGCAGTCGCGACCGACGACCGCGCCCGCTCGACGGCGGCAGCGGCAGCATCCTCCGCTCCCTCTCCCGCCGCAGCGGCGTCGCTCGCAGAGCCGCTCTGGGCCGAGGCCTCCGACCTGCTCGACGGCCTGGACTCCCCCGACGATGACCCGATCGAGTTGCGGATCCCGCTCTCGTCGGACGAGCACGCCCGCCTGCGCGACCGCGCCGAGGCCCAGGGCGTCTCGCTCGAAGAAGCGCTCCGCCGCCTGATCTGAGCGCCGAACTGATCGATCCGCGAGAGGCGTCGCGGCGCGTCAGCCGAGACGCTCGGGACGCGCGCCGATCCCGACGAACCGCCCGGTGATCCGTGACAGCCGCGGATGATCGCGCAGCATCCTCAGGGGAAGCGGCAGCGGCGCACCCGGGTCACTCGACGAGAGGACCGGGCCCTGCAACCGTCGCTGCACAGCCTGCGTGACGATCAAGGGCCAGGTACGTCGACGCTGGACCCGTCGCAGATCGGTCGGGCGCGGGGCGCGCTGTCTCAGCACCGGGCCGAGGATGCGGGCGGTGGCGACGGCGTCCTGGATCGCCAGGTTGATCCCCACTCCTCCGGCCGGCGACATGGCGTGCGCGGAATCGCCGATGCAGAGCAGTCCGTCGAGGTACCAGCGACGCAGCCGCTCCAGGCGCACACGCAGGAGGTGCACGTCAGCCGGCTCGAGGTGCGCGGTCGCCTGCCCGAGACGGGAGGAGAGGCGGCGGAGACGGTCGCGCATCCGCCGCATGTCGTCGGCGGAGCCGGTCCAGGTCCCCGCAGGGATCACATGGGCGATCTGGAAGAAGTCGGTGCGATCGATCGTGATGACCATGCCCGCACCCGCCTGGATGAACGGGTACCGCTCGTCGGCGGTCTTCGGCAGCCGGAACCAGAGCACGTCCATCGCGGCCGCCACCCCGACGGGCGAGAGTCCGGCCGCGGCCCGGAGTTCGGAGTCGCGACCTCCGGCATCGACGACGAGCCGAGCGCGGACGTCGACCCCGCCGTCCGGCCCGGTTCCGGTGACGCCGACGATCCGCCCCTCCTCGCGCACGATGCCGTCGATGCGGGTCGACCGCAGCAGGCGAAATCCGGGGAGTCGCTCCGCGGCCTCGGCGAGAAGATCGAGGAAGTCCCATTGCGGCATGAAGGTCATGACCTTTCTCGCCGTGGGCAGGTGCGAGAAGTCGGCCATCGTGAGCTCGGTGCCGTGCCAGCTGAGCGTGACCTTCGACATGTCGGCGTGCGGTCGGGCCAGGAATTCGTCGAGCAGCCCGAGCTCGCCCAGCAACTCCTGGGTCGACGGGTGGATCGTGTCTCCGCGGAAGTCGCGCAGGAAGTCGGCGTGCTTCTCGATCACGGTGACCCCGACCCCCTGGCGTGCGAGCAGGAGTCCGAGCATGAGGCCGGCGGGGCCGCCTCCCACGATGACGCAGTCGGTGTCGATTCGCGTGTCCATGAGCTCATGGTCCTGCGCCGGGTGCCACGATGCGAGCATGGTCAATAAAGCCGCCGGACGTCCGCGCGGGGCCTCGACCGCCCGCGCCCGGCTGCTGGATGCCGCGCAGCAGCACTTCGATCGCGGTGATCTCGGAACGATATCCTCGCGCCGGCTCGCAGATGAGGTCGGCGTCAGCCACACACTGGTCAATTATCATTTCGGCTCCCGCGACGGCCTCGTCGCAGCGACGATCGCCCTGCGTGCAGCACCGCACGATGTCGTCGCGCTGTCTCGAAGCGGCGACGGCCGCGGACCCGTCGACCCGTCTCGGCTGGCCCACGGCATCCTCGCGGTGTGGGAGCATCCCGAGCACGGCGCGCGCCTGGCGCAGTTCGCGCGCCGACTGGCGTCCGGGCACGGTTCTGCGGCATCGATCAGCGACTACATCCAGGCCTCCGTCTACGAGCCGCTCGTCGCCGACTTCGGACGCGAGCAGGCGCGGAGGATGGCGGTCGCGATCGTCGGTTTCCTCTTCGGCAGGTATGTGCTGGTGCTGCCGATGTTCGCGACACTCTCACGAGAGGAGGCCGGTGCGCTCCTCCTCTCGATGATCCGATGATCGCTCTGCGCGACGTCCACACGGATGCGCCGAGGTCCGATCCGTAGACTCGGCGGATGAGGAAACGGCGGGTGACGCAGCGGTGAAGGCGCGTACCGTCTTCGGCCTGCTCCGCCTCGGCGCTGCCGCCGTCTGCCTCGCGGCGCTGATCCACCGGCTGAGCTGGGGGCTCGCGTCGCACACGATCGCGAGCCAGAACTTCTTCGCCTATCTGACCAACCAGTCCAACATCGCGTTCGTCGTGCTGCTCACGATCGCGGGCGTGATCGCTCTGCGCACGGCGCGGGATCCGCGATGGCTCACGGTGGCGCTGGCCCTCGTGCTCACCTGGACGATCACGGCCGGGCTGGTCTTCGCGATCCTCGTCTGGCAGGCCGGGATCCGCGGCATCCGCATCGATGTCCCATGGTCGGATCAGGTGCTGCACTTCTGGCTGCCGGCGCTGACCGTGGCCGCGTGGGCGCTGGCGCCCGGCCACCGCTCGGTGCCGTGGCGAGTGGTCCCGGTGACACTCGCCTATCCGGTGCTGTGGGGGATCGCGACGATGATCCGCGGGCCGATGATCGGCTGGTACCCCTACTACTTCCTCGACCCGCGGCAGGTGAGCGGGCCCTTGGAGTTCCTCGCCTCGTCGGCGATCGCGCTCGGCAGCTTCGCCATCGTCTCCACCCTGCTCGTGCTCATCAGCCGGATGCCGCTGCCCAGACGCCTGCGGACGGATGCCGATGACGATGAGGATGCGCCGGACGGGTCACCGGCGGTCGACGGCGAGCGCGTGCCGGAGGAATCCGAGCGGGAGACGGCGACCGCGCGAAGCTAGTCGTGTCGGACGGCACGGCGCCGGACGGAACGGTGCCCGCGGAAGCCGCTCGATGGGGAGCGGCGGTCAGATCCAGAGCGTGAGCGAGGCCAGGGCTGCTTCGAGCGCCGCCTTCTCGTCGAGCGCTGCGAAGTCCGCGGCAGCGGTGCCCCCGACGAGGCCCACGAGCACGTTCTCTCCGGTGGTCGGCTGCAGGTTGATCCAGGTCGGGATCAGCACATCGGCTCCCACGGCATGCCAGACCGACTCCTCGTTCTGCCAGAACGGCTCGTCCCACCGCAGCCAGACCGTCTCGATCGCACCCATGCCGAGAGCGGCGATCGCACCGCGCTGCGAGAACGGAAGCGCCGGCTCGAACTCGATGCTGCGCTTCTGGAGCACACCCAGCGGCACGGTCACCACGACCCGGTCGAACGACAGGGCCTCGCCGGTGCCGAGGCGGATGCTGACGCCGGAGTCGTCGTACGCGATGCGGGCGACGGGGGAGCTCAGCCCCACCTGCACACCGTCGAGGGCGTGCTCCACGAACGGGGTGAGATCGTCGCGCGCCGCCTTCGGATCGCCGGTCGGCAGGGGCGGGGCCAGCCAGCTGGAGAGCACGTCGGCATCGGCTCCGGTACGGGTGGCGAGTATCGCGAGCAGGGCGGCGGTCGCGGGGTCGGCGGGATCGACGCCCGCCGCGGTCAGGGCGTCGGCGACCGAGGAATCTTCGGGTGCGGCCTGCGCGGTCGTCATCGCCGCGGTGAACGGCTGCGGGTCGACCGGGTCGATATCGGCATCCGGCGTGCGCCAGAGCTCGCCGGTCAGCTCGTCGATGCCGACATCGCCGCTGGTCAGCTGATCGAGGACCTCGGAGTCGTCCTCGCCGAAGAGCCAGGCCCCGAGCTGCACCGGCACCGGCCACGAGTCGTCGACCTGCGAGTGGACGCGTCCGCCGACACGATCGCGCGCCTCGAACACGGTCACCTGCACCCCGCGTTCGGCGAGCAGTGCCGCCGCGGTCGCGCCCGCGAGTCCGGCGCCGACGACGGCCACCCGCTCGCCCGAGCTCGACGGGATCATGAGCTCCTCCACGGCGCGCACACCCGAGGCGATCGCGCCGCGCACCGTGCCGGGAGCTTCCTCGTCGGTCGCCTCACCCGCGAAGAACACGCGGTCGTCGATGGGCAGACCCAGTGCGGTGCGGGTGCCGGCGACGACACCGACGGGGGCGAAGCTGGCGGCGCCCAGGGCGAACGGGTCGGTGGTCCAGGTGCTGCGGACACTGCCGGCCGGCGCGGGAACTCCGGGCGGCGGCTCGGGCTCGCGGGTGCGCGTGGGCGTCGGCGTGGGCGCGGGTTCGGGGGTGCAGGAGGCGAGAAGCACCGAAGCGACGCCGGCTCCGGCGCCGAGGAGCAGAGTGCGGCGCGTGATCCTCATCGTGTCGCCACTTTATCCCGGCGCGGGGGATTCTCGATCCCGCCGAGCGGTCCGGACCCCTCCGCCGCTGCGACACAGAACGACGACGCGGGTAACCGGGCGTAACCACCGGTAACCCCTCGACTCCCCCGTCGGCCGGTTCTCGCACCTCACATAACGTTTCACCACCAAGACCCCCACACAGCAAGGAGAGGCCATGACGGCATCCCGGAATCGGTTGCTCGGAGCGATCGCAGCGGCCGCGCTCACCATCACGCTCGCCGCATGCTCGACGAGCGCCGGCGGCTCCCCCGGCCCCACCAGCGGCGACGAGCCCGAAGCGGGAGGAACGCTCAAGGTGGCTCTCAACGCCTGGGCGCCGACCAACCTCGACCCGCACCAGCAGGGGAACTCGAACGACCCGCTCATCTTCCGTGCGATCTTCGACACACTGTTCTGGCAGAAGGAGGACGGGACCTTCGAGGGTCTGCTGGCCGAGTCGTACGACCTCTCCGACGACGGCCGCGTGTACACGATCCACCTGCGACCCGACATCACGTTCCAGGACGACTCGCCGCTCACCGCCGAGGTCGTGCAGCAGAACATCGAGCACATCTTCGATCCCGCCACGGCGGCGCCGCTGCAGGCGTCGTACCTCGGGCCGTACGAGAGCTCGAAGGCCATCGACGACCTGACCCTGGAGATCACGCTCTCCGAACCGTACTCCGCACTCATCAACGTGCTGTCGCAGGCATACCTGAGCATCATCTCGGGGAAGCAGCTCACCGAGGCGCCCGAGACGATCGTCGATCACCCGATCGGCACGGGGCCGTTCGAGGTCGTCGACTGGCGGGCGGACGAGTCCCTCACGCTCGAGCGCAACGACGACTACGCGTGGGCGCCGGAGTCGGATGCCGGAAGGACGGGAGCCGCCTACCTCGACGGCATCGAGATCAGCTTCGTCGCCGAAGACAGCGTGCGCTACAACGGCCTGGTGGCCGGTGACTTCGATGTCATCGACTGGACTCCGCCGCAGAGCGTGGAGTCGGTGCAGAGCAATGACAGCCTCGAGTTCACCAAGTTCGACCGGCCCGGCCACCCGTATTCGCTGTGGCTCAACGAGAAGAATGCTCCTCTCGACGACCAGGCGGTGCGGCAGGCGATCTTCGCCGGCCTCGACCGCAAGGCGATCATCGACGCGGTCTCGTTCGGGCAGTGGACGGTGGCGGATGGCTTCCTCGTCCCGTCGACGCCGAACTACGCCGAGAACAGCACCGCCACGTTCACCTACGACGTCGATCAGGCCAACGAGCTCCTCGACGACGCCGGCTGGTCCGAGGTCGACTCCGAGGGGTTCCGCACGAAGGACGGCGAGCGCCTGTCGCTCTACTTCCCCACGACGGGCGACGTGACGCAGGCCAACCAGATCCTCGAGATCGTGCAGGACCAGCTCAAGGACATCGGCGTCGAGGTGCAGATCGATCTGCTCTCGTCCGAGGATCAGCAGGCCCGCGTCGCCGCAGGCGAGCAGGACATCAGTGCCGGCATCTGGACCACGAACACCGCCGACGTGCTGTTCATCAAGTACAGCTCGACCGAGGTCACGACGCCTGAGCGCCGGGGGACCAACCAGACCAACACCGCCGATGCGGAACTCGACGAACTCGTCGCCGCGGCACGGGCATCGACCGACGCCGACGAGATCGCGGATCTGTACGCGCAGGCGCAGGAGCGTCTGACCGAGATCGTCCCCTCGATCCCGCTGTACTACCGCCCCTCGCTCGTCTCCTCGCAGGACAGCGTGCACGGTCTGGCATTCGACCGCGCCTACGGCAACCTCTGGTTCTACAACACCTGGAAGGAGGGCGCGGGTTCCTGACCGGAACCCGCCACCCCTTTCGGAGGGGATGCTGCCGGCGGATCACACGACGATCCATCGGCAGCATCCCGCGTCCTCCACCCCGAACTTCCGCCGGCGACCATCCCCCGGAGCCCCATGACCTCGACACGAACCGCCCACCACGTGGCGGGGTATCTGCGCCATGCGGCGCTGCGCGCCCTCGCCGGCATCGGAGTGCTCTTCGGCGCCATCAGCCTGGCCTTCGTGGCCCTCTACGTCCTCCCCGGCGACCGGGTCTACGCCGTCGTCGGTGGCGCGGAGGTCAGTCTCACCGCCGACCAAGAAGCGGCGATCCGCGAGCAATACGGTTTCGATCAGCCGCTCTGGGTGCAGTACGGCACCTACCTCGGACGACTTCTCACCGGAGACCTCGGCACCTCGTATCAGCGCGACCTTCCGGTCGTCGACATCATCGGGGAGCAGCTCGGCCCGACCCTGCAGCTCGCCGGAGCAGCAGCCGTCGTCACGATCGCCCTCACCGTCGCCGTCGCGCTGCTCACCGCGAAGCGTCCGATCCCGCACCGCGTCTCGTCCGTCATCGAGATCTTCTTCCTGTCGGCACCGGGATTCTGGATCGGCATCGTGCTGCTGACGATCTTCTCGTACTCCCTGCACCTGCTGCCCTCCGTCGGCAGCGACGGCCCCGAGACCCTCGTGCTCCCGGCGTTGATGATCGGTCTCAGCACCGCTCCCGCTCTCATCCAGGTCTTCCGTGGGGCACTCGAGGACGCGCTCGACGAGCCGTTCATCATCACCGCGCGCACACGGGGAGTGAGCGAGGTGACCGTGCGGCTCCGTCACGCACTGCGTCACGCGCTGATCCCCCTCAGCACGCTCTCGGGCTTCCTCATCGGCGGCCTGATCGGGGGTGCGGTGATCGCGGAGACCCTCTTCAGCCGGCAGGGAATCGGCCGCGTCCTGGTGACGGCCGCGAACGCCAGCGATGTCCCGCTGGTGCTCGGACTCGTGCTCCTCGCCGCGGCCGCCTACGTCGGCGTCAACTTCATCGTCGACCTGCTGTACCCGCTCATCGACCCGCGCATCCGAACGGAGGCACACGCATGAGCGTGACAGAACTCGCCCGCCCCAGTCTCGTCCTCGAGCAGACGCCGACCACCCCCGTGGACGAACAGCGCCCCCGACGGCGGCGCGCCCTCCGCGGCTACCCGGTCGGCTTCTGGATCTCCGTCGCCTTCTTCGCGGTCGTCGTGGTCGCGGCTATCGCACCCGCCGCCCTCGCCCCCTTCGATCCGCTGTCGACCGACACCTCGAACGTCCTCGCGCCGCCGAGCATCGCTCATCTGCTCGGTACCGACGAAGCCGGACGCGATGTTCTCAGTCGCATCATCTACGGCGCGCAGCCGGCGCTGTTCCTCGGCATCGGCGCGACGATCATCGCGCTGGGGGTCGGAAGCCTGATCGGGCTCGCCGCCGGACTCGGCAATCGGTTCCTGGATGCTCTGCTGATGCGCGTGACCGATGTGTCGCTCGCATTCCCCGAGCTGCTGCTCGCTCTGCTCATCATCTCGATCTTCGGCGGAGGGCTGCTCAACACGCTCCTCGCGATCGGCATCGCGGGAATCCCCAGCTACGCCCGGCTCGTCCGCGGCCAGACCCTCGCGATCCGCAACGCGGGCTACGTCGAGGCGGCGCGCGGCATCGGTCTCAGCCCCACGCGGATCGCTCTGCACCATGTGCTGCCCAATGCGATCCGCCCGGTGCTCGTGCTCGCGACGATCGGCGTCGGCACGGCGACCCTCGCCGGTGCGGCGCTCACCTTCCTCGGTCTCGGCGTCGCACCCCCCACCCCGGAGTGGGGATCGATGCTGTCGATCTCACGCAACTTCCTCGAGCGCGCGTGGTGGTACGGCATCTTCCCCGGACTCACGATCACCGCTCTGGTCGTCTCCACGACCACGATCGGCCGAACACTGCAGCGACGTCTGGAGGGGAAGCGATGAGCCGCCCCCTCCTCGACGTCGCCGGCCTGCGCATCGCATTCGGTCGCCATGCGGATCGTCTCGACGTCGTCCACGGGATCTCGTTCTCGATCGACGCCGGCGAGACCCTCGCGATCGTCGGCGAATCCGGCTCCGGCAAGAGCGTCACGGCACGCACGCTCGTCGGGCTCACCGGCCCGGACAGCGACGTGAGTGCGGATGCGCTGCGCTTCGGCGACCACGATCTCCGGACGGCCTCGAAGCGCGCGTGGCGCGGCATCCGCGGCGGTGAGATCGGGTTCGTCCTCCAGGACGCGCTCGTCTCGCTCGACCCCCTCCGGACGATCGGCCGGGAGGTCGAAGAGCCGCTGCGCGAACACTTCTCGTGGGATGCCGAGCATCGGCGCGAAGAAGTGCTCGCGCTGCTCCGAGATGTGGGGGTGCCCGAGCCGGAGCTGAGACGTCACCAGCGCCCCCACGAACTCTCCGGTGGCCTCCGCCAGCGAGCCCTGATCGCCAGTGCCATCGCTGCTCGGCCGCCGTTCCTCATCCTCGACGAAGCGACGACCGCGCTGGACGTGACCGTGCAGGCGCAGATCCTCCGGCTTCTCGAGCAGTTCAAGGAACAGGGGCGCACGCTTCTGCTGATCACCCACGATCTCGCCGTCGTCTCGCAGATCGCCGACCGAGTGATCGTGATGAAGGACGGGAGGATCGTCGAGACCGGCGCGACCGCCGAGGTGTTCGCCGGGGCTGCACATCCTTACACCCGCCGGCTCATCGCCTCGATCCCCTCGCACCGCCCACGCCGGGCGGCGACCGTCGTGGATCGTGCCGCACCAGAAGACGGGCACAGCCCCGCGGACACCGTCGCCGTGGCGCAAGTGGACCACATCGGCCGCACGTTCCGCCTTCCGGGCGGGTCCGAGCTGCGCGCGCTCGACGATGTGTCCTTCACCCTGCACCCGGGTCGCACGCTGGGGCTCGTCGGAGAGTCCGGATCGGGCAAGACCACCGCGGGCCGCATCCTGTTGGGCCAGGAGAGAGCGGATGCCGGAGAGGTCCGAGTCGTCGGCACCCGCTGGGCGGATGTCGAGGGGCGCGAGCGAGCCGCTCTCCGTCAGCGCATCCAGGCCGTGTACCAGGACCCGCTGAGCTCGTTCGATCCGCGGCATTCGATCGATCGGATCCTGACTGAGGCCGTCGGGGCGCTCGGCCGCCACGATCGTACCAGCCGTCGACGTCGCGTCCGCGAGCTCCTCGACCATGTCGAGCTGAGCGCACAGCTGCTCGATCGGCGACCGCTGCAACTGTCCGGTGGGCAGCGCCAGCGCGTCGCGATCGCCCGAGCTCTCGCCCTGGAACCGACCATCATCGTCGGCGACGAGCCGGTGTCGGCGCTCGATGTGTCGATCCAGGCGCAGATCCTCGATCTCCTCGTCCGCATCCAACAGGAGACGCACGTCGCCCTCTTGCTCATCTCGCATGATCTCGGTGTCGTGAACGCGATCAGCGATGAAGTGCTCGTGTTGAAGAACGGCAGGGTCGTCGAGCACGACTCGGTGTCGAACGTCTTCGACCGGCCACAGGCCGACTACACCAAGGAGCTGCTCGCGGCGATCCCGCGAATCCACGGCTCTCCCCAGCCCATCTCCCCCACGATTGGAAGCACCATATGACCGCCCCCACGCAGACCGCACCGATCAGCACCTATCAGCGCCTCGCCGAACGGTTCCGTCCGCTGTTCGCCGAGATCGCCTCCGGCGCGACGGACAGGGAGATCAACCGCACGCTCCCCTTCGAACAGATCCGGCTGCTGCGGGATGCCGGATTCGGCGCCGTGCGCGTGCCCGAGGAGTTCGGCGGCGACGGGGCGTCCGCGGTGGATCTCTTCCGTCTGCTCATCGAACTCGCCAGAGCCGACTCCAACGTCGCCCATATCTGGCGCGGACACTTCGCCTTCCTCGAAGTGCGGCTCACGCACGACGACCCGGAGTACCGCCGGCATTGGGGGGAGCAGGCCGTCGCCGGCGTGGTGGTCGGCAATGCACAGAGCGAACCGGGGAGCGGGGCGCCGACCGAGAGCAACACCGTGATCACCGAGAAGGATGACGGCACCCTCGTGCTCAACGGTGAGAAGTACTACAGCACGGGCACGATCTTCTCGGACTGGGCGAACGTCACCGCGCGATACCAGGACCATCACGCCACCATCGCGGTTCCGCTGAATGCGCCCGGCGTCACGATCCACGACGACTGGGTCGGGTTCGGCCAGCGCCTGACCGGAACCGGGACGACTGCCTTCTCGGAGGTCGTGGTCGATCCCGCACACCTCACGGTGTACTCGCCGGGAGCGCGCGAGCGGAGCTACATCTCCGGCTTCTACCAGCTCTTCCTCCTCGCCGTGGTGGCCGGTATCGGGCACGCGGCCGTCGACGACGCCGCGGAGTACGTGCGCTCGCGCACGAGGCCGCTGCTCAGCGGGGCGGCGGTGCAGGACGACCCGTTGTCGCACGCGGTGCTCGGCAGAGCGGCGGGATCCGCATTCGCGGCCGAGGCGGCCGTGCTGCACGCCGCGCAGAAGATCGACGATGCGTACCGTGCGGCGTTGGACGGCGTTTCGGAGAGGGAGCCGTTCGAGGCGGCCGACGTCGCCGCGTACTCGGCGCAGATCGCCGTGATCCCTCTGGTGCTGTCGGTGACCACGGATGTCTTCGACGTCGGCGGATCGTCATCCGTCGCGCAGAGCCGAGCGCTCGACAGGCACTGGCGCAACGTCCGGACGATCGGCGTGCACAACCCGATCGCCGCGCGACAGCGCGCGGTCGGGCACCGGGTGCTCTTCGGTGCACTGCCCGATCCGTTCGCCGAGCGTGAGGCTCGGGAGAGCGGAACGGGTGCGGTGCAGGATGCTGCGCCTGTCGGTGCCGCGGAGGAAAGTGCGGCCGTATCGGAGAGCGAGGGCACCGCGTGAGCGAGCGCGATCGGCCTCTCGTCCTGAGCCTGTTCGAGATGGCCTCCCCCGTGCACCTGTCGCACGGGCTGTGGACACATCCGCTGGATCAGCGTCACCGTGTCGCCGACATCGGGTTCTGGCGAGAGCTCGGCTCCCTGCTCGAGTACGGCACGTTCGACGAGCTGTTCCTCGCCGATGTGCTCGGCGCCTACGACGTGTTCGACGACGGACTCGGCACCGCCGTGCGAGAGGGGTTCCAGATCCCGGCGCTCGATCCCCTCATCGTGCTGGGCGCGCTTGCGGACGCCACCGATCACCTCGGGCTGGTCGCGACGTTCTCGACGACCTATGAGCCTCCTTTCGCGTTCGCACGACGGCTCGCCACACTCGATCACCTGTCGAAGGGGCGCATCGGCTGGAACATCGTCACCTCGTACCTCACGAACGCGGCGAGGAACTTCGGTCTCGCAGACCAGATCGAGCACGACGCCCGGTATGAGATCGCCGATGAGTTCCTCGAAGTCGTGTACCGCCTGCTGCTGCAGTCGTGGGATGACGACGCGATCACCGCCGACCGTGACAGGCGCGTCTACGCCGAGTCGGACGCCGTGCGCTACATCGATCATGTCGGCTCTCGGTTCCAGGTGGCCGGCCCGAGCCTGACCTCACCCAGCTCCCAGCGCGTACCCGTGCTCTTCCAGGCGGGCAGCTCGCTGCGGGGCCTGTCCTTCGCGGCGAAGCATGCGGAGGTCGTGTTCGTGGGCGGATCGACCCTCGACGACATCCGTGCGAACGTCGACGCGATCCGGGCGCAGGCGGCAGAGTTCGGCCGCGACCCCGACACGGTCTCCTTCCTCGCGGGAGCGCATGTCGTCGTCGCGGAAACCGAGCAGGCCGCGCGCGAGAAGGCAGCGGACTACGACCGATATCGCACACCCCGGGAGGCTCTCACGCAGCCCGCCCGTACCCCCGACCTGAGTCGCTACGAGCCGACCGAGCTCGTCGAAGACATCATCCGGCGGGAAGATCACGGGTATCGGCTGCTGATCCGGGAGTGGCGTCCTGGGCAGACGGTCGGCGAGCTCGTGGCGAAGGCGGCGAGCTCGCGGAAGGGCATCGGCGGCGACTGGTCGATCGTCGGCGACCCGGTGCAGGTCGCCACGCGGCTCGAGCAGATCGCCGACTACGCACACCTCGACGGTTTCAATCTGAGCCAGGATGTGAGCTTCGAGTCGGCGCGCGACTTCATCGAACTCGCTGTGCCGGAGCTGCGGCGACGCGGCCTCGCCCGATCGAGCTATCGCGACGGGGAGACGCTGCGGGAGCGCCTGTCGCGCGACCGGTCCGGAGCCCGTCCGCACCCGACCCACCCCGCGTGGGAGGTGTCGTCGCCCGTGCGGTGAACGATTCAGGAAGACTGTCCGTCCGGAACTCGAAAACCGGCCGATCCGTGGGGCGGATCGGCCGGTTTTCCTGAGTTGTGAACGCGATGCCGTGGTCAGACGGCGAGCAGCTCCCGCTCCAGGCGGGCGAACGACGACTCCATGCCGTCGGCCATGCCGGTGGCGAGGATCATGTCGCGCGTCTCCTTGTCGGGGTACTCGATGAGCACCGTGACGAGGGTCGCGCCGTCCTCTTCGTACAGGTTCAGGTCGTTGAGCGTCTCGGTCGGCAGACCCTGCATCCGCTCGGTGGTGACCGCCCGGCGCGGGGCGTCGATCAGGAGCGCCTCCCCCTCGAAACCGAACGGCTCGCCCTCGGTGTCGCCGACCGGCGCCCAGGAGTTCCGGTACGACTGGCCCACCTCGGTGGCGGCCACGCACTCCGTCATCTCCCAGCCGTCGGGGCCGAGCATCCACTTGCGGATGAGCTCGGGTTCGAAGTGCGCGCGCCAGACGAGCTCGCGCGGCCCTTCGACCAGGCGAGTGATGCGCACGTGGGTGTCGTCGAGCAGCTCGACCCGGGTGCCCTTGCCCTGGGCGTACTCGCGGAGATCCTGCAGCACGGCATCCAGCTGCGCCATCGCCATCTTGATGCCCTCGACCTGGCCCATCTCGACGACCTGTTCGAGTGCATCGACCGAGTCGAAGTGGCTGGTCGTGACCATGCGGGTGCCCTCGGGTGTCGAGTCGAACGAGAACGACATCCGCTGCGCGGGGAAGCCCTCCAGAGGCTTGCCGGACTCGTCGACGAACGAGTCGATGACCTCGAAGGAGTTCGGTGCATCGATCGAGAGGAACTCCCACGACCCGGACGACTTCTCGCCGCGGGGGCCGTTCATCGAGTAGACCGCGCGTCCGCCGACGGTGTGGTCCCAGGCGGTGAAGGTGGCCGGCCATCCGGGAGGACCCCAGAATCGCTCGAGCTGGCGCGGGTCGGAGTAGGCGCTCCAGACGCGCTCGATGGGGGCCGCGAAGTCGGCGACCACGGTCATCGTGAGGTTGTCGGTATCGGTGGTGACGTCGGTGACAGGCATTTCAGTCTCCTTGCTCGTTCTTCTTGGTGTCGCTGTTGTCGGATGAGCCGGGTCGAGGGGTCTCGGCCAGCAGGTCGTCGAGTCGGGCGATGCGCGACCGCCACAGCTCTTCGTATCGGGCGAGGAGCGCCCTGGCGCGGGCGATCATCTCGGGGTTCGCGCGGACGAGCCGCTCGCGTCCCTCGGCGCGCTTGACGATGAGGTTCGCGGCCTCGAGCACGGCGACGTGCTTCTGCACCGCGGCGAACGACATCTCGTAATCGGCGGCGAGGTTCGAGACGGACTGCTCACGCTCGATCGTCCGACGCAGGATGTCGCGCCGGGTCGACGTCGCCAGTGCGTGGAAGACACGGTCGACCTCCGCTTCGCTCAGTTCTCTTTGTGCAACCATTTGGTTGTACGTTATGCCCGTGCGGAAGGGATGTCAAGGGTGATGTGTGGATTCCGCGCGCCCGAGGAGCTCATCGGCGCGCGGGCATCGACACGGCCACGATCAGCGCGAGGAGTGCGGCTGCCAGTGCGGCGATGAACGCCGCTCGGAAGTCGAACGCCTCAGCGAGGATCCCCGCGCTCACTCCCGCGGCGAGGATGCCGAGGTCCCAGAACGATGTCATGCCAGCCACGGTGGCACCGGCCGTATGCTGCGGGGAGCGCGCGACGGCCATCCCGACGGCGGCGGGGAATGCGAGGCTGCATCCGGCGCCGACGAGAGCCACACCCCCCAGCACGCCGGCAGTGGTGCCCGTGGCGACGATCACCACGAATCCGAGCGCCTCGACGAGCAGACTGACCGTTGCCACCGTGCGGCCTCCGATCCGGTCGACCATGCGGCTGCCGGCGACCCGGACGAGGAGGAAAGCGCCGGCGAAGACCGGCAACCCGAGAGAACTGCCTCCGGGGCCGCTGTCGAGGTAGAGCACCAGTACCGCGGAAAGAGTGCCGTACCCGTACGCCGCGAGCCCGAACATGATCGATGGCGCCGCCATCCCCCGCACCCACAGCGCCTCGAGCGCGAACGTCGGCAGGTGCACTCGCCCCGACGATCGGGTGGTGACCACGACGATCAGGCTCCCGAGACCGAGGGCGGCCAGTGTCAGCCAGGCGATGCGCTGGCCGCCGAGGACGGCGGTGCTCGCGACCAGCGGCCCGAGAGCGAGGCCGGACCACATCGAGAGGCCGAACAGACCCGAGGCACCACCCCTCTTGTGCGGGGGAACCTGGCGCCACGCCCAGGGAAGCGCCCCGGAGAAGACCGCGGCCTCCCCCGCCCCCATGACGACCCGCGACACGAGCACGTGCCACTCGGTGGCGGCCAGCGCCTGGCCGAGCGTTCCCGCCAGGGTGAGCGCCGCGCCGAGGATGACGACGCGCCTGCCTGCGCCCGCGTCGCTCGCCCACCCCGCGATCGGTCGACACAAGGCGGTGGCGGCGAACGCGATGCCCACCGTGAGGCCGATGAACGCCGCGTCGGAGTGGAACCGCGTCGACAGCGTCAGGGGAAGGAGCTGCAGGGTTCCACCGAATGCCAGATAGGCGAGGAAGACAGTCGCCCACAGCCGCCGCACCGGCGGGGCGTTCGTAAGATGAGACCGATCGGTCATCACACGATGTCCTGGCGAGAGGAGACACCATGCCCGTGCCGAAAGGGGCCCGGATCGATCCCGAGGAGACCCGGTCGAGACTGCTGGATGCCGCGGACCGTCTCTTCGCCGCTCGCGCCATGCACTCCGTCGGGGTGAGCGAGATCGCATCCGAGGCAGGCGCATCGAAGCTCAGCCTCTACCGCTACTTCCCCTCCAAGGCGGAACTCGCTTCTCGCGTCGCGGTCCGCCGGAGCGAGAGGATCCACGAGTGGTTGCGCCGGGAGACAGCGGAGGCCGAACCAGGACGCGACCGCGTATTGGCGATCTTCGACCTCCTCATCGAATGGTTCGCGCAGCCGCAGTACCGCGGATGCGCGGTTCTCAACGCCGTCACGGACAGTCGCGGTGACGACGAACGCCGGGTGCGGGCGACTGCCCGCTCCCACCTCGACAGCTATCGGGAACTGCTTCGCGCCCGCGTCGTCGAGGCGGGGGTCACGGACACCACGCGCGCTGACGGGCTTGCACGCCAACTCCTTCTGCTGATCGAAGGAGCCACCGCCGTCACCGTCGTCGACGGCGAGGGCTCCGTCGCCGGAGCCGACGCTCGGGCCGCCGCGGAGATTCTGCTCGACCGAGCGATCTGACTCGCGGATCCTTACTCCCGCGCAGCCGGCATCTCTGTATGCTCGCATCGTTAGATAATACTGATCGGTTCTATCTGTGGAGGTGCACCTTGGACTATCTGAGCGCTGACCCGCCGAACGGCGAGATCCCGCCCGCTGCCACCCGCCATGTCACTCTCGACAGCGCCGGCCACACGCTTCACGGCGTCCTGCACCTCCCCGCCGGAGCCGGTCCCCACCCCGTCCTGCTGCTGCTGCACGGCTTTCCCGGATGGGAGCGTAACTTCGACATCGCCCACGCCCTGCGCCGAGCCGGGGTGGCGTCGCTGGTCTTCCACTACCGCGGATGCTGGGGCATGCCCGGCGACTGGTCGTGGGCCAACACGCTCACGGACACCGACGCCGTCCTCGACACTCTGCTCCGCGGCGACCATCCGCAGATGCCCGAGTTGGACACCACCCGAGTCGGCGTCGCCGGGCACAGCCTGGGCGGCTTTCTCGCCCTGTACACAGCGGCTCGACGGCCGGAGGTGCGTGCGACCGTCTCGATCTCCGGATTCGACTTCGGGGCTGTCGCTGCCGCCATCGAAACCGACCCGGCACTTCTCGACACCTACGTCGATGCCTTCGGCTCCGAAACCTCCGTGCTCGCGAACACGGACGGCGAGTCACTCGCCCGCGAGATGCTCGAGGCCGGCCAGGATTGGTCGCTGCGCTCCTTGGCCGCGCACTTCACCGACCGGGAGGTCCTCCTGATCGGCACCAGCCGCGACGGCGTCACCCCCTCGGCGCTGCATCACGACCCGCTTGTCACGGCGTTCACGAACGCAGACAGCAGGGTTCGCCAGACCGTCTTCGACACCGATCACTCTCTCGCAGACCACCGCCTGCGGCTCACGGTCGAGGTCGTGGAGTTCGCACGCGCGCAACTGATCGACGCCCGCCCCACGTGACGCAGGCTTCGTCCGCGGCCGAATCTCCGCGTTCGCGCGTCGGCCTTCCTCGCCCGCGGCTCACTTCCTGATCGAGGCGCGGAGGATCCGCACGAGCGTCTCGTGCGCGTCGTCCTCGTCGATGCGGGAGGCGAGTACCGCGCCCGCGAGCACGTCCGCCGAGGCGAATGCCGCCTCCAGCGCGATCGGATCGATGTTCTCGGCGCCGACGACGCGGGCGAGGGCGGCGCGACAGCGTTCGACGTATGCCACCACAGATTCCTGCCGCATCCGGGCGAGCACCGGCGTTCCGTGGAGAGCCGCGACCACGCCCGCCATCTCGATGCCTTCGGCGCGGGCACAGGCGATATAGCTCGCGGCGACGACGTCCACGACTCCTTCGACGTCGGGCCCGGCGTTCGCCAGCGCAGTCTCGAGCGAGGCATCCTGGCGTTCGTCGAACTGACGGTACAAGGCGGCGAAGAGCCCCGAGCGGTCGCCGAAGTGCTCGTAGACGACGGGCTTCGTGATGCCCGCCCGGTCTGCCAGCGCACCGAGGGTCAGCGCATCGGCACCGTCAACACGGATCATCTCCCGCGCGACGCCCAGCAGCTGCGCGCGACGGTCCGCCTTGGACAGCCGCGGTCGCGCACCCTCTTTCGCCTTCGTCACGCTCACCCCTTGTGCCCCATACCTACTATGAGTAAGTTACGGTTGGTAGGTATCCAGCCTATCCCGCATGCCACCGGCACGCCACACTCCGAGGAGAGACATGACCGCCGACCTCCGGCCCACCACGCACTGGATCTACGCGCATCCGCAGTCGGGATCCCTGAACCGGCAACTGTTCCAGGCGGGGGTCGAAGCGCTCACGCCGCGTTACGACGTGCAGACCTCGGATCTGTATGCCCAGGGCTTCGACCCCCTGCTCGCTCAGCGCGATCTCGCCGGTAGCGAGGGCAACATCGTCGACCTGATGGGCCAGGTCTACGAGAGCGGACTCGTCCCCGACGACGTGCGCCTCGAACAGCGAAAGCTCGAGGCCGCCGAACTGCTCGTGTTCCAGTTCCCCCTGTGGTGGTACGGCGCACCGGCGATCCTCAAAGGCTGGTTCGATCGGGTGTTCACCAACGGCTTCGCCTACGGCGGCGTCGACGCGGAGACGGGGCTGCCGCTCCGCTACGGCGAAGGCGGCCTGAAGGGCAAGCGCGCGCTCATCATCGTGACGGCGGGCGAGGATGCGCGGAGCATCGGCTCACGAGGGGTCAGCGGCGACATCGATTCGCTGATGTTCCCGATCACGCACGGCACGCTCTGGTACACGGGGATCGAATCGCTCGACCTCCACGTCATCCACGATGCCGACGCCCTCGACGCCGCGGCCGTCACCTCCGAGCGCGACCGGCTGACCACGAGGCTCGCGGGCATCCATGACGAAGTGCCGTCTCAGCCGTTCCGCGCCCTACGTGACGGCGAGTACCGGGGCACGCGGGCGCTGCGCGCCGACATCCTTCCCGGACGAACCGATCTCGATATCCACCGCCGGTGACATACCCGCCCCGACTGCCCGGGCGCTCAGCGACCGAGCCGAGCGCCCGGGCGCTCAGCGTCCAACGACGTCGCGGATGGCTCGGATCACGGCATCCTCGCGCTCGATGTGCAGGTACTGATGAGAGGCGCCTTCGAGGACGCGTTGCTCACCCCGCGGCACCGATTCAGCGATCGAGGCCTGCATGCGACGCACCCCGTCCAGCGCCTCTCGCATCTGCGCATCAGTCATGAAGTTCGCCCAATAGGGGTTCGCGCCGCCCGCGGTGAGGACGATCAGGGGAATGTCCGAGAGAGGCCCGCCGGCGCGCAGCTCGTCGTAGACCGTCGTCTCGAAGTTCTTCGTCTCGGCGATCTGCGTGCGCCACGATCGGAGATGCTCCTCGATGAGCGGGCCGCGCACCTCCTCCGGCCACGACGAATAGATCTCTGCGTACTGTTCACGGGCTTGCTGCACCTGCTCGGCCGTCAGGTCCGGGAGCTCGTCGAGACCGGATGTCATCTGGTCATTCAGCTCAGCCGCCTGCGGGGGCATGAACGACATGATGTCTTCATGCCCAGGGTCGAGCAGCACGAGGCCTGCCGTCTCCTCCAGATGCAGCTGGGCATAGCGGCGGGCGTAGAAGGCACCCAGGGAGTGCCCGACCAAGATGTACGGCCCGGGGACACCGGCCGCGTGGAGCAGCGAACGGAGCTCCTCGGCCACATCGGTCGGAGTGCGGGGCAGGTCGACGGGGTCGCTCCAGCCCGTGCCGCCACGGTCGTAGAGCACACTCGTCGTGATTCTCCCGACCTCCCGATGCAGGTTGAGGAAGTCGTAGCCGATGAGGCCGGCGCCCGGAAGGAAGACCACGGCCGGCCCCTCGACCCCGGATCGGTGCAGCATCAGCCGGCGGCCATCGTACTCATGAAGCGCGCCGAGCGGCGGATGCTGGCGCCTGTCATCCATCGGAATGGTTCCCATCATGGACTCCTTAGTCTCATTTCTGAGACTAATCTAAACCATGAGACCATGGACTCGTGACCAAGCGCGATCTGCTCACGCACCCGGTGCGCCTCCGTATCATCCACGCCATGTCCGGAGGGCGTTCCGCCACCGGCTCCGAGATCCGAGCCGCGCTCGCCGACATCCCCAAGGCCACGCTGTATCGGCACCTCGCGCTACTCACGGACGGAGGCGTTCTCGAGGTCGACTCTGAGCAGCGGGTGCGGGGCGCGGTGGAGCGTCGATACCGCCTCAACCGTGCCGCCTCCGTCATCGATCCGGCCATGGCGGCGTCTACCTCCATCGCCGAACATCGTCGCGCATTCGCCGCCGCGGCCGCCGTGCTGCTGACGGAGTTCAACGCCTATCTCGATCGCCCGGACGCCGATCCCACAGCCGACCTCGTGGGCTATCGCCAGCACTCGATCTGGCTCAGTCCCGACGAGCGCGAACAGCTGATCAGCGACCTCCGCGACGCGATCGTCCCGCACATGGGGCACGAACCCTCCGCCGCACGGAGTCGCCACCTCCTCAGCCCCATCCTCTTCCCCGCCCGCAATGCCGAAGGGGGTCCGGACGAGGCGAGGAGCCCGGCGCGACCCGCTGCCGAAGGTTCGTCCAGCAACCAGGGTCGACCCGACCCGAGCCCCTGACCGGGGTCCGCCGAGCCGGTTCTACGACCGGGCCGGCGCCGCCACCCGAAGCGCGTCGGCGGCGGCATCCATCGCGTCGGCGTTGAGCGCGAAGTACGCCCACTTGCCGCGCTGCTCGCGCGTGACGAGACCCGCGTCGGCGAGGAGCTTCATGTGGTGCGAGACGGTGCCCTGCGAGAGACCGACCGGCTCGGTGAGGTCGCAGATGCAGGCCTCTCCTCCAGCCCCGGCCGCGATGAGCGACAGCAGCCGCACGCGCGTGGGGTCACCGAGCGCCTTGAACACCCGCGCGACGCGCTCGGCATCTTCGACCGCCAGTGCGGAGGTGACGCGCGGGACGCAGCAGGCGGTCGCTTCGATGGTCGTCGGCAGGCTCATGGGTCTATTCTGACACGTATTGACAATCTTCAATAGATGGGCGACAGTCTTCGTATTGAAGTTTTTCGATCCGAGGAGATGTGATGTCCGAGCTTCCCGTCGTCGTCATCGGAGCAGGCCCGCAGGGCCTCGCCGCCGCCGCGCACCTCGTCGAACGCGACGAGAACGTGATCGTGGTCGAACGCGGACACGGACCGGCATCCGCAGTCGCCGACTGGGGGCACGTGCGCCTGTTCTCGGCATGGCCGGAGCTCACTGACGCTGCGGCGCGCCGCCTGCTCGAGCCGACCGGATGGAACGCACCCGCGTCGGGCTACCCGACCGGCGCGGAGTGGATGAGCGAGTATCTGGCGCCTCTCGCCGATACGCTCGGCGAGCGGATCCGCTACGCGACCACGGTCACCGGCGTCGCGCGTCAGGGCCGGGACAAGGTCGTCGACGGCGGACGCAAGAGCCAGCCGTTCGTCGTGCACACCGTCGATGCCGACGGCGATGAGGGCCGCCTCCTCGCCCGCGCCGTCGTCGATGCCAGCGGCACCTGGGACCTCCCGAACCCTGCGGGGGCCGACGGCTTCCCGGCGCTCGGCGAGGCCGCAGCATCCGATCGGATCTCGTACCGGATCCCGGCCGACGTGTCCGAGCTCGCCGGCTCGCACGTCATCGTCGTGGGGGCCGGGCACTCCGCCACACATGCCGTGTTGCGACTGAGCGAGTTGGCGCGCCGGGCTTCGGGAACGCGCGTGACCTGGCTGCTGCGCCGAGGCAGCGCCGCCAACGTCTTCGGTGGCGGCATCGGGGACGAGCTTCCCGAGCGCGCCGCACTCGGCTCCCGCGCGCGGAAGGTGATCGACGAGGGAGTCGTGGAGCTGGTGACGGGGTTCCGCGTCGCCGAGTTCCGGAACGGCGACGACGGCCTGACGGTCGTGGCCGAAGACGGGCGCGAGGTGGCGGCGGTCGCGCACGTGTTCGCGCTCACCGGCTTCCGGCCCGACACCGACATGCTGCGCGAACTGCGGATCGACCTCGACCCCGCACTCGAAGCGGTCGCGGGCATCGCCTCAGAGATCGACCCGAACATCCACTCCTGCGGATCGGTGGGGGCGACAGGAGCGCGGGAGCTCGCGCAGCCCGAACCCGGGTTCTTCATCGTCGGCGCCAAGTCGTACGGACGCGCCCCGACGTTCCTCGCCCTGACCGGCTACGAGCAGGTCCGTAGCGTCGCCGCTCATCTCGTCGGCGATCACGAGGCAGCGGGCCGCAACGAGCTCACCCTTCCGGACACCGGGGTGTGCGGCGGAGCCGGTGGGTTCGACGACACCGCGGGCAGCTGCTGCGCTGCGCCGTCGGTGCTGCAGATCGGCGCGCGCCCGGTCACGGTGGGCTGATCGCGACACAGGTGACCATCGGGTGAACTCCGCCCACGTCGGTTGCGGCTGATATCGACGGATGTCAATATAGACACATGTCGATTCAAGGCCTCGCGAGCACGGGAACCACTCCTACCGCCGCTCCGCCCGCACGCCGCCTGTCGAACCTCGACCGATGGCTGCCGCTCTGGATCGGTCTGGCGATGGTCGGCGGCATCCTCATCGGGCGGTTCATCCCCGGCGTCTCCGACGTGCTCGCCCGCCTCGAGGTCGGGGGCATCTCGATCCCCATCGCGCTCGGGCTGCTCGTGATGATGTACCCGGTGCTCGCGAAGGTCCGCTACGACAGGGTCGCTGCCGTCACCGGCGACAAGAGACTGCTCGTCTCCTCGCTGGTCCTCAACTGGCTCGTCGGCCCGGCGTTGATGTTCGTCCTCGCGTGGACGCTCCTGCCCGACCTGCCCGAGTACCGCACCGGACTCATCATCGTCGGGCTCGCGCGCTGCATCGCCCTGGTCGTCATCTGGAACGACCTCGCCTGCGGCGACCGCGAGGCCGCGGCCGTGCTCGTCGCCATCAACTCGGTCTTCCAGGTGATCGCCTTCTCGCTGCTCGGCTGGTTCTACCTCACGGTCGTTCCCGGCTGGCTCGGTCTCGACGCGCAGGGGCTGGACATCTCGATCGGGCAGATCGCACTGAACGTCGTGATCTTCCTCGGCATCCCCCTCGTCGCCGGTTTCGCCTCGCGATTCATCGGCGAGCGCACGAAGGGACGCGACTGGTACGAGGAGAGCTTCCTGCCGAGGATCGGCCCCTGGGCGCTCTACGGCCTGCTGTTCACGATCGCGCTGCTGTTTGCCCTGCAGGGCGAGCAGGTCACGAGCCGACCGTGGGACGTCGCGCGGATCGCGCTGCCACTGCTGGCGTACTTCGCGATCATGTGGTTCATCGGCCTCTTCGCCGGCAAGGCGCTCGGGCTCGGTTACGCGCGATCGACGACACTCGCATTCACCGCCGCCGGCAACAACTTCGAACTCGCCATCGCCGTCGCCATCGGCACCTTCGGCGCGGCATCCGGCCAGGCTCTCGCGGGGGTCGTCGGCCCGCTCATCGAGGTGCCCGTCCTCGTCGGACTCGTCTACGTCTCACTCTGGGCGGCCCGCCACTGGTTCCACACCGATCCGTACACCGCCGCCCCGCACACCGCCGAGAGGATGCCGTCATGAACGTCACGCTGACCACCACGGATGACACCTGCAGCCCCGTCGCCACCCATGCCATCGGGCTGGAGGCAGCCTCGTCCGTGGCGTCAACGCTGAAGGCGCTGTCGGATCCGCTGCGGCTGCGGATGCTGTCGGCCATCGCCTCGGACCCGCGCGGAGAGTCGTGCGTCTGCGACTTGGCCGAGCTCGCCGAGGTCTCCCAGCCCACGGTCTCCCACCACCTCAAGGTACTGAAAGACGTCGACGTCCTCACCTCGGAGCGCCGGGGAACCTGGGTCTGGTACCGGATCAACCCGTCCCGGCGCCGCGCCGTCACGGCCCTGCTCGATTCGTTCGCTCCCGCCAGCATCGCGCCATGGAGTGCCTCCACTGACAACGATCAGCGACGGCCCGACTTCGACGCCCGGGTCACCCGTCTTGCGGATGAGCTCGCCGCAGAGGTACCCGAGCTCGATCACGATGTCGTGCTCACCACCGTGCGCGAGTCGTACACCGCCCTTGCACGGAGCGCCCGCGTCACCTCGGCGCTCGTTCCCCTCACCGAGCGCTTCGCCCGCCAGCGCCTCGCCGATCTCACCCGCGACCGCGACACTTCCGTGCCCCAGGTGCTGTTCGTCTGCGTCGCAAACGCCGGGCGTTCGCAGCTCGCCGCCGCGCTCGTGAACACGCTGGCCGCCGGCAAGGTCATCGCACGCTCGGCAGGATCGAGTCCCGCCGACGTCGTCCACCCGCACGTCCGCTCGCTGCTCGCCGAGATCGAGGGCGATGCCGCCGCCGAGCGCTTCCCGAAGCCCCTCACCGACGACGCCGTGCGCGCGGCCGATGTCGTCATCACCATGGGCTGCGGCGACGTCTGCCCCATCATCCCCGGCGTCCGCTACGACGACTGGGCCGTCGGCGACCCGGCCCTCGCTTCACGCGAAGGCGTCGAAGCCATCCGCGACGACATCGCCGGGCGCGTACGCGCACTCCTCGACGACCTTCTCCCTGACCACACCTCTCCGAAGGAGCAGCCATGACCGACACGACCACCAAGCCCTCCGTGCTCTTCGTCTGCGTGCACAACGCGGGACGCTCGCAGATGGCCGCCGGATTCCTCCGCGATATCGCCGGCGACCGCATCGAGGTCCGCTCCGCCGGCTCCATGCCCGCCGACCAGATCAACCCGACCGCCGTCGCGGCGATGGGCGAGCTCGGCATCGACATCACCGCCGAGCAGCCCAAGGTGCTGACGACCGAGGTCGTGCAGGCATCCGACGTCGTCATCACGATGGGCTGCGGCGACGCCTGCCCGTTCTTCCCCGGCAAGCGCTATGAAGACTGGAAGCTCGACGACCCGGCCGGTCAGGGCATCGACGCGGTCCGGCCCATCCGGGACGAGATCAAGGCGCGCATCGAGCAGTTGGTGAGCGAGATCGTCTAGCAGTCGCGCGCGTCCGCACCGAGTCAACCGCAGGCGCGATCCGGTGAGGCGATCGCACGGGCAGGCCTCAACGCGGGGAGAACCGGCCGGACCTGTCGACTATTCGGGGCGCCGGGTCTACCGTGGACGCAAAAGCGCAGGGGGGACTTGCGCCACGCATCCGGAGGAGTGCACCATGTCCGAACCCGCCGAGAACACCTCGCCTGGCACCACCCGCCGCACGATCCTCAGGGCTTCAGCCTGGTCTCTGCCCGTCGTCGCCGTCGCACTGGGCACACCCCTGGCCGCGGCCAGTACGCCCATCTTCGACATCATCGTCTTCTCGGGACCCGAAGGCAGCGAGATCGGCGCGACGAGCCCCGATGGCCTGCAGGCGTTCACCCTGCAGCTCCCTTCGCAGTTCGACGTCCTGGTCGAGGACCGCGGGGAACGCGTCATGCTCCCGCCGGGGGCGACGGTGCAGGTCAGTTTCGACACGAGGCTTCTCGGCGATCTCGTTCTGGAGATCTTCAACAACGGTCCCGCCCAACCGATCTCGTCGGACGTTCAGGGAAGCGTGCAGACAGTGACCTTCATCCTGCCGTTCGAGTTCGACAAGGTTCTTCTCCTGCCGTCGTTCGGCATCGTCAGAGACGGAGAGTGGGTCCCGGATGCGAACCCCTACACCGTGATCGTCATGTCCCCGCCCGGCGTCGACGAGCCGAACCTCGGGAACAACTCCCTCACGATCTTCCCCACCTATGCGCCCACCACCCCCTGACCAGACGCATCCATTCACCTGAATCCATCACCGATATTCAGGCGTAGGCTGGAGAGAAGGACGGACCGTCCGAGAAGATCTCCCGGCACCGTGCCCGCCCGGAAGTGGAGTCCCTCGTGGCTCAGTACGACGTCTCGAACCGCTCGGCGATCGTGACGGGAGCAGGCAGCGGAATCGGACGCTCGACCGCCCTCCTGCTGGCGAAGAACGGCGCATCCGTCGTGGTCAACGACCTGAACGCCGAGCACGCGAACGCGGTCGTCGAGGAGATCCGCGCGGCGGGCGGCATCGCGGAGGCCTCGGTCGGCGATGCGACGGATGCGGCCTGGATCGCCTCTTCGATCGAACTCGCGAACTCCCTCGCCCCGCTGCGCATCGGCGTCAACAATGCCGGCATCGGCGGCGCATCCGCCCCCACCGCGGAGTACGAGGGCGAGGCCTGGGACAAGGTCATCGCGATCAACCTCAACGCGGTGTTCCGCAACATGAAGGCGCAGATCCCGTCGATCCTCGCGAACGGCGGCGGATCCGTCGTGAACATCGCCTCGATCCTCGGCAGCGTCGGCTTCGCCGGATCGCCCGCCTACGTCACGGCCAAGCACGGCGTGGTCGGCATGACCAAGTCGGCCGCGCTCGAGTACTCGGCGCAGGGTGTGCGCGTGAACTCGGTGGGCCCCGGCTTCATCGACACCCCGCTGTTGGCGACCATGGGTGACGAAGCGAAGGACTTCCTGGTGTCGAAGCACCCGATCGGACGCCTGGGCCAGGCCGACGAGGTCGCGAACCTCATCGCGTTCCTCGCCAGCGATGCCGCGAGCTTCGTCACCGGCAGCTACCACCTGGTCGACGGCGGATACACCGCTCTCTGATCGAATGGCATCCGGTCCCGGGACCCGATTCCCGGTGACCGGATGCCATCCACAGCGACGTACCCCCCGAAACGTCGCTGTGCACCTCCCGCCCGCGGGCCGCACCGCTTTGCCCAGGATGCGCCGGCGGGGGAGGCGAGTCTGAAGTCAGGCGACCGCGTGCATCGACGGGAACGCGGACGACAGCGGCGAGAAGTCGATGTCGGTGAGATCCAGTCCACCGGCCGTGCTCGCCGCGGCCATCATCTTCACCAACAGCGGCCGCTCGAGCTCGATCTCCTCGTCGAGCGTGAAGCGGACCGGGATCGACGCATGCATCCACAGCGTCTCGGTCGCCGCACGCGATGTGCGCAGCGTGAGCGGAAACGACTCTCCGCGTCGCAGCTTGGTGACGGTGACGAGCCGCAGGTGCGCGAGCACCCGATCGTCGACCTCCACGATCTGCGATTCACTGGCGTAGCTGAGCTGACCCATGGCACCTCCTCGAGAATAACTTCAACGATTAGATTACTAGTTTAACTAGCTAAATGGTAGCCGAGAGTTTTGAGGCCTCTCCAATGGGGTGAGGCTTCCGGAGACTGAGGCTCCTGGATGCCGGTATTAGCGCGGAGACGAGTCGGCGAGGTCGGAGATCTCCTCCGTGAGGCGTCGGAGGAACCGAGAGATCACGGAGAGCTGCTCCGGCGTGAACTCGCTCTCGATGCCTGCCACCCGCCGGGAGATCTCGTCGGCGGGCGAATGCAGGTCGCGCAGCGAGGTGCGCAGGATCTTCGACCGCGCGTCGTCCGGGTGCACGGAGACGACGACATGCCCGCGCGCAGTGAGCCGACGGATCAGGGCGGTGACCGCTGCGGTGCTCACACCCAGATGCGCGGCGAGATCGCCGGGCGTGACCGGTCGGTCGGCCGGCGCATCGGCGATGAACCCCATGGCGGCGCGATCGGTCTCGTTGGGCTGGCGCTCCGCAGCGAGGCGGCGTCCGAGCCTGGCGTCCACGCGGCGCAGAGCTTCGACTTCGCGCGCGAGTTGCGCCGTCGCGATCTCCAGCTTCGTCCCCATCACACCTTCGCCTTTCCCCGGCGGCCCATGTTACCTCGATCGTCTGATTACCGGTTCGTCTAGCAAAATCGGTCGACCATCAGGCCCTTCCGTCGATGAGAGGATGGAATCACGATGAGAAGGGACGTCATGGTCGAGCCCATAGACCTCAAGGACGAGCGGTACATCGGCTTCGCCGATCTGCTGGATCACCTCCACACGCGGTTCCCCGCCGTCTCGCGGGATCGCATCGCGCGCATCATCGAGGCCGAGAACGACGCCATCACCGGCGGGTTCCTCCTCGTCGTCCCCGCCGAGGTGGCGACCGGCGCGACCGAGATGCTCGAACTCAGCACGTCACGTGCCCTCAGCGATGAAGAGGGAGTGGCATGATGGCCGAGCCTCAGGACTACGCCCGCTCCGGATACTGGTACCCCGACGGCAAGAGCGCGAGCACCATCGACGTGCTGAACATGCTGCGCCGCTACCGGGCAGCGGAGACCGCGATGCGCGAGCGCACCCGCATCTCGATGGGCATGAACGAGACCGACCTCATGGCGCTGCGATTCCTCCTGCGCGAGCAGCGCGCCGGCCGGATCGTGCGAGCGATCGACATCGCCCGGATGCTCAACATCTCGACCGCCTCGACGACCACGCTCATCGACCGCCTCGAGAAGGGCGGCCACGTCCGCCGCGAGGCGCATCCCACCGACCGGCGGGCCGGAGTCGTCGTGCCGACCGTGAGCAGCGACGAAGAGGTGCGTGCCACGCTCGGGGCGATGCATCACCGCATGCTCACGCTCGTGGACGAACTCTCCGACCAGGAGCGGGCCGTCGTCACGCGGTTCCTCGCCGGGATGACCGCCGCGATCGAAGAGGCATCCGACCTCGACGAGGAGCTGCGCGACGTGATCCGCGACCAGGCGGCGCCCGAGGCGGAGTGAGGCCTACAGGCCTTCCGCGATCTCCTTGATCGCGGCGAGGCGGCGGTCCCACTCGCGCCCGATCACGTCGAGCTTCGCCGCGGTGGCGGAGAGCTCGGCGCCGACGACCCGGAAGCGCACTTCCCGACCGACACGCACGGGTTCGACCAGGCCGACCTCCTGCAGCACGGCGAGGTGCTTCGCGATGGCCTGTCGCGACACCGGAAGGCGCCCGGCGAGGGCGGATGCCGAGGCGTCCCCCTCGCCGAGAGCCGTCAGGATGCTCCAGCGTGTCTCGTCCGCGAGCGCCGCGAACATGGGCAGCAGGGTCTCTGTGGTCACGCTTCGCCTTCCACCAGAGCGACCATCTTGTCGAGCTCCAGGTCCCAGCCCGTACGGTGCGACTCGAGGTTGGCACGCGGGTCGGACGTGCGCTCGAAGCCGCTCTCGACGACCGTGAGCCTGGTGCCGCCGTCGGCCTCTTCGAGCGTGAAGGTGAAGACGGTCGAGGTCGCCTCGTCGATCGCATCCGGGAGCTTGCCGAGGGCGTCGTCGTTGTTCCAGCGGTAGCTGATGCGCCGCGGCTCGTCGTATTCCTCGACACGCAGCGGGATCACGTCGTAGTCGGGGAACGTCATCGTGCCGGTCGCGCCGACACCGCTGCCGTCGAGCACGGTGCGTCCGAACCAGCGGGAGATGTGCTCCGGCTCGGCGACCGCTCGCCACACCTTCTCGACGGGTGCCGCGATCTGGATGCTGCGTCGGATGGAGAAGGTCTCCTCGTCGACGACGGATGCCTCGTTGTGGGTCATGCTCACCATGATGGATCCTTTCCGGGTTTCGCGCTGGCCGGTCGACCAACTGCAACTCCAGAGTTGCACACTGGTCAGCGTGACGCAACCCCCGGGTTGCAGATGTGTGGCATCTGTCCCGGCATCCGTCCACTTGTCGGGAGATTTCACAGATGCAGGACGAAACGCCGCAGATCCGTCCTGCATCCGTGCATCCGTCCGACATCTGCACCGGGGACGGGCGTGACGGGCGGACAGGACAGGGCGGGCGGATGCCGGGACCGGGACAGGACGGGCGGATGCCGGGACCGGGACAGGACGGGACGGATGCCGCGGGCTAGTCGCGCGGGCGGCGCTTCTCCAGGAACC
Source organism: Microbacterium sp. NPDC055665 (assembly GCF_053618035.1). Taxonomy (NCBI): domain Bacteria; kingdom Bacillati; phylum Actinomycetota; class Actinomycetes; order Micrococcales; family Microbacteriaceae; genus Microbacterium; species Microbacterium sp. NPDC055665. The sequence continues at coordinate 21,980 of NZ_JBSHGY010000008.1, read as the reverse complement.
CGGCGAGCAGCACGGCGACGAGGGCGGCGACCGGGGCGACGAGCAGCCCGGCGCGCAGGCTCTGGGTCTCGGCGATGTACCCGACGAACGGCGGCGACATCAGGAAGCCGAGGCGCAGCAGCCAGGACACGACCGTGAGCCCGACGCCCGCCCGCAGCCCCGGCAGCTCGTCGGCGGCATGCATCGCCGCGGGGATGAGGGTCGCGATGCCGAAGCCGACCGCCGCGAATCCGAGGATCGTACCTGGAACTGTCGGGAAGGCGAGCGCGAGCGTCATGCCCACCGCCGCGATGATGCCGCCCACCCGTGCGACCCAGCGCTGTCCGAACCGGTCTGTGAGCGGGTCGCCGAGCATCCGGCCGATGAACTGCGCGCCGACCAGGGCGATGAAGCCGAGCGGGGCGATCGCCGCGGCGGCCCCCAGGGATTCGGCGAGGTACAGGGTCGCCCAGGAGTTGCCGGCATCCTCGGCGACGGCTCCGGCCATCGCGATGAGGGTGAGCGCGATGATCGCGATCACGGTGCGCGGGGTCACGTGACGACGCATCGATCCCGTCACCTCGGTCGGCTCGGCGACGGCATCCGGCTCGGACTCGTCGTCGCGGCCGGGGAGGCAGAACCGCAGGGCCACGAGGGCGACGGTCGCGAACACGGCGGTGGAGATGCCGAGGTGCACGCCCAGGGGCAGCCGCAGGGCGATCGCGACGGCGGCCATCGCCCCGCCGATCACGGCGCCGATCGACCAGATCGCATGGAAGCCGTTGATGATCGACCGCCCGTAGCGCCGCTGCACCCGGAGGCCGTGCGCGTTCTGGGCGACATCCGTGATGGCGTCGGATGCTCCGCCGAGGAACAGCGCCACGGCGAACAGCACGCCCGAGGGCGCGAGCGCGGCCGACAGCAGGCCGATGCTCGTGAGCACGGTGCCGATCACGGCGATGCGCGCCGAGCCGAAGCGGCGGATCAGCACGGCCGCGAGAAGGCCGGCGGCGATGGCTCCCGCGGGGAAGGCGGCGATCGCGAAGCCGTAGCCGAGGTTGTCGAGCCCGAGCCCGGCCTTGATCTCCGGGTAGCGCGGCAGGATGTTCGCGAACAGCGCCCCGTTGGTCAGGAACAGGGCGGAGACGGCGATGCGCGCGCGCCGGGACGCCCGGTCCGGAGCCGGTCGTCGAATCGATTCGATTGAAGCCATGTCTACGATCGTAATGGCACGGCGCGCACTCCATATCCGCACCCGCTCATCGCCACAACCCCGTACCCGCCACCCGCTCCCGGTCGTACTCTCGACCCATGGCTCAACTCACCCAACCCACCGGCCGCGAAGAGGCGCTGCGCGCCGTCCCCCGTGACGACGGATCGGCACCGCGCGCGCTCGTGCTGGGTGCGACCGGATACGTGGGCGGGCGGCTGACACCGCGCCTGCTCAACGCCGGTTACCGGGTGCGGGTGCTGGCGCGCGACGCCGCCCGCGCGGCGTCGTTCCCCTGGGGTCCCGACTGCGAGATCGTCGAGGGATCGGCCGACGATGCGGATGCCGTGGCCGCAGCCATGGACGACGTCGACGTCGTGTACTACCTGATCCACTCGATGACCGCCGGCAAGGGCTTCGAGGAGAGCGACGAGCGCGCGGCGACGACGGTGGCCGAGGCCGCGGCTCGCGCGGGTGTGCGGCGCATCGTGTACCTCGGCGGGCTGCATCCGGATGACGCGAAACTCTCTCCGCATCTGCGGTCCCGCGTGCGCGTGGGCGAGATCTTCCTGCAGTCCGGCGTGCCGACGCTCGTGCTGCAGGCGGGCGTCGTGATCGGGTCGGGGTCGGCCTCGTTCGAGATGATCCGACACCTCACCGATGTGCTGCCGTACATGCCGGCGCCGAAGTGGGTGCGCAACCGCATCCAGCCGATCGCCGTGCGCGACGTGCTGCACTATCTGCTCGGCGCCGCGCGGGTCGACGCCGACGTGAACCGCGCGGTCGACATCGGCGGGCCCGACGTGCTGCGCTACGGGCAGATGATGAACGGCTATGCGGTCGAGGCCGGTCTCCCCCAGCGGGCCATCGCCGCGCTGCCGGTGCTCACGCCGGGGCTCGCCTCGCACTGGGTGAACCTCGTGACGCCCGTGCCGCGCTCGATCGCCCGCCCGCTCGTGGCGTCGCTGCAGAACGAGTGCATCATGAAGGACCACGCGGTCGACGAGCTGATCCCGCAGCCGGAGGGCGGCCTGACGCCGTATCGGCGAGCCGTCGACCTGGCGCTCGGCCGGGTCGACGCCGACGCGATCGAGACCAGCTGGCAGGATTCCGAGGTCTCGGGCGCTCCCAGCGATCCGCTGCCGAGCGACCCGGACTGGGCGGGTCGCACCGTCTTCACCGATGCCCGCACGCTCGTCACCTCGGCATCCGTCGACCGGCTGTGGCCGGTGATCCTGGGCATCGGCGGCACGAACGGGTGGTACTCGTCACGGTTCCTGTGGGCGGTGCGCGGGCTGATGGACCGCGTGGTCGGCGGGGTGGGACTGCGACGGGGCCGCCGCAGCCAGACCGTCGCCCGCGTGGGCGACGCGATCGACTTCTGGCGCGTCGAAGCGGTCGAAGAGCCGGGAGCTGCGACCGAGTCCTCGCCGGCGAGCGGTGGGCTGCTGCGCCTCCGCGCCGAGATGAAGGTGCCCGGTGAGGCCTGGCTCGAGCTGCGCGCACTCCCCGAAGCCGCGGGCGCGCGCTACGAGCAGAGAGCGATCTTCTTCCCGCGCGGGCTCACCGGACGCCTGTACTGGCTCGCGGTGCTGCCCTTCCACGGACTGATCTTCGCCAGCATGGCATCGCGCATCACCCGCACGGCCGAGAACTCCTAGCGCCCCCGGGCGTGCGGGGCGTGTTGGGCGGGTTGGGCGGGCAGGATCAGGCGATCCTGCCGATTCAGGCCGATTCCCGATGAATCCGCCTGTTCTCGCAGGATCGCCTGATCTCGCGCGCGCCTCGCGAGCGGATCAGTCCGCGCGGGGCCGCTCCTGCGCATCCGCCGCCGCCTCGCCCGTCACCGCCTCGCCGGTCGCCGCGTCGTCCAGCGCCGCGTCGTCGAGCGCCGCGTCGACCACGGCATCCACCTCGGCCGACGGGATGATGTCGATCGCCTCGGTGGCCGCCTCGTAGACCTCGGCGAGACTGTCGTCGACGGTCGACTCGTCGATCCAGGCGAGGTCGTCCTCCGAGTGGTCGTACTCGACGGGCACGAGCGCGAAGTCGTCGCCGTATTCCTCGAGCCCCGACATGACGCTGTGGCGCACGGCGGCGCGGGCGTAGCGGTCGCGCAGGATCAGCGGATCCCGCCGCAGATCCTTCATGAACGCGATCATCATGAACCCCATGATGATCGCGAACGGCAGCGCGGCGATGATCGTCACGTTCTGCAGCGACTTGAGGCCGCTCCCCTCCTCGCCGGTGACGAGGAGCACGGCGGCGATCACACCGACCAGCACGCCCCAGACGACCGCGACCCAGCGTGCCGGCTCCGGCCGGCCCTGCTGCGAGAGGGTGCCCATCACGAGGGAGGCGGAATCCGCGCCGGTGACGAAGAAGATCGCGATCAGCAGAATGAGCACGATGCTCGTGATGAGTCCGAACGGCAGGTTCGCGAGCACGCCGAACAGCACTTCCTCCGGCGGGTCGACGGCGAGGTTCGCGCCGTCCATCTGCTGCTTGATCGCCGTGGTGCCGAAGATCGCGAACCAGATGAGCGAGATGACCGAGGGCACCACGATGACCACGGACACGAACTGGCGCAGGCTCCGGCCGCGCGAGATCTTCGCGATGAACATGCCGACGAACGGCGACCACGAGATCCACCACGCCCAGTAGAAGATCGTCCAGCTCGACAGGAACGTCTGCGCCGCCTCGCCCTGCGACGCCGAGCGGCCGATCATCTGCGGCAGGTCCCCGATGAACTGCACGGCGACCGACGGGATCACGTTGAGGATGAGCAGCGTCGGTCCGACGAAGAACACGAAGAACGCCAGCAGCAGGGCGACGACGGCGTTGATGTTCGACAGCGCCCGGATGCCCTTCGAGACGCCCGAGACCGCCGAGGCGATGAAGCACGCGGTGAGCACGGCGATGACCGCGATGAGGATGCCGTTGCCGAGCGGGCCGGCGCCGCTGACGATCTCGACGCCATGCCCGATCTGCAGGGCGCCGAGGCCCAGGGATGCCGCGGTTCCGAACAGCGTGACGATGATCGAGAAGATGTCGATCGTGCGGCCGAGGGGTCCGGTCGTGCGGCCCTCACCCAGCAAAGGGGCGAAGATCGACGAGATGAGCGGGGTGCGTCCGCGGCGGTAGGCGCCGTAGGCGATGGCGCCGCCGACGAGTGCGTAGAACGCCCAGGCCTGCGGACCCCAGTGGTACAGCACCTGGGTCTGCGCCGTGTGCATCGCATCGAGGGTGTTCGCCTCGACGGTTCCCGGCGGCGGGTTCTCGAAGAAGGTCAGCGGCTCGGCCGCACCCCAGAACACCAGGCCGATGCCCATGCCGGCGGCGAACAGCATCGAGATCCACGAGAACATCGAGTACTCGGGCTCTTCGTCGTCGCGGCCGAGGGGGATGCGCCCGTAGCGGCTGAAACCGACGAACAGCATGAACACCAGGATGACCGTGGCGATGGTCGTGAAGAAGAACCCGAAGTACTCCACCACCCAGCCGAGCACGGCCGTGGTGGTGCCGGAGAGGTTGTCGCCGGCGAAGACACCCCACGCGATGAAGGCCACGGTGAGGGCGACCGCGACGCCGAACACGAGCGGGTCGGTGCGGTAGGTGCGGCCGGTCTCCTCGACCGAGACGCCGGGCACGAGGGCCGGGTGCACGCTGCGCGGCGGGACGGCGGCGATGTCGCGGACGATCTTCTTCGCGGCCTCGGTGGCTTTGGCCGGGAGGCGGTTCACGCCCGTGGCGACGGCATCCGTGCGGGGGCGCTGGGGGGTGCTTCCTGCGGAGCGTGCGGGCGGCTTCTCGTCAGGGGTCTCCATGGCACACCATCCTGTCACGCGATATACCGATGCGTGGGTGCGAAAACCGAGGCCAACCGTGTGGATGCCGCGTTTCCCGGGCGTGCCGGATCAGGCCGTCACGCGGAATCAGGCGGTTCCTGTCGCAAACTGCCTGATTCCGCGCGATCGCCTGATCCCACGGCCGGAATCCAGCGGCGACGCTTCCCGCCCGGGCGTGCCGCGACTAGCGCGGGCCGCGGCGACCGACGCCGGCGAACACGGAGTGCAGCAGCGGCAGGGCCGAGACGCAGATCAGGGTGATGCCCAGCGGCGGCAGCGAGGGGACGAGCAGTGCCCCGCCGACGAGCATCGCCGCGAACAGCACGCCCGAGGCGATACGGCGCGCGATGCCCTCGAGCCGGTCGAGGCGGCGTTCGAGTCGTGAGGTGTCGAACGACACGTTGCCGTCGTCGATGCGGGTGATGATCCGGTCGATGCGGCCGGGCAGCTGCCAGGTGGTGCTCATCGTGTCCATCGCCTGGGTCGCGAAGGCCTGCACGATGTTGCCGCTCTCGTCGCGCAGCAGGCGTCCGGCGTAGGGTTCCGCGGCATCCCACACGTTGAACGCCGGGTCGAGTCCGCTGCACATGCCCGACGTCAGCGAGACCGCGCGGATGAGCAGCAGCATGTTCTCGGGCAGCTGCAGCGGGAGCGAGCGCACCATGTCGCCGAACTCCTCGGCGAAGTCGCGGAACTCCCGCGGATCGACCTTGCTCAGTTCGGCGAACCCCATGCCGCCGAAGCGGGCGAACAGCGCGGTCAGGGCTCGTTCGAGCTCATTGGTGTCGGCCGAAGGGAGCAGCACGCCGATCTCCTGCGCGGCGGCGACGAGTCCGCGGCTGTCGCGCCCGGCGACCGCGATGAGGAGGGTGCGCAGCCCATCGCGGAGGCTGTCCGGCACCTCGGCCATCATCCCGAAGTCGATGAACGTGAGCTGGAATCCCCCGGGCACCGAGGGGACCGGCGTCACGAAGATGTTGCCGGGGTGCGGGTCGGCGTGCACGAAGCTGTGCGTGAACACCTGGTCGAACATGACCTCGGCGAATACGGCGGCCACCTCGGACGGGTCGATGCCGGCGGCACGCAGAGCATCCGTGTCATTGATCTTGATGGCGGTGACGTCGGAGAGGGTGAGCACGCGACGGGTCGACCGCTCCCAGACGATCTCGGGGGCAGCCACGCGCGGGTCATCGGCGAAGTACTCGCGGAACCGCTCGGCGCTCGCGGCCTCGTGCAGGTAGTCGATCTCCTCGAGGCTGGTCGCGGCGAACTCCTCGACGAGCGCGGGGGCGTCGACACGATCGGCGACGATGCGCACGCGGGTCAGCCAGCGCGCGACCCGGCGGAGTGCGGCGAGGTCGACCGCGACGATCCCGTCGATGCCCGGACGCTGCACCTTGACCACGACCTGGTCGAGCCCGGTGTCGGCGGCGTCGAGCTCGGAGAGCCGGGCCCGATGCACCTGGCCGAGGGATGCCGCCGCGACCGGGGTGTCGTCGAACCACGCGTACGCGCGCTCGAGCGGGATGCCGAGTTCGGCTTCGGCGAGCGCGCGGATGGCCGCGGTCGGCACGGCCGGAACCTCGTCCTGCAGGCCCTCGAGCTCTTTCGTGATCTCGGGCGGGAGCACGTCGAGGCGCGACGACATGAACTGCCCGACCTTGATCATGAGCCCGCCGAGCTCTACCGCGAGCACATGGAAGCGACGCGCGAACGTCTGCATCCGCTGCCCTCGCGTGCGCTCGGCGATCCGGCTCATGCCGAAACGCGGGAGGACGAGCTCGAACCACCAGATCTTCAGGAACTCGCGGCCCGCGAACGACACGATGCGGCGGTACCTGGCGCGGTGCGCGCCCTGTGCCGCGGCATCCGTCATCGCGTGGTCCTCTCGCAGGCCCTCACCCGATGCCGCACCGTGCGGTCAGTCCTGCGCGAGGATCGAGTACAGCCTACGGCGGGCCTCGTCGAGGATCTCGATGGTCTGCTGCACCTGCTCGGGCGAACCGCTGCGACCGACCTGCGCTGCCGCGGCGGCGAGGTCGACGCCCGCCTTGGGCAGGGCGCTGAAGCGGGCGTTGTCGCGGTTGCCGTCCTTGCCCGACGACTCCCAGGGAGCCGGGGTCTCGGAGCTCTCGTCGGCGACCGCACGGCCGGCCTCGGTGAGCGAGTAGGTCTTGCGGCCGTTCTGCTCGTCGGCCTCGATGAGTCCTTCATCGGCGAGCAGCTGCAGCGTCGGGTACACGGAACCGGCGCTGGGCTTCCAGGTGCCACCGCTGCGCTCGGCGATCTCGTTGATGATCTGGTAGCCGTGCATCGGCTTCTCGGCGAGCAGCGAGAGCACGGCCGTGCGCACATCGCCGCGGGCCATGCGCGAGCCGCCGGACGGGCGGGGCTCGAACGACTTGCGGAGCTGGTCCATCGCCTCGAAGATCGCGGATGCCGGACCGCCGGGTCCCGTGCCGAAGCCGGCGCCGCCGAAGAGGCCGCCGTTGTTCCCGGAGCCGCTGTTGCCGCCGAACGGGTTGGAGGGGAATGCGTTGTTCATGATGACCTCCTGCTGGGGTTGAACGATACTCAACGATATGTCGTTCAGGCTGAAGGTGGGGTGTGAGTTTCAGGAGGGAGTCCGGCTCTCCCGATTCAATCCGAACGCTCGATCAGGCGCGCCCCGAGGAGCGCGGCACCGGTGAAAGCCGCGTCGACTCCGAGCTTCGCCGGCACCACCCGAGCCGCCGCGGGTCCGGGCATGGCGGCCGCCCGATACGCTCGCGCCACCTCGAACAGATAGCTCTCGCCGATCTCGGCGACCCCGCCGCCGACGACGATCACCTCGACATCGAGCGCCGCATTGGCGCTCGCGAGAGCGCGCCCGAGATAGTGCGCGCCGTCGCGGATCACCCGTTCCGCCCGCGCGTCTCCGCCCAGAGCCGCCGCGTGCACCTCGCGCAGCGGGAGGCGCACTCCGGTCTCCTCGAAGAAGGACTGCTCCAGACCGGGACCGGAGGCCACGGCCTCCACGTGGCCGAAGCCACCGCAGGGGCAACGCCGCTCGGCGAGGTTCGGCGGCAGCGAGATCTCCATATGCCCGACCGAGCCCGCCGTTCCGGTGAACCCGCGGCGCAGACCGTCCGCGAGCACGACCGCCCCGCCGATACCGGTGCCGACCGCGACCATCAGCATCGCCTGCGCGCCCGCTCCGGCGCCCCGCTCGGCCTCGGCGACCGCGGCCGCGTGCACGTCGTTGACCACCGAGACCGAGGCGCCGACCGCATCCGCGAGGGCACTCCGCAGGGGGAATCCGACCCAGCAGGCGATCGCATCCGTGGCCGAGGTGATCGTGCCGTCGGGCCCGACCACACCCGCGGTGCCGACTCCGACCGCCTCCACAGGGTCGCCACCGCACACCTCGACCACGGCATCCACCACCGCCTGCACGATGACGGGACCACCCGCTCGAGACGGTGTGGCGATCGTGCGCACCCCGGTCGCCCGGACGAGCCGGTCGGCGTCGCGCTCGAAGCCGGCGACCGCGATCTTCGTGCCGCCGATGTCGACGCCCACGATCATGCGGGGCTCCGAACCGCGGGGGTCACCTCGACGAAGCGTCGTGTGATCGCGATCGGATCCGTGATCGCCCCGCCGACCACCACGGCGAGCGCACCGGCATCGAAGGCCTGACGGACCTGCTCGGGCGTCTGATACCGCCCCTCGGCGATGGTCGGGATGCCGGCGGCGACGAGATCCGCGACCAGCTGCAGGTCCGGCCCCTCCCTGCGCACCGAGTGCGGCGTGTATCCCGAGAGGGTGGTGCCGATCACAGCCGCTCCGGCCTCCCGGGCGCGCAGCCCCTCGTCGAGGGTGGAGACGTCGGCCATCACCGGACGCCCGGTCGCATCCGCGATGTCGCGCAGCAGATCGAATCTCTCGCCCAGCTGCTCGACCGTGGCATCCACCGCGATGATGTCCGCCCCCGCACCCGCGAGCCCGAGCGCCAGCGCGACGTCGGGGGTGATCACGTTGCGCACGCCGTTGAAGACCTTGTGCAGTCCGATGATGGGCGCGCTCGTCGACGGCCGCATGCGCCGGATGTCGTCGGGACCGTTGAGCCGCAGACCGCTAGCCCCTCCGAGCAGCGCCGATTCGGCGAGCGCGGCGATCACCTCCGTGTCGCGCACGGGGCTTCCCGATTGCGCCTGCACCGAGGCGATCAGGCGGCCGGTGATGAGTTCGAGGGGGTCATGCGTCATTTGAGAGCTCCTGCGCTGGCGCCGCCGATGAAGAACTTCTGACCGATCAGGAAGATCACCACGGCCGGAAGGGTGAACATGACGCAGGCGGCCATCAGCGGCCCCCAGGCCACGTCGTTCTCCCCGAAGAAGGCGTACAGACCGATCGAAAGCGTATAGGTGGACTCGTCGTTCAGATAGATGAGGGGGTTGAGGAAGTCGGTCCACGCCCACACGAACTGGAAGATCGCGGCGGTCACGATGGCCGGCCGCGCCAGCGGCAGCACGATCGTCGCGTAGGTGCGGAACTCGGAGGCTCCGTCTAGACGCGCGGCCTCGATCAGCTCGTCCGGCACCGCGAGCAGGAACTGCCGGATCATGAAGATGAAGAACGGCGTGCCGAGGAACGCGGGGACGATCAGCGGCAGATACGTGTTGGTCGCCTCGAGCCCGTTCCACACGAGGAACAGGGGAATGAGGGTGACCTGCGGCGGGAGCATCATGGTGGCCAGCACCAGGATGAGCAGCGGCCGGGATCCGCGCCAGCGCACCTTGGCCAGCGCGTAGGCCACGAGCGGGCACGAGATGACCGTGCCGAGGATGCTCATGCCCGACACGAACAGGGTGTTCCCGAGGTAGCGCCACACCGGGATCTGCTCGAACGCCTCGGCGAAGTTGTCCATCGTCCAGTCGGTCGGCAGCAGCGACGGCGGCGAGGAGAACACGTCGCCCGGCGTCTTGAACGCGGTCGACAGCATCACCAGCAGCGGGAAGAGGAACAGCAGCGCGAGCAGCGCGACCGAGACCTGCTGCCGGACTCGGCGCATCGTGCGGCGCACCCGCCGCGGACGCTTGCGGACGGCGACGTCAGCGTGTGCCATCGTGCACCCACTTCCTCGAGGTCGCGAGCACGATCAGGCTCACGACCAGCGTGATGATGAACAGGGTCCAGGCCATCGCCGACGCGTAGCCCATCTTCAGGAACACGAACGCGTTCTGATACAGGTACATCGCGTACGACAGCATCGACTGCCCCGGCCCGGAGCCGGCCTGATTCAGCCGTTCCTGGGAGAGGATGTACGGCTGCGTGAAGATCTGCAGGAAGCCGATGATGCTCACAATCACCTGGAACAGGGTGACCGGCGAGACGGTCGGCCAGGTGACACTGGTGAAGCGGCGCCACATGCCCGCACCATCCAGTTCGGCGGCCTCGTAGAGCTCCTTCGGGACTTCCTGAAGGGCGGCGAGATAGATGATCATGGTGCCGCCGACGGTCCACAGCGACATCAGGATGATGGCGGGCTTGGTCCATTCAGGTTCCTGCAACCAGGCCGGACCCTCGATGCCGAACCAGGACAGGAAGTAGTTCACGAAGCCGTACTGGGCGTTGAGCAGCCAGCGCCACAGGTAGCCGCCGACGACGACGGGCACGATCGAGGGCAGGTAGACGAGCGCGCGGTAGAGCGGCTGACCCCGCACCGGGGTGTTCAGCAGGTGCGCACCGGCGAGGGCGATGCCGATCGCGAGCGGAACGCCGAAGACCGTGAGGACGGCGGTGTTCGCGAGCGACTTCCAGAAGACGCCGTCGTTGAACATCTGCACGTAATTGGCCAGCCCCACCCACTCCGGGGACTGGAACAGATTGAAGTCGGTGAAGCTGTAGTACGCCGACGCCGCGATCGGGTAGGCGAAGAGGAACAGGAAGCCGACGATGAACGGCGACGCGAACGCGAGTCCGATCAGGGTCGACCGACGGGTGCGACGCCGCCGCGGGGCGCGCCCGCCGGGCCCGACAGGAGCGTTCTCCTGCCGGACCCGGCGCGCTGTTGCAGTGGTCACGGAGCCTCGATCACTTCGTCGAGTAGTTGGCCATGCGCTCCTCGACCGTCGCGATCGCCTCTTCGGGGGTCGCCGTGAGACGGACGACCTCATCGAAGGCGGTGGCGAGGTCGGTGGCGTACTCGGCGCTGTACGGAAGGCTGGCGAGCGACTTCGCGTTCGGGGAGGATGCCGCATCGGCCCACACGCCGAAGTCCTGGAGGCTGTCGAAGGCGGCGCTGCCGGCGAGGGACGTGCGCCCCGGCAGGTTGCCGAGCGCGACGGCGAACTTCTCCATCGGCTCCTCGCTGACGAGGTACGCGAGGAAGGTCGCCGCCTCCTCCTTGTGCTTCGAGTTCGCGGGGATGAAGAGCGTGCTGGCGGTCACCTGCGTGCTGTTCTCGAGCTCCGGTGAGGCGGCAGGGATCGCGGTGACGCCCCACTCGAAGTCCGGGGCGATCTTGGCCGCGGAGGCCGAACGCCATTCGCCGTCGATGATCATCGCGACCTTGCCGCTGAAGAACGGGTCCTGTGCCGAGAGGTACTCGCCCTGGCCGGAGACGAAGGTCGCCATGGCCTCGGCGCCGACCGGCTCGATCACGTTGTCCTGGTACCACTGCAGGGCTTCGAGATTGCCGTCTTCGGCCGGGGTCGGACCGTCGTCGCCGTCCCAGCTGCCGCCGAACGCGTAGCCGAGGGTGGTCAGGGTCGTGCTGTCGTTGGCCGAGCCGAGGCCGAGCTGCGTGATCTTGCCGGATCCGTCGACCACGGTGAGCTTCTCGATCGCGGCGGCGAGCTCGTCCATGGTGGTCGGCGGGGTCACGCCCGCCTCCTTCAGCAGTTGCGTGTTGTAGAGCAGCTGGAAGCTGTGGGTCGCGATCGGCAGCGAGTAGATCTTGCCGTCGTACGTCATCTGCTCCATGGCGCTGGGGATGAAGTCGTCGACCTCGATGCCCTCGGCCGCGATCGCCTCGTCGAGCGGCGCGAGGATGCCCTTCGAGGCCCACGCGCCGACCGTGTTGCCGAAGTTGTCGGAGATGTCGAACGACCCGTTCGAAGACGACATCGAGGTCAGCTGCTTCTGGGTGTCGGGACTGGAGACGCCCTTGACGACGATCTCGTCCTGGCTGTCGTTGAAGTCGGCGATGATCTCTTCGAGCGCCTTGGCCTCTTCGCCGCCCCAGAGGTACGAGAAGGTGATCTCGGTCGGGCCGTCGGCGTCGCCGCCTCCCGCACCGCATCCGGTGAGGGCTGCGACCGTGGCTGTGGTCAGGGCACCGGCGATCAGGGCGCGCCGGTGCATGTGCTGCTTCGTGTACATGGGAGTTCTCCGCTCATCATTGACCTTGCAAAAGGATTGGAATAGACCAATTCGGAACCGCTGAGAACAGACATTGACACATCCGCAGGTTCTCGTCAAGATTGGGTTAGTCCAAAAGGGCAAGACCGGAGGGGTGGCATGTCGTCGATCGAAGGCGTGACGAAGCACGAGCGGGTGCGGCGGCATCTGGAAGAGGTCATCCAGCAGGGGCTCGCCCCACACGAGAAGCTGCCGACCGAGCGCGACCTCGCCGAGTCACTCGAGGTCAACCGTCAGACCGTGCGGCGCGCCCTCGACGAGCTGGAGCGCGACGGGCTGGTCTACCGGCTGCAGGGCGCCGGCACTTTCGTGAGCGCGTCCCGCATCAGCAAGACCTTCGAGCTCACCTCGTTCTCGGAAGACATGCACACGCGCAACATGCGGCCCGGTTCGCTGTCGGTCGATGTCGGCACGGCATCCGCCGGACAGACCGCCGGGTACGCGCTGAATCTCAGCCCGCAGTCGCCCGTGGTCCGCATCCGCCGCGTGCGCACGGCCGATGACATCCCGATCTGCCTCGAGGTCTGCTCGATCTCCGCCGATGCGGTGCCGGGCCTGGAAGACGGCATCGTCGGCGACTCGCTCTACGAGGATCTGCGTTCGCGCTTCGGCATCTCCGCCGTCCGCGCCGACCAGGAGATCCACGCGGTCGTGCTCGACGAGGAGCAGGCGGCGGCACTGCAGACGCCGCCCTTCTCGCCCGCGTTCCTCGTCAAGCGCACGACCTACGACGCCCGCAGCCGTCCGATCGAGTACGCCGAGTCGGTGTACCGCGGCGACCGCTACTCGTACCTGGTCTCCATCTCGCGCCCCTGAATCCCCGTTCCCGGACTCCCGAAACCCGAACTCCCCCGACCCCTCTCGACGAAAGGCACTCCCCGTGTCCGACACGACTCTGCGCCCGCGCATCGCTCTGCTCCCGCTCGACGACCGGCCGGTGAACGTGCGGCTTCCCGGCGACGTCGCCGCGGTGGCCGGAGTGATCCTCGACGTTCCGCCGGCCGAGATCCTGCCCTCGTACCGCGCCGCCGGAGACGCGAGCGCCCTCGGCGCCTGGCTGCTCGACCGCGTCGCCGACCCGGCCACGGTGCATGTGGTGGTGTCGGTCGACATGCTGCTCTACGGCGGGCTGATCGCCAGCCGTACGAGCGCCGACACGACGCGCGAGGTGCTGGAGCGGCTCGATGTGCTGCGCGAGGTGCGTCGCCGCCGGCCGGAGCTGCCGATCTCGGCCGTCTCGCTCGTGACGCGGGCCAGCAATTCGTACTCGGCGGCCGAGGAGCCGGAGTACTGGCGGGAGCACGGCAAGGAGATCCACGCGCTCGGCGGCGACGCGCACCGGCTGCTCGACGAGCCCGACGTGCTGCCGCTGTCGGAGCTGACACCGGTGCCGGCCGAGATCGTGTCCGACTACTCGGCACGGCGGCTGCGCAATCACATCGTGAACCTGTCGACGCTCGCCCTCGTCGAGGATGCGACGCTCGACTTCCTGGCGATCACCGCCGATGACACCGCACCGTTCGCCGCGGGCAGCGCCGAGCAGGTGTGGCTGCGGCACTGGATGCGGATGCTGCCGTCGGGCCGCGACGTGCTCATGTACCCGGGCGCCGACGAGGTGGGGGCGGCACTGGTCGCCCGAGCCCTCGCCGCGAACGCCGGCGTGACCGCCTCGTTCTCGGTCGCGTGTGCGGATGCCGAGGGCATGACGCGCATCCCGCCGTACGAGAACATGTCGCTCGCAGCCTCCGCGAGCCGGCAGATCCGTGCGGCCGGTGCCGTCGAAGTCGCCGAGGGCGGCGATGTGACCCTGGTGCTGCACTCCCCCGATCCCGACCGGCACGACATGTTCCGCGGACGTCCGGATCAGGTGGATGCCGATGCCGTGGCCGGCACGGTCGCGCTGATCCAGGAGCGGTTGGACGCGGGCCTGCACGTGGCCCTCGCCGACGTCCGCTACCCCAACGGCGCCGACGAGGCGCTCGTGCGGGCACTCGCCGAGGCGGGGCTGCTCGGGCGGCTCGAGGCGTTCGGCGGATGGAACACGGCCGGCAACACGCTCGGCAGCGTGGTTGCGGTCGCGGCGGCCGGAGTGGTCGGCCGCGCGACGGGCACGTTCGATGCCCGCGCTGCCCGCATCGCCCTGCTCACCCGCCTGCTGGACGACTTCGCGTACCAGGCGGTCGTGCGCACCGACTCCGGTCCCGCCCTCTTCCCGGATGTCTACCCGATGGCCGACGACGCCCGGGTCGCGACGGCGGAACGGGTCATCCGTGAGGAGTTGACGGCGCTGCTGGAGTCGACACTCCCCGCGGAAGACGTGCGCATCCAGGAGCTGACCCTGCCGTGGCGGCGATCGTTCGAGATCGGGCTCGTGCTGAGTTAGCCGAGCACCTCAGGCGGCGCGATCCGTCGGCAGCGTCAGAACCTCGGCAGCGTCAGCGCGTCGGCAGCGTCAGGATCTCGGCCCCGTCCGCGGTGATCGCAATCGTGTGCTCGGTGTGCGCGGTACGGCATCCGGTGGCGCTCCGCAGGGTCCAGCCGTCGTCGTCGGTGCGCAGCACGTCGGTGTCGGCCATGACCCAGGGTTCGAGCGCGAGCAGGAGTCCCGGGCGCAGTGCGTAACCGCGGCCGGGCCGCCCGTCGTTCGCGATGTGCGGGTCCTGGTGCATGGTCGAGCCGATGCCGTGGCCGCCGAATTCGAGGTTGATGGGGTATCCGGCGTCGCGGAGGACCGTGCCGATCGCGTGCGACAGGTCGCCGGTGCGGGCACCAGGGCGAGCGGCGGCGATGCCGGCGGCGAGCGCGCGCTCGGTCGCCTCGATCATCGCGAGGTCCTCTGCCGCCGGGGCGCCTCCGATAACGAAGCTGATGGCCGCATCGGCCGAGACGCCACGCAGGGTGACGGCCAGGTCGAGAGTGAGCAGGTCTCCCGGCCGGAGTGCGTAGTCGTGGGGCATGCCGTGCAGCACGGCATCGTTCACGGCGGTGCACACGTAGTGCCCGAACGGACCACGGCCGAACGAGGGTGCGTAGTCGACGTAGCAGGAGTCGGCGCCGGCATCCTCGATCAGCTGCTTCGCCCTGCGGTCGAGGTCGAGCAGATTCACGCCGACCGCGGCGAGGGATTTCAACGACTGCAGGATGTCGCCGACGAGCGCGCCGGCCGCCCTCGCGCGCACGAGCTCGTCGGCGTTCAGGATCTCGATCATGGGCTCTCTCCCGTTGGTACCAATAACTATCCCGGTAACACTATCCCGGTATTAGTATGGGCATCATGATGGTCCGGATGCCGCTCACCCCCGCCGAGCTCGAGCGGGGCGAGCGCCTGGGCGCCCTGCTGCGTCGAGCCCGCGGCGAGCGGTCGATGCTGAGCATCGCGCTCGACGCCGGCATCTCCCCCGAGACCCTGCGCAAGATCGAGTCCGGACGAGTGGCCACCCCCGCCTTCTCGACGATCGCGGCGATCGCCGGCGTCCTCGAGATCTCGCTGGATGCGGTCTGGGCCGAGGTCGGTTCCCGCACGGACGACGCCTCGGCTCGCCGCATCGCCTCCTGAGTCGGACGGCGTTCCGCGCCGCACCCCTCCGGCCACTGCCGTGGCTGCCGGATCGCTGCCCGTGGCCGCCCGATCGCTGCCCGACACTGCGCAGTTCTGCATACCCGCCCGCGAAGCGCAAGCCTGGTGACCCCCACAGGAAGTCATGTTTAGCTCGGAGGATTGTCGACTTGGGGGAGTGAGACGTTTGTCACAGAGCATTCAGCCGGAGAGCATTCAGCCGGAGAGCAGCAGTCGCGGGAACAGCATCCGCGTGAGCGTCGTGGTGCCGGTGTTCCGGCCGGGGCCATCGTTCGATGACCTCATCGCGTCGCTCGATCGGCAGACGCTCGACCCCGACGCGTTCGAGGTACTGCTGTGCGACGACGGCTCGGGCGAGCCGACCGGCGAGCGCCTGGCCGCCATCGCCCGCACACGTCCGAACGTGCGGGTGCTCTCGCTGGAGCACTCCGGGTGGCCCGGAATGCCGCGCAACCACGGCATCGATGCGGCCCGAGGGAAGTACGTGCAGTTCGTCGACCAGGACGACTACCTGTTCGACGGCGCGCTCGAGAAGCTGTGCGACTACGCGGACGCGAACGCGTCCGACGTCATCGTCGGCAAGGAGGTGGGGATCGGCCGCCCGCTGCCGAGCCGGATCTTCCGCAAGGACATCCCCCGGGCGACGCTGGGCACCGATCCGCTGCTCGAGATGCTCACACCGCACAAGATGTTCCGCACGGCGTTCCTGCGCACGAACGGCATCCGCTTCCCGGAGGGGCGCGTGCGGCTGGAGGATCACATGTTCGTGATGCAGGCGTACTTCGCCGCCTCGACGATCTCGATCCTCGCGAGCGAGCCCTGCTACGCCTGGGTGAAGCAGCCGGGCAGCGCGAGCTCCGCGCGGATCGAGCCCGAGACGTACTTCCCGCACCTGGAGACCGTGCTCGACATCGTCGAGGCACACACCGAGCCGGGGCGCCTGCGCGACCGGCTGCTGCGACACTGGTTCCGCGGCAAGATCCTCAAGCGCATCGCGGGGCGGCGCATGGTCAACTACCCCGACGAGTATCGCGACCGCCTGCTGGATGTCGTGGTCCCGCTGACGCAGCGGCGGTTCGGGCCGGGCGTGGATGCCGGTCTCGGGGTCGCGAACCGGATCCGCGCGGCACTGCTGCGGGCCGATCGTCGTGACGACCTGGTGCGTCTGGCCGAGTTCGAGGCGGGCCTGGAGTGCCGCGCGACCGTGACAGCCGCGCACTGGTCGCGGGGCGGCGGGCTGCACCTCACGCTTCGCATCGACATCACGCAGGGCGGGAAGGATGCGCTGGTGTTCGAGACATCCCGCTCGGATGCACCTGCTCCCGGTGCGCGGAACGTCGGCGTGAGCGGCACCGACGCGAGCACCGCCGGCGCGGGCACTCCCGCGGCGACGTCCCCCGGCGCCAAGAAGATCACGCGGCTGACGTCGCTGCCCCTGTCGTCTCTCGAAGGGCTCCCCGCGAATCTTCTGGTCGTGGATCGCGAGCTTCGCAACGATCGTGTGGATCTGATCCTCCGCGACGGCACCGGCACGGAGCGCGTCCTCTCCGGCCGCCGCCCCCGCGACCTCTCCGCCGTCGCCGTCTCGATCGATCCGGTTCGCGCGTTCGAGCGCACGGACGAGTCCCGAGGCGGCCCTCTCAGCGTCAAGGTCCGCCGGGCGGGGTGGACGTTCGACGTTCCCCTCGAGGCCGAGCCTGCGGTGCTCGCTCGCGTCGGCCGCTCGCCGATCCTCGCGGGGCGCACCTGCACGCTCGCGGTGGGCGAGGGGGGCGCGGTGCAGCTGCATCGCGAGTGGCCGGGCGGCGGACTCAAGGATGCAGCGGGGCGGGCGGTTCGCCGCATCCGTCGCGCCGTGCGGCGGCACTGACCGCGCCGTCGCGGGGCTGAGCCCTCCGCCCGACGGCACCGGCCCTCCGCCGCGGCGCTGATCCGCCCGCCCCTCGGCTTGCTCCATCGAACGAATAACGATAGATTCCTGTTGTTCTTCGATGAAGGAGTGAGCATGGGGAAGACGATGATCGTCGTTCTGCGCATCGTGATCGCGGTGGCGCTGCTGGGTTCGGTGGCGGTGCAGGCGCTCATCGTGCCGCTGCTGTGGCTCGACCTCGCCGAGGAGGAGCTGTGGGGCCGGATCGTGCTGGTGTCGCTCGTGGTGCTGGGCGTCGGCACGCTGCAGGTGTTCGGGGTGTGCGTGTGGATGCTGCTGACGAGGGTGCGGCGCGGGTCGATCTTCTCGGAGTCGTCGTTCCGCTACGTCGACGTGATCATCGGCGCGATCCTCGTCGCCGCGGTGCTCACGTGGATCCTGGCTGCACTGCTCGCGCCGGGGGCGACGGCGCCGGGGGTCGTGGCGCTGATCGGCGGCGCCGGGGTCGTGCTCGCCGGGATGGCACTGCTCGTGGTCGTCATGAAGGCGTTGCTGCGGCAGGCGATCGACCGCGAGGCCGAGGCGCGAGCGCTGCGCTCCGAGCTCGACGACGAGGTGATCTGATGCCGGTGGTGGTCGACATCGACGTGATGATGGCGCGACGGAAGATGAGCGTCGGCGAGCTGGCCGAGCGGATCGGGATCACGCCGACCAACCTCGCGGTTCTGAAGAACGGTCGCGCGAAGGCGGTGCGCTTCACGACGTTGGACG
The DNA here is from genome assembly GCF_053618035.1 of Microbacterium sp. NPDC055665. NCBI lineage: Bacteria > Bacillati > Actinomycetota > Actinomycetes > Micrococcales > Microbacteriaceae > Microbacterium > Microbacterium sp. NPDC055665. Next base: position 3,321 of record NZ_JBSHGY010000008.1, on the reverse strand, counting down.
CCCTGTGCGCGGTGCTGGAGTGTCAGCCGGGGGACCTGCTGCGGTGGGAGCCCGAAGCCGGTTGACGCACGAAGCCCCGCGGTCCGCCCGCGGGGCTTCGCGTCGATCGATCAGCGCAGCACGAACTCGACGGTCGTGACGTTGCCGGCGACGTCGTGGACGAGGAGGGTGTTCTCGCCCTTGACCCCTCCGAACGTTCCCGGCTTCACGAAGTTGAGGTCGGACCAGACGTTGTTCGAGAGGTCCTTCCCGACGCCGTTGAGCTCGAGCCGGTCGATCTTGCCGGCATCGTGGAGCTTGAAGCTGACCTTGTCGTAGGCCGTCGCATCGCCGACGGTGAACGAGTCGCCGGTCTTGACGGTCACGGTGGGGGCCGTGGCGTCGACGGTGAGATCGAACGTGGACGTCTTCGAGATGTTGCCCGCGGCATCCTGCGCGTTGTACTTGATCGTGTACGCCCCGTCGGGGAGCGTCACAGTCGCGACGTGCGAGCCGGTGGTGCCGGTGGCCTTGGACTGCGTGCTCTTGACGAGCGTGCCTCCCTGGTAGATGTTCGCGACGATGCGGGCGAGCCCCACCTCGTCGGACGCGTCGACGCGGATGTCGATGGCCTTCGACGGACCGGCCGTGGTCGGACTGACGAGCGTCACCTGCGGGCGGGTGGTGTCGGGCACCTGTCCGGCGACGAACGAGACCGTCGTCTTCTCGGAGCGGTTGCCGTACATGTCGACGGCGGTGACCTCGGCGATGTAGCTCGCCCCCTTGGTGAGGGTGATGAGCGGGGCGTCGGCCTGACGTCCGTTGCGGATCGCGAGCGGGATCTCGAGGATGCTCGGGCGCGGCGCGATCTGGAAGTCGGCGAGCACCTTCGCGCCGGCGCGGATCGGCAGCGCCTCGACGCCGGTGGCTGCGTCGCGGACCCGCACGTCATAGCCGTAGACGGACTCGTCGTCGGTGGCAGCGGGCACGCGGAGGATGTCGGCGCCGGATGCGGTCACGGTGTGCTCGGGCGCACCCTGCTGGACCGGTGCGACGTTGTCACGCGCGGCCGAGGTGTAGTCGAAGTTGGCGCGCACCTCCTCGGGCGTCGTGCCGTCGAGGCGGACCGTCCAGGTCGGACCGGCGAGCGTGCCGGCGCTGGCGAAGGGGTAACCGGCCTGGTACGCACCCCAGGCGCCGTTCGTGTAGGTGCGATCCTCGTCGGCGGCGAAGTTGATGCGGTCGATCTCGGTGCGGTCGGCGTATACCTCGACGTACAGGGCCTGCGCCGTGGGGATCGTGAACTCGTCCCAGAGGGCGTTGCCGTAGATCTGATACGCGTCGTGCGGGGTCTCGGTGTACGACATGGATCCGTCGTTCACGGCCGTGAACCCGCCCTGCCAGATGGAGCGCTCGTCGTTCAGGTGCAGGTGCGAGTGACCCGAGAAGTAGACCGCCTGCGGGTATCCGGAGAGGTCGGCGGTGAGGGTGGCGTTCGAGGCCTGCGCTCCGTCGTAGACCGTGCTGGCGGTCGGACGGTGGCCGACGACGAAGATCGGGGTGTTGAGGGCATCCGGCTCGGCGGAGAGCGCGGCGAGGCGACCCTGGAGCCAGGTGCGCTGCGCGCCCGAGTAGCGCTCGGTGTCGATGACGAGGAACGTCTGGCCGTCGATCGACTTCTCGTAGTAGCCGCCGGTCGCGTTCGGGAACCAGTCGCCGTAGTACTTCGCCATGTCGGCGTTGCCCACGTCGTGGTTGCCGTGCGACATCAGGATCGGGGTGTCATCGAGTCCGAGGCGGTCGATGTTCTCGTCGAAGATCGTCTTCACGACCTGGTGGTCGGGCGCGGTGTTGTTGTTGTTGTCGTTGATCTGGTCGCCGTTGGAGATGATCAGATCCGGGTCGGGGTTGATCGACGCGAGGGTGTCGAAGTGGCTCTTCCAGATGCCCCGGTTCTTCTCTGTGAGCGCCGACGTATGCACGTCGCTCATCACGAAGAACGAGGTGAGCGGCTTCTCATCGGTCTTGATGATGTAACCCTCGATCTCGGCGGGCGAGGTCGCGCCGCCCTTGATCGAGACCGCGGCGAGGTTCGTCGTCTCGTCGATGACCAGTGGCTTCTTGTAGAGCGGGCTCTTCGCGGTCGGCGTCGATCCGTCGAGCGTGTACCTGATCTGCGCGCCCTGTGGCGCGGTGAGCGTGACGGTCTTCGACTCGGTGAATCGGCCGCCGTCGTGACTGAATGTCGGTGCCGCGAGCTCCTCGGCGGCGTTCGCCGCCGTGAGGGGGAATGCGACGGCGGCGGCCACGGCCGCGAGCGTGCACACTCCTGCGATCTGTCTCTTCACTTCATCCTCTTCCACGTGTGTATCTACGACGCACCGCACCGGCGCTGAGACGACGCTAGGGAGCCGTTCCAGCCGGGGAGCGGCGAAAGCAGGAACGTTAGGTAAACAACTTTGCGGTCAGTGGCCGGGATCCCCCGAAAAGAAGTGAATACAAGATCACGGTGCTGTTCCGCCGTTCCCTGCCGACGGACACGCCGCGCCGCGAACGCTCTCCGGAGCGCGGCGTGCTGGCCAGTCGACGACCGCTCGCCGGAGCCGGGTCACGCGGACCGTCACGCGGCGGCCACTCGCCGGAGCCAGGTCATGCGGCGATGTCGAAGCGGGCGCGTCCGCCGAGTCGCGGAATGCGGGTGGGGTCGACGTGCGGGGGTGGGAGGAACCACACTCGTCCCCCGGTCCCGTATCGGGGATGGTCGATTCGGATGTCCCATCCGTTGTCGTGGATGCGGTGGTGACACGTCTCACACAGCAACACCCCGTTGCTGAGGTCGGTGGGGCCGTGGTCGCGTTTCCACCAGCGGATGTGGTGCGCTTTCGTCATCTCCGGTGGCAGCCCGCACATCGCGCATCCGCCGTCGCGTTCGGCCAGGGCGAGGCGTTGCGCCCGGGTGAACAGGCGTTTCTCCCGACCCCAGTCGAGCACTTCACTGTCCGTCCCGAGGACACAGGGGATGATGCCGCCGCCGGCGGCCATCCGCCGCGCTGCCCCGATGCTGACGGGCTGGTCGAGACCGTCCACTGTCGCGGATCCGGTGCCGGTTTCGAGGTCTGAGAGGTTCATCCGGATGATCACGGTGGCCCCGGCGACCGGGATCCGCGTCTGGCAGCCGAGGACGTGCGCGCAGAACACCGCGAGCGCGTCGGCTTGCATCATGGGGACCGTGCGCCGGTCCGCATCGGGGGCATCAGTGTCGGGGGCGTCATTCCGGGCGGCGAACGCGGCGGTCACGAACCCGCGGATCGCGGTCACGATCGGGGCGGCGGTCTCGGCATC
>NZ_JBSHGY010000007.1:0-113940 GCF_053618035.1 Microbacterium sp. NPDC055665 | reverse complement strand
GATGCCGAGACCGCCGCCCCGATCGTGACCGCGATCCGCGGGTTCGTGACCGCCGCGTTCGCCGCCCGGAATGACGCCCCCGACACTGATGCCCCGGATGCGGATCGGCGCACGGTCCCCATGATTCAGGCCGACGCGCTCGCGGTGTTCTGCGCGCACGTCCTCGGCTGCCAGAAGCGGGTCCCGGTCGCCGGGGCCACCGTGATCGTCCGGATGAACCTCTCGGACCTCGAAACCGGCACCGGATCCGCGACCGTGGATGGTCTGGATCAGCCGGTCAGTGTGGGGGCGGCGCGGCGGATGGCCGCCGGCGGAGGGATCATCCCCTGCGTCCTCGGCGGGAACAGTGAAGTGTTGGACTGGGGGCGGGAGAAACGCCTGTTCACCCGGGCGCAACGCCTCGCCCTGGCCGAACGTGACGGCGGGTGCGCGATGTGTGGGCTGCCACCCGAGATGACGAAAGCGCACCACATCCGCTGGTGGAAACGCGACCACGGACCCACCGACCTCAGCAACGGGGTGTTGCTGTGTGAGACGTGTCACCACCGCATCCACGACAACGGATGGGACATCCACATCGACCATCCCCGATACGGGACCGGGACCGGGACCGGGGGACGAGTGTGGTTCCTCCCACCCCCGCACGTCGACCCCACCCGCACCCCACGACTCGGCGGACGCGCTCGCTTCGACATCGCCGCATGACCATGCATCCGCGGGGACCGGGCTCGGGGCACCGGGCAACGGTCGTGGCCCGCGTCACCTCAGGATCGTTGCGAGCGGCGACCGCCCACACCGGCCTTGCGGAGCTGATCGGCGATGAGGATTCCCAGGGCAGTGGTACCGACGCAGCTGGCCAGCGTGATCGTGAAGAACAGCGCCTGCACGGCGAGCGAGAAGCTGCCCAGATCGAACGACGCCCACGCCAGCACCGGATACACGAAGCTCACCACGACAGCGCCGACATAGTGCATCCACGTGCCCCAGTACCGCCAGATCACGAAGAGGAACGGCAGCTCGGTGAACGCCGCCCACCACAGATTCGTCGCCACGCTGCCGAACCCGTATCCCGAGAACGGCACGATCACGAGGCCGGCGAGCAGGCCCACCAGGAGCCCGACCAGCGGGCGTCGCAGCAGACGCAGCGCGATGACCGACGGCAGCATCCAGAGCCCGGCCAGCGCCACGCTCGCGAAGGGCGCCACGGGGAAGAGCAGCGTCGACAACCAGTTCGCCGGCGCCAGCAGCAGGCCGCCCGCCACACCGAGCGCGGCACAGGTCAGCAGGATCGCCGTGGGAAAGCGGAACCGCCCACCCGGCTTTCGCGCGGTACCGCCCGATCCTCGCCGGGAAACCGCCGCGTCCGTGCCACTCATGCCAGCGGCTCCGCTGCCGCCTCGCGAGCGGCCTTCGATGCCGGAGAAGCCGCGCCGATCTTCCAGTACCCGCAGAAGCTCACGGCGTTCTTGTCGACACCGCGCTCGCCCACCAGGTGCTTGCGGGCGCCCGAGGCGAGCGCCTGCTCACCGGCCGCATACGCGTGGAACGGGGCATCGGGCAGCGCGGTGCGGCCCAGCGTCTGCAGCGCCAGCACACCGGGAGCGACATCGTGAGGGCGCACGATCCAGACGACCTCGAGACCGGACGGATGCGGGAACTCCAGCGCATCGTCCTCGCTCGGCACCTCGATGATCGCGGTGCCGGTGGCATCCACGGGCAGCGATGCGCTGATCGAGGCGATCGCCGGCAGTGCCGTCTCGTCCCCGACGAGCACGACGCGATCCGTGCCGCGCTGCGGGTTGAAGGTGAGCCCCTCATCGATGATCAGCACATGCTCGCCCGGCTGGCAGGTCTCCGCCCAGCGCGATGCCGGACCGGCCGTGCCGTCGGCTGCCGAGCCGTGCAGCACGAAGTCCACGTCGATCTCGGCGCCGGCCTCCGCTGTCGCCGCACGATACGCGCGCACGCTGTAGTTGCGCATCACGGGCCGTTCGCCGTCGGGGATGCGCAGGAACTTCAGATACCCGAACATCTTGTTCGCCTTCGCGGGCACCCGCTCGAGGCCCGCATCGCCGCCGATCGGCAGGAACAGCCGGAACCACTGGTCGAAGCCCATCGGCCGGAACTTCTCGATCTCACCGCCGCCGAGAGTCACGCGGATCCAGTGCGCCGAAAGCCGCTCGGTGCGCAGGACCGTCAGATGGATGAGCTCGGTGGTCTCGGGTTTGACCAGCTTGCTGTATGCCATGGGGCGCCTTTCAGGGAAGCTGCCAGGGGAAGAAGGCGACGAAGATGGCGGCGGACGCCAGCAGTGTCGTGAGGGTGAAGACGGTGTCCCGCGTGCGGAACGGCACGAGATGCCGCTCGGTGCGGGTGGGATGGGCGCCGAAGGCCCGGGAATCCATCGCCAGGGCGACGCGCTCCGCATGGCGGATGGCACCGGCGAGGAGCGGCACGATGTAGCCCCAGCCGCGAGCGATGCGGGCGAACGGCCCACGCCCACCGTGGTATCCCCGCACACGGTGGGCCGCGCGGATCACGGCCAGCTCATGCCCGAACCTCGGCACGAACCGGAACGCTGCCAGCGCCGTGTACCCGACGCGGTACGGCACCCGCAGCTGCTGCACGCTCGCCCGCACGAGATCCGGACCGCTGGTGGTGAGTCCGCCGACGAGGGCGAGCGCCATGATCGAACCGAGGCGCAGCGCCGTCGCCGACCCGATCACCAGAGCCCCGCTGTACAGCGTCCAGTCGCCGATCCGCACGAGCGGCGTGCTGCCGTCGACGAGTCCGGCATCCACCCACAGCGAGAATCCGACCGCGACCAGCAGCATGCCCGCCGGGAGTCCGAGCAGCAGCAGAGCGAGCAGTCGACGCGTGAGGCGGGCGCCGACCAGGATAAGCACGTACGCGAGCAGGAGGAACGCGGCCGGGGTGGCGAGGTCGCGGACGAACACGAGCAGCACCATCGCCGGGGCGAAGCCCGCCACCTTCGCGAGCGGATTCAGGGCATAGAGGAACTGGCGCGGCGAGGTCGCCGTCATCCGGGCATAGGGATCGAACGCACGATCTCCGGCGGCGTCGGGAACGCGGCGTGCAGCGCTGCCCGTGACGTCGGCGCTCATCGGGTCACCTCGAGGCCTGCGGACGCCAGCACGCGCTGCAGCGCCGGCATGCGAAGCCCGGCGTCGGCGAACAGCTGCTGGTCGCGGAACAGCGACGCGGTGGGTCCCGACGCCCGCACCCGCCCGTCGGCGAGCATCACGATGTGCGTGCTGTGCTCCGCCACGAGCTGCAGGTCGTGCGTGACGATCACGATCGTCGTGCCTTCGGCGCGGAGGTTCTGCAGCAGATCGAGCAGCTCGGCCGCCCGCGCGCGGTCCTGCCCGAACGTCGGCTCGTCCAGCGCGAGGACGCGCGGCCGCGTGATCAGGGCCGTGCCGACCGAGAGTCGTCGCTTCTCGCCGCCCGACAGCAGGAACGGGTGCACGTCCGCCTTGTGCTCGAGGCCGAACCGCGTGAGCATCTCCTCGACGCGGGAGGCGATCTCCGGATCCGGCACATGCCGCAGCCGCAACCCGTGCGCCAGCTCGTCGAACACGGTGTGCGCGATGAACTGGTGCTCCGGGTTCTGGAACACGAAGCCGATGCGCGCGGCGAGGTCGCGGGGCGAGGCCGTGCCCGGATCGATGCCGTCGACCGACACCTGGCCCCGTGGCGGCGGCACGACGCCCGCGAGAGCCTGGATCAGGGTGGTCTTGCCGGCACCGTTCGCGCCCACGATCGCGGTGAGGCTCCCTGGTTCGAGGTCGAGGTCGATCCCGTGCAGGATCTCGGTCCGTCGGCGCCGCACGGTCAGCCCGCGGGCACGGATGATCGCCTCGGTGGCGCGTTCCTTCTCCTCGCCCTGCTCATCGCGCAGCTCCTCGCTCGACGACCGAGGCGGTGTTCCGCTCGTCGAGCGACCGGAGGAGGAAGAGGCGGCACCCTCCGCGAGGGCGGCGCCGAGCTCGTCCGGAGTCAGCGGCAGGGGATCGAAGGAGAAGCCCTGATCCCGCAGTCGCAGCGCGGCGAGCGTCGCCGCCGGCAGCCAGACGCCCATCCCGACGAGCTCGTCGGCATGCGCACGGATGATCTCGGCCGCCGGCCCGTCGAAGACGACCCTGCCTTCGCGGTCGAGCACGATGGTGCGCGTGACGAAGTCCATCGCCGCGTCGAGGTTGTGCTCGACGAGGAGGATCGCGCGGTCTCCGGCGGCCACCACATCGGTCAGTGCCGCGTAGACGTCATCGATGCCCTGCGGGTCGAGGTTGGCCGTCGGCTCGTCGAGCACGATCAGCGGCGAGCCCATCGCGAGGGCGCAGGCGATCGCGAGTCGCTGCCGCCCTCCGCCGGACAGGTGATCCGGGTTCTCGTCGCGCCGATCCCAGAGTCCCACCCGGCGCAGCGCCGCTTCGACGCGGCCCTGCACGACGTCGAGCGGGAGCAGGAGGTTCTCCGGCCCGAACGCCACCTCGTCGTAGACGGTGCCGGTGACGATCTGCGCATCCGGGTCCTGGAAGACCATGGCGACGTGCGTGCTGAGCGTAGCCGGCTGCGCGGTGGCGGTGTCGATTCCGCCGGCCTCGACCGTGCCGGTCATGGTCGCCGGCAGGGCGTGCGGGATCAGTCCGTTGAGGGCGAGCGTGAGGGTGGACTTGCCGGATCCGGATGGTCCGAGCAGCAGCACGACCTCTCCGGGGTGGATGTCGAACGTGACGTCGCGGGGCGAGGGGTGCGCGGCATCGGCGTGGGTGAGCGAGAGCTCACGCACGCTCAGCAGGGGCGCGGATGGGCGCACGGCGGAGTCCCGGGTCGACGGATCGTACCCGTCTAACTTAGCTGAGCCTTACCTGATCCGCCATCGACCAGAAACCCGGCGGTCAGCGCCGAGCGACCCCGGCCCTGCGCAGCGCCGAGCCGATCGCGAGCCCCACCGCGGTCCACGCGATCGGGCCGAGCACCGAGATCGCGAGGTACAGGATCTGTGCCCACACGGGCATGACCGACAGGTGCGCGGCGAAGAACACCACGACCGCGACGATCACACCGATCACGGCCGCCGAGATGAAGAAGCGCCACGGCCCCCAGGACCGGTAGCGCGTAAGGGCGGCGACGCCCTCCTGGATGAGCCCGAACAGCAGGGCGGTGCCGATGAACCGCAGCGCCCACGCCGGGTTGAAGGCACTCGCGATCAGCGCCGCGAACACGTGCGTGATCAGGGCGACCAGCGGCAGTCGCAGCACCTCCTGCGCGATGATCCCCGGCAGCACATGCGAGCCGAGCACGAGGCCGTAGAGGAACAGCAGAGGACTCGCCAGCAGCACGGGGGTCACCCATCCGGCGATGCCCGCGAGGATGCCCGTCGCGACGCCGATCGCTGCGCAGACGAGCAGTACTCGGGTCGTCAGGACGGGGGTGCGGGCCACCTCTCCAGCTTACTGTCGACCTATCGGGAGGGCGGCCGTGCATAACCCTGGCCGATCGGCGAAGGCCGGTTGGCCGATCGACCAGTTCTCTCTCCGGCGGCGAAGAGCGGGGCTATGTTGGCCGCGGTGCAGCAACGCGGTTGCACCGTGATCATCGGGAGCGGCACATGGGTCGAACACCCCTCCGGATGGCAGCAGCCACCACCCTGGCGACTCTGTTCATCGCATCGACGGCAACAACCGGCTACGCCGCGACCGAGGAGGTGACGCATCCTGTCCCGGTCGCGGGCACCCCCGGCCACTACATCGTGGTCATGAAGGCCGATCCGCTCGCCAGCTACGAGGGCGACGTCAAGGGCCTGAAGGCCACGAAGCCCGCCGAGGGCGAGCAGCTCGAGACGCAGTCGCAGGACTCCCAGCGCTACGTCAAGCACCTCCAGACCCAGCAGACCGACCTGATCAGCGATGTGGGCGTCACGCCCGACAACACCTATCAGGTCGCACTCAACGGCTTCAGCGCCGACCTCTCCGGCGAGCAGGTCGATGCGCTCCGTGCGTCGAAGGACGTCCTCGGCGTATACCCGGACGAGGTCAGGCACCCCGACGCGCAGACGTCCACCGACTTCCTCGGGCTCGGCGACGACCGCAAGGGTCGCGGCGGCGTGTGGCAGCAGACCGGCGGCGTCGAGAAAGCCGGCGAAGGCGTCGTGGTGGGCGTGATCGACACCGGCATCGCGCCGGAGCACCCCTCCTTCGAGGGCAAGAAGATCAAGAAGCAGAAGAAGCAGCAGAGCCGGCACAAGGGCAACCAGCCCTACACCGACGGCACCTACGTGTACTTCGACAAGTCCGACGGCGGGCAGTTCCAGGGTGCGATGGTCGAAGGCCAGGACTGGGACAAGAGCGACTACTCCTCGAAGCTCATCGGCGGACAGTACTTCTACACCGGAGCCGAGGCTGCCGGCTTCGACTTCCAGTACGACTACCTCTCGCCGCGCGACGGCGACGGCCACGGCTCGCACACCGCGAGCACCGCGGCGGGCAACTTCAAGGTCGACGCCGCGATCGAGGACGTCGACTTCGGCACGGTCTCGGGCGTCGCGCCCGGTTCGAAGGTCGCGGCCTACAAGGCCTGCTACGTCGGCCCGGACACGACCGTCACCACCGACGACATCTGCGCGCTGAGCGACCTCGTCGCCGCGATCGATCAGGCCGTCGCCGACGGCGTCGACGTGATCAACTATTCCATCGGCGGCGGGGCTGCGAGCACGGTGCTGGCGCCGGAGGACATCGCGTTCTTCAACGCCGCGGCTGCGGGCGTCTTCGTCGCGACGAGTGCCGGCAACGACGGCCCCGACCCGGTCACCGCCGACCATGCCTCGCCCTGGTACACGACCGTCGCCGCATCGACCATCCCCACCTGGGAGGGCACGGTGCAGTTCGACGGGTTCGAGCAGGCCGGAGCATCGGTGAGCGTGCCGTTCGGTGAGAGCGTCACCGGCCCGTCGATCGCCGCGGTGGATGCCGCCGCGGCCGGAGCCGTCGACCCGCAGCTCTGCCTGCCGGGCACCCTCGACCCCGCGAAGGTCGCCGGACACATCGTGGTCTGCGACCGCGGCGGCAACGCGCGCGCCGAGAAGTCGCAGGTCGTGAAGGACGCCGGAGGCATCGGCATGGTCCTCGTGAACGTGCCGGGTGGAGCGGACTCGCTCGACAACGACTTCCACGCCGTCCCGACCGTGCACCTGAACGCCGTGCACCGCGCCGCCGTGCTCGCCTACGTGCAGGGCGGCGTCGACCGCCCGATCACCCTCGTCGGCGAGAACACCACCGGTGTGACCACCCCGACCCCGCAGATCGCCGGCTTCTCGAGCCGCGGGCCGATGCTGGCCGACGGCAGCGATGTGCTGAAGCCGGATGTCGCCGCCCCGGGCGTCGCGATCCTCGCGGCGACGAACAACGGACCCGATGAGGAGCCGACCTTCGGCATCCTCTCCGGCACCTCGATGGCCTCGCCGCACGTGGCCGGTCTCGGCGCGCTGTACCTCGGTGAGCACCCGAAGGCGACGCCAGGTGAGATCCGGTCGGCGATGATGACCACCGCCTACGACACCGTGCTGCCCGACGGATCGAAGAACACCGACCCGTTCGAGCAGGGCGCAGGTCAGGTCGACCCGAAGCGGTACCTGAACCCCGGTCTGCTGTACCTCAACGGGGTCAAGGACTGGGCGGCGTTCCTCGATGGGAAGGGCCTGTCGGACTTCCCGGGGATCGAGCCCATCGACGGCAGCGATCTGAACCAGGCGTCGATCTCGATCGGCTCCCTCGCCAGCGCGCAGACCGTCACCCGCACGGTCACGTCGACCGAGAAGGGCACCTTCACCGCGAAGGCCTCCGTCCCGGGTGTCGACGTCAAGGTCACCCCGCAGCAGCTGAAGTTCGACAAGCCGGGTCAGACCAAGTCCTTCACCGTCACGTTCGACAACAAGAGCGCGCCGGTCGAGGAGTGGGCGACGGGTTCGCTCACCTGGAAGAGCGCGAAGAACTCGGTGCGTTCGCCGATCGCGGTGTTCCCGGTCACGGCGGATGCTCCGGCAGAGGTCACCGGCACCGGCGTCGACGGCAGTACGTCGGTGGAGATCATCCCCGGTCTCGACGGCGACCTGGCCCTCAACCTCTCGGGCCTCACCGCCTACGAGCTGCTCAGCGACCCGGACAACCCGGTCGAGGGGCACTCGGGCGACGAGAACTCGGGTGATGCGAATAAGGACGTCGCCTGGATCGTGGACGTGCCGGAGGGGACGACGCTCTCCCGGTTCGACCTCGACTCGTCGGACGACGACGGCAGCGACCTCGACCTCACCGTGTACCGCGTGGTGAGCCCGGACGACCTGCGGTACTACGAGAACTGGCAGTCGGCGACCGGCTCGGCAGACGAGCAGGTCACGGTTCCGGCACCGACCGCCGGGACGTACCTGGTGGTGGCGAACGTGTACTCGACGACGGGGCCGATGACCTGGGACATGTCCTACGCCAACGTGCAGCCGGGCGGCGAGGGCGCGTTCACCGCGACGCCTAATCCGATCCCCGCCGTCCGCGGTGAGAAGACGAGCTACGACCTCAGCTGGACCGGCCTCACCGCCGGCACCCGCTATCTCGGACTCGTCCAGTACGGCGACTCGGCCGTCCGCACCGTCGTGACGGTGACGACGCCGGACGCGGAGAAGCAGACGCCGCCGGCCGAGGCGCCGGAGACCCCGGCACCGGAGACGGATGCACCGGAGGCGGAGGCCCCGGAGACTCCCGCACCGGAGACCCCGGCGCCGACTCCGGCACCGGAGACCGGGGCACCGGAGACGCCGAAACCGGAGTAGCCCCCACAGCACAGCGCCCCGCGGTCTCCCTTCCGCGGGGCGCTGTGTGCGCACGGGCATCCGTTCATCGCGTGATCGGTGCCGCTCGTCGCAGCATCCGCTTCCGGCTCCGTGTCCGGCCTCCGCACTTTCCTAACGTGGGGGAACGCAATGTCGCGTATCCCGAGGAGACTGCCATGACCGCACCGGGCACCGAACCCGTCATCGTCACCGACCCGAAACTCCCCTCCGTCGCCCTCACCGAGGAGCATCACGAGAAGGCGAACCGCTGGACCCTGCCGAAGATCATCCTCTGGGCGGCGATCGCCCTGCTGGGTGCCGTCGCGTGGACCATGCTCGCGATCGTCCGCGGCGAGACCGTCAACGCGATCTGGTTCGTGTTCGCCGCGGTCTGCACGTACCTGATCGGCTACCGCTTCTACTCGAAGGTGATCGAGAAGTACATCACGCGGCCCGATGACCGCCGGGCCACGCCCGCCGAGGTCAAGCAGGACGGCAAGGACTACGTCCCCACCGACCGGCGCGTGCTCTACGGCCACCACTTCGCCGCCATCGCCGGCGCCGGACCGCTCGTCGGACCGGTGCTCGCCGCGCAGATGGGCTACCTCCCCGGCACCATCTGGATCATCGTCGGCGTCGTGCTCGCCGGTGCCGTACAGGACTACACGGTCCTCTTCTTCTCGATGCGTCGCGGTGGACGCACGATCGGCCAGATGGCCCGTCAGGAGCTCGGCAAGATCGGTGGCACGGCGGCGATCATCGCCTCGCTGCTGATCATGCTGATCATCGTCGCGATCCTCGCCCTCGTCGTCGTCAATGCGCTCGGCGAGAGCCCGTGGGGCGTCTTCTCGGTCGCCATGACCATCCCGATCGCGCTCTTCATGGGCGTCTACCTGCGCTACCTGCGTCCCGGCAAGGTCACCGAGGTCTCGATCATCGGCTTCGCACTGCTGATGGCCGCGATCATCGGCGGCGGCTGGGTCGCCGGCACCGAGTGGGGTCAGGCGATCTTCCACCTCGACCGCACCACCATCGCCTGGGGCATCATAATCTACGGCTTCATCGCCGCCGTGCTCCCGGTGTGGCTGCTGCTCGCCCCGCGTGACTACCTGTCGACCTTCATGAAGATCGGCGTGATCGTCATGCTCGCCGGAGCCATCGTGCTGGTGCGCCCCGAGATCACGGTCCCGGCGATCAGCATCTTCGGCGAGAACGGCATGGGGCCGGTCTTCGCCGGTCCCCTCTTCCCCTTCCTGTTCGTGACGATCGCGTGCGGAGCGCTGTCGGGATTCCACGCGCTGATCGCATCCGGCACCACGCCCAAGCTCATCGAGAAAGAGCGCCAGACGCGCTTCATCGGCTACGGCGGCATGCTCATGGAGTCGTTCGTCGCGATCATGGCCCTCGTCGCCGCGATCTCGATCGACCAGGGCATCTACTTCGCGATGAACGCGCCGGCCTCGGCGACGGGCGGCACGGTCGAAGGGGCCGTCGCCTTCGTGAACTCTCTGGGCCTGACGGGGGTGAACCTCACGCCCGAGATGCTCACCGGCACGGCCACGCTGGTCGGTGAGGAGTCGATCGTGTCGCGCACCGGTGGGGCTCCGACCCTGGCACTCGGTCTCGCGCACATCATGCAGCAGGCCCTCGGTGGCCAGGCGCTCATGGCGTTCTGGTACCACTTCGCGATCATGTTCGAGGCGCTGTTCATCCTCACCGCGGTCGATGCCGGCACCCGTGTCGCGCGCTTCATGCTGCAGGACTCGATCGGCGCGTGGTTCCCCAAGTTCCGTGACGTCTCGTGGCGTCCCGGCGTCTGGATCTGCACCGCGATCATGGTCGCCGGCTGGGGAGCGATCCTCATCCTCGGCGTGACCGACCCGCTCGGCGGCATCAACACCTTCTTCCCGCTGTTCGGCATCGCGAACCAGCTGCTCGCCGCGATCGCGCTCGCCGTGGTGCTGGCGATCGTCGCCAAGCGCGGCCGCAGCTACTTCAAGTGGCTGTGGATCATCGCGCTGCCGCTCGCGTTCACCGCGGTCGTGACCATCACGGCGTCGCTGTACAAGATCGCGTCCCCGGTGCCGGCCATCGGCTACTGGGCGAACCACTTCAAGTACGTGACCGCCCGTGACTCGGGCGACACCGCGCTCGGTGAGCCCGAGGTGCTCGACGCCGTCATCCGCAACACGGCCGTCCAGGGCACCCTGTCGATCATCTTCGTCACGCTCGCGATCGTCGTCATGGTCACCGCCGTGATCGCCACGGTGAAGGCGATCCGCAACGGCGGCGGCGAGAACACCGAAGACGAGCCGGTCGCCTCGCGCCGCTTCGCCCCGGCCGGGTTCCTGCCCAGCTCCGCGGAGCGCGAGCTCGAGAAGCAGTGGGAGCCGATCCTCGCCGACGAGCGCAAGGCCTCGTCGCACTGAGATGGCCGACACCATGAGTCGGACGGATGCCGCGACCACCCTCCTGCGGACGCTGCTGGGCGCCGTGGGGCGGGTGGGCCGCGGCATCCGCTGGTACATGACGAACCTGATGGGCGACAGTGCCTATGCGACCTATGTCGCCCATCAGCGGCGCGTGCACCCGGACGAGGAGCCGATGACCGAGCGGCAGTTCTGGCGGCAGCGGATGGACGACCAGGACCGCAACCCCGGTGCGCGCTGCTGCTGAGATCTGCGGCGGCGCCCTAGGCAAGCTATGACGAACATTCTGGTCATAACTCCGCGTTATGGCTAGTATGTTCGTCATAGCAACGTCGAGGAGGTGGCACGCATGGCCGGATATCGCATCACGCGGGACATGGAGGCGTTCGGCGAGCACGTCCGCGGATGGCGCATGGTGCTGGGGTTGACGGCCCAGCAGGTCGCGGAGCGAGCGAACATCTCCCGGGACACGCTGCGCAAGATCGAGACGGGCAACGCGTCGGTGACGTTCGAGAACGTCGCTCAGGTGCTGCGGGCGCTCGGCATCCTCGAGGCGGTCGTGAACGCCGCCGACCCGTTGAGCACCGACATCGGTCGGCTCCGCGCATCGAGCCTCGAGAAGACACGCGCGCGATGAGCGACTACGAGGTCTACAGCGACGACCGTGGTGACATGCAGCTGGTCGGACAAGCGCATTTCACGACGGGCAGGTCGCTCGCCACCACCTTCCTCTATGACGCTGCGTACCTCTCACGTGGCGGCGTGAACATCGATCCGTCGCTGCAGCTCGTTCCCGGCCCCCAGTATCAGCCGGGGATGCTGCGGGCGTTCTCGGACAGTTCGCCAGACCGTTGGGGCCGCAACCTCATCGACAAGGCCGAGCGGATAGCCGCCCGCGAGGCCGGTCGGGCTCCGCGGAGCCTCGACGACGTCAGCTACCTCTTAGGCGTCAGCGACGACACCCGCCAGGGCGCGCTGCGCTTCCGCGCCGTGGGGACGGAGAACTTCCTCGGTGCGGAAGCTCATGTCCCGGCGATCGTCGAACTTCCGAACCTCCTGCGCCGCAGCGACGAGCTCGCCGGCGACGACGACTACACCGAGGCGGTCAAGCAACTGCTGGATACCGGGACCACCGGCCTGGGAGGCGCGCGGCCGAAGGCATCGGTGCGACTCGAGGACGGGTCTCTCGGGTTCGCGAAATTCCCGCATTCCAGCGACGATTGGGACGTCATGGCCTGGGAGGCGACCAGCCTCGGTCTGTTGTCGGATTGCGGTATCGCCGTGCCGGAGTTCCGTCTCACACGACTGGGGGAACGCTGCGTTCTCATCCTGCGCCGCTTCGACCGGGACGCGACGCAGCAGCGCGTCGGATACATCAGCGCCATGACGGCGATCGGCGCCGCGGACGGCGAGCACCATGACTACGTCGAGATCGCCGACGCCATCCGCGACATCGCGCGTTCGCCTCGCGCCGGGCTCGCCGACCTCTACGACAGAGTGATCGCCAACGTCGTTCTCGGCAACACGGACGACCACCTGCGCAACCATGGTTTCCTCAGCGATGGCAACGCCTGGACGCTCAGCCCCGCCTTCGACGTCAATCCGAATCCGGATCTCGCCAGGAGCCGGTCGACCTCGATCGCCGGAGCCGACACGTATGACACGGAGATCGAGGGTCTTCTCGCGCTCGCGGACGACTGCGACCTGACGCAGCGCAGGGCGCGGGAGCACTTGGCGAGGGTGTCCGAGACGCTCTCGTCGTGGCCGGATCGTGCGCGACGCAATCGCATCTCCGAGAAGGAGATCTCACGCATGGATGAATCGGTCGCACCGAGGCTCGACCTCGTGGCCGCGGCCGGTCGAAAGTAGCTGAACCCATGACCGACGTCGTCCTCGCAGCGGTCCTCGGCGTGCTCGGCGGCGTCGTCCTGACGCTGCTGCTGCTGCTCGCCCGCCGGCTCGCGCGCGGGGCGACCTACCTCGGCAGCGACGCGGAGCAGGCGGCGCTCACGGCTCTGCATCAGGCGAGCCTCGCCGCTCCGCACCTGCGCGCAGGGCTCGCGGGCCCCGATGTCGTCAAGGCCACGCGCCATCTGCGGGTGCTGCTCGGCAGTGCCGCGGTGGCGATCGTCGGCTCCGACGACACCGTCTCGTTCGACGGCTCATCCGACGGGCTGGAGTCGGCGGCGGTCCGCATCGCGGCGCAGGTCAGGGCCTCCGGGCGTCGGCAGGTGTTCCCCGCATCGGGCCGTGACGACGCCCTCGAAGCCGTCGGCGCGCCGATCCGTGTCGACGGCCGGGTCGTGGGCGTCGTCGTGGCGTTCGCGGCACCCGTGGGGGCGGCACTCGTGCGGGCGGCCGAAGAGGTGGCCGACTGGTGCGCGGCGCAGGTCGAGCTCGGCGGACTCGACGCATCGAGGACGCAGTTGGCCGAGGCGGAGCTGCGGTCGCTGCGGGCGCAGATCTCGCCGCACTTCATCTACAACGCCCTCACCGCGATCGCCTCGTTCATCCTCACCGACCCCGAACGCGCCCGGGAGCTGGTGCTCGAGTTCGCCGACTTCACGCGCTACTCGTTCCGGCGGCAGGGGGAGTTCACCACGCTCGCCGAGGAGCTGGGCAGCATCCACTCCTACCTCGAGCTGGAGCGCGCACGCTTCGGCGACAGGCTGCGGGTGACGCTGCAGATCGCGCCGGAGACCCTCGCGACGGTCATCCCCTTCCTGTCCGTGCAGCCGCTCGTCGAGAACGCGGTGCGACACGGGCTCGAACCGGGCGAGGGCGGGGGAGAGATCCGCATCGCCTCGCGCGACGACGGCACGCACACCGAGATCACCGTCGAGGACGACGGCGTGGGGATGGACCCCGAGGCCCTGCGGGCCACGCTCACCGCGAGCGACGACGGCGTGCACGTCGGCCTCCGCAACGTCGACACCCGGCTGCGCCAGCTCTACGGTGCCGACGGCGGTCTGGTGGTCGAGACGAACACCGGCGCGGGTACCCTGGTGCGTATGCGGGTCCCGAAGTCCCAACCGCAGCACGATCCGGACACCGAGTGACGACGATGACGATGCCGACGAACAGCGCGCTCCCGGTCGATGTCCTCGTCGCGGATGATGAGACCCCCGCCCTGGACGAGCTCGTGCACCTGCTGCGCACCGATCCGCGGATCGGCGTGATCCTCACGGCGTCGTCGGGGGCCGAGGCGCTGCGGCTGATGTCGGAGCGCGCGGTGCGGATCGCCTTCCTCGACATCCACATGCCGGGGCTCAGCGGCACCGACCTCGCGCGGGCCCTGATGACTCTCGCCGTGCCGCCGGCGGTCGTTTTCGTCACGGCCGACGATGCCAAGGCGGTGGAGGCGTTCGAGCTGCGCGCGGCCGATTACCTCCTCAAGCCCGTGCGGGCCGCGCGGCTGCGCCAGGCGGTCGACCGGGTGGTCGAGGTCGGCGACGCTACGGCATCCGGCGACGACGAGGTGCTGCCGGTCACGGTCGGATCCGCGGTGCGGTTCGTGCGGCGCAGCGACGTGACCTGGGTACAGGCGCAGGGCGACTACTCCCGGCTGCACACCGGCGACGGTGCGGGCCATCTGGTGCGCATCCCCATCTCCGAGCTCGAGACGCGGTGGACGGATGCCGGGTTCCTGCGCATCCACCGCTCGTCGCTCGTGCGCGTCTCCGCCGTGACCGAGGCGCGTCTCTCCGGCGCGGAGGCCGCCGTCTCGATCGGCGGGCTCTCGCTTCCGGTGAGTCGGCGGATGGTGCCGGCCGTGCGCGAGGCGCTGGTGCGCGGAGAGGGCGCCGGATGACCGAGAAGCCGAAGCGGGTCCGCGTCACCGCCGACCTCCCCGATCGGCGACCGGCGACCCTCACCCGCGGCATCGCACTGCCCGGGGCTCCCGTGGACGAAGCGGATGCCGTGTACGCGCGGGCCCTGATGCGCAGCCAGCTCCGCCTCGCACTGGGGACGGTTGCCGGGTTCGTGGTCGTGGTCGTCGCGCTCACCCTGGCGATCGCGCTCATCCCCGAGATCGGCCGCATCCTGGTGTGGGGTCTGCCGCTGTCCTGGCTGCTGCAGGCGTACGCGTTCTACCCGATCATCGTGGTGTTCGCGGTGCTGTACGTGCGCACGGCCCGCCGCAACGAGCGCCGGTACCGGTCGCTGCGGGATCGCGAATGAACGCGGTGCTCGACCTCATCGGGGTCGCGCTCGTCATCGTCGCGACGCTGCTGATCGGCATCTACGGTCTTCGCATCTCGCGCACGACGAGTGACTTCTTCGTCGCCTCGCGCACCGTGCGGCCGGTGTGGAACGCCTCGGCGATCAGCGGCGAGTACCTCTCGGCCGGCACGTTCCTCGGCCTGTCGGGGCTGGTCCTGCTCGATGGTGCGCGCGGCTTCTGGTTCCCGATCGGTTATGCCGCCGGCTACCTCCTGGTCCTCGTGTTCGTGGCCGCCCCGTTGCGACGCAGCGGCGCCTACACGATCCCCGACTTCATCGAGGCCCGGCTGGAGTCGACCTCCGCGCGGCGCGTGACGAGCATCGCGGTGCTCGTCATCGGCTGGCTGTACATCGTGCCGCAGCTGCACGGAGCCGGGCTCACCCTGCTGGTCGTCGCCGGTCTGCCGGAGTGGGTGGGAGCGGTGACCGTCGCGGTGCTCGTGGCGGCGGCGGTCGCGGCCGGCGGCATGCGGGCGATCACCTACGTGCAGGCGTTCCAGTACTGGCTCAAGCTCACCGCCCTCCTGGTGCCGGTGGTGTTCATCGCCTTCGCCCTCAGCGGGGGCCCGCACGACTTCGATCCGGCACTCGTGTTCCCCGTCGAGGCGGGGCCCTCGGGGTTCGACGTCTACGAGACCGCTTCCCTCCTGCTGGCACTGCTGCTGGGCACGATGGGCCTGCCGCACGTCCTGGTGCGGTTCTACACGAGCCCGACCGGGGTGTCGGCGCGTCGTACGACGGTGATCGTGATCGGCATGGTGAGCGCGTTCTATGCGGTGTCGAGCACGATGGGGCTGCTGGCCCGCATCGCCGCTCCCGACCTCGCCGTCCCCGGGGTGGCGGACACGGTGGTGCTGCTGCTGCCCTCCCGCGTCTTCCCCGGGCTGCTCGGGGAACTGCTGACCGCGCTGATCGTCGCGGGGGCGTTCGCGGCATTCCTGGCGACCTCGGCCGGACTCGTCGTGTCGCTCGCGGGCGTGATCAGCCAGGACGTGTTCTCCGGCTCGGTGCGATCGTTCCGCCTGTCGGCCGTGCTCTGCGCCGTCGTGCCGCTCGCGGTCGCGCTGCTCACGGCTCCGGCGGGCCTCGGATCGAGCGTCGGCGTGGTGTTCGTGGTGGCGGCGTCGACGCTGTCGCCGGTGGTGCTGCTCGGCGTGTGGTGGCGCGGGCTCACGGCTCGAGGAGCGGTGGCCGGGATGGTGTCGGGCGGTCTGGCCGCCGGTCTCGCGCTGCTCGTGCACGCGGCGGTCGGGGGAGTGGGGGTCGCGGCGCCCTACCTCGCGCAGCCCGCGGCCTGGACCATCCCGCTCGCCACGGCGGTGACGGTCGCGGTGTCGCTCCTCGACCCGCGGGGGCCGTCGCCGCGCACGGAGCGGTTCCTTGCGCGCGTGCACACCCCGGAGCGCGGCTGAGTCAGGGATCTGGGGGAGTCAGGTGGAGAAGTCACACGAGCAGGCCTGCGCATCAGCGTCGACCGTTGGCTGGCCGCTCACGATGCCGAGGTGCGGCCTGGTGTCGTAGCCGAGGAACCGGAAGGCCGGAGTCTCACACCTGACGAGATCAACGCCCTGCCGGCCGGAAGTGTTGTGATGGCGGACCCGATCATCGAGTCACATTCGGGGCGTACGAGCAGCGCGTGTGGCAGAAGTTCGACGGTCAGCCGGACCGGCAGTTCGGAGTCCTGCGGCACGAGTGGCAGTCGACCGATGACGGTTTCGAGCGCGTTGACGAGCTCGACCGTCTCCGCGGCCGGTTCGGATTCAACCGCCGCGTCAGTCTCCTGTGGGTGCCTGTCAAGCAGGAAGGAGCGACAGGATGACGAGTGATTAGCGTTGCAACTCGTCGCGGCGTGCGTCGAGGGCTTGCACGCGTGAATCACAGCGGTGAGCACCTCGCGTGTCTGTTCGACACGCCGGCCCGAGCTGTGAGGGTCCCCAGCTTTCAACAGGGCGTCGGAGATATCGAGCGCGGCGTTGAGATCGTCAGTGATCTTGCCCATTCCCCGAAGCTAGCGAATCCTCACGCCGAGATCGACGAGTCGATGGCCCGGCAGCGGACATCCGCCCTGTGTCTACGGCTCTAGCACCGAAACCCGTATAGTCGGGCTCATGGAACCGCATCCAACGCGTGAACTCGTTGCCGTACTACAGCGACTGCTGGAACGTCCTAGGTTCTCGAAGCGTAGTGCCGAGGTAGTCGTCTCCAGCGAAGGAAACGAGCGGAGACTCTCGGTGCTCTACGACTACGAGTGCCGCCGGTGGTCGGTGTCTGATGGGGACACTGTCCGTGAGGGAGGTCCAGAGCGCAAGGTTCCGGATGCGGCCGCGCTTCTTGCCCCGGCTAACCTGCCGCTTTGGGGTAGGTCATATGATTTTTTCTTCCCTCGGACTGTTGAGGCCGTTGGAGACGATTTCAGGGTAACCGCGCAACAGCGCAATCACCCTGAAATCGTCTGTCAGGTCTTTATTGACTCATCTCGGGGGATTGCTCAATCATATTCGACGCCCCTCGAGTCATTCCATCTGCTGTCGACGACGCCCGAATTTTAGGCCCACACCGCTTCGTTTCCGTCAGGCCAACGGCACTGATTCTGGCCGTTATCGTCATTGCGATTGCAGACGAATCGGTAGCCTTCGTACACCTCCGGAAGATATTTGCTGAAACCGAACATCGGGACCTCGATCTGCATCTTGTTAATACGGAAATGGAAGATTCCCGTTTCGACCGAGCTGGTGTTGTAAAGGTATGTGGGGCCGCCGATGGACGAACCGCCCAAGATGCCTTGGTACTGGTGGAAATCGACCTCCTGAAGTCCGAATCCGGCAACATTTCGAACCAGGGCGACTTCGAAAGTCACCGACCCGGGGTTGGTGTAGGCCACGTCTGCCGCGCCGGTCAACATGTGACCGTTCCACCCGGGCCAGTTGGTGCCCCCAAAGTAAATGGCATCCCACCAGACCGTCTCGCCGCTGGGCTGGCGCTGGCCGTAGATCACGCAGACCGAATATTTCTCCTCGAGGGGGTTCGTAATCCATCGGGAATACGGCGTTGCTACGGAACACGGGAATGCCGAGCGGCTACTCGCCTGCCCATCATCACCTTCCGCGGCATGCTGAGTCGAGAGTTCAATCGACTCCGGCGTTGCAAGTTCAACAGTCGCCCCGGCGGGGGTGCACGAGAAGTCGATTGCCTTTCCCTCTAGACCGGCCGACTCCACGGCGGTATCAACCTGCTCGTCGCAGCTTTGCGCGCTCGACTCCGATGCGCTGCTCGGGACGGGCGAGGCGGCTACCGCCGGGCTCGCCAATGAGAACAGCGATAGAGCCATAAGCGATACGCCGATTCCGGCGATCGATCTCTTCATCCTCATGCTTGAACACTCTCCTTTAGGTGGACACTCACGCAGCGTCCTGTTGATCGTCGCGGGACTGCTCTGTCTGGATACTCGAAGGCTATAAGGTGCTGGCCGGAAAGCGCTGTCCCCTCTTAGGGGGACACGAACAGCGATATCCGCGTCCCGTTTGGCCAGCTCAGCTCAGTGGGCACGTGAGCTGCAACACCGAATCCGACAACCCAGAGACAGGAGAACCGACGATGAGCATCGACACGCTGGAGAATCCGGAGACGCTCGAGGGCGCGCACTGTTCATGCGCACGTCGTAGGTTCGAACCCCGCTCCCCGAGCCGTGGAGGTGCGGGCCCTCCACACATCTTCGAGAACAGCGGATCACTCGTCGAACGCGCTGAGCCCCACCAATCGGGTTCACCCGCGGGCCGCAGCAGCACCCGCACGAGGTCCGGACGTGAACGCGCGCTGCTGGGAAGTGACGACCTACTTCACGGCGGATACCCGTACGCGCTCGCCATCTGTCACGACTTCACGAGAGGCCGCGTCGGCGCAGAAAGACAGTGGGACGAGGACGAAAAACGGTGGCGATCATTCGCCTCGCCAAGACGCGCCTCACCCCGCTCATCATCATCCACGACCGGCCCATCGAAGACCACATGCACTCCGGAACGAAGAGTTCGCGCACCTCATGGGAGCTCGGTGCCGCAGTGCTGAACATCTTCTTCGCAACATTCGCGGGTCAGGAGCCTCACCGTGGGTAGCAACGACAAGGTCGCCGCAACGTTCCGCTCCTCAAGCGAGGCAGTGAAGACCGACCTGCAGGGCCGCCGCGAACTCAAGGCCATGACGAAAGCCGCAGCTCATCGACTACATCTGCGGCGACACCCACCCCTCCGCCCGCGAGCCCATCCTCTGCGAGGACCGATGCCTCGACGAGGAGAAGGACGCCCGTTGGCCTGACCGAGCGGTCATGCGACCCGCAGCGTTCTGGGAAGACGACTGATGGTCGACCCGAACCCGGTCATCACGTTCACGGTGACGGCCGACAACCTCGAAGAAGCCGCACAGTTCGCGAATCGACCAGGCTTCATGCTTCCTGAACTCACCGCCGAGTTCGTCCTCGCCAACGGCGACCAGCGGGACCACTGCTTCGAGCTCAAGGCTGAATTTCTTCAGCAGATCCCGGCATCACTCTGACTGCGCTGTGGCACGCTCCTCAGCGATCCGCTTCGCTACGTGTTCCCTAGTCGCCATGAATCGCTCGTACGCCTCGGCAGAGTCGTCGCCGCCCCCTCGAGCGGCATCCGCAGCCAAATCCCCGCCCAAGCGCAGCATGGTGACCATCTGCTCGTAGCTTTCATGCCCCTCCCGCTCCGCGAACTTCTTGACATCGGGGAGAGCGTCAAGGATATGGAGTACCTTCTCGCGAAGCTCCTTGGGCCCCCCGACCGCTACCGCTTTCCGTACTGAGTTGTCGAACTTTTCCGCCCGCCGATCTTCATAGGCGTCCCGTATATCTACCCATGACCAATCAACGGGAAAGCTCGCAAAGAAGTCGATCATGCCGTAGAACACCTCGGCGATAGCAAGGCACTCGGCGCGATTCTGCTCGGCGTGACGCGCCGTTCGCTCTGCATCGCGAGCGTCAGCGGCGTCGGTTCGTCGCCGCTTCTCCTGGTTTCCAGCAATCACGAGTGTCAGCAGGCCGCTCATTAGCACCGCGAGAGCGGATATCGCAGCCGCCGCAACCGTTGAGTCCATGACTCAATCATGGCAGCGCACCCTAGGGGCGCCCACGAACCAAGGGGGAGCAGACCACATGCCCAGGGCCCGTCGCCAATGCCCGACCCCGGGTGCGACAACCGCATCACCACCCCTCGCTACTGCCCGGAGCACACCGTCCACCGTTGGACAGGGCGCTGTCACGCAACAGGGACCGGACAAACACAGTGGCGCAAGGCCGTCCCGTGCCGAGCTAAAGGCATGTGCGAGATCCGTGGTCCCGGCTGCACACACAGAGCCAAGGACGCAGACCACAAGACACCAGTAGCCGAGGGTGGTGCGCGCTACGAACTCGGCAACGGCCAAGCCGCATGCGAACCGTGCCACAAGGCCAAGACGCAAGAAGAAGCAGCAAGAGGTCGCCCACAACGACGCGGGTAGGCCCCCTACCCCCTCTCCTGGCTGCCGGGCAGGGCGGTAGCCGGAGCGGCTGAGTCAGGACCGGGGAGTCAGGACTGGGCGGACCGCAGGGTCCAGGCCGGCCACCAGCCGTCGGGGAGGCGTGCGAGGAGGTCTGCGGCATCATCCAGCTGCTCCGCCGAAAGCGAGGGGTCGGGTTCGCCGCCGCCTGACCGTCTGCCACCGTCCGGAGTGCGCAGCTCGGTGTGCAGCCAGCGTCGCTGTCCGACCGGGAACACCTCCCGCAGGCCGCCGGCGGCGATCGCGAGCAGGGTCTCCTCGACCTGGTCGGCCACGGACTCCGCGGTCTCGTCGCACGCGTCGCAGGTGCAGCTGGGGACGATCTCCCGGGTCAGGGCTCCGGCCTCGATGCGGATGGAGTCGGCCGGCCCGGTGAGGGTGACCGTCGCCCCTGTCGTCGGTCGCAGGTGCCAGACGCGTTCTCCCGACTCTTCGGTCCGTCGATCGACGCCGACCTCGTACCAGGTCTCGAGATGGTCGACCAAAGCGTCGACGACGGACACCACCGGGGCGAACCGCTCCGGATGGGAGACCCGCGAGTAGGCGTCTTCCGGCGGCGAGTCGTCGCCCCAGCGGGATCCGTATTCGATCACCTGGCCGGACTCGTCGACGAACTCCGGGATCGCGAGCGCCGGACGCGTGAACGGCACCGGGGCGACGACGAAGTCGATGTCGACCTCGTCGCGCGAGAGAGCTGCGAGCTCCTCCGCGTCGCGGTCGGCCTGCGGCCAGGAGGCGAGCATCTCCAGGAACGCCTCGCGCTGCTCCGGGTGCTCCACGATCCCCCGCAGCAGACCGGCGACCGGAACCGACATGGTCGAGGTGCCCACCTCCGGCTCGCTCATGAAGCGCCACCCCGCCGCCGGATGCACCACGGCGATCGCATTCCCCAGGAACCGCGCCGTCGCCTCCGCCGTCTCGGGAGCATCGAGGAGCGCGGGATGCGCCCCCACGAAGTCCCACAGCGCGCTGAAGTCGGCGGCGAGGGCGGCGGGTTCCGCGCCGGCGACGCGCGCGAAGTCCTCGAAGGGCTCGAAGCCCTCCACGAACCGCGGGGCCGCGGCCGGCTCGACGCTCGGCCAGATCAGCATGGCGGAGGTCGTGGCGTCCGGCATCGGCGCGAGCGCGCCGGGGAAGATGTTCGACGTCGGCATCGGGCTCAGAGCTTCCGGCTCCGCGGCATGAGCCGCACGTCGGGAAGCGGCGGGGCCGGGATTCGCACGTCGTGCCCCTCGACGGCGCCGAAGCGGGGGGATGCCGCGCCGGTCGCGGACTCCGCCTCCCACTCCTCCCGCGCCGCGAGGATCTCGTCGTGCGTTCGTCCGGCGAAGTTCCACCACATCACGATGTCGTCCTCGAAGGGCTCGCCGCCGAGCAGGAACAGCAGGGCGCCCTCGACGCTTGCCACCTCGACCCCCTCGCGGGAGTCGCCCAGATAGAGCAGACCGTTGCGGTCGAGTGGATGCTCGGCGACCACGGCATCGCCCTCGACGAGCATGAGCGCGTGCTCCCAGTCCGCGCGCAGCGGCAGGCGCACCCGCGACCCGGGCGCGAGCACGATCTCCGCTCCGACGATCGGGGTGTGCACCGTGGCGGGAGAGCGCACGCCGGCGAACTCGCCGAGCACGACCGTGGCCTCGGCATCCGCTCCATCGTCAGCCGGGAGTGCGACGGAGGGCAGCTCGGTGTGCCGTTCGAATCTGGCCGCACCGTGGCGGGCGGAATCGGGGAGCACGACCCAGAACTGCAGGGCGTCGAGGGGCACCGGACCCTCGCCGATCGAGTACTCGGAGTGCGAGATGCCGTTGCCGGCCGTCATCAGGTTGAGCTGACCGCGCCGCAGGTCGGCGTCGCTGCCGAGCGAGTCGCGGTGGCGGATCTCACCGACCAGCGGCCAGGTCACCGTCTGCAGTCCGATGTGCGGATGCGGCTCGACCCGCATCTTCGTGTCGGCGGGCCCGAACCGGTCGAGGAAGCACCAGGCTCCGATCGTCGGCAGGTTGCGGTGCGGCAGTGCCCGCAGCACGTTCATGCCGCGCACTCCGCCGAGCGGCACCTCGCGCGGCTCGAGGATGAGGCGGCGCTGCCCGATCATTCGGCTCGACCCGTCGGGTCCTCACCTGCGGATCCGACGGGTCCGGAGGGAGACTTCGGCCAGCGGATATCGGCGCCGGGCACCTCATGCGTCTCGAGGTACTTGGCGATGTAGGGGCACAGGGGGACGATCGCCTCGCCGCGCTCGGTGGCATCCGCCAGCGCGGCCGCCGCGAGCTTTCCCGCCAGTCCTTGGCCCTGGAACGCCGGGTCGACCTCGGTGTGGAGGAAGCGGATGGTCCCGGGGCGCAGGTCGAACACCGCGAAGCCCGCGAGCACGTCGTCGGAGCGGATCTCGTAGCGCGACTCTTCGTCGTCGCGGGTCACGGTGATGTCGGCCATCGGCTGCTCCTTCGAACGGGGTGCCTCCAACCTACGCCCGCCCGTCGGGGGTGGGGGTGGTCAGCCGACCTTCTCCATCACGGAGGTTCCGTGCGCATCCTCCCGGCTCTTCTTGGGGAACAGGAAGGTCAGCGCCAGGAAGGCGACGAGCATGATCGCGGGGACGATCAAGGTCTGCTGATAAGCCTGCGCCGCCGTGCCCGACCCTGCGGCCTCGAAGAACACCGAGGCGAAGATCGCGACGCCGACCGCGCTCGCGATGGCCTGCACGGCCGTGAGCACGCCCGACGCCGAACCGATCTCGTCATCCTTCACCGCCGCAAGGATCGTGCTGAACAGTGCGGCGATGATCGCACCTCCACCGACCCCGAAGAGGGCGATGCCGGGGGCGATGGTCCAGATGCTGAAGTCGCCCGGCTGCTGCAGCTCGAACCACAGCAGCCCAGCGCCCAGCAGCTGGGTCACCGCGCCGAGTTGGAGCACGGATCGGCCGATCTTCTCCGCGAGCCACGCGCCGCTGATCGCACCGCCGACCGCGGAGCCGAGCGCGAGCGGAAGGTTGCCCAACCCCGCCTCACCCGCACTGAAGCCGTTGCCGACCTGCAGGAACAGCGTCAGCACCAGCTGGGTACCGGTCAGGCTGCTGAAGAACAGGGCGATGCCCACCAGTCCGAATGTGTAGGCGCGGCGGGTGAACATGGTCGCCGTGACGAGCGGGACTCCGCCGCGGGCGAGCAGCTGTCGCTGCTGCCAGCCGAAGATGACGAAGCCGGCCAGACCCGCGGCCACGCACGCCCACGCCCACACCGGCCAGTCCAGCTCGGGGCCGAAGGTGAGACCGAGCACGAGAATGCCGGAGGACGCGACGATGACGGCCGCGCCGAGCATGTCGATTCGGACGGCACGATCTCCGGATCGTCGCGGCAGGATGCGCCACGCCACGATCAGTGCGATGACGCCGATGGGGATGTTCACGAGGAAGACCGATCGCCATCCGAGACCGAGGATGTCGGCCTCGATCAGCCCGCCGCCGATGATGGGGCCCAGGATGCCTCCGAGGCCCAGCGCCGGACCGAAGATGCCGAACGCGACGGCGAGCTCAGTGCCGGAGAGGTTCTCGCGCAGCAGACCGAGGCCCTGGGGGAGCAGCAGCGCCCCGGCCGCGCCCTGGATCAGGCGGAACGCGATCAGCAGCTCAGCGGTCGGAGCGAGGGAGCAGAGCAGCGACGCGATCGTGAATGCGGCGAGTCCGAGGAGGAACATCCGCCGTCGTCCGTAGCGATCACCGAGGCGGCCGCCCAGGATCAGCCCCGCCCCCAACGCGAGCGCATAGCCGCCGATGACCCATTGCAGCCCCAGGGCATTCGTCCCCAGGGAGGACTCCAGCGAGGGACCGGCGACGTTGACGATCGTCGCGTCGAGCATGTCCATGATCTCGGCGGCGAGCATCACCCCGAGGATCGCCCAGCGCCAGCGATACGGAGTTTCGGTGGCCTTGTTCATTTCATCTCAATTCTTGATTATCAATCAAATTAGCAATAAGAAGTATTACCATGGAACGCATGGATGTCAAACGGCCCGAGCGGGCGCCGGAGGCGGGTTCGGCGTACGATCCGTCACGTCGGCACGACGCTGGCGAGATTCACGAAAGCGACATCCGCACCCGCGTGCAGCAGCTCACGATGAGGCAGCAACGCTTCGAGCGATCGATCGCGAAGCAGCTCGAACTCGATGCGCCGGGCCTAGAGGTGCTCGACCATCTCATCTCGCGTGGCCCCACGACTCCGACCGAGCTGGCTCATCGCGTCGAGATCTCGACCGCCGCCATGACCCTTGTCCTCAACAGGCTCGAGGACCGGGGGCACGTGCGTCGGGACCGGCATCCCTCCGACGGGCGCAAGCTCATCGTGACGGCGTCGGAGGATGCCGCAGCCGATGCCGAGCGCCTGATCGAACCGCTCATCGGCGAGGTCGAAGCGCAGATCGCCGCCATGAGCGACGAGGAACGAGCGACGGTGGCGAAGTTTCTCGACGACCTCATCCGCGCCTACGACCGGTCGACCGCGGGCTGAACCTCGTCGGCTGTGGATGACGCGCCGCCCGCGTCGGCGGGGGTCGTTACGCTGGAGGGATGCCGCAGACTCCCCGTGACCCGTACGCGGATCTGCCGTACGCCGACGAGCCCTACGACGACGGCTGGGAGTCGTCCGCACCGCCCGAGCCCATGGACTGGGAGCCGCAGGGCGCGGGCTACGAGCCGCCGCTCGACTGGGGGCAGGGGCCGGTCACTCCCGTGGCGCCTTCTTCATCCGCCGGCCGTGCGCCCGCCGTGCGCCGAGCCACCCCGAGCCGCTATCCGACCGCACGCGAGGCGCTGCACACCGTCTTCGGGTACGACGAGTTCCGCGGAGACCAAGCCGACATCGTCGAGCAGGTCATCGCCGGGGGAGACGCCGTCGTGCTGATGCCGACCGGTGGCGGAAAGAGCATCACGTACCAGGTGCCCGCGCTCGTGCGAGAGGGCACCGGGCTCGTCATCAGCCCGCTCATCGCGCTCATGCACGACCAGGTCGACGCGCTGCGTGCGAACGGCGTCAACGCTGCGTACCTCAACTCCACGCAGGCGATCGACGAGCGTCGTGAGGTCGAACGGGCCTACGTCGCCGGCGAGCTCGACCTCATCTACGTCGCCCCCGAACGTCTGTCGAACGCGCAGACCACGGCCCTGCTGCAGCGCGGAACGCTCAGCGTCATCGCGATCGACGAGGCGCACTGCGTGTCGCAGTGGGGTCACGATTTCCGCCCCGACTACCTGGCGCTCGGCGACCTGGGCGAGCGGTTCCCGGGGGTGCCGCGCATGGCGCTCACGGCCACCGCGACGGCCGCGACGCACAAGGAGATCACCGAGCGGCTGCACCTCGAGGGGGCTGCGCACTTCGTCGCGAGCTTCGACCGCCCGAACATCCAGTACCGGATCGTGCCCAAGGTCGACCCGCGCAAGCAGCTGGTCGCGTTCATAAAGGCGCAGACCCCGGTGAGCGACGACGGCGCGCAGCCCGCGGGCATCGTGTACGCGCTCAGCCGCAAGTCGGTCGAGCAGACGGCGACCTACCTCGCCGCTCAGGGGCTCGACGCGCTGCCGTATCACGCGGGTCTTCCCGCCGAGGTGCGGGCGGCCAACCAGGCACGCTTCCTCCGCGAAGACGGCGTGGTCATGGTCGCGACCATCGCGTTCGGCATGGGCATCGACAAGCCCGACGTGCGCTTCGTCGCGCACATCGACCTGCCGAAGTCCGTCGAGGGGTACTACCAGGAGACCGGTCGTGCCGGCCGCGACGGTGAGCCCGCGGTGGCCTGGATGGCGTACGGCCTCGGCGACGTCGTGCAGCAGCGCCGACTCATCGACCAGAGCCCCGGCGACCGCACGTTCAAGATGCGCATGGGGCAGCACCTCGACGCGATGCTCGCCCTGTGCGAGACGGTCGAGTGCCGTCGTCAGAACCTGCTCGGGTACTTCGGCCAGGAGTCGCAGCCCTGCGGCAACTGCGACACCTGCCTCGACGACACCGAGACGTTCGACGGCCTCGTCCCGGCGCAGAAGCTGCTCTCGACGATCGTGCGGCTCAAGCGCGAGCGCAACCAGTCGTTCGGCGCCGGACACCTGATCGACATCCTGCGCGGAGCCTCGACCGAGCGCATCCGACAGCAGGGGCACGACAAGCTCGCGACGTACAGCATCGGCAACGACCTCTCCGACCAGGACTGGCGCAGCGTCGTGCGGCAGCTGCTGGCCCGCGGCATCCTGGTGGCTCAGGGCGACTACGGCACCCTCGCGCCTGGCGAGCAGGCGGCGGGCGTGCTGCGCGGTGAGACCGCGGTGCCGCTGCGCAAGGACACGATCGGGCGTCCGACCTCGTCGTCGCGGGCACGCAAGGCGAGTGCTGCCGATGCGCTGGATGCCGGTGACCGCGGGCTGTTCGAGGCGCTGCGCGCCTGGCGGGCCGAGACCGCTCGTGAGCAGGGCGTACCGGCGTACATCGTGTTCGGAGACGCCACGCTCCGCGCCCTCGCCGAGCATCGTCCGGCTTCCCTCGCCGACCTCGACGGCATCACCGGCATCGGCGCCAAGAAGCGCGAGGCCTACGGCGAAGGCGTGCTGGCGGTCATCGCCGCCGCCTGACCGCCGCTGCGAAGGGTGCTCCTGTCGTGAGGTGACAACGCGAGGCGGGGGCATCCCGGTCCGCCGTTGGAGGATGCTCACAGCGCACTTCGTCTGGCTTTGTCGCAGACCTACCATGGGGGCACCCCTACTTTCCTGGAGGAATGCCATGGTCGACGCTGCCGTCCGTCCTTCGACGACACCCGATGAAACGCCCGCGACCGCGCTCGCCCCGCAGCTGGACGTCGCCCGAGTGAACGAGGCGCTGATGGGCACCTGGGGCGACGTACGCCGCCAGGCGCGCGAGATGATCAAGGACTCCGCATTCTGGCGCAAGGACGAGCTCGGCAAGGACGAGCACCGCGAGCGCGTGCTCAGCCAGCTGCACCTGCTGGTCGAGAACAAGGCCGTGCACCGCGCGTTCCCCAAGTCGCTCGGCGGCGAGGAGAACAACGGGGCGAACATCGCCGGCTTCGAAGAGCTCGTGGTCGCCGACCCGAGCCTGCAGATCAAGTCGGGCGTGCAGTGGGGTCTCTTCGGCTCGGCCGTGCTGCAGCTGGGCACGGCGGAGCACCACGAGAAGTGGCTCCCCGGCATCATGGACCTCTCCATCCCCGGCGCCTTCGCGATGACCGAGATCGGCCACGGCTCGGATGTGGCCGCCGTCGGGACGACCGCGACCTACGACGCGGCCACCGAGGAATTCGTCATCAACACCCCGTTCCGGGCCGCCACCAAGGAGTACCTCGGCAACGCGGCGCTGCACGGTGTCGCGGCGACCGTGTTCGCGCAGCTCATCACCAACGGCGTGAACCACGGGGTGCACTGCTTCTACGTGCCGCTGCGCGGTGACGACGGCAAGGACCTCCCCGGCATCGGCCGCGAGGACGACGGCCTCAAGGGCGGACTCAACGGCATCGACAACGGCCGCCTGTCGTTCGACCACGTGCGCATCCCGCGCACGAACCTGCTCAACCGCTACGGCGACGTCGCGGTCGACGGCACCTACTCGAGCGCGATCGGCAGCCCCGGGCGTCGGTTCTTCACGATGCTGGGCACCCTGGTGCAGGGCCGCGTGTCCCTCGACGGCGCGGCATCCTGGGCATCCGCTCTGGGCCTGCACATCGCGATCACCTACGCCACCCAGCGTCGCCAGTTCGACGGCGCGGACGGGCAGGAGGTCGTGCTCATGGACTACGGCAAGCACCAGCGTCGCCTGCTGCCGCGCCTGGCCACCACGTACGCGCAGATCTTCGCGCACGACGAGTTCCTGCAGAAGTTCGACGGCGTCTTCTCGGGTCGCACCGACACCCCGGCCGACCGCGAAGACCTCGAGACGCTCGCCGCAGCCCTCAAGCCGCTGTCGACCTGGCACGCTCTCGACACGCTGCAGGAGGCCCGCGAGGCCACCGGCGGTGCGGGCTTCATGTTCGAGAACCGCCTGGTGGGCCTGCGCGCCGACCTCGACATCTACGTCACGTTCGAGGGCGACAACAACGTGCTGCTGCAGCTCGTCGGCAAGCGCCTGCTGACCGACTACGCCAAGCAGTTCCAGGGCAAGGATGCGGCGGCGCTCGCCAAGTTCGCGGTCGGGATGACCGCGGGCAAGCTGTTCCACGGCGCCGGGCTCCGTCAGCTCGGCCAGGCCGTCTCCGATTTCGGGCAGGTGAGCCGCTCGGTCGAGCGAGGACTCCGTGAGGAGCAGCAGCACGATCTGCTCGCCGGACGCGTGCAGCAGATGGTCGCCGACATCGCGTCCCGCCTGCGTCCCGGCGCGAAGGACAAGGCTCTGGGCGCCCGCCTGTTCAACGAGAACCAGGCCGAGCTGATCGAGGCCGCCCGCGCGCACGGCGAGCTGCTGCAGTGGGAGGCGTTCACCGACGCCGTGCACCAGATCGACGACGCCGACACCAAGAAGGTGCTCACGTGGCTGCGCGACCTGTTCGGGCTGCAGCTCATCGAGAAGCACCTCGCCTGGCACCTGATCCACGGGCGTCTGTCGACCCAGCGCGCCGCGGCGGTGTCGAGCTACATCGACCGGCTGTGCGCGCGGCTGCGCCCGCATGCCCTCGACCTGGTGAACGCGTTCGGCTACGAGCCCGAGCATGTGCGGGCGCCGATCGCGAGCGGCATCGAGAAGCAGCGGCAGGACGAGGCCCGGGCGTACTACGCCGACCTCGCCGCCACCGGCAAGGCGCCGATCCAGGAGAAGGCGCTCAAGAAGCAGCAGCGCTGACCGTTCTGCAGCGGTTCATCTGTCGGGAGATCGTGCAAGGTGCAGGACGAATCCGCACGATCCTCCCGACAGATGTGCATCCTCCCGACCGGTGTACCGAGCGAGCCGGATGCTGACCGAGTCCGGCGAGACCGTGCCGGTCAGGATGACCACTTCGTGAGGTCGATGCCGCGCTCCTCCGCCAGCGCCCGGAGGTGCTCGGCGGAATCCGTCTCGACGCAGACGCACGCCTGCAATCCCGCGTCGTCCTCGTCGCGCAGCAGGTAGTAGCTGTTCGCGTCGGTCAGCAGCTCTCCCGCGGCGTCGCGGAACAGCCACCGGACCTTCACCAGGACGAGTCGCTCGGACAGCTCGTTCGTGTCGAGGAGCTCGTGGCTGACGGACGCGAGTCTGAGTTCGCGGTACAGGGGGTACGACTGCTTCAGCCCCGCGATCATCTCCTCCCGGGTGTCCAGGACGCCGGAGACCCGGTCATCCGCGATCATCCCGGGCGTCGACCACAGCGCCACCGCGGCCTCGGCGTCGAAATCCGACAGAGACGCTGCATAGCGGCCGAGGTACCCGTCGATGCGTTCGATGTCGATGCTCATGTGCCGAGGGTACGGAGTGCCCGCACGGACCGTCAGGGGCCTTGACGGACCGGGGTGGACGCCCCTCACGGGTAGGACGGGCGGCACGCGATGCGTAGGGTGGATGCCGCCACCAGAAGAAGGAGTCCCCGTGACCCGCGTCCACGCCTACGCCGCACCCCGCGAAGCCGCCCCGCTGGAGAAGACCGTGATCGAGCGGCGGGAGCTCGGACCGCTCGACGTGCTCATCGACATCGCGTACGCCGGCATCTGCCACTCCGACATTCACACGGTGCGCGGCGACTGGGGGCCGCAGAGGTATCCGCTCGCACCCGGACACGAGATCACGGGAACCGTCGCGGCGGTGGGCGAGGCCGTGACCCGGCACGCGGTCGGCGACCGCGTCGGCGTCGGCTGCCTGGTGAACTCGTGCGGCGAGTGCCGCAACTGCCTGCGCGGCGAGGAGCAGTACTGCACCGAGGGCGCGGTGCAGACGTACGGCAGCACGGACCGCGACGGCACCGTCACACAGGGCGGCTACTCCGAGCAGGTGGTGGTGACCGAGGCGTTCGTGCTGCGGATCCCGGACGCGCTGCCCTTGGATGCCGCAGCTCCCCTGCTCTGCGCCGGCATCACGACGTATTCGCCGCTGCGGCACTGGAACGTCGGTCCGGGCACCCGCGTCGCTGTGGTGGGTCTCGGCGGCCTCGGCCACATGGGCGTGCAGATCGCGCACGCGCTCGGCGCCGAGGTCACCGTGCTCTCGCAGACCCTGAGCAAGAAGGACGACGGCCTGCGACTCGGCGCCGACCACTACCGCGCGACGAGCGACCCGACGACGTTCCGCGAGCTGCGTTCGTCGTTCGACGTGATCCTGAACACGGTGAGCGCGGTGATCGATGTGCGCTCGTACCTGAGCCTGCTCGACGTCGGCGGCGCGCTGGTGTGCGTCGGCGCTCCCGCCGAACCGCTGTCGGTCGGTGTCATGTCGCTCATCGGCGGACGCCGTTCGCTCGCCGGATCCAACATCGGCGGCATCGGCGAGACCCAGGAGATGCTCGACTTCTGCGCCGAGCACGGTCTCGCCGCCCAGATCGAGGTGATCCCGGCATCCGAGATCAACGCCGCCTACGAGCGGGTGCTCGCCTCCGACGTGCGGTACCGGTTCGTGATCGACGCGGCCACCTTCGCCGACTGACGTCGGTGGGGGCCGATACGTTGACACGATGACCTCTCTTCTCACGGGCCCGGACGCCCGCGACCGCTGCGCCTGGGTGGGCGACGACGACGAGTACCGCCGCTACCACGACGAGGAGTGGGGTGTGCCCCTGCACGGCGACCGCGCACTGTTCGAGAAGATGGCGCTCGAGGGCTTCCAGGCCGGGCTCTCGTGGATCACGATCCTGCGCAAGCGTCCGCGGTTCCGAGATGTGTTCGCCGGCTTCGAGCCCGAGGCGGTGTCGGAGTTCGATGAGGCCGATGTCGAGCGGCTCATGACGGATGCCGGCATCATCCGCAATCGCGCCAAGATCCTGGCGACCATCGGCAACGCCCGTCTCGTGCGCGCGATGGCGCCGGGCGAGCTCGACGAGCTGATGTGGTCGTTCGCCCCGGTGGCATCCGCCACCCGTCCGGCGTCGTTCGCGGAGGTTCCGGCCGTCACCCCGGCATCGACGGCGATGAGCAAGGAACTGCGTCGACGAGGGTTCCGCTTCGTGGGGCCGACCACCATGTACGCCCTCATGCAGTCGGCCGGGATGGTCGACGATCACATCGCGGGGTGCTGGCGCGCCTAGCAGGTTGCCGTGGGGACTTCTCCCCATCGAGCGGAATATCAGTGCACGGTTAGGATGTACGAGTGCTCAGCGGCCAGTCGGGCCCGCGCACGAGTAATCGGAGAGTGTGACCCTGGGGGGGAACCGGGCATGAAGGCCTTGTCATGGATGCGCGCGCGACCCAAGACGCTGGCGTCCGCCGCGGGCGTCACCGTCGGCGTCATCGCCATCACGACCATGGCCTTCACCTATGAGGGGTTCCCGACCACCAAGGTCGACCTGAACGACGGCGGCGTCTGGATCACCAAGACGTCGAGCCTGCTCGTCGGCCACTTCAACAACGAATCCACGATCCTCGACGGCGGTCTGCGCACCACCAGCGAGAACTACGACATCCTCCAGGCCGCTGCCAACGTGCTCGTCGTCGACGAGAGCGCATCCACGGTCACCGCGATCGATCCGGCCAGGGTCTCGCTCGGCGACTCCACGATCATCCCCTCGTCCGCCAAGGTGGCGATGGGCGCCAACACGGCAGCCATCCTCGACGAGAAGTCCGGTGACCTCTGGGTCGTGCCGGTGCAGGGCATCGCCTCGTTCGAGATCGAGGCGGCCGAGCCCATCGTCGAACTCGGCGAGAACTCCGATGTGACGGTGGCCGAAGACGGCACCGTCTTCGCGCTCTCCGGGGAACGCGGCGAGGTCGTCACCGTCCCCGTCGACAACGAGGGTGCTCCCGGCGAGGCATCGGCCGCGTCGGTCGGCGAACTCGACCTGTCGGTGCGCCCCACCATCACCGCCGTCGGACGCACGCCGGTCGTGTTCGACGAGGCGGCCGGGGTCGTCACGACTCCCGGAGGCCTGCGCACCGAGCTTAAGGGCGCGGCGGACGCCGTGCTGCAGCAGGCGTCGGCCGAGACCGATGCCGTCGCGATCGCCACCCCGACGGCACTCGTGCGCGTCCCCCTCGACGGCGGTGAGCCGGAGCAGACCTCGGCGGGCGGCGACGGCACTGCGGCGGCGCCGGTCTGGCTCCGCGGCTGCACCTACGGGGCCTGGGCGGGATCGGCCACCTTCATCCGCGAATGCCCCGGCGACGGCAACGATGTGAACTCCCCGATCGACGGCGCCGAAGACTCCGCGAGCCTGACGTTCCGCGTCAACCGCGACGTGATCATCCTCAACGACGCGGTCGGCGGCGCCGCCTGGATGGCGAACGAGAGCCTGCAGCGCGTCGACAACTGGAACGACCTGACCCCGCCCGAGGGCGAGACGGAGAACCAGGAGGACTCGACCGAGGAGACGGTCGAGACCACGCTCCCGGAGCGCAGCGAGGAGAACACGCCTCCGATCGCCGAAGACGACTCGTACGGCGTGCGCCCCGGCGCCACGACGCTGCTCCCGGTGCTCGACAACGACAACGACCCCGACGGCGACGTGCTCGTCGCGGCGCTCGCCGAGGCACAGCCGTCCATCGGCACCGTGCAGCCGATCAACAACGGCGGCTCGCTGCAGATCACCGTGGGGGAGAAAGCCTCCGGCACGGCCAGCTTCACCTACGAGGTCGACGACGGCCGCAAGGGCAAGGACACGGCGGTCGTGTCGCTCGCGGTGCACGACTGGAACGAGAACGCCGCCCCCACGTCGAAGCGGAAGACCTCACTCGCGGTCGAGACCGGCGGCACGATCTCGTACAACATCCTCCCGGACTGGATCGATCCCGACGGTGACGACATCTACCTGAAGGAGGTGCTCGCCGCCCCGGGCGACGAGGTCGACTTCAGCAAGGACGGCCAGATCACCTACAAGGCGACCGCGAGCCTGCAGGGGCGGAAGGACGTGCAGGTCACCGTCGCAGACGCCTTCGGCAAGCTCGGCACCTCGACCATCGCCCTCGACGTGCGCCCGCAGGGCTCGACGAACCCCAAGACCAACGCCGACCACGTGATCACGCGGGCGGGCGAGCAGGTCACCGTCGCCCCGACCGCGAACGACACCAGCACCTCGCGCGAGCAGCTGCGTCTGAGCCGGGTGCTCGACACCCCCGGCGCCACGATCGTCCCGAACACGGCCAACAAGACCTTCTCCTTCATGGCCGAGAAGCCGGGCGTCTACTACGTGCAGTACCAGGTGACGACGGGTCCGAAGAACGGCGAGGGCATCGTCCGCGTCGACGTGATGCCCGAGTCGGAGACCGATCTGCCAC
Organism: Microbacterium sp. NPDC055665; assembly: GCF_053618035.1. NCBI lineage: Bacteria > Bacillati > Actinomycetota > Actinomycetes > Micrococcales > Microbacteriaceae > Microbacterium > Microbacterium sp. NPDC055665. Next base: position 79,517 of record NZ_JBSHGY010000007.1, on the reverse strand, counting down.
CCGTCGCCGTCCGCGACGTCGCACTGCTGCCCACCGGCGGCGACGTGCTGCTGGGCGTGCTCAACAACGACACCGACCCCGCCGGCGGCATCCTCGTCGTGCAGTCGGTGTCGCTGGAGCCGAGCAGCGGCATCTCGGTGTCGGTCCTCAACCACGAGACGCTGCGGATCACGGATCAGGGCGCGCTCGAGGAGCAGGTGCGCGTCAAGTACCGCATCTCGAACGGCTCCAAGTCGGCCGAGGGCGAGGTGGTGGTCATCCCGATCCCCGCGCCGGAGGAGCTCCTGCAGCCGATCGCCAACCCCGACACGGCGACCGTCCGCGTCGGTGATGTCGTGACGATCCCTGTGCTCGACAACGACACCCACCCGAGCGACGACGTCATGCACGTCGAGCCCGAGCTCATCGAGCCGTTCGTCGACCCCGAAGACGGCGAGGCCTTCGTGTCGCAGGATGCGGTGCGCTTCAAGGCGGGCCCCGAGGCCAAGACGGTGTACCTCACGTACGAGGTCTCCGACTCGCGCCAGCAGAAGGCCGCCGGCTACGTCACGATCCAGATCCTCCCGATCGACGAGGAGAACAACGCGGCACCGCGTCCGCAGGACCTCGTCGCCCGCGCGCTCGCCGGCACCGAGGTGAACATCGCGGTGCCGCTCGACGGCATCGACACCGACGGCGACTCGGTCGAGCTCGTGGGCATCGAGTCGAGCCCCACCAAGGGACGCATCACCAACGGGCCGAACTACTTCACCTACGAGGCCTCCGACGGAGCATCCGGCGTCGACGTGTTCAAGTACCGGGTGCGCGATCGGCTCGGCAAGGAGGGCATCGCCACCATCCGCGTCGGCATCGCTCCCACCGAGCAGACCAACCAGCCGCCCTACGCGGTGAAGGATGCGGTGGTGGTGCGACCCGGTCGCGAGATCGCCGTGCCCGTTCTCGCGAACGACTCCGACCCCGAGGGCGACAAGGTCTCGCTCCTCAAGGACGGCCTCGAGCTTCCCGACGGCCTGGAGGCGCGCGTCTCCGGTGACCGGGTGCTCGTGCAGGCGCCGAACGGCCCGACCGAGACCTCCCTGCAGTACACCGCGGTCGACGCCCGTGGGGCCGAAGCCACGGCGACGCTGCAGATCACGGTCGACGAGGATGTTCCGCTCCAGGCGCCGGTCGCCCGCGACGACCGCCTGCAGCCGGTGGACCTGAAAGACGGCGGCCTGAGCGCCGACCTGGAGATCCTCGCCAACGACGAGGACCCCGACGGCACCACCGACAGCCTCACCGTCGAGGTCGGGGAGGGCGGCACGCAGCTCGAGAACGGCAAGGTGCGCGTCACCGTCACCGACGAGCTGCAGCTGATCCGCTACACCCTCGTCGACCGCGACGATCAGCGGGCATCGGCTTTCATCTTCGTGCCCTCGCGATCCGATCTGCGCCCGACGCTCACCTCGACGAAGCCGCTCGAAGTGGTCAGCGGCGAGACCGAGGAGATCCCGCTGTCGGAGTACGTCACCGTCGCCGGTGGTGGCGACGTGGTGATCACCGAGAAGGAGAGGATCAGCGCGAACCACGCCGACGGCGCCGACCTGCTCAAGGACGAGAGCACCCTCGTCTACACCTCGGCCAAGGGATTCTTCGGACCGGACTCGCTCACCTTCGAGGTGACCGACGGCGACGGACCCGACGACCCCGAGGGGCGCAAGGCCACGCTCAGCATCCCGATCAACGTGCTGCCGCCCGAGAACCAGCAGCCCACCTTCGTGCAGGGACAGGTCAACGTCGCGCCCGGAGAGCCGGCGACCTCGCTCGATCTGGCCGCCCTCACCGACGACCCCGACCCCGAAGACGAGGGCAAGCACGACTACTCCCTCGTCGGCGGCGAGGAGAAGGGCGTCTCCGCCCGGATCGACGGCGACGACAAGCTCGTCGTCGAGGCCGCATCGAACGCCAAGAAGGGCACCGCCGTCACGCTCAAGATCCGCATCTCCGACGGCACGACCGAACCGGTCGAGGGCACGGTCGAGGTCATGGTCACGGCCTCGACGAGGTCGATGCCGGCGGCGAACACCGACACGATCGCCGAGGCGGATGCGGGCAAGACCATCACCGTGCCCGCGCTCGCGAACGACTACAACCCGTTCCCCGAGACGCCCCTGAAGATCGTGACCGCGGTCGCGGAGTCGGGTTCCGGCGAGGTCACGTTCACGGACAGCGAGGTCACCGTCACGCCGAACGAGTCGTTCGTGGGAACGCTCGTGGTGCGCTACCGCATCCAAGATGCGACGCAGGATGCCGACCGCGAGGTCAACGGCCAGATCGTCGTCACCGTGCAGGATGTGCCGGATGCGCCCGGCGTCCCGGTCATCGCGAGCGTGCAGGACCGGACGGTCGTCGTGTCGTTCTCGGCACCCTCGAACAACGGCGCCGAGATCACGAAGTACACCGTGAAGTCGGTCGGCGGCAGCTCGTACAGCAAGGAGTGCCAGTCCACGACCTGCACGCTCGACGGCCTGACCAACAACGTCGAGTACACCTTCCAGGCGACCGCGACCAACCGCGTCGGCGAGTCCGAGCCGTCCGCGCTGTCGGCTCCCGCACGGCCAGACGCTCGTCCGGACACCCCGATCCCGCCGACCCTGGTCTTCGGCGACAAGTCGCTCAAGGTGGCGTGGACCACCCCGTCGACGCCGGGTTCTCCGGTCGACCGCTACACGCTCGAGATCTCGCCCGCGCCGCCCTCCGGCATCACGCAGAAGGAAGTCACGGGCAACTCCACCACGTGGGAGGGTCTCGAGAACGGCTCCGACTACCAGGTCAGGGTGCAGGCGCACAACAGGGCGCCCGACCCCTCCAGCTGGAGCGGCTGGTCGTCATCCGAGATCCCCGCCGGTCCTCCGCTTCCGGCAGCGGCTCCGACCACATCCGAGCTCGCGCCGGTCAACGGTCGCGCGCAGATGTCGGTGAACTGGGGCAACCAGGACAACAACGGCGACGCCATCCGCGGCTACCGACTCGAGGTGCTGCGGGGCGGCCAGGTCGTGGACACGATGACCCCCGGGCCGGAAGCCAGGAGCCAGACGGTCGTCGTCGACCCGTCGGAGACGGCGTACACCTATCGCATCCAGGCCTACAACAAGGCCGGTTGGGGCGAGATGAGCCCGCCCTCCGCGCCCCGACGCGGCGTGGTTCCGCCCGGAGCGCCGACGAGCCTGAAGGTCGTCGAAGAACGCGACCGTGCGCTGGTGATCGACTTCCGTCCGGGGTCGAGTGGTGGCGCGTCTGCGGGCGAGATCACCTACGAGTACCGGCTGGACCGCGGCGGCTGGAACGCTCTGCCGGGCAACAAGACCATCGGCGGGCTCACCAACGGCCACAACTACACCGTCGAGGTGCGGGCCATTAGCCGCCTCCTCACAACGGACTTCGCGGGGTCGAGCTATGCCGGCGCCGTCTCGAACGCCGCGCAGGGCAACCCGCACGGGAAGCCGTCCGCGCCCGATGTGAGGGCGGAGTCGCTCGAGACGCAGGTGCGCCTGAACTGGAACGCGAACGGCTCGGCGAACGGACGCAACATCGACACGGTGCAGATCAGCGTCGACGGGGGCGGGTGGCAGAACGTCGGCATGTCCGGATCGGTCAATGTCGGCACCTACAGCGAACATCACACCATCAAGGCCCGAGCGAGGGACAACACCGGTGCCTGGTCCGACGAGAGCCCGACCAGGGGCGCCACCGCGAAGGACCGACCGCAGCCGCGCTGGTGGGCCTCGCAGGGCGTGGACTCCCGCAACTGCAGTCCCGATACGTGCTATTACCTGAACCTGAACACGGCGAACGTCCCCGCGGGCACGTACATGATCCGCTGCCTCGACAACGGGCAGCCGTACCGCTCGTCGTCCGGGCAGACCTCGACATACAACCGGTACAACGTGCCCGCGAACGGCACGATCCAGCTCTCCTGCTGGCACGGCGGCATGGGCAGGACCCTGCAGGCCGATATCCAAGGCGTCGGTTGGTCCGAAGGCACCAGCTGGCCGTAGCGGCCACGGCTCCCGCTCCACGAACTCCCTCACGACAAGGAACCCCACACTCATGACAATGACCCCCGAGCAGGCCGCCTGGTTCCAGGGCACCTTCCAGCGTCTGGTCGAGAACGTCGACAAGGCGGTGCAGGGCAAGAAGGAGATCGTCGGTCTGGTGATGGCGTCGATGCTCGCCGAGGGCCACGTGCTCCTCGAGGACGCGCCCGGCACCGGCAAGACGAGCCTCGCCAAGGCGCTCGCGGCGACAGTGCAGGGCACGAGCGCACGCATCCAGTTCACGCCCGACCTGTTGCCGTCCGACGTCACGGGTGTGACGATCTACGACCAGCAGTCGCACCGGTTCGAGTTCCACAAGGGACCGATCTTCGCGTCGATCGTGCTGGCCGACGAGATCAACCGTGCGTCGCCGAAGACGCAGTCGGCGCTGCTCGAGGTCATGGAGGAGTCGCGGGTCACGGTCGACGGCGTCACGCACGAGGCCGGGCGCCCGTTCCTCGTCATCGCCACGCAGAACCCGATCGAGCAGGCGGGAACCTACAAGCTCCCCGAGGCCCAGCTCGACCGCTTCCTGATCAAGACCTCCATTGGATACCCCGACCTCGCGGTCACGGAGAGCATCCTCGCCGGAGCATCCGATCGCAACCCGTCGGCCGGGCTCTCGGCGATCATCACGACGAGCGCCGTCGCCGACATGGCCGACCTCGCCGCCACCGTGCACGTGGAGCCGGCCGTGCTGCGCTACGTGGCGGAGCTGGCCGAGGCGACCCGTGAAGACGGCGCGATCCGCCTGGGCGTCTCGGTGCGTGGCGCGATCGCGATGATCCGCATCGCCAAGGTGTGGGCCGCAGCGCAGGGCCGCCACTTCGTGCTGCCCGACGACATCAAGGCCCTCGCACGACCGGTCTGGCAGCACCGCCTGCTGCTCGACGCCGAGGCGGAGTTCGCCGGTACGAGCAGCGACACCGTGATCGCCCGCGTGCTCGACGGCGTCGCGGCACCCCAGGCCCGAGCAGCGGCCTGATGACCGCGGAGGCTCTTCAGGCGGCGCCGCCGCAGACGGAACGCGACGCCGGATGGCGTGACGTCGCGGCCGTCATCGGCGCGCGCCTTCTGACGCGCCTCCGGAAGATCACCGCGGCGATCCGCCCGCTGGCCTGGGTGCTGATGGCCATCGCCGTCGGCTTCTGGGTGATCGGGCAGGTCGCCGGCTGGGCGGAGTTCACGATCGCGGCCGCGGTGATCGCGATCGCCGTCGGCGTCTGCGCGCTGTTCCTGATCGGACGCACCGCCTACGACGTCTCGCTCGACCTCGCCCGCACCCGCGTGGTCGTAGGGGAGCGCGCAGTCGGCGCACTCACCCTGGCCAACCGCGGCAGCAGAGCGATCCTGCCCTCGCGCGTGGTGCTCCCGGTCGGCTCGGGTCGCGGCGAGTTCGGCATCCAGCGCCTCGCACCGGGGGAGGAGGCGGAGGAGCTCTTCGCCATCCCCACGCAGCGGCGCGGTGTGGTCAAGGTCGGTCCGGTGAGCGTCGTCCGCGGCGACCCGCTCGGTCTCTTCGAGCGCGCGCACCGCCGTGACGATCCGGTCGACCTGTTCGTGCACCCGCGTACCGTGCTGTTCGACGGGCAGTCGCTCGGTTACCTGCGCGACCTCGAGGGGCTTCCGGCCGCGGATCTCTCCCGTGACGACGTCTCCTTCCACGCACTGCTCGAGTATCAGCCCGGCGACGACCTGCGCCACGTGCACTGGCGCTCGACCGCCCGCACCGGGACGATGATGGTCCGCCAGTACGAGGAGACCCGTCGCTCGCACTTCGTGATCGGTCTTTCACGCTCGGCGGGCGACTACGCCACCGACGACGACTTCGAGCTCGGCATCTCGGCGGCGGGCTCGATCGGTCTCCGGGCACTCCGCGACTCGCAGCGCGTCGACGTGCGCGTGCAGGGCCGCGAGCTGCCCGCCGGCACCGGCAAGCAGCTGCTGGACTCCCTCGCCGCGGTCGAGAACAGCAAGGCGAAGGAGGGCGGCATCGCCGATCTCGCCGGTATCGTCTCGGCGACCATGCCGCTGGCCAGCGTGGTGGTGCTCGTGTGCGGCTCCCGCGTGCCCTCCGACGACCTCCGCCTTGCCTGCTCGCGCCTGCCCTTCGGGGCCAAGGTGCTCGCGGTCGTCACCGACACGACCGCGACCGCGCCGACGCTGCGGCGCATCGGCGACGCCGACGTCGTCACGGTCGGCGCGCTCGAACAGGTTCCCCTCGCTCTGCAGAAGGTGCTCGCATGACCGCGCCCGCCACCGCGTCCGCCGCGTCCACCACGCTCGCCCCTCGTCGCTGGATCCTCGACCTCGGGGCGACGGCGCTCCTGGTCGCGACGGCGATGGTGGGGTTCTGGCCCACCTTCGCGGGGCCCTCGTTCCTCCCGGCCGTCATCGGCGGCATCCTGCTCGGCCTCGCGATCGCGGCCGTAGCCACGTGGCGTCGCTGGGGCATCCTGATCATCGCGGGGCTCACCGTCGCCGCGTACTTCGTGTTCGGCGCGGCGTTTGCGCTGCCGCAGACCGCGATCCTCGGATTCATCCCCACCCTCGAGACGCTGCAGAAACTCGCGCTGGGCACGGTCACGGCTTGGAAGCAGATGCTCACCACGGTCGCCCCCGTGGCGGCGGCCGACGGGCACCTGATCGTCCCGTTCCTGCTGGCGCTCGTGGTCACGACGCTCACCGCCTCGCTCGCGCTGCGCCTGTCGCAGGTCGCCTGGGCGCTGCTGCCGGCCGGCGTGCTGCTCATGCTCGTGATCGCACTCGGCACCCCGGAGCCGGCGTTCCCCCTCGTGCAGGGGCTCGTGTTCGCCGTCGTGAGCATGTCGTGGCTGGCCCTGCGTCAGCTCTGGGCGCCGCAGAACATGGCGGTCTCGGTGAGCGAGGTCGACCCGTCCCGCGCGGCGCACATGCGCACCCGGCGTCTGCTGGCCGGAGTCGCCGTGCTGGCCGTCGCGGGTGGGGCCGGCGTCGCCACGGCCGCCGTCGCGACCCCCGCACAGCCTCGGCACGTGTTCCGCGACGTGATCATCCCGCCGTTCGACATCCGCGACTACCCGAGCCCGCTGCAGGCGTTCCGCAAGAACGTGCGCGACGAGGCCGAGGAGACGCTGTTCACCGTGCAGGGTCTGCCCAAGGGCGCCCGCATCCGCACGGCCGTGATGGACCAGTTCGACGGCATGGTCTACAATGTCACCGACGGCGGCCCGACCTCGTCGAGCGCGTTCGCCCCGCTGCGGTCGAACATGGCGCCGGAGGCGGAAGGCGTCCCCGTGACGCTGAAGTTCGCGATCGACGAGTACCGCGGCGTGTGGATGCCGACGGCGGGAGAGCTGTCGGAGATCCGGTTCGACGGCGACCGCGCCGAAGACCTGCGCCGCGGCACCTTCGTCAACACGGTGACCGGCACCGCGGTGGCCACCCCGAAGCTGAGTGCGGGCGACGAGTACGTGGTCGACGCCGTGATGCCGAGCGAGCCCGACGACGAGCAGCTGGCCGAGGTGGCGTTCGGCAAGGTCGCGATGCCCAAGCCCAGCAACGTGCCGGAGGAGCTGACCTCCCTGGCCGCCGAGACCGTGGCGGGCGCCGAGACGCCGATCGAGCAGGTGCGGGCACTGGAGACCTTCCTCTCCGAGGGCGGCTTCTTCAGCCACGGTCTCGAGGGGGAGGTGCTGTCGCGTGCCGGCCACACCGCCGAGCGCATCTCGACGCTCGTGGGCGCCGACCAGATGATCGGCGACGATGAGCAGTACGCCGTGGCGATGGCCCTGCTCGCCGGACAGCTCGACATCCCCGCCCGCGTCGTCATGGGGTACTACCCCGACGACGAGCAGGCGGGGGAAGCGGTCTTCACCGCCACCGGCGACAATGTGCACGCCTGGGTCGAGGTCAACTTCGAGGGCGTCGGATGGATGACGTTCAACCCGACCCCGCCCGAGGACCAGGTCCCCAACGACCAGAACACCAAGCCCCGCGTCGACCCGAAGCCGCAGGTGCTGCAGCCGCCGCCCCCGCCGCAGGAGCCCGTGGACCTGCCGCCGACTCTGCCCGACGACCGCGAGTCGGAGGACGAGAGCCTGAACCTCGCCGGCATCATCGGCGCGATCCTGCTGATCGGCGGGATCTCGCTCGCGGTGATCGCCGTGCTCGCCTCGCCGTTCATCGTGATCGGTGCCTGGAAGGCCGCGAAGCGCCGTTCGCGTCGCGCCGCAGCCCGCACCTCCGACCGCATCAGCGGTGGCTGGGACGAGCTGACCGACCGCGCCGTCGACTACGGTGCGCGCCTGGCCCCCGGCGGCACCCGCATCGAGGAGGCCGCGGTCGTGGCATCCTCGCTCACCGTCCCGCAGGTCACCGCGCTGGCCGAGCGGGCCGACGCCGAGGTGTTCGGTCCGACGGAACCCAGCCCGCAGGACGTGGAGTCGTTCTGGCACGAGGTCGATGAGATCGTCGGCGGCCTCGGAGCGGAGGCCGGCTTCTGGAAGCGCACGAAGGCCCGGCTGAGCATGCGCTCCCTGCTCGGAGGCACAGCCATGTCGAACGGGTTGCAGAGTCTGAAGGATGCGGCGACCGCGCGCGTTCGCCGCGAACCTGGCACCATCAAGAACAGCACGACGCCCCCGTCCTCCGAGAGTGAGACCCCATGACGCAGCCCGCGCTCGATCAGATCGCGCCGATCTCCCGTCGCGCGGTCGCCTACGTCATCGACGCCCTGATCGCCGGCGGACTCGGCATCCTTCTCGGCGGCGGTCTGCTGCTCGCCTCGACGCTCTCGGGTGGGCTCGAGGCCTCGATCGCCGTGCTGCTCATCGGCGGCCCCGTCGTGAGCCTGGTGCTGCTCGCCTGGTTCGTCGTCTACACGGTCATGCAGGCCGGCAACGGTTCCATCGGCATGCGCGCGCAGGGGCTGCGGCTCGTGTCGGCGGCGGATGGGAGCCCGCTCGGCTTCGGGCGCGCCCTGCTGCGCAACATCATCTTCGGCCTCGCCGGAGCCATCGTCGTCGGCTACTTCAGCCCGCTGTTCGACGGCTCGGGCCGTTTCCAGGGCTGGCACGACAAGGTCGCGTCGTCGCTGATGCTCGACGCCAGGGTGGCCGCATCCGGCTGGTCGCCCGCCCCCGGTGCCGCGACGGCGTCGCGTGCGGATGCGTCGGCCAAGCCGCAGTCGGGCCTCTCGACGGTGCCCTCCGCGCCGGCGATCCCCGGGCTTCCGCAGCCGGCGGCTCCGTCTGCCGCGCCTGCGCCGGCACCCGCGGCGCCTCCTGCACCCGTGCCGCCCCGGCCCGCGGCTCCGGTCGCCGAGACCGGATCGCTGATCGCCTTCGTGCCCGGCATCACGCAGGACGCGCCCCCGCGCCCCGCCCCGCCCCTGGAGTCCGAGCTCGACGCGACGATCCAGCAGCATCCCTCGCCCTCCTCGGCACCCGCGGCACCTCCCGCGCCTCCCGCACCTCCCGCGACGGCCGCGGCTCCCGTACCTCCTGCACCTGCACCTGCACCTGTACCTGCGGTTGCTCCGGCAGCGACGGCGCGTGCGGCGGAGGCCGACGACGCGGACGACGATCTGGAGGTCACCAGGATCAGTGTTCCCGGGCACCGACTCGTCTTCACGTGGGACGACGGCACGCGCGTGCCCGTCTCTCGGCGCACCGTCTTCGGCCGCAATCCCTCCCCGGAAGAGGGCGCGACGATCGTGTCCGTGCGTGATGAGACGCTCTCGCTGTCGAAGACCCATTTCGAGGCCGCAGCCGAGACGTCCGGCGGTTGGGTGCTGGATCGGCACTCCACGAACGGCATGACCATCGTCCGAGACGGGCAGCGCATCGCGTGCCCGGCAGGGCAGCGCGTGCCTGTGCGTCTGGGAGACGCGATCGAGATAGGTGACCGCATCATGACGATCGGCGGCTACGCATGAGGGCCGGACTGATCGTCTCCACCGGGTCTGCGACGCATCCGGGGCTCCGTCGCCTGCTCAACGAGGATGCGCACCTCGCATCGGCGCCCGTCTTCCTCGTCGCCGATGGAATGGGCGGGCATGAGGCGGGCGAGCGTGCGAGTGCGGCGGTCATCGCCGAGTTCTCCCGCTACATCGGTCGTCCTGCGCTCGAACTCGACGACGTGCGTCAGGCGCTGTCGGTCTCGCGGACGAACGTCGAGGATCTGTCGACATCGGGAAACGGCCGTGCGGGAACGACCCTCAGCGGTGTCGTCATCGCCTCGGTCGACGGCATGGGGTACTGGCTCGCGGTGAACATCGGCGATTCGCGGACCTACCGTCTGGCCGACGGCGAGCTCGAGCAGATCAGCGTCGACCACTCGGTGGTGCAGGAGCTGATCGAATCCGGTGAGCTCACCGCCGAGGATGCGATCTCCGACAGCCGCCGCAACATCATCACCCGGGCGATCGGCGCGAGCAGCACCGGCGATGCCGACTATTGGATGTTCCCCGCCGAGCTCGGCGACCGGATCATGGTGTGCTCCGACGGTCTCACCTCCGAGGTGCCGGATGCCCGCATCCGCGAGGTACTGACCTCCGAGCCCGATCCGCAGAAGGCCGCAGAGATGCTGACCGACGACGCCGTCAACGCCGGCGGCCGGGACAACATCACCGTCATCGTCGTGGACGCCGTCTCGGTGGCGTCGCGGCCGGGGACGCTCATGGCCACCGACGACACGGATATCGACCTGGACACGCGTCCACGAGAAGCCGCAGCAGGAGGGGTTCGCTGATGCAGACCATCTACCGACCGGGACAGTGGTTCCTGATCGTCATCCCCGGCGCGCTCGTCGCCCTGCCCCCGGATGTCCCCGGCGACGTCGTCGGGCGCCTGTGGGAGCGGATGCCGGAGGAGAAGACGCTCGCCACCGTCGTCGACGTCCTGACGACGCATGTCGGCGGCTCGTTCACGGCACTGCCGTCCTTCGTCGCTGCGGTCGCCGAGGGAGCCGACCTCCGCATCGCGCTGCGCGGCGCCGTGTCGGCGCACGTCGAGTGCGCGACCGAGTCGATCGAGCTCTCCGGCGAGGATGTCACGACCTGGAACGAGCGCTTCCTCGGCGGCGCGACGAAGATCGAGATCACGGTGGAGACGGCGGCGGACGCCGATGGACTGCCCGTGCAGAGCGGCATCGTGCGGGCAGCGGGCGTGAGCGCCGAGCTCGAGCCGAGCGACGCCGAACCCCTGACCGCAGCGCTCGGACCCGCTCCGATCGTGGGTGAATCCGCGGCCGGCACCGCGGCGGCCGAGCCGGTCGCGGGGGAACCCGCGTCCCAGCCGGAGCCCGAGCCGGAGCCCGAGCCGGAGCCCGAGCCGGAGCCCGAGCCGCAGCCGGAGCCCGTCGAAGAACCGCTCCCTCCCATCGAAGACGTCTTCCTCCCGCCCACCGAGGTCACGCTCGCGCCCATCGTCGACGACGACTTCGATCAGCTGTGGGGGGCGACCGTGCACACCGGCGGGACCCCTTCTGTCGCCCCGCCGGTCCCGAGCGCTCCGGAGGGCGACCACGACGGGTCGACGGTCTCGGCCGCCGAACTCCGTGCGCTGCGTCAGCAGCCGCCGGCTCCGAACGACGCGCCGACCGAGGTGCTCGATGTGGCTGCAGCTCAGGGCGCGGCAGCGGCAGGACGCATCCGCCTCTCCACCGGGCAGGTCGCTGCACTCGATCGCACCGTCATCATCGGGCGCCGCCCGCGTTCGACCCGTGCGTCAGGAGCGAACCTTCCGCACCTGATCGCGGTCGAGAGCCCGCAGCAGGACATCTCGCGCAGCCACCTGGAGGTGCGGCCCGAGGGCGACACGGTCGTGATCATCGACCTGCACACCACGAACGGCTCCACGCTGCTCCGGCCGGGTGCGGACCCGGTGCGTCTGCACCCCGGGGAGCAGACGCTCGTCCTCTCGGGCGACGTGGTGGATCTCGGCGACGGAGTGACCGTCGCGTTCGAGGATCTGCCGTGACCCGTCGTCCCTCGCCGCCGCCCGATCTGCCCGGCTTCACGTATGTGGAGCCGCTGGGGACCGGAGGCTTCGCCGATGTGTTCCTCTACGAGCAGGAGATGCCGCGCCGCCGCGTCGCGGTGAAGGTGCTGCTCGCCGACCGCATCTCGAGCAGCGCTGCGCAGGAGTTCGCCGACGAGGCGAACGTCATGGCGATGCTGTCCACGCATCCCGCGATCGTCACGATCTACCAGGCGGGTGTGGCCGGCGACGGGCGCCCGTACCTCGTGATGGAGTACTGTCCTCGGCCGAACCTCCAGATCCGCTCCCGCAAGGAGCCGTTCTCGGTCGCCGAGGCCCTGCGAGTCGGCATCCAGGTCGCCGGAGCGGTGGAGACCGCGCACCGTGCCGGAGTGCTGCACCGTGACATCAAGCCGGCGAACATCCTCGTCACCGAGTACAATCGCCCGGCGCTGACCGACTTCGGGATCGCGTCGACGACGGGGGCCACGGGTGAGGCGTCGGGCATGTCCATCCCGTGGTCGCCGCCGGAGTCGTTCGCCGAGCCGCCGCAGAGCGGGCCGCGCACGGATGTCTGGGCGCTGGGTGCCACCCTCTACACGCTGCTGGCCGGTCGTTCGCCGTTCGAGCGTCCGGGGGAGCGGAACTCCAGCGCCGACCTGATCGAGCGCATCGAGCGTGCCGCGCTCCCCTCGTTGAAGAGGCCGGATTCGCCGGACAGCCTGCAGCGGCTGCTCGAGCGGTCGATGGCCAAGAACGCGGACGATCGCTACCCCAGCGCGGTGGCGTTCGCGCGGGCGCTGCAGAAGGTGCAGATCGAACTCTCGCACTCGGTGACGCCGATCGACATCGTCGATGAGCACCCGCCGGCCGAAGAGCAGGAGGATGACGGCGACGGTCTCACCCGCGTGCGGGAGATCGTCAGCATCGACCCGGACCTGAACGCGTTCACGCGCCCCTCGGCCACGACGCAACGGAAGGAACCGCCGGCGGTGCTGTCGGGCGTCCCGCGCTTCGACGCTCCCGCACCCACGGAATCGGCCGTCGAGCAGACGCAGCTGCGCGCTCCCTCGGCTCCGGCGGTGGTGCCGCCCGCGCCAGGTGCCGAGGACCGCACGATCGCGCGCGCGCCGCGGGTCGTCGCCCCCGATGCCCCCGCTCCGGGCGCCTCCGCGCCGATCGCGCCCGCCTCGGCCGCTCCGACAGCCGTTCCGACGCCGCCGCGCAGCCGCAAGGGCCTGTGGATCACTCTCGCCGCTGCCGCCGTCGTCGTCGTGATCGGAGCGGTCATCGGGATGAACGCCCTGGTGGCCGGCATCACGCCCGAGGCGCAGGAGACCGCAGAGGCGGTGGATCCGCAGGATGTCGGTACCGACATGGTGCCCAAGGTCGCCGATCTCGCCGGTACGCGCCAGGGCGGTCAGGTGGTCTTCACCTGGACGAATGCGGCACCACTCGAAGGCGACTCGTTCATCTGGTCCAAGGTCGAGGTGTCGGGAGAGGTCGTTCCGATCCAGACGACGGACGCGACCGCGACCGTACCCGCCGAGGCGGAGACCGTCTGCATCGACGTGATGCTGCGGCGCGACGACGGTCGCGCCTCCGAGACGACGCGGGGGTGCGTGAAGTGAGCGGTGGAGGAGTGACTGTCGAGTTCGCGGGGGAGTACTTCCCCGTCCAGCGCGGCGGACGATTCATCGTGGGCCGCGAGGGCGACCTCGAGCTCGACGACAACCTGTTCCTGCATCGGCACTTCTTGGAGATCACCGACGCAGACGGCCTGTGGTGGCTGTCGAACGTCGGCACCCGCCTCACGGCGACGGTGACCGACTCGGCCGGAGGGGTGCAGGCCTGGCTCGCACCGGGTGCGCGCCTCCCGCTCGTGTTCGAGAAGACGACGATCGTGTTCAGCGCAGGTCCCACGACGTACGAGCTCACCTTGCACGCGGCGGAACCGACGTTCCATGCGACCAGGCGCGAGCATGACGACGGAGGCGACTCGACCATCGGCGACGTGCCGCTGACTCTCAGCCAGAAGCTGCTCATCCTCGCGCTCGCCGAACCGCAGCTGCGTCGCGACGGCACAGGGATGAGCGAGATCCCGACGTCGGCCAAGGCGGCCGAGCGCCTCGGATGGACGGTCACCCGGTTCAACCGCAAACTCGACAACGTCTGCGACAAGCTCGACCGGATCGGCGTCCCGGGGATGCGCGGAGGTCAGCGCAGCTTCGCGACCAACCGGCGTGCGCGGCTGGTCGAGCATGTCATCGCCTCGCGAATGGTGGGCAAGAGCGACCTGCACCTGCTCGACACCGCGCACTCCCTCGACGAGTCCGAGGGAGAGCAGGAGTGATCTGGGAGATCGACGACGGCGCTCCCGAGATCGAAGGACTCGACGCGCACGGACGCCCCGATCCGGCATACGCCGAAGCGTTGGGGCTGCGCGCCGCGGGACGCGGTTCGCGTGTGCTCGCCGCGCTCGTGGAGTTGGCCGTGGCGGTGATCATCGCCCTGCCCGCCGTCATCGCTCTGACGCCGGTGCTCGTTCAGACGGTCTCCGGGGGGTTCGAGCCCGCCGAATTCTTCGCCCGAGACGACCTGGTGTGGCTCATCGTGGCCGCTGCCGCCTCCCAGGGGCTGATGATCGCGTACACCGTGGTCCAACTCGTGTTGCACGGACGCAAGGGCGTGACGCTCGGCAAGGCGATCTGCGGCATCCGCTCCGTGAACGTGAAGACCCTCGAGCGTCCCGGCTTCTGGCGGGGCGCGGTGGTGCGCTACCTGGTGGCGTGCGCATCCCTCCTCGTCCCCCTCATCGGCCCGGTCCTGGTGATCATGCTCTCCCCGTTGTTCGACATCGAGCGGCGCGGACGGGGATGGCTCGACCTCGCGGCGGCGACGTGGTTCGTGGACGTGCGCGGCGGTCTGAATCCGTACGACCAGAAGCGCATGCGCATCGCGCGCAAACGCGTGAAGACGCCCGAGCATGAAGAGCGGGCGCCGCTGCCCTCCCTCGCGACTCCGGTCGATCGCGATGCTCCCGACGAGTACATCCCGAGCGCACGGCTCTCCGGCGGGGTCATCGGTGCGCATCGCTCTGCCCCGGGCGCGCCCCCGGAGCAGACCGATTCGCCGGCCATCGACTCGATGGTCTCGGCCGTGCCGCCGTCGCTGGCCACCGGAGCGGCACCGCCCGCAGCCACGGCTGTCCCCGCTCCGGCGCCAGCGCACGCCGCAACTCCCGCTCCTGCGCCGACGCCTGCCGCAACTCCTGCTCCAGCTCCTGCGCCCGCCGCAACTCCTGCGCCAGCCGCAGCCGCCGAACCTGCCACTCCGGCAGCGCCCGCCGGCGTGCGTGCCGTCCTCGTGCTCGACACCGGTGAACGCATCGAGGTGCGGGGGACGACCCTGCTCGGACGCTCGCCCAGCGCGGCCGCCGGCGAGGGCGTCGCGCATCTGGTGCCCGTCGTCGACGACACCCGCTCGGTGTCCAAGACGCACATCGCCGTGATGCCGGCGCGGCGCGGCGTGTTCGTGGTCGACCGCGCGTCGACCAACGGCAGTGCGATCGTGCGAGGCGGCACGGAGACCGAGCTCGTCGCCGGGCACCCGGCCGAGCTGCAGAGCGGGGACACGGTGCGCTTCGGCGACCGTTTCCTGCAGGTGGAACGGGCATGACCCGAAGCAGTGTGATGCGCCCTCGGCGCGGTGAGGACGAGCGATGAGAGTCAAGCTGACCCTGCGTCGACCCGCAGCACCCCTGACCGACGTCGTCGTGATGGCGGACTCGACGGCGACCATCGCCGACGTCGCGCGGCAGATCGCCACGACCGACCCCACCCGCGGCATCGTCGCCGCGCCGGAGGACGTGCTCACGCTCTCGGTCGCTCCGCCCACGAGTGAGCAGCTCACGATGCTCAACCCCGACCTGCTGGTCGGCGACGCGCCCATCGGCTCCGGTTTCCTCGCCGAGGTGGTGAACGTCGGACCGAACCGGGTCTCGGTGGGGAGCGCGAGCCTGCGCCCTGCGGCCGTGATCCGCGTGATCGCCGGTCCCGCCGCCGGCCAGGAGTTCCCGCTGCCCGTCGGCCATTTCCTGATCGGTCGCGACGCGGCGAACGACATCACGATCGCCGACCCGCTCGTCTCGAAGCGGCACGCGCGCATCGAGGTCGCTGCCACCTTCGTCGAGCTCGTGGATCTGAACTCCGCGAACGGCATCCTCGTCGACGGCGGGCTCGTGCAGCGCCTGCGCGTCATCCCCGGACAGACCTTCGCGCTCGGCGACTGCGAGTTCGTGGTGCACATGGTGAGCGACTTCGACGGCTCGGCCGCCGGCGATCCGGTGCTCGAGCGCGGGGGAGCGCTCATGTTCAACCGCAGCCCGCGCGTCGAGGAGCGCTTCGCCGGGCAGGATCTCGACGAGCCGCGGTATCCCCGCGATCAGGTCTCGCGGCTGTTCCCCTGGCCCATGCTCGTCGCCCCGATCCTGCTGGCGGTGACGATGTACAGCATCACGGGACGGCCGGCGTCCCTGCTGATCGCGGCCGCCTCGCCGATGATGATGTTCGGCAACTTCATCTCCCAGAAGACCAACATCGGTCAGCGCCTGCGCAAGGAGGTGGAGTCGTTCGAGGAGCAGTTCGAGCGGCTCGAGGAGAGGCTGTACCACGCGCACCCGAAGGAGCGGGAGGTGCGGCAGAACGAGGTTCCGGCGGTCGCGGTCGTCTTCGACGAGGCGATGCGCCTCGGTCCCCTGCTGTGGACGCGGCGCCCCGAGCACTGGAACTTCCTGGCCCTGCGCCTGGGTGTCTGCGAAGACGTGGCGCGCACCAGGATCAAGCGCACCGAGACCCCCGAGGCGCTGGTCGAGTACGTCGAGCGCGTCGACCGTCTCGAGGAGCGGTACCGCATGATCGCCGACGTACCGATCCTGGAGTCGCTGCAGAGCGTGGGCTCGATCGGCGTGGCAGGTCCCACCTCGCTGGCGAGCGACGCGCTGCGCGGGATCGCGGTGCAGCTGTTCGGCACGCATTCGCCGAACGAACTGGTCACGGTCGCCCTCACCGAGCCGGGGTGGGCCAACGAGCTCGACTGGCTCAAGTGGCTGCCGCACACCTCCAGCGAGCGCAACCCGTTCAAGGAGATGCCCCTCGCCGACTCCGCCTCCACAGGTGCGGCTCTCCTCAGCGGTCTCGAGGAGATCGTGCTGCGGCGCTCGCGCGAGGCGAAGTCGTCCCGCCCCCCGTACGGCGACGACTGGGATCCGATGCGCTACGGCACCGATGTCAAGCGCGCGGCGGAGGATGCGACCTTCCCCGGGCAGACGGCGGTCCTGGTCATCGTCACGAACGACGCACCGGTCGATCGCGCGCGGCTGACCCAGATCCTCGAACGCGGTGCCGACGTCGGCGTGTACGCATTGTTCGTCGCTCCGGTCGTCGCCGCCCTCCCCGCGGCGTGCCGCACGTTCATGGATGTCAGTGCGGGCCTCGACGGCGCCACGGTCGGCACCGTGCGCAGCGGCGTGGACTATCACGGCGTGCAGGTCGAGGGGGTCTCGCACGCGTACATGACCATGTTCGCCAAGCGTCTGGCACCCGTCGTCGACTCCAGCACGGTGATCGAAGACTCCTCCGACATCCCGAACTCCGTGAGTTTCCTCTCCTTGGTGGGCAACGAGGTCGCCGAGGACGCGAACGCGGTCATCGACCGCTGGCGGCAGAACAACACGATCATCGACCGCTCCGGAGCGCCCCAGTCGCGGCTGAAGAAGGCCGGCAACCTGCGGGCCATCGTCGGACAGTCGCAGACCGACGCCATGACCCTCGACCTGCGCACACAGGGCCCGCACGCGCTCGTCGGCGGCACCACCGGTGCGGGTAAGAGCGAGTTCCTGCAGGCGTGGGTCCTCGGCATGGCCGCCGCGCACAGTCCCGACCGCGTCACCTTCCTGTTCGTCGACTACAAGGGTGGCTCCGCGTTCGCGGACTGCGTCGATCTGCCGCACACAGTGGGTCTCGTGACCGACCTGAGCCCGCACCTCGTACGTCGCGCCCTCACCAGCCTGCGTGCCGAGCTGCACCACCGTGAGCACCTCTTCAATCGCAAGAAAGCCAAGGATCTGCTCGAGCTCGAGAAGCGCCGCGACCCCGAGACGCCGCCGGCGCTGGTGCTCGTGATCGACGAGTTCGCTGCGCTCGCCGGCGAGGTGCCGGAGTTCGTCGACGGCGTCGTCGACATCGCCCAGCGCGGTCGTTCGCTCGGCATCCACCTCATCATGGCCACGCAGCGCCCGGCGGGTGTCATCAAGGACAACCTCCGCGCGAACACCAACCTGCGCGTCGCGCTGCGCATGGCCGATGAGTCCGATTCCAAGGACGTGGTCGACGACCCGGTGGCCGCATCCTTCCCGCCCTCGCTGCCCGGTCGCGGCATCGCGAAGACCGGCCCCGGCCGTCTCGTGCCGTTCCAGTCGGCGTATGCCGGTGGCTGGACGACCGACGAGGCGCAGGTCGCCGAGGTCAAGGTGGCGGAGCTGCGCTTCGGTTCCATCCAGACCTGGGAGGCCGAGCAGGCTCCCGAGTCGGACTCGCACGACGAGGACCTCGGGCCGAACGACCAGAAGCGCATCGTGGCGACGCTCGTGAACGCGGCACGCGCGGCACGCATCCCCGCGCCCCGGCGGCCGTGGCTCGACGACCTGGAGGGGGCCGTCGATATGCGCGACCTCCCCGTCCTCGGCGACGGTCAGGTGCTGCTGGGCAAGATGGACGTTCCGGAACGGCAGTTGCAGGAGCCGGCGTACTTCCACCCCGACAAGGACGGCTCTCTCCTCGTCTACGGCACCAGCGGCTCGGGCAAATCCACCGTGCTGCGGACGATCGCGATCGCGGCGGGCTTCGATCCGGCGCACTCGAACGTCGAGGTGTACGGACTCGACTTCGGTTCCGGGGCGCTCAAGAGCCTGGAGGTGCTGCCGCATGTCGGGTCGATCATCTCGGGCGACGACGCCGAGCGCGTGCAGCGGGTGCTGCGCTCCCTCGCCCGGGTGCTCGACGACCGCGGCAAGCGCTTCAGCGCGGCCAATGCGTCGAGCCTCACCGAGTACCGGGAGATCACCGGCAAGGCCGAGGCGCGCATCGTGCTGCTGATCGACGGCTTCCCGCAGTTCCGCGGCGAGTGGGAGTCGACGACCGCGCGGATGCCGTTCTACCAGACCTTCATGCGGATCCTGGGCGAGGGGCGGCCGCTCGGCGTGCACGTCGTCGCGAGTGCCGACCGCTCGGGCTCGGTGCCGACGGCGGTCAGCGCGAACGTCTCGCGCCGCGTCGTGCTGCGTCTCTCGGACGAGTCCGGCTACGCGATGCTCAACGCCCCCAAGGATGTGCTGGACGAGCGATCTGCCCCCGGTCGCGCGATCATCGACGGTCGCGAGACGCAGATCGCCACGCTCGGCGGCACCCCGAACGTGGCCGAACAGACGAAGCTCCTCGAACAGCTCGCCGAGAAGCTGCGTGCCGCCGGGGCCAGGGAGGTGCCCGAGATCGGCGCGCTGCCCACCCGGCTGTCCGTGCGCGATCTGCCCGACCGGATCGGCGAGTTCCCGGTGCTCGGCGTCGCGGAGGACACGCTGGCCGCACGCGACTTCGACCCGGTCGGCACGTTCGTCGTCGCCGGTCCGCCGCTGGCTGGAAAGACGAACGCGCTCAAGGCGATCATCACGTCGATGCGGCGCCTCGATCCGGCCGTCGTGCTGTTCCACTTCGGTGGGCGTCGCGCCCAGCTCAAGGACTACGTCCCGTGGACGCGCAGTGCCGTCACGCCGGAGGAGGCGAAGGAGCTGGCCAAGGAGATCACCGAGCTGATCGCCGACGAGGCGCTTCCGACGCGGGTGCTGGTCGTCGTCGAAGACGTGCCGCAGTTCGCCGACAGCCCCGCCGAGCGCGAGATGAAGGCGCTGTTCCAGGCCATCAACCGCAGCGACCACCTGCTGATCGGCGACGCGGATGTCACGCAGGTGACGAGCGGGTTCGGGTTCATCGGCGACTTCAAGGCCGGGCGAAAGGGCATCATCCTCAAGCCCGACTCGTTCGACGGCGACGCCGTGTTCAAGGTGCCGTTCCCGAAGGTCAAGCGAACCGACTTCCCCGAGGGGCGAGGAATCTTCGTCCAGGCGGGGCGTCAGGTCACGGTGCAGCTGCCGCTCGTCGAGGGGTAGGCCCGTGGTGGGGAGTTGTCCCCATCGACGGAGTCGATGAGGGGTTGTTAGTGTTTCGGAGCCGGGACGGTTGCCGTCGCCGTGCAGGAAAGACCGGAGGGGAGACGCCAGATGGACATCATGCTCGACCTCGCTCAGCTGAAGGACGCGAAATCGGGTCTGGAAGCGGCGATCGGGGAGTTCGACCAGGCGGCGAACACCAATGACGACCTGGAGGGCGCGATCAAGCGCCCGGACGGACGGGGCGACCTGTTGAACCAGGTCATCGATTTCGAGGTGGCCTGGCGCGACAAGCGCGGGAAGCTGCAGGAGAACCTCACGAACATCAAGGACCAGCTCACGTCGATCATCGACGGCTGGACCGAATGGGACACGTCGACCGCGAGTGAGCTCGAGGGGTCGACGAGCACGCAGCAGGTCAGCGCGAGTAGGGCGGTCTGATGCGGTCTCCGAATACCGGCAACGAGCTCCAGATCCTCGAAGGCAACGCGGCCGATATCGTCGCTCGGGGCAACCAGCTCACGACGCTCGCCACGACGATGGACGAGACCGCGACCCAGCTGAAGAGCATCGGCGACTCGTCCGTGCACAAGAGCAAAGGCACCGACAAGCTCGCCGAGATGGCGACCGAGACCGCGACCGACCTTTCTGCTGCGGCCACCCGCTACTCCGGCACGGGCAAGACACTGACGACGTACGGCGAGGCACTGGGCGTCGCCAACTCCTGGCTGGCGAGCAACATCGGGGAGGTCGAGGCGGCGGAGCGGGCGTATCAGGCCGCTCTCGACGAGAAGGAAGACGCGGATCTCGCCGCCAGCCTGGCGACGTCGCGCGCTGCGGGGGCCGAAGCCGACTCGGCGGAAGCGGACGCGCTGGACGACGCCGAATCCTCGGCATCGGCGGCAGCGACGAGCCTGACGAACGCCACGACCGCGCGCAATGAGATGTGGTCCGCGTTCGACAGCGTCTTCGACGAGTGGTCCGACGCCTACGACGCCGCCGTGGACGGCATCGAGAAGGCCATCGATACGGCCGGGAACAACGACGGCTTCTGGGAGTTCATCGACCAGGTGCTCAACGTCATCGCGATCGTCCTGGTGGTGCTCAGCATCATCGCCCTGGTCATCGGCGCGCCGCTGACCGGGTTGCTCGGGGCCATCATCTTCGTCCTGGCGGCGGCGTCTTTCCTGCTGACCACGTTGAAGTTCGCGTTCGGCCGGGCGACATTGAGCGATGTCGCCTGGAGCGCGGTCGGGTTGCTCCCTTTCGGTCTCGGCAAGCTGCTGTCTCGGGGAGTTCCCACGCTGTCGAGCGTCGTCCAGGGCGGTCGTGGTGTCGTCACCGCCGCGATCCGGTCGGATCTGCCCCGGTTCTCGTTCCTGAGGCCGACGACGTGGGGTACGCCCTTCCGCTGGCTGTTCGCGCCCGTCCAGTCGGCGCGGGCGCTGCCGAAACCGGGGATGCTCACCAATCCGTTCGACGCGATCAGGTTCGGGGGATCGCAGACGGCCCAGACCTCGACCTTCCTCAACACCCTGCGCAGCTCGCCGTACGCCACCAATCCCGGCGTCCAGCAGTTCGTCTCCTCCACCGCGGCCAGCCTTCCCGGCGCGATCCGGCAGACCGTCAACGTGATGGCGTGGGGCGGCTTCAGCACCGCGGATCTGATGGGCATCTTCGGCAGCCAGCCCGAGATCCCGGGCCTTCGTGACGTCCGGGTAGGCTGAACGCGTGACAGCGGACCATGGCAGATCGGTATCGGTGGGTAAGTTCCTTCGTGTGGCTTTTGGCGTGGTGGTGCTCGTGCCGCCGACGTTGATGGTCTCTTACCTCATTGGCTCGCTGATATTCTCGGGCGGCCAGGTGGGCGAGGCCAAGGACCCGATGTGGGACGTCGTCTTCCCTTATCCGCTGTTCGTCGTTCCGACTACTCCACTCGTCATCATCGGGTTGCTCGCTGTCATCTTCGCGATCGCCGTCGCAGTCACGACCCGCGCATCCGATGTTCCCGGGGTGCGCCGGCTGATCGGCCCCACGGTGGCTGCCGCAGTATGCGCGTTCGGCTGGGCCCTTGCCACGCCCGAAGATCCAACTCGTTTCAACAACGGATTCATCGGGACGCAGTGGACCACATCGTTCTACTTCCTCGTGGCGCTCGGGGTGCTGCTCCTCGGCATAGTGGCGGCCCGAGCCCGAGCCCGCTCCCGGGAGAGTGCTCGCGGATGACGGCCCTCAGCGGGTTCCGCATCATGATGCCCCCCGGCTGGTCGCAGTACCGTGTCGATGAAGAGGGGCGGAAGCGGTACATCGCGAAGGTGTCGTCCCGGATGAAACAGCTGGGGCAGCCTGAGCTCGACGTGCGGCTGCGGATGCTGGCCACCTCGCAGTGGCGTCGACTGGAACAGACCCGCACCCACAGCATCTATCTCGCCGATCGGGAGGTCGAGGGGCTGACCCATCTGCCGCTGTCGATCGCGGTCCGCCAGCAGGTCGCCTCGGCCGGTTCCACCTTCGCGGCCGGCCTCCGCACGCTGACGACGGCCGAGATCGTGACTTTCGACACGGCCATCGGGCCGATCCTCCGCTGGGAGTGGACGAAGCCCGGTGAGGGTGAGCTCGAGGGGATCGCCGTCCGCTCGGTCGGGTACGGCTTCGCGCTGCCGGAGGAGAACTCCCGTCGTGGGCTCGTCTTCACCGCCTCGCTGCCCTATCCGGACGATGCGGATCCGCTCCTCGTGGAAGCTGCCATCGAGCTCGCCGATTCGATCATGGAGACCTTCCGGTGGCAGTAGAGCTGCAGTACGACTTCACCGTCGACGGTCGCCGCTGGGTCCCGATTCCGTTCAGCTTTCCGTGGAGTGAGTTCGCCACGGCGCAGGAGTGGGCATCTTTGCTGGCTTCAGATCTGCTCGCGGGCACCGGGGCGGAGTCCACCGCCGAGCTGCTGACCGAGCAGGCGTTGGCGCTGCAGGCGGCACCGACCCCGATTCCCGGGGGTGCGCACGAGCGTTTCTGGCGCACGGAGTACGTCGGCGGCTATCCGATCGTCATCCATCTCTACATCGGCGAGACGTCGGCGACCACGGCCGAAGACCTGCTGCAGTACGCGCGGTTGGGCATCGGCGGGTTCGTGCAGACCTGGAGCATCCTCGAGGGAACCGCTTTCGACGTCGCCGTCAACGTTGCCGTGAGCGCGGTGATCACAGACGTGACGAGGGAAGGGTCTCCGGACATGACGATCGGGGCGGTCCGATCCATCGGCGTGCGCGACGGGCTCATCTTCCTGCTCGACTTTCTCGACGAGGATCCCGTCCGGTTGGAGGCCGTCCAGCCGGAGGTGGAGGAGATGTTCCGCACGTTCCGCTTCCGTACGGCGTGATGCCCACGCACTGCGCGGTGCATGGGGAGTTGTCCCCATCGACGGTGTTATCGGGTTCCCCGTAGGGTGGGGGTATTCGGGCCGGAGGGGTCCGGTTCATTCGATTTCCGGAGGTGTGGACGATGGCCGATTTCGGTGCGTCTTATGCAGAGATGGAGCAGGTGGCGTCGTCGCTGTCGCAGGCTCGTGATGACATTCAGGGTCAGCTGGACACGTTGAAGGGTCAGGTCGACACTCTTCTGGGCGAGGACTTCAAGACGCAGCACGCGTCGGGCAAGTTCGGTGAGGGTTACACGGAGCTGACGACGGGTCTGAAGACCGCGGTCGACGGTATCAACGACATGTCCGAGTCGCTGCTGGGCATGATGCGTGCGATCCAGGACCTGGACCAGCAGCTCGCCGGCAGCTGACACACAGCACGCGGTTTCCCAGGGGCGTCGACCATCGGTCGGCGTCCCTGTTCCGACTCGACAGGAGGGGCGACATGCCTGATGTGAGTATCGACTATGCCGCGATGGAGGCGAGCAGGACCGCGTATGCGAACATGCGCTCGTCCCTCGACGCGGCGACGAGTGCGCTGGGTTCCGTTTCCGGTGCTGCTGTCCCGCAGGACGAGCTGCGTCGACGACTCGAGGATCTCCACGATTCCTGGGGTGGCGGGCTCGACAAGCTCGGGCGGTATGCGGAAGACGCCGGCAAGGGGCTGCAGGGCATCCTCGAGGCGTTTCAGGGGCTCGACTCCGAACTCGCCGCGAGTATGGAGCCCCAGGAAGGAGCGGCCTCATGAGCGCCTTCCCCGCTCTGGGATTCGACCCGGCTCCGGGTGATGTCGGTCAGCTCGAGGACTTCGTCATCGGTCTCTCGTCCGGCTGCGACAGCATCGATGACGCGCTGGCCATGCTCAACGGCGACGATGACGCGGCCTGGACCGGCGAAGCGGCCGTGGCCTTCCGCGCGGCGATGAGCGAGGATTTCCGCCCGCACCTGGCCGACACCGGTTCGGCGTTGCGCACCTCCCGCGACGCACTCGGCACGTGGGTCACGCAGCTGGCGGGTTACCAGGCGCGTGCGCGTGATCTCGAGGAGCAGGCGGCCGCCGCGGCGGCGACCGTCAGCAGCAAGGCCTCGGCGAAGTCGACGGCGGCGGATGCGGCGGATGCCGAGGATGCCGACCCCGATGCCCTGTCGAAGGCGACGACGGCGCTCGCGAACGCGCAGGGTGAGCTCGACGACATCATCGCGGCGGCGCAGCGTCTTAAGAGCGAGGTCGACGGCGATGCCGCCGTCGCGGCGGAGCAGCTGGTCGGCGCGAGCGAGACGCTCAGCGCTTACAAGGGCAACGCTTTCTCCAACTTCCTCGAGGGCGCGGGCGACTGGCTGGCGGATGCCGGCGAGTGGCTCATGGACAACGTCGTGCCGATCCTGGAGGACATCCTCCGGGCGGCGCTGCCGATCATCGCCATCCTCTCGATCTTCTTCCCGGTTCTCGGCACGGTCGCGCTCATCATGTCGATCGCCCTCGTCGCGATCGATGGGCTGCAGGCGCTCACGGGTCGCGGCTCGTGGACCGACTTCGCGGTAGGCGCGCTCGGTCTGCTCGCCGGCGGTGCGCTCGGTGCGGCGGCGAAGTCGCTGATCGGTCCCGGTGGCGCGGTGCTGATCCCCTCGATCCAGCGGATGACGCCGGCGCTGGCGGGCGGCGGAACCGCGGCGGGCACCCTCGCGGTCACACTCAACATCAACATGAACAACATGGTCGCGAACACCTACTGGATGATGTCTTCGGCGAAGGACGCCCACGACAACGGGCAGAGCTTCGTCGAGAGCTTGTCCGGCCCGTGGCAGAACCTCGCCGAACGCGCAGGGAACACCATCCGCGGCGAAGGCCCGAAGACGGACGACGAGCTGTGACCGCCCCCGCTTCGCATACCGCCTACCGCGTGTGGCAGCGGATGCCGCAGGGGTGGATCGAGTTCCGCGCGCTCGGCGACCGTTCGCCGGACGAGTGGATCGCCCGTTACCTGGAGAGCGGCGACGGCTGGCTCCCCGACGAGGCGCGCACGGCGATCACCGAGGGCTTCCACGCCGGCGTCCGCATGTTCTCCGACGTCCCCTTCGACTTCGCGGGTGTCTCGATCGTCCTCGGCGAGCGGCCGGCGGTGTCGTTCCTGTGCACGCATGTCGTGGTCACCACCGAGGACGAGGTCGCAGACGCTGCTGCGCTGCACCGGCTGCTCCCACTGGGCCGGTTCGGAGACGACGGCACGGCCGAGACGTTCACGTCGCCCGACGGTCGGGTGGGCACGGTCTCCAGCGGCCTGCTGTCGCGGGGTGGCATTGATTCGGTGATGACCGTCGGCGAGATCCGACTGCCCGATGCTGCCGGCACGGTCCTCATCATGGGCATGTGCTCGGACCCTGAGCAGCGCCAGGAACTCGCGGTGCTGACGGCGTTCGCCCTGTCGATGACGCAGTACCTTCCGGAGGGCGTCGAGCCCGAGCTTCCGGAGGGGGCGCGGTTCGAGGCGCCCCTGGACGGCGAATAACCTGAGTCCATGGCTTTTGCGCTGATCCGACCCGAGTCGCGTCCCCTCATCGATGCCGCGCGCACGCCGGACGCACGTCCGGTGGACGCGGATCGCTTCGCGACCGTGCTGCGTAGCGACTTCGAGCGGTGGTCGCGCTGGGCCCTGGGGCTCGGGGGCTTCGCGCTGGCGATCGGCGGCGCTTTCGTCGCGGCGGGGATGATCGAGGCCGTGCGGATGCTCGGCGGATCCCCGGCTGCGGTCGATCTGGTGGTGATCGCAATCGCCGTGGTCGTCGGACTCGGCGGTGTCGCGATCCTGGTCGCCCTGTGGTGGAGCGGTCGGAAGATCCTGTCAGCCGCGTCGTGGTGGCTCCGCCTGCCGTACACCGCAGGGGGTCGGCAACGTCGCGCTGGTGGATGGATCCGCGCACGTACCGTGAACTTCGAGCCACGGGTCTTCCTGCGTCTCGTCACGGCGGCACTCGCGCTGCTGCTCGCGGTGGGCGGTATCGCCCTGTTCATCCGCGATCTGACCGGCGGGGTCACGTCGATGACGGCGGCCTCCGTGGTGGTCGGGGTGATCGCGCTGGTCGCGGGCATCGGGCAGCTCGGCGGGGTCATGCGCCTCGTGTCGGGTCTCTCCGAGGCCGATCCGCTGTGGGTCCGCGTCCGCTCCGCGTTCGTCCGGCGCTGAGTAGCGGGGTGATGCGGGGGATGGGGAGTTGTCCCCATCGACGGTGTCCGTCGGATGCCCGTAGGGTGGGGGTATTCGGGCCGGAGGGGTCCGGTTCATTCGATTTCCGGAGGTGTGGACGATGGCCGATTTCGGTGCGTCTTATGCAGAGATGGAGCAGGTGGCGTCGTCGCTGTCGCAGGCTCGTGATGACATTCAGGGTCAGCTGGACACGTTGAAGGGTCAGGTCGACACTCTTCTGGGCGAGGACTTCAAGACGCAGCACGCGTCGGGCAAGTTCGGTGAGGGTTACACGGAGCTGACGACGGGTCTGAAGACCGCGGTCGACGGTATCAACGACATGTCCGAGTCGCTGCTGGGCATGATGCGTGCGATCCAGGACCTGGACCAGCAGCTCGCAGGCAGCTGACACACAGCACGGCTACACGAAGAGGGTCGACCATGACGGTCGGCCCTCTTCGTCGTGTGTGGGCGTTTACGGTGGGAGCATGAGTGCGTCCGATGCTGTCGAGGAGTTCGAACGTGGCGTCCTGGAGGGGAGCGCGCCTCTGGCCGCGCTGCACGAGGCGACGGGAGTCTCGGGGGACGCGCGGATGCGGGAGCTGGCCGCGCGAATCTCCTTTCCGTCGTGGCCCGGCGCGACATCGGCGACGGCGCTGAAGCGCGCGGCCCAGGAAGCCGAGATCACGGCCGTGCTCGACGAATACGCGGCATCGGCACGTGCCCTGATCCGCCCCGCCGACCAGGAACGGTGGGAGGCGCTCGTCGCGGAGATGCAGCGCAGAAGTGGTGAGGGGCTCCTGGCGGACGAGCTCGGGCGCAGCGCTGTCGGCGCAGCCCTGCTGCGCGAGAAGCTCGGCGGACGTCCGCACAGGCCGCAGCAGCGCGGTATCGACTGCGCGTGCGGCTATGCGGTCGACGGAATCCTCCCGAAGCAGGTGTGTCCGGAGTGCGGCGAAGTGCTGCTGCGACGCTGGGTGGCCGAGGAGCGCCGGCTGCTCCGCGGAATGCCCGCATACGCGGAAGAGGTCGCGCAGGTGATCGAAGACGTCGCGCAGCAGCAGACGAAGGTGTTCCAGACCCGCGGCGAGTACCTCGTCTCCGAGGCTTTCGGCAAACGGAAGGCGGGCGGACGCCGTATCGGCCGGCTGGCGCGCGCACACCGAGCCGACCTGGCGAACGTCGACCTGCGCCGATGGAGCAGCTTCATCGACCCGCTGTCGCGCGTCGCGACCACGAGCGTGCGTTCGACCGCGCAGAAGGTGCACAAGCGCGGTCTCGGCGCGGCAGCGCTCACCGAACTCGGCATGCGTGCGGACGCGGAGGGCATCGCAGCATTCGTCAAGGATTCCGAGAAGCGCAAGAACAGCAGCTGGAGGGTCTGACGCGCAGCGCGGATGGGGAGTACTCCCCATCGCCAGCCTCGACCTCTGCCAGTAACCTCGAAACGTCCGGGGATGAAGGAGGGGACCATGGCAGGCGAACGCGTGCTCATACCGATCAGTGATCTGAGCATCACCAGCGAGAAGCTCACGGCGATCGTGGCCGAGCTGGAAGCCGCCGCGGCCAAGCAGGACGACGTCGAGAACGCCGTCGGCACACCCTACGGCGACGGTCGTCTGAAGGACCGCTGCCACGACTTCGAGGGCAGCTGGAATGACAGCCGCGACAAGCTGCTCACCAAGCTCAAAGAGGTCGCCCAGCGAGTCAAGGGCACGGTCGACGAGGTCACCAGCCTCGACACCGAGATGGCGACGTCGATGGAGCAGTCCGGTTCGGGGAACGCGCCGGGGGCCGGCCGTCAGCCGGCCGCGGTCTAGGGGAGAGAAGCAGATGCAGACGAACAAGGGACGTGACGTCGAGGTCGTGCCCGGAGAGGCCGTGGCGATCGCCGACCGCGGGGCGAAGATCGTCGAGCTCGGTGACAGCATGGTCAGCGCCGCCGCGACGCTCAAGGACATCAAGGACGGCTCTGTCGATGGTGAAGGCTACGCCATGGACAAGATCAAGGATGTCGTCGGCGACGTCCACAAAGATCTCGATGAGGCCGGCCGACGCTACAAGCCGGCCGGCACCACGCTGAGCAACTACGCCGCGGCGCTCGAGACCGCGCAGAGCCGCATGCGCACCATCGTGGCGGACTGCCAGACGAGCCTCACCGAGCTGCAGACCGCGCAGTCCAACGCGGCCGACGCCGCCGACGCGCTGCAGGCGCACAACACGTCCACGCGCCTGAACCCGCCGGCGCCCGAAGACGCATCGGCGAGCACGACAGCCGGAACGAACCTCGCCAACGCGGCCTCGGGTGCGGTGTCGACTCTCAACACCGCCGAGACGACGCACAACGACAACCTCGACGCCTTCGACGGCGAGTACGACACCTGGCACGAGGCCTACGAGGCCGCCGTCTCCGGGCTGACGGATGCGAACAAGATCGGCGAGGACTCCACATGGGAGAACGTCGCCGGTGTCCTCGCCGTCGTGGCCGAGTGGGTGAGCTGGGTGGGGCTCGCGATCGCCGTGCTGGGCCTGATCATCGGCGGACCGTTCTTCGCCATCGCGGCCCTGGTGGTCGGCGTCATCGCGCTCGCCCTCACGGTCGCCCTGATGTTCGACGGGCGCAAGGGCTGGGGCGATCTCGGCTGGGCCATCATCGGCATCCTCCCTGTGGGCAAACTCGGCAAGATCTTCAAAGGCGAGGTGAAGTTCGTCGATGAGTTCGTCGCGCAGTTCCGCAATCCCGTGCAGCAGATGACAAGACTCCGGGGCTTGGCCGGCACCACGTCGCCGTGGCGCGGTATCGTCTCCCAGAATTTCGGAGCATATGCGTCGGGGGTGTCCGGTGTCCGTCAGCTAGGGAACAACGTCGTCGGTGGACTGGGCGAGCGCTTCTTCTTCGGCGCCAATCGGTCGTTCCAGGTCGCCTTCAATGACGCGGTGTCGTCGACCGGCCCGCGATTCCAAGAGGTGTTGCGATCGACGCTGCCAGAGGGGCTCGCAAACGTCGCCAAGGCACCGACCAACTCGATGTTCGAAGCCGCGTGGAACACGTTCAAGTGGTCCGACCGCGCAGTGGGGCTCTCCAGTAATGGCAAGCCATCCGGCGGTTTGTCACCCGCAGGGCTCGTGAACGGGCTGCTCTGATGTCAGCGGATGCAGCGTTTGTCTGGGACCTAGACTTCGACGCCGCCTGGTTTGTCCCGCTCCCGCAAGCGGAGGGGGGCCGGATCGGCCTCGATGCGGCCGCTGTCTGGACAGATGCCGCGCTCGAGAGGTTCCCCCATAGCGCGATGTCCGATCCGCAGAGCCTTGCGCTGCTGCGCACGACTGCGAGCGCTCTGCTGTCGCAGGCCGAAGACGGTGTCACCCGATTGTGGTTCGCACCGGCCAACATGTACAGCGATCTCCTCGTGACGATCACTGTGTCGCGAGCCTCGGGGCCTGGAAGTGAAGCGAACGAGGAGGTCTTTGACGACGCCCGGTTCTCCGCTGGATTCGATGTGGTGCCGCTGCGGACCGAGACGCATGGCGGTGGGTTCCTCGTACGTCGCTCCACCCAACTCGAGGGGCAACTCCCGGTACTCATCACGCAATGGACTGTGCGACTGAACGACGGCACCTGGAGCATCCTTATCGATACGCTGGGGACGACCCTTCCCGCTTTCGTCCTGTTCGAGGAGCAGCTCATGCGTCTGATCCCGGGGATCCGACTTCCGCGGCCGGTGGCGGTCGCACCGTGAGCAGATACGACCTCATCGGCGTCGAAACGCAGCTCTTCGAGCGGTATCCGGCGTTGGCTGACCGCCATGCGAATGCTGTACACGCAGGTGCGGCGAAAATCCGGGGCCTGATCGAGCGGACCGATGCCGTGCGCGGTATGGACGCCGACGCGTTCACCGAACATGTGGCTTCCATCCAGCGCACGGCGCTGGCGGGTTACGCCGCGTCCGTGCGCGGCATTCTTCCGGGCGAAGAGGTCGAGCGATGGATCAGCGCGCGAGATGCGCTGAAGCTGACCGCGTACGACGCGCTGCTCGGCGAGGTCGACGCGCCCGGGGCCGCGTCGCTTCTCGATGCCCTGGAAGCGGTGAACGACGCTGGCACCGCATCGGGCGACCAGACAACCCTGGATCAGGCGCTCGATGCCGTCGTGGATCGCTGCTCCTGCGGATACGCCTCCACGCGCAATCTCCCGAAGCGGACCTGCTATGTGTGCGCGCAGGCTGTGACGGCGGCGTGGAATGCGGAAGAGCGACGCGTGCTGCTCCGCCTGCCTGCGGTGCGACAAGAGGTCGACCGGCTGCTCGATGAGCTGGTGGATCGACTGGCCGAGATCAAGCTCAATCCCGCGGCCGAATGGTCTGTCGTCGAGCATGCGCAGCGTAAGGCCCGGCGGCGTCTCGCACGGCTCAACCGCGCTGCGCGCAACGAGATCTTTGACGAGATGCTGACGACCTGGCGCGAACTGGCCGTTGCAGCGTCGCACGACTCTCGGCCGATAGCTCGGTCGGTGGCAAAGGGGGCGAAGCGCTCTGGGCTGGGTACGGCGCGCCTTAGCGCGGTCGCCCTCCCCGGCAATGCCGTGGTCGAGGAACGCGCGAAGAAGCGAGCGCAGACGCGATGAATGAGATGAACGACCTCGGTGTGGAGTTCCGCTTCGGCATCCCGCCCTTCCGGCTCGTCCTGCCCCCGGGGTGGGCGACGCATCTGCCGACGAACGCGGGGCAGCAGGAGGATGTGCGCAAGGCCAGCGCGATCTTCATGCAGGCAGGGCGCCCCGATCTGGACGCCGAGTTCCGCACGATGATGGCGCAGGCCAACCAGGGCATGCGGCGCACCAAGGTGTTCGCGATCTATCGGCAGGAGGATGTGCCGATGGACGAGCTGCTGCCCCTCTCGATCACGGCCTCTGCGCTCGATGCGCCCGACGGCGAAAATCTCGATGCGTGGGTGACGGAGGCGTTCCGCACCCGCGGCGCGGTCTTCCTCGACGAGAATCTCAAGCACATCGTCCGCTGGTCGGCCGAGACGAAGCGGCCTGCCGGCGCGCAGGCGATCGACGGTGTCGGTGGCCGGACGGTGACGTACATCATCCCGGTGCCGGGGACGCTGCGTCGCAAGGCGCTCGTCTTCACCTCCACGATCGTGATCCCTGACGGCGACGTCATCCCGGCAGAGGTGCTCGACGGCATCGAGCTGCTCAGCGATGCGATGATCTCGACCTTCGCGTGGGAGCAGTTGGCCGAGGAGGCGGCGGTCCCCGTCGCCGCCGAGCAGGCGCCGACCGACGGCGGCTGAGCGGCCCTCGGCTCGGGATGGGGAGTTGTCCCCATCGACGGTGTCCGTCGGATGCTCGTAGGGTGGGGGTGTTCGGGCCGGAGGGGTCCGGTTCTCTCAACTAGCGGAGGTGTGGACGATGGCCGATTTCGGTGCGTCTTATGCAGAGATGGAGCAGGTGGCGTCGTCGCTGTCGCAGGCTCGTGATGACATTCAGGGTCAGCTGGACACGTTGAAGGGTCAGGTCGACACTCTTCTGGGTGAGGACTTCAAGACGCAGCACGCGTCGGGGAAGTTCGGTGAGGGGTACACGGAGCTGACGACGGGTCTGAAGACCGCGGTGGACGGTATCAACGACATGTCCGAGTCGCTGCTGGGCATGATGCGTGCGATCCAGGACCTGGACCAGCAGCTCGCCGGCAGCTGACACACAGACGGTTTTCGGGAGGGGTCGACGGTTCGCCGTCGGCCCCTTTCTCGTGCCCGTCCGATGGGCAGTTCTCCCCATCGGTGATCCGGAGGGCCCCCGATATGCTGATCAGGGCAGAACCGGGGGGTGGCCATGTCAGACGTCGAGATCGACAAGCAGGCGCTGGAGGGCGCGATCCTGCAGATCGGCCAATCGGTCGGCGACTATGTCACGTACGCGAACGACGTCGCCGCGCGTGACACCGGGGTGGGAAACCCGGTCGGGCGCACCGGGCTGCGGGTGATGCTCGAGAACGCGCTCGGGCAGGCGATGCTCGAGGCCCGGGCACAGCACCTCGCCGGCATCGGGATCACCGACCGCCTGACCACCATCAACGCGTCGTTCGAAGACCTCGACGTGTCGCTGGGTAGCGGATGGGATGCGGACTATGTCTCTGACCTCTCCTAACCGCGGGTGGACGCTCGAGAAGATCGAGTACGACAGCGGCCAGCTCGAAGGCATCCACGCCGATATCGGCACGCTTCGCGACGCGGGTGGCGACGCGAAGATCGTGCTGCGCAACATCGACGGCGGGCTGGAGGGCAGAGGGCAGAGCATCACTCTCGTGCAGAGCGAGTCCGGTGCCCTCGCGAGTCGGATGACCCCGACCATCGCCACTCTCGGACGCATCGCCGACGTCGTTCGCGCCTACGGCGAGGCCGTCGCCACGCATGCCAAGGCCGCGAACGACCTCATCGACGACATCGAGGCGGCGCATGCCGCGAACGAGGCGGCGGTCACGAACCTCGACACCGCCGAATCGCAGCAGCAGCTGTGCACCCCCGACGACGATGCGCGCACGCGGGCGACGGCGGAGCAGGACGTGACCGATGCGGAGAGCGTCCTCGCCTCCACCCGCAGCGCCCTCGAAGGTCTCTGGGAGAGCTGGGAGGCCGCGTACTCCCTGTGGGATGAGGCGTACGGCGCAGCGGTCGCCGCGCTCGTGCGCTCGGACGGCACGACCCTCAGCGAGTCGACCCTCTCGGCGATCGATGCGCTGGCCAACGCCGACAGCCCGGCCGCGGTGACGGAGATCTGGGACAGCCTCACCGATGCGCAGCGGGACGCGCTCCACCGGACGCACCCCGGGTTCATCGGGAACCTCGAGGGCGTTCCGTACCTCGATCGTATGATCGCCAACAAGGCGGCATACGACAAGGTGATCGACGGAGGTCCCTACGGCGAACCGCTCGACACGCAGTTCGCCACACTCGGCCTTGAGTTGACCGACTTCGACGGCCAGCTGCTCATGTTCAACCCCTTCGAGCAGCCGCAGGCCACCGCGGCGGTCATGTACGGCGTGAGCATCACGGACGAGAACGGGAATCCGATCGATCCGATGAAAGGGATCACGAACGTCAACGTGCTCGTCGGAGGGATGTTCTCGAGCCTGGAGGATCTCGAAGCCTGGGGGGAGAGCGCACGTAACCTCAACGGCTACGCCGACGACTACGGAAACGACGCCGGGGTGCGCTCGGCGACCATCGCCTGGTACGGCTACGACTCGCCGAACCTCCTCACCGAGCACACGATGGGCAGCGCCACGGAAGGCGCCGCGACGCTCAGCGCGACGCTGAGAGGGCTCGACAACGAAGTGTCGTCGAGCGTCACCACCTCGGTCATCGGTCACTCGTACGGCAGCACGACGGCGTTCCTCGCGGTGGGCGGATCACCCGACAACCTCGGCGTCGACAACCTGATCGCGGTGGGCTCAGCGGGTGTGCCGGACGGCTACCACCAGAACTGGACCGGCGATGACCCGATGGACTACTCCGGGACGCAGATCTACGCGTCGCGCGCCCCTGGTGATCTGGTCGCCCGCTACGGTGAACACAGCTCGTTCGGGCACGGCACCAACCCCGAGGAGTTGCCGGGAGCGATCAGCTTCGAGAGCGACGGCGGAACGGTGCCGAAACTCGATGGCGGAACCGAGAACGGACTCGGGACCCCGGGTCACGCGTCCCATGATGGCGGCAACAGTGTCTGGGGCTGGTGGGAAGAAGACAACGGCTACCTCGCGAGAGACTCGGAATCCTTCCGTAACATTGCCAATATCGTGGCCAACGGCGAACCGCTGTGATGAGTAGGGCGACGTCGAGGCAGGCGGGGGAGCACGGATGAAGAAACGCTGGCAGACCATTGCGGCGACGGCGGTGTTGGCGCTCGCCCTCGCCGGATGCGCGAACGAAGGAGACGGCATGGCGACGCCCACAGGCGATGAGCTGGTAGCTCAGGCCGAGCAGCACTACCTCGACTACCGGGGCGTGACGAATGACGTGCAGGCGCTGATCTTCGACGGTCCGTGGTCGGCGGAGGTCGGTACCTTCGGTATGCAGCCGTCGGGCGCCGGCTGCCCGGACGGCTCGTACAAGTTCGACCTCGCCCGATCGACCGAGGTGGATCCGGCCGAGCATCCGGCACTGAGCGAGTCCGTGCGGGAACACCTCACCGACGCGGGCTACGACGTCGAGGGCCAGGAACTCGGATCTGGCGAGTCGAAGTCGACCGACGTGATCGTGCGCAAGCAGGGTGACTTCTCCCTGCTGATGGTGACGTTCATCGCGAACGGTTCCGTGTCGGTCACGGCGACGACCAAGTGCTGGCCGGGCGACCGTATCGAGCTCAGCAAGCTGCTGTTCGGGGGAGCCACGCTCTCCGAGGGGTACCTGCCGAGCGAGGAGTCGCCGAGCGATCCGCTGTTCTTCGGCGTGACGCCGGGCGAGCCGGCCTTCGGCCCGACGCCGAAGCCGACCACGACGCCGTAGCGTCTGTGCGCGGGCCTCTTCGGAGTTCCGTATCGTCGCCTACATCGTGGGCAACGGCTAGTCGTGGGATTGGATGTGGCGAGCGCCGCAGGCAAGGGGGATGCGGATGGCGAGGCGCTGGCAGACGCTTGCGGCGACGGCGGTGTTGGCGCTCGCCCTCACCGGATGCACGGATGGCGACGGACGGGCGACTCCCACAGGCGATGACCTGGTGGCTCAGGCGAAGCAGCACTACCTCGACTATCGCGAAGTCACGAACGGTGCCCAGGCGCTGATCTTCGACGGCCCGTGGGAGGCTCCGGGCGGCTCGTTCGGCATGGAGCCCTCGGGGGCGGGGTGCCCGGACGGTTCTTACAAGTTCTCTCTTGCCAGATCGACGGAAGTGGACCCGGAGCAGCACGCCGAGCGAAGCGCCGCTGTGCAGAAGTACCTCATGGATGCGGGTTATGAGCTCGACGGCATGGAACTCGGATCGGGCGAGTCGAAGTCGACCGACGTGATCGTGCGCAAGCAGGGTGACTTCTCGTTGCTGATGGTGACGTTCATCGCGAACGGTTCCGTGTCGGTCACGGCGACGACCAGGTGCTGGCCGGGAGATCGCTACGAGCTGGGCGACCAGCTGTTCGGCGATGCCAACCTCTCGGAAGGATATCTTCCGCGCGAGGAGTCGCCGAGCGATCCGCTGTTCTTCGGTGTGACGCCGGGTGAGCCGGCCTTCGGCCCGACGCCGAAGCCCACCACGACGCCGTAGCGTCTGCGCGCGGGGCCGGCGTCAGCGCGCCGCTGCGTCGGCGAGGTGGCGGGCGTCGTGGCCGAGGACCTTCACGATGATGCCGTGACGCCGCAGCTCGGCGACCGTGCGCGCGCCCTCATCCGCGTCGCGACCCAGAGCCTTGATGTTCACGACGACCAGCACGTCGCCGTGCTTCAGCGTGGAGATGAGACGCGCGAGGCGGTCGTTCCAGCTCTCCAGGATGTCGGGCGCCGGGTGACGGAAGCCTTCGATCGGCACACCGAAGCGGGTGAGGTCGTCACGCTGCTCGACGACCGTGGGCATCCCCTCGCGCGCGACCACGAGACCGACCAGACGCGAGCCGTCGGGGCGTGCGGTCCAGAAGTTGCGGTTCTGCTGCAGCTCGGTGAAGCACTTCGGGCAGGTCGCGGCGTCGTGCGGCAGGTGCAGGGGACTCGTGAGAGCCTCCTCGACCGACGTGGCCGTCTTCGTGGGATCAATCGTCTCGCTCATCGCGCACCTCCGGCATCCATTCTGCCCTGTCGCAGAGTGCCGCGGTGACCCGATTCACAACAGGCCGAGTGCCTGAACCGTCTCGCGCTCCTGGATCAGTTCGGCAACGGACGCATCCACCCGCGCCCGCGCCCAGTCGCTCAGCTCGAGGCCTTCGACGATCTGCCACTCCCCATCCACGGAGCGCACGGGGAACGACGAGATGAGGCCCTCCGGCACGCCGTACTCGCCGTGCGATACGACGCCCGCCGAGGTCCATTCGTCGGTGCCGAGCACCCAGTCGCGGACATGGTCGATCGTCGCGCTCGCCGCGGAGGCCACCGACGACGATCCGCGCACCTCGATGATCTCCGCCCCGCGCTTGGCGACCCGCGGGATGAAGGTCGTCTCGAGCCAGGCCGGCACGTCGCCGACGATCTGCTCGAGTGCCTCTGCGACCGGCTTCCCGCCGACGGTCGCGTGCGAGATGTCGGGGAACTGCGTGGCCGAGTGGTTCCCCCAGATGGGCACCCGGCGCACGGTGTGCACGGGAACGCCGAGCGTCTGCGCCAGCTGGGCACGAGCCCGGTTCTCATCGAGCCGGGTCAGTGCGGTGAACCTCTCGGCGGGTACGCCATCGGCGGCCGCGGACGCGATCAGGGCGTTGGTGTTGGCGGGGTTGCCGACGACCGTGACGCGCACGCCGGATGCTGCGTTCGCCGCGATGGCCGCTCCCTGCGGGCCGAAGATGCCGGCGTTGGCCGCGAGCAGGTCGGCGCGCTCCATGCCGGGTCCGCGCGGGCGGGCGCCCACGAGCAGCGCGAGGTCGGTTCCATCGAACCCCACGGCGGCGTCATCGGTCACCTCGACGTGCTCGAGCAGCCCGAACGCGCCGTCCTGCAGCTCGAGCGCCGCACCCTCCGCGGCGCCGAGTCCCTGCGGGATCTCCAGCAGCCGCAGCCGCACCTTCTCATCCGGTCCGAGCAGGTCGCCCGCCGCGATGCGGAACAGCAGTGCGTAGCCGATCTGTCCGCCCGCGCCGGTGATGGTGATCGTGGTCGTCATGCTCCGAGCCTACGACCGTTCTCCGGTCCCCGCGCGGAGTACCCTCGACGCATGACCTTCAATCCCGACGCCGACATCTCGGGCAACACCACGCGTCGCCGCGGCCGCAACGGAGCCATCGCGGGAGGCGTCGGCGTGGGCGTGCTCGGCATCATCGCGCTCATCGCCGGACCGCTGCTCGGCATCGATCTGACCGGACTGATCGGCGGCGGGGCACCGAGCGGAGGCGACGAGCCGGCCGGGGGATCGGTCATCGAGAACTGCGACACCGGCGCGCAGGCGAACGCCGACGTCGACTGCCGCATGGCGGGTGCGCAGCTCGTGCTCGACGAGTTCTGGGCCGACGAGGTCGAGGGGTACCGCAAGCCCGGATTCATCGTGGTCGACGGTGCGACGAACACCGCTTGCGGCACGGCATCCAACGCGGTCGGGCCGTTCTTCTGCCCGGGCGACGAGACGGTCTACATCGACCCGACATTCTTCCAGCTGATGCAGGAGCAGTTCGGCGCATCCGCTGGCGAACTCGCCCAGCTCTACATCGTCGGGCACGAGTGGGGCCACCACATCCAGTGGATCACCGGGGTCATGGACGACTACCCGAACAACGGCACCGGTCCCGGAAGCAACGGCGTCCGCACGGAACTGCAGGCCGACTGCTACGCGGGTGCCTGGATCGGACGGATCTCGGAGGAGAAGGACAAGAAGGGCGTCCCGTACCTCCAGCCGACCACGGAGAAGCAGCGCGTCGATGCGCTGAACGCGGCGTTCGCGGTGGGCGACGACCACATCCAGGAGCAGTCCGGCTTCTCGAACCCGGAGAGCTGGACGCACGGCTCCAGCGAGCAGCGGCAGCGCTGGTTCGCCGAGGGTTATCAGAACGGACTCGGCGTCTGCGAGCAGGTGCTGACGCTGCCAGCCGATCAGCTCGACCCGTAGTGCCGCACGCGAACCGCTACCGTTGACGAAGGAGTCAGCACGACCGGTTGGGGGACCGATGAAGAAGAAGACGACGGATGCACTGTATCCACCGATCGAACCGCACGAGACCGGGGAACTGCTCGTCGGCGACGGCCACCGTGTCTACTGGGAGGTCAGCGGCAACCCCGAGGGCAAGCCGGTGGTGTTCCTCCACGGCGGGCCCGGCAGCGGCACCTCGCCCTGGCAGCGCCGATTCTTCGACCCCGAGGTCTATCGCATCGTGCTGTTCGACCAGCGCGGCTGCGGACGCAGCACGCCGCACGCGAGCGCGCCCGACGCGGACTTCCGGTACATCACGACCGCGCACCTGATCGCCGACATCGAGCTGCTGCGCAAGAACCTCGGCATCGACAGCTGGCAGGTGTTCGGCGGGTCATGGGGGAGCGCCCTCGCGCTGGCGTATGCGCAGGCGCACCCGGATGCCGTGACCGAGCTCGTGCTCCGCGGGATCTTCACCCTGCGCCGCGCCGAGCTGGAGTGGTTCTACGAGGGCGGCGCCGCCGCGCTGTTCCCCGACCTCTGGGAGAGTTTCCTCGCGCCGATCCCGGTGCTCGAGCGTTCGCACATGATCGAGGCGTACCACCGGCGACTGTTCGACCCGGATCCCGCCGTGCACGTACCGGCTGCCGTCGCCTGGTCGAGCTGGGAGGCGGCGACCGTGACGCTGACCCCGGATGCCGCGCAGATCGCGGCGATGTCCGACCCCGAGAAGGCGACCGCGTTCGCCCGCATCGAGAACCACTTCTTCGTCCACCGCGGCTGGTGGGAGGAGGGGCAGCTGATCGCCGGGGTCGACGTCATCCGCCACATTCCGACCGTCATCGTCCAGGGGCGGCACGATGTCGCGACGCCGATGATGACCGCGTGGGACCTGCACCGCGCTTGGCCGGAGGCCGAGTTCGTCGTGGTCGACGATGCGGGTCACGCGGCCACCGAGCCCGGCACCCAGAAGGCGCTGCGCGCCGCGACCGACCGCTTCGCCCGCGCTGCCCGTTGAGTCTCGGCCTCAGGCCTGCAGTGCCTTCGTCAGCGTCTTCAGGAGTCCCATGACGCCGCCGTTCGCACGGTGGCGGGTCAGCCCCTCGCTCACGGCCGCTCCCGTGCGGGCCGAGACGAACCACGGCGGCTTCGGCAGGATCGTGAGGCGTCCGCCGCCGCCCTTCGACAAGCTCAGGGACCCAGCGATCCACCTCGGGAACGGGCGGAAGGGTCCGCGGAGCACGGAGCGCTCCACCCCGTCGAGCAGCAGCGCGTTGTGCACCACGCCGATGCCGCTGCCGACGTCGTCGATGGTGCCGCCCGGGAAGGCGCCCCAGGTGAGGGTCGGGGTGATGAAGCCGAAGGCGGTCCATCCGTTGATCGCGATCGAGCCGTAGCGCAGAGCCGTGATCGCGCGCTCGAAGCCGGCGCCGAGTGACTTCTCGGTCGCCGGATCGATCAGCAGGTTCGCGCCGAGTGTGCCCTGGAGCTTGTCGTTCGCGTGGGCGACGGCGGCGTCCAGGAACTCCTGGCCCGTACCGGGGACCGTGACCACGCCCAGCACCGGCGCGAAGTACTCGGTCGTCTCGAGCGCGGCGGCATCGTCGTCGGCGTCGATCTCGACGAGCAGTCGGTCTCCCAGCACGAGCGCGTCGGGGTAGGCATCGGTCGCGAGGTCCATCCGCGAGGGCGACCCCGGGTACCAGATGGGCCGCTCGGGGGCATTGGCGTACGCACGGCGCAGCGCGGCGCGGAACGCATCGGCCTGGTCCCAATCCGACGACATGATGACGACCTGCCCGGCGATGCAGTTGTGGCCGGAGTTCTGCAGGCGCATGGTCGCGATGTGCTCGGCCTGGTAGGTGAGGTCGGCATCCGTCCAGGCGCCGGGCACCACGATGATGGGGGAGACCCCGCCGAGTTCGGCCGTGATCGGCTTCTTCAGCTGCGGGCGGTTCTCGCGGCGGCGGCGCTTCGTCGCTGCGGCGCCATCGCCCTTCGACGGCCCCCACACGATCGTGTCGAACGTCGCCGCGGAGCCGGTGATGTGCACGTGCACGAGCCCGGGATGGCCGGTGAGGTACGCGCCGACCGCCGGGCCGCCGCGGACGATGCGCAGCAGCCCCGGCTCGATGAGGGGCGCCAGTGCGCGCTTGTACACCGGCACCAGGGCGTCCTGCGTGGGGTTCACCTTCAGCAGCGTGGTGCGGTTGTGGGCGAGCAGTTCGTACAGCACGTCGAGGACCGGGATGGATGTCACGTTGCCTGCACCGAGCACGAGTCCGACGCCGCCCGGCTCGGTGGGGGTGCGCTGCGCGAGGCCGGCACCGGCTCGCGCGGCGTTCGGGGTGATGCCGGGCTCGAGCCAGACCTCGCCGGTGAAGCCGGACAGCAGGAACCGGTCGATGCCGGTCAGGGGGAAGGCGTGCACACGCGTGCGCCCGCCCGGGGCGCGGTCGATGGTGATGCCGTCGAGCGGGTTCATGCCCTTCGCCAGGCGGGAGAGCGTCTCGATGTAGGCATCGAGGGCGCCGAGCACGTTGTACGGCCCGCTCAGCCACTCCTCGCCGCGCAGCGGGTGCTGCCCGTCGAGCCCCTTGGACGCGGCCGCCGTGTTCGCCCAGTCCTCGGCCGTGGCGGCGACGCTCGTGCGCACCGCGCGGAGCAGGGTGACCCGCTGGGCGACGGTGAGGGCGGACCAGGTGCGCGATCCGGTCTGCAGGTCGTCGACCGCGGTGTCGAGGCGTTCCCGCTCGCCCTCGCTGAGCGACGCGGGCTGGCTCGTCGGCGTGCTCTTCGAGGCGGATGCAGGGGCGGGGGCTGTGCTCGCAGAAGTCATCGGCGTCTCCTTCGGACGGGATCCCAGCTTAGGCGTCGGAGGTTCCGACGGCCTCGATGTCGGCGCGACGCAGGCGGTAGCGCCGGAGCGTCAGCAGGCTCGCAGCCATCAGCACGGCGGGCAGGATGCTGAAGCTGAGCACGATGCCCGTGATCGCGGCATCCGGCTGCTCGACCGTGGTGCCCGCGACTGTCGAGATGTAACCGGTCGTCGCTAGCGTCAGTGACACCACGGTGGCGCCGAGTGCGAAGCCGACGGTCTCGCCCGCGGTCCAGATGCCGGTGAACGTTCCGGCCTGTCCCGGCCCGGTGGTGCGCTCGTCGTGGGAGATCACGTCGGGCAGCATCGCCATGGGCAGCGACTGGAGCCCGGCGTAGGCGATGCCGGCGACCGCGACCGAGGCGTAGATCCAAGCGCCGGGCGCCCAGACCGCGAACACGAGGGTCGCCGCGGCGGCGGTGAACAGGATGCTGGCCATCGCGAACGCCCGCTCTTTGCCGACGCGCCGCGCGATGACGGTCCAGGCCGGTGTCGCGAGGAGCGCGGGCCCGACGAGGGCGACGAACACGAACGTCACGGCGTCCTCGCTGCGCAGCACCCACGTCGCGACGTACTGCGCACCGGCGAGCATCGTGCCGGTGGCGAGCGCCTGCAGCACGAACGTGCCCAGCAGGGCGCGGAACGGCTGGCTGCGGCGCAACGCGCGGAAACCCGACATGTACTGATCGCGCCAGGTCGAGTCGGCGATCGCGGCGGCCGGTGCCGCCTCGGTGCGCCGGGCGGCGACGGTCGCCGTCCGGGAGGCGATCAGCATGCCGAGCCCGATCACGACGCCCGAGGCGACGCCCATCAGGAGGTACCCCACGACGGGGTCGTCGCCGGCGTTGCGCAGCGCGGGGCCGCCGGCGCCGAACAGCAGGATCGCCGCGGTGAGCACGACCACGCGCCAGCCGAGCAGCCGGGTGCGCTCGTCGTAGTCGCCGGTCAGTTCCGCGGGTAGCGCGACATACGGCACCTGGAAAAGGCTGAACGCGGTCGCCGTGGCGAGGAACGCGAGCAGCACGCTGATCGCCCCGGCGACCGGGCCCCAGGACGGCGGCACGGCGAACGTGAGCGCGAAGAACAGGGGGAGGGCCAGGGCGCCGGTCACCATGAAGCCCCGACGGGATCCGGTGCGGGCGAGCTGACGGTCCGACGCGGCGCCGATCAACGGGTCGATCAGGACGTCCCAGATCTTCGCGGCGGTGACGATGAGTCCGGCCGCCAGCGCGGCGACACCGAGGTTGTCGGTGAGGAAGTACGTCAGCACCAGCCCGGGCAGGGTGGCGTAGCCGCCGGTCCCCAGCGACCCGATCGCGTACAGCACGATCGTGCGCGGGGAGAGGCGGACGGATGCTCGTTCGGGCCGAGCCTCAGTGCTCATCGCGCCAGTGTAGCGGCGCGATGAGGGGCGCTCAGATCAGTGCGAGCTCGCGCAGCTTCGACTCGACATCGGCGTTCGACGGCTCGACGTGGTGCGAGGCGTCGGGGTACACGACGACCGGGATGTTCGTGCGACCGGAGATCTCCTTCGCGAGGTCCGCGGCGGCGGGCTCGGCGACGAGGTCGATGTAGGTGTACTCGACACCGAGCGCATCGAGCTGCTTCTTGGTGCGGATGCAGTCGCGGCACCAGTCGGCGCCGAACATCGTGATGGTGTCGGAGGCAGCAGAAGTCATGCTTCCAGCCTACGGCCGCCGGGATGGGGTGGCGCTGAGAGCGGGCCGGGGTCTCGCGAGGGGGGGGCTCAGCCGAAGAATCGTCCGAGCGCTGCAGCGACGGCCGGAGCAGCCTCCTCCGCCATGTGATGTCCGCTGTCGATGGCGAAGCCGACGGGTTCCGTGGCCCAGTCGCTCCAGATCTGGAGCGGGTCGCCGTAGAGGGCTTCGAGGTCGTCTCGCTTCGACCACAGCACGAGGGTCGATGCCTGGACGCGGCGACCGGCGGTGCGGTCGGCTTCCTCGTGG
The DNA here is from genome assembly GCF_053618035.1 of Microbacterium sp. NPDC055665. NCBI lineage: Bacteria > Bacillati > Actinomycetota > Actinomycetes > Micrococcales > Microbacteriaceae > Microbacterium > Microbacterium sp. NPDC055665. The sequence continues at coordinate 36,056 of NZ_JBSHGY010000007.1, read as the reverse complement.
TCGCGGTCGACGGTGAGGCCGGCGCGGTAGTCCTCGAGCATCGCGCGGACGACTCGCGGGTCCTGCACCGCCGTCATGAGTTCGGCATGGTTCGCCTCTCCCATGGTCGCCGGGTCGGCCTTGGGTGAATACCAGGCGCCGGGGTCGGCGCCGATCACGCGTTCCGGGATGTCCGGTTGGGCGAAGAAGAACCAGTGCCACCAGCTCATCGCGAACGTCGCGTCCACACGTCGGAGGTGTTCGCTGATCGGGATGCAGTCCATGACGGCGAGGCGGTCCACGACCTGCGGGTGATCCAGGGCGAGACGCAGAGCGACGTAGCTTCCCCTGTCATGCCCGGCGAGGTGGAAGTGGTCATGGCCGAGCTGTCGCGCGACCTCGACGATGTCCGTGGCGACGGCCCGCTTGGAATGCGCGGTGTGATCGGCGGTGGGTGCCGGTCCGCGGGATCGGCCGTAGCCGCGAAGGTCCGGGCAGATGACATGGAAGCCGCGATCCACGAGCAGCGGGGCGACGCGATGCCAGGTGGCCGAGGTTCGCGGATGCCCGTGCAGCAGCACCACCGGCGGGCCGGAGCCCCCGTGCCGCACGAAGATCTCCGCGGCGTCCGTCGTGATCGACGTCGTGGCGAAGCCCGGGAAGAGCGCGTCCTCCTGATCCGGGCCCGGGTGACTCATCGACCCCTGTCCACTTCTTCGGGCAGATGCTCCACGGGGATCACGACCACGTCCTGCATCTTCCAGTCGATGTCGGCGATCCCCTCCGCAGCGGCGGTGAGGTCGTCCAGCGGCACCTTTCGTCGATGCGGCACGACGAAGGCCTCGATGTGGAAGACCTGACCCTGATCGCGCATCCGGACGCCGGCCTGCGCGACCCAGGGCCGACTCCGCAGGTACGACACGATGTCGGCGGCGAGCGGATGCGGGTGCTTGCTGTCGTAGGTGCGGGCGCGCTGATCCATGAGGTCCACCACGGCCGTCCTGGTGTTGCGGAAGCCGTCCCAGATGATGCCGAGGGAGATGAACAGGGCTGCCGCGCCGTCCAGCCACCACGCGCCGACGCCGATGCCGAGCACGCCGACGACCGACGCCACCGTGGTCTGCCAGTCCGCCTTCGCCATGTCGGCGTCGGCGTACAGCAGCTTGTTGTGCAGCACGGGAGCGAGCTTGGACTTCGCGGGGCCGTAGAAGAACACGGGCCCGATGATCACGACCACCATGACGCTCACCATGAGCCACCCGAGCCAGATCGTCTGCCCGAACAGCTGCACGGTGCCGATCGTGGGATGCTCGGCCGCGATCAGGCCGGTCACGGCCTCGACGGCGAGGTTCAGGCCCACGGCGAGCAGCGCCACTCCGGCGACGAGATGCCCGACGCCCATCGCCCGGTGCAGGCCGTATGGGTGCTTCTTCGTGGGGCGGCGTCGTACGAAGATCAGCGCCGTCAGAAAGGCGAACTGCGGGATCAGGGAGAGCATGTCCTCGATCCAGGCTGTCCGCATGGCTTGCGACTCACCGACCACGAGGGCGATCACGGCGATCGTGATGGAGGTGTAGACGATCGTGAAGATCTCCCACTTGACCGCGCGACGAATCGCGCGCGCCTGCTCGGCGGGCAGGGTGGTGCGGCCGAACTGCCGGGTCTCGGTCATCCGCCGACCTCCTCGTCGAGGAAGGTCTCCAGGGTCGACAGGAAGGCGTTCTCGCCGAGCGGCACCAGCATCACGAGTTCGCGACCCTCGGCGCCCTCGATCCCGCGATAGCCTCGCGTGACGCCGGCCTTGTCGACCCAGGGGGTGTCGGGGGTGATGCCGCCGGCGATGAGGTCGAGCTCTCCCGCCTCGAGCTCTTTCACCAGCGTCTCCTCGGACGCGACGGTCCAGTCGGTCTCGGCGTCGATGCTGTCGGCGAAGCGATCCACGAGGTCGACGATCGCGCCGGAGGGGCTGTCGCCGCTCACCTCCACCAGCTCGCCATCCGGGGACGTGCCGACGCGGAGCACTCCGCCCGTCACGGAGTCCAGGGTGCCGTCGGGGTCGGTGGGAACGGTGAGCCCGCACCCGGAGAGCAGCGCGACGACGGCGACCCCGGCGAGGAAAGACACGGGGCGTCGAATGCGCCGTCGGTGCGGCATCTCAGATCTGTCCACACTCCGAGGGTGCTCTGCGCGGCATCGTCGTGCAAAGGCGTTGACGAGCGCCTTTGCCGACCGCTAGAGCCGCGCCGATCACGGACCATCCCTTGTGAGTAAGGGTACCCTTACCTATACTCGAAGCCATGAGCAGCGCATGCGAGCACCTGCAGGATCCCGACTGGGACGACATCGAAGGTGCCGTGCTCATCGCCGGCGACGCGGCCGATGCCGGCCTCATCGCGAGCATCGCGGCGCGGCTGCCGTGGGACGCGCAGGGCGTGATCCTCCTCGAAGCCGCGGCGCGTATCCAGTTCCGTCACATCGACGTGCCCGAGGGGGTGTCGGTGCGCTGGCTGGTGCGCGGTGACGGCATCCGTGCGCACACACGTGGCGAGCGGCTGGCCAATGCCGTGCATTCCTGGTGCGTCGAGTGGACCTGCTCCGAGCCGCCGTCGCAGTGGACGGTCTGGCTCGGGCCGCACACGCCGCCGCACGTCGCGCGGATGGCGCGCAGCCTGCTCGGCGTCGCGAACTGAGCGATCCGGGGATGTGCCCCGGGTGTCAGCGACTTGCGGCGAGGGCGGGCGCGCTCGCGCCGGCGGTGATCGCGTCGAGCGCGCGGCGCAGCGACGAGCTCGACGTGTGCGCCGTGTACGGGAAGTAGACGACCTCGACCCCGACCTCGGCGAACTCGCTCTCCAGGCGCAGCCCCTTGTCGGTTCCGCGCCAGTCATCGCCCTTGAAGAAGTGCGTGAACTGCACGTCGCGCCACGAGTCCATCTTCGACGGCGTCGTCTCGACGTAGACGTCGTCGACGAACGAGATGTGCTTCACGATCTCCGCACGCTCCGCGGTCGGGATGACGGGCTCGATGCCCTTCACCTGACGCAGCATCTCGTCGCTGACGACGCCTGCGATCAGAATGTCGCAGTGCTGCTTGGCGTGACGAAGTAGATTCAGATGCCCGACGTGAAACAGGTCGAAAGCACCAACGGCGTAGCCGATACGCGTCCCCATGATCTCCCCAGATCAGTAATTCCCCAGTAAACGGATCCCCATCCGCTTCGCGACTCCCACAGCCGCAGTTCGACAGTCTAGCAGATCTGGGTTTCGTTCCCCACAGCAACCCATGGAACGATGGAGGCCGCACGCGGTGCGTGCGCGGAACAGGGGGCTGACGTGGGGACACCGGTCACGGTCATCGTGCCGACGTTCAACGAACGTGAGAACGTCGCGGAACTCGTCGCCCGCACCGCCGCCGCGCTCGCCGGATGGGACGCCGAGGTGCTGTTCGTCGACGACAGCACCGACGACACCGCCGCCGAGGTCGAACGGGTCGCGGTCGACGCCCCGATTCCCGTGCGGGTCATCCACCGCACCGACAACAGAGGCGGACTCGGCGGGGCCGTAGCCGTCGGACTCGAGGCCGCGGCATCGGATGTCTGCATCGTCATGGACGGCGATCTGCAGCATCCGCCCGAGCTCCTTCCCATCCTGCTGGAGCGGTTCGCGCAGGGTGACACCGACCTCGTCGCCGCGTCCCGCTACATCGGCGGAGGCGACACGAGCGGGCTCGGCACGGCCGTGCGCTTCGGTGTCTCCCGCGTGGCGACGTGGCTGACCAGGGCGATGTTCCCCATCCGCCTCGCGCGCAGCACCGACCCGATGACCGGCTTCTTCCTCGTCGACCGCCGTCAGCTCGACCTGTCGGCGCTCCAGCCGCAGGGCTTCAAGATCCTCCTCGAGATCCTCGCGCGCAATGATCTGCGCATCGCCGAGGTGCCGATGGAGTTCGGCGAGCGCCGGCACGGCACGTCCAAGGCGAGTCTGCGCCAGGGGGCGACCTTCATCGCGCACCTCGCCCGCCTGCGCTTCGGGAAGATGTCGCTGTTCGCGCTCATCGGCGTGATCGGCGCGGCCGCGAACCTCGGCATCATGTGGGCGCTCACCGCCGCGGGCGTGCCGTACGTCTGGGCGGCCATCATCGGGGCCGAGGTCACGATAATCGGCAACTTCCTGCTGCAGGAGCGGTTCGTGTTCGCCGACATGCGCACGGATGCCCGCGCCCTCGGCATCCGCTTCGCCAGCTCCTTCGCGTTCAACAACGTCGAGGCCGCGCTGCGGATCCCGGTGATGGCGCTCATGGTCGAGTCCTGGCACATCTCGAGCGTGCTCGCGACGGCGCTCTCGCTGATCGTCGCGTTCTTCGCCCGGTTCCTGTTCCACTCGCTCGTCGTCTACGCGCCGCAGCGGCGGCGCAAGGGCGATGCCGCGGGGGCCGAGCCGCCGACGGATACCGCCGCCCTGCGGGTCATCCGCGCGATCGATGCCGAGGCGATGAAGCCGGGTGAGCTCTAGCTGCTCGCGGCGAGGTACGCCTCGAGGGCGGCATCCGCGTCCCGCGGCGTCCATCCCGTCGCCTGGATGCGGTCGAGGTCCAGCACGCTGTTGAGCGGGCGCGGGGCGATCGGGCCCGTCTGATCGGCGAAGTACTCCGTCGTAGTCACATCCGTCACGGCGGACGGGTCGTGCCCGGTCAGGCGGTACACGGCGCGCGCGATGTCGGCCCACGACCGCGGCTCTCCCGCACCGGTCACGTTGTAGACGCCGGAGGGCGCAGCGGTCGACAGCAGGTGCAGGATCGCCGAGGCCAGATCTTCGGTGAAGGTCAGGCGCCCGATCTGGTCGCCGACGACCCGAGGAGAGATGCCCCGCTCGGCGAGCGATGCCATCGTGCGCACGAAGTTGCGCCCCTCGCCGATGACCCACGATGTGCGGACGATGTAGTGCCGCGGAACCGTGGCGGCGACCGCGTCGCCGGCCGCCTTCGTCTGCCCGTAGACCCCGAGCGGTCGCACCGGGTCGGTCTCGGTGTACGCGCTCGACTTCGTGCCGTCGAACACGTAGTCGCTGGAGACGTGCACGAGGGTGATGCCGTTCTCGGTGGCGATGCGCGCCAATGCGGTCACGCCGGTGACGTTCGACGACCAGGCGTCGCCGCGTCCGTCGTCGGTCTCGGCGAGATCGACCGCGGTGTAGGCGGCGGCGTTGATGATCGCGCGGTAGTCGCGCCAGCGTCGCGCCGTGGCCAGGTCGTCGGCCCGCAGATCGAGCGTCTCCCGCGTCGTGTACTCCACGTGCTCGGCGTCACCGAGAGCTGCGCGCAGCGCGAGTCCGAGCTGGCCGGCGCCGCCGAGGACGAGGATCTTCTTCGGTCCGATCGGCGTCACGTCGGCGAGGCGCGGGTGCGCGAGGTCCTTGGCCGAGACCTCGACGTCGGCGAGCGGGATCGGCCACGCGATCGCCGCGGTCTCGTCCGCGAGGTTCAGGAACGAGTACTCGGCGTCGGGCGACCAGTGGTCGTTGACGAGGTAGGTGTAGGCGGTGTCCGCCTCGAGGGTCTGATACGAGTTGCCGACGCCGCGGGGCACCAGGATCGCGCGCGACGGGTCGATCTCCGTCGTGAAGACCGTGCCGAACGTGTCGCCCGCGCGAAGATCGACCCAGGCGCCGAAGATCTTCCCGGTCGCGACCGAGACCCACTTGTCCCAGGGCTCCGCATGGATGCCGCGCGTGGTGCCGACCGCATCGTTGAAGGAGATGTTGTTCTGCACCGGACCGAAGTCCGGGAGCCCGGCGGCGACCATCTTCTCGCGCTGCCAGTTCTCCTTGAACCATCCGCGAGAATCCCCGTGCACGGGCAGGTCCACGACGAGCAGGCCGGGGATCGGCGTCTCGGTGACCGTGAGCGCCTTGCCGAACTCCGTCATCACTGGCCCTTCGCCGCGTAGAACGACTCGGTCGCGTCCTTCGCCGGCGCCCACCAGTCCTCATTCTCCCGGTACCAGTCGATGGTCGAGGCGAGGCCCGACTCGAAGTCGGAGAACTGCGGCGCCCAGCCGAGCTCGGTGCGGAGCTTCGTGGAGTCGATCGCGTAGCGCAGGTCGTGACCGGCGCGATCGGTCACGTGGTCGTAGGCGTCCGCCGGCTGCCCCATCTGCGTGAGGATGAGCTCGACGACCGACTTGTTGTCCTTCTCGCCGTCGGCGCCGATCAGGTACGTCTCGCCGATCTCGCCCTTGTCGAGGATCGTGAGCACGGCGGAGGAGTGATCGTCGGCGTGGATCCAGTCGCGCACGTTCTGGCCCGCGCCGTAGAGCTTCGGACGGATGCCGCGGAGCACGTTGCTGATCTGACGCGGGATGAACTTCTCGACGTGCTGGTAGGGGCCGTAGTTGTTCGAGCAGTTCGAGATCGTCGCCTGCACTCCGAACGACCGCACCCACGCGCGCACCAGGAGGTCGCTGCCCGCCTTCGTCGACGAGTACGGCGACGAGGGGTTGTACGGGGTGTTCTCGGTGAAGCGCTGCGGGTCGTCGAGCTCCAGATCGCCGTACACCTCGTCGGTCGAGATGTGGTGGAAGCGGCGCTCGTGCCGGCGCGCGGCCTCGAGCAGCGTGTACGTGCCGATGATGTTGGTGTCGAGGAAGGGCCGCGGGTCGTGCAGCGAGTTGTCGTTGTGCGACTCCGCCGCGTAGTGCACGACCGCGTCGGTCTTCGCGAAGAGCGCGTCGACGAGCTCGGCATCGGCGATGTCGCCCTCGACGAGTTCGACCCGGTCGGCGGGGAGCCCGGCGAGCGACGCGCGGTTGCCCGCGTAGGTCAGCTTGTCGAGCACGGTCACGTGCGCGTCGGTGTGCGCCACGACATGGTGCACGAAGTTCGATCCGATGAAACCGGCGCCGCCGGTCACGAGCAGCCGGGTCATCGCTTTCCTCGTTCCAGGAGTTCGAGCAGGTAGGAGCCGTAGCCCGACTTCACGAGCGCCTCGGCTCGTACCCGCAGTTCGTCGTCGTCGAGGAATCCCTGGCGCCAGGCGACCTCTTCGGGCACACCGATCTTCATGCCGGTGCGGCGCTCCATCGTGCGCACGTAGTCGGCGGCATCCGTCATCTGATCGAACGTCCCGGTGTCGAGCCAGGCGGTGCCGCGGGGCAGCACCTCGACCTGGAGTTTGCCGCGCTCGAGGTACTCGCGGTTGACGTCGGTGATCTCGTATTCGCCGCGCGCGCTCGGCGCGAGGTCGCGAGCGATGGCGATCACGTCGTTGTCGTAGAAGTACAGTCCGGGCACCGCGTAGTTGCTCTGCGGTTGCTTGGGCTTCTCTTCGAGCGAGATCGCCTGGCCGGCGTCGTCGAACGCCACGACGCCGTACGCCTCCGGCTCGGCCACCCAGTAGGCGAAGACCGCGCCGCCGTCGATGTCGGCGAAGCGCTTGAGCTGCGTGCCGAGGCCCGGGCCGTAGAGCAGGTTGTCGCCGAGGACGAGCGCCACGCTGTCGTCGCCGATGAAGTCGGCACCGATCGTGAACGCCTGCGCGAGTCCGTCCGGCGACTGCTGCTGCGCGAACGTCAGCGAGATCCCGAACTGCGAGCCGTCTCCGAGGAGTCGTTCGAAGTGGGCGGCGTCGTGCGGGGTGGTGATGACGAGGATGTCGCGGATCCCGGCGAGCATCAGCGTCGACAGCGGGTAGTAGACCATCGGCTTGTCGTAGACCGGGATCAGCTGCTTCGAGACCCCCAGCGTGATCGGATGCAGTCGCGTGCCCGAACCGCCCGCCAGAATGATGCCCTTCATGATCCCCCTCGTGAAAACGTCGATGTCCATGGTGGCGTCACAGAAGGGACGGCCATCCCCTGCCGTCCGACGACCCCCACAGTCGTACGCTCGACTCTAGCGGGTCGCATCGCCGCATGGTGGGCGGATGCTGTGACGGCCGCGGGCTGAGCCGAGCAGCTGCCCTGCGGAAATCGACCCTTGTCAGGAATCGAGCCGGGGGTCCATAGTTGGCTCGTGGAATCCGAGGATGGGGCCTCGCTGTCTCTCACCTGGGCTCATCGCGCCGAACAGTCGGCGCCGGCCTGGGCGCAGAGCCATGCCAGGGGCGAGGTGCCGAGCGTGTGGCCGTACGGACTGGACGCGCTGCGTGATCATGCGGCCGTGAAGGTGATCGATCTCCCGCCGCCCGGTCGAGTTCCTCGTGTGCGAGCGCGGCTGGGCATCGGGCCCCGCCCTGTCGAGGGGCTGGCGGTGTCCTGGGACGAGAACACCGCCTATCGCCTGCAGGTCCTGCGTCCCCGCGCGCGATTCGCCACCGGCGTGATCTGGCTCACAGACATGGCGCGGGCCGGGTCCACACCGCCGCGCCTGCTCTCGATGCTGAGCGGTGCGGAGTCCGCGTGGGTGCTCAGCGAAGCACAGGTCGACCCGCTCCGGGACCTGCTGGGGACCCGTGGTCCGCGGGTGTTCGCGATCCCGTTCGGCATCGACAGCGAATTCTTCGGCGCACGCCCTTCTCCGACGCAGCCGCGGATCGTCAGCGTCGGCAACGATCGTGACCGCGATCCGGTGACGCTCTACGCGGCGCTCGCGCGGGTGCTGGCTGCGCGACCGGACACGGAGGTCGTGGTGCAGACCGCTTCAGACCTCGTGCCGCCCAAGGGGGTGCGGGTGGTCCGGCACATGCCGCATGCGGAGCTCCGAGATCTCTATGCGACCGCCAGCGTCATCGTCGTCCCGACCAGACCGAACCTGCACGCCTCGGGCATGACGGTGGCTCTGGAAGCACTCGCGACAGCCCGTCCGGTCGTCGTCTCCGATACGCCCGGCATGGCGCAGTACGTGAGCGAGGGGCGGACCGGACACCTCGTGCCGCCCGGGGACGCGGAGGCACTCGCGGGCGCCGTGCTGCGGCTGCTCGACGACCCGGAACGTGCGGCCGAGCTCGGGCGGAACGGACGGATCGAGGTGGAGCGCAACTTCACGACGCAGATCATGGTCGCGGCGCTCGTGCAGGGGCTGCTGTCCCGGGCATGACAGCGGCGGTCACGCACCGAGACCCGGGCGCGACCGCCGCCGGAGTCACGTCGTGGTCGGCACGTCGCTGATGACGTACTTCGTCTTGCCGCCCGTGTAGGGCAGCGCGTCGACGTACTCGACGGTCACCGGCACCTCGTTCGCGATCCGCTCGCGCAGCGAGGTGACCGCGCTCTCGATCTGATCCCGCGCCTGCGCACCGTCGCCGACGACGACGCGGATGATGATCGAGTAGTCGGAGAGCTGATGGATCTGGAAGAGCCGGACTGCTTCCGGGTGTGCGGCGAACATCCCCATGAGGCGATGCGCGAGCACGGTCCCGCTGGGCAGACGGATCAGGTCCGTCGTCCGGCCCTGCGGCTGCTCCATGAGCGGAAGGGCGCGGCCGCAGCGACACGGTTCCCCTCGAAGGATGCCCTTGTCGCCCGTGCGATACCGGATCATGGGGAACACGCGATTGCGGAGATCCGTGATGACGAGGTCGCCCAGCTGGCCCGGGGCCGCGGGAGCGCCGTCTTCATCCACCACCTCGACACGTCGGACATCCGCGAACACGTGGAGCCCGTCGCGGTGGCCGCATTCGCCGGCGATCCACCCGAACTCGGAACCGCGGTACTCGTCGTAGACGGGCGCGCCGAAGACGGACTCGAGACGAGCGCGGACGGATGCCGTGAGCGGCGCAGCCGTCGTCGCGATCGCCGTCGGTGCGGGGACGGTCAGCTTTCGGCGTTCCAGGAAGTCGGCGAACTCCAGCATCGCTCCCACGTAGCCCTCGATCAGGCGCGGTCGGGTCGCCGTGAGCTGGCGATGGAACGTCTCCATGGTCTGCGCCGAGATGAGACCGGCGTCGAGATAGACCTGCTTGGTCGGCCACCAGGCCACGTCGTTCTTGAGGGTCGCCAGGCGGCCGAAGTTCCAGCGACCCACACGGGCGAGGTCGTCGGACGGCTCCACTCCCCACCAGGAGTACATCCGCCAGCTCAGCGCGAGCGACGGCACCCGGGCGTCGTGGAACGTGGCCAGCGGTTCCCCGGTGCTCCCCCCGGTCAGCGCCGGACGAGCGTTGGCGTCCGTCGCCTCGGCGGTGCGGAACTCCGCCGCGTGCTGTTTCACCGTGGCGCGATCGAGGATCGGCAGCGCCGCCCACGCCTCCGGATCGATCAGGGAGTTCGGGCGGATGCCGAGCTCGCCGTAGTGCCGGCCGTAGAACGGCGAGGACTTCATGGCGAACGCCGCGATGTCGCGTGCGAGCCCGTTCTGCATCTGAGCGAACTCGTCCGGCGAGAGGCGCTCGTTCGCCAGGAGCTCGCGGTGGAACGAACCCGCTTTCGCGCGCACGGTCGCTGCTTTCGCGCGGAAGAACGCGCGTCTCATCGGTGTGGACATCAATACAGCCTCTCGTCGTCGAAGGAAGCGCTCGTCGGATCCGGCTCAGTCGCGCCGTCGTTTGTGGACGACGGCCTCGCGGAACGCGTCACGGTGCGCGCGGCCGGCATCGGCCCACTCGCGGCGCGACAGGTCGGGCGAGCCCGTCAGCGTCGACACGGCATGCCACGCCTCGACGACCGTCGAGGCGTCCAGGTCGCCGTCGTACATGAGCACCCATTCCGGACCGACCTCGCGCGCGAGCGCCTCGTTCGCCTCGTTGCGCGGCACCAGCACCGGACGTGCCATCGACAAGGCGGCGAGGACGCTGCCGGAGTTGTGCATGAAGCGGTAGGCCAGCACGATGAGCTCGGACGAGGTCGCGAGTTGGACGAGCTCGGCATCGCTCAGGAAGTCGAGGTGCAGCTCGACACCCGGAAGGCCCGCGGTCCGGGCGCGCAGGTCGTCCCCGAGCTCGGGGGTGGACGGGCGTCCCCCGATCTTCAGGCTCAGTGTCGGCTCGGTCTCGACGGCCTCCGCGTACGCGTCGATGAACCCTTCCAGGCCCTTGTAGCGGCGGACCCCGCCGAAGGATCCGAGTCGTCCGGGCACGCGCTCGGCGGAAGGGAATTTCGCATACCAGTCGCGGTAGTGGCCGTGCAGGATCAGACTGTGCGGTGTCCCCGGAGGCAGCGGCGTCGTCTCGTTGATGAGGATCCGGTAATCCGTGTGGCGGTCGATGAAGCGCAGCAGCCACAGTCGCGGTGCGTTGTCGTCGGGGAGCTCGATGTTGTGCACGGTGCGCACCACCGCGATGCGCCGTGACAGGCGGTGCCGGGCGACGAGCGCCGTCGTGAGGAGGTACTTCCCAGTCGACTTCCACCAGCTCGAGCCGTGCAGCTTGGCCTCGGGCCAGTGCCAGTGGAAGGCGTCGTAGCGGCCGAAGAGGGCGGTCTTCCAGGAGAAGCGCAGGTGCACGAGCCCCTCGGTGGAACCCAGCGCCTCGTCGAGCATCTTGTTGTACGGGTTCGTCGTCGGGCGCGGCGCTCCGAGCGACTGCATCACGCGGATGGTCGATGCGGGGTCGGTCATGGTCGTGTCGTCCTCCGATGGGCGGCTGTACTCGTCATAGCGGCGGCCGAAGGCGGCTGCGACCATCCCGCGGCCGCGGTGCGCGATGCGGGTGCCTCTGGCGTGATGGTCGATGTTCGAGGTGACGGCGCCGAACGCCCGGCGAAGGACGCCGGCAACGATGCGGACGACACCGCCCAGGAATGCGCGTACGCGCAGTGCGCCTCGACGCAGCGCGCCCTCGGTCAGCTGCAGCTCGATCCGCGTGTTCGCGTTCGCCGAGCTGAACGCGCGCTGCGCGGCCCAGGATCTGCTGAGTCTCGCGGCGACGACGGGGTCCTCGGTCTCGGACTCGTTGCACCACACGATCAGGCCGCCTCGTCGCACCAGCTGCCGAGAGAAGAGGGTGTCCTCGCCGCCGCCGAGCCCGAGCGACTGATCGAAGCGGAGGCCGAGTCGACGGATGCAGCGGAGGTCGAGCAGGAGGTTCCCCGCCGCCGCGACCTCGAGCACGGTGCCGGTCTCCCGCGTGGGCCGACGAAAGGTTCCGGAGGTGAGCAGCCACGGGTCCACGTCCTCGTCGAAGATCGAGATCACGCGCCCCATCACCGCATCGGCACCGTGCTCGCGCCAGACCGTGAGGAGGGAGGAGAGCCAGTGCTCCCGCGGGATCTCGTCGTCGTCGATGAAGGCGACCAGATCGCGCGCCTCGCATTCGTCCAGGATCCGGTTGCGGGCCGCGGCGATGCCGGGGGTCGGTTCGATGACGTATCGCACCGGCAGACCTGCGCGCTCCGCGACCTCTCGAGCGGAGCCGGCGGCGTCGTTGTCGACGACCAGCACATCGATCTCGACCCCGAGCTCCCCGCATTCCGCGATGCGCGGCGGGAGCGCGAGGAGCAGAGCCTCGAGCAGCTCCGGCCGTCGATAAGTGGGTATGCCGATCGTCACCGCGATCATGTCGCTCGATTCCCGTCCCCTGGTCATCCGCACCATCCCCCATGGCAGTCGTGCCATCCCCATGGCAGTCGCGCGCCTGACTGCGACGCCGGCTCATCGTACCGCGAACCTCGGATTTCCTTCCCCGCGTGGCCCTCTCGCGTATAGTCGTTCTCCTGGGAGTCGACGCCGGTCGCGACTCTGGGGAATTCGACCGGCGACCCGATGCGATCCGTGATGCGGATCCGGGGGGAGGATCACGTGTCGTTCGTCCACGGGCGCTTCGCCGTCGTCGTCGTGAACTATGCCTCGGCGGCGCTGCTGCGACGCAACCTGGTGGTCGTCGCGCGCGAGGCGCGAGCGATCGATCCGGACGTCTCGGTCATCGTGGTCGACAACTGGTCGAGCGCCGACGAGCGCCGTGCCGCCGAGGAGGTCGCCGCCGAGAACGACTGGCTGCTGATCTCGCCCGACACCAACTCGGGCTTCGGCGGAGGCGTCAACATCGGCGTGACCCGCGCGCTCGCCGAAGGGGCGACCGATATCCTCGTCATCAATCCGGATGCGCACATCGACCAGGAGTCGCTGCGGCTGCTCGCCTCCACCACGGCGAACGCACGCACGACTCTCGCGTCCCCGCGCATCTCGGACTCCGAAGGACGGACCTGGTTCGACGGCATCGACCTGCTGCTCGACGACGGCACCATGCGCGCTCGACGCCGGCGCATCGTCGGGGATGGTCGACCGTTCGAGCCCTGGCTGAGCGGGGCCTGCCTGTGGATCACGCGCGAGGTCTGGGAGCTCGCCGGCGGCTTCGACGACGACTACTTCCTGTACTGGGAGGACGTCGACTTCTCGAGGAAGGTGGTGTCGGCGGGTGGCTCGCTGGCGCTCGTCGAGGAGGCGAGCGCCGTGCACGACGAGGGCGGGACGCAGCGCTCCGGGCCGGAGCTGTCGCGAGCCAAATCCGAGACCTATTACTACTACAACATCCGCAATCGGATGCTCTTCGCCGTGCGTCACCTCGACGAGGCGGACGTGCGGCGCTGGCGTCGCTCGATCCCGCGGACGGCCCGAGAGGTGATCCTCCGCGGAGGACGTCGGCAGCTGATCCAGTCGGCCGCACCGATCCGTGCTTACTTCCGTGGAGTTCGCGAGGCGCGGCGGATCGCTCGTACGCAGGGGGCAGACCAGAAGGGCAGGAAATGGTCGTAGACGCTTACCACCGTCTCGCGCGTGCGCAGAAGGGGCACGCTCGCGGCGCGCCCGCGTACTCCGTATACGTGAATCGTCGGATCGGAAGAGTCCTCGCCGCTGTCGCGTACCGGATCGGTCTCACCCCGAACCAGGTCTCGATCATCAGCGCGGTGCACTCGTTCGTGGCCATCGGCCTCATCGCCTTCGGGCCGGTGAACGTGCCGATGGGCCTGCTGATCGCGCTGCTCCTCGTCCTCGGCTACGCGTGGGATTCCGCCGACGGGCAGGTCGCACGACTCCGGGGCGGAGGCAGCCCGCAGGGCGAGTGGCTCGATCACTTCATCGACACGCTGAAGATCGCGTCGCTCCATCTGGCGGTGCTGATCGGTCTCTATCGAGTGCTGCCCGACACCCCGCTGCTGCTGATCCCGATCGTGTTCAGCATCGTCGCGTCCACGACGTTCTCGGGCATGCTCCTCAACGACCTCCTCAAGGGCAAGCACGCGGTGGCGTCGACCCACGAACGCGGCGGCGGCACGCTCGTTCGATCGCTCATCCTGCTGCCGACCGATTTCGGTCTGGTCTGCCTCGTCTTCGTGCTCTGGGGCTGGACCTCGGCGTTCCTCATCGGATACGGCCTGCTCTGCGCCGCGGCGACCCTGTTCCTCGCGCTCGCCGCGGTCAAGTGGTTCCGCGAGATCGGAAGGCTGGGTGCCGACGCATGACCGGGGAGAAGATCCTGGTGGTCTGCGCCGCGAACGTCTGCCGGTCACCGTTGGCAGAACTCGCGCTGAGACGAGGGCTGGGGACTGAATCCTCCATCTCGGTCAGCAGTGCGGGCGTCCGGGCGAATGAGGGCGACGCGATCTGCACGCTGGTGTCCTCGCTTCATGACGACGAGGGCTGGGCGGCGCAGGTGGAGGCTCATCGAGCACGACCGGTCACCGTGGAGCTGATCGAGCAGTCCACCCTCGTCCTCGCGGCGTCGCGGGACATCCGAGGAGAGCTCGTGCGGCTCGCTCCACGCTCGCGCGACTGGATGTTCACGATCAAGGAGGCGGCGCACCTGGGAACGGGTTTCTCGTCTTCCGCGGCCGACCGGGTGGCGGAGTACGTCGCATACCTGGATCGCGCCCGCTCGCGATCGGTGCCGCTCGCCGTCTCGGACGGCGTCGGAAGCCGGGTCCGGCGGCTCTTCGGGAGCAGGGGCGCGGCGGACCCCAGCAGCATCGCGGATCGCCATGGCGGCCGCGGCCACCGGGAGACGGTCGCCGAAGTGGAAGCGGCGACGGCGACCGTCGTCGCTCAGCTGGGCGGGCACCGCAGACACGCGTCCTGAGTCGGCTCTTGTGGTTTCGCGATTCCCGCACTACGATTAGCCGACGCCGCGTTCTGCGTGGTTGAGGGGACCGAAGCCGAGGGGGCTTCGGGATGGGGAATCTGGGTTCTGGGGAGCTGCAGTGTTCAATGTTTCATCATGCCGTTCTGGGGACGGCTCTTCGCGCTCGAGACGCGCGGTGTTCATCGCGCCTCTGGTGGCGCTCGCGCTCGTGACGGCAGGCTGCACCGCAGCCCCCGAGGCCTCCGAGACGCCGACACCCGAGGGCACCAGCACCACCGACTGGACGCCGCCCGCTGACGATGAGGCCGCGGGGCCCACCGAGGCTCCGGCGCTGACGGAGGAGAGCGGCGCGCTCGACGAGCCGATCACCCTGTCCACCGACATGGTCGTCACCGTCGACGAGGTGTCGACCATCACCGTCGAGCCCGAGACACCGGGCGAGTACGCCGGTCCGGCCGTCGTCGTCGACGTCTCCGTGACCAACGACTCGGACCGGGCGCAGAGCATCGATTCCGCCGTCGTCAGCCTGACGGCGGACGACGGCGACATCGGAGTGGCCACCACTGCGGGGCCGAACGAGCCGCTGACGGGTGAGCTGGCTGCGGGGGCCGAGGCCACCGGCACCTATGTCTTCATGCTCGATCCGACAAAGGGACGCTCGGTCAAGATCAGCGTCAACTACGCCGCGGGAGAGCCGGTGGCGACGTTCGCCGGCACGCTGCCCTGACGAACGCGCTCCGGCGCACACATTCTCGAATCATCCTTTACAAGCACTTTCGTAATCTCACACATTCACAACACGTTCTGCGGCTGGGGAGTCACTAATGGGGAACACAACAACCACGAGGCGGGCGCTGGGAGCGCTGGCCTCCGTCGTGACAGCAGCGTTGCTGGTCGCGGGGATGACGACGCTGGGGGCACAGTCGGCTTCGGCCGCAGACGTGTCGCCGCCGCCGCTTCTGCAGCGCGACGAGAACGTCGTGACGTCGGATCCGATTCCGACGGTGCAGATCGACAACGGCTACGTCTGGTCGCAGACCGTGATCGGGTCGACCGTGTACGCGGTGGGCAAGTTCGACAATGCGCGTGCGCCTCTGGCGGTGCCGGGGACGAGCTTGACCGCGCGGTCCAACGTGCTCGCCTACGACATCAACACGGGACAGCTGCTGTCGTTCGCTCCGCAGGTCAACGGTGTGATCAAAGCGGTCGCGGCCTCGCCCGACGGCAGCCGCATCTACATCGGCGGCTCGTTCAACTCGGTGAACGGGCAGGCCCGCTGGAACTTCGCGGCTCTGGACGCGGTGACCGGTCAGCTGGTGCCCGGGTTCAACCCGTCGATCGGCGGCAGCGGTGTCTATGCCATGGCCACGTCCGGGTCCAGTGTCTACGTCGGAGGCCTGTTCACGCAGGGTAACGGCACGGCGCGCAAGAACCTCGCGGCGTTCAACGCCGCCAACGGCGCACTGCTGGGCTGGGCACCGCAGACCGACCTCCAGGTCGATGCGATGGTCATGGACCCCGCAGGCCAGAATGTCATCGCGGCCGGCCGCTTCTCGCAGGTCAACGGCGATCTGACGATGCGCGGCGCTGTTGCCCTCGACAAGTCGTCCGGTGCCGTCGACACCTCCTGGGCGCTGCCGCAGACCGTCAAGAACGGCTCGAACACGGGCGCGAGCTCGGGCAAGGCCGGCATCTTCGGGCTCGCCGCCGACTCCACCGCCGTCTTCGGGACCGGGTGGGTCTACGCCAGCGCCGACGTGGGCAACCTCGAAGGCACGTTCGCGGCTGAGGCCGGGACCGGCCAGGTGCGCTGGATCTCGGACTGCCTCGGCGACCACTACGGCGTGTACTCCACCGGCAAGGTCGTCTACACGACGAGCCACACCCACGCCTGCAGCACGCAGGGCATGCACCCGGAGCAGAACCCGCGCACGCACCGCTACTCCGAGGCGTACACGGCGGATGCCCGCGGAACCCTGGGCAATCAGCCCGCGGCGGGAAGCACCTACAAGAACTGGGCCGGTACTCCGGCGCCGTCCGCGTACGCCTGGACGCCCGACTGGGCTGTCGGCGTCACGACGGGCATGGGACAGGCCGGCCTCTCCATCACCGGAGCCGGCAACATGATCTCCATCGGCGGAGAGTTCCGGTCCGTGAACAACGGACGCTTCGAGGGCCTCGTGCGCTTCTCCACGACGCCGCCGGCCGGAGCGAAGGACGGCCCTCGGGTGTCCGGAGCGAACTGGACCGCCACGGCGCAGTCCTTCATCCCCGGGCGCGTGCGCGTCGCGATCCCGGCCAACTGGGATCGTGACGACCTGAAGCTCACGTATGAGCTGCGCCGCACGGGTACCGCGACGCCGGTCGCCACGACGATCGCCGACGGCACCTGGTGGAACCGTCCCACGATCAGCCTCGAAGACAAGACGGCGCCCCCGGGAACGCAACAGGAGTACACCGTCGTCGCGAGGGACGGCAACGGGAACGCGGTGAGCAGCCAGGCCGTGAGCGTGGCGGTGACGGCAGGAGCCGCCTCCGAATACGTCGATGCGGTCACCGCCGACGCCCCGCAGCTCTACTACCCGCTGGGCAATGCCGCACAGGACTGGGCGGGAACGAACACGCCGGTCTTCGGTTCGGGTGTCACGACGTCCACGTCCGGTGTCGAGAACACCGCGACGGGAGCATCGACCTTCACCGGCACGTCGTCAGGGCGGGTCGCGACCACGAACCGAGCAGCCGCTTCGGCCGAGTTCTCGACCGAGGTGTGGTTCAAGACCAACACCACCAACGGCGGAAAGCTGCTCGGCTACGGGAGCGCAGCATCGGGGGACTCCACCAGCTACGACCGTCACCTCTACATGACCAACAACGGTCGGCTCGTCTTCGGCGCCTATGACGGGAACACGCGGACGATCCAGAACAGCACGGCGCTGAACGACAACGACTGGCACCATGCTGTGGCGACGCAGAGCGCAGCCGGGATGAAGCTGTTCATCGACGGCACGCTCGTCGCATCCGACGCCTCCGCCACCACCGCGGAGAACTACCTCGGGTACTGGCGCATCGGCGGGGACAACCTGACCAGCTGGCCCTCGGCGCCGAGCTCCAAGTACTTCAAGGGAGCGCTCGACGAGGTCGCGGTCTACCCGTACGCACTGACCGCCGCTCAGGTGCAGACGCACTACGGCGTCGGCAAGGGCTTCGAGGCCCCGACCGCCTCCTTCACGGCGACCGCGACGGACCTCGATGTGGCCTTCGACGCGAGCGCTTCCGCTCCGGCCGGCTCGGCTACGATCACCGGCTACAAGTGGGACTTCGGTGACGAGTCTCCGACGGCCTCCGGGGCGACGGCGTCGCACACGTACTCGGCCTCCGGAACCTACACGGCGAAGCTCACGGTCACGGACAGCAACGGGCTGGCCGCGACGACGGAGAAGCAGGTCGTGGTCCAGGCGGCGAACGTGCTGCCGACGGCGTCCTTCGAGGTCACCGGCACGGGATTGTCGGTCTCGGCGGATGCCTCCGCATCCACGGATTCCGACGGCACCATCGCCTCGTACGCATGGAACTGGGGCGACGGGACCACATCGAGCGGTCAGGTCGCCAGCCATGTGTACGCCACGGCGGGCACGCGCACGGTGACCCTGACCGTCACCGACAACCGTGGCGGCACCGCGTCGACCACGCGTCAGGCCGTCACCACTCACGCCGACCCTGTTGCGACGTTCACGTCGACGGCTTCGGGTATGACGGTGAACGTCTCCGCCGCGGGGTCGAGTGCCTCCGACGGAGCCACACTCTCCTATTCCTGGAACTGGGGTGACGGCACTCCCGCCGGATCGGGAGCCACCGCCGGCCACACCTACAGCCAGGCGGGCGCGCACGACATCACTCTGACGGTCACCGACAGCCTCGGCGGGACGGCGAGCGTCACCAAGACCGTCACGACGCAGGCTCAGGTGTTCGCGGCGTCCGATTCCTTCGGCCGTGTGGTCTCGAGCGGCTGGGGAGCAGCCGATGCGGGTGGCACCTGGGCGCCGATGAGCGGTTCCGCTGCTGTCACCTCCGTCGCCGACGGAGTGGGCAAGATCACTCTCGCCCCGGGCGAGACGCGCGAGATGCTCCTGCAGGGGACGTCTCTCCTCGACACCTCGGCGCGCATCAGCTACACGCTGTCCGCCGGGCCGTCGACAGGGGTCGCCTACGAGGGGCTCGGCGCGCGGCGCTCCGGTTCGAACGGCTATCGCGCTCTCGCGTGGCATCGCGCTGACGGGGGCACGTGGCTCGTGATCCAGCGCAACGGCACGGCGATCGCCAGCACTGCGGTCGCGGGGCTCACCTGGACCGCCGGCAGCACGTTCAACCTGGCGATGGAGACGACCGGTTCGTCGACCACGACCATCCGCGCCAAGCTGTGGGCGGGAGGTGCCGCAGAACCCGCCGGCTGGCAGCTGTCGACGACCGACGCGACCGCGGCCCTGCAGGTCGCCGGAGCGCCGACGGTGTACTCGTACCGTTCCGGTACGGGCACCGGGAGCAACCTCGCGAGCTTCGACAACTTCACGCTGAAGAACCTCGGGGCCCCAGCGCCGGAGCCCGAGCCCGAACCCGAGCCCACCAACGTGGCGCCGACGGCTGCCTTCTCCGCCACCGCGGCGGCACTGACGGTCAACGTCGACGGCAACGCCTCGACCGACTCGGACGGCACCATCGCCTCCTACGCCTGGAACTTCGGCGACGGGACGACGGGGTCGGGAGCGACCAGCTCTCGCACCTACACCGCAGCCGGTACCTACACGGTGACGCTCACGGTGACCGACAACAAGGGGGCGACGCACACCGCCACCAAGCAGGTCACGGTCGCCGCGGCTCCCGTCGACCCGGACCCGGAACCCGAGCCCGAGCCCGCCCCGCTGGCCGGTGACGAGTTCGACCGGACCTCCGGTCCCGGGTGGGGCAGCGCAGCTGTCGGGGGTGCCTGGTCGATCGCCGGTGGCTCGCAGGCGGCGGCCACCGTCGCCGACGGACAGGGAAAGATGGCCCTGATCGCCGGGGACACGCGGCACGCCACGCTGAACACCACGTCCATCACCGACGCCGTGCTCCAGACGCAGTTCCGCGTCGATCAGGCACCGGCGACCGGCGGCGCCTACGTGGGTGTCATCGCGCGTCAGTCGGCCGCAGGCAAGTATCTGGTGCGTGCGTGGCTCCGTCCTGACGGGACGATCTGGCTCGTGGCCCATCGCGAAGGCACCGTGCTGCTGGCGCAGCCCGTGGCGGGGCTCGCCTTCTCGGCGAACACCTCGTACACGCTGAAGGTCTCCGTCACCGGCGCATCGCCGACGGCGATCTCGGCGAAGATCTGGGCGACGGGCGGCACAGAGCCGGCCAACTGGCAGCTCAACACCACGGATGCGACGCCGTTGCAGGCGGCCGGGCCGGTCGGACTGAGCGGCAATCGCTCGGGGAACGCGACGGCGGCACTCGGCGTCTCCTTCGACTCGTTCCGGGTGACCGCCCCGTAGCAGCATCAGGCGACGCATGTGAGGTGCGTTCCCGGACGCCGGCATCCCGAGCCGGCGTCCGAGGGCGTGCCTCACTCGCCGTTGCCCGCTGACGTGTTACACATTGATCATGCCGCAGCCGGCGGGAGGGGAGGCTCATGAGATTCGTTGAGCGCAACCACCCCCGAGTAGGATCCTGACGCATGGCCACTGCTGTTCCGATCGTGCTCCTCGCAGTCGGAGGTCTCGCCGCACTGGCCCTCGTCGTCCTGGTTCTCCGGATGATGCCCCGAGCGGCGTTCGCCGTCTGGGCGTGCGTGCTCTTCTTTGTCCCCCTCTGGGTGGGGGTGAACATCAGCTTCTACTGGGCCGCGATCACTCTCCTCACGGCGCTGCTGATCGTCGTCAACTGGTCGATCGTGCCGTTGCGGGCGGCCGACGCCTGGGTCGCGGTGTTCATCGTCGTCATCGTCGGCCTGTACGCCTTCGGCTCGGTGGACCTCGCTTCTCTCGTCGCCGCACTGCTCGAATGGGTCATCCCGTACATCTGGGGCCGGGTGGTGCTCGCCCGGGTCGGAACCGCGTGGGTGACCTCGACGATCGCTGTCGTCGCCGTCATCGCCGCGGCGCTCGCCGTCGTGGAGTTCTTCACGTCGTTCAACCCGTTCGTGCTCATCCCGGGGTCCGGGGTCGTCTACGACACCTGGAGCCCGTTGCAGGAACGCGGGGGAGTGCTGAGAGCGGAAGGAGCATTCGGACACTCGATCGCGCTCGGCGCGGCCCTGGCGATGTCGTCGGCCTTCGTCGTCGCGACCCGGTGGCGACTCCTCCCGAAGATCAGCGGGGTGGTGATCATCGCGGTGGCGACGGTCCTCACCTTCAGCCGCGTGGGTCTGCTCACGCTCGTGCTCACGCTCGTCCTGTCCACGTTCCTGATCGTCGGCGTCTCCACCCGCTTCCGGGTGACGGTCGCCGTGGCCGGCGCGATCGGAACGGCCATCGTCATCCCCATCATCGACACCGTCTTCGGAGCAGCCGGGGAAGAGGCGGGCGGGAGCGCGGACTATCGGACCGATCTGCTCGTGCTCCTCGAACAGGTGCAGGTCTTCGGCAACCCGGGCGACTGGCATTCCCTCGTCTCGGGCGACTACTACCTCGGCTACTTCGCCCGATCCGTCGACAACGCGCTCGTCCTCACCCTGCTCCGGTACGGGTACGTGCCGACCTTCCTCATCATGGCCGCGGTCGTCTGCGCTGCGTGGACGGCGCTGAGGCGTTCGACGCGAAGCCCGGCCGCGCTCGCGGTCGTCGGGCAGCTCCCGAGCCTGGTGGTCGTGGCCCTCATCACGCAGTACAGCATGTTCCTCTGGTTCTGCGTCGGTCTCGCCATCACCTGGGCCAGAGACGCGGCCAGGCTCGGGGGGACAGACGAGGAAGTCGCGGGCATCGACATCGGTGCCTCGGAGGGGATGCGAC
The DNA here is from genome assembly GCF_053618035.1 of Microbacterium sp. NPDC055665. Lineage (NCBI taxonomy): Bacteria > Bacillati > Actinomycetota > Actinomycetes > Micrococcales > Microbacteriaceae > Microbacterium > Microbacterium sp. NPDC055665. The sequence goes on along the minus strand of NZ_JBSHGY010000007.1, from coordinate 14,150 downwards.
TGCCGAGCAGTGCCCGGCCGTCGCATCCACAATCGTGAGGCTGGCGAAACGTTGACTCATCTAGAATCGAAATCTCAGGGGGAATGGGGAACCATGGGCGAGAGCCGGGTCAGTCTGCGCGTCATCGCGAGTTCGCTGCGCAAGTTCTGGTGGCTGATCGTGCTGACCGCTGTTCTCGGCGCAGCGGGGTCGTACGGATATGCGTCCCTGCAGACGCCGCTCTTCCAGGCGACGACCTCTCTGTACTTCGCTCTCAATCAGGGAACCAGTGCCTCCGATCTCAACCAGGGGTCGGTGTACACGCAGAGCCAGATGCTGTCCTTCGCTCAGCTCGCCACCAGCTCGCGGGTGCTCGAGCCCGTCATCGAAGAGCTCGACCTCGACACCACTCCGCGCGCCCTGGCCCGCGACATCGAAGTCTCGATCCCGCAGAGCACGGTCACGCTCCGGGTGACCGGAATCGCGGACGACGCGGAAGCTTCGGCCGATCTGGCGAACGCCGTCGCAGACCAGCTGATCGTCGCCGTCAAAGACGTGGCTCCCAAGGATCCGCAGGGCGAGTCCACGATCACAGCCCAGGTCATCGACGACGCGGTCGTGCCGGAGTTCCAGTTCACACCGAGCAAGCCTCGTGATGCCCTTCTCGGCGGCTTCCTCGGCGGAGTACTCGGCCTGGCCGTCGCCATCCTGATCGGGGTGCTCGACACCCGAGTGCGCAACGAGGAGACGCTAACGCAGGCAGGAGGCGACCCCGTGCTGGGCGTCGTCTCGAAGTCCGCGCTGCTGGCGACGCGCGGCATCGCCGTCGCGCAGGAGCCGCTCGGACACACGTCGGAGGAGTTCCGACGCATCCGCTCCGCGCTCGCCTACGCGAATGTGTCGTCGCGCGTGAAGGTGCTCCTGGTCACCTCGGGCATGCCGGCCGAGGGGAAGTCGACGGTATCGGTGAACCTGGCCATGACGCTCGCAGGCCTCCGCAACTCCGTGCTGCTGATCGATGCCGACATGCGCCGTCCACGAGCGCACGAGCACGCCGGCATCGACGGCTCTATCGGTCTCACGAGTGTTCTGCTGGACGAGGTCGAGTTCGAGGTGGCCAAGCACAGCGTCGCCGACAGCACTCTGGACATCCTCCCCGCCGGCACGGTGCCGCCCAATCCCGCCGAGCTGCTCACGTCGTCGCGCATGGCGCAGCTGCTCGATTTCGCCGCGGCGGAGTACGACTACGTGGTCATCGACTCTCCTCCGACGTTGAGCGTCGCTGACGCGAACCTCTTCGCCACTCAGACCGACGGCGTCATCCTCGTCGTGGATGCGACCAAGACGCGCCGCGCTGCGCTGACGAAGAGCATCAAGTCACTGGAATCCGGCGGCGCGCGCATCCTCGGAACGGTGCTGAACAGGGCTCGCCCCGATCGGCATCGCAGCGAGTACTACAGCGATTGACCGCGGAGCACGGTCCACGCCATCATGGCGTGTATATCGGTCGGAAGGCGCGGTCCGTTTGTCTTTGCCTCCCGAGCCGGTTACTCTTCATGAGTTGCGAGGGGGACTCGCACTTCACCGCCGGGGTGTAAACAGCGGCGAGGTGCTGGTTGATCGTAGAACCTGCCCCAGAAAACGGTGACATCATGTCCTTTCCGTTCCTTGTGCTCCCCCCTTCTCGGGGGACCTCCTCTCGGCTCCGACAGCGCCCCCGGCGGGCGGTCGCGGGTGCTCTCGCCGCCGTGCTGGGGGTCACCGCCGCGCTGACGTCGGTGCCGGCGTCCGCTTCGGCAGACGTCTCCCCGGCAGCGGCGCGCCCTGCAGCGGCGGCTCCGGCTCCCGTCATCGACGACAACATGGACCGCACCGTCGGTGCCGGATGGGGTTCGTCGGCCGTCGGCGCGTGGCGCGTCGTCGAAGGCTCCTCCAGCGTCACGGGAGATGTGGCGCTGCTCGCCAGCCGCAAGCCGGGGATCACGGCCCGTGCGAGCGTCGCCGGCGTCTCTGCTGCCGACGTCGACAGCCGATTCTCGCTCTCCATCCCGAAGCTCCCCGTCGGCGGGCCGCTCTATCTGGCCCAGGCGGTCCGCGTCTCCGGCAAGGATTCGTACGCGGTGCGGGTGCGCGTCCATCCTGATGGCTCGGCCTACGTGTCCGTCGTGCGACTCACCGACCTCACCGGAGTGCAGAACCTCGCTGAGCGCCGCCTGCCGCTGACCGTGAAGAGTGGAACCTCGCTCGACGTGGCGCTTCGCGTGACCGGTACCAACCCGGTCGCCCTCTCGGCGAAGGCGTGGGTCTCCGGTACCGCGGAGCCGACGGCGTGGCAGGTGTCGCACACGGATGCCTCCTCCACCCGCATCCAGAAGCCCGGTGGCTACGCCTTCGCGCTCTATACCTCTTCCGGGGCGAAGTCGGCGGTGCCCGTCGGTATCGATGACATCCGCGCCACCGCCGTCGCTGCTCCGGCTCCTGCGCCGACCCCGACCCCGAAACCGACGCCTGCCCCGGCCCCCGCTCCGGCCCCCGCTCCGGATCCCGCTCCGGCTCCCGCTCCGGTCCCTGCTCCGGCACCGGCACCGGCCACGCCGGCAGGCGTGCGTGGCGAACCGGGCGCACGAGTCCCCGGCTCCCTCTCCTACGAGGCTCCGGCGACGGCGATCTATGCCGCGCCCTCGGGATCGGACGGCGCTGCCGGCACCAAGAACTCACCGGTCAAGACGATCGGCGCCGCGCTGCGTCTGGTCCCGAACGGCGGCACCATTGTTCTGCGTGGGGGCACCTATCACGAGCAGGTCGTGATCCCGCCGCAGAAGAAGGTCACCATCCAGCCGGCGTCGAACGAGGCGGTCTGGCTCGACGGGGCGAAGTCGGTCACCGGGTGGAAGGCATCAGGAAGCACCTGGGTGGTCGACGGCTGGACGACCAAGCTCGACTCCAGCCCGACCTACGTCAAGGGTGCCCCCGACTACACCCAGGCCGACTGGCGCTTCATCGACCCGGCGCGTCCCATGGCCGCTCATCCGGACCAGGTCTGGGTGGCAGGCGTGCAGCTGAGCGAGGTCGCCACCGCAGCGCAGGTGAAGGCGGGGACGTTCTACGTCGATGACGCGGCGAAGCGACTCGTGATCGGCACGAACCCCACGGGTAAGACGGTCGAGGCGGGCGTGCTCTCGCAGGCCCTCTCGATCCGTTCGGTCGGGTCGGAGATCCGGGGGATCGGTGTCCGTCGATACGCCACCTCCGTTCCCGAGATGGGCACGGTGATCGCGGCGGCTGCCGACGTGTCGCTCACGGATGTGACGATCCGCGACAACTCCACGACCGGCTTCTACTCGTGGTCTCCGCGCACCACCCTGACCCGGGTGTCGTTGATCGGCAACGGACTGCTGGGTGGCGGCGCCTCCCAGGCCGACGGGCTCAAGGTGACGCAGATGCTCTCCACGGGCAACAACTCGGAGGGCTTCAACCACTCTCCGGTGTCGGGTGCATTCAAGGTCACGCGAACGCAGAAGGTGACCGTGACGGACAGCGCGTTCACCGGGAACAAGGGGCGCGGACCGTGGTTCGACGAGTCGGTCCTCGACATCGCCTTCACCGGTAACGACGTGATCGGCAACACCGGTCACGGCCTGATGGTCGAACTGTCCGAACGTGCGGTGGTCGCCGACAACATCATCGCCCGGAACGGAGACTTCGGCCTCTTCGTGCTCAACTCCGGCAATGTGAAGATCTGGAACAACACGTTCGTCGGGAACGCGAACCGCAACATCAGCATCGGGCAGGACTCGCGCCGCGCGTCCGACCCGAACGCCGCGGGGCACGACCCCCGCACGCGGTACGCGCCGCTGGCGCCCTGGATCGTTCGGAACACCGTGGTGTCGAACAATGTCATGGCGGAGAGCGCCGGCAACTGTCTCGTGTGCGTGCAGGACTTCTCGCTGGTGTTCACCGGTGCACAGATGGTGTCGAGTATCGACGGCAACCTCTACCACCGCGCAGCGCCGGGCACTCCGCGATGGTTCTCGGCATGGTCCCGGGGCGCGGTGTCGAGGGACCCGGCGGTCACCGATACGCTCGCGGCCTTCACCGCAGCGACCGGGCACGATCGTCGGTCGCAGTTCATCGAAGGCCCGAGCATCGTCGGTTCCGGGTACGCGCTGCTGACCCCCCGGACGCCGGGTCAGGCATCGGGGGCGGTGCCCGTACCGGCGGATGTGGCCTCGGTATCGCGACTCCCCGCCAACAGCGCGACACTGGGGGCCCAGCAGCGGTGACGATGTAGGTATGGGTTCACTTCTCGCTGTCGGCGCCCGCGCGCTGACGATGGTCATCGCGCTTGTCTGTGGCGTTCTCACGACGCGCATGATCATCGGCGGCGCGGGCGTCGACAGCTTCGCCCTCTACACCTTGCTGATCACGATCCCCTCGCTGCTGACGTTCACCGACCTCGGCAGCGGGGCGGTCCTGGTCAACGCCGTCGCGACGAGCGACGATGTGCGCACGGACGAGAAGCTGAGGTATCAGCTCACCTCCGTCGGCCGGGTCCTGCTCCTGTTCGCGGGGAGTGCGATGGCGATCAACACCGTCCTCGTGCTCACCGGCGCGTGGGAGGTCGTCTTCGGAGAGGCCGGCGGACGCCCGGGGGCGTCACTCGCGGCGTTCTACTGCGTGACGATCTTCTGCCTCGGGATTCCGCTCGGCGTCTGGGCGCGCATCATGCTGGGCCAGCGCCGCAATCACGTCGTGATCCTCCTCCAGGGATTGATCTCGCCGCTGACGATGGTGGGCGTGTGGTTGATCCTCACCCTGGGCGGAGAGAACCTGCACTCGTTCGTCGCGATCGCATCCTTCGCGGCGTCCTTCCTCGTCTCGGTGCTGGGCATCCTGATCACGGCACGCACGACCTCACCCCTCATCCCGGCGGCTGCCCGAATGGTCCTGCGTCCGCGGCGCTTCCCCGGCGTGCGCGTGATGGATGTCGGCTGGCCGATGCTGGCGCAGATGGTGACGTATCCGATCGCCGTGGGTTCTCAGCGCTACGTGATCGCTCAGCTCGGAGGGCCGACGGACGTCGCCGAGTACGGAGTGGCCGGACAGGTCTTCTTCGCTCTCAACGGGCTGGTGATGGCCGGTGGTCTGGCACTCTGGCCGCATTTCGCCCGCAAGCGCCACGACGGCGGTCTCCAGCGCGGTCCGTTCCTGCTCTCCGCGCTGTTCGCCACCGCCATCGCGGTCGCGACGTTCGTGGTCTGGCTGGTCGGGCCGTGGCTCTTCGGCTTCATCACACAGGGTGAGCTGACAGTGCGTCCGAGCACCATCTTCGCCTTCGGCCTCATGATCATGATGACCGCGGCCGTGTACCCGCTGGGGATGTTCATCATGGACAAGCCCGGCATCCGCTTCCAGGTGATCCCCACGCTGAGCATGGCGGCCGTGGGCATCGGCCTCTCGTTCGTCCTCACCCCCGTGCTCGGCATCGCCGGACCCCTGATCGGCGTGGCGTTCGCGTTGCTGGTGTGCCAGCTGATCCCGTTCTCGATCTACATCGTGCGTCACAAGACGCGGCTCACGGCCGGCAGTCAGGAGTCGGTGCCGCAGCCGAGCGACGACGTCGCGTAGACGGGCGTCCGCGTGCGGCGGCCGGGCTCAACGCAGGACGTGAGCGGTGATGCTCGAGCGGTACACATCGGGGGCGTGGCGGCGGAGCGCCTCGGCGCGGCTGTCGGCGACGGTGGAGACCATCTCGTTCCAGCGCGCATGGATGTCGGTCAGCGCGGTGGCGATCGACTCTGCGTCGCCGGCGGTGACCAGCTGGGCGGTGGCGTATCCACCTGCTGCCTCTCGGAGTCCGCTGCTGTCGCTCGCGATCACGGGCCGGAGAGCGAGGATGCCCTCGACGGCCGTGTTCCCGAACGGCTCGTCGACGCGTGAGGGGACGACGAGGACATCCGCTTCGGCGAGGAACGGCCAGATCTCGGAATGGAACCCGGCGAAGTCGACGGGCACGCCCGCCGCTGTGGCCTGTTCTCGAAGGTCACGCTCGAACCACTCGTACCCTTCGAAGACCGCGCCGAGAAGGGTGACGTCGACGGCCCGTCCCGCGGTGTGCAGCGCTGAGGCGGCCTCGATGACGAGGTCGGGCCCCTTTCGCGGCGACAGCCGGCCGATGTAGAGCACGCGAAGCGCGCGTTCGATGCGCGGACGGGGCGAGATCGGATGCGGAGGAGAGGCGACGCCGTTGTAGACCACGTGCGCACGTCGCGCGAGGATCGGCAACGCGGCGCGGATCGTGTCGAGGCTGAACCGGCTGTTCACGATCGTGCGCTCAGAGGCGAGATGCGGTGAGTAGAGGATGCCGTTCACGAGCCTGTTTCCGGACGCCTCGGCTTCATGTACGTGACTCACCGAGCGGGTGCGGCGCAGCCGGGCGATCAGCGGCCACTGGGGGATGATGATCGTCGAGACGTACACGGCGTCGGGCCGAATCCGCCCGATCAGCCGCCACGCGGCACCGAGGCCGCGGAAGGTGTCGCGGAAGAGGCGGGGCAGCCCGCGCGGGGTCAGCAGGACCTTTCGCAGGACGAGCATCGGGATGATGACCACCTCGGCACCGGCCGCGCGGAGCTCCGGGACGAGCAGGCCCGAACTCGGCAGTGCGACCACGACCCGGGCGCCCGCTTGGACCAGGCCGATCGCGCTCTCGAGCAGCATCCGGTCCGAACCGAACATCTCCGCGCCGGGGTGCACGAGAAGGACCGTGCGCCCTTTTCCGCCGCCGCTCATCGCGTTGCCGGATCGGCAGGAGCGGGGGACCAGTCGGTGGTGCGCCGCCGCGCTCGTCGCGCCGATCGATGGATGCTCGATCCCTCCGCGAGCCTGTGTGCGAGGGCCTCGTACTCATCCGCGACATCGTCCCAACGGAACCGGGTGCGCGCGATCTCCTGCACGATCTTCCCTCGTGAGGCGGTCAGGTCCGGGTCGGCCTCCGCGGCGAGAACCTGAGCGGCGACGTCGGCGGCATCGGTGAAGAACCATCCGTTGCCGTCGAGCACTTCGCGGTTGAAGGGCACATCGAAGCCGATCACCGCTGTTCCAGCACCCATGGCGCGCAGGAGCGAAGGGTTCGTGCCACCGACGGAATGACCGTGCAGGTACGTCATCGCGTTCGCATAGAGGGCATCGAGCAGCTCCTGGTCGTACACGCCGCCGACGAGTCTGATCCGTTCGTCGCCCTCGGCAACGCGCTGGATCTCCTGGGTGTACCCGGCGCTGTACGGCGCCGACCCGACGACGACGAGCGGGAGCTTCGCGTCGCTGTCGCGGTAGCCCTCGACGATCTCGAGTACGTGGTTCTCGGGCTCGAACCGGGCCACGACGAGGTGGTAGCCGCCCGAGGTGAGCCCCATCTCAGCGACGCCGCGTTCCGGCAGCTCCTCGAGGATCGGGGCGCCGTAGCGGATCATCTCCGTCGGGACGTCGAACTGATGGCGGTAGTAGTCCGCGATTCCCGGTGCGTCCGCGATCAGGGCGTCGGCGGTCCGGACGCCGAACTGCTCGGCCCACCGGTAGTAGGCCCTGCCGCGCGGGCCCCACTTCGAACGGCGCCATTCGAGGCCGTCCATGTGCAGGGCGACGGGGGCCCGGCGCAGACGGAGCAGCGGGAGGAAGGGGGAGTTGGCGGCGTTGAACACGAAGGTCGCGTCCGGGCGCCGCCGAAAGCACAGGTGAAGTGCCGAGAGCCCGGTGTGACTGAGCGTCTCGATCTGTTTCACCGGGACGGCGGGAAGGTGCACGACCTTCATGCCGAGGTACTCCTTCTCCCGATGCTCCGATCCGCGCGTGTAGACGACGACGTCGTGACCGCGATCCGCGAGACGGCGGCCGACTTCCTCAACCGCCGTCTCGAAGCCGCCGTACGCCGCAGGCACTCCTCGGGTCCCCACCATCGCGATGGTGAGGCGTTTCGAATTGCTCATCCGATCAGTATGCCCCGCTGGGCTGCACCATGACCTTGGCAGTTCGCCACATGATCTGCAGGTCATTCATCACGGACCAGTTCTCCACGTAACGCAGGTCGAGGCGCACGCTCTCGTCCCACGAGAGGTCGCTGCGGCCCGAGACCTGCCACAGACCGGTGATCCCCGGCTTGATGTAGAGGCGGCGGAAAACCGTGCCGTCGTAGGCGGTGACCTCGCTGGGCAGCGGCGGACGGGGCCCGACGACGCTCATGTCGCCCACGAGCACGTTCCAGAACTGCGGCAGCTCGTCGAGCGAGAGCTTGCGCAGCACGCGACCGATGCGGGTGACGCGCGGGTCGTCCTTCATCTTGAAGAGGAGGCCGGCGCCCTCGTTCTGCGCCTTGAGCGCGGCGAGCTGCTGCTCGGCGTCGGTCTTCATGGAGCGGAACTTGACCATCTTGAACCGGCGACCATCACGGCCGACCCGCTCCTGGAAGAAGAAGACCGGACCCGGCGAGTCCAGCTTGATCAGCAGCGCGAGCACGGGGGCGAGCAGACCGATCGGGATCAGCGCCAGCGTGGCGACGGCGACGTCCAGTGCCCGCTTGAGCAGGTGCTGGCCACCTTCGTATGTCGGAATCTGCACCTGGATCAGCGGCAGGCCTTCGACCGGTGCGAAAGAGATGCGCGGACCCGCGACATCGGTGAGGCGGCTGGAGAGCACGAGCTCGGCAGCGGTCCCTTCGAGCTGCCAGCTCAACTGCTTCACGAACTCCGGCTCACCCTCGGGTCGGCTCGCCACGATGATCGTGTCTGCGCCGACTTCGGCGGCGATCGACGACACGGAGTTCACGTTCCCCAGAACCGGGAACCGCGTGTCGTCGATCACGATGTCGCGCGCGTTGCCGTCGAGCAGCGTCGCGCCGACCACCTGGTACCCGGATGCGCCGATCGGGTGCAGCGTCCGGACCACATACTCCACGTCGTCCCTGTTGCCGACGACGAGGGTGCGGGAGGCGAACCTCCCCTGGGAGCGCTGCGTCTGCAGCCAGTGGCGCCACAGCCACCTGGTCACCAGAAGCGTCAGCACACCGACGGGCAGCCCCAGCAGCAGCGTCAGTTGCATCGACTTCCATGCGAGCAGGACCGCCACGATGGCGATGATCCCGAATGCGAGTCCGGTGGCGTGCACGACGCCGCGGTACTCGGTGGCGCTGGCGCGGAACAACGCGGCGTCCCGCGTGTGCATCGCGCTGAGCATGAGGTACCACAGCGCGGCGAGCGGAATGCCGTCGCGCAGGACCTCTGCCCCGGAGACACCGGTGACCAGCTGGATCGCTGCCGTCAGACCGAGCGCGAACAGGATGACGGCCGCATCCGTGATCCGCAACCGCATCCGATAGCGACGCTCCCACTGACGGCGCCGTTCCAGAGTCGCCGAAGCGCGCGGTGTGACCACCGTGCGCGTCACCGACTTGGTGGCTCGCGGAGCCGCGACCGGCACGAAGGCCGTACGAGTGATGCTCAGAGCATCCTCGACGGAAGTCATGCCGAGGCCCCTTGAGCCGTGAATGTACGCAAAAATCCCCAGTGCGACATGTGTTTCCCCAGTTTCCCCAGACCATGAACCCCACGTTCACGGCATCGTCTGCGTCCCGACCCCTCGGGTCCTGCTGAAACTCCCCGTGATTCCCACATCACGGAGTGCGTTCTCACCGTCCCACACGGTGATCGCTGACAGCAGGCACTGCAGACTTTCTTACTGTAGCGGAAGCTCCCTATGAATCGGAAGTATTTCTTACGAATGGATGAACTCGGCTTCCGAACGGGTGCCGCGCGAGCGCTATTCTGTGGCGGGTGACCGCCGATTCCGTCGCCTCGCGCTTCCAGCTCCGCACGATGTCGCCTCGCGATCCCTCGCAGCCGCATCGCACCGCGAGCACCCTCGAGCTGTTCTTCGACCTGGTCTTCGTGGTCGCGGTGAGCATCGCCTCCGCAGAGCTGCATCACGCGCTCGCCCACGCGGACTTCGTGCACGGCATCACCTCCTACGCGATGGTGTTCTTCGCGATCTGGTGGGCGTGGATGAACTTCACCTGGTTCGCCACCTCGTTCGACACCGATGACTGGCTCTACCGCGTGACGACGTTCGTGCAGATGGGAGGTGTCCTGGTACTCGCGGCCGGTGTTCCCCGCGCCTTCGAGGACGGGGACTTCACCGTCCCGGTCCTCGGTTACGTCGTGATGCGTGTCGCGATGGTGGCGCAGTGGTTGCGTGCCTCGCGCTCGGCAGGGCCGCTGCGTTCGGCGACACGACGGTACGCCTTCGGGATCGCTGCGGTGCAGGTGCTGTGGATCCTGTTCCTGCTCATCCCGAGCGGCCCTCTGCAGCTGGTCGCCTTCGTCGTGTTCGCGCTCATCGAGATCGGTGTCCCGGTGTTCGCGGAGCGCCGCCGACAGACCCCGTGGCACCCGCACCACATCACAGAGCGATACGGGCTGTTCACGCTGATCGTTCTCGGTGAGAGTCTGCTGGCGTCGGCCAACGCCATCATCGACGCGCTCGACGAGGTCGACTCCCTCGGCCCGCTGATCGCGATCGCGGTGCTCACCCTCGTGGTGACGGCGTCGCTCTGGTGGATCTACTTCTGGCCGCCGCATCACCGTGCGATCACGACCTTCCGGCGCTCGCTCCGCTACGGCTACAGCCACTACTTCGTGTTCGCGGCCGCCGCGGCCTTCTCGGCGGGTATCGAAGTCGAGATCGACGTCCTGACGGGAGCCAGCCATCTGTCCATGGTCGCCGCCTCCTTCACGGTCACCATCCCCATCGCGATCTTCCTCATCGGCATCTGGTGGATAGCCATCCGCGAGAACGCCGACCGCGTCGTGAACACGGTGGTCCCGCTGGGTGCACTGCTGGTGCTGCTGGATCCCGTGCTCCCCATCCCCGTGACCCTGACCGCCGTGATCCTCGCCGGCATCGTCGTCGTCCTGGTGCTCCGGCCCCCGGTGGTGCGCGAGGACATCATCAATACATAGGCCGAGCAAAGGCCCCTGATCAGCTGCTCGGGAACCATGGTGGTCAACCACCACCGGTCCACTCGCGAGGAGCACGATCATGCGCATTCCCGAACCCACCCAGACCCCCGACGGCCCCGCATACGAGGGACGCCTGCTCGACCGCGTCGACGAGGAGGTGGTCGATCAGGGCGCCGCGTTCGACATCCGCACGCTGATGAGCAGACGGGGCGTCCTCGGTCTCGCCGGCATCGGCCTCGGGGCCGTCGTGCTCGCGGCCTGCGCGCCCACGGCCTCGGGTGGCTCCTCGAGCGCGTCGACGCCGTCCGCGTCCGCCGACGGCAGCGACGCCACGGCGAGCGTGGCGGAGATTCCCGACGAGACGGCCGGACCCTATCCGGGTGACGGGTCCAACGGTCCAGACGTACTCGAGGACTCGGGCATCGTCCGTCGGGACATCCGCTCGTCGATCGATGGCGCGGCGACCGCGGACGGGGTGCCGCTCACCTTCGAGCTGCAGATCCTCGACCTGGCCAACGGGGGCATGCCCTTCGCCGGAGTCGCGGTCTATGCCTGGCACTGCACCGCCCAGGGCGAGTACTCGATGTACTCCTCCGGCCTGGAAGACGTCACGTATCTGCGAGGCGTGCAGGTGGCGGACGCCGACGGCACCGTGTCGTTCACGTCGGTCTTCCCCGGCTGCTACTCCGGCCGCTGGCCCCACATCCACTTCGAGATCTATCCGGATGTGGCGTCGATCACCGATTCGTCGACCGCGATCGCCACGTCGCAGCTCGCGCTGCCGGAGACGGCCTGCACGGACGTGTACGCGGAGGCGGCGTACGACGGATCCGCGCGGAACCTCGGGCAGATCACGCTCGCGAGCGACAACGTGTTCGGCGATGACTCCGGTGCCCTCCAGATCGCGACGGTCAGCGGGGGAGTCTCGGCGGGATACACCGCCACGCTGACGGTCGGCGTCGACACGACGACGGCACCCACCGCAGGCGGTGCACCCGGAGGTGGTGCGGGAGGACCGGGAAGCGGTGGGCAGCCGCCGGCGAACTGAGGGTGGCACTGCGGGATCCGAGCCCGAGAATCCGATCTGCTATGCTGATGATGCAACGTGTGTGCTCGCCCCCTCTCGGCCGCCACGTCGCCACTGATCAGGGCCATCACGGACCGCGCACATCGATGCGTGCGGATTCCGCCCTCGATCTCACATCTTGCGGAGCGCCGATGCGTGTCCGCCACACAGCAATGAGCATCACCATGAGTATGACCACCTTTCCTCCGTCGGATCCGTTGACCTGGAAGCAGGCCGACGCCGACGTGCACGTCGCGACCCGTGCCGGCGAATTCGCCGGGTTCGTCGAGTTCGACGGCGCCACGCACCTCGTGCGCGACAACCACGGCACCGAGCTCGGCACGTTCGACGCCCTCGACGACGCGTTCCGCGCGCTCGAAGAGGCGCACGAGCCCGCGGGGCCGGGGCCCGCCTTCGCCCCGATCCTTCCGCGGGCATGGCGTCGGATGACGCGCCGCGCTCGCGCCTGAAACGAGGCTTCACGCACACCGGGAGCAGTCCGTCAAGGGGTGCGGATGTATTCCCGTAGGCGCATGGGGCCGGGGCTACTGTGAGGTAAGCGTTGGGCAATCGCCTTGGGCTTTCACAGCTCAAGGGCTCCGATCGTCAGGAGAAGATCATCTCCATCACACAGATCGAACCGACCGCGGCAACGCTGGGTCCGATTCGTCAGACGTATTCCGGCAACGCGGATTTCCCGCCCATGGCCAAGGCATACAAGCAGGTTTCGCAGGTGGTCAAGGAGACAGGACTCCTCGGCCGCACGCAGTGGTTCTACGTCTTCGTGGCCGCCGGCATCGCGGTCGCCCTCGGCGGCCTCATCACCGGTTTCATCCTGCTCGGCGACAGCTGGTTCCAGCTGCTCATCGCCGCCGGCCTCGGCATCGTCCTGACGCAGATCGCCTTCCTCGGACATGAGGCCGCGCACCGTCAGATCCTCACCACGGGTCCGGCGAACTTCAAGCTCGCCCGCATCGTGATCGCCAGCATCGGCATGAGCTACTCGTGGTGGGACTCGAAGCACACCAAACATCACGGCAACCCGAATCAGGTCGGCAAGGACCCCGATATCGAGGTCGACACGATCTCCTTCCTCGAAGAAGACGCCGCGAAGGCGAAGGGGCTCATCAAGCTCATCACCCGCAAGCAGGGCTGGCTTTTCTTCCCGCTGCTCACGCTCGAGGGATTGAACCTCCACTTCCTCGGTCTGAAATATCTCCTGACGACGAAGAACGTCAAGGGACGCTGGACCGAGCTGAGCATCATCGCGCTGCGGTTCGCCCTCATCCTCGTGCCCGTGTTCATGATGCTTCCGCTCGGAATGGCGTTCGCCTTCATGGGCGTGCAGTTCGCGGTGTTCGGCGTCTACATGGGCGCCGCGTTCGCTCCGAACCACAAGGGCATGCCGATCATCGAGCCGGGCGCTCGTCTCGACTTCTTCACCAAGCAGGTCCGCACCTCTCGCAACATCAGCGGCGGATGGTGGACGACCTGGCTCATGGGCGGCCTCAACTACCAGGTCGAGCACCACCTCTTCCCGAGCATGCCTCGGCCGCACCTGGCGAAGGCGCGCGAGATCGTGCGCGATTACTGCGCAGCGAACGACGTGCCGTACACGGAGACCAGCCTCGGTCGCTCGTACATGATCGTGATCGAGTACCTGAACCGTGTCGGACTCTCCGCCGGCGCCGACCCCTTCGACTGCCCCGCAGTGGCGCAGTTCGGTCGGCCGTAGCCCACAGACATCACCGGGCCCGATCAGTCCGGGAACGACAGAGGCGCGAGCAGGAATCCCTGCTCGCGCCTCTGTCGTTCGCGCGTCTACTTGGAGGACTTCTTCTTGGTCTCCACCACGTCGATCGTGATCTTCTCGAGCGGGCGGTCGTCATCGAGTTCGTCTTCGAGCACCTCATCGCCGAGGAAGGTCTCCTCCGGCGTCTCGTCGGCGACGGCCTCAGCGGGGGCCGGGGCGACCGGTGCGTCCGCTCCGGTGAACTCCGCCGGCAGCGAGTCGTCGGAGAAGATGCCGTCGGGGCGGATGAGTTCCTTGACCTCGGCCATGAAGCTCGACAGCTGCTGCTGCTGCCACCGCAGCT
>NZ_JBSHGY010000006.1:0-160804 GCF_053618035.1 Microbacterium sp. NPDC055665 | reverse complement strand
TCGCGGGCCTTGCGCTCCTCTTCGCGCACCGCTTCGACGGCCTCCTCTTCGCGAGCCTGCGCCTCGGCGACGTCGGCCGCCGCCTGCTTGAGCTGATTGCGAAGGGTCGCGAGTGCGGCGTCGACCTCGCCCTTGTCGTAGCCGCGGAAACCGACGGTGAACGCGCCCTGCTGGTCACGGGGTGAGGTCTCGATCAGCTGGTCGAAGAAGTCCGGCGAGCGCTCGCCGTCGCGGTCGGCGGTTCCGGAGGATTCGCTCATGAGGTTCATGCCTTTCTGGCGTGGCCACACGGCGGAGCTGCGGCTCCATCCCGATGGACGGGATCGTGCGACCGGAGGAGGAGGTCGTCTGGGCTCACGCCACGACCGTGACCCGGCGGAGGTCCGGCAGGGCGAGGCGCGCCTCCCAGCCTAGTTGCGACGGCCGGATATTGTGTGCTCGGTTTCTGAGGACGGGCGTCAGATCGGAGCGATGAGGTGGTCCAGGACCAGTTCGCCGGAGGCGTTGAGGGACTTCATCATCTCGGCGACCAGCCGGGCATCGACGGCGGGCGGCTCGGCGTCGTCGAACCCGAACTGCAGGGGGATCGCGGGATGGATCCACACCGTCGCCCGCTTGTCGGTTCCGCTCGAAGGCCGCCACGTCATCATGAAGCTCTCCTGGCGGCGGAGCTTGGTCGCGATCACGATCTTCAGGTGCGCGAGGGTCTCGTCCTCGATGAGGATCGGCTCCGACGTGCCGTCATACCTGAGTCTTCCCATGACTGCACGCTACACCGTGCGAGGGCGCGGATCCGCCTCTTTCCCGGCGGCGTTCGCGGAAGGATCCCGCAGCACTGGTACGGTGACGACGGAGGGCATCACGTCCCTGGGGCCGCCGAGCAAGAGAGAACTTCGAGATGAAGCGACCGTCCCGTGTGCGCCTCGCCCGCATCGGGATCGCCACCGTGCTCGCGGTCGTGATCGGAGCCGTGGCTCCCTCCCTGTCGGCAAGCACCTCCGCGACCGCAGCTGTCAACGACCAGATGGTGTATCCGTCCTCGGGCAACATCCAGTCGAAGGTCGGCGACGGCTGTCGGGGAAACTACCGCGCGCACGACGGCATCGACATCGGCGGTGGGGGCGGCACCCCGATCGTGGCCTCTTACGGCGGAGTGATCAAGTCCCGCACAGCCAACAGCGGTTACGGCAACTACACCGACGTCGAGCATCCCGGCGGTTACGTCACGCGGTATGCGCACATGGCCTCGCCCGGCAAGTACGCCCCCGGCACCCGGGTGTCCCGCGGGCAGCAGATCGGCGTCGTCGGCAACACCGGGAACTCCCCGGCGTACCATCTGCACTTCGAGGTGCGGCTGAACGGCGCGGTGTACACGGCGATCAACAACGGGTTCACCTGCCTGTCGAACGTGGCCCGCGGCGGTGTTCTCCCGCTCTACTTCCCCGGACTCGGTTCTGGACAGGCGCCGGGCGTCGCTTCGGCCGACTACTCGGGCGACAAGAAGGCCGATCTGCTGACGATCGCAGGCAATGGCGACCTGCGCCTACGCGCGGGGAATGGTTCCGGCGGCTTCTCGGCGGCGAAGACCGTGTTCGGCGGGTGGGGCGGATCCCGCAGGCACCTCACCCATACGGACTTCAACAACGACGGCAAGGCGGACATCCTCGTCACCAGATCCGACGGCGGGCTGGAGTTCTACGCGGGCAACGGCGCAGGGGGATTCGCACCGGCCGCTGGCATCGGCAAGTTCTGGTACAGCCTTCTTCACGTGACGTCGGGCGCCGACTACACCGGAGACGGCAAGCAGGACGTGCTCGGGGTCTCGGCAACCGGTCTGCTCACCATCTACCGGGGAAACGGCACCGGTGCCTTCGGCGGATCGCACATCCCCCTCGGCGGAGGATGGCAAGGGTTCCATTTCCTCGTCGGCGGCGACTTCGACAACGACGGCAGCGGGGACATCATCGCGGTTGACGTGGACGGCGCGCTCCGGTTCTATTCGGGAGTGCCCGGGGGATTCAGAGCGATGCGGGTGGTCGGGACCGGATGGGGTGAGTTCACCGCCCTGACCGGAGGGGTCGACTACAACGGCGACGGTCACGCCGACCTGCTCGCCCGCACCGCGTCGGGACAGCTCTATCTGTATCCCGGCCTCGGGAACGGCACGTTCGGCGGACGAACCCTGGTCAGCGCCGACTGGGCGGACCACCTCGCCATCGAGTAGCGGCGAGCACTCCGTGTCTCGTGAGGAGGCCCGGCGTATCGTTGGCGCATGGCCGACCCGACGTTCGAGGAGATCGCCGCCACGCTGTACAGCGGGCCGCCGGAGTCATTCGTGGCGTCGCGGAAAGCCCGCGCGGGGAGCGTCGACGATCATGAACTCGCGTCCAGGATCCTCGCGCTGCGAAAGCCGTCGGTCGCGGCCTGGGTGGTGAACGTGTTCGCGCAAGAGCGCGCCGGGCAGCTGGGGGAGGCGCTGCAGCTGGCCGCAGAGCTCCGCGAAGCGCAGGACGACCTGGATGCGCCGGCGCTGGCGAAGCTCGGCAGGGAGCGCCGTGCGCTCACGAGACGCCTTGCGGAGATGGCGGCCGAGCTGGCCGGTTCCCGCGGGGAGCGGATAACGCCTGCGACGCGGGATGCAGTCGAAGGCAGCATCTCCGCTGCCTTCTTCGATCCGGCGGCAGCGGGTGCTGTCGCCTCCGGCCGATTGGTTCGGACGATCGAGCCGACGGCGTCGACCGACGAAATCCGGGACGCCGTGGCGGGCGAGATCTCGGAGCTGGAGTCGGTGCCGCAGCGGCCACCGGATGAGCTGCAGGCGCGGCGCGCGCGCCGCGAGGCGGAGCGACTGCTCGCCACAGCCGAGAAGGAACAGACGGCTGCCGAGCGTGAGCTCGAGAAACGAGACGCGGCGCTTCGGGATCTGCAGGACAGGGCGACGGAACTCGCCGATCGGGTGTCGGAGCTCGAGGCCGAGCTCGCTCGCGCCCGCGCCGAGGCGGCTCGCGTGGGGGAGGATCTGCCCCCTGCGAAAGAGCGGCGTGCAGATGCCGCGAAGCGTGCGGAGACAGCGGCGGATGCCGCCGATCGCGCACGCCAGGCCGTCGACGCGCTGTAGCCCGGTCCGACGCCGGATCCTCGCCGTGGCTGCGGACGACACGTCCGGTGAACGGGTGAGAGGCAGGGTGAGAAGCCCTGGAACCTCGAGCGATATGCCCATATGCTGACCGCATCTCGGGCATGCTCAGGGGGGTCGCCATGGAACGGCAACGACGACGGTTCTTCGCGGGGTTCACCGTGGCCGCTCTGGCCGCTGCCTCGATACTCGCGGGCGCGGCGCCCGCGGCGTTCGCCGTCGCTGCGTTCTCGATGCAGAAGACAGCTGTCGAAACAGGACCGTTCGGTCCCGGTGATCCGGTGACCTACCAGATCACGGTCAACTGCTCCTCCACGAACGACCCGGGCTGTTTCAACACCGAGCTGAGCGACGATCTCCCGGAACCGCTCATCTTCAATCCCGCATTCCCGAATCCGGTCTCGGTGCAGATCAATCCGCCCGCGGGACAGCCGACCGGTGAGTACGACCTCCAGGTCGACGCTGCCGGCGGCAGTTTCACCGTCGCCCCCGGGCTCGACCCGGCGGCCGATCCTGTGGTGTGGCCGGCTGGATACAGCATGACGGTCACGGTCAACGCCCAGGTCGACCCCGCCGCCGACGGCACGTGGGACGGTGCGACCGTGACCAACACGGCTACCGCCACCGGTGATAACGCACCGACCACTCCCGCATCGGCCGACATCGTCCTCGATGTCGAGACGACGCTGGTTCCGAGCATCGCCAAAGCAGTCTCGCCTGCCAGCACCCTGCCGGCGCTCCCGGGTCAGCCTGTCGATTGGACGGTCACTCCCGGCAACGCCTCGAACCAGAACGTCGACACGATCGTCGTGCAGGATCCGGTGACGCCGCCCGGACCGTTCGGCGGCTATCTCGACGTGACGGGATACGACATCACGGCTCCTCCGGGAACGACGGACACCGTCACCGAGTACTTCGTCGATGGCGCATGGACGACGACCGAACCCGTTCCCATCTCGCAGGCCCAGGGCATTCGAGTGACCTTCACCGGCACGTTCGCCCCGGGCGCGACCGGCGAGGTCGTGACCCACACCGTGACGAACGACACCGTGACCACGATCCCCGACGGGACCGACGTGGTGGTGACGAACGACGCGTCTTCCGCGGTCGAGCGCGGCGACGACGCAAGCGATCCCGTGACCGCCGACGCCGCCATCACGATCGCGCAGCGGTTGCCGGACGTGGCGATCGCGAAGTCCTTCGACGACAACACCCTGGTGAGCGGTCAGAGCACGACGGCAGACGTCACCGCGACCGTGGGCGCGCAGGACGTGCAGACGCTCACGATCACGGAGCCCTCTGCGGGCAGCGCGACGTTCTCCGAGCAGGGCCTGTCCTTCGACGGCTTCGGCGACGGTGTCGCCTGGCCCGTGGCAGCGACCGCGGCGGAGATCACATACAGCTACAGCGACTGCCCGGCCAGCACGGACTCGACGACGACCGCCGACACCCTCCCCGCACCGGATGACGGCTGCACCGTCGAGGGATTCACCGTCGTCTATTCGGCCGACGCCGACGGCATCGTGTCCGGCGCGTATGCGACCATCCCGATCGAGGTGACGGCGCTGCCGACCGACGACGCCGTCACCGCCACGAACGTCGTCGATACGGCCGTGGAGAACACCGGTGGGCAGACCGGTACGGATGACGCGGAGGCGCCGTTCTCCATCGCCCCGCTGACCCTCGACACCTCGGTGACGAAGTCGATCGCGCCCGACACGATCTGGGGGGCCCCAGGGACGGACGCAGACGTGACGCTGACCGGCAACGTCACCCCCGACTCGACGACGGGGTCGGAGAGACTCGTGATCTCCGATCCCCCCTTCCCCCAGGTGGAGACGGAGTTCTGGAACGCGTTCACCGCCACCGAGATCTCGAACACCGACATCCCCGAGTGCACCACTCTCACGGTGCGGTACTGGCAGAAGACCGATGGGCCATGGACCGATTTCCCCGGAGCGACCGAGGTCCCGGGGCCGGAGTCGCTGTGGTCCTACCAGATCCCGAGCGATCTGCAGGACGATGTCGGCGGAATCCAATTCGAATACCTCCCGATGGACGCGGAAGGGTGCCCTGCACTCCTGCCGCCGGGCTTCACCGTCGCCGCGCATGTCGGAGTGGAGCTCACCGACCCGGTCGACGAGGAGACCACGTTCGACAACGCGGCGCAATCTCTCGTGGACAACCCGGACGCCGGTGGCGAGAAGACCGACATCGCGACCGACGACATCGATGTGCTGCCGATCGACGGCGGCGGGCCCGGCCCAGACTTCCTCGACAAGCAGTGGCTGGAGGACGACGTCCCCGCGCTGTCGGCGGAAGAACGGACAGTGCGCCTGCTGTGGTCGACCGACGGGCTCGAGCTGACCTCGATGACGTTGACCGATGTCTCCGAGACTCAGGATCCCGCGGACACGGCGGCGTCGGTGTACGACGCGTGGGATCTCGTCGGCATCGATCCGATCACGACGGCCACCGATCCGCTGATCGCCGGTGACGTGATCTCCGAAGTGTCGCTGTACCTCGAGGGCGACGGATGGACGGACATCACCGCCGATGCCTGCGCTGACGGGTGCGACGGTGGATTCGGCGGCTATCGCCTCACGGACGAGCAGAGCGCCGACGCCCTCGCCGTGCGCATCGTGATCGCCGAGGGCGCCGACGGCACCGGGGTGGGCTCTTCCTATGACCGGCGGCCGCTCGACCTCGACTTCCGCGTGCGGGACACGCTGCGCAGCGAACCGGGACAGCCGGTGCTCGGCAACTTCCACCCGTACGCGTACAACACCGGCCAGCCCGGCCTGGTCGACAACACCGCCAGTGCGCACGGCGTCAACGACGACACCGGAGTGGACAGCACGGACACGGCGGACGACACGATCCTGATCGTCGACCAGCCGATCAACGCCACCCTCACCAAGACCTTCGATCAGGATCAGCTCGGACTCCCCGCGGTCGACCCCGCCGTGGATCCCGGCGACTATCCGCTCATCAGTGCGACGCTGGTCGCGACCAACATCTCGGCCGCCCGGGTCTCGGGCATGGTGATCGACGATCCCACAGCGGGTCAGCCCCTCACAGACACCGCTTTCGACACACTCGACCTGCACGACATCGATTCCATCGAACTTCCGGCAGGCATCTCCGAGGAGGAGACCGTCGTCACGCTGTCCCGCGGCGGTGCGACCACCGGATACACCTACGCCGAAGCCCTGGCGCTCGCCCCCGCAGCCCTCGCCGACGTCACCGGCATCTCGGTCGCCTTCCGTTCCTCCGACGGGACGCCGTCGATCCCGACGGGCGCCGTGGGACGCGTGACACTCACCTGGCAGCTGCGCGACGCCCTGCGCTCCGACCCCGGACAGCCGGTGACCGTGACTCCCGCCGGCGAGTCGATCGCCAACGACGCCCACGTGCAGCTGGAGAGCCCCGTCCTCGACGACTGCGCTGAGAACCAGTGCGGGACCGGTATCGCCGACGCCGTCGATGAGTTCGCCATCGTCGACGCCAGCTACGCCATCGAGACCACGAAGTCCATCACTCCGTCGTCGGTCTACGAAGACGAGTCCGCGACCTACGTCACCGAGCTCGGCGGGCGCCCGGACGGCACCGCGAGGACGACATCCTTCACGCTGACCGACACCACGCCCACGTTCTGGAACGCGATGGATTTCGTCGCCGCGGAGATCGACGTGCCGGCCCCCGTCAACGAGGTCGCGATGGATGTCTTGGTCGATGACGACGACGGCAGTGACATCGAATACGCAGACGCCGCCGGCACACTCGTCGCCACCTGCAACGGGGTGCCCCTCGCGGGCGACTCCGACTGCTGGCGCGCCGGCGACTGGGTGTCCGCGCCGTCGCCCTCGAGCGTGACGCTGGATCCGCCCGCGTCGGTGGACGAGGAGACGATCGTGGGCGTGCGGTTCCGCGCCAGGCAGGTCGACGCCGACGGTGTCGTGCAGCAGTGGGAGCGGCCGTTCAACCCGCAGCTCGTCTTCGAGGTGACCACGGATCGCCGTGAGTTCCTGCGCAGCGATCCCGCTGTCCTCGTCGGGACCACCCGTCCCGACCTGCAGCCCAACCCGGGTGAGACCGAACTCGGTGTGATCAGCGACGACGTGCAGTCCGAGAGCACCGCCCAGTTCGGCCCTGACCAGACCTTCACACAGACCGGCGAGGCCGCCGACTCCACGATCGTGCTGCACCGACCGAACGAGGTCGAGGTCACGAAGACGCGCGGCGCCTCGTCTCTCATCAGCGCCTCCGGAACCATCCCGTATCGGATCACGGTCACCAACACCGGCGAATGGGACATGACCGGTTTCGAGATCACGGATCAGGTGGAGACGGATGCCGAGGGCTCCCTCCTCGTCGAGCCCGCACCGCCGGCCTACGTCTTCACCCTGAGCGGGTCGGGTGCTCCTTCCGATGACCCGGGGTTCGCGGCGGACCTCGATGAGAGCACCGGTGTGCTCACCATCACCGCTCCCGACGACTTCGTCTTCGAGGCAGGGTGGACCCTGACGGTCGACGCGCCGCTGCTCTTCCGCTCCGACGTCACGCCGGACACCACGGTCGGCAACGAGGTCACGGTGGCCTCGGACCGACTGTTCGAGACCTGCGCGGGCACCACCGTGGTGGACGGAACCGACCTCACACCCAAGGCCCCCGAGTCGGGCGTCGAAACCTGTTCGGCCGACACCGAGATCACGCCGCTGGCCAGCGCGACGATCGCCGCCAAGAAATACGTCAAGGGCGCGCTCGCCGGCGATCCGGCCACCTCCGACGACGACCTCGGCGTGCTGAACGTCGACGGAGACGCCGCAGCGTGCGACCCGAGCACCCCCGGCGTCGTCGACGACGGCTTCTACTCCTACCCGTGCGCCCCGGTGACGCGGCCGGGTGGCGAGGCGACGTGGCGAATCGACTTCACCAACAGCGGCAACACCAGTGCCAGGGTGGTGGCTGCCGTCGACACGCTGCCGACGGTGGGGGACCAGGGCGTGATCGTGCCGTCGGGACGGGGGTCGCAATTCGACGTGACGCTCTCCGGCTCCCTCGCAGCCAACTTCGCGGAGCTTCAGGACAGCGAATACGCGACGTACGGCATCTATCTCTCCCCCGTCCAGCTGAGCCAGTCGTGCAACGACAATGCGATCAAGGTGTTCACGGAGGACGCCGCGCCTGATCCCGCATGCGACTTCGACTGGCAGCTGGCCGACAGCACCACTGCCCCGTCGGTGCTCGCCGCCGCACGCAGCATGCTCTTGATGCTCGAGTACGCCAATCCGGACGCCCTCTCCCCGGCGCCGGGTCTCCGGCCCAACGAGACCCTGCGCTTCACGTACGAGACCCAGACGCCGTTCGTCCTTCCCGCGGCCTCGGCCGTGCCCTCGGGGCTTCCCGTCGCCTACAACTCCTTCGCGACCGCGACCCGCTCGAACGCGACCGTGACCCAGCCCGAGCGTCCGTCCCTCGTGGTCGAGCCTCAGAAGGTGGGTGTGGCAGCTGCGACAGGGCAACTGCTCCTGTCGAAAGACGTCACCGCTCCCGATTACTCCGCCGACATCCAGTTGCCCGACAGCTACCCGCTTCTGGTCAGCTGCACTTCGGGTGGCGAGGACGTGACGCTGTTGCGCGCGGACGGGAGTGACGCGAGCCGGCCGTCGGTCGACGCCGACGGCACCGTGCTCGAGTACAACAGCGTCACGGGCCCGGTGAACCTTCCGCTGTTCTCCACCTGCACGGTGGTGGAAGATCCCGTCATCCCGGGCGTTACGGTGGAGATCGACCCCGTCGACGGCGTGACCGCGGATCGCGACTGGAGCGAGGAGCCCTCGGTCTGGAACGCGTACACCGGTGACCCCGAACAGGCATCCATCCTGATCTCCAACGAATTCGCCGCGGGCGGCTTCGAGGTGACGAAGGTCGTCGACAACGGCGGGGCGGAGACCGCGGACGGTGAGCCGATCGTCTACGACCGCAGCTATGCGTTCGAGGCCAGTTGCGCATACCTCGGTCAAGAGGCGATCCCGGAAGCCGACCGTTCCTTCACTCTTCAAGATGGCGACACGAAGGTGTTCTCGGGCCTGCCTGCGGGCGCCGAGTGCACGGTCGCCGAGACCGACGCGGACGGTGCGGAGGAGACGAACATCGTCGTGACCGAAGACGGCATCGCGGGCGACCCGACCGCCGGAACCGAAGCCTCCTTCGCGATCCTGCCGTACGAGGACGGCTCGACCACGGCGCTGACGCTTCTCACGGTGGAGAACACGTTCGCGACCGGCGCCGTGGAAGTCACCAAGTTCGTCGCCGGCTCCGGGGCGGATCTCTGGGGCGACGGTCCCTTCACCGTCGAGATGACGTGCACGCTCGACGGTGCCAGCCCCGACCCGGTGTTCGAGGATTCTGCGACGCTCACTCGAGATGACCCGACGTGGCTGGTCGACGACCTGCCCACCGGCGCGGAGTGCATCGTGACCGAGACGGCCGATGGCGGCGCGAACTCCTCCAGCGGCACGGTGACGGTCGTCGTCGGCGATGACCCCACGGCGCCGGTGGCAGCCGATGTGACGAACACTTTCACGATCGGCGCACTCGAGGTGCGGAAGGCGCTCGAGGGAGACCCGGCGGCGAGCCTGGCGCCGGCGCTCGAGACCGACTACGAGGTCAGTCTCTCGTGCACGCGCGAGATCGATGGGCAGACCGTCCCCGTGGCGGTGCCCGGCGGCGCGACGCGCACGATCACCGGCGCCGGCACGGCTCTTTACGGCGGGCTTCCCACGGGAGCATCGTGCACGGTCACGGAGACGGATGCGGGACACGCGACCGGAGTCACGATCAGCCCCGACCAACCCGTCACGATCGGCGAGGGGACGACGCCCGTCGAGGTGACGGTGACGAACGAGTTCGCGAACGGCGCGCTGTCCGTCGTGAAGGCGATCGACGCGCCGGATGGGTTCCCCGTGCCCACGTCCTTCACCGCAACGGTGTCGTGCACCTGGTTCGGTGCCGATGTGCCCCTGGCGGACGACGGTGTCGTGACGATCACCCCCGGCGGCCCGCCCGCGGTCGTCTCCGGGATTCCCGTCGGATCGGTCTGCACCGTCGAGGAGGAAGACGCCGGCCAGACCGGGACGACCGTCGATCCCGCGTCGATCACGATCGAGGATGCCGACCAGACCTTCCTCCTGGAGATCGAGAACACCTACGAGTGGGCCGCGCTCGAAGTCGGCAAGGTGGTCGAATCGGACAGCCCGTTCACGCCCACCGACTTCGAGTTCGACGTCGTCTGCACCTTCCAGGGCGAGACCGTGGTCGATGAGACCTTCCTGCTCGACGGCGGTGAGACCGAGACGATCGCTCCCATCCCCGCGCGATCGGAGTGCACGGTCACCGAGACGGATGATCGTGGAGCGGACGACACGGTCACCGAGGCCGAGGTCATCGGAGCGGACGGCGCGCTGGCGCCCCAGGTCGACCAGGCGACGCGCACGGTGGTGATCCCCGAACTGCAGCCGGGCACCGACACGGTCGTGAACACGGTGACCTACACCAACCTCTACGACGCGACCGCCCTCCTTCTGGTGAAGGAGTTCGAAGGCGGCGGCGCCGAACAGTTCGGCATCGACGAGACCTTCACGTTCACGGTCACCTGCCGGTTCGAAGGCGAGGTGGTGCTGTCGGCGCAGGTCGAGCTGAACGCCGAGAACGGGTGGTCCTCGCCGATCACCGACGTCGTCGCCGGATCCGAGTGCACGGTCGTCGAGGACGACCTGAACGGTGCGGATGCCGTCGTGATCGAGCCGAACGATGGGCAGGACACCGCGACCGGCATCGGGATCGTCCCGGCCGACGGTGGACTGGTCACGGTGACCGCCACGAACTGGTACCTCACCGGCTCGCTGGAGGTGACGAAGTCGTTCGCGGGCGATGGAGCCGAGAAGTTCGGCACCGCGGCCTACGAGTTGCGGCTGATCTGTGTCAGGGACGGCGAGGTGGTCGACCTCGAGGGTGGCGGCGTGCGCGTGGTCAGTGCCGATACCCCGACTGCGCTGTGGGAGACCCTGCCCTCCGGATCCGAATGCCGTCTGAGCGAAGTGGATGACGGCGGCGCGAGCACGACCGAGATCCTCGACGCCGATGGAGACGTCGTCGCCGGGGACGGAGAGGCCTACACGTTCACGGTGGAGACCGACCCGGAAATCCTGAGTGTCGATGACCAGCCGCAGCCGGGGCTGGAGGTGCGCAACACGTTCGACTTCGCTCAGGTGTCCGTGACCAAGGCCGTCGATGACGGTGGCGCCGTGGACCAGGACGGCGATCCGATCACCTATGGACCGTTCGAGGTGACGCTCTCGTGCCTGTGGAACCAGGAACGGGTGGAGGCGCTCGAACCCATGACGCAGTCGATCGCCGACGGCGAGACGGTCACCTGGACGGAGCTGCCCGAGGGCGCCGAGTGCACCGTGACCGAGACGGATACGGCGGGCGCGGAGTCAACCACCATGGTCGTGACCGAGGGCGGCACGGAGGCCGAGGCCTCAGCGGGGACCACGACCGTGCTCGCACCGCTGCCCGACACGAGCGCGCCCGACCAGAGTTCCGTGACGATCACGAACTCGTACGGCGCGGGCGACCTGCGCATCTCGAAGATCGTCGACGGCACGGGGGCCTCCGCGGTGACGCGCACGTTCCCTGTCGAGGTGGTCTGCCTTCTCGTCGACCCGTCGCATCCCGACCCCGGCCTCGTCGTCCACGATGCGGCGTACGAGATCGGAGGTCCGGACGGGCTCACGGCCGAGATCGACGATCTGCCTGCCGGGAGCTCGTGCACGGTCAGCGAAACCGATCAGGGAGACGCGACCAGGACGACGATGACCGTCGACGGGCAGGAGCAGCCGGGTGCGGCGGGCACTGTCACGATCAGCGCGGGATCGGTCGGAATCGTCTTCACGAACACGTTCGTCGCACCGCTTCCCACCACCGGCGCGGATCCGGGGGCGATCGGGCTCACGCTGCTCCTGGGCCTCGGCATCCTCGGCGGCGGTGCGCTGCTGGTGGTCGCGGCCAGAAGGCGTCGTCTCGTGCGATGAGGTCTGGTGGCCCGGGGGAGCAGCGGAGAATCCCGCTCTCTCCCGGGCAAAGCAAAACCCCCGCCATGTAGAAGCTAGGCGAGGGTTTCTGGGCTGATTGTAATGATCAGCCTTGTGGCTCCGACCGGCATCGATCCGGTGACCTTTCGATTTTCAGTCGAACGCTCTACCAACTGAGCTACAGAGCCGCGCGACCGGCGAACCTGTCGCGTCCTAGACGAGAGCCCTCTCCGAAGAAAGAGCTCATCGCACGGAGCGACCCTGACGGGACTTGAACCCGCGACCTCCGCCGTGACAGGGCGGCACGCTAACCAACTGCGCTACAGGGCCATACTTGTTTTCAATTGTATCGGAAGGTGTGACCCCAACGGGATTCGAACCCGTGCTACCGCCGTGAAAGGGCGGCGTCCTAGGCCGCTAAACGATGGGGCCGAGTCAGTCCCGGGGGACTTCCTTGCCGACGCTCAAGCATAAGGGATGTTTCGGGCAAATCGCGAATCGAGGGCGCGGCGGCTTCCCCCGGGCGTGTTTCGGGGGGACGATGGACCTGTCCGGCGTGCGTCGTCGACCGTGCGGTCGACCTGGTGCTGATGTGAAGGTTGTTGTTAGTGTGGCATTTGTGAAACCGGCGGAAGGGGCCGTGTGAACGACGACCAGAACACTCTGGACGCTGCGGTCGCCGCGGCTTCAGACGATTGCGGCTGCGCGCCCAGCCCGACCGAACGCCGTGCGTTCAGCAAAGACGGCCTCAGCCGCCGTGGTGCACTCGGTCTCGGCGTGCTCAGCGTCGTGGCACTCAGTGCCTTCGGCATCTCCAACGGGGTCTCTGCCGCCTATGCCGCTTCGTATCCGAGCTGGGACGACGTGCAGCGCGCGAAGAGCAGCGAAGCCGCCAAGGCCGCCGAGGTCACCCGCATCGAGGGGCTCATCCAGTCGCTGACCCAGAAGGTCGCCGAGACGCAGGCGGTGGCGAAGGCCACTGCCGACGAGTTCTACGAGGCGCAGCAGAAGTACTTCGCTGCGGCCACCGAGGCCGATTCGCTTCAGGCCAAGGCCGACGAGCAGTCGGCGAAGGCGGACGAGTCCGCGAAGAAGGCCGGTCAGGTCGCCGCGCAGCTCTACCGCAACGGCGGTGACGACACCTCCCTCGAGCTGCTCTTCACCGGTTCTGCCGACAACGCCGACGAGTTGCTCGCTCGGCTCGGCACGATGGACAAGCTCTTCGAGTACAACCAGTCGGTGTACGACGATGCGGTCGCCGCCCGGAACTCCGCGCAGTCGATGAGCGACCAGGCAGTGGTCGCCCGCGACGAGCGCGATCGGCTGCAGAAGATCGCCGAAGAGAAGATGGTCGTGGCGCAGCAGGCCGCCGACGCCGCTCAGGCCGCGCTCGACGAGCAGTCCGCGAATCTCGCCACGATGCAGGCTCAGCTCGCGGCGCTCAAGGACGCGACGGCGAAGACGGTCGAGGCATACAAGGTCGGCGTCGCCATCGAGGAGAAGAAGCGCAAGGAGCGCGAGGCCCGTGAGGCCGCAGCGGCCGCCGCCGGAAACGGTGGCGGTGGTGGCGGTGGCGGCGGTGGATCCCAGGGCAGCGGCGGCTGGTGCCGTCCGCACGGTGGGGGCAAGAGCTCGGGCTACGGTCCCCGCTCGCAGCAGTGCGGTCCGCAGGGCTGCTCCTCGAGCTTCCACTACGGCACCGACTTCGCGAACGGCTGCGGAGCCGCGATCTACGCCGCACAGTCCGGCACCGTCGACTACGCGGGCTACAACGGCGGCTACGGCAACTACATCCGCATCCAGCACGGCGGCGGGATCGGCACCGGCTACGCCCACATCCGCAACGGCGGCATCGTGGTGAGGTCCGGCCAGTGGGTCCGCTCCGGTCAGGTCATCGCCTACGCGGGCAACACAGGTCGCTCGTTCGGATGCCACCTGCACTTCGAGGTCTACCAGAACGGCAACGCCGTCAACCCGGTGCAGTTCCTCGCCCGGCGAGGCGTCTCCGCCTGATCTCAGGCTCACCTCTGACGAAAAGACCCCCGGACCGCTTCTGCGGGACCGGGGGTCTTTCGTGTCTGGCGATGCAGCGGGTCAGTGACCCTGCTCGCCGAAGCGGACGATCGCCTCGTCGAGGATGCGCTGCGCCTCGGCGGCGTTACCCCACTCGTCGACCTTGACCCACTTGTTGGGCTCGAGGTCCTTGTAGTGCTCGAAGAAGTGCTCGATCTCCTTCTTCGTGAAGTCGGCCACGTCGTCGATGTCCTGGATGTGCGCCCAGCGCGGGTCCTTCGACAGGACGGCGACGAGCTTGTCGTCTCCGCCGGCCTCGTCGCTCATCTTGAGCACGGCCACGGGACGGACCTCGACGACGACGCCCGGGTAGATGGCGTGGTCGAGCAGCACGAGCACGTCGAGCGGGTCGCCGTCCTCGCCGAGCGTGTTGTCGAAGTAGCCGTAGTCGGCCGGGTAGCCGAAGGTCGTGTAGAGCACGCGGTCGAGGTGCACTCGTCCGGTCTCGTGGTCGACCTCGTACTTCACGCGGCTGCCGCGCGGGATCTCGATGACGGCGTCGTGTGCGCCCATGCGTGTGCTCCTCAGGAAAAGTTCGGTTGGATGCCGCGGACTAGCCTACCCGCGGCTCGCTCGGCGCTTTCGGAAGAGGCGATTCAGCAGGCGGCTCATCGGGTCGCTCAGCAGCAGCAGGAACAGTCCCGCGTATCCGTTCGGTGAAGCCGCGACGGCGATCGCGAGCGCCGCGGCGAACAGGATGATCGCGGCGATGTCGCCGATCGCCCCCAGGCGGATGGTCTCGTTGGACACGGTGCCGAGCTCGGGGTGGCGTGCCAGGTAGAGCCATCCGGCGAGGGTCGTCACCTGCGTCATGATCAGCGTGCCGATGTACACCACCGCCTGCAGAGGGTCGGTGTCCATCTGCCCGATCATCGCGGTCGGAACCGGCAGCCACACGATGGTCGCCATCCACGCGACGTTGATCCACAGCAGGGGACCCGTGACGAATTCCACGTCGCGGTACTGGCGGTGGTGCCCCATCCAGAACGTCGCGATCAGGAGGAAGCTCAGCCCGAAGCTCAGCAGCTGACCGGAGTGCTCGTGCAAGAAGTCGGCCGTGCTCATGTGGCCGGATGCGGCTTCGGACACCGACTCCATCAGGGGGAGTATGAGCAGCGTCATGGCGATCGCCACCACGGCGTCGACGAACGCCTTGAATCGCTCGGTCCGGAACGGCCGCGTGCGCGGGATATCGGTCACGGCGTCAGGATAGACCTGTCGTCGTGCCGCCCGCACGGGCGTGGGCGAGAGCCGGAGCGTGCCCTAGCGTGGAACCGTGCCATCACTCTCTCCCGCCATCGCCGAGATCCGCCTGGCCGTGCGCACAGCGCTCGCCGACCTGCCCGAGGGGTCGACCGTGATCGTTGCCCTCTCCGGGGGTGCCGACTCGCTTGCTCTCACCGCCGCCACGGTGTTCGAGGCGCGAGGCCGCGGGATCCGGGTGCTCAGCCTGACCGTCGATCACGGTCTGCAGGAGGGGTCGGCCCTCATCGCCGGCACGGCGGCGGTCGTGGCAGAGGGCATCGGAGTCGATGACGCGCTGCAGACCCGCGTCGATGTCGACAGGTTGTCCGGCGCGGGGATAGAGGCTGCCGCCCGTGATGCCCGCTATGCGGCGCTCGCTGGCACCGCACGCGCCGAAGGAGCGGCCGCCGTGCTGCTCGGACATACTCTCGATGATCAGGCGGAGACCGTGCTCCTGGGGCTCGCGCGCGGCTCGGGTGCCACGAGCCTGCAGGGAATGGCACCCTCGCGCGAGGACGACGACGGGCTCCGCTGGGTCCGTCCGCTGCTCGGCGTCCGTCGCGAGACCACACGGGCGTTCTGCGCGGCATCCGATCTCGAGGTCTGGGACGACCCCCACAATCTCGACGAGCGTTTCGCCAGGGTTCGGGTGCGCGAGCGCGTGCTCCCCGTGCTCGAGGCTGAGCTCGGTCCCGGCATCGCGACGGCGCTCGCCCGAACCGCGGAGCAGCTGCGGGAAGACGCCGAGGCCTTCGACGAGATGATCCACGAGACGATCGAGGACATCGTCGAGCACGCGGAGGCGGGCATCTCGGTGAGCGTCGCGGCGCTCGCCGCCAACCCCGCGGCACTGCGCAACCGCATCATCCGCCTCGTCGTCGACAGCGAGTTCGGGGTGAGCCTCACGAGGACGCAGACCGTCGAGGTCGCGCGGCTGGCCACCGATTGGCGCGGTCAGGGGCCGATCGATCTGCCCGGGTGCTCGGCTGTGCGCCAGGGCGGACGCATCGTCTTCACCGCATCCGGCCGCTGAAGACCCTCCGCCGCAGCGCCTTCGCCTCGCGACCGGATGCGTCGGGCGACGTCCTACTTCTTGCCGCCGAAGAGGCCGCCCAGGATGCCGCCGAGGTCGATGCCCCCGCCCGAGCCACCGCTGTTGCCGCCGCCGAGCAGCCCGCCGATCACGTCGCCGATTCCGCCTCCGCCGGATGAGCCACCGCTGTTGCCGCCGCCGAGGATCCCGCCGATGACGTCGCCGATGCCGCCCGAGCGCTCGGCTCCGGGATCCGCCTTCGCCGTCTTGTCCTTGGTCGCGTTCGCGATGAGGCCCATCACGATCGGGGCGAGGATCGGGAGGAGTTTGCCGAAGTCGATGCCGGGAGTCGCCTTCGACTCGGTGAGCTCCTTCGTGACCTCCGCCTTCTTGGAGCCGAGGATGTGCGAGACGATCTTGTCGCCGTCGGCCTGATCGATGTCGTCGACCTTCGAAGCGCCGGCCCTGCCCTCGTGCTTCTTCAGCGCGTTCTGGATGGCCGCGGAGCCTTCGTCGGTCTCTGCGTTCTTCGCGAGCCCGCCCAGCAGCACGGCGCCGCCCTGCTCGACAGCGACCTTCGCCTCGTCTCGCGAGACCCCCAGCTTCTCGGCGATGTCGTCGATCGGAACCTGCGTGAGGATGTCGTCAAGAGCCATGGTGAATCCTTCCGTCCGGGGCGTCCGCCCACATCACCGCTCACAGTAGTGCGGATGCGGTGGGGATGGGGAGATCAGGAGAACCTTGACCGGAGCACAGGGTTCCGTCACCTAAAATCGATCCATGCGCGCCGCGGAGATCCAGGACGACCTTGCTCAGATCCTCGTCACAGAGGAGGAGATCCTCGCCAAGCTCGATGAGCTGGCGACGCAGGTCGCCCAGGACTACGAGGGCAAGGACCTCGTGCTCGTCGGCGTCCTCAAGGGGGCCGTCATGGTCATGGCCGACTTCGCGCGGGCCCTGCCGTTCCACGCCCCGATGGACTGGATGGCGGTGTCGAGCTACGGCGCCAGCACCAAGTCGAGCGGTGTCGTGCAGATCCGCAAAGACCTCGACACCGACCTCAACGGCAAGCACGTCCTGATCGTCGAGGACATCATCGACTCGGGTCTGACCCTCAGCTGGCTGCTGGAGAACTTCGGATCGCGTGGCGCCGAGTCGATCGAGGTGCTCGCTCTCCTGCGCAAGCCCGAGGCCGCGAAGGTCCACATCGACTGCAAGTACGTCGGCTTCGACATCCCCACCGACTTCGTGGTCGGATACGGCCTCGACTACGACGAGCGCTACCGCAACCTGCGCGACGTCGCAGTGCTCGCCCCGCACGTCTACTCCTGACGCGCGGCACGCTACGCCGTGGGTGAACGTACAGCGACCCCCTAGGGCGCGCGCGATACGCTGATCCGATCATGGATGTGAAGAAGCTCACCCGGAATCCGCTGATCTACGTCGCGCTGATCGGCCTGCTGCTGTTCGGCGGCTTCCTGCTGATCTCGAATCTGGGTGCGCCCAAGCAGATCACGACGCAGGAGGGACTCAAGCTCCTCTCCGGCACCACGGTCACCGAGGTCGTCAACACCGACGGTGACCAGCGCGTCGACATGACCCTCTCCAAGGCGTTCGAGGGCTCCGAGAACGTGCAGTTCTACTACGTCGATGCCCGCGCCGACGAGGTCGTCACCGCGATCAACGAGGCAGCTCCCAAGGACGGCTTCAACGACGCCGTGCCGCGTGCGACCTGGTTCGACGGCTTCCTCTCGCTCCTCCTCCCGCTCGTGCTGCTGGGCCTGCTGTTCTGGTGGCTGCTGTCGTCCATGCAGGGCGGTGGCGGCAAGGTCATGCAGTTCGGCAAGTCGAAGGCCAAGCTCGTCAACAAGGAGACGCCGACCGTCACCTTCGCCGACGTCGCCGGTGCCGACGAGGCCATCGAAGAGCTCCACGAGATCAAGGAGTTCCTGCAGGACCCCGCCAAGTTCCAGGCCATCGGCGCCCGCATCCCGAAGGGCGTGCTGCTGTACGGCCCTCCCGGAACCGGCAAGACGCTCCTCGCCCGCGCCGTCGCCGGTGAGGCAGGAGCCCCGTTCTACTCGATCTCCGGATCGGACTTCGTCGAGATGTTCGTCGGTGTCGGCGCCTCTCGTGTGCGCGACCTCTTCGGTCAGGCCAAGGAGAACGCCCCGGCCATCATCTTCATCGACGAGATCGACGCCGTCGGCCGCCACCGCGGCGCCGGCATGGGCGGCGGAAACGACGAGCGCGAGCAGACCCTCAACCAGATGCTGGTCGAGATGGACGGCTTCGACCCGAACGCGAACGTCATCGTGATCGCCGCGACGAACCGCCCCGACATCCTCGACCCGGCACTGCTGCGCCCCGGCCGCTTCGACCGCCAGATCGGCGTCGACGCTCCCGACCTCAAGGGCCGTCAGAAGATCCTCGAAGTGCACAGCAAGGGCAAGCCGCTCTCGAAGAACGTCGACCTCGAGGTCGTCGCCCGCAAGACCCCCGGCTTCACCGGCGCCGACCTGGCCAACGTGCTCAACGAGGCAGCTCTCCTCACCGCCCGCTCGAACGCGCAGCTGGTCGACAACCGTGCCCTCGACGAGGCCATCGATCGCGTGATCGCCGGACCGCAGCGTCGCACCCGCGTGATGCGCGACAAGGAGAAGCTGATCACGGCGTACCACGAGGGTGGACACGCACTCGCAGCGGCGGCGATGAACTACACCGACCCGGTCACCAAGATCACGATCCTGCCCCGCGGCAAGGCCCTCGGCTACACGATGGTGCTGCCGCTGGACGACAAGTACTCGGTCACCCGCAACGAGCTGCAGGACCAGCTGACCTACGCCATGGGCGGACGCGTCGCGGAGGAGATCATCTTCCACGACCCGACCACCGGTGCCTCGAACGACATCGAGAAGGCGACCTCGATCGCCCGCAAGATGGTGCTCGAGTACGGCATGACCACGCAGGTCGGTCCGGTCAAGCTCGGCAGTGAGGGCGGTGAGCCCTTCGCCGGTCGCGACATGGGTCGTGGCCGCGAGTACTCCGAGCGGGTCGCCGAGCGGGTGGATGCCGAAGTGCGCGCGCTCATCGAGCAGGCGCACAACGAGGCCTACGAGGTCATCAGCGCGAACCGCGACATCCTCGACAAGCTCGCGCTGGCGCTCCTCGAGGAGGAGACCCTCGACCACAACCAGATCGCCGAGATCTTCACCGAGGTGAAGAAGCTTCCGGAGCGTCCGCTGTGGCTCTCGAGTGAAGACCGTCCGGTGTCGGAGCGACCCCCGATCGAGGTGCCCAAGAAGGACGTCTCGCTCGCGGCATCCGTCGAAGCCCCCGCCACCACGCCGCGTGCGCAGCAGGGTTCGGCGGGAGCCGGGAACCCGCGACCCGCGACGGCGTGACGTGACCGTCGACAGGCACCGTGTCGAGCGACTCACCCGCGAGCTGCTCGAGGCCATCGGCGAAGATCCTGATCGACCGGGGCTGAAGCAGACGCCGTCGCGCATGGCCGAGCTGTACTCCGAGTTCTTCGCGGGGGTCGGCGAGGATGCCGCCGAGCCCCTCGCACGCACCATCAGCGTCTCGCGCGGACCCGCGCCCGACACGCTGCCCTCCGGGGCCGTGCTGCTGCGCGACATCCGCTTCCGTTCCGTCTGCGAGCACCACCTGCTGCCGTTCGCCGGGCACGCCCACATCGCGTACCTCCCGGGTGAGCAGGTCGTCGGTCTCGGCGCGCTCGTGCGTGTGGTCGAGATCCTCGCCGCCCGTCCGCAGGTGCAGGAGCGCCTCGGCGAGCAGATCGCCGACACGATCGCGGAGCACCTCGACACCCGGGGAGTGCTCGTCGTGCTCGACGCTTCGCACGGCTGCGTCACGATGCGCGGCGGACGCCAGAGCGAAGCGTCGACGCTCACGATCGCGGCGCGCGGGGAGTACACGGATCCCGTCGCCAGGACGGAGCTGATCACGCTGATCGGCGCGTCGGCGGGGTCCGGAGCAGCGCGCTGATGACCAGCATCTGGGGCATCGTCAACGTCACGCCCGACTCCTTCAGCGACGGTGGCCGTTACCTCGACGTCGATCGGGCGGTCGCCCACGGCATGCGGTTGCGGGCCGAAGGCGCTGCGGTGCTCGACGTCGGCGGCGAGTCGACCAGGCCCGGCGCCGAACGCGTGGGTGCCGACATCGAACAGCAGCGCGTGATCCCGGTGATCGAGCAGCTGGCGTCGGCGGGCGTGCCCGTCAGCATCGACACGCTCAACGCGGCGACCGCCGCCGCAGCTGTGCGGGCCGGCGCGCGGATCGTGAACGACGTCTCCGGAGGGCTCGCGGATCCCGAGATGCGGGCGGCCGTCGCGGAGTCCGGCGCCGACTATGCGATCGGGCACTGGCGCGGATTCTCCGCCGACATGTATGCGAAGGCCGAGTACCGTCGCGTCGCGCGCGAGGTGGCGGGGGAGCTGCAGGAGCGCATGGGCGAAGCCGCGGCATCCGGGATCGCGCCGTCTCGGCTGATCCTCGACCCGGGTATCGGATTCGCGAAAGCCGGCGCGCAGAACTGGGACGTGCTGCGGGGACTCGACGAGATCGTCGCCCTGGGGCCTCGCGTGCTCATCGGCACCTCACGCAAGCGCTTCCTGGCGGAGGCACTTCGTCGGGAAGCCGGCGCGGACGACGAGGTCTCCGAGTCACGCCGCGATCTCGCGACGGCCGTCACCAGCGCCCTGGCGGCCCGCGCCGGAGTGTGGGCCGTGCGCGTGCACGACGTCGCCGGCACCCGCGACGCGCTCGCGATCGCGCACGCCTGGGCCGGCTGAACTCCCGCCCAGCCGATGTGGTGGGTCCCCCGTACGCTAGAGGCATGGATTTCCTCGATGAGATCGTCCTCTCCGGTCTGACCGTCTTCGGCCGCCACGGCGTCTACACGCACGAGCGGGAAGAGGGCCAGGACTTCACGATCGACCTTCGCCTGCGCCTGTCGCTGGATCAGGCGGCGGCCTCCGACGACGTGACCGACACCGTGCACTACGGCGAGCTCGCCGAGAAGGTGGCGGCCGTCGTCGCGGGCGCGCCGGTGAACCTGATCGAGACGCTCGCGGAGCGCATCGCCTCGGTGGCTCTCGAGGACGAGCGGGTGCAGAACGTGACGGTGACCGTGCACAAGCCGCACGCGCCGATCCCGCTGAACTTCGCCGATGTGGCGGTCACCGTGAATCGCAGCCGCCCGCCGCAGGCGCTCGAGGACATCACGATATGAGCCGCGACCTCGCGAAGGCGCCGAAGGTGCCCGGTGCCCGCCCGGCCCGCCCGGAGACCGTGGCGGTCGTCGCCCTCGGCGCGAATCTCGGCGATCGGCAAGAGACGATCCGCGCGGCGGCGCAGCGGATCGCACGCCTGCCGTTGGTGAGCGACGTGCGTCTGTCCGAACTGTTCGAGACCGTCGCCCTCCGCCTCGACGGACCGGATCCGGAGGCACCGGGGTACGTGAACGCGGTCGCACTGGTCACCACGCGTCTCGCCCCGGAGATCCTCCTCGGGATGCTGCATGCCATCGAAGACGAGAACGGTCGGGAGCGCCGGGAGCGGTGGGGCGATCGCACGCTCGACCTCGACCTCATCGCTTACGGAGACGTCGTCTCGGACGAACCGCGTCTGCGGCTGCCGCACCCGCGCGCCGCCGAGCGGCTGTTCGTGCTCGACCCGTGGCTCGACGTCGACCCGGATGCGGAGCTTCTCGGACGAGGGCGGGTGGCCGACCTCGCGGCCGAGCTGCGCAGCCAGGGCGAAGGATGAGGCGCACCTCTGCAGGGCTCCTGCTCCTCCTCGCCCTGCTCGCGGCCGGCGGCGGCTTCCTGCTCGATCATCTGCTCACAGCGGCGGGGCGCATAACGTTCACGCCTTCGCTGCTCCTCCCGGTGCTGCTCGTGCTGATCGCGGCCGCCTCACTGGGCGTCGCCTGGCCGGTGCGGCGCAGTGTGCGCTCGGGCGTGCGCATCGACCCGTTCCGCGCACTGAGAGCGGCGACGCTCGCCCGCGCGTCCAGCCTGCTCGGCGCCATCATGGCGGGTTTCGGGGCGGGACTGCTGACATTCCTCCTCTCACGGCCCGTCGATCCACAGGTAGGGTCGACTGTGGCCATGCTGGCCCTCATCGGCAGCGCGATCGTCCTCACGATCGCCGCGCTCGTCGCCGAACAGTTCTGCACCCTGCCGAAGGATCCTGATGACTCAGAACCCAGAGACCGCGCCCCTGAACCCGGCGGAGGGCACTGACCTCGCCGCCCTCGACCAGGGCACGTACTCCGAGCTGCGGACGGCTCGGAACGAGGCCCGGCTCGAGCTCGACGGCGCGTGGCACCAGATCTCGCCGCGCTACGTGGTCTCGCAGATCGTGCAGAACGTGATCTTCATCGTGATCGTCGCCGCCGCGGCGCTCGTGCTCAGCCTGGTGCTGGACCAGCAGTGGGTGTGGATCCCCGCCGGCATCATCCTCCTCATCACGGTGATCGCGCTCATCATCCTTCCCCGGCAGGCGAAGGCGATCGGCTACATGCTGCGCGCCGACGACATCGTGTTCCGCAAGGGGATCCTGTGGCAGCGCATGATCGCGGTGCCCTACGGCCGCATGCAGCTGGTGGACATCACCCAGGGCCCGCTCGACCGCGGCTTCGGCATCGCACAGCTCAAGATGGTGACGGCCGCGGCGACCACCGGTGTGCAGATCCCCGGTCTCACGCAGGAGGCCGCGGAGGCACTGCGCGACACCCTCATCCACGTCGCCGAGACCCGCCGGACCGGCCTGTGAGCGAGCCGCAGCTCCCGCCGTCTCCGCCCGCGCAGGCGGGCGGCGACCCGTCGACGACTCTCGCCAACGGCGAGTGGCACCGCATGCACCCCCTCACCCCGCTCTTCAAGGGCGGACTGGCGTTGATCATCATCGCGGGCATCGTGATCGCCAACATGCGCGATCGCCTCATCGGGTGGGCAGTCGACCTCTTCGCGCCGGATGAGGTGAACTACGGCGACTACTCCGGAGGGGACCCCGTCGACTGGGTCCTCTCCAACAACCTGATCCTCGTCGCGCTGCTGAGCGTGCTGGGACTGGTGATCGTGCTCGTGCTGATCTTCTGGTTCGTCTGGCGATTCCAGCAGTTCCGGATCACGGGCGACCACGTCGAGGTTCGCAAGGGCATCATCTTCCGCTCGCACCGCCGGGCTCCGCTCGATCGGGTGCAGGGCGTCAACCTCACCCGACCGTTCCCGGCGCGCATCATCGGACTCGCGAAGCTGGAGGTCGTCGGAGCCGGAAACGATGCGAACGTCGAACTCGAGTACCTCGCGACGTCGCGCGCCGAGTCCGTGCGTGCAGACATCCTTCGCCTCGCCTCGGGTGCCAGGGCGGCGCGCAACGCCGCGCTGAACCCCGGATCGGCGGGTGCGCCTGCGACGGCCGCGCCGGCATCCGCACGCGCGCAGCTGGTCGGATCCGTGAACGCCGGTGTCAACGACCTCCTCGCGGGCGTCGACCTCGCCGACGTCGTCCCCGAGAGCGTCGTCAAGATCCCGACCGGTCGACTCGTGGGATCGCAGTTGATCTCGGGCCTGTTGTGGTTCGTGTTCTTCGGCGCGATCTTCGCGATCGCGTTCGGCAGTGCGCTGATCGGGTTGCTGATCGACGGCGATACCGACGGCGGAGTCGTGCTTCTCGGCCTGGGTCTGGGCATGGGCGTGCCGATCGTGATCGCGGTGGTCGGCATCACCTGGGCGCAGATCTCGAAGTCGCTCCGCTACTCGATCGCCCCCACCCCCGATGGTGTGCGCATCACCTACGGACTCCTCACCACCGTGACCGAGACGCTCCCGCCGGGGCGCATCTTCGCCGTCGAGGTGACGCAGTCGCTGCTGTGGCGCCCGTTCGGCTGGTGGACGATCAAGATCAACCGGATGAGCGGCAAGAGCGCGGCTCAGCAGTCCTCCGGCAGTGGGCAGCAGTTCAACGTGGTGCTGCCGGTCGGCAAGCGCGCCGATGTCGAGCGCGTGCTCGCGCTGGTGCTGCCCGATGTGCCCGTCGAGAGCATCCCCTCGCTCTGGGAGCACGGTGTCGTCGGACCGGTCGAAGGCGACGCGTATCGCTCGATGCCGCGGCGTGCGTGGTGGCGGCGTCCGTTCTCATGGAAGCGTCACGGATACCTGGTGGAGGAGTTCGGCCTCGTGCTGCGTCGGGGGATCGTCTGGCGCAAGCTCGCCGTGTTCCCGCTCGCGCGCCTGCAGGGCGTCTCGCTCAGCCAGGGGCCGATCGATCGGATGCAGCGGGTCTCCGGCGCGCAGGTGCACACTGTTCCGGGCCCCATCACGGGGTACCTCTCGGGTCTTGAGCGCGCCGATGCACTGGCGCTGCTCGACGACGTCAGCCGCGCAGCCGCCGAGGCCGCGTCGCGCGACACGACCCACAGGTGGAGTGAGCGGGCGGCCGCCGCGCCGGACGTCCAGCCCGTGGGGCCGCCCGCGTACGCAGGCACGCCCTCCGTGACCACCCCGCCGCCGTTCGTGCCGAACCTCGCACCGCCGGCTCCCGGTGCGCGACCGGCTCCGTTCGCCCCGCCGGCACAGGCTTTCACGCAGCCCGCACCCGCGGCGCCGCCGGCTGCGCCTCCCGCACCGCCCACGGCACCGCCGGTCGCGCCTCCCGCACCGCCGGTCGCGCCTCCCGCACCGGCTGCCGCACCGCCGGCACCTGCCGCTGCCCCGTCTTCACCTGCGCCCGCGCCGGCCGCGACGCAACCACCAGCTCCTCCCGCAGAGCCGCAGCTCCGGCGTCGGAGGACGCCTCCGCCCGCACCGTCGGATCAGCCGGAGGAGTGACCGTGGCGCGGGACGGACGCCTCGGCGTCGGCATCATCGGCGCGGGACGTGTCGGTCCGGTGCTCGGTGCGGCGCTCGGCGGGGCGGGGCACGCCGTGATCGGGATCACGAGCGGCTCCGATGACGAGCGCGCCTCTGCCGTGCTGCCGGATGTGCCCGTGCTCGACGCGCTGGAGGTCGTGCGTCG
This sequence comes from Microbacterium sp. NPDC055665, assembly GCF_053618035.1. Lineage (NCBI taxonomy): Bacteria > Bacillati > Actinomycetota > Actinomycetes > Micrococcales > Microbacteriaceae > Microbacterium > Microbacterium sp. NPDC055665. The sequence continues at coordinate 135,168 of NZ_JBSHGY010000006.1, read as the reverse complement.
AGCCGAGCTCGTGGTCATCGCGGTGCCTTCCGAGCAACTGCCGTCGCTGGTCGCCGGCATCGCCGAGGTCGGGGGCTGGCAGATCGGACAGCTCGTGCTGCACACCGATCCCGTGTACGGGATCGACGTGCTGCGGCCGGCCGCAGAGCGAGGCGCGATCCCGCTCGCCGTGCATCCCGCCATCACCTTCACCGGAACCTCGATCGACCTGCGTCAGCTGCAGGCGGGTTTCGCCGCGGTCACAGCTCCCGCCGCGGTGCTGCCGATCGCCCAGGCGCTCGCCGTGGAGATCGGGTGCGAGCCGGTCGTGATCGCCGAGGCGGATCGAGCGGCCTATGCCGACGCGATCGCGACGGCCACCGAGTTCTCGCGGTCGATCATCGGTCAGTCGACTGCCCGGTTGCGCGAGCTCGGCGTGGAGAACCCGGGCGGCTACCTGTCGGCGCTGGTGCAGTCGACGGTCGAGCGGGCGCTGCGCGAAGCATCCGACTCCCCTCCCATGCTCTGAGAGTGCCGGCGGCTCATCGTCCGCCTGAGAAGCCTCCGCCTCCTCCACCCCCGGAGAATCCGCCGCCGAACGATCCTCCGGCGCTCGACGAGGAGCCCGTCGACGGTGCGGAGTACGTCGCCGCGGACTGCGACGAGGCCATGAACGAAGCCAGCTGCATGCGAAGAGCGAACGAGGCCGGGTCGCCGATCCAGGAAGCGCCTCGCTGAGCCTGCGCGTACGCACGCTCGAGCACGTCGCCCCACTCGTCTTCCAAGCCGAAGAGGATCGCGTAGGGGAGGAGCCGTTCGTAGACGTGGATGACGTCCGCCGTGCCCTCCGGCCGGCGCTCGGCGCCGCTGTACGACTGCAGCATCTGCAGACGGTCGGCGTCTGCGACGCGGATGAACTCCTTCACACCCTGCAGGTACTCGGAGACGCGCGCTCCCTCGGCCGTGAGGACGGTGTGCTTCGAGAAGGCGTACACGCTCGACAGGAACACGAGGAAGGCCACGATCGACATCACGACGAGCGCGGGGATCGCGGAGAGGCGGCCGCTGGTGGCCGCCCAGATTCCGAGGCCCAGTCCGATCAGGGCGACACCGATCGCGCACCACTGCAGGATCACGGCGCCGCGACTGCGCACCCTCTCGGTGAAGCCTCGGGATGCGGCAGCCGTCGTCCCGCTCTGCTGCAGGGCGGTCATGCGAGCGGCGAATGCCTCATCGGCGGCCGGCAGGTCGACCACGCCTTCGGCATCGGCGTCGAGGAACAGCGCTTCCAGCGCCTCCGCGTCGAGCTCGTCCGGTCCCGTCACCTCCGGCAGGCGGCGCAAGCGCGGCTCTTCGGCCTCCAGGCCTTCTTCGATGCGCAGGGCTCCGCGCACGGCGAGGTGCACGATCTCTGCGGGGATCACGTCCTTCGCCCCGGCGATGGCCGTCGCCGCGATGAGTGGGGGCAGGGAATCCGGCACGTCATACTGAGCCACGACGATTCCGGTGGCCACCCGGCGTCTCCGAGTGAATGCCGACACCGCGAACCAGCTGCCGACCGACAGCCCCGCGGCTCCCGCGGCTGCGACGAACGGGGCGACGTCGCCGACCGGGTCGGGTGTGCGCGCGAGGGGCTGGGTGACCGTGCCCGACTCGAACCCGATCGCCACAGTGACGCCGTCGCCGGCCGGACGCTCTCCCGACTCGACGCCGAACACCGTCACGCGGCCATCGGTCTGGGGGCCCCGCAGCTCGCACTCCGCCCGGGATCCCGATGGCCCGGTGTAGCAGCGCGTCGATCCGGTGAGCGCTGCGCCCAGCTCTTCATCGAACGCGATGTCGGTGCGGAACCGCTCGATCGGCTGCGTGCTGTCGAGGGGGAGCACATTCCAGTAGAACTCGTCCACCGCCGGGGTCGAGGACCCCGCAGCCGGCTTCGTCGCGAGGACCACATCGCGCATCTCGTACTCGATCACGTACGTGGTGAGCCCGTGCACGTAGTTGTCGTCGTCGCCGGTGAGAACGTACAGCAGCCCGTCTTCCTCGTCGGTCTCATAGGGCACCTCCTGGCCATCCTCATCGGTCACGGAAAGCACTCGCGTCTCGGTGCTCGCCCCCTCGTAAGCGGTCGTGAGTCCGCGGACGATGCCGTGATTCTGGTCTGCTTCCGGGAAGCGGGCGACCAAGGTCTCGGTCACGTGCATCCGCGCGCGGCCCTCGTCATCGAGCCCGACTTCGTACACGGCATCCCACGAGGCGTAGGAGAAGTCGTTCACGTCGTCTGACGCCGCCACCGCGCGCACGTGCGGCCCGAGTCCCGATCCGGCGTCGGCGGCGGCCGTGGTGTCGGCGGCGGCCGTGGCGGGAGTGGCGACCGCGGCAAACGCGAGCGAGAGGGCGGCGAACGCGCGGAGGATCCGTGGATGGGCCATTCTTCGAGGCTACCCAGCGCGTGCCCTGGGGTCGCGCGCCGCCTCGGTAAACTGGGAAGGACTTCCAAGGAGCCCCCACATGACTGACGCGTCTGCCGCGCCCGAATCGGCCTCGACCGACCCTTCTCCCGAAGAGGACGTCCACGAGCAGAAGGCCGTGCGCCTCGCAAAGCGCGAGCGTCTGATCGAGAAGCGGACGGATGCGGGCGGCGGAGCGTTCCCGGTCGGCGTGCCGGTCACGCACACGATCCCGGCGCTGCGCGCGGAGTACGGCGAGCTCGAGGCCGGCGCCGAGACGGGCGTCGTCGTCGGTATCGCGGGTCGTGTCGTGTTCAGCCGCAACACGGGGAAGCTGTGCTTCGCCACTCTGCAGGCCGGCGACGGCTCGCGCATCCAGGCGATGATCTCGCTCGCGAACGTCGGCGAGGAGTCGCTCGCGGACTGGAAGGAGTACGTCGACCTCGGCGACCACGTCTTCGTCCACGGTGAAGTCATCTCCAGCCGCCGCGGGGAGCTGTCGGTCATGGCCGACGGCTGGGCGATCGCCTCCAAGGCGATCCTCCCGCTTCCCAACGCGTACTCCGAGCTCAGTGAGGAAGGGCGCGTGCGCAGCCGCTACCTCGACCTCATCGTCCGTGAGCAGGCGCGAACCACCGTGCGTGCCCGTGCCGCGGTGAACGCCAGCCTGCGTGCGACGTTCACGAGCCACGACTACCTCGAGGTCGAGACCCCGATGCTGCAGGTGCAGCACGGCGGCGCCTCCGCTCGCCCCTTCGTCACCCACTCGAATGCGTTCGACACCGAGCTCTACCTGCGCATCGCGCCCGAGCTCTACCTGAAGCGCGCGGTCGTCGGCGGCATCGAGCGCGTGTACGAGATCAACCGGAACTTCCGCAACGAGGGAGCCGACTCCACGCACAGCCCCGAGTTCGCGATGCTCGAGGCCTACCAGGCGTACGGCGACTACAACCAGATGGCCGCGCTCACGCAGGAACTCGTGCAGAAGGCGGCGATCGCCGTCGCCGGTTCGACGACGGTGACCTGGGCCGACGGCACCGAGTACGACCTCGGCGGTGAGTGGGACCGCATCTCGATGTACGAATCGCTCTCTGCGGCAGTCGGTCGCACGATCACGCCGCAGGATTCGGTCGAGGACCTCATCGCGTTCGCCGAGGCGAACGACGTCGACCTGCCACCGCAGGCCACCCACGGCAAGCTCGTCGAGGAGCTGTGGGAGCACTTCGTGAAGGGTGATCTTGTTCGCCCGACCTTCGTGATGGACTTCCCGGTCGACACGTCCCCCCTCGTGCGCGAGCACCGCTCGATCTCCGGCGTCGTGGAGAAGTGGGACCTGTACATCCGGGGCTTCGAGCTGGCGACCGGGTACTCCGAGCTCGTCGATCCCGTGATCCAGCGCGAGCGGTTCGAGGCGCAGGCGAAGCTCGCCGCGCGCGGCGACGTGGAGGCGATGCCGGTCGACGACGAGTTCCTGCGGGCGCTCGAGCACGGTATGCCACCGTCCGGTGGGATGGGTATGGGGATCGATCGTCTGCTGATGGCGATCACCGGCCTCGGCATCCGCGAGACCATCCTCTTCCCGCTGGTCAAGTAGGTCTCGATGCTCGACGGTCATGCCGCCGAGCTTCTGCGGAACGCCCACTCCGGAAGCATCGCGCCGGCGATCATGGTCTCCAGCAGGGCGGCGAGCGAGTATCGAGGGTCGATCTCGCGCACGAGCTCCAGATAGCGAGCGGCGTGGCTGGCTCGGCCGAGAGCCCACGACAGCCACGCCGCCGCGGTCAGTGGTGCCGGTCGGGCAGCGCGCGGTGCCCGTGCGGCCGCCTCGCGGACGACGGCGAGCGCGAGGCGGAGCCGATCGAAGTCCGGAGCCGGGCCCTGGCCAAGGAACAGTCGCCCGAGCTCATCCGGGACCATCTCGCCCGATTTCGCGAACGCGGTCTGCGCGTCGAGCGCGCGGACGCCTCCCGCGAGGTCACTCGCCCACTGCGCGATCGCGACATCTCGGAGCAACGGTCGCTCCATGCACCACAGCAGCGTCGCAGTCGCATACGGCGGGAGGGCATCGGGTGCCGAGAGCACCGATTCGAAGAACGCGGGCACGTCTTCGAGCAGCACGAGCGCGGCGATCAGCTGCGGATTCTCCCGCCCGGTCACCCGCCCCTTTGCCTCTCCGTCTTCGTCGAGCAGCGCCGCGAGCTCGAGTGCCGCTCTTCCCACCCTTTCCTTCTCGGCGAGATCCACATCCGGAAGGCGGGCCCCCGCAGCCTGATCCTCCGAGATGCCGGGTGCATCCGGACCCTCGGATGGGCAGCAGATCTCTGCGAGCGGGTGGAGGTCCGGGTCACGCTCCACGTAGCTCGACCACCCCGACGGTGTCACGCAGAGCGCGTCGACGATGCGGAGCCCGGCGTCTTCCGCGCAGCCGAGCAGTTCGTCGACGGCCACGGCATGTGGGAGGACGAGACCGTCGCGGGTGGCCTCTGGCTCCTCGTCGGTGTATACGACCACGGCGACGGCATCCGTTCCCCGGACGCGAGCGAGGAGGCTGACCGCAGCGTCGGCATATGCCTCGATATCGGCACCGTCAGGGGGCAGATCGAGTCGCATGGCCCCGTCGGTGCGCGTGCCGTGGAAAGGCAGCAGCACGATGCTCCGACGAGGAGTGAAACCCGCGAGAGCGGGGACGATGCCGAGGAATGCGGCGGAATCGGTGGCGCGAAGCAGTGTTGTCATCCCGAGAGTGTCTCGGAGCCACGAGCCCGCGGGGTCGGAAAAGCGGCGTTGTGGATGCAGAACCTGAACGCGCGGCGATGTGCACGAGGGGTGGCTCGCGTACCATGGGGTGATGGACAACTTCTGGCTCGCCGCGGCCTGGTCGCTTCTGCCGACCATCGGGGTGAGCGTCGTGTTCGTCTTCGTGCTCCGCGGGATCCTCCGCTTCGACCGCACGGAGCGCAAGGTCCACGCCCAGATCGAGGCGGAGGAGCGCGCGGCCCGGGGTCTTCCGCCGCGCGTCTGAGTCCCACCCATCCGCTACTGTGAAGCCAGCGCGCCGGCATGGGCGCGCTCCCGAGGTGATCGTCACCGCGGTGGGGAGGGTGCACGATGACGGCAGAGACCTGGGGCTGGTGGTTCGCCGCCTTCCTGTTGGTGCTCGACATCGTCATCCGCGTCACGGCGATCATCGTCATCCCGCGCAATCGTCGCCCGACCGCCGCGATGGCCTGGCTCCTCGCCGTGTTCTTCATCCCGTTCGTCGGAGTCTTCCTTTTCCTGTTGATCGGAAACCCGCGACTGCCGCGCGCGCGTCGACGCAAACAGGACCAGATCAACGAGTACATCGCCGAGACGAGCGAGCACCTGCACTTCGGGACGCTGCGCCCGAACGCTCCCGCCTGGTTCGGTCCGATCGTCCAGATGAATCAGAGGCTCGGGGCGCTTCCACTCTCGGGTGACAACGGCGCGCACCTGATATCCGACTACCAGGAGTCCCTCGACGAGATGGCCGAAGCCATCCGCACCGCCCAGGACTACGTGCACGTCGAGTTCTACATCCTCCAGTCCGACACGTCGACGGACAACTTCTTCCGCGCCCTCGAAGAGGTCTCGGCTCGAGGAGTCGAGGTGCGGGTGCTTCTGGATCACTGGGCGAACCGAGGCAAACCGCGCTACAAGCAGACCATCGCCCGACTCAACGCGATGGGCGCGGACTGGCATCTGATGCTGCCCGTGCAGCCGCTCAAGGGCAAGATGCAGCGTCCCGATCTGCGCAATCACCGCAAGCTGCTCGTCGTCGACGGCAACATCGCCTTCCTCGGATCGCAGAACATCACCGACTCGACGTACAACCTGCCGAAGAACATCAAGCGCGGGCTGCACTGGGTCGACCTCATGGTCCGCCTCGACGGCCCTGTGGTGCTGAGCGTGAATGCGATCTTCGTCGCCGACTGGTACAGCGAGACCGACACGGTGCTCGAGGGGATCGACATCGCCCACGCGAACATCGGCTCCGGCGACCTCGACTGCCAGGTCGTGCCGTCGGGCCCGGGGTTCGAGGTCGAGAACAACCTGCGCCTCTTCCTCGGGCTGCTGTATGCGGCGAAGAAGAAGATCATGATCGTCAGCCCCTACTTCGTCCCCGACGAGGCGCTGCTGCTCGCCGTGACCGCGGCCGTCGATCGCGGCGTCCACGTCGAGCTCTTCGTCTCGGAAGAGGGCGACCAGGCGATGGTGTACCACGCCCAGCGCAGCTACTACGAGGTGCTGCTGAAAGCCGGCGTCCGCATCTGGATGTACCGCAAACCGTACATCCTGCACACCAAGACCCTCACGATCGACGACGAAGTCGCGGTCATCGGCTCCAGCAACATGGACATGCGCTCCTTCGGTCTGAACCTCGAGGTCTCGATGCTGGTGCGCGGCGAGGAGTTCGTGAAGGAGATGCGCGAGGTCGAGGACAAGTATCGCTCGCTCAGCCGCGAACTGACGCTCGAGGAGTGGATGCAGCAGCCGCTGCGCTCGACCGTGCTCGATAACCTCGCCCGCCTGACCTCCGCCTTGCAGTAGTCGGCACGGCGCGTCCGGGCTACCGGGGCGATCTGCCCGCGGGCTACCCTGTGAGCATGACCTCTGCGCTTCGTCCCCTCGCCTCCGCCGTCGGCCTCATCGCCGCAGCGTTCCTCGTCGCGGGATGCACTGCAGGCCCCGGTTCCGACGCCCCGTCGAGTTCGCCGGCTCCCGGTGCGGGAGACGTCGACGACCAGAACGACTTCGAGGGCGCGCTGCTCGACGACGGCCGCATGTTCGCCGTCATCACCGTGGGCTCGTCGACGTGCGTGCCGCAGGTCGATCAGATCACGGCCGAGGGGCAGACCGTCACCGTGACGCTCGTCGACCCCGAGGGCGAATCGCCGAAGCCGTGCACGAAGGATCTCGCTCCGCGGGCGAGCCTCGGCGCGCTGCCGGAGGGCGTCGACCCGAAGTCGGACATCACCCTGAACGTGACATACGGCGACCTCACCGACGACGTCGACCTCGACGGTGACCCGGCCGCCACCGGCACCCCGGGAACCACGACCGAGTTCCAGCCCTCCGCCGCCTGGCTCGACGACGACGGCCTCGTGCTGCTCACCTGGGGATCTTCGACCTGCCTGCCGCAGATCGAGTCTCTCGAGGGCGCGGGAAACACCGGAACCGCGTACTTCGTTACCGACGAGAATCAGGTCTGCACGATGGACATGGCACCCCGCGCGACCCTGCTCGCGTTCGGGGAGGACACGGTCGACGACGACGGCACCTTCACGCTGACGCTGGTCGGCGGTGGACTCGACGGCACGGTCGAGGTTCGCTGACCCCTGCGGGTAACCGTGGTGATCTTCTGGGCCACGCTCATCTTCTTGGCCGTGATCAGCGTGATGATGGTGATCAAGCGACGCAAGCGCTGACGGGCGCCACCCGCCTCACAGCATGTGCACCGGGTGGCCGGGCGGCAGCGCGAGCAGGAGTGCGCCGGGGTCGGCCCAGCACGTGATGCGCACGGCGGCGCCGAACTCGTCGCCGTCGAGCTCGATCGGGATCGGTGCGGGAGCGGCGGCCTCGGCCGCGGCTCCATGGAAGTAGTGCACCGACGCGTTCTTGCCACGACGTTCGAGCACACGGCGACCTGCGCGGAAGCGCCGCAGCACGGAGTTGTCCCACCAGATCTTGCGCCACACGGCAAACCAGCCGAGCACTCCGGTGGGCTGGATGACGGCGACGTCGAGAGCGGCATCCGTGATCGACGCGTCCGGGATGAGGGCGATGCCGGCGGGAAGCGTGCCGCAGTTCGCGAAGAGCAGACTGTAGGCGCGGTGCGAATGCAGTCGCCCTTCATCGATCTGGTACACGGCGCGGAACGGCTTCGCGCGGGGGAGGGAGCGGGCTGCACCGTCGACGTAGGCGATCCACCCCACCGACTTCTTCAGGTCGGAGCGCGTGTTCGCGATCATGTCGGCGTCCAGCCCCATGCCGGCAAGCACCACGAACGCGTGCTCCTCCTCGTCGCCGTTCTCACGGGTCAGCCGCGCGCGACCGATGTCGATCGGATGCCGGAAGTCTCCGAGCGCCGCTCGGATCATCTCCGCCGGGTCGGCGAGTGGCAGGCCCAGATTGCGCGCGAGCAGGTTCCCGGTGCCGCTCGGCAGGATCGCCAATGCCACTCCGGAGTTGGCGATCGCCTCCGAGACCGCGCGCACGGTCCCGTCGCCGCCGGCGACCAGCACGACATCGACGTTGCGCGCGAGTGCCTGCGCGGTCGCGCCCTGCCCGGCGTCCTCGATCGTCGTCGGATAGAAGGCCGGGTGGTCCCATCCGGCCTCGCGCGACAGATCGCGAACGGTCTCGCGCAGATGCTTGCCGTCGACCTTGATCGGGTTGTAGATGAGCGCCGCCTGTCGGAGAACGGGGGCGCTGGTGGTCATGGCGCTACTCTAAACCGCGACGCGGCCGGGTCGCGCACCCTGATGGGGTGAGGCGGAGGGGCCGCTCGGCGCGGCGGCACCGCACCGTAGACTTGGGAGATGATCGACCTCGCACTCCTCCGCGAAAACCCGGAGATCGTCCGCCGTTCACAGGCTGCCCGTGGAAACGACCAGAGCACCGTCGACGTCGCACTCGAGGCCGATCGATCGCGCCGGGCCGCACTCTCCGCGTTCGAGGAGCTGCGTGCCGAGCAGAACGCGTTCGGCAAGCAGGTCGCGAAGGCTCCCAAGGAGGAGAAGGCCGCCCTCGTCGCGCAGGCGAAGGACCTCGCCGAGCGCGTGAAGCAGGCGCAGCACGCGTCGAACGAGGCGGCGGAGGCGGCATCCGCAGCTCTCGCCCGCATCGAGAACGTCGTCATCGACGGCGTCCCCGCCGGCGGCGAGGCCGACTTCGTCGAGCTGCGTCGGGTGGGCGAGGTTCCCGCATTCGACTTCGAGCCGCGTGACCACCTCGAGCTCGGTGAGCTCCTCGGAGCGATCGACATGGAGCGCGGTGCGAAGGTCTCGGGCGCGCGCTTCTACTTCCTGCGCGGCATCGGCGCACGCCTCGAGATCGCCCTCATGAACCTCGCGCTCGACAAGGCGCTGCAGAACGGGTTCGTGCCGCTGATCACGCCGACCCTCGTGCGCCCCGAGATCATGCAGGGCACCGGGTTCCTCGGCGAGCACGCCGACGAGGTCTACCACCTCGACAAGGATGACGACCTGTACCTCGTCGGAACCAGCGAGGTCGCGCTCGCCGGCTACCACAAGGACGAGATTGTCGACCTGGCCGACGGCGCCCTCCGCTACGCGGGCTGGTCGACCTGCTACCGCCGCGAAGCGGGTTCGCACGGGAAGGACACCCGCGGCATCATCCGGGTGCACCAGTTCAACAAGCTCGAGATGTTCGTCTATACGACCGCAGAAGAGGCCGAGGCAGAGCACCTGCGACTCGTCGCGCTGCAGGAGGAGATGCTCACCTCCCTCGGGCTCGCCTACCGCGTGATCGACGTCGCCGCGGGTGATCTCGGCTCGAGCGCGGCACGCAAGTACGACATCGAGGCGTGGGTGCCGACGCAGGGGGCGTTCCGTGAGCTCACCTCCACGTCGAACTGCACGACCTTCCAGGCGCGCCGCCTCGACGTGCGGCATCGTCCCGCGGTCGATGCGGCGGATGCTGCCGCTCAGGGCGCCGCGAAGACACAGCACGTCGCCACTCTGAACGGAACGCTGGCCACGACGCGCTGGATCGTCGCCCTGCTCGAGACCCACCAGCAGGCCGACGGATCGGTGCGCGTGCCCGAGGTGCTGCGCCCGTACCTCGGCGGGCTCGAAGTGATCCAGCCCCTCGGCGACGGGCGGGCAGCTCGGTGACGGGCCCCTGGCTGGTCGGGCTCGACGTCGACGGCACCATCCTGCTGCAGGACGAGACGATGAGTCCGGGTGTGCCCGAGGCGGTCGCGCGCGCGCGCGATGCCGGACACGTGGTGACGATCGCGACCGGGCGCAGCTGGATGGCCACGCGACGCTACGTCGAGGAGCTCGGCCTCACCGCCGACTACGTCGTGTGCTCCAACGGCGCCGTGACGATGCGCCGTCACGGCGACGACTGGGAGCGCTGGAACGTCGAGACCTTCGACCCGACTCCCGTGCTCGGACTGCTGCGCGACCGTCTTCCGGACGCCCGGTACATGGTCGAACTCGCCTCGGGGCAGCGGCTGTTCACCGAGCAGCTCGACGACTGGACGCTCGACGGCGGCCGGCAGGTCGACTTCGAAGAACTCGGCGCGCTGCCGGTCTCCCGCATCGTGGTCGTCTCGCCCGGCCATGACGAAGACGACTTCCACCGCCTCGTGGCGGACGCCGGCCTCAACGAGGTCTCCTACGCGATCGGCTGGACCGCGTGGTTGGACATCGCCCCGCAGGGCGTCGACAAGGGCACCGCGTTGGAGCAGGTGCGCACCGAGCTCGGGCTCGACGGCGGGCGCATCCTGGTCGCCGGCGACGGGCGCAACGACATCGGCATGTTCGGCTGGGCGCGCGCACTCGAGGGGCGCGCCGTGGCGATGGGGCAGGCTCCCGACGAGGTGAAGGACGCCGCGAGCGAGGTCACCGCCGACGTCGAGGACGGCGGGCTGGCGCAGGCGCTCGACACGCTTCCAGCACCCGCCCAGGTCAGCGCGGGAGAATAGAACTCGGCTAGACTCACGCCTTGTCGACAGATGCGTCTGTCGAGGAGGGTTGTCCGAGCGGCCGATGGAGCTGGTCTTGAAAACCAGTGGGCAGAGATGTCTCGTGGGTTCGAATCCCACACCCTCCGCACAGCGAGCACGGTGACCCCGCACCGGTGCTGAATCCGAAAGGGTACGAGTGAGCGACAACACGCGACGCCGCCGCACCATCGCACGGCACGGTCAACTGGAGACGCCCAGCTCGCTCAGCCAGCTGCTGAAGTTCATCGCGATCGGCCTGGCCGTGGTGCTCGTCAGCGGATTCGGCGTCGGCGTCTACATCGCGTACGACTTCTCGAGCACCGTCGCGGCGAACGCCGTCGATCTGGAGGGCCAGGAGGTCGTCCCGCCGGACATCGGCGAATACGAGAGCGGCTTCAACCTCGTCCTCACGGGAGTGGACACCTGCGAGGAGAAGTACAAGGACCTCTTCGGTGACCGGTGCACCGGGGGCGACGCCGAGGGCACGCTCAACGACGTCAACCTGCTGGTGCACGTCTCTCAGGAGCCCCGCCGGATCACCGTCGTCAGCTTCCCGCGCGACCTGATGCTCCCGATCCCGGAGTGCACCGACGACGAGGGCAACGTCCACTCGGCGATGAGCAAGCAGCCACTCAACACGGCGTACACGGACGGCGGCCTGAACTGCGTCGTCAAGACGATCTCCGAGCTCACCGGCCAGGAGGTCCAGTTCGCGGCATCCGTGACCTTCGGCGGCGTGATCGAGATCACCAACGCCATCGGCGGTGTCGACGTGTGCCTGGCGAACCCGATCAAGGACCGCTACACCGGCCTGGACATGGCCGCGGGAACGCACACGGTCGAGGGTCTTCAGGCGTTGCAGTTCCTTCGCACCCGTCACGGTGTCGGCGACGGCAGTGACCTCGGCCGTATCGGCAACCAGCAGCAGTACATGTCGAGCCTCGCGCGCAAGATGATCAGCGGCGAGGTGCTGGGCAACGTGCCGGTCATGCTCAAGCTGGCGAACACCGCGCTGAGCAACCTCGAGGCCAGCACGTCGCTGGCGAACAACCCGATGACGCTCGTCCAGATCGCGCTCGCCGTGAAGTCCGTCCCGTTCGAGGACATCGTCTTCGTGCAGTACCCGACGGGTGCCGATTACGCCGACCCGAACAAGGTCGTCCCCAACGAGGAGGCGGCCGCGGCGCTCTGGGACGCGATCGAGGCGAACGCGCAGCTGCAGATCACGCACGAGAACAACAGCAACGACGGTGTCGTCGTGCAGGAGCCGACGGAGCCGACCGCGCCGACCGAAGAGGCGACGCCCGATCCCTCCGCCACCCCGGAGAACGTCGTGGCGCTGCCCGACTCGATCAAGGGCAACTCGGCTGCTCAGGAGACCTGCTCCAACGGCAACGTCCGCTGAGACCAGACCGCAACGGCGCAACCCGCTTGCGCAGTCTTGCAAGAACTTGCGTACACTGACCCCATGTCGAAGCGACTCGCCGAGGTGGCGCGCAAGGTCGGTGTGAGCGAGGCCACGGTCAGCCGGGTGCTGAACGACAAGCCCGGCGTCTCCGATGCCACCCGCCAGGCGGTGCTGACCGCGCTCGATGTGCTCGGCTATGAGCGCCCGACGAAGCTGCGCGGCGAACGCGCCCGCCTGGTCGGCCTGGTGCTGCCCGAGCTGCAGAACCCGATCTTCCCCGCGTTCGCCGAGATCGTCGGCGGCGCGCTCACTCAGAACGGATACACCCCGCTGCTGTGCACGCAGAACGCCGGCGGGGTGACCGAGTCGGACTACGTCGACCTGCTCCTCGCGCAGCAGGTGTCTGGCGTGATCTTCCTCGGCGGAAACTACACGCAGGCGGACGCCGCGCACGAGCACTACGAGCGGCTGCGCCAGGTGAACCTGCCGACCGTGCTCGTCAACGCCCGCGTCCCCGAGCTGCAGTTCGCGACCGTCTCGACCGACGATGCGGCCGCGGCCGAGCAGGCGGTCCTGCACATGCACCAGCTGGGGCACCGCCGCATCGGCCTGCTGCTGGGGCCGGCGGACCACGTGCCTTCGCAGCGCAAGCTCGACGCTGCCCGCCGACTGCTCGAGAAGCTCGGAGCGCCGCTGTCGGACGACCTCGTCGTGCGGGGCATGTACTCGCTCGAGTCGGGGCAGGCCGGTGCGGCGCGACTCTTCGCCGCCGGGGCCACGGCCATCGTGTGTGCGAGTGATCCGATGGCACTCGGCGCCGTGCGGGCCGCACGTCGCGCGGGGCTGTCGGTGCCGGGGGATGTGAGCATCGTCGGGTTCGACGACTCGGCGCTGATGAGCTGCACCGAACCGCCGCTGACCACGGTGCGGCAGCCGATCGAGTCGATGGGGCGCGCGATCATCGCTCTGCTGCTCGCGCAGATCGCCGGCACCTCCCAGCCGAGCGACGAGCTGCTGTTCGAGCCCGAGCTGGTGCTGCGCTCCTCGACGGGTCCGCTGGCCTGACCGGATCCCGATGGGCGAGGGCTTCTGTGCGCCTGCAAGACATTGCAAAATTCCAACAATCTGTTTAGTTCTTGCGTCAATCACTTGGAAAAGCTACATTCGACTCATCGCCACCGACGACGAGGAGATCCGTGGACACCGACGTTCTGCGCACGGCTGCACCCGCACGCACGCTGACCATGCCCGCGGGCGAGGGATGGTGGCGCACGGCGGTGATCTACCAGGTGTACGTGCGCAGCTTCTCGGACGGCAACGGCGACGGGATCGGCGATCTCGCCGGCGTGCGCTCTCGGCTGCCCTACTTGAAGAGCCTCGGTGTCGACGCCCTCTGGTTCACGCCCTGGTATGAGAGCCCTCTCGCCGATGGCGGGTACGACGTGCAGGACTACCGGCGGATCGACCCGCGCTTCGGTTCGCTGGAGGAAGCGGAGCAGCTGATCGCCGAGGCACTCGAGTACGGCATCCGCACGATCGTCGACATCGTGCCGAACCACATCTCCGACCGGCACGAGTGGTTCCGGCAGGCACTGGCGGCGGAGCCGGGGAGCCCGGAGCGCGAGCGCTTCTGGTTCCACCCCGGGCGGGGCGCGGACGGCGAGGAGATGCCGACGAACTGGGTGTCGAGCTTCCAGGGCGAGACATGGACGCGCACGCGGAACGCGGACGGCGCGCCGGGGGAGTGGTACCTGCACCTGTTCACACCCCAGCAGCCCGATCTCAACTGGAACCACCCGGACGTGCGCCGCGAGCACGAGGACGTCTTGCGCTTCTGGTTCGACCGCGGAGTGGCCGGCGTGCGCATCGACTCGGCCGCCCTCCCGGTCAAGGACCCGGCGCTGCCCGACCTCCCCGCAGGAACGGCGCCGACGTCAGGGCATCCGCACATCGACCGCGACGAGCTGCACGACATCTACCGCGAATGGCGTGCCGTCGCCGACGAGTACGACGGCGAGCGCGTGCTGGTCGGCGAAGTCTGGATCGACGACGCGGAGCGCTTCGCCCGCTACCTGCGCCCTGGCGAGATGCACACCGCCTTCAACTTCGGATTCATGACGCAGCCGTGGAGCGCCCAGGCGATGCGTGACTCCATCACGCGCACTCTGTCCGAGCACGCCCCCGTCGGCGCTCCGGCGACCTGGGTGCTGTCGAATCACGATGTCACCCGGCCGGTCACCCGCTACGGGCAGGCCGATTCGTCGTTCGCGTTCGAGCGCAAGCGGTTCGGCACCGCGACGGATGCCGTTCGAGGCGCGCGTCGTGCCCGGGCGGCGTCGTTGCTCGTCGCCGCCCTCCCCGGCAGTCTCTACATCTACCAGGGCGACGAGCTCGGACTCCCCGAGGTCGAGCTGCCGCTCGACGCGATCGAGGATCCCATGCATTTCCGCTCCGGGGGCGTCGATCCGGGGCGCGACGGATGCCGGGTTCCCCTGCCCTGGGCGGGAGCGGCGACCCCGTACGGTTTCGGCGGCACCCCGTGGCTCCCGCAGCCGGACGACTGGGCGACGCTCACCGTCGAGGCGCAGGACGCCGACCCCTCCTCGACCTTGAACCTCTACCGCGCGGCGATCGCGCTGCGCAAGCGGACCGCCGACTTCGCCGGCAGCGACCTGGAGTGGTTGGAACTCGGAGCGGACGTCCTCGCGTTCCGCCGTGGCGACGGAACCGTCAGCATCACCAACCTGGGCGCCGTGCCCGTGCCGCTTCCTGCCCACCACGAGGTGCTCCTCTCCAGCGCTCCGCTCGACGGCGTGCTGCCCCCGGACTCCACTGCCTGGCTCGCGCTCCGCATCGCCCCAGGGCGCTCGCCGAGAGCGACCGACTAGCCCTGCACCACTGATCAGCACCACATGGAAGGACACAGACAATGAAGTCACCGATGAAGGCCCTCGTCGCCGGCGTCGCCGTGCTCACGGCGGTCGGCGCTCTTGCCGGCTGCACGTCGAGCGGAGGCGACGACAGTGCCGACGGCAAGACCGAGCTGCGGGTCGCGACGTTCCCCCCGGGAGCGGACGCGGCCGCGTATGAGGCATTCGCCGAACAGGAGAAGCAGTTCGAGAAGGAACACCCCGACATCGACATCGTGGGCGTCGAGTACGAGTGGGAGGGGCCGACCTTCGCCGTGCAGCTCGCCGGCGGAAGCCTGCCAGACGTCTTCACCGTGCCGTTCACCGACTCCAAGACCCTGCTCGAGAACGGCCAGCTGATGGACGTGACCGATGCGGTCGACGAACTCGGCTACACCGACAAGTTCAACCCGATCATCCTCGACGGCGTCACGGGCGACGACGGCAAGATCTACGGCTTCCCGCGCCAGGCGTACGCTGCCGCGCTGCACTACAACCGCGACCTGTTCACGCAGGCAGGGCTCGACCCGGACAACCCGCCGGAGACGTGGGACGAGATCCGCGAAGCGGCCAAGGCCATCACGGATGCCACGGGCAAGGCCGGCTACGCGCAGATGGCGATCAACAACACCGGCGGGTGGCAGCTGACGTCCCAGACGGTGGCGCGCGGCGGTCGGACGCAGACCGACAACGGCGACGGCACCGCCGAGTCCACGATCGACAACGACGCCACCAAGGCCGCGCTGCAGTTCCTGCACGACGTCAAGTGGGAGGACAACGCCTTCGGCTCCAAGGTCGACCTGGACTGGGGAACCATCAACCAGGAGTTCGCGGCCGGCAACATCGGCATGTACACCTCCGGTTCCGACATCTACACCGCGCTCGTGCGCGACTTCGGCATGGACTCGGCGATCTACGGGATGACGGTCGTCCCGATGGAGGGCGACGACCCCGGCACGCTCGGCGGCGGTGACATCGCCGTGATCAGCCCCACCGTCGACGAGGCGACGAAGGCCGCCGGCGTCACCTGGATCGACTGGTACTACATGCAGAAGCTCATGGACGAGGACGCGGCGGTGCTCGACGCGAAGACCCTGAACGAGTCCGGTCAGGCCGTCGGCACCCCGCTGCTTCCGGTGCTCAGCCGCGAGCTGTACGACGAGTCGCAGGAGTGGATCGCCGACTACATCAACGTGCCCGTCGACCAGATGGCGCCGTTCAGCGACCGCATCTGGGACCAGACGCCGGTCGGTGAGCCGAAGGTGAAGACCCAGGAGGTCTACGCGCTCCTCGACACCGTCGTGCAGAAGGTTCTCACCGATCAGAACGCAGACATCGACGCGCTGCTCGCCCAGGTGCAGACCGACGCGCAGGCGAAGCTCGACGAGTAACGCTTCATGACGATGACGCTCCCCGAGCAGCGGGCGGCGGTGGAGGACTCTCCGCCGCCCGCTGTGCGCACCTCTCGCCGCCGCTCACCGCTCACGTGGTTCCGCGGCGGCGGGCTCGCGAACCTCCTGTTCGTGCTCCCCATGCTGTTCGTGTTCGTGTTCTTCTCCTGGTCGCCGATCGTGCAGTCCGTGATCATGAGCCTGCAGAAGACGAACCTGATCGTCTCCGAATGGGTCGGGTTCGACAACTACCTCGCCGTGATCGGCGACCCCGAGCTCGGCCGCGCCGTGATCAACACGCTGTGGTTCGCCGTGCTCGCGCTGCTCTTCGGGTTCCCGCTGCCGCTGCTGATGGCAGTGCTGATGAGCGAGGTGCGCCGCGGCAAGGGCATCTACTCGGCCCTCGCCTACCTCCCGGTCGTGATCCCGCCCGTGGTGGCGGTGCTGCTGTGGAAGTTCTTCTACAGCGCCGACCCGTCCGGCGTGTTCAACACTGTGCTCGGTTTCGTCGGCATCCCGCCGCAGCCGTGGATCCAGGACGCGGTGCAGGCCATGCCGTCGCTCGTGCTCGAAGCCACATGGGCCGGAGCCGGCGGGTCGATCATCATCTACCTCGCCGCTCTCCTGGGTGTGCCGCCTGAGCTCTATGACGCGGCCGAGGTCGACGGTGCCGGCATCTGGAAGAAGGTCTGGCACGTCACGCTGCCGCAGCTGCGCGGCATCCTCTTCATCATGCTGATCCTGCAGGTGATCGCCACCGCGCAGGTCTTCCTCGAACCGTTCCTGTTCACCGGGGGCGGGCCCGCCGGAGCGACCAAGACCGTGCTGCTGTACATCTACGACAAGGCCTTCCGCAACAGCCTGGGTGGCGACTACGGCGAGGCGACGGCCGTCTCGGTGCTGCTCGCGGTCGTGCTCGCCCTGCTCTCCTGGCTGTACTTCAAACTGACCGACCGTTGGAGCACGACGTGAGCCTCACCACCCGCCTCTCGACCCGTGCCGCAGAGAAGGCGGCGGAGAAGGCCGCCGACACCGTCGGTGATCGCACGGTCATCTCCGACTCGGAGCGCCGTCGCCCCGGCATCCGCGTCGGGATGTCCCTCACGCACGTGTTCCTCGCGGTCGGTCTGGTCGTCGCCGGTCTCGGCCCGATCCTGTGGCTGGCGAAGTCGGCGATCACGCCGACGCAGGACACTCTGCAGCAGCCGTTCGCGCTGTGGCCGAACGGCGTGGACTGGGAGAACCTGTCGACCGCGTGGAACGACATCCACATCGACCAGTACTTCTTCAACACGGTGATCATCGCGCTCGGCGCCTGGTTCGTGCAGCTGTTCATCGCGACGACGGCGGGCTACGCGCTCTCGGTGCTGCAGCCGAAGTACGCGCCGATCCTGAACGCCCTGGTGCTGGCGACCCTGTTCATCCCGGGGATCGTGCTGCTGGTGCCGCTGTATCTGACGATCGTGCACCCGCCGCTGCTCGGAGACGTGAGCCTGCTCAACAACTACCTCGCGGTGTGGCTGCCGATGGGGGCGAACGCCTTCAACATCCTGCTGGTCAAGCGCTTCTTCGATTCGCTTCCCCGCGAGGTGTTCGAGGCCGCGCGCACCGATGGCGCCGGGCCCTTCCGGCTCTTCTGGTCGATCGTGCTGCCGATGTCGAAGCCGATCCTCGGCGTGGTGTCGGTGTTCGCGATCATCGCCGCCTGGAAGGACTACCTCTGGCCCATGCTCGTGCTGCCGGATCCGTCGGTGCAACCGCTGTCGGTGCGGCTGCCCGCCGTGCAGTCGCAGACCGAGCTCGATGTGTTCCTCGCGGCCCTCGCGATCGCCACACTGATCCCCATCGCGATGTTCCTGCTCTTCCAGTCGGTGTTCCTGCGTTCGGCCGGCCTCGGGGGAGCGGTGAAGGGGTAACGCCCTCGCGAGACCCCCGACTCGCGTCGAGACCCCGCCTTTTCTGCGCAGACAGGGCGGGGTCTCGACGCGAAAGCGGGGTCTCGGCTCAGCCGGTGGTCGAGCGCCGCACGATCAGCTCGGGCGGGAAGACGGTCTGCCGGGGGATGCTCTCGGGGTCGGACGCCTCTTCGAGCACGATGCGCAGGGCCGTGCGCCCGATCATCCGGCTGGGCTGTCGGATCGACGAGAGCGGCACCGCGGCCGCCGCCGCGAAGGGGATGTCGTCGAACCCGATGAGCGCGATCTCGTCGGGGACGAGCACCCGACCGCCGGCGACGAGTGACTGCAGCAGGCCGAGCGCCAGCAGGTCGTTCGCGGCGAACAGGGCGTCCGGCCATTCGCGGCGCGGGCGGGTGAGCAGCTTCGCGCCGGCGGACGCCCCCTCCTCCACCGTCATGGCGGAGGTGGGCACGACTTCGAGGTCGACGTGCACCGACGCGTTCTCGGCGGCGGCGCGCGCCCCGGCGAGCCGGTCGGTGACCTGGCGCATGTCGAAGGGGCCGCCGACGAAGGCGATGCGTCGTCGTCCCGCCTCGATCAGGTGCTCGACCGCCAGCCGCCCTCCCGCGACGCTGTCGACGGAGACCGAGGAGAATCCGCTGTCGGCGCTGAATCTGTCGACGAGCACCGTCGCGATGCCGCTGGCGCGGAAACGGCGCAGCTGCGTCATGACGTCGCCGTACGGGGCGATCAGCAGACCGCGCACCTGCTGTTCGCGGAAGAGGTCGAGGTACACCTTCTCGCGAGACGGGTCGTCGTCGGTGTTGCCGTAGAGGATCGCGATGCCGTGGCTGGACGCCTCGTCTTCGGCTCCGCGCACCACGTCGCTGTAGAACGGGTTCTGCCCGTCGAGGACCACGAAGCCGACGGTCGTGCTGATGCCGGCGCGCAGCTTCCGCGCGGCGTCGTTGCGCACGTACCCGAGTTCCTCGATGGCCCGGCTCACGCGTGCCACCGAATCGCTGGAGACCTCTTCCGGACGGTTGAGGACGTTTGAAACGGTGCCGACGGACACCCCGGCGCGGAGGGCGACATCGCGGATACTGAACGGCACGTCCGTCCTCTCGTCGTCGGGTGGATCACGGTTCGGGCATCAGGGGTTGACCTGCGGCCCGCATCACATACACTAGCCTGAAACCCACCTGAATCGATTCAGGTAGATTCATTCCGAACATCATCCCCCTCAACGGAGAGGAAAGCCAGTGGTCGACGAAGCACCCGTCCGCAGTGCTCCCCCCACAGCGCTCGAGCTGCACCGCGTCGTGAAGTCCTTCGGACCCGTCATCGCACTGCGCTCCGGAAGTCTCACTCTGCGGTCGCGGTCCATCCACGCCCTCATCGGCGAGAACGGCGCCGGCAAGTCGACGCTCGTGAAGATCATGGCCGGGCTCTACCGCCGCGACTCGGGCGACTTCCGTCTGCACGGCGAAGAAGTCGACTTCACGAGCACCGCCCAGTCGAAGGCAGCGGGCATCGCGGTGATCTACCAGGAGCCGACGCTCTTCCCCGACCTCTCGGTCACCGAGAACATCTTCATGGGCCGCCAGCCCACAGGGGCTCTCGGCCGTATCGACCGCAAGGCCATGCGCACCGAGGTCGACCAGATCTTCCGCCGCCTCGGCGTCGCGCTCGACCCCGATCGCATCACCGAGGGCCTCTCGATCGCCGACCAGCAGATCATCGAGATCGCGAAGGCCATCTCCCTCGATGCCAGCGTGCTGATCATGGACGAGCCCACCGCGGCGCTCAGCGGGGTGGAGGTCGATCGGCTGTTCGCGGTCGCGCGGAGCCTGCGCGACGAGGGCCGCGCGATCCTGTTCATCTCGCACCGTTTCGACGAGGTGTTCGACCTGTGCGACACCGTCACCGTGATGCGCGACGGCGCCTACATCGACACGACGCCCATCGCCGAGACCACGGTCGACGACCTTGTTCGGCAGATGGTCGGCCGCGACGTGACCGAACTCTTCCCGAAGCAGGAGGCCGAGATCGGCGATGCGCTCCTCGAGGTGCGCGGGCTCACCAGCCCCGGTGTCTTCCACGACATCTCCTTCACGGTCCGCGCGGGCGAGATCGTCGCCCTCGCCGGACTCGTCGGTGCCGGCCGCAGCGAGGTCGCCCGCGCCGTCTTCGGCGTGGACGGCTACCGCGAGGGAGAGGTGCGGATGCTCGGTGCGGCCGTCCCGCGCCGCAGTCCGACCGCCGCGATGCGCAACGGCCTCGCCCTCGTCCCGGAGGATCGTCGCAAACAGGGCCTCGTGATCGATGCGAGCGTCGGCGGCAACATCACCCTCGCCATCCGCCGCAATCTCGCCAAGTGGGGCCTGATCACCACCGGCATGGAGAACCGAGCGGCGAAGGTCTGGGCGTCTCGCCTCGAGGTCAAGACGCACGCCCTCGACACGGTGTCATCGACGCTCTCCGGTGGCAACCAGCAGAAGGTCGTTCTGGCCAAGTGGCTGGCCACCGATCCGCGAGTGCTCATCATCGACGAGCCGACCCGAGGGATCGACGTCGGCACCAAGTCCGAGGTGCACCGGCTGCTCTCGCAGTTGGCGGGTCAGGGGATGGGGATCCTGATGATCTCGTCAGAGCTCCCCGAGGTGCTCGGGATGGCCGACCGGGTGCTCGTCATGCGCGAGGGCCGGATCACCGCCGAACTCGACCGTGACGACGCCACCAGCGAGAACGTCATGTTCGCCGCCACGCACGCATCGGAGCAGCACGCATGAGCACCACGGCGCTGGCGACACCGGCCCCCACCTTCGCGAAGAAGCCCGGCGGCATCGGTCGCGCGCGCGAACTCGGAATCTTCGCCGCCCTCGTGCTGGTGGTCATCGCGGCCACCGTGAAGAACCCGAACTTCCTGTTCAGCGCCGACGGCTGGCGCGACCTGCTGCTGACTCCGTCGATCCTCGTGCTCGTCGCGGTCGGACAGGCGATCGTCATCATCACCCGCAACGTCGACCTCTCGGTCGGCTCGGTCATGGGGCTCACCGCCTTCCTGACGGGACGGCTCTTCATCGACGTCCCCGGCATCCCGATCCCGATCGTGGTCATCGCCGCCGTGATCTTCGGAGCCCTTCTGGGCCTGGTCAACGGTGCGCTGGTGGCCTTCGCCAAGGTGCCGGCGATGGTGATCACGCTCGGCACGCTGTATGCCTATCGCGGCATCAACGTGCTGTGGACCGGCAGCGACCAGGTGCACCCCTCCGATCTGCCGAAGGACTTCCTGCGCCTGGGTACCCAGCAGATCCTCACGATCCCGGTGCTCTCCATCGTCGCCATCATCGTCCTCGCGCTCGCCGCCTGGTACATGCGCAACACGAGAGGCGGCCGCGAGTACTACGCCATCGGCTCCGACCCGGGAGCCGCCGAGCTCTACGGCCTGAAGACCACTCGCCGGGTGCTCAGCGCATTCGTCCTCTCCGGGGCTCTGGCGGGACTCGCCGGTGTCTTCTACGTGACGCGGTACGGCTCCGTGAGCTCGCAGGTGGGATCGGGCTGGGAGCTGGATGCCGTCGGCGCGGCCGTCATCGGCGGCATCGCGATCACCGGCGGTGTCGGCTCCGTCTGGGGTGCGGCGATCGGCGCGATGTTGCTGATGACCATCAACCGGGCCCTGCCCATCCTCGGCATCCCCGACTTCTGGCAGCGCGCCGTGGTGGGTGTGCTCATCATCGGAGCGATCGTGCTCGACCGGCTGCTCGCCGTACGACAGAGACGGCAGCTCATCGAGGCAAGGGACGAATCATGACCACGACCACCACCACCTCGGGGGTCCGCGTGATCCGGGACTACGACCAGCCCCTGTGGCGGCGCATCCTCATCAACCGCGAGTTCGCGATCATCGGCCTGCTCGTGCTGGTCGTGCTCGTGTCCGCTGTGTCGATCCGCGGGTTCGCGCAGCCCATCACGGTCAACTACCTGCTGCTGGACGTGGCGCCGATCCTGCTGATCGCGCTGCCGATGACCCTGGTCATGATCACGGGGGAGATCGACCTCTCGGTCGGCTCGATGGTCGGCCTCGCCAGCGTCGTCACGGGTGTGCTCACCGAATCGGGTGCGCCGTTCGAGGTCGCCGCGCTGGCCGCGCTCGCGGTCGGCGTCATCGGCGGAGCTTTCAACGGCTTCCTCGTCACGGTCGTCGGGCTGCCATCGCTCGCCGTCACCATCGGCACCCTGGCGCTGTTCCGCGGGCTGGCCGTCGGCTTGCTCGGGACCACTGCCGTGACCGACTTCCCGGAGATGTGGACGGCACTGGCGAAGGCCAAGATCGCCGGCACCACGATCCCCTACATCGTGATCCCGTTCCTGATCCTGCTCGCGATCTTCGTCGTGATGCTGCACTTCACTCCGTTCGGCCGGGGCATCTACGCGATCGGACTCTCGAAGGACGCGGCCCGATTCTCCGGAGTGCACGTGGAGCGGACGAAGTTCATCCTCTTCATGCTCTCGGGTGTGGTCGCGGCGTTCGCCGGCATCTTCTACACGCTCCGTTTCGGCAGTGCCCGCGGCGACAACGCCACCGGGCTCGAGCTCCAGGTGATCGCCGCCGTGGTCCTCGGCGGGGTGTCGGTGTTCGGCGGACGTGGGCATCTGCACGGCGTCGTCGCGGCGGTGCTCCTGATCGGGGTGCTCGGCAGCGGGCTCCGTCTCGCCGGCGTCACCTCCGACGTCATCAACATCATCACCGGTGGCCTGCTGATCTTCTCGGTCGTCGCAGCCAGCGTCCTCGCCTGGGCGCAGCGCGTCCGTGCGAAGGCCGGACCACCACCCCGCGTCGCAGCCTCTCCCGCACCATGAGGCAGCCTCTCGCCGTCGGCATCCGCCCGCGGTGATCATCACGAAAGGAAGAACAATGACGTTTGCACGCAAGAGGGTCTCGGCGTTCGCCGCCGTGGCCGTCGCCGCAGCGCTCGTGCTGACCGGCTGCGCCGACACCGGCAGCGGGTCGGGCGACGCAGGCTCCGGAGAGGGCGGCGGATCCGACAACCTGTCGATCACGTTCCTGCCCAAGAACCTCGGCAACCCGTACTTCGACACCTCCAGCGAGGGCGGCAAGAAGGCCGTCGAGGAGTTCGGCGGCACGTTCGCCGAGGTCGGCCCGGCCGAGGCCACCCCCGACGCCCAGGTGAGCTACATCAACACCGCCACGCAGCAGGCGGTCGGCGCGCTCGTCGTCTCGGCGAACGACCCGAAGGCCATCTGCGACGCGCTCAACGAGGCACGGGATGCGGGAGTGAAGGTCGTCACCTTCGACTCCGACACCAACCCGGAATGCCGCGACCTGTTCATCAACCAGGCCGACTCCGAGGGCATCGCCAAGGTGCAGATCGACCAGATCGCCGAGCAGATCGGCGGCGCGGGTGAGATCGCCGTCCTGTCGGCATCGGCCAACGCCACCAACCAGAACGCCTGGATCGAGCTCATGAAGGAGTACGTCGCGAGCGACTACCCCGACATCACGATCGTCGAGACGGTCTACGGCGACGACGACGACCAGACCTCGTTCGACAAGACGGCGGCTCTGCTGCAGAGCCACCCGGAGCTGAAGGGCATCGTCTCGCCGACCACGGTCGGCATCGCCGCCGCGGCACGCTACCTCTCCACGTCGGACTACAAGGGCAAGGTTGCACTGACCGGACTCGGCACGCCGAACCAGATGCGCGAATACGTCGAGGACGGCACCGTCACCTCGTTCGCGCTGTGGAACCCGGCCGACCTCGGCTACCTGTCGGCCTTCGCGGCCAAGGCGCTGGTCGAGGGCGAGATCACGGGCAAGGAAGGCGACACGTTCGAGGCGGGTGACCTCGGCGAGTACGAGGTCGGCGCCGACGGCGTTGTCCTGCTGGGCGACCCGTTCGTATTCGACGCGGACAACATCGGCGACTTCGACTTCTGAGTCGCGTCGCAAGAGGGCGTCGGGGCTTCGGCTCCGGCGCCCTCTTCGTGTACGGGTCGGGGTCTCTTTGCGCACGCCTCGGGGTGGGGCGGACTTCTCGGCGATGGGCGGATGCGTGTCCCGCGATCGTCCGCCCGACGGCGAGATTTCCGCCCGAGGCGTGGACCACGCGCAGCGCGAACGCGGGTCGGCGCGGGTCGGCGCGGGTCGGCGGGGAGCGCGAGCGCGGACCGGTGCGGGTCAGCGGGGGTCGAAGCGAGCCGGCGTGTGCGTCGCCGCGACCACGGCGCGCAGTTCCTCGAGCGATGCGGGCGCGGCGCCGAGAGCGCGCGCCTGGGCGAGCACGTTGCCCAGGGCCGTCGCCTCGACCGGGCCCGCGAGCACCGGCAGGCCCGTGCGGTCGGCAGTGGCCTGGCACAGCAGCCGGTTGAGAGATCCGCCGCCCACGAGATGGATGCTGTCGAGCTCGCGGCCCGACAGATCGGCGGCCGTCCGGACCGCGCGAGCGAACGCCGCGGCGATCGACTCGACGATGGAACGCGCGAACGCCGGTCGCGGTTTCGGGGCGCGGTCGCCGAGGAGCGCCGCTATCCGTCCCGGCATGTCACCGGGCGCGCTCAACGACGGGTCGTCGGCATCGAACACCGGCCCGTCACCGGAGACCTCGGATGCCGCAGCGAGCAGCTCCGGCAGATCGATGGCCCCGCCGTCCTCGGCCTCCCAAGCGCGCACCGTCTCGCTGAGCAGCCAGAGCCCCGTGACGTTGTGCAGGAACCGGTAACGGTCGTCGACGCCGAGTTCGTGGGTGAAGTTCGCGGTGCGCGCGGCATCCGTCAGCACCGGCTGCGCGAGTTCCACGCCGACCAGGCCCCAGGTGCCGCACGAGATGTACGCGGAGGCAGGACTGGAGAGGGGAGCCGCCACGACGGCCGATGCGGTGTCGTGCGAGCCGACCGCGATCACCGGCAGGTCGGCGCCGATGCGGGCGGCGAGCTCCGGGCGGAGAACACCGATCGTCGTGCCGGGGTCGACGAGCCGCGGCAGGATGCGCGTGGCGATGCCGAGGCGGTCGGCCAGCGCCGTGTCCCATTCGCCGTCCGTGACGCTCAGCAGGCCGGTGGTCGAGGCGTTCGTGCGCTCGGCCACCGCTACGCCCGTGAGCAGGAACGCGATGAGGTCGGGGATGAGGAGCGCGGTGTCGGCCTCGGCGAGGCGCTCGTCGACGCGGTACTGATACAGCGTGTTGAACGGCAGGAACTGCAGTCCGTTGCGCTGATACAGCTCGGCGAACGGGACGATGTCGTGCACCTCGTCGACGCCGCGAGCAGAGCGCTCGTCGCGGTAGTGGAAAGGCTCTGCGAGCAGCTCGCCGTCTTTCAGCACGCCGTAGTCGACGGCCCACGAGTCGATGCCGATGCTCTCGATGCGCGGTTCGCGGCGGACGGCCTCGGCGAGCCCAGCCACGACGTGCTCGTACAGGGCGCCGAAGTCCCAGTGCAGTCCGTCTTCGCGCTCGATCGGTCCGTTCGGGAACCGCGACACGAGCTCGAGGTCGAGCTGCCCGTCTCCGATCCGCCCGATCATCACGCGCCCGCTGGTGGCGCCGAGGTCGACCGCGGCGACGGCCCGGACGCTCATCGGCGCGCTCCGCTCGTCGAGTGCACGGCATCCGCTCGAGCGCACGGCCAGGCGACGTGAACAGGGCGTGCCTTCGGCGCGAAGCCGTGCACTCGACGAACGCGGGTCATCGCAGGAACGCGGCGGCGACGCCGGAGTCGACCGGGATGTGCAGCCCCGTGGTGCGGCTGAGTTCGGGGCCCGTGAGGACATAGACCGCGTCGGCGACGTTCTCGGGGACGACCTCGCGCTTGAGGATCGTGCGGTTGGCGTAGAACTGGCCGAGGTCCTCTTCGGCGACGCCGTAGGTCGCGGCGCGGTTGGCGCCCCAGCCCGAGGCGAAGATGCCGGAGCCGCGCACGACGCCGTCGGGGTTGATGCCGTTCACCCGGATGCCGAACTCGCCGAGCTCGACCGCGAGCAGCCGCACCTGGTGGGCCTGGTCGGCCTTGGTCGCGGAGTAGGCGATGTTGTTCGGGCCGGCGAAGACCGAGTTCTTCGAGGAGATGTAGATGATGTCGCCGCCGAGCTTCTGGTCGATGAGCACGCGAGCGGCGGCCTTCGACACGAGGAACGAGCCCTTGGCCATGACGTCGTGCTGCAGGTCCCAGTCCTTCTCGGTGGTCTCCAGGAGCGGCTTCGAGAGCGACAGGCCGGCGTTGTTCACGACGAGGTCGATGCCGCCGAACGCGAGCACCGCCTCGTTCAGCGCGGCCTGCACGGCATCGGCATCCGCGACGTTCGCGGCGACACCGATCGCGACATCCGTGTTCCCGAGTTCCGCGGCGGCGGCCTGGGCCTTCTCGAGGTCGAGGTCGGCGATCACGACGCAGGCGCCCTCGGCGGCGAGGCGGGTGGCGATGGCCTTGCCGATGCCGGAGGCGGCGCCGGTGACGAACGCGATGCGGCCCTGGTGCGTCTTCGGCTTCGGCATACGCTGCAGCTTGGCCTCCTCCAGCGCCCAGTACTCGATGTTGAACTTCTCGGCGTCCGAGATGGGCGCGTAGGTCGACAGCGCCTCGGCGCCGCGCATCACGTTGATCGCGTTCACGTAGAACTCGCCGGCGACCCGGGCGGTCTGCTTGTTCGCCCCGTAGGAGAACATGCCGACGCCGGGGACCAGCACGATGAGCGGGTCGGCGCCGCGGATGGCGGGCGACTCGGCGGTGGCGTGCGCGTCGTAATAGGCCTGGTAGTCGGCGCGGTACTGCTCGTGCAGCTCGTGCAGCCGTGCGATCTGCTCCTCGGCGGATGCCGTGGCCGGCAGGTCGAGGATCAGCGGCTTGACCTTGGTGCGCAGGAAGTGATCGGGGCAGCTGGTGCCGAGAGCGGCGAGCTCCGGTGCCTTCTCGGACGCCAGGAAGTCGAGGACCACGTCGGCATCGGTGAAGTGTCCGACCATCGGCTTGTCGGTCGACGCGATGCCGCGGACGGTGCCGGCGAGGGTGGCTGCACGCTCGCGGCGCTCGGTCGGAGCCAGAGCCTCGAATCCGGCGCGGGCGCCGCCGAACGGCTGAGCCTTGCCGTGCTCGGCGATGTACTGGGCGGCGGTGTCGATGATCCACAGCGAGTTCGCTTCGGCTTCTTCCGAGGTGTCGCCCCAGGCGGTGATGCCGTGACCGCCGAGGATGGTACCGATCGCCTGCGGGTTCTGCGCCTTGATCTCGGCGATGTCGAGTCCGAGCTGGAAGCCGGGACGACGCCAGGGCACCCACACGACCTTGTCGCCGAAGATCTTCGCGGTCAGTGCTTCGCCGTCGGTGGCGGTCGCGATCGCGATGCCGGAGTCGGGGTGCAGGTGGTCGACGTGTGCGGCATCCACGAGGCCGTGCATGGCGGTGTCGATCGAGGGGGCGGCTCCGCCCTTGCCGTGCAGGCAGTAGTCGAAGGCAGCGACCATCTCGTCTTCGCGGTCGATACCGGGGTACACGTCGACGAGCGCGCGCATGCGGTCGAGGCGCAGCACGGCGAGGCCGCTCTCGGTCAGGGTGCCGAGGTCTCCGCCGGAGCCCTTGACCCACATCAGCTCGACCGGCTGCCCCGTCACGGGGTCGGTCTCGGTGCCCTTGGCGGAGGTGTTCCCGCCGGCGTAGTTCGTGTTCTTCGGGTCGGCGCCGAGGCGATTCGACCGGGCGATCAGGGCGGCGGCGGTGGGGTTCGTCATGACTCTCCAAGACAGGGGCGAAGCACACGGCCGTGTGCACTCATTCTGTTACTTCTTGTGAAAGATAACATGAAACTACGTTTGCGGAAAGTGGTCAGAGGACGTCAGCGGTCTGCCGGAAGGCGTTCAGCCGCTCGTCCGACGGGTCGAGTTCCGTGATGAGCACCGAGATCTCCTTGCGTTCCAGCGCCCGGGCCACGGACCGGCGCTCGAGTTTGCTGGAGTCGACGCACACCACTGTCGTGCCGGCGTTCGCGGCCATCGCCTGCTTCAGCTCGGCCTCCTCCACGGACACCTCGGAGGTGCCGTCCGCACTGTCGAGTGCATCCGCCGAGGAGAAGAAGATGTCGAAGTAGACCGACCGCATGCTGCGGCGGGCGATCGGCCCGACGAGGCTGCCCGTGGTCGGCTCGGCGGTCCCGCCGGAGATCACCGCCGTCACACCCTCGAGGGGGTGCAGCACCTGGAACGACTCGAAGGAATTCGTGTACGCCGTGAGCCCGGCTCTGGGGCCGATGACCGAGGCGAGCATGTTGACCGTCGAGGATGCGTCGAGTGCGATGGCGCCCTGGTCGGGCACGAGCCGGAGCGCCTTCTCGGCGATCGTCCGCTTCGCGCTCGCTCGGATCGCGCGCCGCGCATCGAACGGGCGAGCTCGCGGAGCCGCGGTCGCCCCGCCGCGCACGCGCCGCACGCGCCCCTCGGCCTCCAGCTCGAGCAGGTCGCGCCGGATCGTCATGGACGACACGGAGAACAGCTCGGCGGCGGCCTCGATCATGACGCCCTGGGGGGCATTCGCGAGTTCCACGAGTTCGTCTCGGCGGCGCTGCGCTTCGAGATTGCCGGAAAGAGCCATGGGAGGAATCTATCCGGTGCGCGAGGGGCGGTCGCTACCGAGCGCGACGTCCACGCACCGTGGCGGATAGCCGGATGAAGACGGCCCCGAGCGCGACAGCGAGCGCCCCGGTCAGCAGCGCCGGAAGGGGGTCGGCCCCGCTGTCCGCCAGGACCGGGCCGCTCGACGGGGACGGCTCGGGCGTGCCGGGTGCGAAGTCGAAACGGGCGGATGTCGCTGCGGGCGCGAGGAGGCCGGTGAGCTCGTACGCGGCCGGATCGAGGACGTACTCGCCGCCGGACGAGACGAGGTCCAGGGCGAGCGAGCATGAGACATCCGTCGGTCCGAGGCTTCCGCGGCCGACGATGCTCGTCGACGTCAGGTCCAGCTCACCGTTCGGGCAGTTCGTCTCGATAGCCGGGTCCTCGGCGGGAAGGAGGCCGGGGGGCAGTGCGAGGTCGAAGCTCCATTCCGGCTTCGCTCCGCTGGGCGCGGCGGGCGAACCGGCGAGGTGCGTGTTGGTGACGGTGAACAGGAGCCGGGCAGTTTGGTCGGCGGCGTAGGCATCGCCGATCGGTGGCGCAGCGATCACCGCGTCGAGCTGCGGTGTGGTGTCGATGAGCGCGAGATTGTCGAAGGCGTTGTCGTCGCCGCCGCCACCACCCAGGTCGTTGCTCAGCACCACTTCGACGCTCGTCGACCTTGCGAGCAGCGAGGTGAGTCCACGGAAGGTGCCGACGTTGTTGCCGTTGATCTGGTGGACCGGCAGATCGCACGCGGCGATCGGGCCGGGGAATGCGGCGACGGGCTCGGACACGCCATCGTCGAGTCGCACCGCCAGATCGACCGGGTTCGTCGTCCAGCAGTTCGCCTGGGCCACATCGACGGTCGCCGTGTAGTAGTGGCCGACGGTCACGGGGACCACGGTCGCGGCCATCACGCCGGCCGGAGACTCCCCTTGGGTGTAGGAGCTCACCGCATGATTCGCTCCGGGCTCGGGGCGAGGCACGGCGGGATACGGGTAGTCCGGATGGGAAGTCCAGGCTCCCAGCGTCTCTGCGAGCACTCGGGACTGGTTCCAGCCGTCCTGCTCGCAGTCCGACGCCTGGGAGGCGGTGGGGACGGTCGAGACGTCATCGCCGGCGACGATGAGTCCGTTGCAGAACTGGCCGTTCCACGCCGGGTCGGCCCGGTAGCGCTCGCCGCTGGTGCCGACATACCCCGGCACGGGTGGCGCGACCCCGTCGTCGTAGTCGGCGATCGTCTGCACGAAATCCGGCGTGGCCGGAGAAACGGGGCCCTCGAAGCCCTCGTACAGGATCACGGTCGGCGCCGCCATGACTCCCGGTGTCCCCGGCACGGCAGCGGCCGGGGCGCCGGAAGCGAGGAGCACGCCGAGCGCGGCGGTCGCGCTCCCGAGAGAGAGCGACCGCGGGAGCGTTGACCTGCGAGGGGCCGGCATGTCTCGAAGGTACGCCCCGGGCCCCCCGCTGTCGACGGGTTGTGGTCAGGCGCCCCAGCCGGCCTGCACGCCGCCCACGCGGTCGGCGGCGATCTTCTGCTGGTAGCCGGAGGCGGCATAGGCGGCCATCGGGTCGGCGGCCAGGCCGCGCGACTCCCGCCACTCGGCGAGGGCCGGGCGCACGTCCGTGTAGAACGCATCCATGAAGACGGCGTTCGCGGCGAGCACGTCGCCCGACTTCTGCGCGGCGGTGAGAGCATCGCGGTCGACCAGCAGCGCGCGGGCGGTCATCTCCTGCACGTTGAGCACCGAGCGGATCTGGCCGGGGATCTTGTCTTCGACGTTGTGGCACTGGTCGAGCATGAACGCGACGTCGGGGTTGTTCAGGCCCCCGCCGCGGATGACCTCGAACAGGATGCGGAACAACTGGAACGGGTCGGCGGCGCCCACGATCAGGTCGTCGTCGGCGTAGAAGCGCGAGTTGAAGTCGAACGAGCCGAGCTTGCCGAGGCGCAGCAGCTGCATCACGATGAACTCGATGTTCGTGCCGGGGGCGTGGTGGCCGGTGTCGAGGCAGACCATGGCCTTGTCGCCGAGGGCGCTGACCTGGGCGTAGGAGGTGCCCCAGTCGGGAACGTCGGTGTGGTAGAACGCCGGCTCGAAGAACTTGTACTCGAGCACGAGGCGCTGGTCGTCGCCGAGGCGCGCGTAGATCTTCTGCAGCGACTCCTGGAGGCGGTCCTGCCGGCCGCGGAGGTCGGCCTGGCCCGGGTAGTTCGACCCCTCGGCCAGCCAGATCTTGAGGTCGCGGCTGCCGGTGGCATCCATCACGTCGATGCAGGCGAGGTGGTGGTCGATGGCCTTCTGGCGAATGGCCGCGTCCTCGTGCGTGAGGGCGCCGAACTTGTAGTCGTCGTCCTGGAACGTGTTCGAGTTGATGGTGCCGAGTGTGACTCCCAGGTCTTCGGCGTGCTTGCGCAGATCGTCGTACGAGTCGACCAGGTCCCACGGGATGTGCAGGGCGACGGAGGGCGCGAGGGCGGTGTACTTGTTGACCTGCGCGGCATCGGCGATCTTCTCGTAGGGGTCGCGCGGGGTGCCGGGGGTGCCGAAGACCTTGAACCGGGTGCCGGAGTTGCCGAACGCCCAGCTGGGCAGTTCGATGCCCTGCTTCTCGAGGGTTGCGAGGTGGTCGGGGGAGAGGATGCTCACGATGAACTGCTTTCGTTGTCGGTAGCGGGGGCGGGGATCTCGCCGCGGGCGGCGAGCTGGTCTTCGAGGTGGAACACCTCGGTGAGCGCGGTGGCGGCCTGGTCGGGGCGACCGTCGAGGCCGTGGAAGAACCGGCTCATCTCGGCTTCCCAGCGCGCGGCGACCGGTGAGGCGGCGAGGTACGCCTGAGCGGCGACATCGTCGTCGGTCTCGTAGTAGCCGAAGAGCGTGCCGCCCTCGCCGAGGAACAGCGTGTAGTTGCGGCGTCCGGCGGCGGCGATCTCGGCCAGCATCTCCGGCCACACCGGGGAATGCCGTGCGAGGTACTCGTCGAGCAGCTCGGCACGGATCTGCAGCTGGAAGGCGACGCGCGTCATGGGGCTCCTCTGCCGTGGTGACGGGACTATCTGAATCGTTTCAATACCCATGCTACGCAGGCCTCCGGCTGCCCGTCAAGCCGGAGGCCCGACGACCGATTGCCGTACACTGCGGACAGCATCCGGAGCGGCGAGGAGCAGTAGTGGCAGTGAGTGTGCGTGACGTCGCAGCGGCGGCAGGTGTGTCTGTCGGCACGGTGTCGAACGTCCTGAACCAGCCGGACAAAGTCGCGGCGACGACGGTCGAGCGCGTGCAGGCCGTGATCGCCGAGCTCGGCTTCGTGCGCAACGATGCGGCACGCCAGCTTCGCGCCGGTCGCAGCCGCAGCATCGGCCTGATCGTCCCGGACGCGGGCAACCCGTTCTTCGCCGACGTCGCCCGTGGTGCCGAAGCGCGCGCAGACGAAGACTCGCTCGCCGTGCTGCTCGGCAACAGCGACGAGAACCCCTCGCGTGAGGACAGCTACCTCGACCTCTTTCGCGAGCAGCGGGTGAACGGTGTGCTGATCACCCCCGCATCCGAAGACGACGACAAGCTGCTGCGAGTGCAGGCGTCGGGCATCCCGGTGGTCCTGGTCGACCGTGAGGTGGCGGGGTCGGCGTTCTGCTCGGTGTCAGTCGACGACGTCGAGGGTGGATTCCTCGCCGCCCGGCATCTGCTGCGGATCGGACGGCGTCGTCTCGCCTTCGTGGGTGGCCCCGAGGGGATCACCCAGGTCGCTCAGCGCCTCGAAGGTGCCCGCCGAGCGGTCGCCGAGGTTGCGGGAGCGACGCTCGAAGTGATCCGGATGCCGGCACTCACGGTGCTCCACGGCCGCGCGGCGGGCGAGGCGATCGCCGCGCGTGCCGAGCGAGAGCGTCCGGATGCCGTCTTCGCTGCGAACGACCTGCTCGCGGTGGGAATGCTGCAGGCACTGACTCTCTTGCGCACGATCCGGGTGCCGGAGGACATCGCGTTGGTCGGCTACGACGACATCGACTTCGCGACGGCCACGGTCGTGCCGCTGACCTCGGTGCGCCAGCCCGCTCAGTTGATCGGACGCACGGCCGTCGAACTGCTGCTGCGGTCGATCAGTGATCCCGACGGCGAGTATGAGCGCCGGGTGCGGTTCCGCCCCGAGTTGATCGTGCGGCAGTCGACGGCCGGCTGAGTCTTCTGCCGGCATCCGGCGGTCACCGCGCCAGGGGCACCGATCGCGCATGCGACCCGTGGCCGAGCTCCTCGACAGCCCAGCCCGGAAGGTCGAGTTCGGCGGTGGTGCCGACCGGGACGGTCACCTCGACGTGCAGTCTGTCGTGCTCGATCCGCCACGAGATCGAGGCCTCGCCGTACGGCGTGCGCTGCGTTGCCGACGCCTGCGTCAGCCCGCCTCCCGGCCGAGGCGCGAACCGGATGCGGCGGTAGCCGGGTTCGGCCGGAGCGAGTCCGGCGACGCTGCGGTGGAGCCAGTCGGCGACGGCGCCGAGCGCGTAGTGGTTGAACGAGGTCATCGTTCCCGGGTTGACCGAGCCGTCCGGGAGCAGGGCATCCCACCGCTCCCAGATCGTGGTCGCTCCCTGCACGACCTGATAGAGCCAGGACGGGCACTCCGTCTCCTGCAGCAGGTCGTAGGCCGCGTCGGTGTGCCCGGTGAGGGTGAGCGCGTCGCAGACGAGGGGAGTGCCGACGAAGCCCGTCGCGATGCGGTTGCCGTCGGCGTGGACGAGTTCGGCGAGACGAGCACCCGCTTTCGCGCGCTGCGCAGCGTCGGGGAGCAGATCGAACACGATGGCGAGGGCGTAGGCGGTCTGGGCATCCGAGGTCATCGTGCCGTCGGGCTTCACGTACGCGACGCGGAATGCTGCCGCGACCTCGTCGGCGAGAGCGGCGTAGCGGACGGCATCCGCTGACCGGTCGAGCACGCGGGCCATGTCGGCGACGGCCCGCGCGGACCGGGCGAAATAGGCGGTCGCCACCAGGTAGCGGTCGGTGCGCGCATCGCCGGGGTCTTGAGGCGGGGCCGCGGGGTCGAGCCAGTCGCCCAGCTGGAAGCCCTCGTTCCACAGCCGGTCGGGACCCGCGACGGATTCCACCTTGTCGACCCACCGTTGGGCGCTCTCGAACTGCGCCGCCAGCACGCCGATGTCGCCGAAGCGCTGATAGATCGTCCAGGGAAGCAGTGTGGCGACGTCGCCCCACGCCGCGCCGGGTCGGATCGGATCCCACACCTTGTGGGTCGGGATGACGGGGACGAACCAGGGCACGGTGCCGTCGGGCAGCTGGTCGGCCTCGACGTCACGGAGCCATCCCGTGAGCATCCCCGACACGTCGAACAGCGTCGACGCGGTCGGGCCGAACACCTGGATGTCGCCGGTCCAGCCCACGCGTTCATCGCGCTGCGGACAGTCGGTCGGGATGTCGACGAAGTTGCCGCGCATACCCCAGACCACGTTGCGGTGCAGCTGCTCGACCAGTGGGGCGGAACAGGCGAACCAGCCCGTCCGTTCGAGGTCGGTGTGCAGCACGCGCGCGGTGAGCGCGCCGGCTGCGGCATCCGCATCGAGGTCTCCCGGCCAGCCGTCGACCTCGACGTAGCGGAAGCCGTGGAACGTGAAGCGCGGCTCCCACTCCTCGCCGTCGGCGCGCCCGGCGAGGGTGTAGTGGTCGGTGGAGCGGGCGCTGCGCAGCGGACGCGTGAAGATCTCGCCCTCCTGCAGCACCTCGGCCGTGCGGAGGGTGACCGTCGCGCCCCGCGGTCCCGTGACGCGGATGCGCACCCGTCCGACGAGGTTCTGACCGAAGTCGAGGATGCGCGCACCCCGCGGTGAGGTGAGCACGGCGATGGGAGCGACGTCTTCGGTCACTCGGACGGGAGGCCCGGTCGGGGCCACCAGAGTGTGCGGATCGCGCTCGCGCACGGCGACCGGGGCCCAGTCGCCGTCGTCGAACGCGGGCGTCGACCACCCCGGCACCTCCTGCCGTGCGTCGTGGTCTTCGCCGTCGTAGATTCCGGAACGGAGGATGGGGGAGGGGGCGGCCTTCCAGGTGTCATCGGTCGCGAGTGTCACGCGCCGCCCGTCGGCGTAGGTGATCTCCAGCTGGGCGAGGAAGGACAGATCCTGGCCGAAGACGTTGCGGTGACCGCCGCGCCAGCCGAGTCGACCCCGGTACCAGCCGTCGCCGAGCCAGGCGCCGATCGCGTTCTCGCCGTCGCGGAGCAGGCCCGTGACGTCGTAGGTGTAGTACCGCAGTCGCTCGCGGTAGACGGTCCAGCCCGGCGACAGGGTGTCGGATCCGACGCGGACGCCGTTGATCTCGGCGTCGTACAGGCCGTGGGCGGTGGCGTAGAGACGTGCGCGGACGATCTGGCCGTCGATGCGGAATCCCCGCCGCACGAGAGTCGCGCGGCGGGCGTCGCTCTCCGGATCCTCGTCGAGCTCCAGTCCGATCGGCCTCGCGGACCAGTCCTCGGCATGCAGCAGACCCGTCTCGAGCCAGGTCGCGGGGCTCGGATCGGACCAGTCGCCGTCGTCGCCCTGCACTGCGACGCGCACGGCGACGCGCTCGCGGGATTCCAGCGCGCGGCTCGGCCACGGCACCAGCACCTGCTCGGACGAGGCGACGTCGACAGTCTCCTCTCCGTCGATTCGCACGACGGTGATCGCATAGGCGTGCTGCTGCCAGTCGGCGGGAGCATCGCTGAGCGTCCAGCTCAGGCGTGGTCGGGGTTCCCCGATGCCGAGCGGATCCCGGTGGTGTTCGATGCGCGGCGCGGAGACGGTCGTCATGGTCCTCATCCTTGCGGATCGACCTCCGTCTGTACGGTTCCGGCTTCAGGTCGTCGTCTCGCTGTGCCGATCCCGCACGGCCTTCGCGTTCGGTATGCCCCTCGAGAACAGGAGGGACAGGAGGCTGATGAGGATCAGCCCGAAGAAGGCGATGCGCAGAGACGACAGCTGCGAATCGCGGTAGACGGTCGCCAGGGTGTCGGCATCCGCGTCGCTCAGACCGGCGTCCTCGGCGATGGAGGCGACGTCGGCGGCGGGCACGATCGTGACGCCGTGTTCCGTGGCGGACGCGACGGTGGTCTGGGTGGCGTCGGGCAGATCGCTCGCCGCGACCCCCGACGCGAACGACGTCGAGAGCGCCCCGATGAGGATCGAGCCGATGAGCGCCGTTCCGAGCGACGAGCCGAGGTTCTGGAACACGCCCTGGAGGCCGCCGACCTCGCTCGTCTCCTTCTCGGTCACACTCGACATGTTCACGTTGCCGAGCTGGGAGGCGAGCAACCCGAGCGCAGCGCCGGCGAGGAACATCCCGGTGGCGAAGAATCCGCTGCGCAGATCGCTGGTGGCCGAGCCGAGCAGGATGAGTGCGCTGACGACGAGCGCGAGCTGGCCGATCCGCACGATCCTCCGCGGCGACAGCATGCGCGAGAGCCGGGTGCCGACGATGGAGAACAGCACGAGGGCGATCGAGAGCGGGAAGATCCGGATGCCGGTCTCCAAGGCGTCGAGACCGAGCGTCATCTGCAGGTACACCGGCACCATGAAGAAGAGACCGGCCGTCACGGTGTACTGCGCACCGAGCACCGACAGTCCGCTGCGGAGGGAGGTGATCGAGAACATCCCCACATGCACGAGCGGCGCCCGCCCGGCGCGTTCGAGGCCCCGCTGCCGGGAGAGGAACAGCGCGAGCAGTACGACCCCGAACACGATGAGCCAGGCGGCGGGAGAGATACCGAGCGGAGCGATGGAGACGCCGCCGATCTCAGGAGGGTTGAGGGGCAGGATCCACCCCCAGGTCTTGCTCTGCAGCATTCCGAACACCACGGCCACGAGTCCGATCGAGGAGAGCGCGACGCTGAGGATGTCGATCCGCACGGTCTGTCTCGGCGTCGGGTCGGTGACGATCCGTGCGCACAGCACGACTCCGATCATGATGAAGACCTCGGCCACGAAGACGTAGCGCCAGTCGAGGTACGTCGTCACGAAGCCGCCGATCAGAGGCCCTGCCGCGACGGCCGCACCGGAAACGGCGCCGATGATCGCGAAGGCCGTGATCCGCTCCCGACCGCGGTAGTTGTCCGCGACGAGGGCTGCGATAGCCGGGATCACCAGCACAGCGCCGAGCCCCTCGATGATCGACCAGCCGAGGAAGAGGAACTGCACGTTCGGACTCAGTGCGGTGATCAGCGAGCCCAGCGCATACACGCACGACCCGATCATGAATGACCTGCGGCGGCCCCACACATCGCCGAGTTTCGCGCCCAGCAGCATGAACGCGGCCATCGTGAGGGTGTAGAAGGTGATGGCCCCCTGCATTGCGGTGACGGTGGTGTCGAGATCGGACACGACGGTCGAGATCGACACGTTCATCACCGTGCCGTCGAGCACCATCACGAACTGCGCGGAACCGAGGACGGCGATGACGCCCCACTTCTTCATGACGTCTCCTTCGAGCGCGCAGCGGACGCGACGGGGGTGGTGGTGTTCGCGCCGGCGCCGCGCATGATGCGCGCGACGGCCGTGATGAGGAACAGCTGACCGGTGATCGCCTCCGCGACCGCGACAGCCTGCGATGTCGCGTTCGCCGGAACGAGGTTGCCGTAGCCGGTGGTCGTGAGGGTGGTGAACGAGAAGAAGAGCTGATTGGCGAGCGAGTCCTCGCCCGCGTCGCCGAACACGGGGGAGGAGGAGGCGAGCGAGAGCAGGTTGAAGACGAACGTGAAGAAGAGGCCCACGAGGACGTAGGCGGTGATCGCCGCCAGCAGGGCCTCGACGTTGAGCCCGCGTCGCTTCACCTGGTGCCCGATGATCGCGATGGGAGACACGAGCAGTGCGAACATCGTCGCCGCGGAGAACACGATGTCGAGGACGTGCCCGCTCGCACCGAGAAGTGTCGTGACGATGGTGGCCACCCCGGCGGCTGACAGGATGATCCACGCCACATGCTGCACCGTGCGGGGCGCGGCCGTGACCCGGAAGACGACGGCGACGGTCATGAGCGTGACCAGGAAGGCCCACGGGCTCGGATTCGTGCCACGCTGCGCGGCGCACAGTGCATACGAGACGACGACCAACGCAGCGACGACCGCATACCCCGATGCCCCGCTGAAGAGCAGATCGGGACGTCGATCATCGGTTCGGGCTTTCGCCGCACGTGCGGACGCGGTCACCGACCCGGCTCCCCGGGAACCATCGCCGGCGTGTCGGTCACTGGCCATGTCGCACCTCGCACCCGCTCGATGACGGCGCGGGATCCGGATGACCGGGGCGGATCCCCGGGGTCGGGTGCGGGCGGCGTCGCATCGCTCATCGTGCCAGTGCCCGACGGGGCACGAGAGTCGCACATCACCCCTTCCGGGCGAGGGTGCCCGGGGTGCGTCGGCGCCCCTCAGACGTCGCTGGTCGTGGCGCGCTTCGCGCTCGCGCCCCGCATGATCCGCGCGACCGCCGTGATGAGGAAGAGCTGACCGGTGATGCCCTCGGCGATCGCCACCGCCTGACCGCCGGTGCCGACCGGCACGAGATTTCCGTAACCGGTCGTCGTGAGCGCCGTGAAGGAGAAGAACAGTTGGTTGCCGAGCGAGTCGAGGCTCTCCTCTCCGAACAGCGGATCCGTCGAGATCTGCGACATCAGGTTGTACACGAAGGCGAAGAACATGCCGACGAGGATGTACGCGGTGATCGCGGCCAGCAGTGCCTCCAGGTTGAGGCCGCGACGGGTCACCTGGTGGGCGATGACCACCCAGGGGGCGACGAGGAGCGCGATCATCGACGCGGCCGAGAGCGGGATGGCGAGCAACGGGCCCTCGAGTCCGAACAGATCGGCGACGACGGCAATGACCCCGGCGGCGGAGAGCACGACCCAGGAGACCCGCTGCACCATCGGTCGGGCCCTGGTCACATGGAAGACCATGGCGACCGTCGCGAGCATGGGGAGGAAGGCCCACGGGCTCGGGTCGGTGCTGGGCTGTATCGCGCACAGGCCGTACGACACGATGAGCAGGACGAGGACGATCCCGTACCCGAGAGCGCGGTCATCCCACCGGCGGCCGAGCCGGCCTGTGGCGCGTTGCTCGTCCACTGCTTCTGTCAGGGGCATGTCGACTCCACTCCGGTGCGGTGGACGCCGTCGTCCACGATGTGCGGCCAGTATCCCAGCGCCGGAGCGCATCCCGTCTCAGGGCGGGTGCGCGTCGGCGGGAACGGGAACCTCGACCCGGTTCGAGACTGCTCGCCGAACCCGTTATGATGGCTGAGTGCATCCGATCTTCGGGTCGGATCCACGGAGACGTCGCATAGTCCGGCCGAGTGCACCACCCTGCTAAGGTGGAGTCCCCTCACGGGGACCAGGGGTTCAAATCCCCTCGTCTCCGCACTTCTTCTTCATCGGCGCCCGTGCTTCACGGGCGCCGATCTCGTTGTCTCAGCGACTTCCCGCGGAGCGGGCGACGCCGATGGGATCGACCTCCGTCGACTCGTTGGCGATGCCGAATCGGATCAGCGCGCGTGGATCAGACCGGTAGTCCGGAGGCGGCACATCGAGCGCGCTGGCCTGGAGAAGGGTGAAATCGGCCGCGGAGCCGACGACGCGCAGCGTCCCGACCGGGAGGCAGTCCACCACGAGCTGGAACTCCTTCTCGCCCTGGTGCACGGCGGCTCCGGAGATCGACCAGGCGGTGAACTCGTTCGCAGTGCGCGTGCTCAGCCAGTTCTGCTGCACCACACCGGTCACCCTCAGCAGGGCGGTGGTGCCGCGGAGGCGCGAGGACTGTCGCAGCTCGAGCAGGACGCCCACGACTCCGCCCAGGACATCGACGAGGATCCGGGTGATCTGTGCGCCGACGAGAGCGTCCGTGTTCAGGAACGGATTCTCCTCGCGCGGGAGCGGCGGTAGCTCGCCGGGGACGCCGATGAGCAGGTCGTTAACCATCATGTCGAATCGTCTCCCCAGTCCCCCGACCCTTCGAGAATATGTGATCGCGGTTCACATACTCTGTGCGCCGAGTGTGAACGGGGATTCCGGAGCGCCGCTCGATGCTGCTCAGGGCACTGCGACGGCCGCAACCTTCCGATAGTCTCGCCCGCGTGGCCGGCCCGGGCGGCAGGAGCCCGAGCCGATCGAATCGGACCGCAGAAGTCGGGTTCCGATGGCCGGGGCGCGGCGACGATGGTGGGGAAAGGAGGAC
This sequence comes from Microbacterium sp. NPDC055665, assembly GCF_053618035.1. Taxonomy (NCBI): domain Bacteria; kingdom Bacillati; phylum Actinomycetota; class Actinomycetes; order Micrococcales; family Microbacteriaceae; genus Microbacterium; species Microbacterium sp. NPDC055665. The sequence continues at coordinate 94,611 of NZ_JBSHGY010000006.1, read as the reverse complement.
CTCATGATCGGAACGCTCAACGCCCTGGTCGACCTGGTCGAAGCCACCGGCTCCGATGAGATCGACGTCGCCGGGTTCGCGCGCGAACACGGCACGACGGAATACCACCTGCGTCGGATGTTCTCGGCGCTGGCCGGCATGCCGCTATCGGAGTATGTGCGGCGGCGTCGCATGACGCTCGCCGGTGCGGAGCTCGCCGCCGGCGCCTCGAGCCTGCTCGATGTGGCCGTGCACCACGGGTACGGCTCGGTCGAGGCTTTCGGCCGCGCCTTCCGTGCGGTGCACGGCATCGGCCCGGCCGACGCGCGCCGAGAAGGGGGCCCTCTCCGTACACAACCCACGCTCCGGTTCCGCCTGAGCGTCGAAGGGAGCACCCCGATGGACGTCACCATCACCCACCGTCCCGCATTCGTCCTCGCCGGCCACGCCGCCGAGGTTCCGCTGATCCACGAGGGAGTCAACCCGCACATCCAGGCGCACATCGCCGCGATCCCGCCCGAGGAGCATGCGCGCCTCAAGGCGCTCGGCGACGCCGAACCGGCGGGGATCCTCGCGGTCACGGCCGACGTCGAGCCGGATGCGCCGGAGGGCACACCGCTCACCTATCTGCACGGCGTTGCGCTGCAGCACACCACCGCGGTGCCTGACGACCTCGACTCCCTGCGCCTCGACGAAGGGTCCTGGGCGGTCTTCGCCGCGCGGGGTCCGTTCCCGGCGACGCTGCAGAACCTGTGGGCGGCCACGGCGACCGAGTGGTTCCCGTCGAACCCCTGGCGGCTGCGGCCCGGCCCCTCGATCGTGCGCTACCTCGAGTTCACCGGCGACTTCGCGTCGTGCGAGCTCTGGCTGCCCGTCGAACAGGGCTGAACCCGATGCCCCGCGCGGAGATCGCTCAGCGCGGGGCATCGCCCTTCATCGGCGGGCGATTCGGAGGGAGGCGGTCGGTTCGTCGAGCACGACCAGCCGGGTTTGGCCTAGAGAGTACGTCGTTGTCAGTGCCTCGTGCGACACTGAGCGCACGAACCAGGGAGGCATGTCATGGCGGCGATCGACCCCAAGAAGACGATCGATGCGTACCGGGCGAAACACGGTGAGTTCCGCATCGTCGAGGTGCCGCCGATGCAGTACCTGATGATCGACGGCGCGGGCGATCCGAACACCTCTCCGGCCTATGCGGAGGCCGTCTCGGCGCTGTTCCCCCTGGCCTACACGCTCAAGTTCGCGAGCCGGAACGAGCTCGGCATAGACACGGTCGTGATGCCCCTCGAGGGGCTCTGGCACGCGTCGGACATGGCGACGTTCACCACACGTCGCGACAAGTCGGCCTGGCAGTGGACGCTGCTGATCATGGTCGGCGGCCACATCACCGCACCGATGTTCGCCGATGCGGTGGAGTCCGTGGCGCAGAAGGCCGCGAAGAAGAAAGAGCCGGTGCCCGCACTCGGATCCGTGCGGCTGGAGACCCTCGACGAGGGGATGAGCGTGCAGACTCTGCACGTCGGTCCGTTCGACGACGAAGGGCCCGTCCTCGACGACCTGCATCACCGCTTCATCCCCGAGAACGGTCTGACGATGAGCGGGCTGCACCACGAGATCTACCTGAGCGACCTGCGTCGCACCGACCCGGCGAAGCTGCGCACCATCCTCCGGCAGCCGGTGTCGCGGAGCGCCTGAGGGCAGAAGGCGTCGGGAAAGCAAGCCCCTCCACCGGGTCGGCCGTCGGCGATACTCTTCAACGATGAGCACGGTCAAGCACGCTGCGCGCGTCGCCCAGGGGTCCACGGCCTTCCGTCGCATCGCCCGTGTCGGGTTCGTCGTCCTCGGTCTGATCCACGTCATCATCGGCGCCATCGCCATCACCATGGCCGCAGGGGCTTCGGGAGACGCCGACCAGGACGGCGCGATGGAGCAGCTCCGGAACAACCCGGTCGGCGGATTGCTGCTCGTGCTCGTCGCCACCGGCCTGATCGCTCTGGCCGTGTGGCAGATCGCGAGCGCGTTCCTCGCGGCCGACCCCGCCGAGACGAAGAAGTGGGGGCAGCGCGTCAAGCTCTTCGGCATCGCCCTCGCGTACCTCGTGGTCGCGGGCATGGCGCTCATCTATGCGCTGGGCGGCGACGCCGAGTCGGAGACCGCGTCGAAGACGCTGAGCGCGGTGGTGCTGTCTGCTCCGGGCGGCGTCGCTCTGCTCGTCCTCATCGGACTGTCCGTGGTGGGCGTGGGGATCGGCTTCGTCGTCGGCGGCTTCACGCGCGGTTTCAAGAAGCTGCTCGACCTGCCGACGGGCGTCGCACGCGGGGGCATCGTGACGCTCGGAGTGATCGGCTACTTCGGCAAGGGCATCGCGGTGGCCGTGACCGGCGTGCTGTTCGTCGTCGCCGCGGTCACGCAGGATCCGGAGAAGGGCGCGGGGCTCGATGCGGCGCTGCGCAGTCTGCTCGAGCTGCCTCTCGGCGGACTCGTCCTGGGTGCGGTCGGAGCGGGCTTCGCGATCTACGGGGTCTTCTGCATCGCCCGGTCGCGCTACGCCCGCATGTGAGCAGGGCGCGCCGGGCGCTCACGCGGTAGCGGGCTTCTCGCTCCAGGCCAGCAGGAAAGCACCGAGAGCGATCATGAGCCCGCCCCCGGTTGCGCCCATCGCCTCGATGCGTCGGGGCGAGCGCCCGAACCAGTCGCGTGCGGCGCTCGCGAGGAGCACCCACACGGCGTCGCAGCTCACACCGATGACGACGACGATCACCCCGAGCAGGAAGAGCTGCGCGGGGACCGAGCCCGCATGCAGATCGACGAACTGCGGCAGGATCGCGAGGAAGAACGCGATGGATTTCGGATTGGTGACACCCACGACGAAGCCCTCGGCGAGCAGCCGCCATCCCGAGCGTCGCGCGGGTGTCGTGACGATGGCGCGCGCCGCATCCGTCCGGTGCCGGATCGCCTGGATGCCGAGGAAGATGAGGTATCCGGCGCCGAGCACCTTGACGATGGTGAACAGCACGACCGACTGGGCGATGATCGTGCCGACGCCGAGCGCGACCGCCACGACCAGCACGATCGAGCCGATCGCCGTGCCGAGGATGCTGAGGAACCCGCCCATCCGCCCGAGAGCCATGGCGCGGCCGATCGTGAACAGCACGGTCGGGCCGGGGATCACGACCATGACGAACGCCGCGACGACGAAGGCGAGCAGCGTGTCCGGGGCGATCATGGGTCGAGCCTAGGGTGCGGACGCCGGGCGGTCGAGAGTGCGGCCGCCCGACGCCGGTCGGTCAGGCCGGACCCCAGAAGCGGTCCTCCGCCTCCTGGTCCTCGCTGATGAGCCAGACCTCGGCGATGCGGTCGCCGGCGACGCGGAAGACGTCGACGCCGTGCTGGTCGAGGTCGTCGTGTCCGGCACGCTGCGCACGGAAGCGCACGGTTGCGGACACGAGGTCGCCGCTCTCGGTCGCCGAGTCGGTCTCGAGCACGAACGTGCCACCGCTGAGCTCCATGAAGCGGCCGAGGTGCGCGAGGATCGCGTCGGGGCCGACGTGGTCGCCGGATGCCTGGTTGGCGCCGGGCTGATGCCACACGGCATCCGGATGGAAGGTGGCCGCCAGTGCCCCCATGTCTCCGGCGGCCAGGGCCGCACCGTACTGTCCTACAACGTCGATCGCCGACATGATGCTCCTTCTCTGTGGTCGGTACTCTGGAGCATCCAGCGTCTCGCCGAGGGCGCGGTTACTTCAACGTCACCGGGAGGAGCAGCGCATGTCGCGCACGTGGACGGTGTTCTCCGCCAGCTGTCCGTCTCGGGCGTCGCTCGCCCGCATCGCGAACAAGTGGACCGCGATGATCGTCGTCCTCCTGCACGAGCAGCCGCTGCGCTTCGGTGAGCTGCACACCCGGATGGACGGGATCACGAAGAAGGTGCTCGTCGACACCCTCCGTGCCCTCGAACGCGATGGGATGCTGGAGCGCGCCATCGGCGACGACGGCCATTCGCGCTACCTGCTCACCCCGCTCGGGCGGAGCCTGCATGAACCGCTCCAGGCGCTGCAGGTCTGGGCGGAGTCCCACGTGGAGGATGTGCTCGACGCGCAGGACCGCTACGACGAGGTCGCCGACGCGAAGACGCTCGGCGGGCGCTGACCCGCGGGCCCACCCCCGGCTCGCAGGTGGGAAACTGGAACGATGAGCGTTTCTTCCGGTGTCGACGTGATCGCCCCTCTGAGCGAGACCGAGGTGCAGCGCATCCGCGAGGACTTCCCGATCCTGCACACGCAGGTGCAGGGGCACCCGCTCGTGTACCTCGACTCGGGGGCGACGTCGCAGCGTCCGTCGGCCGTGCTGGATGCCGAGCGCGAGTTCTCGACCACCATGAACTCGGCCGTGCACCGCGGGGCGCACACGCTCGCCGCCGAGGCGACCGAGCTGTTCGAGGATGCTCGCAGCAGCGTCGCGGGCTTCATCGGGGCGCACGACGACGAGGTCGTGTGGACCTCGAACGCGACCGAGGCGATCAACCTGGTCGCCTACTCGCTGTCGAACGCATCGCTCGGGCGCGGGGGAGCGGCTGCCGAGGGGCTCCGGCTGCGTGAGGGCGACGAGATCGTCACGACCGAGATGGAGCACCACGCGAACCTCATCCCGTGGCAGGAGCTCGCGGCCCGCACCGGGGCGACGCTCAAGGTCATCCCGCTCGACGACGACGGAGCACTGCGCCTCGATGCCGCTGCCGACCTCATCACCGCGCGGACGAAGCTCGTGGCGTTCACGCACGTCTCCAACGTGCTCGGCGTGATCAACCCGGTCGAACGTCTGGTCGCCCTCGCCCGCGAGGTGGGCGCCCTGACCCTGCTCGACGCCTGCCAGTCGGCACCGCACCTGCCGCTCGACGTGCGCGCGCTCGGCGTCGACTTCGCCGTGCTGTCCGGCCACAAGATGCTCGGCCCCACCGGTATCGGGGCGCTCTACGGGCGCCGCGAGGTCCTGGCCGCGATGCCTCCGTTCCTCACGGGCGGTTCGATGATCACCACCGTCACGACGACCGAAGCCGAGTACCTGCCGCCGCCGCAGCGGTTCGAGGCCGGCACGCAGCGGGTGTCGCAGGCCATCGCGCTCGCCGCGGCCGTGGACTATCTGACCGAGGTGGGGATGCCGCGCATCGCCGCGCACGAGGCCGCCTTCGGACGCCGTCTCGTCGACGGACTGAGCGCGATCGACGGGGTGCGGGTGCTCGGGGCCGGCATCGATCTTCCGCGTGTGGGGCTCGCGAGCTTCGATGTCGCCGGCATCCACTCGCACGATGTGGGGCAGTTCCTCGACGATCTCGGCATCGCCGTGCGCGTCGGGCACCACTGCGCGCAGCCGCTGCACCGGCGCCTGGGCGTCACCTCGTCGACCAGGGCGAGCACCTACCTGTACACGACCGAGGCCGAGGTGGATGCCGTGATCGACGGCGTCGCCGGGGCGATCGACTTCTTCCGGAGGGGCGCATGAGCGACCTGCAGAACCTGTACCAGGAGCTGATCCTGGACCACTCGCGCACCCCGCACGGCTACGGTCTGCGCGAGGAGATCGCGGCCCAGTCGCACCAGCTGAACCCGACCTGCGGCGATGAGATCACGCTGCAGGTGCACCGCGGCTCCGACGGGGGTGTCGAGGCGATCGCCTGGGAGGGACACGGCTGCGCGATCTCGCAGGCATCCGCCTCCCTCCTCGCCGAGCTCGCCGAGGGGCTCAGCGTCGAGGAGCTCGAGGTGCGCATCGCGGCGTTCCGCGAGGCGATGCGCTCGCGCGGCAAGATCGAGCCCGACGAGGAGCTGCTCGGCGACGCCGCGGCCCTCGGCGGGGTGTCGAAGTACGTGGCGCGGGTCAAGTGCGCCATGCTCGCGTGGGTCGCCGCGGAGGACGCCCTCACCCGCAGCTGAGGTGCAGGATGGACGCATGCCCGTGCATCTGAAGCCGTTGCCCGCCGGACGCTTCGACGAGTGGCGGGCTGCGGCGAGGCAGCGCCTCATCGACGGCAACCGCGCTTCGGGGAGACGCATCGGGGATGATGCGATCGCATTCGCCGACGAGTACCTCGACGAGCTGCTGCCGCACGGGGCGGCGACGCCGACGGCGCGGGTCATGCGGATCGTCGACGCGGAACAGCGCGAGCTCGGAACCCTGTGGCTGGTGCTCGCAGGCGCGAAGCTGTTCCTCCTCGACCTCGCCGTCGAGGCCGAGCTGACCGGCACCCAGAACGATGAACTGGTCGCACGGATCGTGACCATCGCGCGCGACATGGGCGCGACGCAGATCAGCGCACCCGTCTTCCCGCAGGCGGCCACGGCCCATGCGCTGCTCGACGGTCGCGGCTTCGGGGTCGCATCGATCCAGATGGTGCTCGAGCCGGTGCCGGTGCGTGAGGTCTCGCGGCATGTCGTCGTGGCCCCGATGTCCGACGCTTACTTCCCCCGGTTCCTCGCGGCGTCCGAGGAGGGTTTCGCGAAGGACCTCGTGGAATCCGGCCGCTACTCGCCGGAGGAAGCCGCTGCGGAGTCCCACCGTCAGCTGGTCGAGGAGCTGCCGGACGGACTCGCCACCCCGGGACAGGAGTTCTTCACGGCCGCGGTCGACGGTGTCGAGGTCGGCATTCTCTGGCTCGGCATGCGCGAGCGCGATGGACGCCCGCATGCGTTCGTGCTCGACATCGAGGTCGCTGCGGATCAGCGCCGCAGGGGGTACGGGCGCGAGTTGATGCACGCCGCGGAACGTGAGGCCCGTCGGCTCGGCGCCGAGTCGGTCGGCCTGCACGTGTTCGGCTTCAACTCCGCCGCCGTCGAGCTGTACGAGAGCCTCGGCTACCGGCGCACCGAGGAGACGCTGCTCCGCGAACTGTGATGTCCGGTCACGGGACGACACGAAGGGAATAGTGCGGTGTGCTCGACGTTGCCCCCAGCATGACAACTCTCGGAATCATCGGTGCAGGACACATCGGCAGCCAGGTCGCGCGGGTGGCGGTGGCGAACGGTTACGACGTCGTGATCGCCAACTCGCGTGGGCCGGAGACGCTCGCGGGCCTCGTGGAGGAGCTCGGGCCCCGCGCGAAGGCCGCGACGGCGGAAGACGCCGCGGCAGCCGCGGATGTCGCGGTCGTCACCGTCCCGCTTCGCGCGATCGACGCGCTCCCCGCCGCACAGCTCGCCGGCAAGATCGTGCTCGACACGAACAACTACTACTTCGAGCGCGACGGTCGCATCGACGCCCTCGACAAGGGGGAGACGACGACGTCGGAGCTGGTGCAGCGCGCGCTCCCGGACTCGAAGATCGCGAAGGCGTTCAACCACATCTACGCCTCGGAGATCACGAGCGACGGCAAGCCGGCTGGAGCCCCGGACCGCCGCGCGCTGGCCACCGCCGGTGACGACGCCGAGGCCGTCGCCTTCGCGACGCGCTTCTACGACGAAGCCGGCTTCGACACGGTCAACGTCGGGTCGCTCAGCGAGTCGTGGCGGGTCGAGCGCGATCGCCCGGCGTACGTCGTGCGGCAGACCGCCGAGGAGCTGACCGCGAACATCGCGATCGCGAACCGTCTGCCCTGAGCGCCGCGGGGCGAGCGCTCTCCGCGGCGAGCGCGCTCGTCCCGGACCGGAGCATCCCGGGCGTGTTGGGATACCAAAAGTTGAGTAACCCGGCCCGTGATGCGAGAATGCCCAGATGGCGGGGGCTATGGGGACAAGCGGCGAACTCGAATCGGTCAGGGTCACGCGCATCCTGCGCGACGACATCGTGCTGGGGCGACGGGTGCCGGGGTCGCGTCTGGTCGAGCGCGACATCGCGGCCGAGCTGAACGTCTCCCGCCTCCCGGTCCGCGAAGCCATCCGCACCCTCGTGTCCGAAGGAGTCGTCGTCGCACGCCCTCGCACCTGGGCGGTCGTGCGCGAATTCACCCCGCGGGACATCCAGGACTTCGCAGAGGTGCGCGAGGCCATCGAGACACTCATCTTCGTCTTCGCCGCCGAACGGCACGACGAGGCGGGTATCGCCCGGATCACGGCGGCCTACGAGCGCGAGCTCGCGGCGGCCGAAGCCGACGACTCGGAGGCGGCCCGCATCGCGGCGGCGGAGTTCCACGAGGTCGCGGTCGAACTCGCCGGGAACGAGATGCTGGGGGAGCTGATCGCGGTCTTCCTCACCCGTCTGCGGTGGCTGTTCGGACAGCACGACGATCTGCTCGCCATGGCCGACGAGCACCGCATCATCCTCGAGGCGATGGTCGCACGCGATACGGCGGCGCTCCGCCGCATCATTCCTGCTCACCTCGCCAGCGGCCAGTCGGCGGCGGAGCGGCGCCTCGCCGACGGCAGCGACCTGCTCGTCTGAACCCCGGCGTCCCGCTCGCGCACATTGGGGGACACCGACGATGGGTGCAGTTGTATATTGGTCCGGTCGGAGTCGGTCCGGAAACGTTGCGCTGTTCTGGGGAGCGAGATGCGGAGTCTTGCTGTCGCGGTCGGGTGCCTGCTGCTTCTGGGGGGAGTCGCGCTGGTCGCGATCGCCGATCAGGAGCGGGTAGCGGACATCACCGCCGTCAAAGCGGAGATCGTGCGCGTCGAGCGCGCCCTGGACGAGTCCCACGGGGAGAATCTCGAGCTCGCGCAGAAGCTCACTGCACTGCGGTCGCAGATCGCCGAGCAGGATTCCGAGATCGGCGACACCACGGGGTTCCTCCGGTGATGCGCCGGATGCTGGCGGTCACGCTCGCGGCGGCGACCGTGCTCTCCGCCGGAGTGCTCGCGAGGGCGGACGGCCTCGAACGGGAGCGCATCGCGGTCGTGGCGGAGTTCGGCAGCCTGTCGCAGCAGTACCACGCGGCCACCCAGCGCACCGAATATCTCCAGGCGACGATCGAGCAGGCGGAGCAGGTCACCGCTGATCGTGCCTCGGTGCTCGCCGTCCGTCCGGCGTTCTTCGCCGAGATCGCCGCGCTGAGCCGTGCCTTCGACAACGCGGAGGGGATGGTCGACACCGCCGCGCATCGGGCGGCCGCGCTGTCGGCGCAGCAGACCGTTCTGGCCGAGTCGGACGACCCCGCGGTCGTCACCGCGGCGACGGCCACGGTGCACGCACTCGCCGAGAAGGTCGGCACCCAGGTCGCCTCCGTGCAGGCCGCGCAGAGCGCAGGACCGGGCGGCCCGGCCTGGTCATCGAGCGGGCCCGAAGGCTACGCGCGGGTGCGGGCGGCGCTCGACCTCGTCGGCGGCGGGGGTGTCGGGCTGTACGAGTCGTCCTCGTGTGCGGGTGGCAACGCACCGGCCTGCGCCAACAGCAACGGCTACATCAAGTACCGCGCCGACATCGTGAACTGGAGCGCCGGTCGGTTGAACTGGGCCATGGCGCACGAGCTCGCGCATATCTACCAGTTCCGGGTCTGGGGCGCTCTCACGTCGTCGAGCGCATACGCCTCGATGTTCGGCAACGACCCCGAGTTCCTCGCCAACTGCATGGCCGTCGTCCGCGGCTATCCCGGCTCGGTCGGGTGCAACGGCGATCAGCAGGCCTGGGCCTCGGGCATCTGGGTGGGCGCGGTCCGCTGACGCCGCCCCGGTGCGGTCAGGCGACCGGCGTGGTCGTGTCGACGGCCGCGCGCAGCGGCCGCCGCATCACGCGCCAGTACGACGACGGGGCGATGCGCGTGAGCACGTCGATCAGCCGTGCCTCACGTCCGACCATCGTGCGCGCAGCCCTTCGCTCGGTCGCTCGGACGATCCGGGCCGCGGCATCCGCCGGATCGGTGTGGTACATCGCGGCCTGTGCCGCGGCGGCACGAGCGGCGACGTCCGGATCGATCGCCGCGGCGTAGCGGCCGTGCAGGATGATGCCGGTGCGGACGCCGGCCGGGTAGACGGCGCCGACGCTGACGGTGGTGCCCTCCAGCTCGTGCCGCAGCGCCTCGGAAAACCCCCGCACGGCGAACTTGCTCATCGCGTAGGGGATGCGCCCCGCCGGAGCGGCAAGCGCGTACACGCTCGCGAAGTGGGTGATGTGTGCGGCGGGTGCGGCGCGCAGGGCAGGGAGCAGCGCCTTGGTGATCGACACCGTGCCCCAGAGGTTCACGTCGGTGAGCCAGCGCATCTCCTCCATCGTGAGCTGGTCGAGGTTCCCGAGCATCGACGAGCCCGCGCAGGTGATCAGCGCGTTGATCCGCGGATGCGCCGAGGTGATCTCGTCGGCTGCGGCGAACACGGCGTCGTCGTCGCGGAGATCGACCACGTGCGTGGTGACCGTCGAGCCGCCCAGTTCCGCAGCGATGGTCGCGAGCGCGGCGCCGTCGTGATCGATCAGCGCGAGGTGCGTGCCGCGGGCCGCCAGCAGTCGGGCGATGTCGGCGCCCATGCCGTTCGCCGCCCCCGTGATCACGGTGGTGCTGCCGGCGAGATCGAGGTGTTTCATGAGTCTCCTGCGGTGCGCGATCCGGGGCCGTGGGGGGCGGATGTCGGAGGGGTGGGGCATGCTGATCCGGAACCATTCTGGCCGACACCGGGCCCCAGTGATACCGGTACGCTCGTGGAGAGGAGGTGCCGGTGGGACGGACAGCGGATGCCATCGCCGAAGGTGTCGCGATCGCGACGGCTGCCGCGCGCCTCGCGGTGAAGAATCACATCCTCATCGGCACCATCGCCGAAGACGGCGTCTTCGACATGGAGAAGTACATCGACGACGCGCGGGAGGCGCTGCGCGCGATGGCCGAGGAGTCGGAAGAGGCGGCCGCCAACGTCACCGCGCTGCGCAAGCGGGCGAGGGGCAGACACTCCGATCCCGTGGGCACGCACGACTACCGCGACCGCGATGTGCGAAACCTGCGCCGCCGGGCCAAGCAGTCCACCGGGGTCGGCCAGCGCCTGCGCGAGATGATGGAAGACCGGGAACGTCTGGCGCAGATCGTCGAAGAGGCGCGCGACGCCGCCTGGGCCGACGTGCGCCACAATCTCGACCGTCGACTGCGGGTCGAGGGCATGCGTCCCGATCAGGATCCCGACTACAACCGCATGCGCGAAGCACGCATGCAGGCCCTGCGACTCGTCGACCTGCAGGCGCTCTCGTCCGAGCAGCGTGCGAAGGCCAAGCGGCGCAAGAAGCAGCAGAAAGCCGAGGCGGCGAGCGACTGAGCGCTCGTTTCGCTTTCGCGTCAGGACTGTTGTAGGCTGTTCCACGGCCCGCTGAGCGGGCTGGGCGCCCGTAGCTCAATGGATAGAGCATCTGACTACGGATCAGAAGGTTAGGGGTTCGAGTCCCTTCGGGCGCACACTGTGTTGAGACAGTACAGAATCCCCGTCGCGAAAGCGGCGGGGATTCTGCTGTATCCGGGCCGCTTTGTCGCGACTGCTGGTGAGGCTCCGCTCAGAGCAGGCTCGTGATCGCGGGGTCGCGACGGGCGACCTCCGCGGCCGTGGCCACGATGACCTCGCGGATGGCCGCGACTGCGACCGCGGGAGTGACGTCCGCCCGGTGGGCGAGGCTCACGGTGCGGGTCATCATCGGGTGCGTCAGTCGGACCGACCGCAGCGCGGGACGATCGAGCAGCACCATCGCCGGCACCACCGCGACGCCGACACCACGCTCGACGAAGCGCAGCACGGCATCCATTTCGGCCCCCTCGAGCACGTGGGTGGGCACGAGGCCCTCCGCGCGGAAGGCGGCGTCGGTGGTCGCGCGGAGTTCGTACGTCTCGTCGAGGGCGATGAGCGGGAGTGTGGCCAGGTGGGCGAGGCTCATCGCGGGCATGGTCGAGACGGGCGGCTCTGTCGCGGCCGAGATGACGACGAGCTCTTCGGCGAGCAGCGGCATGCGCGTGAGGCTGAAGCCCGACGGCGGTGGACCGTCGGATTCGGTGATGAGGGCGATGTCGACGGCGCCCACGGCCAACTGCTCGACGAGTCGACGGGATCCGCTCTCGGTCAGATGCAGATCGACGCCGGGGTGGCTCGAATGGAACACGCTGATCGCCTCGGCGACGAGGCTGATGCAGAGGGTCGGCGGCGCGCCCAGCCGCACACGTCCACGGCGAAGGCCGGCCAGCTCTCCCATCTCGTCGCGGATGGCGTCGGCTTCGGCGAGCATGCGCTGTGCGCGGGGGAGGAGGGTCTCTCCTGCGGCGGTGAGCGCGATGTGGCCGCGTGCGCGGTGGAACAGTTCGGCGCCGAGTTCGCGCTCGAGGGTCGAGATCTGGCGGCTCAGCGACGGCTGTGCCAGGTGCAGGTGCTCGGAGGCGCGGGTGAAGTGTCCGAGGCGTGCGACCTCGACGAACCCGCGGAGCTGCTCGAGGTTCATGGCCATAGCCTACCGGCATCGTTTCCACTCGAACTATGCATTGGAGTTATTAGGGTCGCCTAATTAGCGTGAATCGTATGTCTACCCCCGAACGTCAGATATCCACCACCGTCCTCGTCATCGGAACCGGCGGCTCCGGCCTCCGCGCGGCGATCGAGATCGCCGAACACGGCGTCGACGTGCTCGCCGTCGGCAAGCGCCCGCGTCAGGACGCGCACACCTCCCTTGCCGCCGGCGGCATCAACGCGGCACTGGGCACCATGGACGCGGAGGACAGCTGGCAGCAGCACGCGGCCGACACCATCAAGGAGAGCTACCTGCTCGCCAACCCGCACACGGTCGAGATCGTCACCCAGGGCGCCGAGCGCGGCATCCGCGACCTCGAGCGCTGGGGCATGGACTTCGCCCGCGAAGACGACGGCCGCATCTCGCAGCGGTTCTTCGGCGCGCACACCTTCCGCCGCACGGCGTTCGCCGGCGACTACACCGGCCTCGAGATCCAGCGCACCCTCGTGCGCAAGGCCGAGCAGCTCGAGGTCCCGATCCTCGATCACGTCTACATCACCCGGCTGCTCGTGCGCGACAACGTCGTGTTCGGTGCCTACGGCTTCGACCAGGCCGACGGCACCCGCTACCTGATCCACGCGGATGCCGTGATCCTCGCGGCCGGCGGGCACAACCGCATCTGGCGCCGCACGTCCTCCCGTCGCGACGAGAACACCGGCGACTCCTTCCGTCTCGCGGTCGACGCCGGCGCACGCCTGCGCGACCCGGAGCTCGTGCAGTTCCATCCGTCGGGAATCATCGAGCCGGAGAACGCCGCCGGCACCTTGATCTCCGAGGCGGCACGCGGGGAAGGCGGCATCCTCCGCAACGCCCTCGGTGAGCGGTTCATGGAGAAGTACGACCCCGAGCGCATGGAGCTGTCGACCCGCGACCGCGTCGCGCTCGCCGCGTACACCGAGATCAAGGAAGGACGCGGCACCGAGAACGGCGGCGTCTGGCTCGACGTGTCGCACCTGCCGCGCGAGACGATCATGACCCGGCTGCCGCGCGTCTACCAGACGATGATGGAGCTGCAGATGCTCGACATCACCACCGACCCGATCGAGATCGCGCCCACCGCGCACTACTCGATGGGTGGGGTCTGGGTGCGTCCGGAGGATCACCAGACCGACGTCGAGGGGCTGTACGCGATCGGCGAGGCCTCGAGCGGACTGCACGGCGCGAACCGGCTCGGCGGCAACTCGCTCATCGAACTGCTGGTGTACGGGCGCATCGTCGGGCAGGCGGCCATGGAGCACGCGGCCGGTCTCGACGCGCAGCGCCGGTCGGCGGAGGCGGTCGCTGCGGCACGGGCCGAGATCGACGATCTTCTCGCCGCGGAAGGGCGCGAGAACGTCCGCGCCCTGCAGCGTGCCATCCGCAACCTCATGACCGAGTACGCCGGGGTCGTCCGCTCGGAAGACGGGCTGCGCGCCGGACTCGCCGACCTCGACATGATCGAGGGGCGCATGGAAGACGTGGGGATCCACCCGGACATCGCCGGGTTCCAGGACCTCGCCCACGCGTTCGACCTCAAGGCCTCGGCGCTCGCCGCTCGTGCCACGCTCGAGGCCGCGCTGGAGCGTCGGGAGACCCGCGGATGCCACAACCGCAGCGACTTCCCCGACACTGACCCGACCCTGCAGGTGAACCTGGTGTGGTCGCCGACCGCGGGCGTCACGCGTGAGGAGATTCCCGAGATCTCGCCCGAGATCGCCGAGCTCATGCGTGAGGTCGACACCGAGGGCAAGCTCGTCGAGTAGGTCCGCCGAGACCCCGACTTCGCGCCGAGACCCCGCCCTGCTGATGTCTGCAGGGCGGGGTCTCGGCGGTAGCCCGGGGTCTCAGCGAGGTGCTCAGTCGGACTGCGGGTCCTCGGTGTCGATCACGCCGATGCCGACGGCCTCGTGGTCGGGCTCGGGCTCTTCGCGCTTCGGGGCCTTCGGCTCTTGGCCCGGGTCCTTCTCGGTGCTCGGCTCCTCGAGCTCCTCGGTGCTGGGCACCTCGCTCGGGTCGGCGTCTTCGGGCGATTCGGCCTGGTCGGGCGTCGTCGCCTCGCCCTCGCTCGTGTCGGAGGCCGGAGTGGGGGTCGGGGTCTGCGCCTCGGGCGAGAGTTCGTCGGAGGGATCCTGTCCGGGAGTGGCGTTCGTCATGATGGCCCCTTTCATGGTGTCGTGCGCTCAGCATGCCTCGTCGGCTGATGTGACTGAAGGGGCTTGACGCGGCGCCGAGTTAATCGAGGTGAACCGAGGACGCGGATGCGGCGTAGCCTGGAGGGGTGACTGCGTACGTCTCGGCTTTCGACCTCTTCTCCATCGGAGTGGGGCCTTCGAGCTCCCATACGGTCGGACCGATGCGAGCGGCCCTCGACTTCGCGCGACGGCTCACCGCGACCGGCACCCTCGCCCATGTGGCGCGCATCGGCAGCACGCTGTACGGATCGCTCGGTGCGACCGGCATAGGCCACGGCACACCGGATGCCGTCGTCGCCGGGCTCCGCGGACTCGCACCGGAGACGTGCGATCCCGCCGACGTGAGGTCGGCGTGGACGGACTTCCCCGCGGGTGGCGGGCTGTCGATCGACGGCATCCACGACGTCCCGTTCGCGAAGGACGACATCGTGTTCGCGCCGCGCACCCGGCTGCCGGGGCACCCCAACGCCATGACGATCACGGCGTGGGATCCCGAGGGGCGGATCGTCGCCCAGGAGACCTACTACTCGGTCGGCGGCGGCTTCATCCGCAGGGACGGGGAGGACGCGACGCTCGCGACCGCGGGGTTCCCCTACGCGTATGCGGATGCGGCCTCGCTGTTGGCCCTCTGCGACGAGAACGGACTGTCGATCGCCGAGGTCGCGCGGCTCAACGAGACCTCGCTCCGCGGCGAGGAGGAGGTCGCGGCCGGGCTCGACGCGATCTGGGACGCGATGTCGGGATGCGTCGAGGCCGGCCTGCACGCCGACGGCACGCTTCCCGGCATCCTCAAGGTCAAGCGGCGGGCCGGAGTGATCCGCGGCCAGCTCGAAGCGGTCGAGGCCGACGGGCATCGTGAGCTGCCGGGCGAATGGCTCGGCGCCTTCGCGCTGGCCGTCAATGAAGAGAACGCGGCGGGCGGACGAGTCGTGACCGCGCCGACGAACGGTGCCGCCGGCATCCTCCCCGCCGTCGCCATGTACTGGTGGCGGTTCCTCGCCGACTCGGGGCTCGGTGCGGGGAATGCCGTCACCCCGTACGGCGAGCTGGTCGGCAGTGCGCTGCTGGGGTTCGAGCCGGACGTGCGGGCTCTGGATGCCGCGAGCGACCTCGACGAGGAGCAGACCGCCGAGGCCAACCGCCGCCGCGGCATCCGACGCTTCCTGCTGACCGCGACCGCGCTCGGATCGCTGTTCAAGGCGAACGCGTCGATCTCGGGAGCCGAGGGCGGGTGCCAGGCCGAGGTCGGCTCGGCCTGCGCGATGGCGGCCGGTGGACTCACCGCGGTGATGGGCGGTACAAATCGTCAAATCGAGAACGCCGCCGAGATCGCGATGGAACACCATCTGGGGCTCACCTGCGACCCGATCGGCGGTCTCGTGCAGATCCCCTGCATCGAACGCAACGCGATCGCGGCATCGACGGCGGTCACGGCCGCTCGTCTCGCACTGCGCGGAGACGGCAGCCACTACGTCTCGCTGGATGCCGTCGTCGAGACGATGCGCCAGACGGGTGCCGACATGTCGACCAAGTACAAGGAGACCAGCGAGGGCGGCCTCGCGGTCAACGTCATCGAGTGCTGACCGCGCTCGCGCGACCCCGTGTCGGCGGATGCCGGTAACCTCCACGAGAAGTGCGCGGAGGGATCACGATGGATGCGTTCTGGGAGCCGACCTCTCGGCAACGGCGGCAGCAGCCGGTCGTGGCGGTGCGCCCGAACGACGACGCACCGACGCCCGGAGCGGGATGGCCGACGAACATTCCCGCCGTCGCCCAGGTGCTGCGGGAGGGGATCGACCTCGACCCCGGGGTCACGTTCCTCGTGGGTGAGAACGGCAGCGGCAAGTCCACCCTCGTCGAAGGGGTCGCGCTCGCCTACGGGCTCTCTCCGGAGGGCGGTTCTCGGCAGGCGCGGCACACCACGCGCGCGACCGAGTCTCCGCTGTCGGACTGGCTGCGGCTGCAGCGGGGCGTGGGAGCGAACCGGTGGGGCTTCTTCCTCCGCGCCGAGACGATGCACTCCTTCTACACCTACCTGGAAGAGAACCCCTCACCCCGCGGCGATGTCGCGTTCCACGAGATGAGCCACGGCGAATCGTTCCTCGCTCTGCTGGAGAGCCGATTCGACGAGCCCGGCTTCTACTGTCTCGATGAGCCCGAGGCGGCGCTGTCGTTCAACTCGACGCTCGCCCTGATCGCGGTGCTCCGACGCATCGCCGACGAAGGCGGCCAGGTGCTGTGCGCGACGCACTCGCCGGTGCTCGCGGCCCTGCCCGGCGCGAAGATCCTCGAGGTGGGGGAGTGGGGCGTCCGTCCGGCCGAGTGGGGCGACCTCGAGATCGTGAACCACTGGCGCTCGTTCCTCGAGCATCCGACGCGCTACCTGCGTCATCTGCTCGACTGAGGGTCGGACCCGCGCCGTCGGCACGCGTCATAGGCTGGCGGTCATGACCGAGCAGAAGGCGCCGCGCCGGCGAGGGCGCCCCCGGGGCGGCTCCGACTCGAGGGCGCGCATCATCGCGTCGGCGGTCGACGACTTCGCCGAGAAGGGGTACGACGGGGCGACGGTCCGCTCCATCGCCGCCAGAGCCGGCGTGGACTCGGCACTCGTGCACCACTACTTCGGCACCAAGGCCGATCTCTTCGCGGAGGCTGTGGGCATCCCGCTGCGACCCGACGTCGACGTGCCGAAGATCCTCGCGGGTCCGCGTGAGGAGGTCGGTGAGCGGCTGATCCGCTACGTGCTCGAGGCGTTCGAGCAGCCGGAGGTGCGTCGACGGGGAGTCATGCTGATCCGCACCGCCCTGGGGAGCCGGCTGACGACCCCGTTGCTGGCGGGGTTCCTCTCGCGCGAACTGCTCTCCCGTGTCGCCCGCAGCCTCGAGGCCGATGACGCCGATCTACGGGCATCGCTCGTGGCGTCGCAGATCGCCGGGATGCTGATCGCGCGGTACGTGCTGCGGCTCCCCGCGCTCGCCGCGGCGTCGGTCGACGAGCTCGTCACCCGCGTCGGCCCGACCGTGCAGCGCTACCTCTTCGACTGACCAGCCCCGGGATCCGCCGCGCCGGCCCCGGAATCCCCCCCAACATCCGCCCTCCCCCGGCATCCGCCGTCTCCCGGCATCTGCCCTCCCCCCGGCATCCCCCCCCCCGGGCATCCGCCGTCTCCCGGCATCTGCCGACACAACTTCGGATTCCCCGGGGCCGACACGCGGGGCTGGCGGTCGACCAGCCGGCGTGTCGGCTCCGATCTCCGAAGTTGGGCGGGGGTGTGGGCACGGGCGGGGGTGCGACCCCCGCGTATCCCGTTGACGCGATAGATCTGCGGGCGCATAATTCATCACATGATGAATAACTCGGCCGTCGAGATCGCCCAGCTGCGCGTGCACCGTGGAGCAGTGCAGGTCTTCGACGGGATCGACCTCACGATCCCGCGCGGACAGATCACGGGTCTGCTCGGGCCGTCGGGATGCGGCAAGACCACCCTCATGCGCTCGATCGTCGGCGTGCAGCGGATCGCCGGGGGAGACGTCACGGTTCTCGGGGAGCCCGGCGGCTCCCGGCAGCTCCGCCACCGCGTCGCCTACGGCACGCAAGGGGCCGCAGTGTACGGCGACCTCAGCGTGCGCCAGAACCTCTCGTACTTCGCCTCGCTGCTGAAGGCGCCGAAGGGGGACGTCGACCGGGTCATCGATGAGGTCGGGCTGCGGGCCCAGGCGGGGCAGCTCGTCGACGCGCTCAGCGGCGGCCAGGCGACGCGCGTGTCGCTCGCGGTCGCGCTCATCGGCTCGCCCGAGCTGGTCGTGCTCGACGAACCGACCGTCGGGCTCGACCCCGTGCTGCGCGCCGAGCTGTGGGCGTTGTTCCGAGGTCTCGCCGACCGCGGAGTGACGCTCGTCGTCTCCAGCCACGTCATGGACGAGGCGGTCCGCTGCGACCGGCTGCTCCTGATGCGGGAAGGGCGGATCATCGCCGACACCACGCCGTCGTCGCTCCTGGCCGACACCGGCACGACCGATGCCGAGTCCGCGTTCCTGGCGCTGATAGAGCGGGACCGCAACGGCGACGCGGGCACCCCGCGATCACGCCGCGAGGCACGGGAGCACCGCGAGGGGAACACAGAATGAACGGCCGCCGGATGCTCGCCACCGCGGGGCGCGTGCTCGCGCAGCTGCGGCACGATCCGCGGTCGATCGCGCTGATGCTCGTCGCACCGAGTCTGCTGGTCGGCCTCTTCGCCTGGCTGTTCAGCGACCAGGAGGGTGTCTTCGACCAGTTCGGCGGCGCGATCCTGGCGCTGTTCCCGTTCATCGTGATGTTCCTGATCACGTCGATCACCACCCTGCGCGAGCGCCGGTCGGGAACCCTCGAGCGCCTGATGACGACACCGCTCGAGAAAGCGGACTTCATCCTCGGCTACGCACTCGCCTTCGGGCTGATGGCCCTGCTGCAGGCAGTGATCACGGTGTCGTTCGCGGTCGGGGTGTGCGGGCTCGACGTCGACGGGCCGCTGTGGCAGCTGGGGCTCGTCGCGGTGGTCGACGCTCTGCTCGGCACGGCGCTCGGGCTGCTCGCCAGTGCGTTCGCGCAGACCGAGTTCCAGGCGGTGCAGTTCATGCCGCTGCTGGTGTTCCCGCAGATCATCCTCGGCGGCCTGTTCATGCCGCGCGATCAGATGCCGGATGTGCTGTACGCCATCTCGGACTGGCTCCCGCTGAGTCACGCGATCGACGCGATCAACGCGGTGGCCGCGGGTGACGAGGGCGGGGAGGTGTTCGGTCCGCTGCTGATCGTCATGGCCTTCGCGGTGGGCGCCCTCGTGCTCGCGTCGCTGACGCTGCGGCGGCGCACGCGCTGAGTCTCAGACTCCGGTCGCGGCTCAGCGCGCCGCGCGGTTCTTGGTGTGCTTCGTCGGCGCGGCGGCCCACGGGTCTTCGGGCCACGGATGCCGGGGGTAGCGCCCACGCATCTCGGCGCGCACCTGGCTGTAGGGACCGGACCAGAACGAGGCGAGGTCGTCGGTGACCGCGAGCGGACGCCCCGCGGGGGACAGCAGGTGGAAGAGGACGGGCACCCGGCCGTCGACGAGCCGCGGAGTCGCGGCCCACCCGAAGCACTCCTGCAGCTTCACGGCGACGACCGGCCGCGCGTGCGGGTCACCGTCGGGCTCCGGGTAGGCGATGCGGATGCGGGATCCGCTGGGCACTTCGAGGCGCTCCGGTGCGAGCTCGTCGAGGCGCGCTGCGTCGGGCCACGGCAGCAGACGGCGAAGCGGCGCTGACAGCTCCAGCCGTGCCGCGGGGGTGCCGGATGCCAGGCGATCGAGCTCGGGCGCCAGCCACGCGTCGAGGGAGTCGACCAGCCCGGCGTCCGAGACATCGGGCCACGGGTCGCCGAGCTCTCGTCGCAGCAGTGCCAGTCTCCGGCGCAGCGCGTCTGCGGTGTCGGACCAGGCGAACATGCCGAGCCCGTCGCGGCGGAGGGCTCGGCGCACGGCGTCGCGGCCCTCCTGAGCCGACGCTTTCACGGGGGCAGCGGACCGAAGGATGGCGCCGATACGCCGTTCGCGTCGGGCATGGACGCGACCTCCGACGAACTCCGCCTCGACGCGGTCGGTCATCAGGTGGCTCGCGGCGTGCTCCATCTGCGCTTCGGTGAGCACGGCAGCCGATCGGATGATCGCGCCGGACCCGGCCGCCGCGCGCGCGGTGGCACGAGCGACGTCGGCGACGGCGAGCCATTCCACTGCGGCGAGCGAACCCCTCACCCCCGCCCTGGTTCCAGATGCCAGCAGGAAGGTCGCCCCGTCGGCGGTGCGCTCCACGCGGAGCGCGATCCTTTCTGGGAACGCCAGCGCGATCACGAGCCCGACTCCGTCGAGGTCTGACCGGACGCCCGGTGTCGCCGAGACCATGCGTTCGAGGCGGTTCGCATCGTCGTGCCACCGGCGGGCTTCCGGAGTCCGACCGCCTCGCAGCGCGATGAGGGCCTGGGCGACGTCGGCGTCCGCGATTCGCACGTCACCACCCAGCAGGGCGACGACCTCCGCCGCGAGCCGGCTGCCGACGACCGGGCTGCCGTCACGAAGGGCTCGGGCCAGTCGAGGATCGGTCGGAATCCGTGCCAGGACACGGCCCTCGGCGGTGGCGCGACCGTCTTCGTCGATCGCACCGAGACCACGGAGCACCGAGATCGCATCGGCCAGGTTCTCGGCGGGCAGCGGGTCGATCATCCGCAGCCCGGTGCCGCTCGGGGCGCCCCAGCAGGCGAGAAGCAGCGCGGCATCCGCGAGGTCGATCACCGCGATCTCGGGCACGGGACGAGCGGGCGCCGCCGCGTAGGTGCGCTCGTCGACGCAGCGGATGACCGTACCGGGCCCCTGACGGGTGCCGCGTCCCGCGCGTTGCACGCACGACGAACGAGAGGCTGCGCTGGTGACCAAGCCGGTCATGCCTCGGCCGGCATCGCGCCGCGGATGCCGCGACAGGCAGCTGTCCACGACCAGGCGCACCCCCGGCACGGTGAGCGAGGACTCGGCGAGCGATGTCGTGACGATGATGCGCGGAAGGTCCCGCGGTGTGCGGCCGCGGATCACGGCATCCTGCTCGGCCGGCGGGATCTGGCCGTGCAGCTCCCGCACATCGAAGGCCTCGGTCGCATCACGGACGCGGCGGGCGATCTCCGACACCTCGCGCGCACCCGGCGCGAAGACCAGCACGTCCGCCTCGGGGTCTTCGCGCACCAGTTCCTGGGCCGCGGATGTCGTGACTCGCGCGACGTGATCGAGGAATCCCCAGGTGACTCCGCGCTCGTCGAGGCGCGGCACGGGGCTCGGAGCCCAGTGCACGGCGAGCGGGAAGGCGGGGACATCGTGGTCGATGACCGGTGCCGGGGAGTCGTCCGTGCCGATGACGGCGGCGATGCGCGCGGCGTCGAGGGTGGCCGACATGGCGACGACCACGAGGTCGTCCCGCAGCTCGCGCACCTCCGAAAGCAGCCCGATCAGGAGGTCGGTCTCGAGCGCGCGCTCGTGCACCTCGTCGAGGATCACGGCATCCACACCGTCGAGTCCCGGGTCATCGAGCATCCGTCGAAGGAGGACTCCGGCCGTGACGAACTCGACCCGCGTCTCGTGCCCGGCCGAGCGCTCGCCGCGGACGGTGAAACCCACGCGGGAGCCGAGGGACGACCCGTCGAGGTGGGCGAGGCGCCGGGCGGCCGCGCGGGCGGCGACCCGGCGCGGCTGGGTGACGATCACGCGACTGGTGCTCCGCGAGGCGAGGAGCGGTGGCACGAGGGTGGTCTTTCCCGTGCCGGGCGGGGCGGTGACGACGACCGATCCGCTCGCATCGAGTGTCGCAGACAGCTCGTCGAGCGCGGCCGCGAACGACAGCCCCGCGCCGATGGCGGCGAGGTCGAAGGCGGCGGACGTCATCCGTCCAGTCTGCCCGGTCTGGTCGACGAAACAGCGGATGCCGCGACCGAGATCGGCCGCGGCATCCGCTGTCGTGAAGGTGCGACTACTCCGCTGCGGGAGCCGGCGGTGCGGGCGGTGGTGGGGTGGTCGGCGTCGACACGCGCGGCGCGGTTGCCGCTGGCGTGGCTTCCGCGATACCGGCCCCGAAACCGCGACCGACGGCCTGCCCCTGGATGATGCCGGCGAGGTCGAGCCCGGTGGCCGAGTGGACGCTGTCGAACACCGAGCGCAGTGCCTTGGCGCTGTCGGCGCCGACGACGTTGGAGGCGCCGTCTTCGCCGGAGCTGCCGATGATCGACACGTTGCCGATCGCCGCATAGCCCTTCGAGAACTCGGCCATGATCGACGGCAGCACCTCGAGCACACGCTGCGAGAGGAAGGCGTCCTGGTTTGAGGCGATGGCCTTGGCTTCTGCCTCGAGGGCTGCGGCGCGGGCATCACCCTCGGCGCGGATGGCGTCGGCTTCGGCGCTGGCACGCAGTCGGCGGGCCTCGGCTTCGGCCTCGGCCTGTGCACGCAGGGCGTTCGCCTCACCGCTGGCCTTCGCGATCGCGGCCGCGGCCTCACCATCGGCGCGGGCCTTGTCGGCCTGGGCCTGCTGCTCGGCGATGCGAGTGCGGGCCTCGGCCTGCTTGACCTGCTCGATCGCGGCGGCCTCGGCGGCGCGCTCGCGCGTGTAGAGCTCGGCCTGTGCGCGCGTCTCGGCCTCATACCGCTGCGCGTCGGCGACGCGCTTGACGTCGGCATCGAGCTGGGCCTGCTTGTTCTCGGCCTGCTGCTGCAGAACCGCCTGCTCCGCCTGGGCGCGGGCGAGGGCCTCGGCCTGCTCCGCCTCGGCGCGGGCACGACCGATTCCGGAGTCGGAGTTGGCCGTGTTGGTGTCGAGCGCGGTCTGCTCGATCAGGTTGGCTTCCTTATTGGCGATGTTCTTCTGGTTGATCGCGCGGTCGGCGTTGGTCTGCGAGATCTCGGCGGCCTGACGCTTCGCCTGGATCTCGGGGGCGCCGAGGGACTGGATGTAGCCGACCTTGTCGGTGATGCCCTTGATCTGGAAGGAGTCCAGGATCAGACCCTGCTCCGCGAGCTCCTGCGAGACATCGGCGGCGATCTGGTCGGAGAACTTCTTCCGCTCCCGCATCAGCTCGACGACCGACAGCGTGGCGACGATTCCACGGAGGGCGCCTTCGAGCTGCTCGGTGGTGAACTGCTCGATCGCCTTGTCCTGCGAGGCGAAGCGCTCGGCCGCACGGCGGACGTAAAGGGGGTCGGAGCCGATCTTCACGATCGCGACGCCGTCGACGTTCAGCGTCACGCTGTCGAGGGACTGCGCTTCTGCGTTGAGGGAGACCTGGCGCGAGCGCAGGGAGATGATCTCGTGGCGCTGCGTGATCGGATTGACCAGCGACTTGCCGTTCACGATCACGGTGACCGGCGATTCGGCCATCTCGGAACTGGTCGTCCCGTCGGCGGCGATGACGGCGCGCTGGATCTTCTGCTTACGCCCCGAGATGACGAGTGCCTCGTCGGCTCGGGCGACCTTGATCCAGCTGCGCGCGAACAGCAGCAGGATGAGCAGCAGGACGACGGCGACGACGACTGCGATACCGACGATGACGAGGATGCCGACGATTCCGGCGATCTCCATGGATGACCTCCCTGGTTCCCCCCGAGGGGGCGGTCTGACGTGCCCGCGGCGGTGCAGGCGTACGCCCCCACCCTGCCAGAAACGGAAGCGGGTCGTTCCCGCGGCCTCCTGATGGGCGGAGAACTCGCGATGAGGAGGAGATTCCGCAGCAATAGTTCCGCCCGACGCCGAGATCTCCTCCCGACGGGGACGAGCCGGAGCGTCGTAGCAGTGCGTCAGCGGGTGCGGAGCTTCTCCGCGAGGTCACGCAGCGCACGCAGCTCGTCGTCGTCGAGACGCGACATCCGGTCGGCGATCGAGCGTCCGTGCACGGTGGCGAGCGAGCGGAACGCCCGTGCACCTTCATCCGTCGCGCGGATCAGGGCGCCGCGGCCGTCGTCGGGGTCGGCGCACTTCGCCACGAGCCCGCGCGTGACCATACGGTCAACCAGGCGCGAGACGCTCGGCTGGCTGATCAGCATGTTCGCGGTGATGTCTCGCAGCCGCGCGGTCATGCCGGGGGAGCGGGTCACGGTCAGCAGGACGTCGTACTCGGCCTGAGCCAGGTCGCTGTGCTCGAAGTCCGTCATCATCTCGGTGAACAGCTCGTGCTGCGCGCGGAACAGGCTCTCCCAGGCCTCCAGGGCGAGCTTGCGATCGGTCATCCTCACAGAATAGTGGGAACAGTAAAGGGCCGGTCGGAGAGGCTCCCGACCGGCCCTTGTCCCTTGCACCAAGAGTGTCCTGCAATCACATGCGGTGTATGCCACAGCAAACATTCACCGTGTGATCACTGTATAACGGCGAGATAACGAATGCAACGGTTTGGTCACGGAAATCTCAGGATCGGAGCGGCACCCCGATCGCGAGCCGCTGCTCCGCGAGCGGGCAGGCGAACACGTCGCGCTCGCCGAGTCCGACGCGGTTGATGTAGCGCACGACGATCGCGTACGAGGCGAACAAGCCGACCTGTGTGTAGGCCACCCCGTGGGTCCGGCAGTAGTCGGCGATCAGAGGCGCGGCGCGGCGCAGGTGCGGGCGCGGCATCGACGGGAACAGGTGGTGTTCGACCTGATAGTTGAGGCCGCCCATCGCGATGTCGAGGAAGCGACTCCCACGGACGTTGCGACTCATCAGCACCTGCCGGCGGAGGAAGTCGAGGGTCATCTCCCTCGGCACCACCGGCATCCCCTTGTGGTTCGGGGCGAAGGCGATGCCCATGTAGAAGCCGAACAGTCCCAGCTGCACCGCGAGGAAGACGAACGCGACGCCGGGGGAGAGCACGATGAACACCAGCACCAGGTAGCCGATCATGCGGATGCTGAGGAAGGCGATCTCCGCCCACCGGCGTTCCAGCCGCCCGCGCGCGAACATGCGCCGCACGCTCGATGCGTGCAGCGACAGGCCCTCGAGGAGCAGGATCGGGAAGAACGCCACTCCCTGATGTCCGCGCAGCCAGGTGATGACCGGGCCATGGTGCCGGGCCGCGGCCTCGGCGGAGACGGCGATCACCGGGAGTTCGATGTCGGGATCGGAGCCCAGCTTGTTCGGGTTCGCGTGGTGGCGGGTGTGCTTGTGCTGCCACCAGCCGTAGCTCATTCCGACGAGGAGGTCGCCGAGGATCAGGCTGATCCAGTCGTTCCAGCGACCCGACACGAAGATCTGCCGGTGCGCGGCATCGTGCCCGAGGAAAGCGATCTGCGTGAACACGATCGCCAGAACGGCGGCCGTGAACAGCTGCCACCAGGTGTCGCCGATCCAGACGAAGGCGAGGAGACAGGCGCCCAGGAGCACGGGGGCGGCGATGAGCTTGGTCCAGTAGTAGCCGTACCGACGGCGCAGCAGCCCGCGACTGCGGACCTGCTGCGCCAACTCGGTGAAGGCGCTCGATGCACGCGGTGCGCTGTCACGCGGGCGAGTGCGGATGGTCGGACGGATGCCGTCCATGATGACCTCTTCTCCGGCGCCGACCTCGACGGCGGCACCGTTGTGCGAACCGATCCTCAGCGATTCCCGGTCGTCGTCGAAAGCGGCCCTCGCTGGTGGGTTCAGCGTCAGGTTACGCCGCGAACCTGCGTGCGCTCTCAGCTATCGGCGCACAATCGAACGAGGGTTTTACACGGGACATTGCTCTGGATGCGATACATTGCATGGTAGGTAGAACTTCAGGCTCTACGTCGCTGCAAGCTCAGTGGAGGAAAATTGGCACTCTCAGGCGGACCCCTCGAGCGCAGGTCGATGAGCGACGAGGCGTACGCCCGTTTGCAGGACGCGATCATCAGCGGCGAGCTGCGTCCGGGCGAGCGTCTGCGGGACTACGAACTCGCCGAGCGACTGGGCACGTCGAAGACGCCGATCCGTCACGCGCTCGACCGCTTGGCCGATCACGGCCTGGTCGAGATGCAGCGCAACCGCTACACGCGGGTGGCGCCGATCGATCTCGATCGTGTCCGCAACGCCGTCGACCTCTTCGGTGACATCTGGATCGGCTCCGTGCGCCACGTCATGCCCGTGATCCAGGATGACGACGTCGCTTACCTCACCGACCTCGCGGACGACATGGCGAGGGCGGTCAAGTCCCGCGACGTCGCGGGCTTCGGTGTCGCTCTGCGTGCCATCGCCACCGGATTCGCTCGCATCGAGGGCAACTCCGCACGAGCAGTCGTCATCGAGCGGCTCGGGCCGCAGATCCGACGCTTCGGCGAGCACTCGCGGGACGCATTCGAGTGGGACAAGATCGAGGCGTTCGCGGTCGCCCTCCGTGAGGCGATGAATGCGCGCGACGCGGTCCAGACCCGTGCGGTGCTCGTCACGCTTTTCGACGACGTGCTCCTCGCCACGATCGACCGCGCGGAAGCCGCAGGCTTCCCCGGGATCGACGAGGACTGAGGTCCCACGAGAGCGCCGCCATCTCCCGGCGTTCATGAAGATGAGTACCTCCGTCGGCACACGTGAGTGAACGGCGTGCCAACTTGTATTGACACCTTCGTCTGAAAGGGCGAGCGCCGGCGATCGACGTTCGAGACTGGGCTCCGGGCATGGACCTCCCCATGCCGGTGAACCCCACAGTCTCGGAGATCAAATGTCCTCGTTCCGCAAGCGAGCGGTTGTCGTGACAACTGCAGCCGCCTGTCTCGTGTCCTCCCTCTCAGTGGTGCCCGCCGCGGTCGCCGCCGACGCCCCGCCCGTCAAGACGCTGGTCGTCGGCATCGACGGAGCTGCGTTCGACTTCCTCGACGACGCGGACATGCCGAACCTCGACGCCCTCATGGCGCGCGGCATGGTCTCGTCGAGCAACCTGTACGGAACGCCGATGGCCGGAACCATCTCCGGGCCCGGCTGGTCGACCATCGCGACGGGCGTCTGGCCCGACAAGCACAACGTGGTCGACAACAACTTCTCCTCGCCGCGTTACGACCTGTACCCCGACTACCTCACACGCATCGAGGCTTCCCGACCGGCGCGCTCCACGGCCGTCGTCGCCACCTGGGCTCCGATCGCGACCACGGTGTTCGGTTCAGCCGTGGACTCGCGTGTCCAGGGTGGCAGCGATGTCGGCACGACGGCCAAGGCCGTCGAGACGATCGCCGCAGGGGCGGACGACGTGTTCGTGCACCTCGACGAGGTCGACGGTGCCGGCCACAGCGGAGGAACGAATGCCGCCGCATACGGACGCGCACTGGCGAAGGCAGACGGGGAGCTCGGGCAGATCCTCGCCGCCGTCGAGGCCCGGCCGGACGACGAGGAATGGCTGGTCGTCGTGACCGCCGACCACGGCCACACCCCGACGGGCGGACACGGCGGCAGCAGCCCGGCGGAGCGCGAGGTGTTCGTGGTCGCCGCAGGACCCGGGATCGAGCCCGGTGTGCGTCACGATGTGAAGATCTCCGATATCGCGCCTACCGTGCTCTCCGCAGTCGGCATCGCCGCCGACCCGACGTGGAAGCTCGACGGTACGGCGGTGCCGTCGCTCAAACCCGATGCCTTCGACTCGCTGCGGCCTTCGCTGCAGACGCGCGCCGACGAGACGCGCCCGGGGGCGGACGTGCTCGGCTGGACCCATGCGGCGCCCGAGGGGTGGAGCATCGACAACTCGCGCATGCCGGCGGGTGGTGTGAAGGAGTGGTCCGGCTGGTCCTTCGCGACCGACGACTTCTGGACGAATGTCGAACTCGGCCAACGTCGGGAGACCTCGGTGCGTGCTCGCGACGTCTTCGCGGTGGCCGACTCCGACGAGTGGGACGACAAGGCGCACTCCGCCGGGGCGTTCGACTCGACGCTCGTGAGCCCGGCATTCCCGCTCACCGGCGCGAAGACGGCGACCCTGTCGTACGCCACGAACTACTTCATCGACGGCCCGCAGTCAGCAGAGGTGCTCGTGAGCTTCGACGGCGGCCAGCCGCAGTCGCTGAAGGCGTACACCGCGAACACGAACGCGAACGAGCAGCTCGCGTTCGACGTTCCGGCCGGGGCGCGCACCGCGCAGTTCCGCTTCCACTACACCGGCACCAACAGCGCATTCTGGGTCGTCGACCGGGTCGCACTGGGCCAGGCGGCAGCACCCGGGGACACGACCGCGCCGACCGCGACGATCAAGGAAGGCGCCTCCTTCACGGTGGGTGCCGACGGCGCGTACGACCGGGTGAGCTACAAGCTCTTCGACGCGGGCAAGGTCGCGTCCGTCACGATCAACGGCGTCATGAAGGACCTCGTCGACAACCATTGGTCCGACGTGAACTTCCTGAAGCCCGGGGTGTTCGGTGCGGTAGCCGGACTGAACACGATGGTGGTCAGGGACGTGGCGGGCAACACGAAGACGGTCACGTTCACCCTGAACTGACGGCGGCCTCCGCGGGCGCGCTGCACCGGCGCGCCCGCGGAGGAGCCCCACTCGACCGAGCCACGCCGTTCCAGGCGAACCCACAGGAACCGCAAAGGGTCGTCTCCTAGCCTGGAGAAACCAAGGGGAGTACTCCGATACGGTCGGGTCGTCATTACGGATGCACGTCGCATCCCGGGCCACCGGTTCCTGTTCAGGAATGGAGAAGACTTTGGCGGCGCTTTTGCGCCCCGAGTCTGGAGTACCCGTTTGGATATCACCCCCCTGATCTGGATCATCACGATCGCGGTCACGATCGCCTTCTTCGTCTACGAGTTCTTCGCGCACGTGCGCACGCCTCATGAGCCGACGATCGCGGAGTCGGCGCGCTGGTCGATCTTCTACATCAGCCTCGCGCTGCTGTTCGGCGTCGGCATCGGCGTCTTCTCCGGCTGGACCTTCGGCGGCGAGTACTTCGCCGGCTACCTGACCGAGAAGGCGTTGTCGATCGACAATCTCTTCGTCTTCCTCATCGTGATGACCGGCTTCGCGGTGCCGAAGATCTATCAGCAGAAGGTGCTGATGATCGGCATCGTGATCGCGCTGATCCTGCGCGGCATCTTCATCGCCGTCGGCGCGACGCTCATCGAGAACTTCTCCTGGATCTTCTACCTGTTCGGCGCGCTGCTGCTTGTGCTCGCCTACCGTCAGGCGTTCAGCAACCACGAGAGCAACCCGGCGAACGGACGCTTCATGACGTTCGTCCGTCGGCACCTGCCCGTCAGCGATGAGTACAACGACGACAAGCTGACCGTCGTCAAGAACGGCAAGCGCTTCGTCACGCCGATGCTGCTGACGATCATCGCGATCGGGTTCATCGACCTGGTGTTCGCCGTCGACTCGATCCCCGCCATCTACGGTCTCACCGACCAGGCGTACATCGTCTTCACCGCCAACGCCTTCGCGCTCATGGGCCTGCGTCAGCTCTACTTCCTCATCGGTGGACTGCTCGAGCGACTCGTCTACCTCGCGCAGGGCCTCGCGGTCATCCTCGGGTTCATCGGCGTCAAGCTCGTCCTGCACGCGCTGCACGTCAACGAGCTGCCGTTCATCAACGGCGGTCAGGGCGTCGAGTGGGCGCCGGAGATCCCGATCTGGTTCTCGCTGCTGTTCATCGGCGCCACCATCGCGGTGGCCACCGCGGCGAGTCTCATCAAGACCCGTCGCACGCCGGGCGCCGTCACCGCTTCCACCGACACCACCCCCACCATCCCGCAGAAGGAGCACTCTTGAGCGCGCAGCGCTGTTCTGACTCTTCGGACTCTGACAGTACGAGCGCCCGGTTCATCCCGGGCGCTCACCCCACCACAGACGCGGCGGCCCGCTGATGGGCGACCTGCTCTGGAACATCGCCCTCGTCTTCGCGTTCGTGCTCATCGGCGGTGTCTTCGCCGCCACGGAGATGGCACTGGTCACGCTGCGCGAGAGCCAGATCAACGCGATCGGCCAACGCGGACGCCGAGGGGCGAAGGTCGCGGACCTCGCGCGCAACCCCAACACCTTCCTCTCGGCCGTGCAGATCGGTGTGACCGTGGCCGGGTTCGCCTCGGCCGCGTACGGTGCGACCTCGATCGCGCCGTCGCTGGCACCCGTGCTCGAGTCGTGGGGTCTGGCCCCCGCGATCGCGCTCACGATCGCGACCCTCGTGCTCACGCTCGTGATCGCCTACCTCTCGCTGGTGCTCGGAGAGCTCGTGCCCAAGCGCCTCGCGATCCAGCGCAACGCGCAGTTCGCGTATGCGGTCGCGCCCGCCCTCAACGGCTTCGCCACGGTCATGCGTCCCGTGATCTGGCTGCTCTCGGCGTCGACGAACGCCCTCGTGCGGCTGCTCGGCGGCGACCCGCATAAGACCAGCGACGAGATGACCGACGAGGAGGTGCGCGACATCGTGGCCAGCCATCAGGGTCTGCCGGACGACGAGCGACGGATCCTCGACGACGTGCTCTCTTTGCGGGGCCGGCAGGTCAGCGAGGTCATGCGACCGCGCCCCGAGGTCGTCGCCCTCGACGAGGCGGCGAGAGTCGGCGAGGTGCTGGCCCAGGTGCGAGACCTTCCGTACTCGCGCTACCCCGTCTCGGAGACCTCGATCGACGACATCACCGGATTCGTGCATGTCCGCGACCTGTTCGAGGCCGCATCCGACGACCCGACCCGTCCGCTGAGCGCGCTCATGCGCGAGATCCCCTACATCCCGTCGTCCGCCCGGGTGCTGCCGACCCTGACCCGGATGCGCGCGGAGGGGCACCACATCGCCGTCGTCGTCGACGAATACGGCGGCACCGACGGCCTGGTCACGCTGGAAGACCTCGTGGAGGAGGTCGTCGGCGAGATCTTCGACGAATACGACGCCGAGGTGTTCATCTCTGCCGACGACGGACTCGACGGACGCCTCAACCTGCAGGACTTCGAGGAGGCCACGGGGCTGGCCATGCCGCGCGGGTCGTCCGACACCATCGCCGGGTTCGTGACCGAGCAGCTGGGCCGACTCGCCGTTGTCGGCGACACGGTCGAGGTGCCGGGCGCGACGATCCAGGTCACGGAGCTCGACCGACGTCGGATCTCGCGTGTTCGAGTCACCCCCGCGCAGGTCGTCGAGCCCCAGGCCTGATCGTGCGGTCGGAGGGCGGTCAGGGCTGAGGTACGCGGCTACCCAGGTCGCGGAGGCCCTCAGCCAGGATCTCGACCAGCAGGCGGGCATAGCGCCCGTCGGGGTCGAGGTCGGGATCGAAGACCGTAATCGAGGCGCCGACCGCGTGCGGGGCGATTTCGCGCAGCAGTGCGGTGAGATCGGCCGCCCCGATGCCGCCGGGGTCGGGGCTGTCGACGGCGGGCATGATGGCCGCATCGAGCACGTCGACGTCGACCTGGAGCCAGTACGCGGAGCCCGCCACGGCGGCGGCCGCGGCCCCGACATGGGCGGCGCCGCGAGAGAGGACGTCGGCGGAGGAGAAGACACCGCCCAGGGCGCCGCGCACCTCCGGAAGGTCTTCGTCATCGTCACGGTGGCCGATGTGCGCGGTGCGCTGCGCGGGAAAGAGGGGACCGAACCCGTCGATGTCGGCGACGGCCGGCCAGTGCCTGCCGATCGCCGCGGCGAGAGCCTCTCCGGCCACGCTCGCACATTCGTCGCTGTTGCCCGGGTGGCGGAAGTCGGTGTGGCCGTCGACGTGCACCAGTCCGATGCCGCCGCGGCGCACGGTCGCGAGACCCGCGCCGAGCAGGATCGCGCAGTCGCCCCCGATCACGAGCGGCGCCTCGCCCCTGTCGAAGGCGGCGCCGATGCGTGCGGCCAGGCGCCGCGAATGGTCGATGGTCGCGCTCTCGTTGCGCACGTGCCCCGGCGCTCTCGTGGCGTCGTCGTCAACGTAGCGGCCGGCCAGGACGACGCCGGAGTCGGTGGCGCCGAGCTCGGCGAACCGTGCGAAAAGCCCGGCTTCGCGCAGTGCCTCCGGAGCCTTCGCGGCGCCGGGGACGCTGCCCGGCTCGGGGGGACGGAGGCCGAGGTTCGAGGGAGCCGACAGCAGCGTGATCATGCCTGCATCCTGCACCGGGGGTCGGACATTCGCGCGGGGGTCAGGCCGGGAAGCGCACCCCGGTGATGCTCTCCGCCGCTGCCCACAGCGCCGTCCCGATCGCCGCGGAGCGCACCTCGTCCGACGCGGCCGCCCGCGCCGGTGCTCCACGGAACTCGAGCAGACCGCCGGGGCCCCAGTAATCACCGTTCTTTACGTCTGCGGCCGTGGCCGCATGGACGACGGGCAGCGCGCCGCCGTCCTTGCCCTGCACGAGCAGGCGGGTCGGCGCGGACAGGGCACGGACGACGCCCGAGACTTCCGCGAGACCCGGACGCGGTGGGGTGAGCGGGTCGACCGCATAGCCCGGGTGTGCGCAGACTGCCAGTCGGGAGGAGCCCGACCAGCGTCGGGACAGTTCGAAGGTGAAGGCCATCAGCGCTGCCTTCGATCGCCCGTACTGCCGGAGCGAGGAGCCGGTCCACGGGGCGTCGAGGGCTGCCGGATCGAGGGTCGCGAAACGGTGGGCGATCGAGCCGACGGCGACGACGCGGGCGTCCGGTGCGAGGGCGGGCCCGAGCTGCGCCACGAGGGCGAAGTGTCCGAGGAAGTTCGTGCCGACCATGAGGTCGAGTCCGTCGCTGGTGCGGCCCGAGCGGTCGGCCGCCTTGACTCCGGCGTTGCAGATCACCGCGTCGATCCGTTCGCCGATTCCCGTCGCAGCGCCGCGCACGCTGTCGAGGGAGCCGAGGTCGAGCGGCAGTATCCGGAGGTCGGCGTCCGGCACCTGCGTGCGGATCGCGGTCACCGCCGTCGCCGCGCGTTCCGGGGAGCGGCATCCGAGCAGTACCCGCGCACCCCGCGCGGCGAGCTGCTCCGCGCACCAGTACCCGATCCCGGCGTTCGCGCCGGTGACGAGCATCGTGCGTCCGAGCAGGTCGCGGCCTAGGTTGGCGGAATCCATTCCCCCAACCTAGGCCGCGCGGATGCTCCCCGCTCAGTGATGGTGCTCGTCGTGCTCATCCTCGAGGAGCATGCCGACCGACGTCGCGCAGGCATCGCCCTTCCACGCCTCGACGCCCTCGCGCACGGCGAAGGCCGCGATGACCAGTCCGGCGACGGCATCCGCCCACCACCACCCGAGCAGGGAATTCGCGACCAATCCGATCAGCACCGCGGCCGAGAGGTACGTACAGATGAGCGTCTGCTTCGAGTCGGCGACAGCCGTGGCGGAGCCGAGCTCGCGACCCGCACGGCGCTCGGCGAAGGACAGGAAGGGCATGACGGCGACGCTGACGGCGGTCAGGACGATGCCGACGGTGCTGTGCTCCGGACGCTCGGCCATGACCAGCGCCGCCACCGAGGTCGCGGTGACGTAGGCGGCGAGGGCGAAGAAGGCGACCGCGATGACGCGCAGGGTGGGCTTCTCCCAGCGCTCCGGATCGCGGCGGGTGAATTGCCAGGCGACTGCGCCCGCAGACAGGACCTCGATCGTGGAGTCCAGGCCGAACCCGATGAGTGCGGCCGAGGAGGCGACGGATCCGGCGGCGATCGCGACGACCGCCTCGATCAGGTTGTAGGCGATCGTGATGCCGACGATGAGGCGGATGCGGCGATGCAGGGTCTCGCGGCGGGTGAGGGTGAGCGTGGCGGTCATCAGCAGGTGCAGCCTTCGCCGGAGCAGCAGTCCGGCTCCACGATGAGTGTCACCCGCATGAGCATGTCGAGCGCGGGTGCGAGGTGCCGGTCCGCCAGACGAT
This sequence comes from Microbacterium sp. NPDC055665, assembly GCF_053618035.1. Classification (NCBI taxonomy): domain Bacteria; kingdom Bacillati; phylum Actinomycetota; class Actinomycetes; order Micrococcales; family Microbacteriaceae; genus Microbacterium; species Microbacterium sp. NPDC055665. The sequence goes on along the minus strand of NZ_JBSHGY010000006.1, from coordinate 60,825 downwards.
AGCTGCTGCGGCGGCCGTCGGGCACGCTGTCGACGAGGCCGCATCCGCGCAGACACGCGAGATGGTTCGACATGGCCTGGCGTGAGACGCCGAGCGCTTCGGCGAGGTCGGCGGGATAGCGCGGGGACTCTCTCAGCGCGAGCAGCACGCCGGCGCGGGTGGGATCGGAGAGTGCGTGTCCGAGACGGGCGACGGCGGCCGTGTGCGTGGGGGAGGAGGCGAGCGCGGTGGTCACGAACCCACTGTACAGAAAATCATGAATTCAGGAAATGATGGACATGAGGCGGGGGTGCGACGGGCTCGTCGCACCCCCCGCCTCAGGAAGCTCAGCGGATCGCGTACACGGCGCTGCCGACGATGACGGCCACGATGGTCGTCCAGCCGATGATCGCCAGCGCCTGCCAGAAGAGGATGCGGGCCTTGCCGATGCCGGACGCCGCGAGCATCGTCGCGGTGAACTGGGTCGGCAGGAGGAGCGGGCCGAGCAGGCTGACTCCGGGAACGCCGTAGCGCTCGAACGCGCGCTGGAACTTCTCCCGACGCGCGGTACCGCGCCCGGTGTCAGCAGTCTCCGCGTGCACCTCGTCCGCCGTGCCGCCGCCGGCGAGGGCCACCGCCTTTGCGCGCGAGCGATTCACGACGGCCTGTCGCGCTCCGGAACTCACCAGCACCACGACCAGGACGCAGAGGAAGTTGCCCACGATCGCCGCGATCGCGGCGACCACGGGCGGGATGCCGCCGATGATGCCGATGCTCACCGCGCCCTCGCCCTCGATGAAGGGGATCGCGCCGGCGAGGGCGACGATGAGCGGCTGCACGAGCTCGGGAACCTGGGCGACCAGGTTCTGGAAGGTCTCGATGAGGTTCATGGGGATGCTCCCTGGTGTCGGTGCCAGCGGTGTCTCCGCTGCGATGACTCCAGTCCACTCGACGGACGGTCACCGCGGCAGTGTCGGGCCGTCACCGCTTCCCGGGTGGATCGCATGACGCATCCGTGACAACTGTCACGGCCCTATCGTGGGAGCGTGAGCAGCCGCGCCGAGCCCCTCGCCCCCGTCGAGCCGAGTCCGGGGGCGCGACAGCTGTCCCGTGGCGTGACGGCCACGTGGTGGTACACGGCGAGCGCCGTGGTCATGTTCGAGCTCGCCCTGGTGGCCGCGTGGACGCTCGTGACGCTCGCGATCGACCGTCAGGGCTTCTCCGCTCTGGTCGTCGGCGGGGGCGGACTGCTCTGGAGTGCTTCCACGCTCCCGCTGCTGGCCGATTATCGGCACCGACTCGACGCCGAGCCGGGCGTGCGATGGCTGCGTCTGGCCGTGCCGTTCCTCGTCGCCGTGGTCTACGGAGTCGCCGCCGGAGCGGTGGTCGGCAGCTGGCAGCTCGCCCTGATGCCGATCGTGCAGTCGCTCGTGCTGCTCAATTGGCAGCGCGGAGTGCGGTACAAGGTGGTCATCGCCGCCACGATCGTCCTCGCCGCCGTCGCCGTCGTCGATTCCACGCTCGACGTCTCGGACGAGATCCCGCTCCTGGTTCCCGTCGTCTACACGGTGTTCCTGCCCGTGATGACCGTGACCTCGCTGTGGTGGTGGGACGTGCTGATCACGCTGGATCGCGCCCGCGCATCCGAGGCGAGGCTCGCCGCCACGCAGGAACGGCTGCGGGTCGCCACCGATGTGCATGATCTGCAGGGTCATCACCTCCAGGTCATCGCCCTGCAGTTGGAACTCGCGGAGCGTCTGCTGCCGACCGACGCCGACGCGGGGATGGAGCAGCTCCGCGCAGCGCGGGTGAGCGTCGACGAGGCACGCCAGGGCACCAGGGACCTCGCGACCCGCTTCCGCTCGGTGCCGCTGCGGGACGAGCTCGCCAATGCCCGCGACCTGCTGACGGCGGCGGGGCTGGACGTGGAGTCCGTCATCGATGCGGATGCCGATTCGGCTCCGGCATCCGCTCTGGGCCCCGTGATCAGGGAGACGACGACGAACGTCCTGCGACACGGCGGCGGGCGCCATGCGCGTCTCCTGCTGGCCCGAACCGGCGATGCCTGGCGGTACGAGATCGCGAACGATGTGATCGCGGGGGCCGAGGTCGAGCATGACGGCTCCGGGTTGGAGGGTGTGCGCCGCAGGATCGAGGAGGCGCACGGCACCCTCGAGGTACGGCGCGACTCCGACGAGTTCGTGGTCGTCGTGGCCGTGCCGACGCAGGGGGAGGATGCTCGATGATCCGCGTGCTGCTCGCCGATGACGAAGGCATGATCCGCTCTGCCCTTGCCGCCCTGCTGCGGCTGGAGGAGGACATCGAGGTCATCGCCGAATGTGCCGACGGCGAGCAGGCCGTCGCGGAAGCCCTGCGCCTGCAGCCGGACGTGTGCCTGCTGGACCTCGAGATGCCGGGCCTCGACGGCGTGCAGGTCGCCGAGAAGCTGAACAGGGCGATCGCGACGCGGTGCGTGGTCGTCACCCGTCATGCGCGCCCGGGCGTGCTCCGTCGCGCTCTGGCCTCGGGGGTCTCGGGCTTCCTGCCGAAGTCCCGCGGCGCCGACGAGGTCGCCGCCGTCATCCGCCGGGTCGCCGCCGGCGCCCGCTACGTGGATCCCGAGATCGCCGCCGACGCTCTGAGCGACGAGCGCTCGCCGCTCACAGACCGTGAACTCGACGTGCTGCGCGCCGGTCGTCGTGGCGAGACAACGGGGCAGATCGCCCGGGCGCTCTCTCTTGCCCCGGGGACTGTGCGCAACCACATCTCGGTCATCCTCGGGAAGCTGTCCGTCGGCACGCGGCAGCAGGCCGTGCTCATCGCCGAGGATCGCGGCTGGATCTGATGGCCGATATGCTGTCCGGCATGGGAACAATATGCGCCGCGCCCGTGATGGGGCGCAACCTCGTGTTCCGCGACCGCCGCGCCTGACGGCGCGCTCGCTCTTCGCACGCATCTGCGCGCCGTCCACCGAGATGTCATCGCACCTCGGGACGGGCAGTCCTCACCGACGCCTCTTCGCGTCCTCCCCTCCTTCGAGGTGCTCCGATTCTTCTTCTGGAGCGCACTCATGCCTCGTTCAATCCATGGTGGCCGTCACGAACTCGGCCAGAACTTCCTCACCCATCGTCCGACCCTCGCCCGCATCACCGACCTCGTCGGGCGCACCTCCGGCTCGATCCTCGAGCTCGGGTGCGGTGATGGCGCACTCACCCGCTCGCTCACGACCCTCGGCAGACCCCTCGCGGCGATCGACATCGACGAGCACCGGGTGCATCGGCTCCGAAGGGCACTGCCCGGCGTGCGCATCGAGGTCGCGGATGCGACCCGCCATCCGCTCGACGCGGACGTCGTCGTCGGCAACATCCCGTTTCATGTGACCACGCCCATCCTGCGGCGGTTGCTCTCGAGCCGTGGGTGGGACCACGCGGTCCTGCTGACGCAGTGGGAGGTGGCGCGCAAGCGGGCCGGCGTCGGCGGCGGAACGATGATGACCGCGCAGTCCGCGCCCTGGTTCGAGTTCTCGCTGGAGGGCCGCGTCCCGGCATGGGGGTTCTCGCCGCAGCCGAGCGTCGACGGCGGGGTGCTCGCCATCAGCCGCCGCGGCTCACCGCTCGTCCCGGTATCCGATCGCCGGGCGTACGAGGCGTTCGTGGGGGCGATGTTCACGGGCCGAGGCTCGAACCTCGCTGCGGTGGTGGCCACGGCGGCGCGCACACCCCTGTCCCGGGGTCGACAGGCGGTCGCGGCGGCCGGCGCCGAGGACCGGCGTCTTCCCCGCGATCTCCGCCCCGAGCACTGGGCGGCGCTCTGGCGCCACGTCTCCCGCGGGTGAGATGACCGGGCCGTCCCGCCGCCCCGCCGCGCGACGGCCCGGCCCGCTCACGGTGAGCCCGACGTCGGAGCATCCGGGTAGCCTCGACGCATGTCCGCTTTCGGAACGCTCGCCACCCCGGTCGGTGTCGTCGGCGTCGTCAGCGACGGCGTGGCGATCACCCGGGTCACGTGGCGGTCCGCTCCGCCCGAAGACGCCACCGCACAGCCCGACCCACTGCTCGCCGAGGCCCTCGCGCAACTCGCCGCGTACTTCGCGGGCACGCTGCGCCGATTCGACGTTCCCGTCGACCTCGGCGTGCAGACCGCGGCGACCAGAGCAGTGCTCACGGCTCTGCACGGGACGGTCGGGCATGGCGAGACGATCACGTACGGCGGCCTCGCCGCGCGCAGCGGCACCGACGTCCCGGCCAGGGGCATCGGGTCGATCATGGGGGCGAACCCCGTCCCGCTGATCGTGCCCTGCCATCGGGTGGTGGCCGGCGACGGCCTCGGCGGATACTCGGGCGGTGACGAAGGTCGCGGGCTCGAGACCAAGCGCTGGCTGCTGGAGCACGAGGGGGCGCTGCCGACCTCTCTGTTCTGAGCAGGAGCGGCGGCATCCGTCATCCCGTCATCTCGCCGGCGAACACCCTGCGAGAATGGACGTGCCGAGTCCCGAGCCGAGGAGCCAACGTGCAGTTCATCTCCACCCGCGGCGGCATGCAGCCGCAGTCGTTCAGCGAGACGCTGTTGGAGGGCCTCGCGCCCGACGGCGGACTGGCGGTGCCGGAGGTCATGCCCACCGTCGACGGCGAGACGCTCGAGCGTTGGCGTGCACTGACCTACCCGCAGCTCGCAACTGAGGTGCTGAGCCTGTTCGCGACCGACATCCCGCGCGCCGACCTGGCGCGGATGACCGACGCGGCCTACGCCGACTTCCCCGACGGCGTCGTGCCGCTGCGCGCGATCGACGACGAACTGACGCTGGTCGGTCTCTCCGAGGGCCCCACGCTCGCGTTCAAGGACATGGCGATGCAGTTCCTCGGCCAGGTGCTCGAGTACACGCTCGAGCGCAACGACGCCGTGCTCAACATCCTCGGCGCGACCTCGGGTGACACCGGCTCCGCGGCCGAGCACGCCCTCCGCGGCAAGGAGCGCGTCGCGGTGTTCATGCTGTCGCCGCAGGGGCGCATGAGCGCGTTCCAGCGGGCGCAGATGTTCTCGCTCGACGACGCGAACGTGCACAACATCGCGGTCGAGGGCGTCTTCGACGACTGCCAGAACCTCGTGAAGAAGCTCGCCGGCGACCTCGACTTCAAGCGCACGCAGCACTTGGGAGCGGTGAACTCGATCAACCTCGCGCGCATCACCGCGCAGACCGTCTACTACTTCTGGGCGTGGCTGCGGGCGACGGATGCCGGCGGCTGGACCGAGCTTTCCTTCACTGTGCCCTCGGGCAACTTCGGCAACATCCTCTCCGGCTTCTTCGCGAAGCAGATGGGACTGCCGATCCGCCGCCTGGTGCTCGCCGCGAACGAGAACAACGTGCTCGACGAGTTCTTCCGATCCGGCGTCTACCGCCCGCGCAGCGCCGCGCAGACGCTCGCGACCTCCAGCCCCTCGATGGACATCTCCAAGGCGTCGAACCTCGAGCGCTTCATCTTCGAGCTCGTCGGCCGCGACCCCGCCCGCGTCGTGGGGGCGTGGGACGACCTCGAAGCGCAGGGATACTTCGACTTCTCGGCCGAGCAGGAGCGCTTCCTCGAGGAGTTCGGCATCGTCAGCGGAACCTCGACGCACGCCGACCGGCTGACCACGATCCGCTCGGTGTACGAGACCACGGGCGAGGTCATCGACCCGCACACGGCCGACGGCGTCAAGGTCGCACGCGAGTATGTGGAGCCGGGCGTTCCGATGCTCGTGCTCGAGACAGCCAAGCCGGAGAAGTTCGCCGAGACGATCCACGAGGCCATCGGCGTCGAGCTCGGCTACGCGCCGGAGCTGCAGGAGATGCTCGACGCACCCCAGCACGTGACCGAGATGGCCGACGACGAGCAGGCTCTTCGCGCCTTCATCGAGGCGAACGCGCTGCACTGATCGTCGGGGCGGTCGTCGAAGCCCCGCTTTCCCGCCGAGACCCCCTCCTGTCGCTGTCGGCAGGAGGGGGTCTCGGCGTTTCGTCGGGGTCTCGGCGGGAGGTCTCCGGGTGCGAGCGCCGCGCGAGGGTCGCGTGCAATGCGCACATACCGACGTGATTCTCGTGCGATGTGCACATATCCTCGGGCCGGAGGGCGTGGCTACTGTGGCCCACAACCCGTTCCCTCCCCCCGAAGGACCCTCATGGCACGCACGGCGCACGCAGACGACTTCGCGCTCTCCCGAGTGACTCCCGAGGCCCGCAAACCCTGGTTCGGAATCGCAGTGCAGCGATTCGGACAGGTCTCGGCCCTCTCGCAGTTCCTCCTCGGCGCGACCCTCGGATACAGCATGACCTTCGGCGAGGCCGTCCTCGCCTTCCTCTTCGGCTCGCTCATCCTCGAGGTGATCATGTGCGTGGTCGGCTTCATCGGCCAGCGCGAGGGACTCAACACCGCACTCCTGGCCCGCTGGACCGGCTTCGGTGAGATCGGCGCATCACTGGTCGGGCTCGCCATCGGGATCAGCCTGATCGGCTGGTTCGGCATCCAGTCGGCCATCTCCGCGCAGTCCCTCGACGCCCTCATGCCCGGCGCGCTGCCGGTGTGGGCATGGAGCCTCATCTTCGGTCTCGCGGTCACCGCGATCGTAGCTTTCGGATTCGTCGGGATGCAGTGGCTCGCGAACATCACCGTGCCGCTGTTCCTCATCCTCGTCGGCTGGTCGGTCATCACCGAGCTGAGCCGTCACGACATCGGCGAGCTGCTCACGGGCCCCGCCCCCGGACCGAGCATGAGCGTCTGGGCGGGAACCGGCATCGTCGCCGGTGGCCTCATCGTCGGCGCGATCATCACCGGCGACATGACCCGCTTCAACCGCTCGCGCGCCGACGTCATCAAGCAGACCGTGCTGGGCGTCTCGCTCGGCGAGTTCGTGATCGGCCTCGCCGGAGTGCTGCTCGCCCACGCCGCGGCCACGGGTGACATCGTCGCGATCGTGACCTCGTCGGTCGGCTTCATCGGCCTGTTCATCGTGCTCACGGGCACCCTGAAGATCAACGACTGGAACCTGTACTCCTCCACGCTGGGTCTGGTGAACTTCATCTCCACCGCGTTCGGCAAGAACCTGCACCGCGTGACGACGACGATCGTGCTGGGTGTCGTGGGGTCCGTCCTCGCCGCGGTCGGCATCCTCGGCCAGTTCACCGAGTTCCTCATCGTGCTGAGCGTCGCCTTCCCGCCGATCGCCGGCATCATGGTCGCCGAGTACTACGTGGTGCGACGCTGGCGCCCCGACCTCGACGCGACGCGCGAGGCCGGCACCCTCCCGGCGACCGCGCCGCGCATCGTCCCCGCGACGATCGTCGTGTGGCTGGTCTCCGCTCTCGTCGGCTACTTCGTCACGTGGGGCATCCCGTCGCTGCTCAGCCTCTTCCTCTCGATGGCGCTGTACATCGTGGCGGGCAAGCTCGGCTGGGTCCGCGGCGTCGGCGTCGCGACCACCCGCCAGGCCGCACCGGTCGAAGAGACCGCAGCGGCCTGAGCCACCAGAGACAGACACCCCTCACAGGAAAGCGAGAATCATGCACATCGGCATCGACGTCGGCGGCACCAACACCGACGCAGTCCTCATGGACGGCACCCGCACGCTGGCGGGGGTGAAGCACTCGACCACTCCCGACGTCACCAGCGGCATCATCCAGGCGATCGAGGACCTGCGCGCCGGACACGCCTTCGAGGGCACCGACATCGACGCCGTCATGATCGGCACGACGCACTTCATCAACGCGCTCGTGCAGGCCAGCCGTCTGGCTCCGGTCGCAGCCCTCCGGCTCGGGCTTCCGGCCACGCGGGCGCTGCCGCCGCTGATCGACTGGCCCGAGGTGCTGGTCGAGGCGACGCAGGCGCGCAGCTACCTCGCGCACGGCGGCTACGAATTCGACGGCCGACCGATCTCGCCGCTCGACCCCGACGAGATCCGGGCGCACGCCGAGGACATGAAGGCGCACGGCATCCGCTCCGTGGCCATCTCCTCGGTCTTCAGCCCGGTCAACCACGATCTCGAGGTGCGGGCGGCCGAGATCGTCGCCGACGTGCTCGGTGCCGATGCCGCCATCTCGCTGTCGCACGAGATCGGACGGATCGGCCTGCTCGAGCGCGAGAACGCGACGATCATCAACGCCGCGCTGCGCGAGCTCGCCTCCGAGATCGTCGACGGTCTCACCTCGGCCGTTCGCGCCCAGGGCATCGAGGCGCCGATCTTCCTCAGCCAGAACGACGGCACGCTCATGGATGAGGAGTACGTGCGCCGCTACCCGGTCGCGACCTTCGCCTCGGGCCCGACCAACTCGATGCGAGGTGCCGCGGCGACCAGCGGGCTCGACGACTGCGCGGTGATCGATGTGGGCGGCACCACCGCCGACATCGGGCTGCTGATCAACGGGTTCCCGCGCGAGACGGCGAACGAGGTCAAGGTCGCCGGCATCCGCACCAACTTCCGGATGCCCGACGTGCTCTCGCTCGGCATCGGCGGCGGCAGCATCGTCGACGAGGAGACGGCCGAGGTCGGTCCGGCCTCCGTCGGATACAAGCTGACGACGGAAGCCCTGGTCTTCGGCGGCTCGACCCTGACGGCCACCGACATCGCCGTGGCGGCCGGTCGCGCCGAAGTGGGCGATGCGAGCAAGGTCGCCCACCTCGACCCCGCGTTCGTCGAACGGGTGCTGGCGCGCATCGCCGAGCGCGTGTCCGAGGCCGTGGACCGCATGCGCACCTCGCCCGAGCCCATCGCGGTGGTCGCGGTCGGCGGTGGATCCATCCTGCTCCCCGATGAGCTGCCGCTGTTCGGCACCGTGCACCGCCCCGAGAACTACGCGGTCGCGAACGCCATCGGCGCCTCCATCGCGCAGGTCGGCGGCGAGATCGACAAGGTCTACGCGATCGAACCCGGCCGCCGTGAGGAGACGCTCGCCGAGGTACGGGCCGAGGCCGTCGACAAAGCCATCGCCGCCGGTGCGAGGCCCTCGACCGTCTCGATCATCGACTTCGACGAGGTGCCCATTCCCTATCTCCCCGGCAACGCCACGCGCATCCGCGTCAAGGCCGTCGGCGACCTCGACATGGGGGCGTGACATGAGCTGGACCATCACCCCCGCCCACATCGACGGACTCGCCCGCGGCGCCGCCGTGCTCGGGACCGGCGGTGGAGGAGACCCGTACATCGGTGCCCTCCTCGCCCGTCAGGCACTCGCCTCCGGTGATGTCACGGTCGTCGGCCTCGAAGAGGTGCCCGACGACGCCCTCGTGCTCTTCGTCGCCATGATGGGTGCCCCGACCGTCATGGTCGAGAAGCTGCCGAGCCTCGCCGAGGTCATCGAACCGGTCAAGGCCCTCAGCGTCCATCTCGGCCGTCCGATCACGCATATCGCCTGTGCCGAGGTGGGCGGCGTGAACTCGACCATCCCGATCGCCGCCGCTGCCGCGCTCGGACTGCCACTGGTCGACGCCGACGGCATGGGGCGTGCGTTCCCCGAGCTGCAGATGGTGCTCCCGACGCTGTACGGCGTGACCGCATCGCCCCTCGCGTTCAGCGACGAGAAGGGCAACACCGGCGTGCTGCAGACGGCCGACAACTCCTGGACCGAGCGCATCGCCCGCGTGGCCTGTGTCGAGATGGGCTGCTCGGTCATGATCTCCGGGTTCTCCATGTCGGGCACAGCCGCGCGGGAGTCGCTCGTCTCGGGCTCGCTGTCGCGCTGCATCGAGATCGGGCAGCGCATCGCCATCGCGCGTGACGAGAAGACCGACCCGGTGGACGCGGTCGTCGACCTGCTCGGCGGGCGCGAGCTCTTCGACGGCAAGGTCGTCGACGTGCACCGCGCCACGACCACCGGATTCGCCCGGGGTCGCGCGCGCATCGACGGGGACGCCGGCACCACGCTGACCCTGCAGTTCCAGAACGAGCATCTCGTCGCCGAGGCCGACGGGGTGGTGCTCGCGACCACCCCCGATCTGATCATGGTGCTCGACGGCGAGTCCGGCGAGCCGATCACGACCGAGGGCCTGCGGTACGGCCAGCGCGTGCGGGTGATCGCGGCCCCGGCCGACGAGCGCTGGCACTCGGAGGCCGCTCTCGCCATGGTCGGGCCCGGCTACTTCGGCTACGACATGGCGGCGCACCGTTACGACGGCAGCATCTCCGCCGGAACGGCATCGGCGGGAGTCGCGGCATGAGCTGGCAGCTCACCGCCGCGGACCTCCCCGACCTCGCCCGCGGCGCGACGCTGCTCGGTACCGGCGGTGGCGGCGACCCCTACATCGGCAAGATGCTCGTCGAGCGGGTGCTGGGGGAGGGGAGCATCACGATCCTCGACCCGGACGAGCTCGCCGACGACCTGTTCGTGATCCCGACCGCGCAGATGGGCGCCCCGACCGTGATGATCGAGAAGATCCCGGCCGGCACCGAGCCCACCCTCGCGTTGCGCACGCTCGAGGAGCACCTCGGCCGGAAGGCGGATGCCACCATGCCGATCGAGTGCGGCGGCATCAACTCCATGATCCCGCTCATCGTCGCGGCCGAGACCGGGCTCCCGGTGGTGGATGCCGACGGCATGGGCCGCGCGTTCCCCGAGCTCTCGATGGAGACCTTCGCGGTCTACGGCGTGCACGGGTCGCCGTTGGCGCTCGCCGGGGAACGCGGGGAGAAGGTCGTGATCGACACCGGCGACGACGACCGGCAGATGGAGTGGCTCGCCCGCGGCATCACGATCCGCCTCGGCGGCGTCGGTCACATCGCGGAGTATGCGATGACCGGAGCCGACGTGCGGCGGACGGCCGTGCCGCGCACGATCTCGATGGCCCTCGCGCTGGGCCGCGCCATCCGGATCGCTCGCGAGGAGCACCGCTCCCCGTTCGAGGCGATCGCCGACACGCTCGCGACGACGCTCTACCCGCACCTGCGCGAGCTCTGCGTGGGCAAGGTCATCGACGTCGAGCGGCGCACGACCGAGGGCTTCGCCAAGGGGCGGGCGGTCATCGCACCGCTTGGGGCGGAGGAGGGCGACACGTTCGAGATCGCCTTCCAGAACGAGAACCTCATCGCGCATCGCGGAGAGACCCTCGTGGCGATCGTGCCCGACCTCATCTGCGTGGTCGACCACGAGACCGCCGAGCCGATCACGACCGAGGGGCTCCGGTACGGACAGCGCGTGCGGGTGCTGGGCATCTCGACCCCCGAGATGATGCGCACCCCCGATGCGCTCGCCGCCTTCGGCCCGTCGGCATTCGGGCTCTCGGCGGAGTTCGTCCCGGTCGAGACCCTGTCCGCAGGCGAGGGCGTTTCTCCCTAGGCTGGAGCGCATGATGCTGCAGCGCGACGACCTCACGGCACTCGCCCGCGGGTATGCGCTGCTCGGCTCGGGCGGCGGCGGCTCCACGACCATGCTGGAACTCATGCTCGCGCGCGCCGGAGACTGGCCGATCGAGGTGTCGCCGATCTCATCGCTCGACCCGGACACGCCCTGCCTCGGGGTCGCGTTCGTCGGCTCGACGATGCTGCTCGGCGAGCGGCTTCCGGCGGAAGAGCCGTTCGCCCGGCTCCTCGCCGCGGTCGAGCGGTGGGTCGGGCATCCGATCCCCGCGGTCTGCTCGCTCGAGGGCGGGGGTATGAACGGGCTCGCGCCGCTGACGCTCGCCGGATCGCACGTCGTGGTCGATGCGGACTGCACCGGTCGCGCGGTGCCGGGGCTGGACCAGATGTCGCTCTTCGTCGACAGCGTGCCGGGGCTCGTGTTCGCGTGCGACACCGGTGCCGACGGAGTCGCGCTCGTGGAGGCGCATCGGGCCATCGATGCCGAACGGGTCGTGCGGTCGGCGATCATCCAGGCCGGTGGTGTCGGTTGCGCGGTGCTCGGCGGCTTCACCGTCGGCGACCTGCGGGAGCACGCGATCGGCGGCCACCTCGCGCACGCGCTCGAACTCGGCAGGGCGTATCTCGCCTCCGTCTCCGCGCCGCTTCCGCTCCTCGCCGACGCCCTGGGGGCCGAACTGCTCGCCGAAGGACGCATCGTCTCGGTCGTGCCCTCGCTCCAGGACCCGCACGTGAACGCGGTCGAGATCAGCGGACTCGGTGGTGCGGTGCACCGGGTCGTCACCCGATCCGAGGCGCTTGCCGTGCTCACCGACGGACTCCTCGTCGCCTCGGCCCCGACGATCATCGTGATCGTCGACGCGGTCTCCCGGGAGATCCTCGAGGCCACCGAGCTGGGTCTCGCCCGGAACGTGGCGGTCTTCGCCGTCCCCGCGCCGGCATGGTGGAACGCGCGGTCGGACCGGCGAGCCAAGGTCCTGCCTTCGGCCTACGGCCTCGACGATCTGGATGCCGCATGATCGAGCGGCTGCGGTTGAGCGCCCTGCTCGCTCACGCGGAGAACGGCGGGTTGCGGCGAGTCGCCGGCCCCTCGGATGCCGCGTGGGACGCCGTCGCCGTCGGGGCGGGAGAGGCGGAGCTGACCGAGAGCGGTGCAGACCGGCTGGCGATCGTCACATCGGCGGCCCCGACCGCGACCTGGCAGCAGGACGCGCTGCTGCGACGACTGCGCGACCGCGGTTTCACGGGACTCGCGCTCCCCGGTGCGGTCGGCTTCGACGCGGGTGCGTTCCGGCTCGCGGACCGCATCGGTCTGTGCCTGCTCGACGTCGAGCGACCGGTGCAGCTCGCGAAAGCCTGCTGGATGCTGATCGAGGCCCGCGATGCGCTGACGCTCAGCCAGGTGCGAAAGGTCGCCCAGTCCTTCGAGTACGCCGCCGACGACCTCGCCGACCTGCTGGGGCACATCGCGGCGAACCTCGGTGTCGGGGCCGCGCTGATCGACTCATCCGGTGTCCTGGAGGAGGCGGGCGCACATCTCGACGAACGTCTGCATGCCGCGATCGGCTTCGACTCCTGGCTCGATCAGGCGAGCGCGGACGGTTCAGCGGCGGCGTCCGTGCGCGTCGACAGCCCGGGGCGCAGCGGTCTGCGGCTCGTGCTCTTCGGGCGCGGGCTCGGCGAGGCGCAGGTGCAGTCCCTCTCGGTCGCCGCCGAGATCGCGATGCCGGCCGTCGCGGCGCGCATCCTGATCGACGAGGTCGCGGCCGTGAACGACGTCGCCGTGTCTTCGGGTCTCCTTCGCGACTTCGTCGACCTGCACGGGGCAGCTGATGCCGATGTCGAGCGCCGCATGGCGGAGCGCGGCTGGCGCACGGGCGGGCATCACATCGGCTTCCGGGTGGTGGCGAGGGGACGGCTCGATTCCTTCTCGCTGCTGCGTTCGGTCAGCGCTGCTCTCTCGGTGATCGACGGAGAAGCACATGCGACGACGGCCGGCCGCGGGCTCAGTGGATGGCTGTCGTTCCCGGAGGCCCCGGACCCGGATCGGGTGGAGCGCGCCGTGGCCGCTCTGCGCGCGCTGCACCTGGGAGTCCTGCGCGACTTCACCGTGGCGACCGGTGTGGGCTCGTTGCAGGCCGGGGCGGAAGGCCTCGCCACGACTCTGGACGAGGCCGGCGACGCGGCGCGTATCGCGGCATCGCGCTCCGCGACGGGATGGTTCGTGCGGGTCGACAGCCTCGGCCTGGAGCAGCTGCTTCTCGCCTGGACCGGGAACGACACCTTCGTCCCGGCGGCGGAATCACTGTTGGCGCCGTTGCGCGTCGGGGGCGGGGAGCTGCTCACCACGCTCTCGGCGTACCTCGACCACGAGTCGGGCATCGCAGCGACGGCGCAGGCGCTCGGCCTGCACCGCAACACGGTCATGGTCCGGATCCGGCGCGTGCAGGAACTCCTCGGCATCGACATGACCGATCCCGAGGCGAGGCTCGCCCTGCACCTCGCGTGTCGCGCCGTGCAGCCGCGCTGAGCAGCGTGCTCAGTCTTCCCGCTCAGTCCTCCGGGTCGCCGTGCAGCATCCACGGGATGCCGAAGCGGTCGATGAGCATGCCGAAGAGTCCGCCCCACGGCGGCACGTCCAGGGGCATCGTGATCGTCGCCCCCTCGGCCAGTTTCTCCCACACCGTCCGGGTGGCGTCCTGCGAGTTGCCGCTCAGCGAGACCGAGAACCCCTGCGGCTTCTCCCAGGGCATGCCGTCGGGAGAGTCGGACGCCATGAGCACGAGTCCGCCGGGGGCATCGAGCTGGGCATGCATGACGAGGTCCTTCTGGCTCGGATCCTGCACCATGTCGGGGAACTCTCCGAAGGTGCTGATCACGAGCTCACCACCGAGCACGCTCTGATAGAACTCCATCGCCTCGCGGGCTTCGATGCGGAACGAGAGGTACGGGTTGAGAGCAGGCATGTGGACTCCAGGAGGTGTGAGATGAAGTGACGGCACCGCTGACGCTCAGTCTGCGCCCGGGGGCGTGCCTCCGCAAGGGGCCGACGGGGCCGAGTCGCTCAGGTCGGCAGCGCCTTGACCGCGGCGGTCAGCACCTGGGGGACCGTCGGCACGCCCTCCGCGCGGAACACCTCGACTCCTGATGCATCGCGGATGATCACGGTCGGGGTGAAGCCGATGTCGAGCGCCTCGGCGGCATCGGGATCGCGGGCCACATCGATCTCCGTGATCGTGGCATCCGGAAGGAACCGAGCAGCGTCGGCCAACACGGACCTGGTTCGTGCGCACGCGCCGCAGAAGGACGATGAGACCAGGGTCAGTTCCATGCGCACCTCCTCGGATCGGCGTCGGATCTCTGTGGTGCAACAGCAGCGGTCACGGCACTGTTCCCACGGTGCTCAGGGCCGCTGCCCTTCGGCGAGCCAGTCGGCGAACGTCTGGACGCCCAGGTCCGCATCGGGCCCGGGCAGAGCATGCCCCGCGCGCATCCCCGCCATCTGCGGTCCCGGCACGTTCAGGGCCGGTATCCATCCGCGGTATCCCTCGCGGCGGGCGAAGGCGCGGACCATGGCGGCCAGGCTCTCCTCGCGCGGGCCCGCGAAGTCGCGCACACGGCCCTGCGGCTCCGCTGCGGCGAGTGCGGCGAGGCGCGCGCCGACTTCCGCGGCAGCCACGGGCTGGGTGCGCGCGTTCGGCGCGAGGTGCAGCGGCCCGACCTTCGCCCGCTCGAACATCTGACCCGCGAACTCATGGAACTGCGTCGCGCGGAGGATCGTCCACGGAACGCGTGACGCCTCGACGACTTTCTCCTGCGCGACCTTGCCGGCGTAGTAGTCGTAGGGGATGCGATCGATCCCGACGATCGACAGCAGCACGACGTGACGGACCCCCGCATCCGCTGCCGCCGACAGCAGGTTCCCGGTCGCGGCGGTGAAGAACTCGATCGCCGCGCTCGCCTTGAGGGTCTGGATGCTCGCCACGTCGATCACCGCATCCGCACCGGCGAGGGCGGCATCCAGGCCCTTCCCGGTCACCAGATCGACACCCTGCGATCTGCTGAGCACCACCGCCTCATGCCCCGCGGCCCGCACCGCCTCCACGGTGTGCCGGCCGACAGTCCCGGTTCCTCCTGCGACGGCGATTCTCATGTGTGCTCCTTCTTCTTCTCGGTACATCCTTCTGCATAGCTGACCGGACAGGTGCTCGAAATGTGAGGCTGCTGCCGAATTCGTTCGTGACGAGTCCCCGAGCGCGAGACCGCTTCCGGGCGATGCCTGGGCGCTCGGTACGATGGCGGTTGTGACCACATCGACCGTGCGCCCCGGCATCGCCGAACGGCTTTCGCAGATGATCCGGATCCCGACGGTCTCCGCCGAGCTCGACGAGCGCGGGGCCACCCCGTTCGAGGACTTCGTCGCGTTGATCGCCGAGCTCTATCCGCTGACGCACGAGAAGCTGCGACTCGAACGGCACACCGACTTCGGGCTGCTGTTCCACTGGGCGGGCAGAGGAGTGGCCCCGGGTGGCCCCGCCGTGCTGATGGCGCACTACGACGTCGTCCCGGTCGACGAGAGCGACGCGTGGACCCATCCGCCCTTCGACGGCGTGATCGCCGGCGGCTCGGTGTTCGGGCGCGGCGCGCTGGACGACAAGGGCCCGCTGATCGTCGTGCTCGAAGCGGTCGAGAATCTGCTCGCCGACGGATTCGTCCCGCCCCGCGACGTCTACCTCTCGTTCGGCGGCAACGAAGAGACGTACGGGAAGGCGGCCGAGGAGATCGCGCGGGTGCTGCGTGCACGCGGCATCGTTCCGTGGCTGGTGGTCGACGAGGGCGGAGCGGTCGTGGATGCGCCGCTGCCTTTCGTCCCCGGTCGGGCGGCGATGATCGGCGTCGGCGAGAAGGGCGTCATGACGCTGCGGCTGTCGGCGCGCGGCGAGGGCGGGCACGCATCGGCCCCGCCGTCGCTCACCGCCGTGCGACGGATCGCCCGAGCCGTCGACAGACTCGGACCCGCGACCTTCCGTCCTCGCGCCTCGAAGGCGGTCCTGCGGATGCTGTCGCGGCTGGCCGCCCAGACACCGGGGCCGGCGCGCCACCTGCTGCGCTTCCTCGGCTCGGCGCCGCTGCTGACCGGGCAGGTTTTCGCGGCACTCGGCGGCGAGCCCGCGGCACTCGTACGCACGACCGTCGCCCCGACGATGCAGTCGGGCGGGACGGCCGCGAACGTGCTGCCCTCCCAGGCATCCGCGACCGTCAATCTCCGCATCGCGCTGGGGGAGACGACGCAGCAGACCGTGTACCGCGTGCGCCGCCGCATCCGCGATCCGCTCGTGTCCGTCGAGGTGGTCGAGGCCAGCGAGCCGTCGCCGGAGTCGCCCACCGACAATGCGCAGTTCGCCCTGCTCGCGGCGGCGCTCGAGGTCTCGCATCCCGGGGTGCCGGCAGTGCCGTACGTGATGATGGCCGCCACCGACTCCCGGCACTTCCATCGCTTCTCTCCGGCGGTCTACCGCTTCGCTCCGCTGGACATGTCGAACGCGCAGCGGGCTTCGATCCACGGCGTCGACGAGAGCGTGGAGATCGCGGCGTTGGAGCGCGGAGAGCGATTCCATCGCGCGCTTCTCGAACGGCTAGGGTGATCTCACCCTCCTCCCGCCCCGCGCGGGAGTACCCGAACAAGAAGCAGGAGACGCGATGACGCGCACCCGCACTCTGGGCACCCTCGCCGTCGTCGTCGGCTTCCTCGCCTTCGTCGAGTTCACGAGCGGTGTGCTGCAGGGCTATTACACGCCGATGCTCAGCGACATCGCCCGCCACCTCGACATCCACGACGCCGACGTGAACTGGCTCGAGGGCACGCAGCTCATGCTGTCGGCGCTCGTCGTCCCGGCGTTCGCGAAGCTCGGCGACATGGTCGGCCATAAGCGGATGCTGCTGATCTCCACCGCCGTGACCGCCGCGGCGGCCCTGGTGCTGCCGTTCACAGACTCCTTCGGCGTGTTCCTCGCGGCCTGGGCGCTCATGGGTTTCTACGTCGTGTGGCTCCCGCTCGAGATTGCCTTGATCTGGTCGCGGTCGCGCCGCATGGAAGGACGCTCCTCGATCACGGCCAAGGCGGCCGGTCTCCTGGTCGCCGCCCTCGAAGGTGGTGCGATCATCGGTGCTCTCGTCGGCGGCGCGCTGATCGACGTGCTGCCGCTCACCGTCGTCCTCCTGGTCCCGGCCGTGCTCATCGTGGTGTGCTTCTTCGTGATCCTGTTCGGGGTCAAGGAATCGCCGGAGCCCACCGGCGGCATCTTCGACACGGTCGGCCTCGTGCTGATCTCCCTCGCCCTCGTCTGCTTCACCGGCGGACTCAGCCTGCTCCGTCTCGAGGGTGGTCTCGTGAATCCGTGGTCCTGGGCCGTGGTCGTCTTCGGTGTGCTGCTGGTGATCCCGTTCGTGCTCTGGGAGCTGCGCTGCGACGACCCGCTCATCGACGTGCGCATGTTCCGTTCGCCCGCACTCGGCCCGGTGTTCCTCACCGCGGGCCTCTTCGGGGTCAGCGTGCTCGGTGCACAGGCGCCGCTGTCGACGTTCGCGCGCACCGATCCGTCGGTCTACGGCTACGGTCTCGGGACGAGCGGTTTCGCGACCTCGCTGATCATCGGCGTGTACCTCGTGGCGATGATCGCAGGTGCGCTGCTGTTCCCGACGTTCGCGCGCTGGGCCACTCCGCGGGTCACCCTGATGGGCGCGTCTGTCCTGGTGGGCCTCGGCTTCCTGCTCTTCCTGCCGTTCCATGACACGTACGGTCAGGTCATCACAAACATGGTCGTCGTGGGGCTCGGCTCCGGCGCGCTGGTCGCCGCTCTGCCCGCTGCCGCCGCCTCGGCTGCTCCTGCCACGCAGACCGGTGTCGCCACGGGGCTCACGAACTCGGTGAAGACCGTGGGTGGGGCGATCGCCTCGTGTGTGTTCGGCATCGCGTTGCTGCACGGCGTCGCCACCACTGCCGGTGCGACGGAGGGGACTGCCGGTTCGCTCGCGGGTTACTTCACCGTCTGGATCGTCTGCGGAGTTACCGCACTAGCCGCGGCGGTCATCCTCGTGTTCGTGCCGAAGACCGCGTTCACCGATCGGTCGGTCGATGCGGAGGTCGCCCCGGTCGTCTGACGTCGGGCCGATCAGTCGCGATCGAACCCGAAGGTGCGCTTCACGATGGCCTGCACGTCGCCGTCGAGCCCGTCGATGCGTGTGTTCACCGCATCGAACCGGGTGTCCACGGCGTCGAACCGCGCGTTCATCTCGTTGCGGAGTCCGCCGATCTCACTGCGGACGACGTGGATGAACAACGTGGAGACCACGGTCAACGTGCTGAACATCAGCGCGCTGAACGCCCCGATCATGGTCCAGATCTGCGCGTCATTCATGAATTCCACCCCGTCATCGTCGCATCGATTCCGCAAGCCTGCCAGGGCGGGAGCAGCGAAGATATCGGTGCCCCGGGAATGGGGGACAAGTCGTTCTCGAGCGGTCCGGAGGAGGAGCAGTCGATCCGCCTCCACGTGGACGGCACACGAACCGGGCGGTGGGGGTCCCACCGCCCGGTCCTGCTCAGTCGCCCTTCACGTTGACGAGCTGCCGCAGCGTGTGCCGGATCGACACCAGGCTCGAGGCATCCGCCATCACCTGGTCGATCGGCTTGTACGCCTGCGGGATCTCGTCGATGAAGGCGTCGGTGTCACGGAACTCGATGCCCGTCATCGCCTCCCGCAGCTGGCCGTGCGTGAACGTCCGCCTCGCGGCCGACCGGGAGTACTCGCGCCCCGCGCCATGCGGTGAGGAGTTCAGCGACTGCGGGTCGCCGAGCCCTTCGACCACGTACGACGCGGTGCCCATCGACCCGGGGATGAGCCCCGGACGACCGGCGTCGGCCTGGATCGCACCCTTCCGCGACACCCACACCTGCTTGCCGTAGTGCTTCTCCGATTCGGTGAAGTTGTGGTGGCAGTTGATGCGCTCCTGCTCGTCCACCGCGGTGTCGAGGAACCCCGACACCTGGCGGATGACCCGGTCCATCATCTCCTCCCGGTTCAACAGGGCGAAGTGCTGAGCCCACCGCAGCTCCCGGATGTACTGCGTGAACTCCGGCGTGCCCTCGACGAGGTAGGCCAGGTCGGGGTCGGGGAGGTCGATCCACCACTGCTTGCATAGCCGCTGCGCGACACCGATGTGGTGCCCGGCGATCTTGTTGCCGACGCCCCGGGAGCCCGAGTGCAGGAACAGCCACACCCGGTCGAGCTCGTCGACCGACACCTCGATGAAGTGGTTGCCGGAGCCGAGCGTGCCCAGCTGCAGCCGCCAGTTCCCGGCATACTGTGCGGGGTCGAAGCCGTTCTTCTCGGCGAGCTCCTCGAGCTCGGCGATGCGCGGCTCGGCCGTCGTGACGACCTTGCGGTTGTACCGGCCGGCCGACAGCGGAATGGCGCGCTCGATCTGCTCCCGAAGTTCTGCGAGGTCGCGGCCCCCCAGGTCGCTTCTCGTGAACTGGGTGCGGACGGCGATCATGCCGCAGCCGATGTCGACACCGACGGCCGCGGGGATGATGGCGCCGAGCGTCGGGATGACCGAGCCGACCGTCGCCCCCTTGCCGAGGTGTGCATCCGGCATCAGCGCCAGGTGCGGGTGGATGAACGGCATGCGGGCCGTGGTGTGCGCCTGAGCGAGTGTCTTCTCGTCGATCAGCGATGCCCACGACAGCAGCCGTGTGGAGAGCCTCTCCATGATTCCTTTCCTTGTGGTGGTGTCCAGCCACAGGTCAAGGTTCTGCTCTCCATACGGAAAACGCCCCGGACCTGACGGTGCGGGGCGTTGCGAGAGCGGATGCTGTCACACGGCGCGCGCCGGAGGGTACGACTCGTAGCGGTCATTGAACTTCGGCTGAAGCTGCAACACCGCTCCGATGGGAAGGTTCCGCTGGGCGGTCATCCGTCGACTCCTGGGCTGGCGTGCTGCGCCGATCGGCACAGCTTTGCCACATTAGAGGGCGACACGCCCGGGAGTCAAGCCGTCTCGCGCGGCGGGTTGTACATGAACTCGATGCGGATGCCGTCGGCGTCTTCGACGAAAGAGGCGTAGTAGCGCTCGGAGTAACGGGGGTACTCCTTGGGCTCGCGCACCGCCGTCCACCCGGCCTCGACGGCGATCGCGTGCAGGCGCTCGACCTCTTCGCGCGTCGGCACCGCGAAGGCGATGTGCTGCCACCCGATCTTGCCGTGCCGGTGCGGGGCGGAGTCTTCGTCCCAGGTGTACAGGATGATCTCGGTCTCGTCGCCGTTGTTCCAGGAGACCGAGTGATCGTCTTCGCCGCCGCTCCGGTAGCCCAGAGCGGTGAGGACCGGATGGAACTGCGCGCGGCCGCGCTCGAGGTCGTCGACGGTGATGCCCAGATGATCGAGAAGAGCCATGCCCCCAGTGTTGCAGAAGGGGCCGACAGGGTCAGGGAGCGATCCTCCCGAATGTGGCGGGGTCGACGGGCCGCTGACGCCGGGGGAGGTTCTCCACGACGAGGAGATACGACTCGGTCACCAGCTCCCGGACCAGGTCTTCCGGCAGCTTCCCACCTGGGCGGAGTGTGATCCAGTGCTTCTTGTTCATGTGATAGCCGGGGATGATGTCATCGAACTGCCGGCGAAGCGCGTCGCCGTCTTCTGGTGCCGCCTTGAGGGTCACGATCTCCGCTCCGATGACCGCGGTGAGCAGCATGAACACCTTGTCGCGCACCTTGAACACGTCCCATTCCGGACCGAAGGGATGCTCGAGACGAGAACCCGGGAGTTCCTCGGCGCGGTCCTTCGCGCACCGCTGCAGGCGGTCACCTTTCATGAACACTCCACCCTCGAGACAGCGGGAAACCACGGCACGCACCTACGGTACCCACCCCCACCGACAGGGACGCTGCAGAAGCGGAGACGGCGTCAGTGCGGTGCGTGGTACTCGGCTTCGCCGCGCTTCCAGTAGCCCTTCACGACGGCGTTCGCGGTGTCGACTCCCCAGCGCTCGAGCAGGGCCCGGCCCGGCTTGACGATCGACTGCTCGGCCGCGATGAAGACGAACGGGTCGGACCCGACGGCGTCTTCTGCGGTGAGCGCCTCGAGGAAGGCGATGAGGGCTGAGCCCGACGGAGCATCCCCGCGGTGCAGCCACTCGATCTCGACCGGCGCCTCGATCTCGAACTCGCGCCCCTGGTTCACCGTCTCCACGACGACGCGTGCCGGGGCTCCCGTGGGGATCAGCGCGGCGAAGCGCCGGATGGCGGGGATCGCGGTCTCGTCGCCCACGAGCAGCCAGGAGCCGGGGGTGCCCTCGATCACGGCCGAGCCGCGGGGTCCGCCGACGCCGATCGAGGAACCGAGTGGCGCCGTCGCCGCCCACGGCGCCGCGACGCCCTGGCCGCCGTGCACGGCGAACTCGACGTCGAGCCAGTCCTCGCCCCAGGCGAGCGGTGTGTATTCGCGGCTGGGCGACGCACGCAGCTCCTCGACGGAGCCGACCGGCCCTGCCGGGAAGAACAGCCGCATGTGGTCGTCGGAACCCCGCGATTCGAAGCCGGCGAGGTCGGAACCGGTCAGCCGCACCCGCACGAAGTCCGGAGCCAACCATTCGCGGGCACTCAGAGTCACGTTGCGGAAGCGCAGCTCGAGGCCGCGACGCTCGATCGAGAAGCCGGATTTCGTATCGCTCATGAAGTAAGGCTAACCTAAATAAGCCGAGGGAAGGTCACCCTAACCTCGTCGTCCCGGCGCCATCGTGTGCGCACAGATCCCGCAGAACAGGAGTCTCTCCATGTCCGTGCCCAGAACCCTCACCGCCACGAGCACCGCCCTCGTCGGCCTCCTCGTCCTCGCCGGCTGCGCTACCGGCGAGACGGCCGAACCGGCGAAGACCGAACCGGCGGCAGCATCCGTCACGATCGAGGACAACACCGGCACTCACGAGATCGCGACCCCTCCGGCCTCCGTCGTCGCCCTCGACAACCGCACCTTCCAGACGCTCTCCGACTGGGGAGTCGAGCTCTCGGCGGGTGCTGTGGCACTCATGCCCGAGACTGTGTCGTATGTGAAGGACGACGGCATCGTCGACATCGGACTGCACAGCGAGCCCGACCTCGAGGCCGTCGTCGCGGTCGAGCCCGACCTGATCATCAGCGGTCAGCGTTTCACGCAGCACAACGCGGCCATCGCCGATCTCGTGCCCGAGGCCACGATCATCGATCTCGAGCCGCGCGAGGGCGAGCCCTTCGACGAGGAGCTCAAGCGCCAGGTCACCGTGCTCGGCGAGATCTTCGGCAAGCAGGACGAGGCGAAGAAGCTGGTAGACGACTTCGATGCCGCGGTCGAGCGTGCCAAGGACGCCTACGACGACGCCGACACCGTCATGGCCGTGAACACCTCGGGTGGCGAGATCGGCTACCTCGCCCCGACCGTCGGCCGCTCGCTCGGCCCGATCTACGACATCCTCGGCCTGACTCCCGCGCTCGAGGTCGACGACGCGACCGACGACCACCAGGGCGACGAGATCTCGGTCGAGGCGATCGCGGCGTCGAACCCCGACTGGATCCTCGTGCTCGACCGTGACGCCGTGTTCGCCGCGGAGACCCCCGACTACGTCCAGGCGGCCGAGATCCTGGAGAGCTCTGAGGCGCTCGCCGGCGTCACGGCGGTGAAGGACGAGCAGATCGTCTACATGCCCACCGACACCTACCTGAACGAGGGCATCCAGACGTACACGACGTTCCTCGAGGACTTCGCCGACGCCCTCGAGGCGAGCGCGAAGAACTGAGGCGACGCGGCGGCATCCGGATGACTCGGGTGCCGCCGCACCGTCATCATGACCCCCACAGAAACCACCCCGCCGCCCCGGTACGCCGGGCGGCTGTTCGACGGCAAGCTGCTCATCGGCGTGCTCGTCGTCGTCGTGCTCCTCGTCATCTCGCTCTTCACCGGTGTGTACGACATCGCCGGCGCCGACGACGGCGCGGAGATGTTCCAGATCACGCGCGTGCCCCGGACGATCGCCCTCGTCCTCTCGGGCGCGGCGATGGCGATGGCGGGCCTCGTGATGCAGCTGCTCACCCAGAACCGCTTCGTCGAGCCGACGACGACCGGAACCACCGAGTGGGCGGGACTCGGGCTCCTGACGGTCATGATCCTCGTCCCGCAGCCGTCGCTTCCGCTGCGGATGGCGGGCGCTGTGCTCGCGGCGTTCATCGGCACGATGGTCTTCTTCGCCTTCCTGCGCCGCGTCGCGCTCAAGTCATCGCTCATCGTCCCGATCGTCGGCATCATGCTCGGGGCGGTCGTCGGCGCCCTGTCGACCTATCTCGCGCTCGCCACGAACTCCCTGCAGATCCTGGGCGTGTGGTTCGCCGGCAGCTTCACCTCGGTGATGCGCGGCCAGT
This sequence comes from Microbacterium sp. NPDC055665, assembly GCF_053618035.1. Taxonomy (NCBI): domain Bacteria; kingdom Bacillati; phylum Actinomycetota; class Actinomycetes; order Micrococcales; family Microbacteriaceae; genus Microbacterium; species Microbacterium sp. NPDC055665. The sequence goes on along the minus strand of NZ_JBSHGY010000006.1, from coordinate 37,079 downwards.
ACGAGATGCTGTGGATCGTGGCGATCATCGGGGTGATCGTGTTCTTCGTGGCCGACCGGCTGACCATCGCCGGCCTCGGCGAGGAAGTGGCCACGAACGTCGGGGTGAACTACAACCGGATCATCCTGCTCGGCACGGTCCTCATCGCGATCACCACGGGAGTGGTCACGGTCGTCGTCGGCAACCTGCCCTTCCTCGGACTGATCGTGCCGAACATCGTCTCGATGGTGCGCGGCGACGACCTCCGCAGCAACTTGCCGTGGGTGTGCCTGCTCGGCATCGCGATCGTCACGGTGTGCGACATCATCGGACGCACGATCATCATGCCGTTCGAGGTTCCGGTGTCGCTGATCCTCGGTGTCGTCGGCGCCGTGGTGTTCGTGCTCCTCCTGCTCAGGCAGCGTCGACGTGGCTAGCGGCGTGGGGGAGCAGGTGGCGGCGGTTCCGGTTCCGGTGCCGCGATCGTCGGGCTCGTTCACGACCCCTCGTGCGCGCCGTCGGTACCTCATCGTGCTCGGCCTCCTCGTCGTCCTGGCCGCGGGCTCCGGCTTCGGCCTGCTCGCCTGGGGGAACCCCATGCCGGTCGGCTCGACGGGGTTCTGGCGCATCGCCCAGCACCGGGGGATCGATGTGACGGTCATGGCGCTCGTCGCGGTCGCGCAGGCCATCGCCACGGTGAGTTTCCAGACGGTCACGAACAACCGCATCATCACCCCGTCGATCATGGGGTTCGAGTCGCTCTACCGAGTGGTGCAGACCTCGACGGTGTACCTGTTCGGGGTGGCAGGGCTCGTGGCGATCCAAGGCGTCGGCCAGTTCGCGATCCAGGTCGCGATCATGGTCGGGCTCGCGGTCGCGCTCTACGGCTGGCTGCTGTCCGGGCGATACGGCAACCTGCAGATCATGCTCCTGGTGGGCATCGTGATCGGTGGGGGACTGGGCGCGATCGCCACGTTCATGCAGCGCCTGCTCACGCCCAGCGAGTTCGACGTGCTGGCCGCCCGGCTGTTCGGCAACGTGTCCAACGCCGATCCCTCCTACCTCCCGTTGGCGATTCCCCTGGTCGTCGCGGCCTCCGCACTGCTGTGGCTGCGATCCCGGCGGCTCAACCTGATGGCGCTCGGGCCGGATGCCGCGCGCTCCCTCGGGGTCGACCATCGACGCGAGCTCTTCATCGTGCTCTTCCTGGTCGCGGTGCTGATGGCGACATCGACCGCGCTCGTCGGACCGATGACGTTCCTCGGATTCCTGGTGGCGACCCTCGCGTATCAGTTCGCCGACACGCACGACCATCGGCTCATCTTCCCCGTCGCGGTGCTCACGGCGTTCACCATCCTCGCGGGCGCGTACTTCGTGATGAAGAACGTCTTCTACGCGCAGGGGATGGTGTCGATCCTGATCGAGCTCGTCGGCGGCACCGTGTTCCTCATCGTCATCCTCAGAAAGGGCCGACTGTGATCTCACTCGACGGCGTCCGCCGTGATTACAGCAGCGAGGTCGCGATCGGCCCCGTCGACCTCGAGATCCCCGCCGGAGGCATCACCGCGCTCATCGGACCGAACGGCGCCGGCAAGTCGACCCTGCTGACGATGATCGGCCGACTGAACGGTATGGACGCCGGCGCGATCGAGATCGCCGGACTCGATGTCGCCTCGACGAAGTCGAAGGACCTGGCGAAGGTCGTGTCGATCCTGCGGCAGGAGAACCACTTCGTTACCCGGCTCACCGTGCGTCAGCTGGTCGGCTTCGGTCGCTTTCCGCACTCGAAGGGGCGACTGAACCGAGAGGACGAGGAGATCATCAGTCAGGCGATCGACTTCCTCGACCTCGGACCGCTCGAGGGCCGCTATCTCGACGAGCTCTCCGGTGGCCAGCGCCAGCGCGCCTATGTCGCGATGGTCCTGGCGCAGGACACCGAATTCGTGCTGCTGGACGAACCGCTGAACAACCTCGACATGCGGCATGCGGTGCAGATGATGAAGCACCTGCGCCGGGCCGCGGAGGAGCTCGGACGCACGATCGTCATCGTGCTGCACGACATCAACTTCGCCGGGCACTACTCCGATCACATCTGCGCGATGAAGGACGGGGCGGTGGTGGAGTTCGGCTCACCGGCCGAGATCATGACCGACGACGTGCTCACGCGCGTGTTCGACACCCCGGTCCACGTCGTCGACGGCCCCTCGGGACCCCTCGCCGTCTACTACTGAGGGACGGATGCGGTGCGCGAGGCTGCTCTCAGAGCTCGATGCCGTGGTCCTCGTCGTTGACGCCGGCGTTGTTGCCTCGGCGCGACTCGTATCCGAGGAACCATCCCAGCCAGACGATGGCAGCCAGCAGCACGCCGAGCCAGACGTTCTGGAAGATCAGCCCGACCACGACGCCGACGATGAGCAGGCCGACGGTGATGGAGATGCGCAGCGCAGAACGGGACATGGCACCAGCATAGGTGGCGGCGTCAGCGGTGGCGATGGTCTTCGGGCGCGAGACGGGGCCCCCGGCGCGGCTCCTGAACACCGCTGGCGAAGATGAGGCGCACGACGCGCTGCCGTTGACCCGCCCAAGGTGCGAGGAGCTCGAGCATCCCCTCGTCGTCGGTGCGTTTGCCCGTCAGCGCGTAGCCGACCTCGTGGGCGAGGTGATAGTCGCCGACGCTGACCGCATCGGGATCGCCCAGGGCGCGGATACGGGTCTCCGCCGCCGTCCAGACGCCGACACCCGGCAGGCTGGTGAGCACACGGTCGCGGTCAGCGCCCGTGGGAGCAGCCGCGTGCACAGCGCGGGCGATGCGGTCGCCGCGCTCGGCCGCGCGCACGATGGTGCGGGACTGCGGCGGTTCGACCCCGGCGCGGTGCCAGGCCCAGGACGGGATGCGGTACCACTGCTCGGGAGCGGGAGCAGCGAACATCGGTCGCGGCGTCGGACCGGGTGCGCGCTCGCCGAAGCGCGAGACCAGCCAGCGCCAGGCGCCGAAGGCCTGCATGCCGGTGACCTTCTGCTCGATGATCGCGCACGCGAGAGCGTCGAACACCTCGTCGGTGCGGGCGAGCCGCAGGCCCGGGTGTCGGCGCGCGGAATCGGCGATGAGGGGATGCCGCGACGCATCGAAGTCCCCGGCATCGTCGTGGGCACCGCAGAGGGCGGGCACGAGTGAGAGCGCGTGTTCGGCTCCGGGGCCCCAGGCCGCGGCCCTGACCTCTTCGCCCGACATGCGCAGGGCGAGTGTCGCGGGCCCGAGCGGCGTGCGCATGGCGCGCCAGATGACGGGGCCGTCGATGACCATCGTCGGGTCGGTGCCACCGCGTCGGAGCATGCCGACCGTGCGTCGGAGATCGAGCGGGTGCGGAGGCCGGTAAACGGTCTCACTGCGACCATCCGCAGACGCGGCGTCGGTCGTCGCAGGATGCTCGATCAGGGTCATGCGCCCACCCTACGCGCCGGCCCTGACACGGACCCGAGGGCGCTCAGAAGCGGTCGGGCGAGGGGGTGCCGTGGCCGTAGCGGATGACGACGTCGGCGTGACGGTCGAACCGGTACCCGATGCCGCGCACGGTACGGACGATGTCCTCGTAGCGGCCGAGCTTGGCGCGAAGGCGGCGGACGTGCACGTCGATCGTGCGCTCGCCGGGCGTCTCGTCGTCCTGTGCCTGCCAGAGCGCCGAGACCAATTCGCTGCGCTCGATGGTGCGTCCCTCGCGGAGCACCAGGTACTGCAGCAGCTCGAACTCCTTGTAGGTGAAGGCCGCGGACTCTCCGTCGATGAGCACGCGCTTGCGGGAGATGTCGACGGTGACGCCCGTCTCCTCTTCCACGACGTCCTCTTCGGCGGCGGCCTTGGTGCGGGCGATCGCACCCGGCTCCTGGAGGGCGAGGCGGACGACGTCGAGGTCGCGGCCTCCGGAGCCGTGCGGGGCGAGGGCGACCGTGGCGTGCGTCTCGGCACCCGGTGCGAGTTCGGCGAGGGTGCGACGCAGCGCGTCGACGAGGAGGGGGAGGCTGACTCCGGCTTCGGCTGCCTTGATCTCGTCGAGTCCGACATAGAGGGCGAAGCCGCGGGGCGAGCGGACGGCGGGCAGATCGGCGCCGGCGGCGGCCAGGGGGGCAGCGGTCTCGGGCTGCGTGCGGATCGCGGCGGTGGTGGCGGGACGCTCGAGAAGTGCGGTGTTCGACATGATGATGAGTCCTCAGGACGTGAGCCCGGATCGAGCGGGGCTCTGATGCGTTGCATGAATGACCGGCGGAGCCGGGAAGCGAGCAAAGGGTGGATGCTCGGTGACTCTGCCCTCGCAGATGGCGAGGCGTCAGGTCAGGCGGGGTGGCTGTTCGTTCAGCGACACATTCGGCAACACATGCCAACGCGACCGGGCATCATCATCCCGGCAGTCCTGTTCGCCTCCTGGGCGGACAAAGGGCTTGCGTTGGTGGTCATGGGGGGATTATGTCCGATCGTGACCGCCCATGTCAAAACGCCCGGGCGTCCGCGAGCGGGCGTAACGTTGCTCGGATGACGATCTCGCACACCGTCGGCGGCTTCATCCTGACCGACGAGAAGGACGCGTCGCGCTACACGCTCATGCGCGACGGAAAGCTCGTGAGCGTTCTCGACTACCGCGACGACGGACACACGATCGCCCTCACCAGGGCCTTCACCGTCCCGACTTTCCGCGGCCACGGCTATGCCGGGAAGGTCGTCGAGGGGGCCGTCGCCGACATCGAGGAGCGCGGCGACCGCAAGGTCGACGCCGTCTGCTGGTACGTCGCCGACTGGTTCGCAGCGCACCCCGAGCACGCGCCGCTGCTGCGCTCGCGTTGACTCGCGTGCATTATGACGCCGTGTTACGGCCCGCTGCTGCGAGGATGGGCCCATGAAACTCGCTGAGGCCCTCACCGCACGCGCCGATCTGCAGCGCCGCATCGAGCAGCTGCGCGCCCGCATCGTCGCGAACGCCCGCTACCAGGAGGGTGAGGAGCCGGCCGAGGACGCCGCGGCGCTCATCGTCGAAGCGGACGCCGCGCTGACCCAGCTGCGCGACCTGATCCGTCGCATCAACGCGACCAACGCGCGGCTCGACCTCGGTGCCGACGGCACGATGACGGATGCGCTCGCCGCCCGCGATGTGCTGCGTCTGCGCCACTCCGTGCTGACGGACGCGGCGGCCGCGGCATCCGGCTCGAACGACCAGTACCTGCGCCAGATGAGGTCGGAGCTGCGGCAGGTCTCGGCGCTGCCGGTCGCGCAGCTGCGATCGAGGGCCGACGCCGTCGCACAGGAGTTGCGCGAGCTCGACAACCGGATCCAGCAGGCGAACTGGGCGAACGACCTCGAGGAGGAGAGCGGAAGTCGGTAGTCGCGACGAAGCGGGCACAACCCTCAGCCGGCGGGGCAAGCCGGCACCTGTTGGGCGGAGGGCAGCCCTGATATCGCATCGCGCAGCCCCGCACGCCGCACAGGTGATGGTGCACAGCGCATCTCGCATCACCGCGTGTCGATCGTCGCGACGAGGGTGGGTCAGGGGACCTTCCGCTTCCTCCTCGAACATCATGCGATAGAATGGAGTTCTGCTCAGCCCCGTTGGCTGAGGTGGTCAGGCGTCCAGGTACGCGCTGATCCGAGGCTCGAAACCTCCGGCATCCTCATCAGACACCGGAGGTTTTTCCATGTCTTCGTCCCTGCGCGCCCATCCACATTCCCGGTGGTGGGCACTCATCGTCATCTCCCTCACTCAGCTCGTCGTGGTGCTCGACGGCACCATCGTGAGCATCGCGCTCCCGCGGGCCCAGGCCGCTCTCGGCCTCTCCGACGGGCAGCGGCAGTGGGTCGTCACCGCCTACGCGCTGGCGTTCGGCGCGCTCCTGCTCTTCGGCGGACGCCTCGCCGACTACATCGGGCGCAAGCGCATCTTCATGATCGGCATGATCGGATTCGGGGCGGCGTCGCTGTACGGCGGATTCGCACAGCAGGGCTGGGAACTCATCCTCGCGCGCGGGCTCCAGGGGGTCTTCGCCGCGCTGCTCGCCCCGGCGGCGCTGGCTCTGCTGACGGTGACGTTCCCCTCCGGCCGCGACCGGAACACCGCCTTCGCCGTGTTCGGGACCGTCGCCGGAACGGGAGCCGCGGTCGGCCTCCTGCTCGGAGGGCTGCTCACCGAGTTCGCCGACTGGCGCTGGTGTCTCTTCGTGAACGTCTTCTTCGTGGTGGTCGGTCTCATCGGCGGTGCCCTCTTCCTCACCGAGAGCAAGGCCGAGGGTGAGAACCGGTACGACGTCTGGGGCACCATCACGGTGACCCTCGGGCTCGGAGCGCTCGTCTACGGGTTCAGTCTCGCCGAGCACGGATGGGGTGATCCGCTGACGATCTCGTTCCTGGTGCTCGGGGTCGTCCTGCTCGCGCTCTTCGTCTGGATCGAGAGCCGGGTCGCACAGCCGCTGCTACCGTTGCGGATCGTCGCCGATCGCGTCCGGGGTGGGGCGTTCCTCATCCAGGGCGTCGCCGGGGCGATCATGATCGGCGCCACGATGTACCTCACGTTCCACCTGCAGTTCGTGCTCGGCATGGGCGCGTTCCCGGCGGGGCTCGCCACGCTGCCCCTGCCGATCGCGACCATGATCATCGCGCCGATCGCGACCCGGCTGCTTCCGGTGATCGGGCCGCGACCGATGCTGATCGTCGGCCCGCTGCTCGCCGCCGCGGGGATGGTGTACCTCTCGGGCATCACCCCGGACGGCGCGTACCTCGTGCAGGTCGCCCCTGCGCTGGTGGCGCTCGGCGTCGGGATGGCGTTCATCTTCATCCCGCTGCAGAACCTGGCGCTGTCGGGGGTGGCTCCGCACGATGCCGGCGTCGCGTCCGCCATGGCGAACTCGGCGATGCAGATCGGAGGGTCGATCGGACTCTCGGTGTTCACCGCCGTGTACGCCGCCGCCGTGGGCGGACACGCCCAGGGTGAGCTGGCGCCGTCGCAGCTTACCGATGCGTACGGGTGGACGTTCATCGCCGCGGCGGTCTTCATGGTCGCAGCCTCCGTGATCGCGGTGTTCCTGGTGCGAGGCACCAAGGAGGAGCTGATGCCGATGCAGGGCGAGCGGTCCCTCGCCGCGCACTGAGCCGTGGCCGCGGCATCCGTCCGGGCGCAGATCGCCTGATTCCCGCCCCGGGGAACGGATGCCGCGGCACGCCTCGGACGTAATGTCCGAGGGTGTTCGTACCGTGTGAGTATGCGAATCCTGCACACCTCCGACTGGCACATCGGCCGGACGTTCCATGGCAACTCGACCATGGACGCGCTCGCCGAGGTGCTCGGGGCGCTCACGGAGCAGGTTCGCGAGAACGAGGTCGACGTGGTCGTCGTCGCGGGCGACGTCTTCGACTCCGCGACCCCCTCGGGCGCCGCCTACACGCTGCTCGGCGATGCTCTGGTGTCACTGCACGAGACGGGCGCCCGCGTCATCGTCACGAGCGGCAACCACGACTCGGCCGCGCGGCTCGGCTTCCAGGCCCGTCTGCTCCGCGAGGGCATCCACGTGCTCACCGATCCGCTCGCGGTCGGTCTGCCGGTCACCATCGCCGACGCCGAGGGGCCGGTGCACTTCTTCGGCATCCCCTATCTCGAACCGGCGATCGTCCGTCAGCACTGGCCCGAGGGCGACAGCTCGGGGCGGCAGCTGCGTACGCAGGCGCAGACCATGGCTCACGCGATGGATCTGGTCCGCGCCAGTATGCGCGAGCACGAGGGGCGTTCGGTGGCGATCGCGCACTGCTTCGCGGCGGGTGTCGACGCGACCGCCGGCCTCGAGCGCGAGGTGCGCCAGGGCGGACTCGACGTCGTGCCGCTGAGCGTCTTCGACGGCCCCGACTACGTCGCGCTCGGACACATCCACGGGCGGCAGCAGATCAGCGAGCGCGTCCGGTACGCCGGCGCTCCGCTGCACTACAGTTTCGGCGAGCAGCACAAGCCGCGCGGATCCTGGCTGGTCGAGCTCGATGCCGAGGGACTCGCCGCAGTCGAGTGGCTCGAGCTGCCCGTCCCGCGTCGACTCGTCACGCTCACGGGCTCGCTCGAAGAGATCCTCGCAGCCGACATGGTCGCCGAGCACGCCGACGACTGGGTCTGCGCCGTCTACACGGATGCGGTGCCGCAGTCCGAGCCGATGCGGCGTCTGCGGGAGAGCTATCCCCACTGCGCGATGGTGCAGCATCAGCCGGCGGCTGTCGCCGAGGTGGAAGAGAAGTCGTACGTGCAGCGGCTGCGCACCGCCGTCACCGACGCCGACCGTATCGAGGCGTTCCTCGAGCACGTGCGGGCAGGTCGTGGGCCCACCGCAGTCGAGCACGAACTGATCCGCGCGGTGCTCGATGAGCGCGTGCGCGCGGAGGCACTCGTCTAGATGCGTCTCCATCGCCTGGAGGTCGAGGGCTTCGGTCCCTTCCGTTCGCGGCAGGTCGTCGACTTCGATGCCTTCGCCGACGACGGCATCTTCCTGATCGCCGGCCGCACGGGGGCCGGCAAATCGAGCATCCTCGACGCCGTGTGCTTCGGGCTCTACGGCGGCGTGCCTCGCTACGACGGCGGCGAGAAGCGGCTGCGCAGCGATCACTGCGAGCCCGATGATCCGTCGGAGGTGGTGGTCGAGTTCAGCACTCCGGCGGGCCGCTTCCGCGTGACACGCTCGCCGGAGTACCTGCGTCCTGCCAAACGCGGTGGCGGCATGACCAAGCAGGCATCGGCCGTCGCCCTCGACGAGTGGACCGACGCCGGTTGGATCGGTCGTGCCGCTCGGGCGGTCGATGTGGGGAACGAGCTCGACGAGATCCTGCAGCTCAGTCGCGAGCAGTTCCTCCAGGTGATCCTGCTCGCGCAGAACCGATTCTCCGAGTTCCTGCTCGCGGGCAGCAGAGACCGCCAGGCACTGTTGCGGCGACTGTTCGGCACGCAGCGGTTCGAAGACGTGCAGGCGCGTTTCGACGAGCGTCGCCGGGAGGCGGAACAGACACTCGGTGCCCGGCTCGCGACGGTGAATGCGCGTATCGACGAGGCCGAGCAGCTCGTGGTGGCGAGCGGGCTCTTCGGCGACTCCGACGACGGGACAGCGCCGGCCGACGACACGGCGGCGTCCGGACCCCAGCCGGTCGACGATCGCCTCGAAGCCCTCCGGCGCGCGAGGGCGCGTGCCGACTATCGGGCGGAGCGCCGAGCCTCGGAACGGGCGGAGGCGGAGAAGCGTGCGGCTGATGCCGACGCGGCGCTCGCCACGGTGCGAGAAGAGCAGCACGCCCAGCGGGAACGCGATCGCGCCCGGGCAGCGCTGGAGCGGCTGGATGCCGAGGCGCCGTCGATCGATGCTGCCCGTGCCGAGTTCGCGGCCGCGCGTGCCGCTGCGGCGGTGCGGTCGACGATCACTGCCGCGGCCCGCGCGCAGACGGCGCTCGCCCGCGCGTCCGAAGACGAGCAGCGGGCACGAGGGGTGTGGGAGGCGTGGGAGGTCTCCGTCGACGGCGACCTCGAGGCCTGGGTGGCCGACCGCACCAGGGAGAGCGGATCCTGGGAGCGGGCGCGTGAGCTCGAGGGGCAGGTGCCAGCGCTCGAGGCCGAGCTGCTGTCCGCCGAGGAGGCCGTAGCCGCGGCGACCGCGCGTCTCGAAGCCGGAGAGGCGGAGCGCACAGACCTCCCCTCCGCGATCACCGCGCTGACGGCGGAACGCGATCAGAAGCGCCGCCTCGCCGACCGGGCGGGCGATGCCCGAGCGGCCCAGGAGGAAGCGGACGCGCGACGGACGGCTGCCCGCGAGGCGCAGCGGCTACAGACGGCGCTGGCCTTGACCGAGGTCGAGCTCGCCGACGCCACCGCCGTGCACGCCACCGCGCAGACGAACCTCGCACAGCTGCGCCAGCGTCGGATCGACGGGATGTCCGGCGAACTCGCGTCGAGCCTGCGTGCCGACCAGCCGTGTCCTGTCTGCGGTTCACTCGAGCATCCGGCTCCTGCCACGCACGCCGATCCCGTCTCACCCGAAGACATCGCCGAAGCGGAGAATGCCCGAGACGTCGCGGCGCAGCGGGAGCGTGAACTCTCCTCGGTGTCGTCGACCCTGCGCGCCGAGCTGGCGGCCGCCACCGCGCGCGCCGATGAGCGGGACATCGAGCAGGCCGACACGGAGTATGAAGCGGCTGCGGCGGCGCACGCGCGGAGCCTCGCCGCCGCCGACGAACAGAAGGCGCTCGACACGCGACTGAGTGAGCTCGTCGACCGGGTCGCACAGCTCGACGCCGAGAAGACCGAGAGCGTGGCGGCCCTCGCTCATGCGCGGGAGCAGCACGCTCTGCTGCGGCAGCGGAGCGCGGAGGCCCGCGAGCTGATCACCGAGGCGCGAGGCACGTTCGACACGGTCGCCGAGCGCCTTGCCGACATGGCCGCACGGATCTCTGCCGCCCGGGCGGTCGCCCAGGCGACCGCCGAACGTCTGCGGAGGGCGCAGGCGCTCGCCGAAGCGGAGGCCGAGCGGGATGCGGCGCTCGCCGACTCGCCGTTCGACGATGCGACTGCCGCCGAGCACGCTCTTCGGTCGGCAACGGCGCAGGAGGCTCTCGACCAGCGGATCGGCGAGCATGCCGTGCAGCGGGAGAAAGAGCGAGCGATCCTCTTCGACCTGGAGTTGCGGACGCTCCCCGAAGAGCCGATCGACGTCACTCCCGTCGAGGAGGCTTCGGTGGCAGCCCGCACGACCTGGACCGACGCGGTCGACGCGGCGGCCCGAGCTGCGGGTACCGCCGAACGCCTCGGGAGCCTGATCGATTCCGCCGCCGCCGAGCACGCGCGCACCGCCGAAGATGCGGCTGCGTTCGAGGTCTTGCAGAACCTCGCCGACACGATCGCCGGGCGCGGAGCCAACACCCGCAAGATGACGCTCGAGACATTCGTCCTCGCGGCCGAGCTGGAAGAGATCGTCGAAGCGGCGAACCGGCGGCTGCACGACATGTCGACCGGCCGCTACCAGCTGCAGCACTCCGATGCGCTCGCGGCTCGAGGGGCCGCCTCGGGGCTCGGGATCGTGGTCTCCGACGCCTTCACGGGGCAGACGCGGCCGCCGCAGTCACTGTCCGGGGGTGAGACCTTCCTCACGTCGCTCGCGCTTGCACTCGGCCTCGCCGAGGTGGTGACGGCGCGGGCCGGCGGCATCCGTCTCGACACGCTCTTCATCGACGAGGGATTCGGATCGCTCGACGGCGACACGCTCGATGTGGCCATGCGCACGCTCGACGAACTGCGCCAGGGCGGCAGGACGGTCGGAGTCATCAGTCACGTCGAGGCCATGCAGGAGCAGATCCCGGCTCAGCTCACGGTCCGGGCGCTGCCGAACGGTCCGAGCATCATCGAGGCGCGCTGAACCGAGGTCCGCGCGCCGAGGTGCAAGCTGACGCGCTCCGCCGTTTCAGACCCCGTACTCAGCGCGGATGAAATCGCGCAGTTGCACGCTGCAACGGGCGACGGCCTCGCGCCAGTCGGTCAACGCGCCGTCCTCGGCCTGGTCGGACACGGCGCGGAACACGCGGATGGGCACGCCGAACTGGCCGGCGACCCAGATGTAGGCGTAGGTCTCCATGTCGACCAGCGCCGCTCCCGATGGGCGGATCACAGCGGTGACCTCGGCGTCCTCGACGAAGTGGTCACCGGTGGCGATCAGGACGCCGTCGTGCCCGGTGCTGACGCGCGCCGGCAGCGAGACGTGCTGACCGGCGACGCCGTCGAGGTCGGTGACGTCGTGCTGGAACGCCGTGCCGACCTCGTGGACGGTCGCCTCGAGATCGGGATCGATCGCGCCCGCGGTGCCGACGACCACGATCTCGTCATAGACCTTGGCGTCGAGAGCACGCGTGAGGGCGTACGTCGCCTGAAGCTTGCCGGGGCCGGTCACGAGTCGGTCGAAGCCGTCGAGCTCCTCCGGGAAAGCGGACAATTCGGATGCGAGCGCGGCGACGAGAAGTTTCACTGCCACATTCTCTCAGGTCGAGACTGACAGGAGCATGCGAGCGCCGCGGCGTCACCCTGACGTAACACGGAAGGGAGATACTGGGTCCAGGAAACGAGCGGAGGATCACATGTCGTTGCAGCAGCAGATCTCTGAGGACCTCGGCGTCAGGGCCGAGATCGACCCCGAAGCCGAGACCGAGCGTCGCATCGGTTTCCTCGCCGACTACCTGCGCACGACCGGAGCGAAGGGCTACGTGCTCGGCATCTCCGGCGGGCAGGACTCGACGCTGGCCGGTCGCCTGGCCCAGCTCGCCGTCGAGCGGGTGCGGGCCGAGGGCGGCGAGGCGAAGTTCCTCGCCGTGCGTCTGCCGTACCGCGTGCAGCACGATGCCGACGATGCTCAGGCCGCGCTCGCCTTCATCGCCCCGGACGCCTCTGTCGAGGTCAACATCCAGAACGGCGTCGACGGTGTCGAGGAGGACATCGAGTTCGCGGTCACGAGCGACATCAGCGACTTCAACCGCGGCAACATCAAGGCGCGCGTCCGGATGGTCACGCAGTACGCGCTCGCAGGCCACGACGGACTTCTCGTGATCGGCACCGACCACGCGGCCGAGGCGGTGACGGGCTTCTACACGAAGTTCGGCGACGGCGCGGCCGACATCCTCCCGCTGTCCGGCCTCACCAAACGCCAGGGACGCTCGCTCCTGCAGTTCCTCGACGCCCCGGATCGGCTCGCGTTCAAGGTGCCGACGGCCGACCTGCTCGACGGCCAGCCCGGTCGAGCCGACGAGGACGAACTCGGTCTCACCTACGAGCAGATCGACGACTTCCTCGAGGGGCGTTCGGTCGACCCCGAGGTCGCCGGTCGCATCGAGGCGCGGTACCTCGCCACGCAGCACAAACGACACCTCCCGGTGACCCCGGACGACAGCTGGTGGCGCTGACCGCCCGCTCGCCTCTGCGGGAGTGCTCCGCTTCGCGTCGTGTCTGATGTCGCGGATAGTGTCGAAGCATCCGACAGAACGGGAGCATCGTGCGGATCGACACTCAGGCGCAGCGCGTCATCTGGAGCGCGAGCGACCTCAAGGCGGCCGCCGAATGCGAGTTCGCGTGGTGTCGGGCGATCGACGCGAAGCTGGGACGGGTGTCCGCCGTCGAGGAACCGGAAGACGCGACCCTGAAGCGTGCCGCCGAACTCGGCGACGTGCACGAGCAGAATGTGCTGGCCCGGTACATCCACGACCTCGGTGATGCGCGCGTGCACCGCATCGAGAAGGTGTCGTCGGTCGATGCCGAGGCGCTGGCGGCCGCGATCGACGAGACGGTCAGGGCGTTGCGCTCCGACGCGCTCGTGGTGTTCCAGGCGGCCTTCGCCACCGACGAGTTCGTCGGTTTCGCCGACTTCCTCCGCAAGGACGACGACGGCCGGTGGCGCGTCCAGGACTCCAAGCTGGCACGCAAGGCCCGCGTCACCGCCCTCATGCAGCTCGCGGCATACGTCGACCAGCTCGACCGGCTCGGCATCCCGCGGTCCGATGAGGTCGACCTCATCCTCGGCGACGGCACGCTCAGCACGCATCAGGTGGATGACCTCCTCCCGCTCTTCCAGGTGCGGCGGGCCCGGCTGCGGGCACTCATCGCCGACCGTCGCATCGCCGACGGGGCGACCGGCGAGCCGCTCGCCTGGGGAGACGATCGGGGCGATCTGCAGGTCGTGGCCTGCGGGCGCTGCGCGACCTGCGAGGAGCAGGTGCTCGCGCATCGGGATCTCCTGATGGTGGCGCGGATGCGTCCCGTGCAGCGCGCGCGGCTGCGGGCATCCGGCATCGAGACGATCGATGACCTGGCCGAAGCTACCGCGGCGCCGGCCGGCATGAATGTCGACACGTTCGAGACCCTTCGTGCCCAGGCGCGGCTGCAGCTGCTCGCCGATGCCGAGGGGCGGCCCACCTACGACGTGCACTATGCACCGGCGATCCACACCCTCCCGCTTCCCAGCCACGGCGACATCTTCTTCGACTTCGAGGGAGACCCTCTCTACACCGAGCCCGCCGCCGACGGAGAAGGGCACTGGGGCATCGACTACCTCTTCGGCTGGGTCGACAACGCCGACCAGTACTCGGCGCTGTGGGCGCACACCTTCGCCGACGAGAAGCGGGCGCTCGAGACGTTCCTCGACTTCGTGAATGCACGCCGGATCGCCCACCCCGGCATGCACATCTACCACTACGCGCCCTATGAGACCTCGCACCTGGTGGCGATGGCAGCACGGCATGGTGTGCGCGAGGGCGAGGTGGATCGGCTGCTGCGCGAGGGCGTGTTCGTCGACCTGTATCCGCTTGTGCTGCGGACGGTGCGCGTCGGTTCGCGTTCGTACTCGATCAAGAAACTTGAGCCGCTGTACATGGGCGAAGACGTGCGGACCAGCGACGTGCAGAAGGGCGACGACTCGATCGTGCAGTACGTCGCGGCTCGTGAGCTCGCGGCTGCGGGGGAGCAGGCCGGGGCCGACGCGGTGCTGGCAGACCTCGCCGACTACAACCGCTACGACTGCGTGTCGACCAGGCGCCTGCGCAACTGGCTGATCGACATCGCACGCAAAGAGGGCGTCACACCGGCGCCGCCGGACGAGGCCGACGAGGTCATCTACGAACCGTCGCCGCGCTCGGTCGCGCTCCTCGCCGATGCCGAGCGTGCCGTCGAAGCGGGCGACGACGGGCTCGTGCATCGCCTCGCCGCCGCCGCGATCGACTACTTCCCGCGCGAGGCGAAGAGCTTCTGGGTGTCGCATTTCCAGCGGCTGCGCGAGCCGGTGACGATGTGGGACGGTACGCGCGACGTGGTGCGCGTCGACCGCCCCTCCTCGACGGTCCGTCGCGACTGGAGCATCGGAGAGGGGCGCCGGGTGATGTCCCGCGACGTCGAGATCCGCGGCGAGGTGTCACCGGGCACCACTCTCGGTGCCGGGTCGCAGCCGTTCGCGCTCTACGGTGTTCCCGCGCCGTTCGACACCGAGGTCCCCTCGCGCGCAGTGCACGTGCCGCACACCGTCACGGTGGCGGAGGTGCTCGACGACGGTTACCTCATCACCGAATCGGCGGTCCAGGGGCAGACGTGGGACGAACTGCCGCTCGCCCTCACTCCAGCCGCGCCGCCGCGTGTCGTGTCTCTTCAGGGAGCGATCGACGAGTGGGCCGATGCGGTGCATGCCGCAGCTCCGGGGTTCCCGCACGATGCCGCGACCGACATCCTCCGCCGGATTCCGCCGCGCACCGTGTCGGGGAATCCGCTGACCGCTGCCGGCGACGACACGGTCGACGCGATCGTGTCCGGGGTGCTCGACCTCGACGACAGCTATCTCGCGGTGCAGGGCCCTCCCGGAACCGGGAAGACCTACACGGGATCCCGTGTCATCGCGCGCCTCGTGAACGAGCACGGCTTCAAGGTCGGCGTCGTCGCGCAGTCGCACGCGATCATCGAGACCCTGCTCGAGCGGGTCGTGGCCGACGGTGTCGCACCGGCTCAGGTCGCCAAGGCCCCGAAAGACCCGAACGGGGAGCACTCGTACACGACGATCCCGAAGACCGGGATGGCGTCGTTCCTCTCCGAGCACGCCGGTGAGGGTGCCGTCGTGGGCGGGACGGCCTGGGACTTCAGCAACACCCAGCGCGTCGACCGCGGCGGACTCGACCTGCTCGTGATCGACGAGGCCGGTCAGTTCTCGCTCGCCTCGACCATCGCGGTCGCCGCCGGTGCGAGGAGGCTCCTGCTCCTCGGAGATCCGCAGCAGCTTCCACAGGTGAGCCAGGGCGCCCACCCCGAACCGGTCGACGCCTCCGCGCTCGGGTGGGTGATGGACGGCGACCCGGTCGTGCGGCCGGAGTACGGCTATTTCCTGGCGCGCTCCTGGCGGATGCATCCGTTCGTCGCGGCCCCGGTATCGAAGCTCGCCTACGCCGGGCAGCTGGCGTCAGCCCCCGGCACCGAGCTGCGGTCGGTCGACGGGATCGACGCCGGCCTGCACGTGATCCCGCTGCGGCATCGTGGCAACTCGACGCAGTCTCCCGAGGAGGCCGCGGAGGTCGTCCGGCTGGTCCGCGACCTGGTCGGGCGCACCTTCACAGACAACGACGCGTCCCGGTCGGCGAGGCCGCTGGTGCCCGCCGACATCATCGTGGTCACGCCGTACAACGCGCAGCGTCAGCTGGTGCTCGATGCGCTCGCGGAGGCGGGGTATCACGATGTCCCGGTCGGCACGGTGGACAACTTCCAAGGCAAGGAGGCGGTCGTCTCGATCACGTCGCTCGCGGCCTCCAGCGGGCGGGATGCACCCCGCGGCCCGGAGTTCCTCCTGCTGCAGAATCGACTGAACGTGGCGATCTCGCGGGCTCAGGCGGTCGCCTACCTGATCCATTCGCCGGCGCTGCTCGACGATCTTCCGTATACGCCGGAGGGGGTCGCTCGCCTCAGCGCTTTCGCACGTCTGGTCGGCGCAGCGGACTGAGCATTGCGCGGTCCGCCGGCCTCTGCGGCCATGACCGCGCAGCCGATGACCGCGCAGCCCAGGACTGCGCAGCCCATGACCGCGCGAGGGACAGCGTCGGGTCAGACCGTGCCGTAGAGGCGATCGCCCGCGTCGCCGAGCCCGGGAACGATGTAGCCCTTCTCGTCGAGACGCTCGTCGAGTGCGCCGAGCACAAGGGTCACATCGCGGTCGCCGGCCATGGCCTCGATCGCGGCGACACCCTCGGGCGTGCCCAGCAGGCAGATCGCGGTGACGTCCTTCGCGCCGCGGTCGAACAGGAACTGGATCGCTGCGGCGAGCGAGCCGCCGGTGGCGAGCATCGGGTCGATCGCGAAGCATTGACGGTCACTGAGGTCGTCGGGGAGACGCTCGGCGTAGGTCGTGGGCTCGAACGTCGTCTCGTCGCGGACCATTCCGAGGAACCCGACCTCGGCGGTCGGAAGAAGCTTGACGAGGCCTTCGAGCATGCCGAGGCCGGCCCGCAGGATGGGCACCACGATCGGGCGCGGCTCCGAGATCTTGACCCCTGTGGTCGTCGTGACCGGCGTGGTGATCTCGATCGGGCTCACCTTCACGTTGCGGGTCGCCTCGTACGCGAGCAGCGTGACGAGCTCCTCCGTCAACTGCCGGAACACCGGCGAGGGGGTACGCGCGTCGCGCAGCACCGAGAGCTTGTGAGTGATGAGAGGGTGGTCGGCCACGTGAACGCGCATGGATACAGGGTAATGCGCCGCGCCTTCGGGAACGACATCGAGGCCGTCGGCTGTCGTCTCCGGCCACGATCGGCAGCTGTCGTAGGCTCGACGCATGACCGCTGCCGACGACCTCGCGATGCGGCGGGCCCTCGAGCTCGCGGCCGAGGCTGCTGCGGCGTCGGAGATACCCGTCGGCGCCGTGGTGCTGGACCCCGTCGGGCGGATCGTCGCCGAGGGCCGCAACACCCGCGAGGCCACGAACGATCCGACCGGGCACGCCGAGGTCGAGGCGCTCCGTCGGGCGGCGACATCCGTCGGCTCCTGGAATCTCGAGGGACACACGCTGGTCGTGACCCTCGAGCCGTGCATCATGTGCGCCGGTGCGATCCTCCAGGCCCGCGTCGGTCGGGTGATCTTCGGCGCCTGGGACGACAAGGCGGGTGCGGCCGGCTCGATGTACGACGTGCTGCGCGACCGGCGGCTGCCCTACCGCGCCGAGGTGATCGGCGGCATCGAAGCGGACGCCGCGACCGCACTGCTGCGGACGTTCTTCGAGCACCGTCGCTGAGCCCCGGAAGCCCGCAGCCGGGAGAGCGTCAGCCCTCGACCTCGACGGTCCACCACGCGACGTCGACCAGGCACAGCCCGTCATCCGTCGCTCGGTAGAAGACGTCTCCCGGGTACTCCTCGCCGCTGACCACCCGCTCCTCGCCGAGGGAGAGATTGATGCTCCAGTCCGGATCCAGCACGGCCTGGTCCGGCCAGTACTCGGCGACGAAACGCTCCGGCTCCTCAGCCGATAGCCCTTCCCAGTCGGCCGGCTCGCGCAGCTCCGGATCGTGACCCTCACAGACGTACACGTCGGCGTCGCCGGAGGCCGCCGCATCGATCAGGCCTTCGGTGGACTGGATCACCGCGGCGCCGTCGGCTCCCCAGATCACGGTGTCCATCGAGCAGGCCGAGAGGCCGACGGTGAGTGCGGCCGCGGCGCCGACGGCCAGGACCAGCTTCGTGCGCCTCATGGAGCCCGGGCCTCAGTCCGACGACTTCAGCACGAAGACGTCGGTCGACGGCTCCGGGTCGATCGCCGGGCGGTACACGTCCGGCTCGATGTACACGATGCGCGCGACCGGCACGGCTTCGCGGATGCGGGCCTCGATCGCGTTGATGTCATCGGCGGCTTCACGCAGCGGCTTGTCGGCGTTGAGGGCGATCTTCGCGGCGACCATCAGCTCGTCCGGGCCGAGGTAGAGGGTCTTCATGTGGATGATCTTCTCGATCTCGTCGCCGGCGTTGATGGCGTCCACGATCCGGTCGTGATCGGCCTGGGTCGCGCCCTCGCCGACGAGGAGGCTCTTGGTCTCGACGCCCAGCACGATCGCGATCAGCACCAGCAGCACGCCGATCATCACGGTGCCGAGCGCGTCGAACACGGGGTTCCCGGTGAGCAGCGTGAGGCCGACGCCGAGCAGGGCGAACGTGAGACCGGTCAGCGCGCCCACGTCCTCGAGCAGCACGACCGGCAGCTCGGGCGCCTTCGAACGGCGCACGAACGACACCCACGACTGTCCCTTCTCCCGCACGAGGTTGCTCTCGCGGACGGCCGTGCGCAGCGAGAATGACTCCAGCCCGATCGCGACGACGAGCACGACCAGGGGCAGCCACCACCAGGTCTTGTCGAGCTCGTGCGGGTTGGTCAGCTTCTCGACACCCTCGTAGATCGCGAAGAGACCGCCCACCGAGAAGAGGATGATCGAGACGACGAACGCGTACACGTAGCGCTCGCGGCCGTAGCCGAACGGGTGGGCGCGGTCGGCCTCGCGTCGCGCTTTGCGTCCGCCGAGCATGAGCAGCAGCTGGTTGCCCGAGTCGGCGACCGAATGGATCGCTTCCGCGAGCATCGAGGCGGAGCCGGAGAGGGCCCAGGCGAGGAACTTCGCGAGGGCGATGCCCAGGTTCGCCAGGAACGCCGCGACGATGGCCTTGTTGCCTCCGGATGCACTCATGGGACGAGTCTAGAACCGCCCGCCCGAGGTTGCGGGAGTGCCCGCCGTAGGATGACGACATGGCTGATTCGCTTCCTTCTCTCGCTTTCCTGGGTGCCGGCTCGATGGGCGGTGCGATCCTCCGAGGAGTGGTCGCCTCCGGCATCCGGATCGACGGCGGGACCATCGCGACGAACCGCACTCCGGAGAAGGCCGAGGCATTCGCCGACCTCGACGGGGTGACCAGTGTCGCGCTCGCCGAACGGCCGGACGGCAATGCCGAGGCCGCCGCGCAGGCACGGATCGTGCTCGTCGGCGTCAAGCCCGCGATGGTGCCCGACCTGCTCCGCGAGATCGCACCGCACCTCGCGCCCGACGCGATCGTGGTGAGCGTCGCCGCCGGCGTCACGCTCGACACCTTCGCCGCCGTGCTCGGTGCCGACGCCCGCGTCATCCGCTCGATGCCGAACACGCCGTCGACCGTGCGCAAGGGCGTCACCGGCCTCGCCGCAGGTTCCGCCGCCACTCCCGAGGATCTCGCCCTCGTCCGTCGGCTGTTCGAGACCGTCGGCGCCGTCGTCGAGCTCCCGGAGTCGCAGATCGATGCGCTGTCCACGATCTCGGGCTCCGGACCCGCGTACGTGTACCTGCTGATCGAGGAATTCACGAAGGCCGCTGTCGGCATGGGCTTCACCGAGGCCGATTCCCGGCTGATGGTCGAGCAGACCTTCATCGGCGCGACCGCCCTGCTCGACGCCTCGGGGGAGGACCCCGCCGAGCTGCGTCGTCGCGTCACGAGCCCCAAGGGAACAACCGAGCGCGCGGTCGCCGTGCTGCAGGACGCGCACCTCGACCGCACCTTTGCGGATGCCGCGGCCGCAGCCCTCGCACGGGCGAAGGAACTCGCCGCCGGGGCCTGAGCCATGCAGCTGCGGATCGGGGGACCCATCTGGTACTGGCGGGGACCTGCGCCGTTCCACTTCGTCACCGTGCCGCCTGCCGAGAGCGAGATGATCCACGACGTCGCGTCGATCGTCACGTACGGGTGGGGGATGATCCCCGCATCCGTCACCATCGGCTCCACGACCGTGACGACGGCCCTCTGGCCGAAGGACGGCGGCTACATCGTGCCGATCAAGAAGGTGCTCCAGGACCGCGAGGGCCTGGGCGTCGATGACGTGGTCGAGCTCGTCCTCGACATCGACGCCTGAGCCTCGCGTCCGGTCAGCTCTCGCTGGAGACCTCGGCGAGCACCTCCGGCCAGCGCCGGTTCAGGATGCTGCCGCCCAGCATCGTCCCGCCCCACAGGGCCACGGCGCCGAGCACGACGCCGCAGACGAGACTCACCCAGCCGAACGCGGGAGTCCAGATGCCCGCGATCGCGAAACCGAACGCCGGTGCCCCGAGCACGAGCGTGATCGGTCCGATGATGATCATCGCCAGCAGCGACTGCACGCCACCGGACGAGCCGCGGCCGAGGGGGTTCGCCTCGGGGGCGGGCGCACGACCGGGAAGGAAGCTGCCGACCCACGCCCCAGCGCCTGCCGAGATCGCCGTCAGGCCGAGGGCGGATCCGATGCTGCCCGGGAGCAGGTCCATCCGACCCGCGATCAGGCAGGTGGCCACGCACAGCAGCAGCGTCACGGGAATCGCGATCAGCCCGAATCCGAGCAGTCGTCCTGCCCGGTCGGCCGCGCCGCTGACGCCGCTCAGGATGTGCGCGGCGACCGCGTCGTTGTCGTAGGCGATCGCCATCTGCACGACGGTGCCGGTGAGAAGGGCGTTGATCGTCGGGATGAGGGTGATCGCGGGGCCGAATCCGATGGACTCGTCCTGCAGCCCGTTCATCAGGGACAGGCCGATGAAGATCGCGGGCAGCAGCAGGAGCATCACGATGTTGACGATCTGCCGGGGATCGCGTCGGAAGTACCGCAGCGTGCGGGCGGCGATCGCCCCCACCGGACTGGCCGGCAGCACCCGATCGAGCAGCCCGACCGAGCGCACGCGTCCGCCGCCGGTGTCCTGGATGGGGGCGACCAGCCGCGCAGCGAGCAGCCCCTGTGCCGCGAACCACAAGGCGGCGACCGTGGCGAGGGCGATGACCAGGCGGAGTGCCGCAGCCGGGAAGTCGCCCTGAGCGACGGACCCGGACACGCCGAAGACAGCACCGACCGGCGTCCACGCGGCGATGTCCGCGATGGCGGTGAACGCTCCGCCGACGTCGTTCACCCGGACCAGCGCGCCGATCCCCACATTGAGCAGGACGCCGGACGAGGAGAGGAGCACCACGCCGACGATCACGACAAGGTCGCGGGCGCTGCGTCGGGCGAGCCAGCCGGCCAGCACACCGCTCACGACGCGGGCGCCCAGCACGCAGGTGGCGATGGCGACGGGGATCATGATGAGCGCGGTCAGCAGCGCGGGCAGGCTCACCGACCAGCCGAGGAGCATGAGGAGCAGAGCGACGGTGGTGCCGATGCCGCCTACCGTCGTCGCCCCCGCGACCACGAAGCCCGGCAGCAGGGAGCGTGCCGTCAGGGGGAGCAGCGCGAATCGTTCGGGTGCGAGCGAGTCGTCGGCGCTGACCAGGATCGACCCGATCCACCAGCCGAGGACGATGACCGCCCCCGCCAGGACGATCACCGTGACGGCGGCGTCGGGAGCGGCGATCCGCAGCGCCACCAATCCTGCGGCGAGGCCGGCGAGGAAGCCGAGGGCGATCAACCCCGTGATGACCAGGGTGACGATCATCCACGGATTCCGCGACAGCTGATGGCGCAGCTGCCGCCAGCGCAGGCTTACGAGGAGCGCAACCATGCGAGCGTCTCCGTCCCGAGGTCGTGTGCCCCCACGAGGGCGAGGAACCGCTGCTGCAGCGAGAGTCCGGCGCGCACCTCATCCAGAGTTCCGTGCGCGAGAAGGCGGCCCTCCGCGACGATCGCGACCCGGTCGCACATCGACTCGACGAGCTCCATCACGTGGCTCGACAGCACCACGGTGCCACCGCCGTCCACGAACGCCCGCAGGATCTGCCGGATCGTCTCGCCGGACACCGGGTCGACGGCTTCCAGCGGTTCGTCGAGGATCAGCAGGCGGGGCGCATGGATCAGTGCGCAGGCCAGGCCGATCTTCTTGCGCATGCCCGCCGAGTAGTCGACGACGAGCCGGTCCCGGGCGTCCGTGAGGCCGAGCGCGGCGAGGAGTTCGTCACTGCGCGAGACGACCTCGGCTTCGGGCATGCCACGGAGGAGCCCGGTGTAGCGCAGCAGCTCGGCGCCGGTGAGGCGGTCGAGCATGCGGATGCCGTCGGGCAGCACACCCATCCGCGCCTTCGCGTCGGCGGGGTTCTGCCACACGTCCGCGCCGAGCACCCATGCGGCACCGGCATCCGGTCGCAGCAGGCCCGTGGTCATGGCGAGGGTCGTGGTCTTGCCCGCACCGTTCGGGCCGAGGAGTCCGAGCATGGACCCGGCCGGCACGTCGAGGGAGAGGTCGTCGACCGCGATCTTCTGCCCGAACTGCTTGCGGAGCCCACGGAGGGCGAGGACGGGAGGGGCCGCTGCGTTGTCGGTCATGCGTCCCATCCCATCACGGGGACGCATGACGGGGCATCCGCCGCGAGGGGGAGTCGAGCTATCGAATGTATCCGGGCGTCAGCGGTCGAGGCCGGCGAAGCGCTCGATGTCGCTGTTGGTGCCCGAGACGATGATGAGGTCGTGGTTCGTGACGATGGTGTTCGCCTCGGCGTAGCGGAACGGCTTGCCGGGGCTCTTCACACCCACGACCGTGACCTTGTACTTCGAGCGCACGCCGGACTCGTTCAGGCCGACGCCGCGGATGAACTTCGGCGGGTACATCTTGGCGAGGACGAAGTCGTCGTCGAAGCGGATGAAGTCGAGCATGCGCCCGCTCACGAGGTGCGCCACGCGCTCACCGGCCTCGCGCTCCGGGTAGATGACGTGGTTCGCGCCGACGCGGGCGAGGATCTTGCCGTGCGACTGCGAGACGGCCTTGGCCCAGATCTGCGGCACCTTCAGGTCGACCAGGTTCGCGGTGATCAGCACGGACGCCTCGATCGACGAGCCGACGGCGACGACGGCGACCTGGAAGTCCTGAGCGCCGATCTGGCGGAGGGCGTCGATGTTCTTCGCGTCGGCCTGCACCGTGTGGGTGACCCGGTCCGACCACTTCTGCACGAGCTCGAGGTTGTCGTCGATCGCGAGCACCTCGCGGTCGAGGCGGTCGAGCTCTCCGGCGCACGCGGCGCCGAACCGACCGAGACCGATGACGAGGACGGGAGCGTCGCCCCGGAGGACTTCAACCAACGATCGGCCTTTCCACGGGCAGTGAGTAGTACTGCGTTCGCGATGTCGCGGCGACCGCCGCGGCGAGTGTCACTGTACCAACGCGGCCCATGAAGATGGTCGCTGCCAGCACGTAGGAGCCGGAGTCCGGCAGTTCGGCGGTGAGACCCGTCGACAGGCCGACGGTCGCGAACGCCGAGATCACGTCGAAGAGCACGTGACTGATGTCGGCCTTCGTGATCTGCGCGATCACGATGGTGGACAGGGCGACGATCGTCGCTCCCCAGGCGACGACGCTGAGCGCCACGCGCTGCACGTCGCTGGGGATGCGCCGGCCGAAGGCCTCGACCGACTGGCGGCCCTTGGCCTCCGACCAGACGGCGATCGCGAGCACGGCGAGAGTGGTGACCTTGATGCCGCCGGCGGTCGATGCGGAGCCGCCGCCGACGAACATGAGCATGCTGGCGGCGAGCAGGGACGAGCCGTTCAGGTCGTCCATCTCGATGACGTTGAAGCCACCGGACCTGGTCATGGCGGAGAGGAAGAACGCCTGGAAGGTCGTGTCGGCAGCATCCATCGACCCGAAGGTCTTCGGGTTGTCGTACTCGAGGATGAGGAACGCCGCGGCCCCGAGCACGAACAGCAGCACGGTGGTGACGAGCGTCAACTTGCTGTGCAGCGACCACCGCTTCACGTGCCAGACGTGCTTGGCGAGGGTGTAGATCACGGGGAAGCCGATGCTGCCGAGGAAGACACCCACCATGAGGAGGAACAGCACCAGATAGTCGTCCGCGAAGACCGCCACGCCGCCGTCGTTCGGGGCGAATCCGGTGTTCGTGAACGCCATCGCCGCGAAGTAGGGGGCCTCCCAGAGCGCGGCGATCGGGTCGACCTTCGCCATCACGAGCGCCGGGTAGAGCAGCGCCGCCAACGATGCTTCGATGATGAGCGCTGACACCGCGACCGTGGTCAGCAGCTGGCCGACCTCGCCGAGCCGCACGGTCTGGCTCTCGTTGACCACGCCGCCGTGTGCGCGGAGGGGGTTGGTGTCGCCCGCCGCCAACAGCTTGGCCCGCAGTCCGAGCCGCTTCGAGATCAGCATGCCCATGAGGGACGCGAGCGTGAGGACGCCGAGCGCGCCGATGTTCACCCCGAGGAAGATCAGGACGTGGCCGAACGGCGACCAGTGGTTGGCCATGTCGACGGTGGCGAGGCCGGTGACGCAGATGGTCGAGACGGCCGTGAAGAGCGCATCGCTCAGTGGTGTGACGGTGCCGCTCGCGGACGCGATCGGCAGTGACAGCAGCACCGTGAAGACCAGGATCAGCAGCGCGAACACGACGATCGCGAAGCGGGACGGCGACGACGTGACGAGGTGCTTCACCCGTCCGGCGGCACCTCTGAGGGCCTGTCGTGGGGACGACGCCGAAACGATGCCCGACATCGCTGCCCCCTCGTGATTCTCTCTCGTCCGCACACCGCGGACACCCGGCGCCAGTCGCCGAGCCTTCGTCATGGTACTCCGTGCCGGAGCCGACTACCCTGATCACATGACGGACATCTTCGACGTGATCGCAGACGGTACGAGGCGAGACATCCTCCAGCTCCTGCTGCGACGTACGACCGAAGGAGAGACGGGCACCAGCGTCAGCCAGATCGTCGCCGATCTCGGCATCAGCCAGCCCACCGTGTCGAAGCATCTGAAGGTGCTGCGCGACGCCGAGCTGGTCTCCGTGCGCGAAGACGGACAGCGTCGTTTCTACAGTCTCGCGGTCGAGCCGCTCGAGGTCGTCGACGACTGGCTGGTGCCGTTCCTCGTCGACGCATACGGCGACGAAGCTCCCGACATCGACTACCCCGTGCCGGACAGTGCCGCGCACGCCGCCGAGGTCGTCGGTCGCGCCGCGGCTTCCGCGAAGCATGTCGTCGCCAACGCACTCAAGCGCCTCGGAGCCTGACCCCTCGTCCTGACCGGAATGAGTCCCGGGGGAACGCCTCGCCCCTGACGACCGGGGGGCAAGTCGTCAGGGGCGATCCGCAGGTCCCCAGACCCGCGTGGACTCGGCGGGGTCGGTGCGAGTCCTGTACCGACCATCGCAGTCTCGTCTGAGCGAACGGCACGGAGCGCCTATGGCTCAGCTGGGATCCGAGCCGTGGCGGAAGGCAATCACCGGCGGCCCGCCTTGCGGCGGAAGAGCCACGCGCCCCACGTCACCGCGATCAGCAGGATGACCAGGCACCAGCCGATGGCCCACCATGCCTCGCCCTGCAGCGGCGTATCCATCAGGAGGGAGCGGATCGTCTCGACGATGGGGGTGATCGGCTGGTTCGCCGCGATCGGCTGCAGCCACTCCGGCATGCTCGCGACGGGCACGAACGCGCTGGAGAGATAGGGCAGGAACAGCAGGACGAAACCGTATCCGTTCGCGCCCTCGGGGCTTCCTGCCGCGAGCCCGATGGCTGCGAACAGGTACGTGATCGCGAGGATGTACAGGGTGATGAGGCCCGCCAGCGCGATCCACTCCCCGAGGTTCGCGGTCGGCCGGAACCCGACCAGTACGCCGACGCCGATCACGATCGCGGTGGCGATCAGGTTCCGCAGCACACTGGCGACGACGTGCCCGGTCAGCACGGCGCCCGCTCTCAGCGGCATGGTGCGGATGCGGTCGATGATGCCGGTGCGCATGTCGTTCGCGACATACACGGCGGTGGACGATGCACCGAAGCCGGCGCAGGTCAGGATGATGCCCGGCACGACGTAGTCGACGTAGGCGCCCGACGGGTCGATGGCGCCGCCGAAGACCCACGTGAACATGAGCATGAGCATCACGGGCAGCATGATCGCCATCAGCAGCGATTCACCGTCGCGGACGGAATGACGCAGGCTCCGTCCGACGAAGACGGCCTCGGCGGTGAAACCGCGCAGTCGCGGACGGGGAGTGGGAGCGGAGGGGGCGGATGCCGTCGCTCGAGGCGCGGCCAGGGTGATGTTCATGCGTTCTCCTTCACGGGGCGAGGGGTGGAGGCAGGGGAGGTGACGGCGAGGAAGACGTCGTCGAGGGTGGGGCGGCGCAGCGTGACGACGCCGTCGGCGCCCTCCTCGTCGAGCAGGTCGAGCGCTCGCCGCAGGTCGGCGACCGTGCCGTCGGTGGGGATCTCGCGGTTGAGCACCCCGTGGTCGTCATGGAGCTCGACCGTGTCCCCGCCGATGCGCGCCTTCAGCTCCGCCGGTGTGCCGAGCGCGGCGATGCGACCGTCGTGCAGCACCGCGATCCGGTCGGCGAGCTGGTCGGCCTCCTCGAGGTACTGCGTCGTCAGGAACACCGTGGTGCCGGAGGCGGCGAGCATCCGGATGATGTCCCACAGATCGCGGCGGCTGCGGGTGTCGAGGCCCGTGGTCGGTTCGTCCAGGAACAGCACTTCGGGTGTCACGACGAAACTCAGGGCGAGGTCGAGACGGCGGCGCATTCCCCCGGAGAACGTGCGCACGGTGCGAGTGGCGGCATCGGTCAGGTCGAACTGGGCGATCAGGTCGGCGGCACGACGCTTGGCCGCGGCGCGGCCGAGGCCGGCGAGTCGGGCGAACATCACCACGTTCTCCGTCGCCGTCAGCGCGTCGTCGACGGCGGCCGCCTGACCGGTGAGGCTGATACGGCGCTGCACCTCGACCGCGTGCGTGCGCACGTCCCACCCGGCGACGGTCGTGGTGCCGGCGTCGGCGGCGGTGAGGGTGGTGAGGATGTTGATCGTGGTCGTCTTGCCGGCGCCGTTGGGTCCGAGCAGGGCGAAGACCTCCCCGCGTCCGACGGTGAAATCCAAGCCGTCGACGACGGTCTTCTTGGCGAATGCCTTGTGCAGGCCTCGTACCTCGATGGCTGTATCCATCAGGTGATCCCTTTCTGTGTATGGAGAAAACTGTGTATGGGCAACGCAACTGTGTATGACGGTAACACACTGTTTATTAAATAAACAGAAGTAGGATGGGCGCATGACTGAGACCGAGCCGCCGGAGCTGCCACGGGGGATCGCGCTCGCCTGGGGCGTCGCCGCGAATCCGCAGCGCGGACCCAAGCGGGAGATGAGCGTCGAGAAGATCGTCGACGCAGCCGTCGAACTGGCGGATGCCGAGGGAATCGGCGCCGTGTCCATGGCGGCGGTGGCGGCGAAACTCGGCTTCACGCCGATGTCGCTCTACCGCTACGTGACCGCGAAGGACGACCTGCTGCTGCTCATGCAGGAGGAGGCGACGGGTCTTCCTCCCGAGAGTCACCTCGAGGTCGACGGATGGCGCGGGCGACTGCTGGCGCTGTACGAGGCGCAGATCCTGCTCTACCTCCGTCACCCCTGGATGCTGTCGCTGCCGATCACCGGCTCACCGATCACGCCGAACAGTTCCGCATGGATCGATGCGGGGCTCACGGCCCTGGAAGAGACGCCGCTGACGGCAGAGGAGCGGCTGGCCGTCGCGCTCGCGATGACGGGGCACGCCCGCTGGTGCGGGATCGTGCAGGCCGGCTACACGGAACAGGCCCGCGGCAGCGGACTCACACCGGACGAGGTCTCGGCTCGGGAGGCGGCACTCTTCGACCGGGTGATCACGTCGGAGGAATTCCCGGCTCTGCGGCGCGCGATCGATGAAGGCGTGTTCCTCTCCGCGGCCGATCCGTTCCGCTTCGGGGTCGAGCGGACACTCGACGGCGTGGCCGCCTACATCGCCGGACTCGATCGCGCCGAGCCACGGTCCGCAGCGGCCGAGTGGGTCGATCTCGATCCCGCGGAGCTCGCCGGTGATCGTCGGCTCAAGGACGCGCAGAAGGCTGTGCGTGACGCGGAGAAGGCTCTGCGTACGGCTCACAAGATCGAGCGGCAGGCGCTTCGCGACGCGCGGGAGCGATTGGCCAAGGCCAAGAAGTCGGTCTGATCCTCCCGCGGCGTCGGCAGTCTTCGCCATGATGAGGACATGACGGCCGAATACAGAGCGCACTTCGACTTCACGATCGCCTTCGCGAACGGAGGCGGCATCACCGGCGACGCATTCCGTCTCGACCTCCCGCATCCGGACATGACGTCCCAGGAGATCGGCGCGCTCCTCATCCGGCATCTCGGGCTGGCGCTGGTGAGCAGCGTCGAGCTCAGCGGACTCCGCATCGTCGAAGAGCCTCACCGGGGCAGTCGAGGCGTGCAGACGGTCCGCGATTCGGTCGAGGACGCGGTGATCGACCTGAGTCATCCCATCGAAGCGGGGCTGGTGACGTACCCGGGGCTCCCCGCGCCGACGATCACCCCGTTCCTCACCCGCCAGGACTCCCGCACGAAGTACGCGCCGGGAACCGAGTTCGCGATGGACGTCATCACGATGATCGGCAATACCGGCACGTATCTCGACTCGCCTTTCCATCGATATGCCGAGGGTGGCGACCTCGCCTCGCTGGACCTGCGGACCCTCGTCGGGCTGCCCGCCGAAGTGTTCCACTTGCGCGATGCATGGACGCCGGAGCAGCGCGGCATCCGCGCGGCCACCCTCGCCGACCGCGATCTCCGCGGGTCTGCTGTCCTGCTCGACACGGGGTGGGACCGACACTTCGGCGCGCCCGAGTATGCCCACGGCGCGCCGTACCTGGCGGAGGACGCCGCTCGCTTCCTGGCCGACGCCGGGGTGCGTCTCGTCGGCATCGACTCTCTGAATATCGACGACACCGAGAGTGGAGGAGAGCGCCCGGCGCACAGCATCCTGCTGGCGGCCGGAGTGCACGTGGTGGAGCATCTGACCCGCCTGGATGCTCTTCCGGCTCGGGGCGCTCACTTCACGGCGGCACCGCCGGCGGTGCGCGGGTTTGGTACGTTCCCCGTCCGCGCGTTCGCGACCGTGCGCTCTTCCCGCTGATCACAAGAGCCACACGGGTTTACATGCGTCCCAGCTACCCCATAGAGTGTGCACATCGAGAAAGGGGTACGTGGGATGCCCGAGGTTCCAGATGTCCGATTCCTCACGGTGGCCGAGGTCGCCGAAATGATGCGCGTGTCGAAGATGACCGTCTACCGGCTGGTCCACGCCGGGGAGCTGCCGGCCGTTCGCTTCGGCCGCAGCTATCGCGTGCCCGAATCCGCCGTGGCCGACGCGCTGCAGCGGCCCATCGCCGACGTCGGTTGAATCCCGGGAGAAGCCGCCGTGGACGTCAGCACGTTCTACGCTCTCTTCTCCACCACGTGCTTCACGCTCACGGGACTCTGGTGGAACGTCGTCCGCGCTCGCCGTGACTGGACCGCGAATCCCGCGATGCGCCGGACCATCGGCGGCATCTACCTCTCCTTCTTGCTGCCCGCCCTGATGGGGCTCTTCGCGCAGGTCGGCGGCGCCGAGACCCCGATCCTGTGGCGTCTGTCCTTCGTCGTCGTCGCGATCGTGGGCGGCGTCTCCATGATTCGCCTGGTCGCGCAGGCCGGGAAAGACGGGACGCCGAGGTCGGTGCGCTGGATCCAGGCCGGCACCGTGGTGGTGTACGCGGCGGTCGCCGTGATCGGAGTGGCGCCCCACCTCGTCGCCCCGTTCGGACTCACCGGCATCCAGGTCGAAGCGCTCCTGCTCATCGGGCTCGTCGCCCTCGGGCACGCCCTCGTGTGGCGGTTCCTGGTGACGGACGAGGTTCCGGAGTGAGGCCGGACGGCGGAGCCCGTCGGATTTGCTAGACTGACCCGAGGCATTTTCCGTGCCCGTACCCGGGTGTCCGATTTCGGCGACACCCAGCCACTGACTTAGTGAGGTTTCCGTGGGTTCTGTCATCAAGAAGCGCCGCAAGCGCATGGCGAAGAAGAAGCACCGCAAGCTGCTTCGCAAGACTCGCCACCAGCGTCGCAACAAGAAGTAAGCGACCAGACACGAGCGCCTGTCTTCGGACGGGCGCTTTGTGTCTCTGCCCGCAGCTCCGTACCGCCGAGAGGAAGCCATGAAGTCGATCACCGTCACCGAACTCGCCGAGCGGTCGGGCGTCCCGCTCATCGATGTGCGGGAGGTGGACGAGTTCGCCGCGGGTCACGTGCCGGGCGCCGTCAACATCCCCATGTCCGAGATCGGCAACCGGCTCGATGAGCTGCCGGCGGAATCGTTCGACGTGATCTGCCAGGCCGGCGGTCGCTCGGCTCGGGTCGTCGAGGCGCTGGAGTCGCGCGGCTTCGATGCCACCAACGTCGAGGGTGGCACGGGGGAGTGGATCTCCCAGGGGCGCGCTGTCGAGGTGCCGTCGGCGTGACCACGCTGACTCTGATCCGCAAGCCCGACTGCCACCTGTGCGAGGTGGCCTCCGACGTGATCGACGCTGTCGTCGCCGAGCTGCCCGACGCCGCGGCGGAGCAGATCGAGATCGTCGAGGCGTCCATCCAGGATGACCCCGGGCTGTACGAACTGTGGTGGGAGAAGATCCCCGTCGTCCTGATCGACGGCGACCTGCACGCGCACTGGCGGGTGTCGCCCGACCGGTTGCGCGAGGCGCTGGAGGCCGCGGTTCGCGGCGAGGCGCAGATCGAGACGAAGGAGTCCCTGTGACCATCCGCCATGTCGTGACGTGGAAGCTCGCGGCCGAAGACGCCGCCCTGCGCGCAGAGCAGGCGGCCGAGGTCGCTCGTCGCCTCAACGCCCTGCATGGCGTCGTGCCGCAGCTGCTCTCGATCTCCGCCGGCGCCAATGCGGCATACCCGGAGACGAACTGGGACGTGACGCTCGTGGCCGACTTCGCCTCGGTGGCCGACATCGACGCGTACCAGGTGCACCCTGCGCATGAGGAGGTCGCCGGCTACATCCGCTCGGTGGTCGCTTCCCGCGTCGCGGTCGACTTCGAGCTCTGAGACGGCGTCGCATCCGCTGCGGCACTCGATTTCACGGCTTGGGCGCCGTGCACTTGCAACCCAAACGTGATACGTCCGCTGCCCCATGTCATTGGTCACGCGACGAGCCGCATGTTTAGATGTTCTCCTACCCGTCCGTGGGCATACCCCGCCCTCGTCCTTCAGGAGCCGACATGACTCGTCGTAACCTCATCGCCGGTCTCGCCCTCATGGCGACCGCCACTCTCGCGCTCGCCGGCTGCGCGACCGGTTCGTCCGATGCGGGCAGCAGCGACGCTCCCGCCGCCGGCGACGAGTACGGCCTGGCGGAGGCGGGCACGCTCTCCGTGTGCTCCGACGTGCCCTACCCGCCCTTCGAGATCGAGGACACGAGCTCCGAGTCCGGCTACTCGGGCTTCGACATCGACCTGCTCACCGCGATCGCCGAGAAGCTCGACCTCAAGATCTCCGTCCAGGACGTGGCCTTCGACCCGCTGCAGTCGGGCGCGATCCTCGTTTCGGGCCAGTGCGACATCGGCGCCTCCGCGATGACGATCACCGAGGAGCGCAAGGCGAACATCGACTTCTCCGACCCGTACGTCGACTCGCTGCAGTCGCTGCTGGTCCGCACCGACTCGGGCATCGAGTCGATCGACGACCTCGACGGCAAGAACGTCGGCGTGCAGCAGGGCACCACCGGCGAGTCCTACGCGACCGAGAACGCCAAGGGCGCCCAGCTGGTGCAGTACGGCGGCGACGGTGAGCTGTGGCCGGCGATGCAGGCCGGTCAGATCGACGCCATCCTCCAGGATCAGCCCGTCAACTACGTCCACGAGCAGGAGAACTCCGACTACAAGATCGTCGAGACGTACCCGACCGACGAGTCCTACGGTTTCGCCTTCGCCAAGGGTGAGAAGGACGAACTCCGCGAGGCCATCAACAAGGCGCTCAAGGAGCTCCAGGACGACGGCACGTACCAGGAGATCTACGACGAGTACCTCGCGGCCAAGTGACCGGCGGAGTCGGTAGAGCGGGAGGACCTCGACGATGGCGTTGAGGCGCACGACCAAGGCCAAGCTGTATCGGTATTCCGTGTATGCGGTGCTGCTCGCGATCGCCGTCTGGGCGATCCTGACCACCGACTGGGCGAAGATCGGACCGCTGTTCTTCAACCCTGAGGTCGCGGCGAAGATGTTCCCCGGGATCATCACGACCGCCCTCGTGAACACGCTGTGGTTCACGGCGGTGGCGTTCGCGGGGGGCTTGCTCCTCGGGGTGCTGCTCGCCCTGATGAAGTTGTCGGTCATCGCGCCGTTCCGATGGATCGCGACGGTGTGGATCGAGCTGTTCCGCGGGCTCCCCGCGATCCTGACGATCTTCGGCATCGCCTTCATCCTGCCGATCGCGGTGGGCGTTCCCGGGACGAAGCTCGGCGGACCGGTCGTGCTCGGACTGATCGGTCTCGTCCTCGTCGCCTCGGCGTACATGGCCGAGACGATCCGCGCCGGCATCCAGGCGGTCCCGAAGGGGCAGACGGAGGCGGCGCGATCGTTGGGCATGTCGCCCCTGAAGACGACCTTCTGGATCATCGTGCCGCAGGGGTTCCGGATCATCATCCCGCCCCTGACCAACGAGTTCGTGCTGCTCTTGAAGGACACGTCTCTGCTGTTCATCGCCGGGTCCTTCATCTGGTCGAAGGAGCTCACGAACTTCGCCCGCGATGCGAGCACCCAGAACGCGAATGCGACGCCGCTCATCATGGCGGCGATCCTGTACCTGATCGTGACGATTCCGCTCACGCGCTTCAGCGCGTGGCTGGAGCGACGGATGTCGAGGCAGCGATGATCACCGAGAAGATCGATGTGCACGCCCCCGCGATCGACGTGCAGGGGCTCGTGAAGTCGTTCGGCGACAACGAGGTGCTCAAGGGCATCGACCTCACGGTCACCAAGGGCGAGGTCGTCTGCGTCATCGGACCCTCGGGCTCCGGCAAATCGACCCTGCTGCGCTCGGTGAACCTGCTCGAGGAGCCGACCGCCGGTCGGGTGCTGATCGAGGGGATCGACATCACCGACCCCGACGTCGACATCGACGCGGTGCGCACCCGTATCGGCATGGTGTTCCAGAGCTTCAACCTGTTTCCGCATCTGGATGTGCTCGGCAACCTCACTGTCGCGCAGCAGCGGGTGAAGAAGCGCTCGAAGAACGAAGCCGAACTGATCGCACGCGCCATGCTTGAGCGCGTCGGACTGTCCGAGAAGGCGGACGCCTACCCCGGACACCTTTCCGGCGGGCAGCAGCAGCGCGTCGCGATCGCCCGTGCCCTGTGCATGAACCCCGACATGATGCTGTTCGATGAGCCGACGTCGGCACTCGACCCCGAGCTGGTCGGCGAGGTGCTGCAGGTGATGCGGTCGCTGGCCGACGAGGGCATGACGATGCTCGTGGTCACGCACGAGATGGGCTTCGCCAGAGAGGTCGGCTCGCGCCTGATCTTCATGGACGGCGGGCACATCGTCGAAGAGGGAGACCCCCGCGAGGTGCTCGCGAACCCGCAGCATCCGCGGACGCAGGACTTCCTCTCCCGCGTGCTCTGAGGTTGCGGCGACAGGGTCCGCCGAGACCCCGCCTTCACGTCGAGACCCCCTGTTGCAGATGTCTGCAGCAGGGGGTCTCGGCGTGAAGTGGGGGTGTCGAGCTAGTCGGTCTCGACGACCTCGGCGTCGGCGGCGTTCCGGCGGACGGAGTCGATGCCGTTCAGTGCCGCCGCTTTCGACGAGTAGCCCTCACCCGTCGCGATGACCTCGCCGTTGCCGGCCTTCAGACGGAACCGGTACTCGCCGGACTTGTCGGTGTACAGCTCGAACGTGCCTGCCATGAGGCGTCCTTTCTCTTCTCTTCGATGGAGGGAGTCCGCCCTCGCGGCTCACGCTAGTGGTCCCGGTATATCGGAGGGAAGAGCAGCCTCACCCGCGTGGGTGCACGGCGACGGGCTCCGGGGCGACCGCGATGCGCACGCGCTCGCCGAACGACGGATGGATGCCGGGGGCGTGCTGCACCCGGACCAGCTCGCCGGACTCGGTGCGGACCAGCGTGCGCCGCATGCTGCCGAGGAAGGTGCTCTCCTCGACCAGGGCCTCGGTGGCGGCGTCGGCTGCGGAAGCGAAGTAGACGTTCTCGGGTCGCAGATACACGTCGACCGGGCCATCCGCCGGGGACTGCAGCGGAAGTCGCTGACCCCACACCAGCACGTGGTCGCCCTCGGCGACACCCGAGACGACGCTGGAGAGCCCCACGAAGGCCGCGACCCCCGCTGTGGACGGGGTCGTGTACAGCTGCTCCGGAGAACCGATCTGCTCGATCCGCCCCGCGTTCATCACCGCGATCCGGTCGGAGACGGCCAGCGCCTCCTCCTGGTCGTGGGTGACGAAGACGGTCGTGATGCCGAGGCGCAGCTGGATGCGGCGGATCTCATCGCGCAGCTGCACGCGCACCTTCGCATCCAGCGCCGACAGCGGCTCGTCGAGCAGGAGCACCTTGGGCTCGGTGACCAGCGCCCGCGCGAGCGCGACCCGCTGCTGCTGTCCGCCGGAGAGCTGGTGCGGGAAGCGGTCGGCGAAGTCGGCGAGACCGACGAGAGCGAGCGCATCGACGGCTCGGCGCGAAGCCTCCGCCTTGCCGATCCCACGCCGACGCAGGCCGAAGGCGGTGTTCTCCGCGACCCGCAGGTGCGGGAACAGCGAGTACGACTGGAAGACCATTCCGATGTCCCGCTTGTTCGTGGGCACTCGCGACACGTCGCCACCGCCCAGGAGCACGGCACCCGCGTCCGCGCCCTCGAGTCCGGCGAGCACCCGGAGCAGCGTCGTCTTGCCGCATCCCGAGGGGCCGAGAAGCGAGACGAACTCACCGGGCGCGATGTCGAGGTCCACCCCGTGCAGCACCCGCGTGCCGGCGTAGCTCTTGACGATCCCCTGAAGCTCGACGCGGGTGCCCTCGCCCGCCTGGGCGAGCAGCAGATTGTCCTTGGTGCGCGGCAGCGCGTGGTCGAGGGTCATGAGCGGGCCTTTCCGGTGCCGCGGGCGACGCGGCCGATGACGAGGAGCAGGAGGAAGACGAACACCAGTGCCAGCAGGGTGAAGATCGCCGGCGCGTAGGGGTCCTGCTTGTTCACGACCACCATGGCGGTCTGGAAGACCTGGCGGTTCAGGAGCGAGGCGATCGTGAATTCCCCGAGCACCACGGCGATGGAGATGAGGGATGCGGCGAGCAGGCCCTGACGAAGGTTCGGGGCGAGCACCTTCAGCACGACCGTCGGCCAGCTCGCACCGAGCGATCGCGCCGCCTCGGAGAGGGTGCGCAGGTCGGCCGCATCGATCGATGCCTGGATGGACCGGAACGCGAACGGCAGCACGGTGACGCCGTAGGCGAAGGCGAGCGTCCAGGTGCCGGTTCCGAAGGCGCGGCCGATCTGCAGGTAGATCGGGGCGAGACCGACCACGAGCACGATGGCGGGGATCGAGATCGGCAGCAGCACCGCGAACTCGAACACGGGCTTGAGCTTCCGGAAACGGAGGTTGACCAGGATCATGGTCGGCGCGAGCAGCAGCAGCACGATGGCGACCGTGACGACCGCGAGGATCAGGGAGTTGCCGAGGCCCGTCCAGATCGGCTTGAGGGTCGCCGCTGCCGCGGGGTCGAACAGCGCGCTCCAGCGGACGAACGACAGCCCGCCTTCGGGATCGCGGAGAGTGAAGAGGAAAGTCGACACCAGGGGCACGGCGAAGAACGCGCCGATCAGGATGCCGATGACCCAGCGCGTCGCGAGGGAGGGGCCGAGTCGGTTCACGACTGCCACCTCGCCGCGCGTCGCTGCACCAGGGAGTACAGGGCCATCACGATGCCGACGATGACGATCATGCCGAGCGCGAGGGCGCCGGCGAGGTTCTCCCGCCCGAGCACCGTCTCGCTGGTGAGCGCCGTGCGGATCTGCAGCGGCACGATCTGCGCGCCCTGACTGGCGAGGGCGGCGGCAGTGGCGTACGACGAGAACGCGTTCGCGAAGAGCAGCAGCAAGCTCGCGAGGAACGAGGGAGCGAGCACGGGGATGCCGATCCGCAGCCAGAAGCTCGCGCGGGTGCCGCCGAGCGTGAGGTTGGCCTCGGCCCACTGCGGCTTGAGCGCGGCGAGGGCGGGCATGAATGTGATGACCATGAGCGGGATCTGGAAGTAGATGTACGGGAGGATCAGCCCGGGCAGCTCATAGAGCCAGGTGCCGTTCTCGAAGATGTCGACCCCGAAGGAATCCTTCAGGAAGACCGTGACGACGCCCTGGATGCCGATGGTCGCGATGAACGCGAACGCCAGCATGACGCCGCCGAACTGGGCAAGCACGCCGGCCGCGGCATCCACGGCGGAGCGTGTTCGCGCTTCGGGGTCCATGCCGAGCAGCGCGTAGCAGACGAGGGCTCCGGCCAGGGCGCCCACGACGGCGGTGAGCAGCGAGAGTCCCGCCGAGTTCGCGAACGTGTTCAGTACGACGGGGTCGGCGAGGGCCGACATGTTCGCCCACGTGAACGAGCCGTCCTTCGTGAAGAACCCCGAGCCGATCGCGAGGATGGTCGGGACGGCGAGGAACAGGACGATGTAGGCCGCGAACGGGACGAGCCCGAGCCAGGCGAGAGTCGGAGCGGACCGCCGGGCCCCCCCAGGCGCCCCGGGCCCCCGCGGGGGGGGGGGCGCGGGAACCCGCCCAACGCCCCCCCAGACCGGTGGGGGGGGTC
>NZ_JBSHGY010000005.1:0-207454 GCF_053618035.1 Microbacterium sp. NPDC055665 | reverse complement strand
GCACGAACAGCACGCCGAGCAGGATGAAGAAGGTGAGGATGCCGTCGAGCAGGGCGATCCGGCTCATCACGATGCTGAGCCCATCGATCGCGAGCAGGGTGCCGGCCACGCTCGCGACGACCACCGAGCCGCTGAGGCGCCGGGCGATGAGATACACCAGCAGCACGGAACCCGCGCCGAACAGGGCCGTGGCCAACCGCCAGCCGCCGCTGTTCTCGGGGCCGCCGATCGCCATGCCCAGCGCGATCAGCCACTTGCCCAGCGGCGGATGCACGATGAACGCACCCTGATCGGAGAGCGGAAGATCCTCCCCGCTCGGGAACGCCTGGTTCGCGCCATCGCCCCAGGTGCCCTCGTAGCCCAGGGTCCACAGCGACCAGGCGTCTTTGACGTAGTAGGTCTCATCGAACGCCAGCTCGTGCGGATGCGCGACGCCGATGAGGCGGAGCACGGCGGCCACGGCGGTGATGACCAGCGGCGCGAGCCAGTGGATCGCGCGGCCCCAGTCGGGGTCGAGGAGCACGCGATCGCGGAGTCGTCCGTAGCGCGTCAGCCGTGCCTCGGGGGCGGGGAGCAGGGGCACGGGCGCGGTCACCGGTCCAGCCTAGACAACGCGCCTAAGCTGGGCGGGTGATCATCCTCGCCGCCACTCCGATCGGAAATCTCGGCGACGCGTCCCGCCGCCTGGTGGAGGTGCTGGAGAACGCCGAGGTCGTCGTCGCGGAAGACACCCGCACCACGGTGCGACTCCTGAAGGCGCTGCAGATCGAGAACCGTCCGCGCCTGATCGCGCTGCACGACCACAACGAGAAGCAGAAGGCCGCCGAGCTCGCCGCCCTCGCCGCGGAGACCGACATCGTCGTGATGAGCGACGCCGGGATGCCGACCGTGAGCGACCCCGGCTACGGGCTGGTCGCCGAGGCGGTGGCGCAGGGCGTGACGGTGACCGCGATCCCCGGTCCGAGCGCCGTGCTGATGGCACTCGCGATCTCCGGCCTCCCCACCGACCGCTTCACCTTCGAGGGCTTCCTCCCGCGCAAGCCGGGAGAGCGCCGCTCGACCCTTCGCGCTCTCGCCGCCGAACCGCGGACCATGGTGTTCTTCGAGTCACCCGCCCGCCTCGCGAGCGCGCTCGCCGACATGGGGGCGGCGTTCGGAGACGAGCGCCGGATCGCGGTGTGCCGCGAGCTCACGAAGCTGTACGAGGAGGTGCGCCGCGGCACGGCATCCGAGCTGGTCGCCTGGGCCGAGAACGGCGTCAAGGGCGAGATCGTCGTGGTCGTCGAGGGTGCAGCCCGCCGGGACGCCTCGCCGGAGGACGCGCTCACCCAGGTGCAGAAGCTCGTCGCCGACGGCATCCGCCTGAAGGATGCCGCCTCGGAGGTGGCCGCGCTCACCGGCCTCTCCTCCCGCGACCTCTACCAGGCCGCGCTCGCCGCCCGCTCCGGAGGGGCATGACCGTGAGCAAGGCGGCGACCGTGTACGACGTGGCCGATCGGGCCGGTGTGTCCATCGCCACCGTGTCGCGCGTGCTGCGCTCGCCGGATGCCGTGCGCCCGGTCACGCGGGAGCGCGTGCTCGATGCTGTGGCCGCACTGGGTTATGTGCCCAGCGGCAGTGCCCGCGGTCTCGCGGAGCGCCGCACCGGGGTGCTCGGGCTGTATTTCCCCGGCTTCGACGCCGCCGAAGACGCTCCGCCGCTGGACGCGCTCTCCGCCGCCGATGCACCGCCGTTCGCGCTCGTCCGTGATGACGCGGATGCCGACGACGGGCACACCTCCATGCTCTTCCTCGACGAGGTGCTCCGCGGTGCGGAGCTGGAGGCGTGGAAGCAGGGCTTCGTGCTCATGGTCGGCGTCGGACGCGACGATCCCGACCGGTCGACGGTGCGAGACATGGCCGGCCGTGTCGACGGTCTGATGGTGCTCGCGAGCAGTGTGCCCGACGACGTGCTGGCGCGCCTCGCGCGGCGCATCCCGGTCGTGGTCCTCTCCGGCCCCCCGCGCGGCGACCACTACGACCACGTCACCGTGAGCAACGCCGAGGCGATGGCCGAGCTGACCCGGCATGTCCTGGCCCAGGTGGGGGACGGACGGCTCGCCTTCCTCGCGGGACCGGCGGACTCGCCGGACGGCCAGCAGCGGTGGGAGGGGTTCGCCGCGGCGGTGACGGCTGCGGGCCGATCCCTCGACGACGTGAGCGTCCTCCGCGGCGACTTCACGCGCGGATCCGGCCGCCGTGCGGCCGAGGAGCTCGCCGCATCCGCTGCACCGGCGGCGCTGATCGCCGCGAACGATCAGATGGCGCTCGGCGCGCTCGACGTGTTCCGCGGCGCCGGGATCCGCGTGCCAGAAGACGTCCTCGTGACCGGGTTCGACGGCATCGAGGCGGCCGCGCTGTCGCGCCCCCCGCTCACCACGATCCGCCAGCCCATGATCGACCTGGGGCGCGCGGCGGTGCAGGTGCTCGCGCGGCGTCTGGAGAGCGTGGACGCCGAGCCGGTGCTGGCTCGCCTGCCGCTGCAGATCATCCTGCGCGAGAGCTCGCAGCGCCCTTCCTGACGCCCCGCGGCACGGCGCCACGCCGGTGTCAAGGGGTTGCTTTCGAAAAATGTATGCGCTTACAATCACTGAGGCGGCGCGGGCCGCCGGTCATGACAGAGACGACATGAGGTGGCAGATGTCCGGTGGCAGAACACCGAGAGGGCGCGTGATCCAGCGCTGGCGCAGAGCGGCGATCGTGGGCCTCGCGGCAGCAGCGGTCGCACTGAGCGGCTGCAGCATCCAGATCACGTCGCAACCCGATCCGTCGATCGGCGACGACACGATGCTGATCAACGCCGACAAGGGAAACCCGTTCTTCACGAAGAACTTCAACCCGTATCTCACCAACACGCGCACGGCGTCGCGGTGGATCTACGAGCCGCTGATCCTGGTCAACCCGCTCGACGGCACCCAGAACCCCTGGCTCGCCTCCGAATGGAGCCAGCCCGACGCCCGCACCATCGTCATGACGATCCGAGACGACGTGGAGTGGAGCGACGGCGAGGCTATGACCCCCGATGACGTGGCCTTCACGTTCCAGCTGCTGAAGGACAACCCCGCGCTCGACATCAAGGGCGCCTGGCAGCACCTGGAGAGCGTCGAGACCGAGGGCGACGACGTGATCATGCACCTCCAGACCGAGGATGCGCCGTCGCTGCCGATCCTCGGCCAGACCATGATCGTGCCGGAGCACCTCTGGTCCGACGTGAAGGACCCTGCCACGTACCGCAACGAGACACCGGTCGGGACCGGGCCGTTCGTGCTGGGCAACTACAACGACCAGCAG
This sequence comes from Microbacterium sp. NPDC055665, assembly GCF_053618035.1. Classification (NCBI taxonomy): domain Bacteria; kingdom Bacillati; phylum Actinomycetota; class Actinomycetes; order Micrococcales; family Microbacteriaceae; genus Microbacterium; species Microbacterium sp. NPDC055665. The sequence continues at coordinate 204,124 of NZ_JBSHGY010000005.1, read as the reverse complement.
TACTCGATGGACCGCAACCCCGATTACTGGCAGGCCGACAAGATCGAGATCGAGCACATCATCCTGCCCGCCACCAACTCGCAGCTCGACACCGTCAGCCGCGGGTACGACTGGGCCTACTCGTTCATCTCGGACGTCGAGGGCACCTGGGGTGCCGCGAGTCCGGACAACAAGTGGTGGTTCCCGCCGGGCGGTGTGATCGCGCTGATGCCGAATCTCGAGGTCGCCCCGTTCGACGACGTGAACGTGCGCCGGGGCATCGCGCTCTCCCTCGATCGCGAGGAGATCGCCGAGACCGCCTCCGAGGGCTACATGAAGCCGGCCGGTCAGACCGGACTCATCCTCCCGAACCAGGAGGAGTACCTCGACCCGAGCATCCCCGACGGCGGCATGATCACCCAGGATGCGGACGCCGCGCTCGAGGCCTTCGAGAAGGCCGGCTACACCCTCGACGGCGACCGGCTCGTGGACGCCGACGGCGAGCAGCTCGAATTCGCCCTCACCACGGCCAACGGCTTCACCGACTGGACCAGGGCCGCGCAGACAGTGCGCAGCCAGCTCGCCGAGGTCGGTGTGAAGGTCACGCTCAAGCTCCCGCAGCCCGCGGGCTACCAGAGCGCGATCAGCAACGGCGACTTCGAGATGGCGATCGGCGGCATGGGCAACGGCGACGTCTACCAGGCCTACAACAACCTGCTCTCGAGCGAGTTCTACGTGCCGTCGGGCGAACCGACCGCGAACAACTTCGAGCGCTACCGCTCGGATGACGTCGATGCGCTGCTGGCCGAATACCGCGAGACCGTCGACACGAACCGCCAGGCGGAGATCGTGAAGGAACTGCAGGGCATCGTCTACGACGAACTGCCCGTGATCGGCCTGTACTACGGCGGCATCTGGGGTCTGTTCAACGACGCCAAGTTCACCGGCTGGCCCAGCGAGGAAGACCCGTACATGATTCCCCAGAACTACGACTCCGCGCCGCTGGGCATCTTCACGCGGCTCGAGCGAGTGAAGGAGGACGACAAGTGAAGTACGTGCTCCAGAAGTTCGGCCTGTTCGTGCTCACCCTGTGGGCCGCGGTCACCCTGAACTTCTTCCTCCCGCGCATGATGCCGGGCTCGCCGGCGGATGCCGCCATCGCCAAGCTGTCCCAGAACGGGCCTGTGTCGGATGCCACGCGCGCCGCCATCGAAGCCCAGCTGGGTGTGCCGACGGGTTCGCTGTGGGATCAGTACATCGCCTACCTCGGTCAGGTCGTCCGACTCGACTTCGGCGTCTCCTACACCTTCTATCCGCAGTCGGTGTCGAGCATGGTCTCGACCGCGCTGCCGTACACGATCGGCCTCGTCGGCATCGTCACGATCCTCGCGTTCGTGATCGGCACCCTGATCGGTGTCGCCGCCGCGTGGCGTCGAGGCACCTGGCTCGACACGCTGCCGACGCTGACCGGCTCGTTCCTCAGCACGTTCCCCTACTTCTGGACCGCGCTGCTGCTGCTGTTCTTCTTCGGCTACGTGCTGCACTGGTTCCCGACGACGGGCGCCTACTCCGCGACGACGACGCCCGGATTCACGTGGGAGTTCCTCGGCGACCTGCTGAGCCACGCGTTCCTGCCGGCCCTCACGATCCTGCTCACCTCACTCGGCGGCTGGATCATCGGCATGCGCAACGCCATGATCAACACGCTCGGTGAGGACTACATCACCTTCGGCGAGGCGAACGGGCTGCACGGTCGCACGATCGCCCTCCGCTACGCCGCACGCAACGCGATCCTGCCGAACCTCACCGGCTTCGGGCTCACGCTCGGCGGTGTCGTGGGCGGATCGATCCTCGTGGAGCAGGTCTTCGGCTATCCCGGCATCGGATACCTGCTCTTCAACGCCGTGATCGGGCAGGACTACCCGCTCATGCAAGCGCTCTTCCTGATGATCACCGTGAGCGTGCTCATCGCCAACTTCCTCGTGGACATCCTCTACGGGGTTCTCGACCCGAGGACACGCCGATGACTTCCACCATGAACGTCAAGATCCCTGCCGAGCGCATCGCCGCGCCCAGCCCGTGGCGCGCCTTCGGGCGCATGGTCGCCACCCTCTGGTCGAACGGCAAGGCCCGACTCGGCCTCTGCATCCTCGCCTTCTTCGTGCTGGTGGCGGTGTTCGCCCCGGTGCTCGCTCCCTACGGCGCGAAGGACAACGGCTTCGAGCGCAACGCCGACGCGTCCTGGGAGCACTGGCTCGGGACGACGGCCGCGGGGGAGGACGTGCTCAGCCAGCTCATCTTCGGCGCGCAGGTCAGCCTCCTGGTCGGCTTCGCCGCCGGCATCCTCTCCACCATCGTGGCCGTGCTGATCGGCCTCAGCTGGGGGTACATGCGCGGTTTCCTCGGCGAGGTGGTCGGCTTCATCGTCAACCTCTTCCTGGTCATCCCCGGTCTTCCGCTCATGATCGTGATCGCCGCGTACCTGCAGAACGGCGGCATCCTGATGATCATCGCCGTGATCGTGGTGACCGGCTGGGCGTGGGGCGCTCGCGTGCTCCGCAGCCAGACCCAGTCGCTGCGGGGCAACGACTTCGTCACCTCGGCGCAGTTCTCGGGTGACAGCCGGACGCGCATCGTGTTCCGCGAGATCCTGCCGAACATGACGTCGATCATCGCCGGAACGCTCTTCGGAGCGGCGACGGCGGCGATCCTCGCCGAGGCGGGGCTGGAGTTCCTCGGACTCGGCGACTCCAGCATCGTCAGCTGGGGCACCATGCTCTACTGGGCGCAGAACTCCAACTCCCTGCTCACCGGGCAGTGGCTGCTGCTGTTCGCCCCGGGTCTGTGCATCGCACTGCTGGCTCTGAGCCTGACACTGATCAACTTCGGCGTGGACGGCATCTCCAATCCGCGCCTGCGAGAGGGGAAGGGCCGATGACCGCCATGGCACCCGAGACGACAACCACGGGCCACGACATCCTGCTCGACGTGCAGGGGCTCTCCGTCGAATACGCCTCACCCGGAGCGACGCCGGTCGCCGCCGTCCACGACGTCTCGTTCTCGCTGCGTCGCGGGGAGTTCGTCGGACTGGTCGGCGAGTCGGGGTCGGGCAAGTCGACCCTCGGCTTCGCGCTCACCCGGCTGCAGAAGCCGCCGGCGCGCATCAGCGGAGGCCGCATCCTCTTCGGCGGGCGCGACATCCGCGAGCTGGATGCTGAGGAGCTGCGTCGTCAGCGTCAGGGCGGTTTCGCCATGGTGCTGCAGTCGGGCATGAACGCACTGAACCCGGTGCGCACGGTGGGCAACCACTTCCGCGACATCTTCGCCGCCCACGGCCACGTGCCCAAGGGCGAGCGGGATGCGCGGGCCCGCGAGCTCATCGGCAAGGTCGGGCTCGACGCATCGGTGCTCGCCCGCTACCCCGGGGAGCTCTCCGGCGGCATGCGCCAGCGCGCCTCGATCGCGCTCGCGCTTTCGCTCGAACCGCAACTCATGGTGTTCGACGAGCCGACCACCGCGCTCGACGTGCTCGTGCAGCACGCGGTCATGGACACGATCAAGGAGCTGCAGCGGGCCGAGCAGTTCACGGCCATCCTCATCAGCCACGACCTCGGCATCGTGCTCGAGGCCACCGACCGGGTGATGGTGATGCACGAGGGACGCATCGTGGAAGACGCGCCCAGCATCGACATCCTGCAGCGGCCGCAGGACGAGTACACGCGGATGCTCCTGAGCCACTACGCCGACCCGCGGGCGAAGACCCTGTCGATCCCCGGCTTCGTCGACCTCGGAACGCGGCGCAGCGAAGGCCGTGCACGCACCGATGTGACCGAGACCCTGCCGACCGTGTCGTCGCGTGATTCGCGCCGTGCGGATGCGGCGATCGTGGTCGACGGGGTGTCGAAGCACTACCCGGCTCCGCGCCGTGGGCAGGAAGCCGTGACCGCGGTCGACGACGTGTCGTTTCGGCTGGAACCGGGGGAGGCGCTCGCGCTCGTAGGCGCCTCGGGCTCGGGAAAGTCGACCATCGCCAAGATGCTCACCGGTGTCGAGAAGCCGACGTCCGGCACGGTCCGCTTCGGCGACACCGACGTGGCCACGCTCAAGCGCCGGGGACTCCGTGACCTGCGCAAGGACGTGCAGATGGTGTTCCAGGACCCGTATGCGGCGCTCAACCCGCTGCACACGGTCGAGTACGCCCTCACCCGCCCGGTCATGAACTACACGAAGCTGCGCGGACAGGAGGCGCGGGCTCGGGTGCTCGAGCTGTTGGAGACGGTCGGCCTGACCCCCGTGGAGCAGTTCGCGGCGAAACTGCCGCATCAGCTCTCGGGTGGACAGCGGCAGCGCGTGGTGATCGCCCGGGCGCTCGCGAGCGACCCGCAGGTGCTGATCGCCGACGAGCCGGTCTCGATGCTCGACGTCTCGCTCCGCGCGGGCGTGCTGGCGCTGCTGGAGGATCTGCGCGAGCGATGGGGCATCAGCATGCTCTACATCACGCACGATCTGCTGAGCGCGCGACTGGTCACGCAGAACATCCTGGTGCTCAACGGCGGCCGCGTCGTCGAACGCGGAGAGACCGCCGAGGTGCTGCAGCATCCGGAGGATCCGTACACGATCCAGCTGCTGGACGCCGTGCCCAACCCGGCACGAATTCACTGATCTTCCCGACTTCATCCACAAAGAGAGGAGAGCACTCGTGCTCGCATTCCCCGACGGCTTCCTGTGGGGTGCCGCGACAGCGGCCCACCAGGTGGAGGGCAACAACACCACGAGCAACTGGTGGGCGATGGAACACGCGCCCGGCTCGCCCATGGTGGAGCCCTCCGGTGACGCCGCCGACCACTTCCACCGCTACCCGGAGGACATGCGGCTTCTCGCCGCCGCCGGGCTGAACTCCTACCGGTTCTCGGTGGAATGGGCGCGGATCGAGCCGGAGCGCGGTTTCGTCTCCCGGGCGATGCTCGACCACTACCGCCGCATGATCGACACGGCGCGCGAGAACGGGCTCGACCCCACGGTCACGCTCATGCACTTCACGGTGCCGCAGTGGTTCCAGAAAGACGGCTTCTGGCGTGCGGATGACGCGGTCGACCTGTTCGCCCGGTACGTCGAGACCGTGCTCCCGATCCTCGACGGCGTGGAGTACGTGTGCACGATCAACGAGCCGAACATCGCCGCGATGCTCGCCGGGGGAGAGGATGCCGCGAACCTCGTGGCCTTCGGCCTCCCGAACCCCGACCTCGCCGTGGCCGACACCCTGCTCGATGCGCACCACCGTGCCACCGAGATCCTGCACTCGGTGCCGGGCGTCAAGGCCGGCTGGACGATCGCCACCCAGGCTTTCCACTCGACCGGTGAGCCCGGCGCCGACGAGATGCTCGCCGAGTACGGCGACCCGCGCGATCACTGGTACCTGGATCAGTCGGCCGGCGACGACTTCGTGGGGGTGCAGGCGTACACGCGCACCTTCATCGGTCCGGAGGGGCCGCGGCCCGTGTCGCCCGATGTGGAGACGACGCTGACCGGCTGGGAGTTCTTCCCCGAGGCGCTCGAGCTGGGCGTGCGCAGCGCGTGGGAGCGCAGCGGCGGGGTGCCAGTGCTCGTGACCGAGAACGGCATCGCGACCGCCGACGACACCCGCCGCATCGCCTACACGCAGGGTGCGCTCGAGGGGCTGCACCGCGCGATCTCCGACGGCATCGATGTGCGGGCGTACCAGCACTGGAGTGCGCTCGACAACTACGAGTGGGCCAGCGGCTTCGCCCCCACGTTCGGCCTGATCGGCTTCGACCACGAGACGTTCGAGCGCTCGCCGAAGCCGTCGCTCGCCTGGCTCGGGGAGGTCGCGCGCCGCAACGCGCTCTGAGTTCTGAGCTCTGAGCATCCGCGTCCGCTGGTGCCCGCACCTATTTCGGACAAACGCGCTTCCCGCGGCCGATTCCCTGCGATTCGGCCGAGGGAAGCGCGGAAGGCTGAGGCAAGCGCGCGAACCGGATGCGGCGCGCGAACGCGCGCCCGGGGTTACCCTCGGGACATGACCCCCGCGATGCACGCCAGGCGATCGGATACGCTCCGGGCCGCGGCCGCCGGCCTGGTCGCGGCCCTGGTCGCGGTCGGCCTCGCCGAGCTGGTCGCGGCGATCGTCGAGCCGAGCGCGAGCCCGTTCGCCGTGATCGGCAGCGGACTCATCGATCTCGCGCCGAGCTGGGCGAAGGACACGGCGATCGCGCTGTTCGGCACCGGCGACAAGGTGGCCTTGATCGTCGGCGTCGCCCTCGTCCTCGCGGTCGTCGCCGCGCTCGCCGGCATCCTGGAGCTGCGGCGCCCGCCGATCGGGGCCGTGGTCCTCGCCGCCCTCGGCGCGCTCGCCGTCGTGGCCGCGATGATCCGCCCTGGCGCCGGGCCGTTCGCCTGGCTCCCCGGCCTCGTCGCCGGTCTCGTCGCGGTGATCGCCCTGCGCGTACTGGTGCAGCGGCTCCGGCCCGTCGCCGGGATCACCGCGGACGACGTCGATCGGCGCCGGTTCCTGATCTGGACGACGGGTGCCGCGGCGGCCGGACTCGTGTTCCTGATCGTCGGGAACGTCGCGCGCGGGGCCACCCGTTCGATCGAAGCGGTCCGCGATGCGCTGCGGCTGCCGAAGGCCGCGCGAACGGCGGCACCGATCCCCGCGGGGGCAGACCTGAAGATTCCCGGCCTCGCTCCGGTCGTCACCCCGAACGCCGAGTTCTACCGCATCGACACCGCGCTGATCGTCCCTCGGATCGATCCGGCCGACTGGTCGCTGCGCATCCACGGAATGGTCGAGCGCGAGGTGCGCCTCACGTGGGACGAGCTGCTCGCCCTGCCGATGCAGGAGTCGGACGTCACCCTCGCGTGCGTGTCGAACGAAGTCGGCGGCTCGCTGATCGGCAACGCCCGCTGGCTGGGCGTCCCGGTGCGGGAGCTTCTCGCCCGCGCGGGCGTCGACCCCGACGCGGACATGGTGCTGTCGACCTCGTCCGACGGCTTCACGGCATCCACACCGATCGAGGCCCTCACCGACGACCGCGACGCCCTGCTGGCCGTCGGCATGAACGGTGAGCCGCTGCCGATCGAACACGGCTTCCCGGCGCGACTCGTGGTCCCGGGGCTCTACGGCTACGTGTCCGCCACGAAGTGGGTCACCCAGCTGGAAGTCACCCGCTTCGACCGCGCCACCGCGTACTGGACCACACGCGGATGGTCTGAGCGCGGGCCGATCAAGCTGCAGTCCCGCATCGATGTGCCGCGGCGCGGCCAGTCGGTCCCGGCCGGTGACACGGTGATCGCGGGGATGGCGTGGCAGCAGCAGGTCGGCATCGCGGGGGTCGAGGTGCGCGTCGACGACGGGCCGTGGCGTCGTGCCGAACTCGGGACCGCCATCTCCGCGGACACCTGGGTGCAGTGGAGCCTGGACTGGACGGCGGAGAGCGGATCGCACACCATCGAGTGCCGGGCGCTCAGCGTCGACGGGGAGACCCAGACGTCGGATCCGGCGCCACCTGCACCCGACGGTGCACAGGGATGGCATCGCATCGACGTCTCGGTGGCCTGAGCGCGTAACCACCCGTGCCCGGACACCTAGAATTGCTCCATGCCCGCAGGCGAATCCTTCTACATCACCACGCCCATCTACTACCCGTCCGACGTGCCGCACATCGGCCACGGGTACACGACGGTGGCCGTCGACACGCTCGCACGGTGGCACCGCCAGGCGGGGGATGACACCTGGATGCTCACCGGCACCGACGAGCACGGTCAGAAGATGCTGCGTGCCGCGGCGGCGAACAACGTCACTCCTCAGGAGTGGGTCGACAAGCTGGTCAGCGAGAGCTGGTTCCCGCTGCTGAAGACCCTCGACGTCGCGAACGACGACTTCATCCGCACGACGCAGGAGCGCCACGAGACGAACGTGCAGACGTTCTTCCAGCGGCTGTACGACCGCGGCTACATCTATGCGGGCGAGTACGAGGCGCTCTACTGCGTGGGCTGCGAGGAGTTCAAGCCCGAGTCGGAGATCGTCGACGGCACCGGTCCCTTCGAGGGGCTGAAGGTGTGCGCGATCCACTCGAAGCCGCTGGAGCTGCTGCAGGAGAAGAACTACTTCTTCAAGCTCAGCGAGTTCCAGGACCGCCTGCTCGAGCTGTACAAGACGCAGCCCGACTTCGTGCGCCCGGACTCGGCGCGCAACGAGGTCGTGTCGTTCGTGAGCCAGGGCCTCAAGGATCTGTCGATCTCGCGCTCGACCTTCGACTGGGGCATCCCGCTGCCGTGGGACGAGTCGCACGTCATCTACGTGTGGGTCGACGCCCTGCTCAACTACGCCACGGCCGTCGGCTACGGCTCCGATGAGGAGACGTTCGAGCGCCGGTGGCCCGCGTACCACGTGGTCGGCAAGGACATCCTGCGCTTCCACGCGGTGATCTGGCCCGCCCTCCTGATGGCGGCCGGGCTCGACGTGCCCAAGGGCGTCTTCGCGCACGGCTGGCTGCTGGTCGGGGGCGAGAAGATGTCGAAGTCGAAGCTCACCGGTATCGCGCCGACCGAGATCACCGACGTGTTCGGCTCCGACGCGTACCGCTTCTACTTCCTCTCGGCGATCGCGTTCGGCCAGGACGGCTCGTTCTCGTGGGAAGACCTTTCGGCCCGCTACCAGGCCGAGCTCGCGAACGGTTTCGGCAACCTCGCCTCGCGCACCACGGCGATGATCGAGAAGTACTTCGAGGGCGTCGTGCCGCCCGCGGCCGAGTACACCGAGAAGGACCTCGCGATCCAGAAGATCGTCGCGGACGCCGGGTCGAACGCGGATGCCGCTGTCGCGCAGTTCCGCATCGACGAGGCGATCTCCTCGATCTGGACGATCGTCGATGCGCTCAACGGCTACATCACGGAGAACGAGCCCTGGGCGCTCGCTCGCGACCAGGGCCAGCGCGCGCGCCTCGGCACCGTGCTGTACACCTGCGCCGAGGGCCTGCGCGCGCTCGCAGTGCTGCTCTCGCCCGTGATGCCGCAGTCGACCGAGAAGCTGTGGGTCGCGCTCGGTGCCGCCGAGACCCTGGGCCGTCTGCAGGACCAGCCGCTCCGCGAGGCCGGAGCCTGGGGCGTGCTGCGCCCCGGCACCAGCGTCAACGGGCTCGCACCGCTGTTCCCGCGGGTGGAGTCCACGGCCTGAGCCAGGTCGGGGACGGAGAGGTCGGGCACGTCTATGTCGGGCACGTATGTGCAGCGCCGTGACGGCGACGGACGCAAGGATCTGAAGTATCCGGCCGCTCCCGAGCCGCTCACGGTCCCGGTGTACGACAACCATGCGCACCTGGAGATCGTCGACGGTGATGACCCGCTGTCGCTGACCGAGCAGCTCGATCGGGCGGCGGCCGTGGGCATCGCCGGCGTCATCCAGGCGTCGGGCGACATCGAGTCGTCGCGGTGGGCGGTCGAGGCCGCGGCATCCGATCCGCGCGTGCTCGCGGCCGTCGCCATCCACCCGAACGACGCGCCGACCTATGCGGAACAAGGGCGCCTGGATGAGGCGATCGCGGTGATCGACGAGCTCGCCGCGCACCCGCGCACCCGGGCGATCGGCGAGACGGGCCTCGACTTCTTCCGCACCGAGCCCGAGCGCCAGGCGCCGCAGTTCGCGTCGTTCGAGGCGCATATCGCCCTGGCGAAGAAGCACGGCGCCGCGATGCAGATCCACGACCGCGACGCGCACGATGCGGTGCTGGAGACCCTCGACCGCGTCGGCGCCCCGGAGCGCACGGTGTTCCACTGCTTCTCGGGCGACGACGCCATGGCGCGCATCTGCGCCGATGCGGGGTACCACCTCTCCTTCGCGGGAAACGTGACGTTCAAGAACGCGCAGAACCTGCGGGATGCGCTGAAAGTCACCCCGCTCGACCGCATCCTCGTCGAGACGGATGCGCCGTTCCTCACTCCCGTACCCCTGCGCGGCCGCCCGAACGCGCCCTACCTCGTGCCGATCACGGTGCGATTCATGGCGGCCGAGCTCGGCATCGAGGTCGATGAGCTGTGCGCCCAGCTGGCGGAGAACACCTTGCGGGTCTACGGCTCGTTCGCCGACTGACTCTCCGGTTCGTCCACAGGCTTCGCCGACACGATCTGCGAGATCGGCTTCCACACCAGCAGCAGGGTGAGCGCCGCGCCGACGAAGGCGAACCACCAGGGTGCCGTGAGACCCCAGACCTGGGCGATCACGCCGCCCAGCGCCTGGCCGACGACCATGCCGCCGAACACCCCGACCATGTTCACCGAGGCGACGCGCCCCTGCAATTCGGCGGGGACCAGCCGCTGCCGCACGGTCGTGGAGATCGTGCCCCACACGAACGCGTAGGCGCCGAAGAAGAACATGATGACCAGGGCCACCCAGCCGGTCGTGGTGAGCGCGAACGACAGGTGCATGAGCACTTCGAGCGAGAGCACCACCCGCATCAGTGTCGCGAACGACACGTGCCGCTCCAGCCAGCCGAAGCTGAGGGTGGCGAGGATGCCGCCCGCCGCGGATGCCGTCGTGAGCGCTCCGTAGCCCACAGCGCCCATGTGCAGGTGTTCGGTCGCGTACAGCACGAGCACGCCCCAGGGCGCCGCCCAGGTGATGTTGAAGACCAGGATGATGATCACCAGCATGCGCACCGGTGGGTTGCGCCACAGCCAGCGGATGCCCTCGGCGATGTCGGTGTGCACAGGGGGATGGGTGTCGGTGTCACGCGGCGGGACGGGCGTCTTCGCCATGCGCGAGATGAGGACGACGGCGAAGCTCACGCACACGACCTCGAGCAGGAACGGCCAGGCGGTGCCCGCGGCGAACAGGAACGCCCCCAGCGGTGGGCCGGCGAACTGGTTCGCGACGAGGTACCCGGCCTGCAGGCGGGCGTTGCCGATGCCGAGGTCGGCGGGCTTCACGAGCATCGGCAGCAGCGTGCTGCCCGCCGTGTCGACGAAGACCTCGGCGGTGCCGTAGAGGAATGCGACCGCGAGCACGATCCAGATGTTCGCGACGCCCGTGACGAGGAACACGCAGAGCGCCGCGAGCACGACGGCTCGTGCGGCGTTGGCGAACATGACCAGGCGGCGTCGGTCGAAGCGGTCGGCGATCGCCCCGGCGTGCAGGCCGAACAGCAGCCAGGGGAGGAACTGCAGGATCGCGCCGGCCGCCACCAGGATCGGCGATGAGGTCATCGAGGCGATGAGCAGGGGCGCCGCGGCGAGTGCCACGCCGTCGCCGATGTTGCTGGTCCACGACGACGCGAGGAGCCAGCGGAAATCGCGGCCCATGCGGCGGGGCGCGACGAGTTCACCGAGAGGACGCACCAGAGAACACTACAGAGGGCGGGGGACATCGGCGGGCGGGGGACACCGCGAGAGTAGGGGACAATGGCAGGATGACCGTCTCCCTGCTCGGCGCCACCGAGATCCGCCGACTCGCCGCCGAGCTCGACGTCACTCCGACCAAGAAGCTCGGCCAGAACTTCGTCACCGACGCGAACACCGTCCGCAAGATCGTGCAGGCGGCTCGTGTGCAGCCGCACGAGCGCGTGGTCGAGGTCGGTCCGGGGCTCGGCTCCCTGACTCTCGCGATCCTCGAGACCGGGGCTTCCGTCACCGCCGTCGAGATCGACCACCGCCTCGCGGCACGCCTCGCGCAGACCGCCGCCGAGCACGGGGTCGAGGCCGACCGGCTCACGGTCGTCGATGCGGATGCGCTGCGCATCACCGAACTGCCGGGGGAGCCCACCGTGCTGGTGGCGAATCTGCCGTACAACGTCTCGGTCCCGGTGCTGCTGCACTTCCTCGAGAACTTCGCGTACCTGCAGCGCGGCGTCGTGATGGTGCAGGCCGAGGTCGCCGAGCGGCTGGCCGCCACGCCGGGTTCGAAGATCTACGGCTCGCCGAGCGTCAAGGCGGCCTGGTACGGCGAGTGGAAGCTCTCCGGCAACGTCTCGCGCCAGGTGTTCTGGCCGGTGCCGAACGTCGACAGCCTGCTCGTGGGCTTCGACCGCTCCGAGGGGGAACGCGGCACGGAGGAGGAGCGGCGTCGCACGTTCCAGATCGTCGATGCGGCCTTCAACCAGCGTCGCAAGATGCTCCGTCAGGCGCTGTCGGGCATCTTCGGCAGCTCGGCGGCCGCCTCCGAGGTGCTGATCGCCGCCGGGGTCGCGCCGACGGCCCGTGGTGAAGACCTCACGGTCGAGGACTACCAGCGCATCGCCGCACAGGCACCAGGGACTAATCTGGCACCGTGACCGACTCCCCCCGCTTCCGTCCCGATGTCCCCGAGCTGCACCGCCCGTACGCGGCGGACGAGAGCCGTTACCAGCAGTTCTCCTACCGCCAGGTCGGCACGTCCGGTCTGTACCTGCCCCCGATCTCGCTCGGGCTGTGGTGGAACTTCGGCGACAACATCCCGCTCGACAACCAGCGCGCCCTGCTGCGCCACGCGTTCGACCGCGGTATCACGCACTTCGACCTGGCGAACAACTACGGCCCGCCCTACGGTTCGGCCGAGAAGAACTTCGGACGCATCTTCGCCGAGGATCTGCGCCCGTACCGCGACGAGCTGATCATCTCGTCGAAGGCCGGCTGGGACATGTGGCCCGGGCCCTACGGCGACTTCGCGAGCCGCAAGTACATCCTCGCGAGCGCCGAGCAGTCGCTGACCCGGATGGGCCTCGACTACGTCGACATCTTCTACTCGCACCGGGTCGACCCCGTCACGCCGATCGCCGAGACCGTCGGCGCGCTCGACACGCTCGTGCGCCAGGGCAAGGCCCTCTACGTCGGCATCTCCTCCTACAGCGCCGAGCGCACGGCCGAGGCCGTCGCCGTCGCGAAGGAGCTCGGCACCCCGCTCGTCATCCATCAGCCGGCCTACTCGATCCTGAACCGCTGGGTCGAAGACGGCCTGACCGACACCCTCGAGCAGTCGGGACTGGGCGCGATCGCCTTCACCCCGCTGGCACAGGGGCTGCTCACCGACAAGTACCTCGGCGATGGCACGGCCGAGCGTGCGCAGAAGCGCGGCTCGCTGCCGGACGGCCGCCTGACGGACGACGCCGTGCAGACCCTGCGGTCGCTGAACGAGGTCGCGCAGGGGCGCGGCCAGTCGCTCGCACAGCTGGCGCTGCAGTGGACGCTGCGCAATCCGGTCGTCGCATCGGCGCTGATCGGGGCCTCGCGTCCGGAACAGCTCGACGAGAACATCGCGGCCGTGAACGGCCCGGCCTTCACGACCGAGGAGCTGGCCCGCATCGACGAGCTCGCGGGTGCCATCGACGTCAACCTGTGGGCGAAGTCCTCGGAGCTGTGATCCGATCATGAGCCACGCCGCGTTCACCGATTCCGTGCACGTGCGCGCCCCGGGGAAGATCAACGTCTACCTCGGGGTCGGCGGGCGGCACGACGACGGCTACCACGCGCTGGCGACGGTCTTCCAGGCGGTCTCGCTGTATGAGGACGTGATCGCGCGGCCGGCCGACGACTTCTCGGTGACGGTCTCCGGCGTGGAGGACATCGGCTCCGTCCCGTTGGACGACCGCAACCTCGCGATGCGCGCCGCCAAACTCCTCGCGCTCGCCGTCGACCATCGGGGCGGCGTCGCGCTCGAGATCCGCAAGAGCGTTCCGGTCGCCGGCGGCATGGGCGGTGGGTCGGCGGATGCCGCGGCCGCTCTGGTCGCCTGCGACGCGCTGTGGGGCACGGGGCTGTCGCCGGCGCGGTTGCACGACCTCGCCGCCCGTCTCGGCGCCGATGTGCCGTTCGCTCTGCACGGCGGCACGGCGGTCGGCACCGGCCGTGGCGATCAGCTCAATCCGGCGCTCGCACGCGGCCGCTTCGATTGGATCCTGGTCCCGAGCGACCAGGGACTCTCGACGCCGGTGGTTTATGAGCGTCTCGACCTGATGCGGGAGGAAGAGGGCGCTCTCGCCGACGACCCGCCGCTGTCACTCGATGTGCCGATCCCGGTGCTCCAGGCCCTGCGGACGGGCGACCCCGCCCAGCTCGCCGACACCCTGTACAACGACCTGCAGGCCGCCGCGCTGTACGAGCGGCCCGACCTCGCCGAGACGATCCGTCAGGGAGTCGCCGCCGGGGCGCTCCAGGGCATCGTGTCCGGATCCGGCCCCACGGTCGCGCTGCTCTGCCCGAACCCCGAGACGGCGCAGGACGTGCAGTCCTCCCTGCGCGATATCGGCCTCGATCCGCTGCACGTGCACGGTCCGGTGCCCGGCGCCCGCATCATCGGCTGACCGCCGCGCACTACTCCGCGTTCAGCAGTGCGCTCACTCGGTAGGGGATCACTTCGCGCAGGAACAGGCTCGTCGAGGTGCGGAGGATGCCGGGGCACAGTCGCACCACCTCGGCCACCCGGTAGAGGTCGTCCGGGTCCTTCGCGACGACCCGCAGCAGCAGGTCGGTGTCGCCGGCGGGGGCGAAGCACTCCAGAACCTCGGGTACGCGACTGAGCGCGTCGATCGCGGCGGTGATCTTGTGCTGATCGAGCTCGACGAGGATCGAGGCCGCGACGCCGCGGCCCAGCGCCTGCGGGAGGATGCGTGAGCTGTGCGCGCGCAGGTACCCGCCGGACTCGAGGCGGTCCAGGCGCGCGTGCACGGTGCCGCGGGCGAGGCCCAGATCCTGGGCGATCAGGGCGACCGGACGCCGAGGGTCCGTGTCGAGGACCCCGAGGATCCTCCGGTCGGTCTCATCGAGAGTGGCCATTTCGATCACCGTCGCCTTTCCTGCGCGGTCAAGATTGATCGGATCGATCAATCGGAAATCACTCTATGGTCTGAATGCGCATCTCGTGGTGAGATATCTGTCAGAACGCAGGATGCCGGCCACGAGCGGGCATCACGCGCACTCGACGGAAGGCCACAAGCCGCACACGCCGGGTGTCGACGGCGACGGGCCACGAGCCTCAGCCGGCCCCGTCTCCTCAGTCGCCGGGCACGAGCAGCCGCAGCTGCACCATCGCGGAGAACCGCGCCTCCGGGTCGGTCAGGTCCAGCCCGCTGATCTCCGACAGCCGGCGCAGCCGGTACCGGAACGTGTTGGGGTGCGTGTACACCCGGCCGGCCGCCACCGCCACGTCGCCGAAGGCGTCGAGCCAGGCCCGCAGCGTCTCCACCAGGTGAGTGCCCTTCTCCCGGTCCTGTGCCAGGAGCTGTGCGACGGGGCCGGTCGGCTGGTCGCCGCGGGCGCGGACCAGGTCGCCGAGCTCGACCAGCAGGGCCTCCATCTGCACCGCCGTGAAGCGCGCGACGGGTTCGCGCGACGGCGCCTGCCGCGCCACCCGCAGGGCGCGGTCGGCGTTCGCCCGCGAGGAGGGGATGCCCGCGGCGTCGCCGGCGATGGTGCCGACACCGATCCGGATCTCGCTGGTCGCCCCGAGGCGCCCGAGGAAGTCGGTCGCGACGCGTGCGGCGCGGCTGTCCGCATCGCTGTGCTCGGGGCGGGAGTCCGAGTCGTCCTGCTCCGGACGGATGCCGACGACCGCGTACACGACGTTGCCGATCACGGCCACCGCGGAGCGGAGGTAGACGGCGCCGAGGTGCACGGCGAAGGCGTCGGCGATGCGCTGCCGTTCGGCCACCCCGCGGGCGCCGGCGGACGGTTCGTCATCGGTCTCCTCCGCCGCCGACAGCGCGAGCACGACGCAGCGATGGTCGCTGAGGCGCAGCCGGGCGGTGGCATCAGCAGCCCCGGGGCCGCCTTCGAGGATCGTGGCGAGCAGGTCGGCGCGGAGCCGGCGCTCGACATCGGCACCGGCGCGCAGCCGCAGCATGTGCAGGGCGACGAGCCCGGCGGAGTCCTTCAGCGCGCGCACGCGATCGGGGGACAGCGGCTCCTGCACGGCCGCCCAGATCGAGCCGAGGATCTCGTCGCCGGCGCGTACCGCCAGCGCGACGCGGGGGAACGAGGGCAGCCCCTCGGTGTTGTGCACCGGGCCGACGTCGATCGGGTCCTCGCTGCGGTACAGCTCCTGGAAGACGCCGCGCTCCTCCAGCTGTCGCGCGAACCGCTCCGGTACCTGCCGACCCAGCACCGTCTCGATGCGGGCAGGATCCGCCTCGTGCTGTCGGCCGGAGAACGCGACGACCCGCGAGTTGCGGTCCTCGATCGTGACCGGGGCGTTCAGCAGCGTGGCGATCGCATTCGCGAGGGCGAAGAGGTCGCCCGACGGCATCCCGCCCAGTGTCGTGGCCGCCTGATCGCCGACATCGCCCTCGGCGATGAGCGAACGCAGCATGGCCGCCAACTGCGCCCACGAGGCTCCACGGGTGAGCGCCAGGACCGGGATCCCCGTGGCCTCGGAGGCATCGCGCACCGGCTGCTCCGCTCGCACCGGCGCGCGCAGCACCAGCGCGGAGGCGTGCTGGGCGGCGAGGGCCTGCAGGAGCTCGGCGATCTCGTCCGGATCGCTCAGGCCGACGCCGAGCACGAGCGCCCCGCGCATGGGCATCGTGTCGTCCAAGACATCGTGGATCACGACGGTCTCGATCTCGGCGTCGACGTCGGCCGCGCCGCTCACCACCTCGAGCAGGGTGTTGCCGAGGTCTTCGATGACCCGGCCGAGGCTGGCGCGGGGCCTTGTCGTCACGGACATGAGCACAGGGCCCAGGCTAGGCCGCGACCGGCGGGGAGCGATCTGTGGGGCACGACGAAATCGTAGCGACAGTTGGTCGATCTCGACAGGCTCGTCGTGCCCCGCATTGCATCAGCTCAGAAGGTGATCCACTCCGTGCGCACCGTCACCGCGTCCAGCGCAGCGGCATCCGGGGTCACGCCGATCCCCGGCCCGGTGGGCACCGCGAGCGTGCCGTCCTCCACGACGAACGGCTCGGTGATGTCGCGCGAGTAGTAACGGCCGGAGCCCGACGTGTCGCCGGGGAGCGTGAAGCCGGGCAGCGCCGCGAGTGCGACGTTCGCCGCCCTGCCGATCCCGGTCTCGAGCATGCCGCCGCACCAGACGGGGATGTCGTTGGCCACGCACACGTCGTGGATGCGACGGGCTTCCAGGTAGCCGCCGACGCGCCCCGGCTTGATGTTCACGATCGAGCAGGCACCCAGGGCGATGGCGTCGGCTGCGGCGCGCGCCGACACGATCGACTCGTCGAGGCACACCGGCGTCGTGATCGCCTTCGCGAGCTGGGCGTGGCCGAGCAGATCCTCCTCGTCCAGCGGCTGCTCGATCAGGAGGAGGTCGAACGGGTCGAGCTTGGCGAGATGCCGGGCATCGCCCCGGTGGTAGGCGGTGTTCGCGTCGACCTGCAGCAGCACGTCGTCACCGAAGCGCTCCCGCACCGCACGGACCGGATCGATGTCCCAGCCCGGCTCGATCTTCAACTTGATGCGCACGTAGCCCTCGTCGAGGTAGCCGTCGACCGCGTCGAGCAGCTCGGGGATCGAGTCCATGATGCCGACCGAGACACCGCAGTCGACGCGGTCGCGCACGGCACCCAGCTCGCGGGAGAGGGGCACGCCCGTGGCCCGCAGCTCGGCGTCGAGGAGCGCCAGCTCGACGGCGGCCTTCGACATGCGGTGCCCCTTGAACTTCGCGAGAGCCGGAGCCACACCGCCGGCATCCAGGTCCTCCACCTGCGCCAGCGCCGGCAGCAGGAACCGGGTGATCACGTCGACGCTCGCTTCCACGTACTCGGAGGAGTACAGCGGGTCGTTCATCGCGACGCCCTCGCCCCAGCCCTCCGCCTCGTCGGTGACGGCGCGCACGATCAGCGCCTCGCGCACGGTCTGTACGCCGAACGACGTCCGGAACGGCGACACCAGCGGCATCTCGATCACACGCAGCTCGAATCCGGTGAGCTTCATCCCTGTACTCCTCTGTCGATGGTGTACGCGCCGGAGCGGTCGAACGAGAGCACACGCCCTCCGCCCTCCAGCGCAGATCCGAGCGTCTCGCGCAGTGCCAGGCGCCAGGCGGTCGCTCGGGCGGGTTCGGAGAGGCGCAGGGACTCGATGTCGCGCGGCAGCGCCACCCGCACGAATCGTGCCTCGGTGCGATGCCGCAGCGGTCCGAGGTCTTCGCCGACGCTGAGCAGCGGCTCGGCCTCCGCGGCCTCGTGGCCGACCGTGGTCGACTCCCCGTGGCTGGCCGCGACCACCTGGGGGTCGCGCACGTACCAGGTCACCAGCATCCGATCGGTGTCGTCCGCGCCGTTGAGCGCGTCGGCCATGTGCCCGTAGAAGTTGCGGTGATACGAAGTGGGTGCGGCAGCGAGCTTCACGAGGTTGAAGTGCGCATTCCGGCTGATGAGCGGATCGAACGTCCAGGAGATCTCGTCGAGTCCCTCCTGCAGCGCCCACGCGCGCTGATGCACCTTCAGTGCGAAGCCGACGCTGCGCCCCCGCATGCGCGAGGAGACCCCGGCGATGTGGCTGTGCAGCGCGCGCTGCTCCGGGGCGGCGAAGAACCCGAAGCAGGCTCCCACCAGCTCATCGCCCTCGAAGGCCCCGCCCACGTAACTGCCCGCCTTCGACAGCGCCCGCAGGGTCTCCACGTTCACGGGGGAGTTCTCGCCCTGCTTGGTCCAGATGCTCTGGAACAGTTCCGCGACCCGCGTGAAATCGTCCACGTCATTCAGCAGCCGGATCTCCACCCCCGCCGTCGCGGCGGCCGCGGTCGCTGCATCGGCGGCCTCCTCCGGTGAGGCGCTCTGCGCCGCCGCGTCCGTCACGCTCATGCCCTCTCACCGGCCAGCGCTGCGGAGATCAGTCCCCGCAGGAGCCGGATGCGCTCCGGGATCATCGCGACGATCACGTGCTCGTCGTCGGCGTGCGCGCCACCTCCCACGGCGCCGAGGCCGTCGAGCGTCGGGACTCCGAGCCCCGCGGTGAAGTTGCCGTCGGAAGCGCCGCCGACGGCGACTCCCTCGAACGGTGTCAACTCCGACCGCTCGGCGATGGCGACCGCCTGAGCGAACAGGCCGGCTGAGGATTCCCGCTCCATCGGACGGCGGTTGGGTCCGCCTTCCACGCGCACGGACGATCCGGGGAGTCTCGTCGGGATCGCCCGGATCGCCGCGTCCACGCGCTCCTGCTCCGCGACGGTCCGCACCCGCACGTCGACCGCGAACTCCGCGTCGGCGGGCACGGTGTTCGTGGTGCTGCCCGCACGCACCAGCGTGGGGGTCACGGTGGTGCCGGCCACCGGGTCGCCGAGTTCCTCGACCGCGAGCAGCAGATGCGCGGCCTCGACCGCGGCGTTGATACCGCGTTCCGGCTCCAGGCCCGCATGGGCCGCGCGACCCGAGGCGTGCACACGGTACAGCGACACGCCCTTGCGCGCGATCTTCACCGCCCCGCCGTCGGCAGCGGCCTCGAGGACGAGAGCCGCTGTGCAGCCGATCGCCTCCTGCTCGATCAGCGCACGCGAGCTGGGGGAGCCGAGCTCCTCGTCGCCCGTGATGAGGATGCTGACGCCCATGCGGTCGGGCAGCGCCGCCACGGCGTGCAGCGCCATCACGACGCCGGTCTTCATGTCGAAGCATCCGGGGCCGCGGAGCACACCGTCCTCGATCCGGAAGGGATGCCGCCGCAGCGATCCGAGCGGCCAGACCGTGTCGTGGTGTCCGAGGAGCAGCACCCGAGGCTCCCCGAACCGCCACCGCAGATGCGTGCGACCGTCGAGGACGATCCGCTCGGAAGCCGCGCCGAGCAGTCGCTCGCCGAGCTCGGCGAGAACATCGGCGCTGCGGGCGACGGCATCGAGGTCGTCGGACGGCGACTCGCAGGAGACGAGGGTCCCGATGTCGGCGAGGACCAGGTCGAGGTCCACGTCCGCCTGCACCGTCATCACGACACCTTCGGCGCCGCGCGGACGCCGTGGTGCAGATAGCGCTCGCCGCTGGGCAGGGAGTAGAACACCACGGCGTGCCAGGCCTGTTCGCCCTCCGGTCGCATGACGAACTCGCCGCGGCGGACGGGCACCAGCGGATGCTCCTGGACGGGGTCGGGGAGCATCGCGGCGAGCGGCCCGTTGAGGGTCGTGCGCATGCGCAGGCCGTCCTCGTCGCGGAAGATCTCGGTGCGCACGCCCGAACGGTCGTAGACGCCCTCGAACTCGGAGAAGTCATCCGTGAAGGGCTGCTCGGGCGGCACGAGCCCCGCGGGGATGGTGAGGTCGGCGAGCTCGGCGTAGATCTCGCCGAACAGCGCGTCGTAGAGGTCCCGGGTGTTGCCGCCGTTGCTCAGCAGCGTCACCGCCACGCCTTCATCCAGGAGGATGCGCAGGAACGACGACTGCCCGATGGTGTTGCCGTCGTGCCCGATGAGCTTGCGGCCGTCCCAGTCGAAGAGGATCCACCCGATGCCCCAGCTGTCGCCGAGGGAGTACGGGTCGGGCACATCGACCTCGTGCTGCTGCATGCGGCTCACGCTCGCCTCCGAGAGCACCCGGGTGCCGTCGGCCGCGAGACCGCCGGTGAGGTGCATACGGGCGAACGCGAGGATGTCGGCGGTCGTGGAGTTGATCAGCCCCGCGGGGCCCATCGAGCGGGGCAGCATCCACGCCGGGGCGAGCTCGGGTCCGTCCTCGCCGACCACGGTGTGGCCGCTCGCGGCCCGGAACATGATCGCCTCCTCCGGAAGAGTCGAGGAGTGGGTGAGACCGAGCGGGGTGAACAGCTGATCGCGCATGGCCTGGTCCCAGGTCGTGCCGGTGATCTTCTCGATCACCCGCCCGGCGAGCACGAAGCCCGAGTTGCAGTACGACATGGTCGCCCCGAGCGGGTGGTTCTGGGCGACGCCGTCGAGCAGCGCCACGTACTTCTCGAGCGTGTCGTCGCCGCGTCCGGTGTCGGTGAACACGTCGCCGTCGATGCCGCTCGTGTGGCTGAGCAGGTGGCGCATGGTCACGGTGCGCGTGACCTCGGGGTCGGACGAGGCGAACTCCGGCACATAGTCGACGATCGGGGCGTCGAGGTCGAGCTTTCCCTCGTCGACCAACCGCATGACCACCGACGCGGTCCACACCTTGCCCATCGAGCCGATCTGGAACACGGAGTCGTCGGTGGTCTCGATGCCCGTGCGGACGTTGAGTATGCCGTGATGCGCATACACCGGCTCCTCGCCGAGGCGCAGGATGCCGAGCGTCGCACCGGGGACCTTGTGCGCCTCGGCCAGCGCACTCAGTCGCTGCTGCCAGTGCCGGGCGTCGAGGCGGGCGCGCACGGGCTTTCCGGCAGGCGGGGCGTACTGCTCGACCCAGTCGATCACGCGCTGCGAGAAGTCGGCCCGGTGCGAGGGCTTGCCGGAGAGCGGGAACAGATGCGACCCGCCGGGGTAGAGCACCAGTCGGGTGGGCACACCGCGCTCGCGCAGCGCCGAGAACCACTGCTCGGCCTGACCCACGGGGCAGCGGTCGTCGGCCGCGCCGTGCAGGATCAGGGTGGGAGTGGTGACCCGGTCGACGTGTGTGTACGGGGACTGCGCCGCGATGCGCTCGGCGTCGCGCCAGGGCAGGCCGCCGTTCTCCTTCGCGGAGAGGTAGTGACCGAAGTCGGAGGTGCCTCCCATCGACAGGAGATCGGTGACGACACCGCCGGCGACCGCCGCCGCGAAGCGGTCGTCGCGCGAGGTGAGGAAGCAGGTCATGTAGCCGCCGTAGCTGTAGCCGGTGACGGCGAGCCGGGTCGGGTCCGCGATGCCCTCGGCGACGAGCTGGTCGATCGGCTCGAGGAAGTCGTTCGCGTCGTTCACACCCCAGCCGCCGGAGACCGCGGAGAAGAACTCGTCGCCGTAGCCGTCGCTCCCGCGCGGGTTGAGGGTGAGGATCGTCCAGCCGCGGCGCGCGAGCACCTGGTGGTACGGGTGAGTGAGGTCGGCAGCGCCGTTGGAGGCGTTGTGCGGACCGCCGTGGATGTCGAGCAGCAGCGGCTGCGGACCGGCGGTATCGGGGTCGCGGCGCAGCCATCCGGTCACGACCGTGCCGTCCGAGATCCTGAAGCGGCGCTCCTCGGCGACGACGAGGTCGAGGTCGGGCGTGCCGTAGTCGGTGAGCACCCGCGTCGTGCCGTCGGCGAGGTCGAGGAGCGCGACGTCGCCGAACGACTCCGGCGTCGCGAGCACGATCGCGGCGGAGGATGCTGCCACCGACAGCCCCGACACGTTCGCCGTGCCGTCCACGAGGGCTGTGGCGCCCGTGCCGTCCGGCGCCACGCGGTACACATGCGTGTAGCCGTTGTCACGCAGACAGAACACGATCTCCCCGCCGTCCGCGAACTGCGGCATGCCACCGGGGTAGCCGGGACCACCCGGCATGACGTTGCGGTCGAGGCTTCCCGTGATGCTCCGCGGTTCGCCGCCGCCGACCGGGAACAGCAGCAGGTCCGCGTTGCCGACCTCCGTGTCGGTGCGCCCGGCCGCGACGACGAACTGACCGTCCGGCGTCCAGCCCACGGCCGTCGCCTGCACGTCGGCGGCGCTCACCTGCACTGCCTCCCGGTTCGGGTCGGTGGAGGAGCGCACGAACACGGGGACCCGCATCGTGAGGTCCGCGTCGTCCTCGACGCTCGTGGAGTAGGCGATCCGCGCGCCGTCCGGCGACCAGAACGGGTCGGACGCGTGGGAGCGCCCGTGGGTCAGCACGGTGACCTTCTCCGAGGCGACGTCCAGAACGTGCAGCTGCTGCACGAGGGTGCCGAGGTTGCCCGCGCCGTCGGCCTTGTAGCCCAGGCGGTCGGCGGCGGCCGGTGCCGAGCGCCGGGCGAGGATCGTCTCCGCGGTCTCGCCGGGGAGTGCGGCGCTGTCGACGGGGGCGGTGAAGGCGATGCGCGACCCGTCGGGGCTCCAGGTCGGCGTGCCGGCGCCGAGCGGAAGGGTCGTGAGGCCGCGGGCCTCGCCGCCGCCGGCCGGGAGGAGCCAGATCTGCGCCGGTCCGTCCTGCGCGCGCAGGAACGCCAGCTGCGACCCGTCGGGGCTCCACACCGGAGTCGAGTCGGCGGTCGCGTGCGTGAGCGGGGCGGGGTCGCCGCCGGTCGTCGGCACCTGCCACAGGGCGCGCGTGTCCCGGTCGCCGTCGCGATCAGTCGTCCGCAGCACGAAGGCGATGCGGGCGCCGTCGGGAGACAGTGCCGGTTGCTCGGGGGTGCGGACAGAGAGCAGGTCGTCGACGGTGACACGGTTCATGGGAGCTCCAATCGGATGGTCAGTTCACTGTGTCCGCTGTGAGCGCGGCTGGTGTTGTCTGCGCGGCCGAAACCGTGGCGGCGCTTTGGGAGATGGGCACAGTTCCGAGCGGCGCGTCCGCGGGCAGCCCCGCGAAATGACAGGCCGCGCCCGCGGCGCCCGTGGGCAGGGGAGGTTCCGCGATCACGCAGAGCGGGCGATCGGGGCGTGCCGCCGGTCCGATCGGGCACCGCGGGTGGAAGCGGCATCCGCTCGGCGGCGCATGCGGATCGGCGGGCTCCACGTCGACGGGGGCCAGCGGATCGACGGCCAGGAGGTTCCCGTGCCGGGTCGGCGCCGCCTCCAGCAGATCCCGCGTGTAGGGGTGCTGCGGGTCGGCGAGGACCTGCTCCGTCGGTCCGAACTCGACGATGCGGCCGAGGTACATCACCGCGATGTGATCGCTCAGATAGCGCACGACCGACAGGTTGTGCGAGATGAACAGCATCGTCAGGTCGAGCTCGCTGCGGAGCTCCCGCACGAGGTTCAGGACGGAACCCTGCACCGACACGTCGAGCGCCGAGGTGATCTCGTCGGCGATCACGACCTCGGGCCGGGCGGCGAGAGCACGGGCCAGGGCGATGCGCTGACGCTGCCCGCCGGAGAGCGCCGCCGGGAGCGACTGCGCGCGGTCGGCGTCGAGGCTCACCAGGTCGAGCAGGCGGGCGACCTCGGCGCGGCGGGCGGTCGCTCCGCGGACGCCACGGGGGAGGGCCTCGGCGATGGATTCGCCGATCGTCATGCGCGGGTCGAGCGAGGAGAACGGGTCTTGGAACACCATCTGGATCGGGCGACGTCGGCGGAAGCTGCGCACGTCCACGCCGTCGAGGGTGATCGAGCCCTCACTGATGGGCGCGAGGCCGATCGCGGCGCGAGCGAGCGTGGACTTCCCGGAACCCGACTCGCCCACGAGCCCGACGACGGAACCCGACGGGACCGTGAGGCTCACGTCGTCGACGGCCGTGAGGCCGGATCGATGCGTGCCGTACCGGACGCTGACCTGATCGAAACGCAGTTCGCTCATCGCAGGACCGTCTCTTCCTCTTCCGCAGCCGTCTCATCAGCAACTGTCGCGATGGCCACCGGGACCGGCGCCTCGCCGCTGACCGGATGCCAGCAGGCGACCCGATGCCCCTCGGCATCCGCCACGAGTTCGGGATCGGTCTCTCGGCAGAGATCGGTGGCGAGCGGGCAGCGGGCGGCGAACGCGCATCCCGCGGGGAAGGCACCCGGTGCCGGTGGTCGACCGGGGATCACCTTGAGCGGTTCCCGGCGGTCGGCGTCGAGCTCGGGCACGACCTCGAGCAGTGCGCGGGTGTACGGGTGCCGGGCGTCGGTGTGGAGGGTGGCCGCCGGCAGGTCCTCCACGATGCGACCGGCGTACATCACCAGCACCCGATCACACGTCTGCGCGACGACCGCGATGTCGTGGCTGATGAGCAGGATCGCGGCATCGGTGTCGCGCCGTACTCCCGCCAGCAGCTGCAGCACCTGTCGCTGCACGGTCACGTCGAGCGCCGTGGTGGGCTCGTCCGCGATGATCAGGCGCGGGTGGTTCATGAGGCCCATGGCGATCATCGCCCGCTGCCGCATACCGCCGGAGAACTCGTGCGGGTACTGGCGGGCGCGTCGTGCGGCCGCGGGCACGCGCACCGACTGCAGGCGTTCGACCGCCCGGTCCATCGCCTGCTTCCGGGTGATGTCCTGGTGTTCGGAGGCGGCCTCGGCGAGCTGCGATCCGATCCTCCTGGTCGGGTTGAACGAGGTCATCGGATCCTGGAACACCATCGCCAGCGAGGTGCCGAGCAGGCTCCGCACGGCGCGG
The DNA here is from genome assembly GCF_053618035.1 of Microbacterium sp. NPDC055665. Classification (NCBI taxonomy): domain Bacteria; kingdom Bacillati; phylum Actinomycetota; class Actinomycetes; order Micrococcales; family Microbacteriaceae; genus Microbacterium; species Microbacterium sp. NPDC055665. The sequence continues at coordinate 179,094 of NZ_JBSHGY010000005.1, read as the reverse complement.
TCGGATGTCGTCAGCAGCGGAGTGCCGCAGAAGTCCAGGTGCGCGGCGGTGACATCGCCCGGGCGCTCGATCAGGCGGGCGGCGGCGAGGGCGGTGAGGCTCTTGCCCGACCCGGATTCGCCGACCACGCCGATGGCTTCTCCCCGAGCCACCGTGAACGAGACGCCGCGCACCGGGGTGACCCAGCCGGCCGGCGTCGGGAAGGAGACGCGGAGGTCGTCGACGACGAGCACCGCCTCGCCGCCGTCGACCGGCGCGGGCTGAGCGCCGCCGGGACGCACGATCGTGGGGAGGGGCCGACGGCGTCGAGCGGAACGACCCCCGAGCGCCGCCGCCGCGGTCTCGCCGAGGAGGTTGAAGGCGAGGCCGGCGATCACCACGGCCACCGCGGGTCCGAGCGCTGCCGCCGGGTTGAGGTAGATGCGGTTCAGACCCTCGCCGAGCAGGCGACCCCAGTCGTACTCGGGCACCTGGACGCCCAGCCCGAGGAATGACAGACCCGCGAAGGCGAGCAGTGCCGAACCGGCCGCCACGGTCGCGTTCACGATGAGCGGTTCGCCGATGTTCGGCAGGATGTGCCGGATCAGGATGCGCATGCGCGAGACGCCGGCCACCTGCGCGGCGGAGATGAAGTCGCGGCCGGCGATCGCGGCCGACAGGGTCTGTGTCAGCCGGGCGAATTGCGGGGCCATGGCGAAACCGATCGCGAGCACGGCGCCCGTGGAGCCGACACCGAAGATGACCGCGAAGAACAGGGCGAGCAGGAGACCGGGGAAAGCGACCGCGATGTTCACGAAGCCGACGATCGGCCGGCCGAGCCACCGCGGGAGCACGGATGGCGCGGTGCCCAGCAGCGTGCCGGCGACGACGCCGATGATCACGGCGATCACGGCGAGCACCACGGAGAGCCGGGTGGCGACCAGCACGCGGGCGAGCACGTCGCGTCCGAGCGTGTCGGTGCCCAGCAGGTGTGCGGCGCTCGGTCCCTGCGTGATCTCGGTGGGGTTCACCTGCTCGGCCTGCGCGCCCCAGATCATCGGGGCGAAGATCGCGCCCAGGGCGACGAGCAGCATCAGGCTGAGAGCGGTGATGCCCAGTGGTGACCGGACGATGCCCGACCAGGCCGTACGTGCCGACATCATGCCTCCCGGATGGTGGATCGAGGGTCGAGGAGGGCGAGGATCACGTCGATCACGAGGTTCACGACGAGGACGCCGACGCCGTAGACGAGCACGATCCCCTGGACCACGGAGTAGTCCTTCGTGAGGATCGACTGCACGATCATGGTGCCCAGGCCCGGCCAGGCGAAGACGTTCTCGACCAGCACGGTCCCGGCGACCATGCCCGTCAGGAGCAGGCCGGTGAGCGTGAGGGTCGCCGTCATGGCGTTCGGCAGCGCGTGGCGCGAGTAGATGCGGTGCGGGGCGAGCCGCTTGGCGCGCGCGGTGCGGATGAAGTCCTGGCCGAGCACCGAGAGCACCTCGACGCGGATGATGCGCGAGAAGACCGCGATGGGTCCGACCGCGAGCGCCACCACGGGGAGGACGAGTGCGAACGGCGCGGTGTTGCCGGCGACCGGGAACCAGCCGAGGGAGACCGCGAACACATAAACGAGTCCGACCGCGAGGAGGAACTCGGGAATCGCGGCCAGGATCACCGACCCGGTCGCGAACGCCAGCTCGAGGCCGCGCCGCCGCCCGCCTCGGGTGAGGACGGCCATCGTCACCCCGAGCGGGACCGAGACCAGCAGCACGAGGAGCACCGCGAGGAGGGCGAGCTGGAGGGTGGCCGGAAGTCGGGTGGCGATGATCTCCGACACCGGTTGGCTGGTGATCATCGATGTGCCCATGTCGCCGGTGAACAGACCGCCGATGTAGCGGAAGTACTGCACGATCAGCGGCTGGTCGAGCCCGAGCGCGGCGCGTCTGGCCTCGACCAGCTCGGTCGGGGCGTTCAGCCCGAGCGCGGCTCGCACCGGGTCGCCCGGCACGAGGTGGATCATGAGGAAGGCAGCCGTGACCAGCACCCACACCGAGAGCAGGAACTGCCCTCCGCGACGGACCAGGAAGGACACCCAGGGGTTGTCCGACCGTGCGGATCTGATCAGTATCGCCTGCGTGGCGGTGGTGCTGGCCATCGGCTGCCTCCGGTCCCAGATCTACTCGTACATGCGGATCGACGTGGGGTCGATGCCGTCGCCCTCGGTGAAGGTCGCCTTGGTCGCGAAGGTCGACCGCGTGATGTTCGCGTACGGCACGACGCTGGTCGTCTCGAACAGTGCCTCCTCCGCGGCGGCCCAGTCGTCGCAGCCCTCGTTCCCGCCTTCGGCGGATGCCGCGGTGACGGCGGCGGTGTAGTCGGGGTTGTCGATCGAGGCGTAGTTGGTGCCGTTCGGGGGCGTCGGTCCGGAGTAGAACGGCACGAGCATGCTCGGCAGCGAGACCGTCAGCGGCGCCGCCGAGATGTCCCAGTCGCCGGTGGAGAACAGCACCTCGCTAAGGGTCGGCGAGTCGACGGCGGTCACGCTGATGTCGACGCCGAGGTCCTTCCAGGCCGCCTGTGCGAGTTCGGCGGCGGCGTTGCCGGCATCTCCGAGCTGCGAGGAGTAGATCATCCGCAGGGTGAGCGTCTCGCCGTCCTTGGCACGCACCCCGTCGGAGCCGGCTTCCCACCCGGCGTCGTCGAGTGCCGCGGCGGCTGCCTTCACATCCAGCTCGGGGAGGTGCCCCGAGACGGTGTCCGCCCGGCACGGGTTCGGCGACACCGTGACGAGTCCGGTCGGCACCGTCGCCTTGCCGCTGCCGATGACCTGGCGCATCTGCTCGAGGTCGACCGCCTGCATCAGCGCCTCGCGCACCGCCTGGTCGGCCGTGGGTCGCCCTTCCGCCTGGTTGAAGGTGAAGGACCCGCCGGGGGTCTCGATCGAGGTGTGGAAGAGTCCGGCGTCCTCCACTCGTGCGGTGTCCGGGCCGATCACCAGGGCCGCGTTGACCTCACCAGACAGCAGCAGGTTGGTCGCGGTGGTCTCGTTGGGCACGACGCGGAACACGACGGTGTCCGGCAGGCCCTTCTGCTCCGGGTCCCAGTCGCCCGGGCCCCAGGCGAAGTCGTCCCGGCGGGTGAGGGTGTACTGGCTGTTGGGTGCGATCTCGGTCATGGTGAACATCCCCGTCGAGCCCTCACCCTTCGCGAGCGCATCCGGGTCATCGATCACGGTGCCGCAGACGATCGAGATGCTGCCGATGTTCTCGATGAGGAACGAGTCCGGTCGTCCGCTGGTGACGGTGACCGTGCCGGCGTCGTCGTCGCCGACCGCGGCTGTTCCGGGCTGCACCTGCAGGCCCATGAGCGGCGAGCCGTTCGCGGGGTCGCCGATGTGGGTGATGTTCGCTGCGACGTCGGTCGCCGTCAGGGGAGTGCCGTCCTCGCACGAGAGGTCGTCTCGGAGCGTGAAGGTCGCGGTCGTCGTGTCCGCCTCCCACTTCTCGGCCAGGCCGGAGGCGATGCTGCCGTCTTCCGAGACCTCCACGAGGCGCGCGTAAAGGAAGCGGTCGATCGAGCGGGCGACGGACATCACGGTCACGAACGGATCCAGGCTGCCCGGGTCGGTCGAGATCACCGAGGTGAAGGTCTTGCCGTCGGCGAGGACGCCCTCGGGAGCGTCTCCGCCGCCGGGGGAAGCGCCTGCGGCACAGGACGTCAGGGCGAGCGCCGCAGCGCCGAGCAGCGCGATCAGCGGGGTACGAGAACGCATCAGAAGCCTCCAGCAGTGTTCGGGATGGTGCAGGTGGTGGTGCAGGGGGTGGGGCGGGTGCAGATCAGAGTGCGCGCAGGTGCTCGACGGCGGAGAAGGCCGCGCGACCGATCGAGGCGTCCACGAGGGGCTGCCTGTCGGCGAGCGATGCAGCGCGGGTGAAGACGGCCACGGCGTACTGCCGGCCGTCGGGATAGGTGACGACACCGGCCTCGTTGCGCCAGGTGGGGAGGGTGCCGGTCTTCGCCGCGATGCGGACCCCGGGCGGGAAGCCGGAGGTCAGCCGGTGCGGCCAGACCTGCAGCGCCATGATCTCGCGCGCCTGGCGGCAGGCCTTGGCCGACGCCGCCGTGTCCGTCCACAGTGCGTTCAGTAGCGTGGTGACGTCACGCGGCGTGGAGTGCGAGGTCTTGACGGGATGCACCGCGTCGAGCGCGAGGATCTGCTCGGCCGTCGCGCCCTCGAAGAGTTCGTCCAGATCGCTGTCGGCCGCACCGCCCAGATCGGCGATGACCGAGGCGAAGAGGTCTTCGCAGCATCCGATGAGTCGCGTCTGCCTGAGCCCCAGATCGCTGATCACCCGGTTCACGGCCTCCGTGCCGAGGCGGTGGTAGAGGACGTCGGTCGCGGCGTTGTCGCTCATCGTCATCATGTTCAGCGCGAGGTCGCGCCAGCTGGCCACGACGTCGTCCGCGAAGCCGGCCGTGCCCACGCCGCCGATGCGGTAGCGCGCCGTCACGGTGGTCCGCTCGGTCGGGTCGAGTTCACCGGCGGCGACCGCGCGGACGTAGGCGGTGAGGACGAGGATCTTGAACACCGAGGCGAGCACCACGGGCTCGTCGGCGCCGACGCTCACCTCCGCGCCGCCCTCGACGCCGATCTCCCGTGCGTGCAGGAAACCGGTGGCGCCGGCATCCGTGAAGATCTCCTGGATGTCGGACGAGATCGCCGACTCCGGCGCCGTGACCGTGCTCACGCGTCGACCCGGCGGTCGGCGCGTCCCGTGTGCAGGTACAGGGCGCGTCCGGTGCCGTCGTCGCCGACGAAGGCGTGCGGCATGCGCATCCCGTGCTCCTGCTTGCGGGGGAGCAGCGTGTCCCTCGTCCAGCCGACCAGCTCGACCGGCTCCGGTGCCGGGCCGAGCTCGGCGAAGATCCCCTTCATGGTGCGCTCCAGCCAGATGCGGCCGTCGTCGTCGAGTCGCACCGTCGAGTCGGAGACCGACGACGAATACGTGCCGAGGATGCGGTCCACGTCGATCTCGACCGGCGTCTCGGGGATCGTGGGCAGGGCGGGCATCGTGACCCCGGCCAGCGCCTCGAGCACCCGGGAGGTGATGGCGTGGTAGGCGTCGACCGTCTGCCCGCCGTTGGTGAGGACCGCCACGGCGACCCCTGCGGAGGGGACCATCCGCAGGAACGCGTTCTGCCCGATCGTGCCGCCGTCGTGGCCGATCACCGGGCCGCCTTCCCAGTCGAAGATCTCCCAGCCCAGGCCCCAGGCGTCGCCCATCAGACCGAGCTCGGGAAGGTCGACCTGCCGCTCCTGCATCGCCCGCACGCTCTGCTCCGAGAGCACGCGGGTCCCGTCGGAGGCGACGCCGCCGTCGAGGTGCATCCGGGCATAGCTCACCAGGTCGTGCGCCGTCATGGCGAGCATCGATCCGGCCGGAGCGTTGGAGCGCACGAGGCTCCACACCGGAGCGGGCACCGGCTCGTCGCTGCCCTCTGCGGGGATGTGCCCGAGCGCGGCGCGGAACATGATCGCCTCGGACGCCGTGGTGGCCACGTGGGTCAACCCCAGCGGACCGGCGAGGTGGGTGCGGAGCGCCTGATCGTAGGACGTGCCGCGCAGCACCTCGACGATGCGGCCGAGCACGACGAACGCGGCGTTGTTGTACGAGAAGCGCTCGCCGGGGGCGAAGAGCTGCGGGGCATCGGCGATCGTGGCGAGGTACTTCTCCACGGCGTCGTCGCCCACTCCGGTGTCGTTGAACAGATCGCCCTCGAAACCGCTCACGTGGCTCAGCAGCTGCCGAGCGGTGATCGCGCTCGCCGCCGCGTCGTCGCCGATCGCGAACGCGGGCACGGTGTCGCGCACCGGGGCGTCGATGTCGAGCAGACCCTCGTCGACGAGCTGCATGATGAGCGTCGCCGTCCAGGTCTTCGTGATCGAGCCGATCTGGAAGACCGAGTCGACGTCGGCCTCGACACCGGTGTTGCGGTTCAGGATGCCGGCGGCGGTGGTGAAGATCTCGCCTCCGGACAGGATCGCGACGGATGCCGCGGGGATGTGCGCGTCGGCCAGCATCGTGGGAAGGTTCTCCCGCACCCAGCTGCCGATTTCGTTCAGGTCGGACACGTGCGCTCCTCTACATCGAGTGGGTCGTCGCATTCGGGGCGACGGCGATGGGGCCGAGACTATTCGCGTGCTCCGCCGGGCCGTTGGTGCCCGGCGACGAGACTTGCGCGCACCTTGGTTCGCCAGGACGAAGGATCAGCGCTTCATGCGTCTCCTCGGACGGCACGCCCCGGGAGGGCGTCGGGCACGATCTCCCCGGCGTGCACGACGGGGACGCCGTGTACGTAGAGCTGGCGGATGCCCCGGGAGGGTCTGGTCGGGTCGGAGTAGGTCGCCCGGTCGGTGAGCGTCGCCGGGTCCAGTACAACGATGTCGGCGTCGGCACCGACCGACAGGTGTCCCTTGCCCCGCATCCCGGAGGAGACCTCATCGAGCACGCGCGCCGGCAGGTAGGCGCAGCGCCGGAATGCCTCGCCCCAGCTCCAGGTCCCGCTCTCGACGACCATCAGACGCAGCGACTTCGTGAACGTCCCCGCCGTGCGCGGGTGCGTGTGCCCGCCCGAGGGGAGGGGCCATTCTCGCTGCTCGTACACGGTGCGTCCGTCGGCCTCCACCCACGAGACGGGCATCGCGTCGCTCGCGACGATCGAGTCGGGGTAGGCGAGCGCGCGGTGCAGGTGCGCGCGGTCGAAGGGGTCGGCCTCGTCGAGGAAGGTCACGATGCACGTGGCCCCGGGGTCGGTCGCCCGTACCTCGCGCAGCCGCGCCTCGTCGGCGATGCGCTCGCCCGTGTCCACGAGGACGAGCGAGGTCGGGGTGATGCCGAGACCCTTGAGCTTCTCCGGAGCGAGGAAGAACGCGCCGATCGCCGTGCTGCCCGCACCGTAGGGATAGGCCTCGACCGTCACGCGCGAGCCGGCGGCGCGGCTGCGGTCGAGCAGGGCGAGCACGCGGTCGATGTGGCGCAGCGAGGTGCTGTTCACGTGGCAGTGGTGCATCGCGGCACCCGTCTCGGCGGCGGCGCGGACCAGCTCCTCCGAGCCGTCGATCGGGGTGCGGGGATCGGCCTCGATCAGCTCGCGCACGTGCGTGAAGGTGGGAGCGTGTGCGGCGGCGGCGAGCCGGGAGAGGTCGAGGTACTCGTCCGGATCGGAGCGGGGCGCGTAGCCCATGAGCACGCCGATCCCGAGGGCTCCCGCGCCGAGCTCATCTTCGAGCAGGCTGAGCCAGCGGCGGCGTTCGGCGGGGGAGGAGGCGCGCTGCCACTCGGGCTTCCCGAGCAGGTCCATCGACGCGGTGAAGTCGGCGACGGGCACCCGGTCGAGGTGGGCGTACGCCCGCGCCTGCGACCAGGATGCGGAGAACCCGTAGTTCAGGGGGCGTCCGTCGGCGGCGGCGCGGGCGAGGGCTTCGGCGATCGGCATGAGGCCGGCTTCGAGGTCGAGTGCGGTGGTGACGCCGTCCATCGCCTGCAGCCGCTGTCCGGCGATGGAGTGGACGTGACTGTGCAGATCGACGAATCCCGGGCCGACGATGAGACCCGTGGCGTCGACGATGTCGGCACCGGCCGGTGCGGCGAGGTCGTCGCCCACGGCGGCCACCCGTCCGTCCGCGATCAGGAGGTCGGCGATCCGATCGGATCCGGTCTTCGGGTCGATGACGCGCCCGCCGCGCAGCAGAGTGTCCACGCTGTCACGATGCCACGCGGCGGGAGGCGGTTCCGGTGCAGTTCGACGAAACCCCGCGCACCTTCCCGTGCCCCCGCACAACCGGAGACGCGCTCGACGGGGCGCGGAGAGGTGCGTCCGCGCGTCCCAGCAGACATAATGAATGTGACGATGTGACCGTGCACACGCGAGGAGGCGAAGTGATGTCCACCGCCTCCGAGCGCGCGCGCCTGCCCAGCATCCGCGATGTCGCGCGGCTCGCCGGGGTCTCCCATCAGACCGTGTCCCGGGTGCTGAACGATCATCCGAGCATCCGTCCCGAGACGAAGGCCAAGGTCCTCGACGCGATCGCCGTGCTCGACTACCGGCCGAATCTCGCGGCGAGGGCACTCGTCACCAGCAAGTCGAACATGCTGGGCATCCTCTCGGCGACGATCGGCGAATTCGGTCCGACGTCGTCCATCGCCGGCATCGAGGATGCGGCGCGCGAGGAGGGCTACTCGGTCTCGACCCTGAACCTTCCCGCCACGACTCCGGAGGCGATCGGCAACGCGGTGCGGCAGCTCTCGCGTGAGCAGGTGGACGGGATCGTGGTGCTCGCGCCGCAGGTACGGGTGTTCCATGTCCTGCGCGGCATGTCCGTCGACATGCCGTTCGTCACGCTGCAGACGGCTTCCGGTTCGGATGGGGTGAGCCTCTCCGCCGACCAGGTCGCCGGCGCCAGGGCGGCCACGGAGCACCTGATCTCGCTCGGCCACAGCGACATCCTGCACCTCGCGGGGCCGCAGGACTGGATCGAGGCCGAGTCGCGTATGCGCGGCTATCTCGACGGACTGCGCGAGGCGGATCTGCCGACGTTCCCCCCGATCCGCGGCGACTGGACCGCGGATTTCGGGTACTTCGCGGGCAAGGAGCTCGCTCTCCGCCGCGACTTCACCGCCGTGTTCGCGGCGAACGACCTCATGGCGATCGGGCTGATGCACGGGTTCCGCGACTCCGGAATGCGTGTCCCGCACGACGTGAGCGTGATCGGTTTCGATGATATTCCCGTCGCGGCACATGTGGCTCCATCGCTCAGCACCGTGCACCAGGACTTCCCCGAGCTCGGACGTCGGGCCGTGCGGATCCTGCTCGCCCAGATCAGGGGTGAGCAGGTGCCGGAGTTCGGCCCGCTGCAGACGATCCTGCGTGCGCGCGAATCCGCCGCATCACGGTAGCGACACGAAATCGCCGCGCGGACTTGACATGGGTCCGACGGAAGACGACGATATACCGATGTGAACGGTCACATCGAAGGTGACCGCACGTCGCGAGGAAGATCCGTGAGCACTACTGCAACGTTGCCGACCGTGTCAGGCCCGATCCTGGAGATGCGCAGCATCACCAAGGAGTTCCCGGGCGTCAAGGCGCTGGCCGATGTCTCGATCACCGTCCGCGCAGGAGAGATCCACGCGATCTGCGGTGAGAACGGCGCCGGCAAGTCCACCCTGATGAAGGTCCTCTCCGGCGTGTACCCGTACGGGACCTACGAGGGCGAGATCCTGCTGTACGGCGAGGAGCAGCGCTTCAAGGACATCGTCGCCAGCGAGCAGGCCGGCATCGCGATCATCCACCAGGAGCTCGCGCTCATCCCGGAACTCTCGGTCACCGAGAACATCTTCCTCGGCAACGAGATCGCCCGCGGCGGCCGCATCGACTGGCAGGCGCAGAAGGAGCGCACGATCGAGCTCCTCGCCCGCGTCGGGCTGAGCGAGGACCCGGATGCGCAGATCAAGACGCTCGGCGTCGGCAAGCAGCAGCTGATCGAGATCGCGAAGGCGCTCAACAAGGAGGTCAAGCTCCTGATCCTCGACGAGCCGACCGCCGCGCTCAACGAGAACGACTCCCAGCACCTGCTCGACCTGATCCTCGGCCTGAAGGCCAAGGGCATCGCGTCGATCATGATCAGCCACAAGCTCAACGAGATCGAGCAGATCGCCGACGAGATCACGATCATCCGAGACGGCCGCACGGTCGAGACGCTCGACATCTCGCGCGGCGAGATCAACGAGGACCGGATCATCCGCGGGATGGTCGGCCGCTCGCTGGAGAGCCGGTACCCCGACCGCACGCCCGAGATCGGCGAGGTGTTCTTCGAGGTCAAGGACTGGTGGGTGCAGCATCCGACCGTCCCGGAGCGCATGGTCGTCAAGGGCTCGAGCATCAACGTCCGCCGGGGCGAGGTCGTCGGCATCGCGGGACTCATGGGCGCCGGGCGCACCGAGTTCGCGATGAGCATCTTCGGCCGCTCCTACGGCACCTTCCTCTCCGGCACCCTGATCAAGGACGGGCAGGAGGTCGCGCTCCACGACGTGTCGTCCGCGATCAAGCACGGCCTGGCGTATGTCAGCGAGGACCGCAAGGTGCTCGGGCTCAACCTGCTCGACACCATCAAGCGCTCGGTCGTCGCCGCCAAGCTCTCCAAGATCGCCAAGCGCGGTGTGGTCGATGCGCGCGCCGAGTTCGCCGTGGCGGAGGACTACCGCAAGGCCCTGCGCATCAAGACGCCCTCGGTAGAGGAGGGGGTCGGCAAGCTGTCCGGCGGCAACCAGCAGAAGGTCGTGCTGGCGAAGTGGATGTTCACCGACCCCGACCTGCTGATCCTCGACGAGCCGACCCGCGGCATCGACGTGGGCGCGAAGTACGAGATCTACGCGATCATCAACCAGCTCGCAGCTCAAGGCAAGGGCGTCATCGTCATCTCCAGCGAGCTGCCCGAGCTGCTCGGCATCTCCGACCGCATCTACACCGTCTTCGAAGGTCGGGTCACCGACTGCATCCCGGCCGACCAGGCGACACCCGAGGACCTCATGCGCAGCATGACCTCCACGAACCAGAAAGCATCCGCATGACCACCGACACCACCGCAACGAAGCGCGGCTTCCACTTCAAGGACATCACGAAGATGTTCGGGGGCGGCCAGTCGACCCTCCGCCAGTTCGGCATCCTGGGCAGCCTCGTCGTGATCCTGGTCGTCTTCCAGGTGCTCACCTGGATCTTCAAGGGCACCGGTCTGACGCTCTCGTCGGGCAACCTGATCAACGTCGTCAACCAGTACTCGTACATCCTGATCCTCGCGATCGGCATGGTGATGGTCATTATCATGGGGCACATCGACCTCTCGGTCGGCTCGGTAGCCGCGTTCACCGGCATCGTGGTCGCGAAGGCCATGGCCGACTGGAACCTCCCCTGGCCGCTCGGCGTGCTCCTCGGCCTCGGCGTCGGCGTGCTCGTGGGTGCCTGGCAAGGGTTCTGGGTGGCGTATGTGGGGGTGCCGGCGTTCATCGTGACGCTGGCGGGCATGCTGTTCTTCCGCGGCGCGAACCAGTGGGTCGGCGACTCGCAGTCGGTTCCGGTGCCGCAGGGCTTCAAGGTCATCGGCGCCGGCTACTTGCCGGAGCTGCCGTTCATCCCGGTGCCTTTCAACGTCTTCACCATGCTGCTCGCGCTGCTGGGCGTCGCGTGGATCGTGTTCTGGGAGATCCGTACCCGCCGCATCCAGCACAAGATGGGTGCCGACATGGCGCCGCTCTGGGTGAGCGTCACCAAGGTCGTGCTGATCTCGGCCGTGATCCTCGTCGCGGGATGGCTGTTCGCCACCGGCCGTGAGGGCACCAGCTTCCCGATCTCGGGCATCATCCTGCTCGCGCTCGTCATCCTCTACTCGTTCATCACGAACAACACCGTGTTCGGCCGACACATCTACGCGGTCGGCGGCAACCGGCAGGCCGCGCGCCTGTCGGGTGTGAAGGACCGCTGGGTCGACTTCTTCGTGATGATGAACATGTCGGTGCTCGCCTCGCTGGCCGGCATGATCTACGTCGCCAGGGCGACGGCCTCGGGGCCGCAGGACGGCAACGGCTGGGAGCTGGATGCGATCGCCTCGGTGTTCATCGGTGGCGCGGCCGTCTCGGGCGGTATCGGAACCGTGATCGGGTCGATCATCGGTGGTCTCGTGATGGCGTTCCTGAACAACGGCCTCGCCCTGCTGGGCGCCGGTGCCGACGTCGTGTCGATGATCAAGGGCCTCGTGCTCCTGTTCGCCGTCGGTGTCGACGTCTGGAACAAGCAGCAGGGCCGCCCGTCGATCATCGGCTTCCTCACGCGTCGCTTCGGCCGCAAGGAAGACCCGATGACCGACACGTTCGACCCGAAGGCGAACTACCCCACCAACCAGAAGTACGAAGCCCCCGCCGTCGACGAGACGCGCGGATAGTAGGGGTCGAGTCGCGCACCGCACACGCGTCGAGACCCACACACACCAGAGAAAGAGATCACATGAAGAAGATGCTTCTTACGGCGACAGCGATCGTCGCCGTGGGCGCTTTCGCCCTCACCGGCTGCTCCTCGGAGCGTGGCGGAGACACCGGAGCCGATGGCGGCGACGAGGCGGCAGCAGGCTTCGCCGCAGACGCCACGATCGGTGTCGCTCTCCCCGACAAGACCTCGGAGAACTGGGTCCTCGCCGGTCAGCTGTTCACCGACGGTCTCGAGAAGGCCGGGTTCAAGGCCGACGTGCAGTACGCGCCGGCCAGCAACACGGTCGCCGAGCAGCAGAACCAGATCCAGGCGATGGTCACCGGTGGTGCCAAGGTCATCATCATCGGTGCCAAGGACGGCAAGCAGCTCGCGACGCAGGTCGAGGCCGCCCGCGACGCCGGTGTCGCCGTCATCGCGTACGACCGTCTGATCGAGAACACGGAGGCCGTCGACTACTACGTCGCGTTCGACAACTTCGAGGTCGGCAAGCTCCAGGGTCAGGCTCTGCTCGACGGTCTCGCCGAGCGTGCGGGCCACGAGGCTCCGTACAACATCGAGCTGTTCTCGGGCTCGCCGGATGACGCGAACTCCGCGGTGTTCTTCAACGGCGCCATGGAGGTCCTCCAGCCGAAGATCGACGACGGCACGCTGAAGGTCGTGTCCGGACAGACCGAGATCGCCCAGACGGCGACCGAGGGCTGGAAGGCCGAGAACGCACAGCGCCGCATGGACTCGATCCTCACGTCGACGTACAGCTCTGAGGCGCTCGACGGCGTCCTGTCCCCGAACGACACGCTCGCTCGCGCCATCATCACCTCGGTGCAGGGTGCGGGCAAGGACGTCCCGGTCGTCACCGGCCAGGACTCCGAGGTCGAGTCGGTGAAGTCGATCATGGAGGGCATCCAGTACTCCACGATCAACAAGGACACCACGCTCCTCGTCGAGCAGTCGATCAAGATGGTCGGCCAGCTCCAGAAGGGCGAAGAGGTCGACGTGAACGACGAAGAGCAGTACGACAACGGCGTGAAGGTCGTTCCCGCCTTCCTGCTGCCGCCGGTCATCGTCACGAAGGAGAACGCGGCCGAGGCATACGCCAACGTCCCGAGCCTCCTCGAGATCGTGAAGTCGTACGAGTAATCCCGCAGTGACCTAACAGTCCTCACGGACACGCGAACCGTCCGGGCCTTCGGGTCCGGACGGTTCGTCGTTGTCATCCGCGTTTAGCGCGCGCGAGCGCCGCGAGTTCTTCGTGCGTCGTCGCCGAGGTGAGAGCAACGGGCGGATCGGCGAGGTCCGACCAGGCGGACAGCTGCTCCTCGATCCGCTCCAGCTCGGTCGCTCCGCCGGCTTCGATGAGCAGCTGGAGGATGCGGCTTTCGACGGATTCGGTGGGAACGTGCTGAGCCCGTTTCTCTACCCGACGCCAGCATTCGCCGACTTCTTCACGGAGCACTGTGCGCAGAACAGTTCCGCCAGCGTCCACGACGACCGCTTCGAACTCAGAGGCTTCTTCGGGCGCGTAGAAGAGCTGGGGGAAGATGACGTTCCCGCCGGACGCGATGTGTGCTCGGAGGACCGCCAACGCGAGCGGCTGGACTTCGGCGCCGGCCCGCACGAAATCCACAGAAGCCGTTCCCAGAAGGCCACGCAGAATGTCAACGTCCAGATTGAGCCAGCCGCGTCGGCCTTTCACGAAGCTCCGGGCGTAGGTCGACTTGCCGGATCCGGGGAGACCGTTCACGAACACGCAGCATCCTCGCTCCGTCTGGTCGCGAACACCCACGAATGCTGTGTGATCGTGATCCATCGATTCCTTCACGACCACACCCTATTCGTGATCGGACGATGAAACCGGGTTGCTGGAAGCGCGCCTCAGAACGGAACGGGCACCGTGTCTGCGTCTGCTGCATCGGACTCTCGCCCCGACTCCGTGAACACCACCGTGTTCTGCGGCGGCGGGCGGTCGACGTACGTGCGTCCGGTCGGACTCGTCCACTCCAGCACGCCGCCCGCTCGCTGCTCCACATGCCAGGGGGAGTGGTGCTTGAGCATGTGATGTCGTCGGCAGAACGCCGCGAGATTCACATCCGTGGTCGCGCCCCCGGTCGAGGCCGCGTGATTGTGGTCGAGGTCGCACTTCCGCGCCGCGATCCCACACCCGGGGAATCGGCACCGTTGATCCCGCGCGCGAAGATGCCGCCGCAACTGCTCGCTCGGCCGGTAGCGGTCGACCGCGAGCATGGCGCCGGAGATCGGATGCGTCAGCACGCGATCCCAGCCCACGGCAGAGCCTGCCAACGTGCGGGCGGTGGTGATGTCGATCGGCGTGGTGCCGTCGAGCAGGGCGGGTGGCAGGGAATCGCGCGAGATTCCGCATGCTGCATCACCGGGCGCATGCACGAAAGCCGCAGCATCCGCCGTCTTCCGGTCGTCGTCCATCAACGACATCACCGGCACGGAGACTTCGACGCGGGCCTGGATCTCGCCGAGCAGCCCGTCGGTCGTGTCGTGTCCCGCGGGCGTTCCCGTGAGCAGGAGGTCGGCGAGGAGGTCGGCCCGCAACTGGTCGATCGTGCGGTCGTCTGCCGGATGGCTGTCGGAACCGGCTTCTTCAGCCGCTCGGGCCTTCTCGTGTTGGACGTTGTCTTTCTTCACCGCATGCGCCATCTGCGAGAGCCGGTCGAACATGCCGTGGATGAGTGCGGCCGGCCCCCGGGCGCCGAGCTCGGCCATCCCGTCGTCGAGATCTCTCGTCCGGACGCGCCGCCCCTTGCGGGCCTCGCGGTGCCGTTCCGTGACCGTCCGCGCCTGGAAGCCCTCGGCCAGTCGCCGCACGAGACGCCGCAGCCGATTCGGAGACTCGGTCTCGGCGATCGCCACCGCCTCGGCGGCGTAGGCGGCGCGGTCGGCGGCATCGTCGAGGTGGGCGCCCGCTTCGACGATCACTCGCGCATGCGCGCCACTGATGCGCCCGGCGCCCTGCGCCTCCCACACCGTTGGGAAGCGCTCGACGAGCCAGGAGGCATCGGCCATCCGCCGCTCGATCGTGCGGTCGCTGAGATGCTGGGCGGCGCCGATCTCGGCTGCCACCGTGCGGATCGCCATGTCGCCATGATCGGGATGTGCGGCCCCGCGGGCGATGTCGATCGCCAGGCGGCCGGCCATCGCGAGCATGCCGTCGCGCGCGGCCTGCATGCTGCTCAGCGTCGCCTCCGCCGCCTCGAGCGACGCCACCAGTTCGGCGAGCATCGCCATCTGGGAATCTGTCGCGTCGAGTAGTGCGGTCATGACTTCAGTCCATCACGGACCACCGACATTCGAAACTATGTTCACCGGGATTCCGGCATCCGCTCGTCGCTGCGTGCGCTAGTCCCAGATGGGGTCGTCGGGGTCGGGGGAGTCCGTGCCGTCGGCGTCGGTCATGATGCGCGCGTCGGCGATCCACGACGTCAGCTCGCCGTCGTGGAGCATGTGAGGTCGCGGCGTGCCGAGAAGAGCGGGGCTCGTCACCACGGCCAGCGGCTCATCGCTCGCGAAGACGACGACGTTGCCGAGCGGTCCTTCGTCGTCGTGCGGTTCGGCGTCGAGCACGACGGCGACATGAGCGAACACGCTTCTCAGGGTGGCCGCCTGTCGCCGCGAATACTCGAACGGATGCCCGTCGAGCAGGTTCACCGCCACCACACCGTCTGCGGCGGAGCGTGCGGCGACCCGGCGGTAGAACTCCTGACTCGCCACGTGATGTCGGATGACGGCGGCATCCCAGAGGTCGACGACGGTGAAGCGCGCATCCGCCCAATCGTCCGAGATCTCCGCGTCGGCGACCGCTCGTGCATCACCGAAGATGACGCGCACATCCGCGCCGGGAGGCAGGGGGAGCGCGGCGATCACCGCCTCATAGAGAGCCGGCTCGAACTCGACCACGAGCTGGGGCGACCCGGGACGCGTGGCCTCGACGTAGCGTGCCAGCGTGAGCGCCCCGGCTCCCAGGTGCGCGGTGAACAGCGGTGCACCGGGCTCGACTGCGGCATCCATGGCCCGGGCGATGTGCTGGGTATAGGCGTATTCGAGTTCGGTGGGGTCCGTCATCGAGACGACGGACTGCGGGATCCCATCGACGCTGAGCTCGTAGCGACCGGGTCGCCTTCTCGATTGCACCAGTTTCGCCTTGCGGTCGTCGAGCATGAGCGAGAACACCCGGCGTTTACTTGGCACCCGTCGATTTTAGGCTGGCCGCCGTACCCATCGCGCGCGGCTACCCTTGAGGGAACATGGCACATCTTCTCGGGGCTGAAGCCCTGCACCTCGAATATCCGACCAGGGTCGTCTTCGACTCCGTGACCCTCGGCATCGAAGAGGGTGACCGCATCGGCATCGTCGGCCGCAACGGCGACGGAAAGTCCAGCCTCCTCGGCATGCTCGCCGGCATCAAGGAACCGAATTCCGGCCGCGTCACCGTGCGTGGCGGCACGCGTATCGGCGTGCTCGACCAGGCCGACAACCTGCCGGACGACCTCACGATCAGCGCGGCCGTCGTCGGCGACACCCCGGAGTACGAGTGGGCGGGCGACGCCCGCATCCGCGACGTGATCGAGGGTCTGCTCACCGACCTGCCGTGGGATGCCGAGATCGGCTCCCTCAGCGGTGGCCAGCGGCGCCGCGTCTCCCTCGCCAAACTGCTCACCGGCGACTGGGACGTCATCGCCCTCGACGAGCCCACCAACCACCTCGACGTCGAGGCGATCACCTGGCTCGCCGCGCATCTCAAGAAGCGCTGGTCGCCGAACTCGGGCGCGCTCATGGTCGTGACGCACGACCGGTGGTTCCTCGACGAGATCTGCACCGAGACCTGGGAGGTGCACGACCGCATCGTCGAGCCCTTCGAGGGCGGATACGCGGCGTACATCCTGCAGCGCGTCGAGCGCGACCGGATGGCGGCGGCGACCGAGGCGAAGCGCCAGAACCTCGCCAAGAAGGAGCTCGCGTGGCTCCGTCGCGGTGCTCCGGCCCGCACGGCGAAGCCGAAGTTCCGCATCGACGCGGCCAACGAGCTCATCGCCGACGTGCCGGAGATCCGCGACAAGGTGTCGCTGCAGTCGCTCGCCGTCTCGCGCCTCGGCAAGGACGTGGTCGACCTGCTCGACGTCGGAGTGGCCTACCCGACGGCGGACGGCGGCGAGAAGGTCGTGCTCCGCGACATCGAGTGGCGCATCGCGCCGGGGGAGCGCACCGGCATCCTCGGGGTGAACGGCGCAGGCAAGTCCACGCTCCTCGGACTCATCTCCGGCACGGTGGAGCCCACGGTCGGCCGGGTCAAGCGCGGCACGACCGTGAAGGTGCAGACCCTCACGCAGCGGCTCGACGAGCTCACGCAGCACTGGAAGGACCCGGTGCGCGTGATCATCTCGGGGCTGCGCACCTCGTACACGATGGGTGCGGGTTCCAAGGCACAGGACCTCACGCCCGGGCAGCTGCTCGAGCGCCTCGGGTTCGACTCCGCGCAGCTCTCCACCCCGGTCAAGGACCTCTCCGGTGGGCAGCAGCGTCGTCTGCAGCTGCTGCTCGTGCTGCTCGACCAGCCGAACGTGCTGATCCTCGACGAGCCGACCAACGACCTCGACACCGACATGCTCGCCGCGATCGAAGACCTCCTCGACTCCTGGTCCGGCACGCTCCTGGTCGTCAGCCACGACCGGTACTTCCTGGAGCGCGTCACCGACCAGCAGTACGCGATCCTCGACGGGCACCTGCGACACCTCCCCGGGGGCGTCGACGAGTACCTGCGACTGCGCCACCTGCAGGCATCGACGGGCTCGAAGCAGACCGCGACCGCGGCGGCGACCGCGACGACGACCCCGTCCGGGCTCGACGGCGCGGCTCTGCGCACCGCGCAGAAGGAGATCGCGTCGCTCGAGCGGCGCATCCAGAAGCTGACGCAGCAGGTCAACGCCGCCAAGACCGCGCTCGCCGATCACGACCAGGCGGACTACGCGGGCCTCGGTGACCGCATGAAGAAGATCAGCGACCAGCAGGCCGAGATCGAGGAGTTGGAGCTGCGCTGGTTCGAACTCACCGAGGAGATCGGCTGAGCGAGGAATATCCTTCTTCCAACGCTGTTGGGAGGTAGAGATGGAAGGCCTCGAAGTAACCGTCCTGCTCGGACTCACGATTCTCGTCGGAACCCTGATCGCCCCGCGCGTGCGTCTCGCGCTCCCGCTCGTCCTGGTCATCTTCGGACTGCTGCTCGGCTTCGTGCCGCAGCTGCGCGAGGTGCAGCTGCCGCCCGAGACGGTGCTGCTGCTGTTCCTCCCGGTGATGCTGTTCTGGGAGAGCCTCACGACCTCACTGCGCTCGATCCGCCGCGACTTCCGCTACATCCTCCCCATGAGCACGGTCCTCGTGGTCGCGTCGGCCTTCGCGGTCGCCGGCATCGGCGTGCTGTTCGGGATGCCGTGGGAGATCGCCCTCATCCTCGGCGCCGCGGTCGCTCCGCCGGATGCCACGGCTGTGGCGGCGCTCGGGCGGCTGCTGCCGCGCCGCATGTTCATGAAGCTGAAGGCCGAGAGCCTCACGAACGACGGCACGGCCCTCGTGCTGTACGCGATCGCGGTGTCGCTCGCGCTCGGCGGCCAGATCACTCCGCTCTCGGTCACGCTCGACGTGCTGATCTCGTACGTCGGCGGGATCGCCGCCGGGGTCGTCATCGCCGGCCTGGGCTACCTGCTGCTGCGCCGCACCTCCTCGACGATCGTGATCAACGTGGCGCTGTTGCTGATCCCGTTCACGGCGTTCCTCGCGGCCGAGATGATCCACGCCTCCGGAGTCCTCGCGGTCGTCGTCGCGGGGCTCATCGTCGCCTACGTGTCGCCGCGGGTCACCACGGCATCCTCCCGCCGGCAGGCCGATGCGGCGTGGCCGTTCGGTGTCTTCCTGCTCAACGGCGCCCTGTTCGTGCTGATCGGGCTCGAGGTGCAGTACGTCGCGCACGAGATCTCGGCGGCCGCGATCGGCCGCCTCGTGCTCATCACGCTCGCCGTGTGGGCGACTCTCCTGGTCGTGCGCTACGTGTTCCAGGTGCTGAACGTGCTGTTCCAGCGCCAGAGCGGCGGACGCCCCGCGCGGGGAGCACGCTCGCGGGCTCGGGTCGTGTCCACGATGGCCGGCATGCGCGGAGCGGTCTCGCTCGCGATCGCGCTGTCGGTCCCCGCCACCATCGCCGAGGGCGGTGCGGTCTCCGGACGCGATGAGATCGTGTTCGTCACCGCGGGGGTGATCCTGCTGAGCCTGCTCGTGCAGGGGCCGATGCTCCCCGCACTCGTGCGCTGGGCGCGGTTCCCCGTCGATCACGTCGAAGACGAGGAGTACGAGCTCGCCGAGCGGGCGATCTCCGGCGCAGCCCTCGCGGCTCTCGACGACCTCGCCGCCGAGCACGGCATCGGTCAGGAGGTCCGCGACCGGGTGCGCACCGAGGGCTACGCGATGCTCGAGTTCGCCAACGCCCGCACGCTGGCGCGCGAGCAGGCCCTGGTGGATGCCGAGGCCGAGGCGCTCGACGAGATGCTCGACGAACCGGATCCGCTGAGCGCCGGTACCGCGGATGCTGCCGGAGAGGATCCGGCGCCGAGCGGGGGAGTGGATCGGGTTACGGTGCCCGATGCCACGGACGGAACGGTCCTGCAGATGATCGCGACTTCGGCCGACGTCGACCTCGCGCAGCGCTCGCCGCTGATCCGGCACGAGGAGCACACGCGTCTGAAGCTCGCGCTCATCGACCGCAAGCGCGAAGTGCTCCTGGGACTCCGGGGCGCCGGCACCGTCGATGACATCGTCGTGCGCCGCATCTCGGCCCGCCTCGACCTCGAGCAGGTGCGTCTGCAGGGCATCGAGGAATACGACTGACCTGCGCACCTTCCCGGGCTGTGACGCCGTGTGACGACGCGATTCCGCAGGTTCGCGGGTGCCTGCCTAACGTATTCGAGTCCCCCAAGAGAGGAACCCCTTCCATGTCACGCCGCACCACTTCCGTCATCGCCGCGCTCGCCGCGGTCCCGCTCTTCGTCGCGCTCGCAGGATGCGCGACGGCATCGTCCGAATCCGGCTCCGGCAGCGAGGGATCGACCGAGAACGAGGTCGTGAAGATCGGCGTCGTCGGCAAGGCCGACGAGCAGTGGCCGGCGTTCGTCGAGGCCGCGGCCGACGAGGGCATCACCGTCGAGCTGGTCGACTTCGGTTCCTACGAGCAGCCCAACCCGGCGCTCACAGAGGGCGAGATCGACCTCAACCAGTTCCAGCACATCGTGTATCTCGCCGAGTACAACAACGCCTCCGGCGAGGATCTGACCCCGATCGGGTCGACCGCGATCTACCCGCTCGGCCTGTACTCGACCAAGTACGACGATGTGAAGGACATCCCGAAGGGCGAGACCGTCGCCGTGCCGGATGACGCCTCCAACCAGGCCCGCGCGCTGAACGTGCTGCAGCAGGCCGGACTCGTCGAGCTGAAGAGCGGCGGCACCCCGTACTCCGACCTCGCCGACGTGGACACCGAGAAGTCCGATGTCAAGGTCAAGGCGCTGGAGGCCGCGATCATCCCGACGTCGCTGCCCGACGTCGCCGCAGCGATCATCAACAACGACTTCGTGCAGGATGCCGGTCTCACGTTCGAGGACGCGATCGCCCAGGACGACCCCGAGGACGCCAGTGCCCTCCCGTACGTGAACATCTTCGCCGCGCGCGCCGAGGATGCCGACAACGAGACCTACCTCAAGCTGGTCGAGATCTTCCAGACGAACGAGGACGTCCAGAAGGGCCTGCTGAAGTCGTCGGGCGACACCGCCGTGGCTCTGCAGACGCCGGTCGAGGATCTCGTCGCCTCGCTCGAGAAGGTCCAGAAGGACGCGGAGTCGAAGAAGTAGGACGTCGGGGGAATCCCACCTTCGTCCGATGAGGGAGAATCGGGTGGCGCGAAAAGCGTCACCCGATTCTTCGTTCCCGAAGCAGACCGGAGCAGCACATGCCGATCGTCACCCTGACGAACGTCTCCAAGACCTACCCGTCCCGCACCCGTGACGGGTCCGAGGTCGTCGCGGTCGACGACGTCACCCTCGAGATCGAGAAGGGCGACGTCTTCGGCATCATCGGATACTCGGGCGCCGGCAAATCCACGCTCGTGCGGCTGATCAACGCCCTCGAGCCGGCGACGAGCGGCACCATCACGGTGGACGGCGTCGACATCACCGCGCTCAAGGAGAGCGAGCTGCGCCGGGTCCGCGGCGGCATCGGCATGATCTTCCAGCAGTTCAACCTGTTCTCCTCGCGGAGCGTCAAGGCCAACATCGCCTACCCGCTCAAGCTCGCCGGCTGGTCCAAGGACGACATCGAGAAGCGGGTCGCGGAACTGCTCTCCTTCGTCGGTCTCGCCGACAAGGCCAAGGCCTACCCGGAACAACTCTCGGGCGGCCAGAAGCAGCGCGTCGGCATCGCCCGCGCACTCGCGACGGGTCCCGCGATCCTGCTCGCCGACGAGGCCACCAGCGCCCTCGACCCGCAGACCACGCATGAGGTGCTCGATCTGCTCAAGCGGGTCAACCAGGAGCAGGGCGTCACGATCGTGATCATCACGCACGAGATGGACGTCATCCAGACCATCGCCACCAAGGTCGCGGTCATGGAGAACGGCCGCGTGATCGAGCACGGCGACGTGTTCGACGTCTTCTCCGCCCCGCAGAATCCGGCATCCCAGCGCTTCGTCGGCACGGTCGTGAAGGGCGTGCCGTCGCCGTCCGAGCTGGCGGTGCTGCGCGAGCGCCACCGCGGACGCCTGGTGACGTTCTCGTTCCGCGACGGCGACTCGTCGCAGGCGCAGGTGTTCCTCGACCTCGCCGGTGCGGGCCTCGACTTCGAGCTCGTGTTCGGCGGCATCAACGACATCCGCGGGCGGGCCTTCGGGCATCTGACGCTCGCGATCCGCGGCGACGCGGCGGCGATCGACGGTGTCCTGGCCCGCATCGCCGAACGCGTCGAAGTGACGGAGATCGCCGCAGAGGAGGCCCGCTGATGGATCGTCTGAACGAACTGTGGCCCGAGTTCTGGGCGGCCGCGCTCGAGACCCTCTACATGACGTCGTTCGCACTCGTGCTCGGCGGCATCCTCGGGCTCGCGATCGGCATCATCCTGTACGTCACGCGTCCCGGCGGACTCGCGCAGAACCGGGTGATCTCGGTGATCGTGAACCTCGTGGTGAACTTCTTCCGTCCGATCCCGTTCATCATCTTCCTCGTGGTCGCCCAGCCGCTTGCGCGCGCGGTCGTGGGCGTGGGGATCGGGACGACTGCCGGGGCCTTCATCATCGGTCTCGCGGCCGCGTTCGCGATCGGGCGCATCGTGGAGCAGCACCTCGTCTCGGTGTCTCCCGGAGTCATCGAGGCGGCGCGGGCGATGGGTGCAGGTCCCTGGCGCATCCTCTTCACCGTGGCCATCCCGGAGTCGCTCGGTCCGCTCATCCTCGGCTACACGTTCATCCTCGTGGCGCTGATCGACATGACGGCCATGGCGGGACTCGTCGGCGGTGGCGGACTCGGTGCCTTCGCGCAGATCTACGGCTTCCGGCAGTTCGAGCCGCTCGTGATGTGGGCGGCGATCGTCCTGATCGTCGTGTTCGTGCACTTCGTGCAGATGCTCGGCACACGCCTGGCCCGCAAGGTCATGCGTCGCTGACGGGCGCTTCCTGTAGCGTGCGCCGGGTGGTGAACACCCGGTCCTTCCCGCTGATCGGGTCGACGAAGCGCAGCTCGCGCGCCAGCAGCTGCAGCGGGCGGTCGTAGTCGTCCGGCAGGTCGTCCTGCAGCTCGGGGTAGAAGCGGTCGTTGAGGATGCCGATGCCGAGGGCGGCGAGATGCACCCGCAGCTGGTGCATCTTGCCGCTGTGCGGGCGCAGCAGCGTGTGCACCACGCGGTCGTCGGCGCGGATCAGCTCGACGGCCGTCTCGGAGTTCGGCTCCTTGGCGTCGTCGACCTGCACGCGCACCTGGCCGCGGAGCTTCTCGATGTTGTTGCGGTACACGAGGGGGAACGCGGGGAGAGGCCGGTCCTCGGGAAGCGCGGAGACGGCCTCGTAGACCTTCTGCACCTGCCGCTTCTCGAAGAGCAGCTGGTAGGCGCCCCGGGTCGCGGGCCGCGTCGAGAACATCAGCAGCCCGGCCGTGGCGCGATCCAGGCGATGGATCGGCGCGAGGTCGGCGTTGTCGAGCAGGTTGCGCAGCCGCACCAGCGCGGAGTTCTGCAGGAACTTCCCGCCGGGCGTGGTGGGCAGGAAGTGTGGCTTGTCGACGACCACGAGGTGCTCGTCCTGGTGCAGGATCTCGATCTCGAACGGCATTCGGGTCTCGACCGCGGGCTCGCGGTAGTACCAGACGAACTCGACGCTGCCGAGCGGGGCGTCGCGGGGGACGGGCGAGCCGTCGGCACGGACGATGTCACCGCGGTCGAACCGTTCGCGCAGACGCTCGGGGTCGAGGTGGAAGAAGCGCTCGACCATGTACGCGGCGACGGTGGGCCAGGAGCCGCTGAGTGGCACGTGCAGCCGGGTCGCCCCGACGCCGTCGCGCACCGGGAGGGGAGAGGGCATGCCCATCAGTCGGCCTCCGGAGAACAGTGTCGCGGGTCGCGAACGGGATGCTCCCACCCTAAGCGACCCGCGCCGCCGCCTCCGTCGGTCAGTCGGCTCCCGCGGCGAGCCAGTCCTCGAACGATGTCGGCGCCACGCGGGCGTCGGGCGCGGGGAGGAGCACCTCGCCGGCGAACTCGACGCCCAGAGCGGCATCCCGCCAGGCGGCCCGCAGCGCAAGATCCTGGCCGCGCGCAGCGAGGGTGCGTCGAGCCATGTCGACCGCGTCCTCCGTGCGGGGTCCCGCGATGTCGAAGGATGCCGAGAGCGGTGCCGTCGCGGCGGTCGCGACCAGCGCGGCGGCGACGTCGGTCGGGGCGATCGGCTGCAGGAGCAGCGGCGGCACGATCGCCTCGCCGTCGACGACGGTCCACTCGGCGATCATCGCCGGGAAGTCGTGGAACTGTGTCGCTCGCAAGATCGTGAACGGCACCGCGCCCGCGATGACCTCGCGCTCCTGGGCGCGCTTGCCGTAGTAGTGCGGATTTCCGGCGACGGCGTCGAGCGCGGCGATCGACAGGGCGACGTGGTGACCGACGCCTGCCTCAGCCTCGGCGGTGAGAAGGTTGCGGGTGATCGTGGCGAACGCGTGCTCGGCCTCCGCGATGTCGGCGACCGGGGGATTGGTCGCGTCGATCACGGCATCCACGCCCTCCAGTCGCTGGCGCAGGCCGACGCCCGTGAGCAGGTCGATCCCCTCGCTGCGGCTCAGGGAGACGGCCTCGTGGCCTTCCCTTGCCAGCTCCGCCACGACCAGCCGTCCGATCCGACCCGTTCCACCTGCCACTGCGATGCGCATGTCCGCTCCTTAATCATGGATATTACGTGTCCACAATAGGCTGATGCGGATACACTGGGCAAGTGAAACTTCCGGAGACGTCCGAGTGGGTGCTGCACACGGTCGCCGTGATCGCGCAGCTTCCCGCGGGGTCGACCGTCTCGGGAGCGCAGCTGGCCGAGCACTTCGGCGTCCCCGGCCCGTACCTGTCGAAGCAGCTCGCCAAGCTCGTGCGCTCCGGCATCCTCACCGGCAGCACCGGTCCGCGCGGCGGGTTCCGTCTTGCCAGGGAGCCCGAGCGGATCAGCATCCTCGACCTCGTCACCGCCGTCGACGGCGCCGCGGACCCGTACGTCTGCCGAGAGCTGCGGCAGCAGGGGCGCGGGGCGGCACGTCCCGAGGACTGCACGCGGCCCTGCGCGCTCGCGGCGGTCATGCGTCGGGCGCACGAGGCGTGGCGCGAGTCGCTGGCCGGTGTCACGGTCGCCGAGATCGTCGCCGGCCTCCCCGCCGGGGTCCCGGAGAAGAACCGCAGGCTGCTTCTCGACGCCGCAGGCTGAGAAGCGCGATGCCCGGGCGTCGATGCTCAGGCGTCGATACTCACGTGTCGAAGCTCAGACTCAGCTTGCGCAGCAGCGCGGCGAGGCGATCCCGGTCCGAGCGCGAGAGCGCCTGCAGCAGATCGGCCTCGACGTCGACGAGACGGGTGATGGCGGCGTCCACACGGATGCGCCCGTCGTCGGTGAGCGTCACGAGCACGCTGCGTCCGTCGCCCGGGTCGGCCTCGCGGCGCACGAAACGGCGGCCGACGAGCCGGTCGATGCGGTTGGTCATGGTGCCGCTCGACACCAGGGTCTGCTGCAGCAGCTGCTTGGGCGAGAGCTGGAACGGCGTGCCCGCACGGCGCAGCGCCGACAGCACATCCCACTCCCAGTGCTCCAGGTCGCTGCGGCGGAACACGTCGCGGCGGGCGCGGTCCAGGTGGCGCGAGAGGCGGTCCATCCGGGAGAGCACCTCGAGGGGTGAGAAATCGAGGTCGGGTCGCTGCGTGTTCCACGCGCCGACGATCCGGTCGACCTCATCCGCCTCGCTCATCCGCCCATTATCGCGTGTGCGGCTCGTGCGCGACGGACGCCACGGGCAGCTCGAGGGTCATGAAGAAGCTGTACGGGTCGGGGAGGTACCGACCGAACGGGCCGGATTCCCGGAAGCCGGCCGCCGCGTACATCGCGCGCGCGGGGATGAAGAAGTCGTCGCTGCCGGTCTCGAGCGAGAGACGGCGGATGCCGCGCGACTGCGCATCGGCGAGGAGGAAGTTCAGCATCGACTTCCCGAGCCCGCGGCCGCGCAGCGCCGGATCGGTGCGCATCGACTTGAGCTCCTCATAGTCGTCCTCGACCGTGACCAGCGCACCGGTGGCGACCGGGCGACCGTCGACGGAGCCCGCGAACAGCCGCACGCCGGGGGCGAGCAGGCGCTCGAAGACGAGCGCGTGACGGCTCTCGGCGGGCGCGGTGTGCTCCAACTCCGCGTGGTGGGCGACCAGGAATTCTGCGAGGGCGGGGGTCGCCGACTCGACCTTTTCGATCACGATGCTCATGGGGTCAGCATTCCAGAGTCGTGTTTCGGAACCGTGACGGGGCGGGAGGGCCGACGTCCGCGCACATCGGAACACAGGCTGGGGCATGGCAGACTTGATCCGCGGCGCCCTCGTGGGCGGCGCGGTCCGCCGTGGTGTAATGGCAGCACGACAGCCTTTGGAGCTGTTAGGTCTAGGTTCGAGTCCTGGCGGCGGAGCATGACTGGGAACAATCTCGCCATCATCGTCCTCGCTGCAGGTCAGGGCACGCGCATGAAGTCGCGTCTGCCCAAGGTGCTGCACCCGATCGGCGGGCGTCCGCTGGTGGGGCATGTGCTCACCACGGCCGGGCGGCTGCAGGCCGCGCACATCGAGGTGGTCGTGCGGCACGAGCGCGACCAGGTGGTCGCCGCCCTCGCGAAGGACTACCCCGACGCGGTGTTCATCGACCAAGATGACGTGCCGGGAACAGGACGGGCCGTTCAGGTGGCGGTCGACGCGCTCCCCGAGGACTTCGACGGCGACGTGCTCGTGCTCTCCGGCGACTGCCCGCTCGCCGACGCAGACACCCTCTCCGCGTTCGTGGCGGAGCACCGCGCGTCGGGCGCTCCGGCGACGCTGATGACGGCACTGCTCGACGACCCGACGGGATACGGCCGCGTCGTCCGTGACGCCGACGGAGGTGTCGACCGCATCGTCGAGCAGAAGGACGCGAGTGCAGAAGAGGCCGCCGTCCGCGAGATCAACGCCGGGATGTACGTGTTCCGCGCCGAGACCCTGCGCACGTACCTGCCGCGGGTCGGCGTCGACAACGCGCAGGGCGAGATGTACCTGACCGACGTCCCCGGGCTGCTCCGTCGCGACGGCGACCGGGTGGCGGCATCCGTGGTCTCCGACATCGCGGTGACGTTCGGGGTGAACGACCGCGCGCAGCTGGCCGAGGTCGGTCGCCTGCTCAACCAGCGCATCGTGCGCCGCTGGCAGCTCGAGGGCGTCACCGTCATCGACCCGACCACCACCTGGATCGACGACGACGCGCAGCTCTCGCCCGACGTCACCCTCCTCCCGAACACGCACATCCTCGGTGCCACGGTCATCGCGTCCGGGGCCGTGATCGGACCCGACACGACCCTCGTCGACTGCGAGGTCGGCGAAGACGCGACCGTCCGTCGTACGGATGCCACCCTCGCCGTGATCGGGGCGGAGGCCACGGTCGGCCCGTTCTCGTTCCTCCGCGCGGGTACGGTCCTCGGCGCCAAGGGCAAGATCGGCGCCTACGTCGAGACGAAGAACGCCGAGATCGGCGAGGGCAGCAAGGTCCCGCACCTGTCCTACGTGGGTGACGCCACGATCGGCCGCGGTGTCAACCTCGGCGCGAGCACCATCACGGCGAACTACGACGACGTGAACAAGCACCGCACCGAGATCGGCGACGAGGTTCACACCGGCTCGCACACGGTGCTCGTCGCGCCCGTTAGGCTGGGAGCTGGCGCGAAGACCGGCGCCGGCGCGGTCGTCCGCAAGGATGTCCCGGCCGGCGCACTGGCCATGACCGTCGCACCCCAGCGCAACATCGAAGGCTGGGTCGCGAAGAACAGAGCAGGCACGGGCGCGGCGGATGCTGCGTCCCGCGAGAATTCGGCGGAATAGGCGGAGCATGGCGCGCAAGAAGAAGACGGTCGATCTGGATCGCGACAACGGCGTGGCTCCCGGCATCATCGCCAAGACGAAGAAGCGACTCGTCGTCGCCGGCGGGCGTTCGCACCCGGCACTCACGGCAGCGGTCGCCGAAGCGCTCGGCACGGAGATCGCCCCGGTCGAGCACCGCACGTTCGCGTCCGGTGAGATCTACGCCCGCTTCGAGGTTTCGATCCGCGGCGTCGATCTCTTCCTGATCCAGACGTTCGGCGAGCCGGTCAACGAGTGGCTCATGGAGACGCTCATCATGATCGATGCCGCCAAGCGCGCATCCGCCAAGCGCATCACCGTCGTCGCGCCGTACTATCCGTATTCGCGTCAGGACAAGAAGGGTCGCGGTCGCGAGCCGATCAGCGCCCGTCTCGTCGCCGACCTGCTGAAGACCGCCGGCGCCGACCGCGTCATGAGCGTCGACCTGCACGCCGCGCAGATCCAGGGCTTCTTCGACGGACCCGTCGATCACCTCTTCGCCAAGCCCGTGCTGCTGGACTACTTCGAGCGCACGCTCTCGCCGGCCGACCGCGAGATCCTCACCGTCGTCTCGCCTGACATGGGGCGTGTCCGCGTCGCAGACACCTGGTCCGACAGCCTCGGTGCTCCGCTCGCGATCATCCACAAGCGCCGTGACCCGAAGGTGGCCAACCAAGTCTCGGTGCACGAGATCGTCGGAACCGTCGAGGGGCGCACCTGCCTCCTCGTCGACGACATGATCGACACCGGTGGCACGATCGTCAAGGCCGCCCAGGCTCTCAAGGCGGCCGGAGCGCACCGTGTGATCGTCGCGGCGACCCACGCGATCTTCAGCGACCCGGCATCCGATCGCCTGCAGGACTCGTCGATCGACGAGGTCGTCATCACCGACACGATCCCGCTCACGGAGTCGCGTCGGTGGGACAGCCTCACGATCCTCCCGATCGCGCCGCTGCTCGCCCGTGCCATCCACGAGGTCTTCGAAGACGGCTCCGTGACGAGCATGTTCGGCGGCGACGCGTAACGCATCGTCACGGCACAGCCCGCGCATAGACACGGTGCTTACGGTCGAAAGGTCGACGATCCCGTCGACCGACACCGCGCCGGGAGGACCAGCATGATCCGCACGACCGTACCGACCTCTGTCCGCAAGGGATCCGCCATCCTCGGGATCGCGGGCCTGTTCGTCCTCGCCGGGTGCTCCGGCGCCACCGACGCGGATGATTCATCGAACGACGCCGGCAGCACGCCGGATGCCGGTTCGTCGGAGTCGTCGGGTGGCGACTCCACCGCCACCTACGAAGACGGCACCTACACGGCCGACGGCTCGTACCAGACCCCCGAGACGGTCGAGCAGATCTCCGTCACGCTGACCCTCGCCGACGGCGTGGTGACCGATGTCGAGGTCACGGGCGACCCGCAGGCACCCGAGACCGAGCAGTACCAGGGCCAGTTCATCGACGGCATCGCCGACGAGGTCGAGGGCAAGTCGATCGACGAGCTGAACGTCAGCCGGGTCGCCGGCTCGTCGCTCACCAGCGGCGGGTTCAACGACGCCGTCGAGTCGATCAAGGAGCAGGCCGCCGCCTAGGCGCCTGAGGCCGCATGGCGAGCTGGCGCTTCGAGGCGATCGGAACGCACTGGGAGATCGAGACGACCGATCCGCTCGCGGACTCCGTGCGTGCGGCGGTCGACGCCGAGATCGAGCGCTTCGACCGGGAGTGGTCCCGGTTCCGCGGCGACTCCGCGGTGACGCGGCTCGGACGCGAGGGCGGCTCCTTCGCCTCACCGGACGCCGCTCCGATGCTCGACGCGTACCGCGAGCTCTCGGCGGCGACGGGCGGCGCCGTGAACCCGCTCGTCGCGGTCAGTCTCGAAGCCCTCGGGTACGACGCGGGCTATTCGCTCGTCGGCGGTGATCCGGTGCGCGCTCCGGACGCCTGGCAGGAGCAGGTGTCGTGGACGACCGCCGAGGTCACGGCATCCGTCCCGGCGCTCCTCGACGTCGGCGCGCTCGGCAAGGGGCGACTCGTCGATCTCGTGATGAGAGCGCTCGCGGACGTGCCGGGCGATGTGGTGGTCGATGCGGGCGGCGACATCCGGGTGCGTGGTGCGGCCGTGCGCATCGGGCTCGAGCATCCGTACGACGCCACGAAGGCGATCGGGGTCGTCGAGGTGCGCGACCAGGCACTGTGTGCCTCCGCCGTGAACCGGCGGGCGTGGGGGAACGGACTGCACCACGTACTCGACGCCCGCACGGGGCTTCCGGTGCGCGCGTGGGCGGCGACGTGGGCGCTCGCCCCCGACGCGATGACGGCGGATGCCGTCTCGACCGCGCTATTCTTCGACGGCGGACCGGAGCTCGCCGACGCCTGGGGCGTGGAATGGGTGCGGATGAGCACCGACGGCCGGGTGCAGCACTCGCCGGGATGCCCTGCGGAACTGTTCCTCACGGAGACGAAGACGCGCCCCACAGCAACGAATTAGGGAAGAGTGGAGAACGTGATCACCTCATTCGCCGCCGCACGTCAGCGGGTCCTCGCGGTTCTGGGCTCGCTCTCGATGTATCGCCTCGTGCTGTTCGCGCTGATCGCCCTCGCCGTCATCGCGTTCGTGCTCTCGCTGTTCGGCGTGATCGTCTCGCCCACGCCGCTCGAGATGGTGGCGTCGTTCCTGGTGCTCGCGATCGTGATCTCGCTCGTCGACGCCGCAGCCCAGCGCATCCTGCGGCTGCCGTGGCGCATCGAATCCTCCCTCGTCACGGCGCTGATCCTGCTGTTCGTGCTCCGCCCCGGTCTCGAGCTCGGCGCGCTCCTCGGACTCGCCCTCGCCGGAGCCGTGGCGAGCGTGTCGAAGTACCTCATCGCGTGGCGCGGTCGACACATCTTCAACCCGGCGGCGTTCGGTGCGGCGGTCGTCTCGATCCTCGGCGCATTCGGAGCGTTCGAGTGGCTGGGCACGTCGTCGTCCTGGTGGGTCGGGACGCCCGTCCTGACGATCCCCGTGCTCGTCCTCGGTCTCGCCGTGCTGTGGCGCACCGAGAAGGTGCGGGTGGTGCTGATCTTCGTGCTCGTCGCCGTCGTCACCGCGGTCGTGCGCCAGGGCGTGCAGGCCGCGCAGTTCGACATCGACTTCGATGTGCTCACCGCGCTGCAGTTCGCGGTGCTGCAGTCGCCGTTCCTGTTCCTCGGGGCGTTCATGCTCTCCGAGCCGCTCACGCTTCCGCCGCGTCGCCGCCAGCAGTTCGCGGTGGCCGTCGTGGTGGGTCTCCTCGCCGGGTGGCCGATCTCGGTCGCCGGCCTGTTCACGCTCGGCCAGGAGCGGGCTCTCCTCATCGGGAACCTGGTGGCCTTCGCGTTCGCACTGCGGGGGTCGGTGCGACTCGTGCTCGAGCGGCGGGACTTCATCACCCCGACCGCGCAGGAGCTGACCTTCCGGGCCAAGGGCCGGGTCCGATTCCTCCCGGGGCAGTACCTCGAGCTCGACGTCCCGCATCACCGCCCCGACGCGCGCGGCACCCGGCGGGAGTTCAGCATCGTGTCGGCGCCGGCCGACCTGCCGACGCTGCGGATCGCGTACAAGAACGGCGACCAGAAGCATCCGTCGAGCTACAAGCGGGCCCTGGCCGCCGCCGAGCCCGGCGCGACGTTCGCGGTCACGGGAACCTGGGGCGATTTCATCCTGCCGCGCGGCGACCATCCGGTGCTGATGGTCGCCGCCGGGATCGGCGTCACGCCGTTCGTCTCCCAGTTGCGTCAGCTTCAAGCGGCGGGGCAGCAGCGTGACGTGGTGCTCGTGTACGTGGCATCAGAGGCGTCCGAGCTCGCCTTCCGCGATGAGCTCGCCGCGACGGGCGTGCGCACGGTCGTGTTCACCCGCGACGAGCCGCTCGACCTGCCCGCGCACTGGTCCTGGGCGCGGGGCGCACGACTGGATGCCGAGACCCTCGAGCGCACGGTGCCCGATCTCGCCGCCCGCCATGCGTTCATCTCCGGGCCGCCGCGCCTGATCGCCGACCTCGCCCCCGCGCTGCAGAAGGCCCGCGCCCTCACGACCGACGCCTTCGCCGGCTACTGATCCATCCCGTCCCACCCCATCCGTCCCACCCCACCCGTACCTCCCGTCCGTCCCGCCCGTCCCGTCCGTCCCGTCCCGTCCCGTCCCGTCCGTCCGTCCCCGCCCGTAGGTACACCTGTCGGGAGTACGCACGGATGTCGGACGAATCGCCGCGAGATGCCCCGACATCTGTGCATCCTCCCGACGAGTGTGCGGCGCATCCCCTTCTGCACATCCCGGATTCGCCTCGGATCGCCCCACAACGGCGGCATCCAGCTCGCTCAGTCCGTTGGGAGCATCAGGATCGGTGGATGCTCAGCGCTCAATCCGCGACCGACCGGCACGGCGGTGTCGTGCGGGGAACCCTGCTCGAGAAGTACGGAATCACTCGTCGGATGCGGGCGGATGCTGTTCGCGCCGACACCTTGATCCGCGTGAGAGCGGGCGTGTTCGCCGACCCGAATGCGGATACGAGCCTCGTGGAGGCAGCGGCGCACGGCGGGGCCCTCACCTGCGCCCACGCGTTGCGCCTGCACGGCGTCTGGGTGCTCAACCCCGGCGGCCCCGTTCACGTCTGGCTCGGCGCGAAGGGCCGCGTTCATCACGAGAAGTGTGAGTGCGTCGCGCACTATGACGCGGGTCACGCCGGTGTCGGACTCGCCCCGTTGGAGGAGGTGCTGATCCACGTCTACCGCTGTGCCGGAGACGAGGCGTTCTTCGCCGCTCTGGAGTCCGCACTGGTGCAGCAGAAGATCAGCGGTGCGGCACTGCGCCGGATTCGCCGTCGACTACCGGCCCGCGCGCACTGGCTCGTGGACCTCGCGCGATCGGATGCCGACAGCGGTCTCGAATCGCTCCTGCGGTTGCGTCTGCACCTGCACGGCATCAGCTTGGACTGCCAGGTGACCATCCCGACCGTCGGGCGAGTGGATTTCGTGCTCGATGGGCGCCTGATCCTCGAGGCCGACGGGAAAGGCAACCATGATGTCCCCGCGCATCGCCACCGTGATCTCGTGAGGGATGCCGCGGCGTCGGCTCTCGGCTACGAGACGCTGAGGTTCGACTACGCGCAGATCGTCCACGCCTGGCCTACGGTCGAGGCCGCCGTGCTCGCCGCCATCACCCGCCTGCGTGCGCGCAGCTGACGCCTTCGGTAACCCCTGCCTGTACGGATGTCGGGAGATCGGACGGATATCGGACGACTCGCCGCGGTATCTTCCGACATCCGTGCTTTCTCCCGACATGTGTGCGACCAGGAGCGCGGGGATCGCAGGACGCCGCGGGTTACGCGAGTGGAGGGGATCCGGCTCACGCCTCGGGCGCGACATCTCCGGCGGCCGCGGGGGTGACCGGGATGCGTACCGTGAAGGTGGTGTCGCCGGGCTCGCTGGCCACCGAGATGACGCCGTGGTGGCCCTCGACGATGGCCTTGACGATCGCGAGGCCCAGTCCGGTTCCCCCGGTCTGACGGGCCCGGGAGCTGTCGCCGCGGGCGAAGCGTGCGAAGAGCTCGTCTCGGATGGCGGGGTCGATGCCGGGGCCGTCGTCGTGTACGCGCAGCACGGCATCGTCGCCCTCCCTCGCGACGCTCAGCGTGATCGTGGTGCCGGCCGGCGTGTGCGTGCGGGCGTTCGCGAGGAGGTTCGCGACGACCTGGTGCATCCGCCCGGCATCGCCGACGACCGTCACCGGCTCGTCTGGCACCTCGATGCTCCAGTGGTGGTCGGCCGCCGTCGGGCGGGCATCCGAGAGACCTTCCAGCGCGAGCTGGGCGAGGTCCACCGTGCCGTAGACCAGCTCCTGACCCTCGTCGAGCCGCGCGAGCAGCAGCAGGTCCTCGACGAGGCGGGTCATCCGCAGGGACTGCGCCTGGATGCGCTCGAGCGACGAGGTCGTGCTCTCGATGACCTCGGGGCCCTGCTCCGCGGCCGGATGCCGATGCAGTGCGCGCAGCGACAGCTCCGAGTAGCCGCGGATGGAGGCGAGCGGCGTGCGCAGTTCATGACTGGCGTCGGCGACGAACCGTCGCATCCGCTCCTCGTTCTTCTGCCGCGAGGCGAGCGACGTGTTCACGTGATCGAGCAGCTTGTTCAGCGACGCACCGACGAGACCGGTCTCGGTGCGCGGATCGGCTTCGGATGCCGGCACACGCTCGGTGATGGTCACCTCGCCCCGATCCAGCTGCTGGTTCGCGACCCTGGTCGCCGTGAGCGCGACGGCCCGCAGCGGGCGCAGGCTCACCCGGATGGTGATCGCGGTGGTCAGCGCCAACAGGATCAGACCGCCGATGGTGGCGAGGGCGATCACGGTGAGCAGCTGCGTGAGCTGGCTCTGGATCTCGTCGCGGGGGAGCCCGGTGATCACGACGACGCCGTTGGTCGCGGGCAGGGCCATGATCCGGTAGGAGCCGAGGTCGGTGAGGGACACGGTGGCGACCGACGTGCCCTTCAGGGACAGTGCGATCTCCGCCAGCTGCGTGCTGCTGAGTGGCTCCAGGGATCCGGTGAGTTCCTCTCCCGACGAGTTCTTCGCGACCACCCCGCTGAAGCCGGTGACAGGGCTCGAGACCACGAACACGAGTCCGGCCGGCGGTGACGCCGTGGGGCCGGAGAGGACGTTCTGCGCCGTGGCAGAAGATGGTGCGAAGGCTCCGGTCCGATCCGCCAACTGGTGCGCGTAGGTGCTCAGCTTCTGGTCGAGCTGGTCCTCCATGGTCTTGCCCAGCGTGGCGCTGGTGATGACGGCGACGATGATGAGGATCAGCGACACGAACCCGATCACGGCGGTCATCAGCCGTGTCTGCAGGCTCATCGGCCGCCTCATCATCGTCGCTGAGCTCACTGCGGAGCCTTGATCATGTAGCCGACGCCGCGGACGGTGTGCAGCAGCGGCGTGCGGCCGGCGTCGATCTTCTTGCGCAGGTACGAGATGTACAGCTCGACCACCGACGACTTGCCGCCGAAGTCGTAGCTCCAGACCCGGTCGAGGATCTGCGCCTTCGACAGCACGCGCCGTTCGTTGCGCATGAGGTAGCGGAGCAACTCGAACTCGGTCGCGGTGAGCTCGATCTCGGTGCCGTCGCGCACGACCTCGTGGCTGTCCTCGTTGAGCGTGAGGTCCGCGACACGCAGGATCGACTGTCCGTCGTCGGTGGTCGCGTGGCCGGTGCGGCGGATGATCGCGCGCAGCCGTGCGATGACCTCCTCCAGGCTGAACGGCTTGGTGACGTAGTCGTCGCCGCCCGCGGTGAGGCCGGCCACGCGGTCGCCCACGGCATCCTTGGCGGTCAGGAACAGCACCGGAACGAGGTTCCCCGACTCGCGCAGCCGCTTCAACACGGACATGCCGTCCAGGTCGGGCATCATGATGTCGAGCACGAGCGCGTCGGGTTCGAAATCGCGCGCGACCTGGAGCGCTTCCAGACCGGAGGATGCCGTGCGCACCTCCCAGCCCTCCATGCGCAGGGCCATCGCGAGCAGGTCGGTCAGCATCTGCTCGTCGTCGACGGCGAGGATGCGCAGGGGGGTGCCGTCGGGGCGGCGCAGTTCGGGCAGGTCGCTGGTCATGTCCCTATTCTGCGGAATCTCCTATGTGATTTCTATGGAGATCGCTATGTGTTGTCTGGGAGGGCCCGGGCGCGGTCACACCAGCCGTTCGTCGGGGAGGGCGAGGAAGTCGATGCCGGCTTGCAGGGCGAGCCGGTCCGACAGCTCGCCGATCTCGCCGGGAAGGTGCCCCGCGGCGCGGACGCTCAGGCGACGCGGCCCTGTCAGCGCGTGATAGACGGCGAACTGGCCCCGGGGATCGACGGCCGGATCCTGCACCGCCGCGGTCACGTGCACGGGAATCCGGAGCCTCCGTGCCGCGATCGCCGCGTCGAAGTAGTCGAGCACCGGCCGCACCTCGGGGTGCCGCTGCAGATGCTGACGCACGGCCTCCCCGCTTCCCGTGCACCGGCGCGTGAGCCGCACCTCGTGGTCGCCGAAGCTCGGTACGTCCAGCACGGCGCGGCGGAAGCGTGCATCCCAGGGGAGTGCGAGCGCGCCGATGCCGCCGCCGAAGCTCCCGCCGCTGAAGTCGAGGGCACCCGCCACCGCGGGCGCCACCTCGAGCAGGACGGTGGCTGCGCGCCAGATGTCGGCCGCGCTGAAGCGGTGCGAGTAGGTGTCGGGGTGGCCGATCCCGGCGAGGACGTGCTCGTCCGGGAGGGCGGGGAAGCGGCTCGGAGTACCGACGTGCGTGCCGGGTGCGACCGGGAAGATCGCGGCGGTGTCGCCGGGCACCCGGTCGAGGTCGGGCGCGGTGCGGCCGCCGTAGCCGTGTCCGACGACCAGCCCACGAGGCGCATTCCCGAGCGTGTGCGGCAGCATGACGTATGCCGCGGCGGCCTCGTCGGCCGAGGAACGGAAGCGGATCTCCGAGATCCGGTGCGTCTCGGTGGGAGCGAGCTCGCGGGTGAGCTCCCACGCCACGGGACCCGTGCCGAACTCCTGGAAGGTCGCGCGCCAGAAGTCGTCGAAGTCGTCCGGCTCGTGGGGTGGCGTGGGCCGGTTCAGCAGCGCGCTCAGCGAGTACTCGGTCAGCTCGACGGGAGGATCCTGGGGCACCGCATGTGTCCTTTCGGGTGGTTCTGCCTGCTCGACGTTACCGGCGTGGCGCGACGAGGCGGCGCCGCGGCCCGTGAAGCCGACGCATTGACATGATCGCATACGGATTGCAGTATGTGCATCATGGATTCAATGCCTGGCGATGGAGCCGATGACAATCCTCTGCTGTGGAGCCGACGCTCCGTGTTGCGAGCACTCATGATCGCGGGAGTGCTTCCCCCGGTGCTCGGCTCGTCGTTCGGAGTCGCCCCCGCAGCGGCGACGGAGCTCACGACGACGACCGGCGCCTACGCCGATGCCCTCCGGCGCCTCGACAAGCCGAACCTGGCGTTCACGCAGGTCGCGCAACTGGTCGGGCAGAACCACCGGATGACCTTCCACCAGGCCACCTGGGACGGCGGGGCCACGATCGTCCGCGACCTCGAGGTCGCGCACAACGGCGGATGGCTGCAGGTCACAGATCCGGCGCACCGCTTCGACGAGCAGTGGCTCGTGCTGGAGGGGACGTTGCCGTCGGGCAGCGCGCCCGAGCTCTACGGACCGCTGGCGCCGAGCTGGCTCGGTTTCACCTCGTACCAGGTGCTCGGCTCGCAGGCCATCGAGCTGACCACGAGCACCGACGACGTCGATCTGGTCGTCCGCTGGCGTCTGGAGGGCGCCCATCCCGAGGCGCACTATGTGCTGACCGCCAAGACCGCCGGCGACTACATCGTCGGATATCAGAGCCAGGACGCGAAGTCGCTCGACGATCTCGACGAGGTGCTGTGCGGGTCGTATCAGCATGCGCTCTCGGTGCTCGACGGGTCCGCGCCCCTGGGCGCGTGGGAACTCTTCGCGCCGATGGCGCTGACGCAGTACGCGGTGGGTGACGTGGCCGTCACCTCGGGGGTGTACCTGCCCGCCGAGGTCGCCGAGTTCGTGCACGAGCGGCAACTGATGGCCGACCGGCAGCCCTACGGGATGAGTCTGCGCAACGACAGCCTCGACATCGTGCCCAGCATGTACGCACCGCAGCCGGGCCTGCGCACGGCCATGGCCGTCGGCGAGCAGCGCGGCTTCGCCTTCGGCCTCGCGGCCCGCCCGGACACGCTGTACGGCACGTACTCGCAGCTGTGCCGCAACGAGTACGGCCTGACGGCCTACCGTCGCAACGTCTACGACCGGTCGCTCACCGACGCCGTGCACGCGATGGCGGCGCTGATCGCGGTGGAGCCCGACGGTGACGACTCCGTCGACTACATCCCCTCGTACTCCGGATGGTGGAACCGCGCCAAGGGGTTCGTCGACGTGGAGAACGAGGATGCCGTGCGCGCCGCGGCCAGCGGCGTCGTGCTCGCGGCGCACTATCTCACCGGCACGGCCGACGGCATGCTCTACGACCGCCGCGCCCGGCCGCTCGTCGAGTACCAGCTCTCCCGGAAGGGCATCGGGCACACGCCGATGATCGGGAGCCCGGTCTACAACGACACGAGCCAGTACCGCATCGGCAGGATCCCCACGGATGCCGTGAATCTGGCGTCGCTCTACCAGCTCACGCACGGCCGCAACGCCGGCATCCAGCGGCTCGCGGTGAAGGCGACCAAGGCCGGTGTCGTCGGGCAGAGCAGGGCGCCGTTCTCGAACGCGCTCGCGACGTACCGGGTCACCGGGGATCCGGCGTACCTGGCGGAGGCGACGCTGATCGCCCGCCGTTACTCGCAGGAGCAGATCCTGGAGCCGTACCGCAGCAACGGTCAGCCGCCCGGCGGGTTCGCATACAGCTTCTCGAAGTACTGGGTCGACCTCCTGGAGATGTTCGAGGCGACGGGGGAGGACGAGTTCCTCGACGGCGCGTATCGGGAGGTCCAGCGATTCATCACCCAGACGGCGGTGCGCCCCGTACCCGGGGGCACGGTCACGGTGCCGGTCGGCCACGTGATCAAACAGCAGTACGACTGGGAGTCGCGTTCGTCGCTGCCGTCCTACCCGACCACGAACGTGCCGACCGAGACCGTCCCGGCCTGGTACGTGTCTCCCTCTGGCCTCACCTTCGAGGCGCTGTCGTCGTTCAAGCTGGGCGTCAGCACGCTGACCGACCCGGGCGGGGGCTACGTTTTCAACCCGTGCTGGGCGGGAGCCCTGCTGCGGCTGGCGCATCACACCGGCGACGAGCTGCTGGCCGACATCGCCCACAACATGGTGATCGGCCGGTTCACGACATACCCCGGCTACTACGGCCGACAGTTCCAGGTCGCCCACATGAAGCCCGACTTCGCGACGAGCGGCCCGGTGGGCATCACCGGGTATTACTTCCATCACGCCCCCGCCCAGCTCGGTCTCGCGATGGACTACCTGCTCAGTGAGAGCTTCTACCGCAGCGGCGGCGCGATCGAGTTCCCGCACGTGTTCGAGGCCGACTTCGCCTACTTCAAGTTCTTCGCCTACGGCCACGCCCCCGGGACGTTCTTCGGCGAGGACGGCGTCTGGCCGTATCTCCCCGCGGGGCTGATCTCGGTCTCGAACCCGCTCGTCAACTGGATCGGGGGCGTCGGCAACGATGCTCTCTACGTCAGTCTCACCAACTCCGCCGGTGAGGCGCAGCAGGTGATCGTCGACCTCTCCACCGAGCTCACGGGCATCCCGCGGAGTTTCTCGGGCGCGGTCGAGCTGGTGACCGCGAACGGCAGCCGGTCCACCGGCGCGGCCGTCAGCGGCCGGGTCACCGTCAGCGTGCCGGCGCGCGGGCTCGTCGCCCTCGTCATCCGGAACGTGGACGTGCAGCGCCCGGGGCTGCCGTTCGACGACGTGGCCGACCACGGACGTGACAGCTTCCACGAAGTCGACACCGACCCCGCCACCGACTACGGGGTCGCCCGCGGGATGCTCCTGGTGCGGCCCGACGGTCAGGGCTACGACGCCTACGTGCAGATCGACACCGAGCAGCAGGCGACGCTGTCGTATCGCATCGGCGGCGGTCCGGTGAAGCAGGCTCCCGCGAAGGCCTATCCGTACGAGTGGACGATCCCGGTCGACGACCTCACCGACAAGTTCCGCTACACGATCACCACCGGCGGGACGACGACCGAAGAGGTGACCCTGCGGCTGCCGGCCAGGATCAGCGGAGCCAACCCCGGAATCGTCGGCGACGTGATCGCGCAGGCGACGGGCACGGCCGGGGACCGCGTCCCGTTGACCTTCGAGGTGCGCAACTCCACCGCGGATCCGATCACCGGCGCCATCGCGGTGACCCTGCCGACGGGGTGGCAGCTCGACGGGACGGTGCCGGCGATCACGGTTCCCGCAGAGGGCTCCGCACGCGTCGAATCGGCCGCGGTCATCGCGACCGCGGCACCGCTCGGCGAGGTCGACGTCGCGGCGACCCTGACGGTCGCGGGGGAGGACCCCGTGAAGCTGCGCGCGGCGGCGATCGAGGTGATCGACCGGCGACGACTGGTCTCCCTCACCTCGGATGTCGAGATCGTCAGCGGGCCAGGTGCGGTCGCCAAACTCACCGCACTCGTCATCAACACCGGGGTGACGCCGCTGCAGGGCACCCTCGCCCTGTACGGGGTCAGCGGATGGAGCGTGGGGCAGCAGAGCACGAGCATCACGGTGCCGCCGCGATCCGACCTCACTCACACCTGGACGGTGACCGCCGGTTCCGGCGTCGCGCCCGGATCATCGACGCGGTTCGAGGCGCGGCTCGATCAGACCCTGCGCCGGGGCGTGCTCGTGCGCGTGGCCGACGAGGGCGTCATCGCACACACCCAGTCCCCGTGGCCGGGCTACCTGGAGTCCGGCAACTGGTACCCCAGCGGACTCTCGGGATGGAACGGCACGCGCACGCGGTACAGCGACTCCGACTCGGTCGGCAGCACGGTGACGTGGAACGTGGAGCTGCCGGAGGCCGGTCTCTACCGGGTCTCGGTCTGGTACCCCACGAACTCGACGACCACGACCTCGGCGGCCTACGTCGTGGAGCATAAGGACGGCAGCTCCGAGGTCATCGTGGACCAGACGCAGGGCGCGGCGGCCTGGCGTTCGCTGGGCTCGTTCCGCTACGCCGCCGGAGCGACCGGTACGGTGCGGCTCGAGGTGCGCAACACCAGCATCCACCGGGTCAGCGCCGCGCAGTTCGTGCGCATCGGGAACTGACGCGAAAGAACGGGTGGGCGGCCGGAGAGATCCCGGCCGCCCACCCGTTCTTCGTCGGATGTCGATGCGGGTCAGTGCCGCACGTACTCCTGGATCGCGTCCTCGTCGACGGTCACGCCCAGGCCGGGGCCGGTCGGCACCACGAACCCGCCGTCCGTGCGGACCTCGAGCGGGGTCGTCAGCAGACGGTTGGCGACGGGGAGGGTGAACGGCTGGTACTCGAACGCGAGGAGCGACGCGGCGCTCGCGGCGACATGCACACCGGCGGCCATCGCGATGCCGAACGCGGCCGAGTGGTGCGGGGCGACCGGCACGTGGAAGGCGTCGGAGACCGCCGCGATCGCGAGGCCCTCGGTGATGCCGGTGCGGCCGATGTCGGGCTGCGTGAGGCCCACCGCGCGGCGGGTGAGCCAGTCCGTGAACTCGAAGCGGCTGCGCATCGCCTCGCCGATCGCGATCGGGGTGGCGAGGGCGGTGGCGAGGTCGTGATGCCCCTCCACGTCCTCCGGGGCGAGCGGGGCCTCGAAGAACCAGGCCCGCCGGTCGTCCAGTTCGCGACCGAGCGCACGCGCCTCGCCGAGGCGATACGTCCAGTGCGCGTCGAGCGCGACGTCGAGGTCGGGGTGCACGCCGCGGACCGCGTCGTAGGTGGCCAGGTCGGTGCGGATGTCGACGCCGAGGTGCAGCTTGATACGGCGAACGCCGCCCTCCACGAGCTCTGCGGCCTTCTCGGCGCGCTCGACGTCGTCGACGCCGCGGATGCCGGAGACGTAGGTCGGCAGCACCTCGTGGAAGCGTCCGCCGGCGAGCTCGGACACCGAGAGGCCGGTGGCGTGGCCCCAGAGGTCCCAGAGCGCGATGTCGACCGCGGCCATGGCGTCGGCCTGGTGCCCGGTGAGGTGCCCGCGCTCGCGCATGGACTCCGTCATGCGGTGCCAGAGCGTGCGTACCGAGCGCGGGTCCTCGCCGAGGATCAGCGGGGTGAGCAGGTTGTCGACGATCGCCGCGGCCACGACCGGGGCGACGGGCGCGAGGGCCTCGCCCCAGCCGACGAGACCGTCATCGGTCTCGATCTTCACGAGCAGCGTCTCGTAGCCGGGGGAGTACAGGCTCCGCCACGGCGGGCGGATCACGTAGCCACGATGATCGACTGCGGTGTCGCCGGCATACGAGTTGTTGGCATCCTCCTTGGACAGATAGAGGGGGAAGGTCTGGACGCGCGTGATCTTCACAGGGGTCTCCAATAGACGGGGTGGTCGAACGGCCGGCGGCAGGTGCCGTCGTCAGAGGTGGGGAAGCCGCATCGCGGCCGAGGTCAGAGTGCCGCGAACGCCGATGCGGTCCGGGAGGGGCTGTATCCGAGGGCGACCGAGATCTCGTCGGCGGCTTCGATGAGCTGCAGGGCGAGTTCCTGATGCGGTGCGTGCAGGTCGAGCACGGAGAGGGGGCCGCTGGCCGAGATGCCCGCGACGATCTCACCGGCCCGGTTGCGGATCGGCGCGGCGATGCAGGCACGGCCGAAGGCCAGCTCCTCGATCTCGGTCGCGTAGCCGCGGCTGCGCGTCTCGTCGAGAGCGGTCTGCATGGCGGCGCGGTCCACGATCGTGTGCGGCGTGAAGCGCTGCGGCGTCTGCGCGAAGTACTCGTCGACCTGCGCGTCGGACATGCCCGACAGCAGGGCCTTGCCGATGCCGGTGGCGTGCAGCGGCCCGGTGCGACCCGCCATGGCGAACGACTTCGGTGCCAGGGCGCCTTCGAAGTTGCAGAGATAGGTGAAGGTGAAGCCGCTGAGCTCGGCCACGTTCACGCCGATCTCGATCCGGCGCGCGAGGTTCTGCGCGATCTGCCGCGAGGCGCGGAAGATGGGAGAGCCGTTGATCGCGACCGTGCCCAGCGACACTGCTGCGGGGCCGAGGCGGTACAGGCCCGTGCGGGCGTCCTGCACCACGAACTTCATGCGATCGAGTGCCGACATCATGCGCGAGACGGTGGACTGGCCGAGGCCGGTCAGCGTGCACAGCTCGGAGACCCTCAGCTCGCCGGATTCCTCCGTGAAGCAAGCGAGCAACGACATCGCCCGTTCGACGGTCTGCGTGCCGCCTACCGATTCCGACGCCATGGTGACTCCTCCTTGGTGATGTGGCCGCATCTGCGACGCTGCGGCTCGTCGCCGCTGCCAGTCATCCTATTCAGCGAAATGGCTTCGAGCAACACAAATGTGGGTGTCTTATGCATTTTGTGGATTTCGCATCCGCATTGTGGTTAACTGGCCGCACGTCGACGTTGACGACTGTGACGACGACGCGCAGGGCCCTCCGGGGTCGTCTCTACTGGAAAGTGACTGCAATGCAACAAGCCATACTCGAGCGGCCCGCGGAGAGCGAGCAGACGGCTGTCGAGCCCCGCTCCGGGCGACGCTCCACGCTGGGCGCGAAGGATCGCACCTTCGGTTTCATGATCGCACTTCCCGCGGTCCTCCTGTTCCTCGTGATCGCGATCTTCCCCCTCGTGTCGAGCATCTTCACGAGTCTGTTCGACCAATCGCTCCTGCGCCCCGAGCGCACGTTCGTGGGCCTCGACAACTATGCGGCGGTCTGGGACGAGTTCTTCGCCCGTCTCGGCACCACCCTCGTGTTCGCCTCGCTCGCGACGGTCTTCCCGCTCATCCTCGGTGTCGCCCTGGCGCTGCTGCTGAACGCCCGCATGCGCGGACGGAACATCCTCCGCGGCGCCCTCATGCTGCCGTGGCTGCTGCCCGGTGTCGTCGTGTCCTTCCTCTGGGCGTGGATCTTCAACGACAGCTACGGCGTGGTCAACCACGTCCTCGCGACTTTCGGACTGCCCGAGATCAGCATGCTCGGCACCCCGACCGGCGCCATGGCCGCCGTGGTCATCGCCAAGACCTGGCACTCGTTCCCGTGGATCATGGTCGTCGCCCTCGCCGTCCTCCAGACGCTGCCGAGCGAGCAGATCGAGGCCGCCACCATCGACGGCGCCACGCGCGCCCAGCGGTTCCGCCATATCTCGCTGCCGCACATCGCCGGCCCCGTCACCCTCGTCGCAGTGCTCGAGTTCATCTACAACTTCGGCAACTTCGACACCATCTTCGTGATGACCGGCGGCGGGCCCGGCAACTCGACCACGACGCTCGCGGTCAGCCTCTACGATCTCGCGTTCGGCAGCTACGAACTCGGCAAGGCCTCCGCGATGGGCGCCC
This sequence comes from Microbacterium sp. NPDC055665, assembly GCF_053618035.1. Classification (NCBI taxonomy): domain Bacteria; kingdom Bacillati; phylum Actinomycetota; class Actinomycetes; order Micrococcales; family Microbacteriaceae; genus Microbacterium; species Microbacterium sp. NPDC055665. Next base: position 135,369 of record NZ_JBSHGY010000005.1, on the reverse strand, counting down.
TCTGGCTCGTCCTGCTCGCGATCATCACGAGCGGATACCTGTTCCTCAACCGTCGGCTGGAGAAGTGATGCGCCGTAGTCGTGATGTGGGGGAGTCGATCATCCGCCCCCACCTGTCCATCCCGGGACGCGTCCTGCTCCTGCTGCTGGCCCTGTTCGGCCTGCTGCCGGTCTACTGGCTCACGGCGACCGCGTTCACGAGGAAGGAGGACGTCTTCTCCGCGGATCGTCCGTTCTTCCCGGTCAATCCGACGATCGAGAACTTCGTCGGGTTCTTCCAGAACGACCTCCTGCTGAAGAACCTCCTGAACAGCATCATCGTCTCCACCGGCACCGCCCTGCTCGCGGTCCTCGTCGGCGGCCTGATGGCTTACTCGCTCTCGAAGTTCCGTTACCGCGGCCGCAACGCGATCATGTTCATGTTCCTCATCGGTCAGCTCATCCCGGGCGCGCTGCTGCTCATCTCGCTGTACCTGATGCTGAGCTCGGCCGGACTGCTCTACACCTACACGGCGCTGATCATCTCGTTCACGACGTTCACGCTGCCGCTCGCGGTGTTCCTGCTGAAGGGCATCATCGACGCCCTCCCCGACGACATCCTCGAGGCGGCCAAGGTCGACGGTCTCTCGCGCACCGGGACGATGTTCCGCATCGTGTTCCCGCTCGTGGTCCCCGGGCTCATCACCGCGGGCATGTTCGCCTTCATGCGCGGCTGGAGCGACCTGCTCTTCGCCCTCACCCTCGCCGGACCCGACAAGCAGACGCTGCCGGCGGGTCTGACGCAGGCGTTCATCCGCGAGGGCACCGCCGACTGGCCGGCCCTCATGGCGGCGTCCCTCATCACGTCGCTCCCGCTCGTCATCATCTTCGTCCTCCTGCAGCGCTACTTCGTCTCCGGTCTCGCCGCCGGGGCGGTCAAGGGGTAGCCATGCGTCTCCCGAAATGCTCTACCCCCATCACCTCGAAGGAGCAGTCTCCATGACCATCTCGAACTCACAGCTGAGCCGCCGAGCCTTCCTCGGAGGCGGCACCGTGCTCGCCGCATTCGGTGCACTCGCGCTCGCCGGGTGTGCGACGCCCGCCGCACCCGGCGCCGGTGCCGGAGGCGCCTCGGCGGGCGGCGCGACGGAAGCTGCGACGATCAACTTCTACGGCAACTCGCTCGGCGAGGAGGCGCTGAAGTCCGCGTGGCAGGGGATCCTCGACGGGTTCTCGAAGAAGGAGGGCGTCAAGGTCGCCCCGGTCATCTACCCGTACGACCAGGCGGCCACGCAGCTCGCCCTCACCGGACGCTCCGGCAACCTCATGGGTGTCGGTCAGTCGGGCGGGTGGCAGGTGCTCACCCCGATGAACATCCTCGCCGACCTCACCGACCTCGCCAAGGGTCTCGGCATCCCGCAGGGCGTGCTCGACTCGTACACGATGGACGGCAAGCTGCTCGTGCTGCCGCTGACGGCCGCCGGCATCGGCATCATCACCAACGGCGAGATCGCGAAGAGCGTCGGCATCAAGTCGGGCATGACGGTGGAGCAGTTCGCCACCGCCCTCGAGAAGATCAAGAAGCAGGACAAGTCGCTGATCCCGTACGCCGCGGTCACGAAGAACCCCGACCTGAAGGACTCGGTCCCGTGGATGTGGGGCTTCGGCAGCGACGTGGTCACCGACGACCTCAAGTGCACGCTGGGCGACGCCGAGAGCGTCGAGGCCGTCACCTGGTACAAGTCCCTGCAAGACCAGGGCCTGACGCAGACGAACGTCGCCCGCAGCGATGCCCGCATCCTGTTCGCCAGCGGCCGGGCTGCGATCTACGACGACGCCCCGCTCGCCTCGACCTTCGTCAAGACGAACGGTGCCGCGCAGAACATCATCGACAACATCGGGGCGATCTCTCGTCCGACCGTCGGTGGCAAGGACTCCTTCAACCGGGCCTGGGGCAGCGGCGTGTTCGCGACAGCGGGCGAGGGCGAGCTCACCAGCCGTGACTTCATCCTCTACGCGGCGACCAACGTCGAGGCGGCCACCGCGCTCTACGAGAACTCCGCCGTGGCTCCGGCCGCCAAGAGCGTCGCCGACAAGATCCCGGCGCTCGCGGCCGACAAGTTCCAGGGCGCGTTCCGCACTGAGGTCTCCGAGCACGCTCGTGGCGCCGCGTGGGACCGCGTCGCCGTGACGGCACAGATCGATGCCGCCATCGGTGCCGGGGTCGCGACGATCCTCGCCGGTCAGGTCGAGGCCCAGGCGGGCCTCAACGCGCTGAAGAAGGAAGTCCAGGGGCTGCTCGACTCCAACGCCTGAGCCCCCTCGCACGAAGAAGGCCGCGTCCCGAAACGGGACGCGGCCTTCGTCGTGTGGCGCAGGGCGGGGTTAGAGCCAGCGGTCCCGCAGGACCGGCTTCAGCCAGGCCGCGGGGGACGAGATCGAGAGACCGCCGTCGACCGCGATGGATGTTCCCGTGACGAAGGAGGCGGCGTCGGAGGCGAGGAACGCGACCACCGAGGCGACTTCCTCCGGTCGCCCGATGCGTCCGAGGGGGTAGCCCTCGCTCTCGCCCGTGTCGGCGGCTGAGATGCTCCCCGGCTGCACGGCGTTGACCCGGATGCCCTGGGGGCCGTAGTCGAGCGCCAGCTGCCGCACGAGGCCGTCCACGCCCGCCTTGGCGGCCGCGTAGGCGGGCAGGGCGGGGGCGGCGAGCGACGAGTTCACCGAGGTGACCGCGACGATCGACGCCCCGCGGGTGAGGCGGGGGAGTGCCGCGCGGGCCACGAAGAACGCCGAGTCCAGTGTCGCGCTCAGTGCTCCGCGCCAGTCGTCGTCGCTCGTGGCCTCAGCGCGCGCGATCGGCATGCGGCCGGCGGCGAGTACCACGACGTCGAGCCGTCCGAGAGCCTGCTCGGCATCGGCGACGGCGCGATCGGCTGCTTCGGGCACGCTGCAGTCCGCGACGAGGTAGCGCTCGAAGACCGGGTCGGCAGAGTCCTCGAGCCCCACGCCGACGACGGCGTCTCCGCCGTCGACGAAGGCGCGGGCGATCGCGAGTCCGATGTCGGAGCTGCCGCCGATCAGCAGTACGCCGCGGCGTGTCACACGCGCACCGTGGCGGGGATCGGCGGGAGTGCCAACTCGTCGATCACGAGCTTGACCGAGGCGCGGCTGCCCGCGTCCAGGCGGGACGCCGGGTAGCGCACCGTCGCGTGATCGATCACGCCGCGTGCGACGAGAACCTCCTTGTGCACCGCCCAGGCGATGCCTCCCTGCAGACCGATGAGCACGAGAGGGAGCATACGACGGAACTCGGCGCGGGCTTCCTCGACGCGCCCCTCGAGGAACAGTGCGAGCACGGGGCCGAGCAGGTCGGGGAACTCGCAGGCCGGCATCGTGCCGACGGCGCCCCTCGCGTACTCCTCGAGGCAGAACTGGGCGTTCTGGCCGCCGAGCACCGCGAAGTCGGGATCCTCGATCGCGGCGACCACGGCGCCGACCTTGGGTGCTGTCGGCGGCGCCTCGACCTTGACGGAGTCGACGCCGTCGAGGCGGGCGATCTCGGCGATCAGGCTCGGAGCCATCGCGACGCCGGTGACACCGGGCGCATCCTGCACCATGACGGAGAGCGAGGTCGCGGCGGCGACATCGCCGTAGAAGTCCACGAGCGTGCCGGCGGGCGGCTTCACCATGAACGGCGGGAGCACCATGAGGGCGTCCGCACCGCCATCCTCGGCGAGGAGGGACTGCTCGACGGACGTCGCGGTGGAGGTGCCGTTGACGCCGGCGATCACGGGGATCCTGCCGTCCACGACCCGGACGACGTCGTCCAGGATCGTGCGCCGCTCGTCCGTCGTGAGGGCGAAACCCTCGCTCGCCATCCCGAACACGGCGACGCCGTCGACGCCGGACGCGAGCTGGAACTCGACCAGCCGGCGCAGGCTCGCGCGGTCGAGGGCCCCCGTCTCATCGAACGGGGTCGCCAGAATGGGCATCAAGCCGTGGAGTGTCTGAGCCATCAGCTGTTTCCGCGCTTCATCATCGTGGGTCCACATTTCTCGCAAGTGTTATGCATATTGTGAGATAGTCTGCCACATAACGGTTACGAGCTACCAGCGAAGGATGATCCGGATGTCGCACACCCCGCCCTCCCGAACCGTGGAGATCCTCTCCGACGCCCGCTACGTGCAGGCCGAGTCTCCGCGCTGGGACGGGCGCGACGGCAGCCTCGCCTGGATCGACATGGCCACCGGGTCACTGCACCGCGGTCGGATCGAGCAGGGGAGGGTGATCCCCGAGACCGCGGTCGTCGTGGGAGCGCAGATCGGGGCGCCCATCCCGCTCGCGCAGCCGGGAGCCGGGTGGCTGGTCGGCGTCGATCGCCGCGTCGTGCACGTCGGCGATGACGCGGCCGTGACCCCGCTCACCGACGACGTCGCCGCACCCGGTGACTACATGAACGACGGCGGCGGCGACCCCGCGGGGCGCTTCTGGGTGGGCAGCCAGTCGATGCCGCGCGATCCGCACTGCACGTTGTGGAGCATCGGCGCCGACGGCATCCCGGTCGCACGGCTCGGCGGGGTCACCGTGTCGAACGGTCTCGCCTTCGATCGCACGGGCTCCACGCTGTACTACATCGACACCCTTCCGCACCGCAGCATCGAAGCCTTCGACGTGGCCGCCGACGGCGCGCTCTCGAACCGCCGCACGGTGTGCCGGGTCGACGGCGGCAACCCCGACGGCATGACGATCGACCTCGACGGCATGCTGTGGGTTGCGGTCTGGGACGCCGCCGAGGTGCGCCGCTACTCGCCCGAGGGTGAACTCCTGGAGACGATCTCGCTCCCCGCGAAGCGCCCGACCGCGGTCGCTCTCGTCGGCACGCTGCTCGTGATCACGACGGCGAGCATCGGAATCGCAGAACCGGGAGAAGCAGACGGCGCGCTGCTCGGCGTGCAGGTCGACGTCGGCGGGACTCCCGCGTGGCCCTGGGCAGGCGAGGCCCCCGTCGTGCGCGGGGCCGTATCGGCCGCGGAGGTAGCCCGGTGAGCACCGTGGACAACGCGCAGCTCGAAGAGCGGCTTCGCGCCACCCGGCTCGTCGCGATCCTCCGCGGCACGGATGTCGATGCGACGGTGGCCGCGGCGCGCACGCTGATCGACGCCGGCGTGCTGACACTGGAGATCGCCCTCACCCTCCCGGATGCCGAAGAGGCGATCGCCCAGGTCGTGCAGGATGCTCCCGCATCGGCACTGATCGGCGCCGGGACCGTACTCAGCGAGGCCGACGTCGAGCGGGCAGCATCCGCCGGGGCGCAGTTCATGGTCACGCCGACCCTCAGCGCCTCGGTGGGATACGCGGTCGCGCAGGGCATCGGTGTGCTCCCGGGTGTGTACACGCCGACCGAGATTCAGCGAGGTCACGATCTCGGCAGCGCCGCGGTCAAGCTCTTCCCCGCCTCGGCGCTCGGGCCCGGCTTCATCCGTGCGGTGCGCGACCCGTTCCCCGGCGCGCGGATCATCCCCGTGGGCGGAGTGAGCGTCGACACCGTGGGCGAGTACCTCGCGGCAGGGGCGTTCGGGATCGGGGTCGGGGGACCGCTCGTCGGCGATGCGGCGACCCCCGGGGGAGATCTCGCGGCGCTCGCGGTTCGCGCACGGTCGTTCGTGCGGGCCGCCAGCCCCGCCTGATCGAGGTCCGCCCCGGCGTCGCAGAGAACCCGGTGCGCGATGTCGGCGGCCGTGGCTACCATGTCGCCATGGCTGATAGCGCTGCTGCTTCCGTTCCCTCCGTCCACCGCCCCTCCACCGTCGATGAGGTCGCCGACGTCGTCAGACTCGCCTCCCGCGAGGCCGTCCCCTTGACCGTGGTCGCCGGCGGGCACGGGCCGTGGTCGCATGCCCCTGCCGAGGGGATCCGGCTCGAGCTCGGCGGTCTGTCCGGCATCGAGGTGGATGGCACCACCGTCCGCGTCGGCGGAGGCGCCGTCTGGGGTGATGTCGCTTCGGCGCTCGCCGCGCACGGTCTCGCGCTCAGCTCGGGCGACACCGCCTCGGTCGGTGTCGGCGGGCTCACGCTCGGCGGCGGAATCGGCTGGATGGTGCGGGCCTGGGGTCTCGCCGTCGATCAGCTGATCGGCGCACAGGTCGTCACCGCCTCCGGTGATGTGGTCGAAGCGTCATCCGAGACGAACCCCGAACTCTTCTGGGCGCTGCGCGGCGGCGGTGGCAACTTCGGCGTGGTCACGCGCTTCGACTTCGAGGCGCACCCGCTGCCCGGTATCGCCTTCGCCGAGAGCGTGATCGATGGCGATGCGGCCGCCGTGCTCCGTGCCGCGCGTGATCTGCTCCGAGACGCTCCCCGCGAGCTCACCGTCACGTATATGGACGTGCCGGCGATGGACCCGAGCGCCCCGGCGGGAGCGCGGCTGAGCGCGGTGTGGGCGGCACCGGAGCCCGATCGGCTGCGCGCCGTGCTGGAGCCGATCTCCGCGCTCCCCGGCGTGCAGACGGAAGTGACGACACCGCCGTATCGCGAGGTACTGATGGAGATGCCCCAGCCCGAAGGGGACGAGGCTCCCGCCCCTCCCGGCTTCATCGGCGGCAACGGGCTCTACGCCGACCTCGATGATGCGCTGATCGAGCGGCTCGTCGCCTTCCGGCGCGCGTATCCGGCGTCCGTGGTGTTCCTGCGCTCGCTGGGCGGTGCGTTCCACGACGTCGCCCAGGAGGAGACGGCCTTCCCTGCCCGCACGGCGAACTGGTTCGTGATGGCCGGGGCGTTCGACATCCCGGGGATGCTCGATGAGCAGACCCGTGCGGCGATCGAGGCCGACGGGGAGAACATCCGGGCCGGACGGCTGGCCGAGTACGGCAACTTCGCCGACACCGAGCGGCCCGAAGCCGTGCCGGGGATGTTCTCGGCGGAGGCGCTCACCCGGCTGCGGGCGGCCAAGGCGGACTGGGACCCGCAGAACGTGTTCCGACGCAACCACAACATCCTCGTGTGATGCACAAAAGCCCGGGAACCACGAGGTTCCCGGGCTTTCGATGACGAGAGGTCAGTGCGTGTCTTCCGCCTCGATCTCGGTGCGGTCTCCCGACCACAGCGTGTGGAAGGTGCCTTCCTTGTCGATGCGCTTGTAGGTGTGTGCGCCGAAGAAGTCGCGCTGTCCCTGCACGAGCGCGGCGGGGAGGCGGTCGGCGCGGATGCCGTCGTAGTACGACAGCGACGACGAGAACGCCGGGGCGGGGATGCCGGCTTCGGCTGCCGCGATGACCACTCGGCGCCAGGCAGCCTGAGCACGGGTGATCGCCTCGGTGAAGTACGGGGCGGTGAGCAGGACCGGCAGGTCGGGCGTCTCGGCGTAGGCGTCGGCGATCCGGTTGAGGAACTGGGCGCGGATGATGCACCCGCCGCGCCAGATCTTGCTGATCGCGCCGAGGTCGATGTTCCAGCCGTACTCGGCGGCGCCCGCGCGGATCTCGTCGAAGCCCTGCGAGTACGCGACGATCTTGGAGGCGTAGAGCGCCAGACGCACATCTTCGATGAACGCCTCGGTGTCTTCGACCGAGAACTCCTCCTCCGGTCCCGGCAGGTCGCGGGAGACCGCGCGCTGCTCGGGATGCGAGGAGAGGGAGCGGGCGAAGGTCGCTTCGGCGATGCCCGAGACGGGGACGCCGAGCGACAGCGCGGTCTGCACGGTCCACGCGCCGGTGCCCTTGGCGCCGGCCTGGTCGAGGATCACGTCGACGAGCGGCTTGCCGGTCTCGGCATCCACCTGGCGGAGCACCTCGGCGGTGATCTCGATCAGGTACGACTCCAGCTCGCCCCGGTTCCACTCGGCGAAGATCTCGGCGATCTCCGCGGGGGTCTTGCCCGTGCCGCGGCGGATCAGGTCGTACGCTTCGGCGATCAGCTGCATGTCGGCGTACTCGATGCCGTTGTGCACCATCTTCACGAAGTGTCCGGCACCGTCGTGGCCGACGTGCGTGACGCACGGCTCACCCTCGGCGACCGCGGCGATCGACTTGAGGATCGGTCCGAGCGTGACCCAGGACTCGTCCGAGCCGCCGGGCATGATCGACGGGCCGAGCAGGGCGCCCTCTTCGCCGCCCGAGATGCCGGCGCCGACGAAGTTGATGCCGGTCTCGCGGACGGCCTTCTCGCGGCGGATCGTGTCGGGGAAGTAGGCGTTGCCGCCGTCGACGATGATGTCGCCCGGCTCGAAGACCTCGACCAGCGAGTCGATCACGGCGTCGGTCGGGCCACCGGCCTTGACCATGATGATCGCGGTGCGCGGCTTCTGCAGCGAGTCGGCGAACTCCTGGTAGGTGCGGGCGGGGACGAACCCGGCCTCGGGGTGCTCGTCGAGGAGCGTCTGGGTCTTCTCGTAGCTGCGGTTGAAGATCGCCACGGTGTTCCCCTCGCGACTGGCGAGGTTGCGGGCGAGGTTCGATCCCATGACGGCGAGTCCGACGACTCCGATATTCGCTGATGCTTCGGGCACAGAAGGCTCCTCGAGGGTGAAGAAGGGGTGGTTTCAGCGTATCGCTGTCCGGGAGGTCAGTGCTCGCCTGTGTCACGCGACGCGATGAAGCGCCGGGACACGGCGATGTCGCGGTCTCCGAGCCCCGCGGCCACCAGCTCGTCGAAGGCGGCCCGCAGGGTGGGCAGCAGCACCGGTGCGGTACCGGTGGCCTCGGCGATGTCGGCGGCGAAGCCGAGATCCTTCACCATGTACTGCGCGACGCCGCTGGGGGAGTCGTCGCCGGTGACGAGCTTCTCGCGACGGCTGTCGAGCAGGCGGGAGCCGGCGTATCCGCCGGAGAGCAGCGACCAGAGGGCGTCGAGGTCGAGTCCGGAGCGGTCGGCGAGCACCGTCGCCTCTCCGAGCGCGAGGATCGTGGCCGAGACGACGAGCTGGTTGCACGCCTTGGCGACCTCGCCGGCGCCGAGCGGCCCGAGCAGGACGGGGGTGCCGCACGGGGCGAGCACCTCGGCGGCGAGGGCGGCATCCTCCGGGGCGCCGCCGAGCATGATCGAGAGGGTCCCGGCGATCGCGCCGTCTTCGCCGCCCGAGACGGGGCAGTCGACGACCCGCACCCGTCCGTCGGTCTGGGCGCCGATGCGCTCCGCGAGCGCGCGGACCGCCGGTGCCGACGAGGTGGAGCCGATCATGATGAGCAGTTCGCCGGCATCCGCGAGAAGTCCGTCCGGGCCGTCGAGCATCGCCTCGAACGGGGGCAGATCGGGGAGCATCATCAGGAGCACGTCTACTCTGGAGGCGAGTTCGCGTGGCGTCTCCGCCCAGGAGGCTCCGGCCGCCAGCAACTCCGGCTGCGGGCGACGGGCATGGATGACGAGTCGACCATGGGCGGCGAGCAGGTGGTCGGCCATCGGGCGGCCCATGGCGCCGAGACCGACGGCCCCGACGGTGACGGATGAGATGTCCATGCGCACACGGTAGCAACAATCCAATGGATAGAACAGTGTCCAACAGGATGGATCTGAGCTAAAGTGAGGGATCCACGACTTCCCGAGGAAGGGATCAGCATGACGGGGACCGAGAAGAAGCTGCGCGCCGTCGTGACGGTGCCGCTGCGGGAAGACCTGTGCCGGCTCATCGAAGAGCTCGAGCCTCGCGTCGAGGTGGTCCGCGATCACTCGCTCCTCCCGCCGATGCGTGGACCTGCCGACTGGTCCGGCGACCCGGACTTCACGCGCACCGCGAGCGAGCAGCAGGCCTTCGACGAACTGGTCGACTCCGCCGACGTGCTCTTCGGCATTCCCGATGTGGATGCCGCGGCGCTGGCCCGCACGGTGGCGGCGAATCCCCGCCTGCGCTGGGTCATGACGACGGCAGCCGGCGGCGGGGCCGCGATCAAGGCCGCAGAGCTGGAGCGTGCGGACCTCGACCGGATCGTGTTCACCACCAGTGCCGGCGTGCACGGGGGTCCTCTGGCCGAATTCGCGGTCTTCGGGGTGATGGCGGGCGCGAAGAACCTCCCTCGGCTCCTCGCCGATCAGAGCAGCCGCACGTGGCCCGACCGCTGGGAGATGCGTCAGCTCGACGAGATGACCGTGCTGATCGTCGGTCTCGGCGGCATCGGTTCGGAGTGCGCGCGGCGCTTCCACGCACTCGGTGCCCGAGTCTGGGGCACGACCCGGTCGGGGGAGCCGGTCGCCGGCGTCGATCGCCTGGTACGTCTCGACGAGCTGCGCGACGCGGTGTCCCACGTCGATGCGATCGTCGTGACGCTGCCGGGGACGGCGCAGACCCACCATCTGATCGATGCCGACATCCTCGACGCGGTGAAGCCGGGCGCGATCGTCGCCAACGTCGGCCGCGGCACGGTGATCGACGAAGCCGCCCTGCTCGCGTCCCTCGACGACGGACGTGTCGCGTTCGCCGCCCTCGATGTCTTCGAGCGTGAGCCGCTCGATGACGCGTCGCCCCTGTGGACGCATCCGAACGTGCTCGTGAGCCCGCACACGGCCGCGCTCAGCTCGAAAGAGGAGGAGCGGATCGCGCGTCGCTTCGCCGAGAATGCGGCGCGCCTGCTCGATGGCGAGCCGCTGACCGCCGTGGTCGATACGGTCGAGTTCTACTGATCGGCACGCGGGTGTTCGCGCACCTGCGGCCCCACTGACGGCGGAAGGCGCAGCCATGGATGACGACACCCGTGAGGGACGCGATCCCGCGCCTGCCGTCACCCGCAGCATCCGCCTGCTCGGCCTCCTCGCCGACGCGGGTGGTCCCCGAACCATGACGGAACTCGCCGGCGAACTCGGGCTGGCCAAGTCGTCGACCGCGAATCTGTGTCTCGCGCTCGAGGCCGGGGGCATGGTCGACCGCACGCCGCAGGGCTACCGCCTGGGAGTGCGCACCGCCGAGCTCGGGGGTGCGTTCGCCGCGCAGTTCAACCAGGTGCGCGAGTTCTACAGCGTGTGCGAGGCCTCGCCGCAGCTGGCGTCCGAGCTCGTGCAGGTCGCCATGCTCGACGGCACGGATGCGCTGTATCTCGCCCGGCACGAAGGGTCTCGGTCGCTGCGGCTGGGGACCCCGCTGGGCTCGCGACTCCCCGCTCCGCTCTCGGCCACGGGTCGCGCGCTGCTCGCGGCGATGAGCGATGCCGAAGTGGTCGAGCTCCTGGGGGAGGACGCGGTCTTCCCCGCGCTCACGGACCGGAGCGCGACCACCATGACCGGTCTGCTCGATGTGCTGGCCACCGCCCGTCGGCGCGGCTGGGCGCTGGATGCGGAGGAGTCGTTCCGCGGCATCGTGGGCGTCGCCGTCCCGCTCGAGGGCTGGGCGCCCACCGATCCGCCGCTGGCGCTCGGCGTCGCCATCCGTGCCGCCGAGGCGGACTACGAACGCATCGAGCGCGTGGGCGAGGCCCTGCGTGCGGCCGCCGCGGCGTTGACGAACCCCTTCAGTACCGCCGTACGCCGCTGACCGCTCTCGCACTGCCGCGCCTCCGCGGCTGGTGTCTATCCGTGCATCCGAACCGGGTCCAAAGGGTTGAACGCAATCCAACGGGCTGGTACAGTCGTGCTCACGCCGCAGGCGAAGCCGATCGAAGGAGATGGCAGTGACCGACCCCCGCACCTCAGCACGAGCAGTGTCCGATGACCCGGAGTACGCGGCGAATCTGCGCCGCGCGACGCTCGCGTCCAGCATCGGCAGCGCGCTCGAATACTTCGACTTCGCGCTCTACGGGCTCTCGACGGCGTTGATCTTCAACGTCCTGTTCTTCCCGCAGGACGACCCAGCCATGGCCACGGTCGCCGCGTTCGCGACGTTCGGCGTCGGCTTCCTCGCACGGCCGTTCGGCGGATTGTTCTTCGGTGTCCTGGGCGACAAGCTCGGGCGCAAGTGGGTCCTGGTCGCCACGATCGTCCTGATGGGCGGGGCGTCGACCGCGATCGGTCTGCTGCCCACCTACGAGGCGATCGGGCTCTGGGCCCCCATCCTGCTGGTGCTGATGCGCCTCCTGCAGGGCTTCGGCGCGGGGGCCGAGCAGGCGGGCGCGACAGTGCTGATGGCCGAGTACGCGCCGGTCAAGCGCCGGGGGTTCTTCTCGGCCCTGCCGTTCGTCGGCATCCAGGCCGGCACCCTGCTCGCCGCGGTCGTCTTCGGGCTGATCACGCTGCTCCCCGAGGACCAGCTGCTGAGCTGGGGATGGCGCGTGCCGTTCCTCGCCTCGTTCGCGCTGATCCTCCTCGCCCTGTTCATCCGGATGCGGTTGCGCGAGACGCCGACGTTCATCGAGCTCGAGAAGCACGAGCAGATCGCTGACCGCCCCATCAAGGAGATCTTCACGCACGGGCTCCCCGGCGTCATCGTCGGCATCGGTCTGCGGATGGCCGAGAACGGCGGCTCGTACATGTTCCAGACCCTCGGTCTCGCGTTCTTCGTCACGGTGGTCGGCGACAGTGCCGACAAGAGCCTGCTCACCTGGGGTGTCACCCTCGGATCGCTGATCGGCGTCTTCTCCGTGCCGTTCACCGGACACCTCTCCGACCGTTTCGGGCGCCGCACGGTCTACCGGTTCGGAGCGGTCTTCATGCTCGTCTACACGTTCCCCGCGTGGTGGCTGCTGTCGCTCGGCAACTACGCCGTGGCCATCGGCGTGATCGCGATCGGCATCGGCGTGGCCGTGAACAGCATGCTCGGACCGCAGTGCGCCATGCTCCCGGAGCTCTTCGGCAACCGTCACCGCTACCTGGGTGTGGCGATGGCCCGCGAGATCTCGGCCGTGCTCGCCGGCGGTCTCGCCGGTGTGCTCGGTGCATACCTCATCGCGGTGAGCGACGGGAACTGGGTGCTCCTCGCGATCTACATGGCCGTGCTCGCCCTGATCACGACCGCATCGACGTTCCTCGCTCCCGAGACGCTGCGTCGCGACCTCACCCGCGTCGACGACGCGATCAAGGTCTCCCGGGAAGAGGGCGGCGACGACGTCTTCGCCACGACGGTGTCGATCAAGGCCGTCGGACGGTGAGTGCGCTGCCCGCGGGCCTCGCCCTCTTCGACCTCGGCGGCCGCGCGGCGCTCGTCACCGGCTCGAGCCAGGGCATCGGCCGGACGCTCGCGGAAGGACTCGCCGGAGCGGGTGCGACCGTGGTGGTGCACGGGCGCGACGCCGGGAAAGCGGCAGCGGCAGCGCGCGAGATCGCGCAGGCCACGGGAGCCGTGGTCCACAGCGTCGTCTTCGACGTCACCGACGCCGCGGCGGTGGATGCGGGGACGCACGAGGTCGAGCAGATCGTCGGCACGCCCGACATCCTCGTGAACAATGCCGGAGTCCAGCGGCGGGCGCCGATCGCGGAGTTCGCGGACGAGGACTGGGATGCGCTCGTGCAGACCAACCTCTCCAGCGTGTTCCACCTGTCTCGCCGCGTCGCGGCCGGCATGATCGCCCGCGGTTCGGGGAAGATCATCCAGATCGGCAGCGTGCAGTCGCAACTCGCCCGTCCGTCGATCGCCGCGTACGCGGCGACCAAGGGCGCGATCGTGATGTTCACGAAGGGGCTCTGCGCCGACCTCGCCCCGCACGGCATCCAGGCCAACGCCATCGCTCCCGGCTACTTCGCGACCGCCCTCACGCAGCCACTCGTCGAGGACGAGGAGTTCTCGTCATGGGTCCGCGGACGCACGCCGGCCGGACGCTGGGGAGACACCCGCGACCTGGTCGGCGCCCTGCTCTTCCTGGCCGGCGGTGCGAGCGATTTCGTCAACGGCCAGACGCTCTTCGTCGACGGCGGAATGACGGCGGTCGTCTGATGCGTCTCGGTCGAGTCGCGTCCGCAGCAGGCCCCCGCTGGGTGCGCGAGACGCCCGATGGGCTCATCCCGGTCTCCGACCCGTTCCTCGCGTTCGCGGAGGGCCGCGCCCCGGATGATGAGGGTGACGCCATTGCCGGAACCGTCGTCGCTCCCGTCGATCCGCTCGTCATCGTCGGCATCGCCCAGAACGGTCCGGGCCACGTCTCGCCGGTGCAGGCATGGCTCAAGAGTCCGCGCACCGTGGTCGGAAGCGGTGCGGAGGTCGTCCTGCGGCGCGATGCGGGCGCCCCGGTGGCCGAGGGCGAGATCGCCGTCGTGATCGGCCGGGCGACGCACGGATTGACGGCCCGGAACGCGCACGAGTACGTGCTCGGCGTCACGGCCGTGAACGATCTCTCCAGCCCCGACCGCGCGAGCGTCGATCCGCGCAACTTCGAGTCCAAGTCGGGGGAGGGGTACACGCCCCTCGGTCCGTGGATCGACACCGAGGCGGGGATCGACGATGTCGACCTCGATGTCGAGGTCGACGGGCTCCTCGTCGCCCGGACCGGGAGCAGGGAGCTGCCGATGGCGATCCGCGAATGCCTCGCCTACGTCGCCGCGTGGTCCGTTCTGGGGCCCGGCGACGTGGTGATGACCGGTGCTCCGCATTCGCAGGCATCGGTGCGACCCGGCCAGCGCGTGACGATCCGGGTGGCCGGAGTCGAACTCGTCACGGCGTTCGTCTGACCGAGGAGGAGACCTGGTGGACAATCTCGCCGTGGTGGCCCACGCCGCCGAAGATCTGCGCATCGAAGACATCGGCGCTCCCGCGCCCCACACCGACGAGGCGGTCATCGACATCGCCTACGGGGGAATCTGCGGCTCCGACCTGCACTACGTCCGGCACGGCGCGGCCGGAGCCTCGGTGCTGCGCGAGCCGATGGTCCTGGGGCACGAGGTCTCGGGTGTCGTGGCCGTCGCCGCGGCGGACGGCTCGGGTCCCGCCGTCGGAACCTCGGTGGCCGTGCACCCCCTGACCGCGCACGGCGACGGGCGCACGCCCTGGCCGTCCGATCAGCCGAATCTCGCGCCGGCCTCGACGTACCTCGGCTCGGCGATGCACCTGCCGCACACGCAGGGTGCATTCGCACGACGGGTCGCGCTGCCCACGCGCATGCTGCATCCCCTGCCCGCGGGTCTCGATCTCAGAACCGCAGCGCTGGCCGAGCCCGCGGCCGTCGCCTGGCATGCCCTGCAGCGAGCCGGCGAGGTGTACGGGCGCCGAGTCGTCGTCATCGGCGCAGGGCCGATCGGTCAGCTGGTCGCCTCGGTCGCCCAGCGCGGCGGGGCGGCGTCCGTGACCGTCACCGACCTGCAGCAGCGTCCGCGCGAGATCGCCGAGGCGCGTGGCATCCGGGCGATCGATGCCAGGGCCGAGGCGGAGATCGCCGAGCTCCACGCAGACATCGTGCTCGAATCCAGCGGCACCGTCCCCGGACTCGCGGCCGCGGTCTCGGCGGCGATCCGCGGCGGAACCGTCGTGCTGCTCGGCCTGCAACGCGGGGGAGAGGTGCCGGCCCCTCTGGCCACGGCCATCACCCGCGAATTGACGCTTCGCGGCTCGTTCCGTTTCGGCGACGAGCTCGACGACGTCATCGCCGCGCTCGCCGACGGCAGCCTGGACGTCCGCGGTATCATCAGCGAGGTGCTGCCCGTCGAGCGTTCTCACGATGCCTTCGCGCTGGCAGCCGATCCCGCGAGCTCCTGCAAGGTGCTCATCGACTTCGGCCTGGAGATATGAGCGTGCGCATCGTCGTGATGGGTCCCAGCGGCTGCGGCAAGTCCACGGTGGGCGCAGCGCTCGCCGAGAGCATCGGGGCGCGCTTCATCGACGGCGACGACCTGCATCCGCTGACGAACGTCGAGAAGATGGCCGCCGGCATCCCGCTCGACGATGGGGACCGGATGCCGTGGCTTCGCACGGTCGGAGCGGCGCTCCACGGCGCGGACCGGATCGTCATCGCCTGCTCCGCGTTGCGCCGGCAGTACCGCGACGCGATCCGCGAGGAGGCGCCGGACGCGTTCTTCGTGGAGCTCGTGGTGGACCGCGCCACGCTCGAGGCGCGCCTGACGCAGCGGGCAGAGCACTTCATGCCCGCATCGCTGCTGGATTCGCAGCTGGAGACCCTGGAGCCGCTGCAGGACGATGAGAACGGGATCCGTGTCTCGGCGTCACTGGCTCTGGACGAGGAGCTGCGCCTCATCCGCGATGCGGTGCAGGCGACGGCGGTCTGAAACCGCAGGGGTCTGAGCCGCCGTCAGTCCTTCTGAAACGCCGTCAGTCCTTGCGGTAGCCCGAGCGCCCCATCGCGAACAGCGCGAAGAACGACGTGACGGCGGCGCACACGGTCATGGCGCCGATCAGCCAGAGGATTGCGTGCGAGAGGAAGGCGCCGTCGAGCATGGGGGTTCTCCGTGTTCTGCAGAAAAGGACCGGTGTCCTCAGCCTATCGGGTCATCCGGTACCATTGAGGCTGTACCTCGGCGAGGGATGCTTCTGCGCGTGCGCGTTCATCCGTTATCGACGCGGCGAAGCAAGCCCGGTGGCTTTCCTCCTGCGTCAGCGAGTTCGACAATTCCAAGACCACCGCGCGGCGCCTTCGCTGCGTGCCCCGAAGGAGAACCCCATGTCTGAAGACACCAAGGTCCAGGCCGAGCTCCGCGAGAGCTTCGGCAAGGGCTTCGCCCGCCGCCTCCGCGCCGCCGGCAAGATCCCCGCCGTCATCTACGGCCACGGCACCGAGCCGGTGCACGTCGCGCTGCCGGGCCACCAGGTCTCGCTCATCATCCGTCGCGCCAACGCGCTGCTCGAGCTCGACATCGAGGGCAAGGGCCAGCTCGCCCTCGTCAAGGACGTCCAGCGCGACCCGGTGCACCAGATCATCGAGCACATCGACCTGCTCGTCGTGAAGAAGGGCGAGAAGGTCGCCATCGACGTGCCGATCGTCGTCACGGGCGAGTCGGCTGCCGGCACCATCGTGAACCTCGACGCGACCACGCTGTCGATCGAGGCCGAGGCCACGCACATCCCGCAGAACATCGAGGTCTCGGTCGAGGGCCTGGAAGAGGGCGCGCACATCACCGGTGCCGACGTGAAGCTCCCCAAGGGCTCCACGCTGCTCTCCGACCCCGAGGTTCTCGTCGTCGCGATCTCCGTCCCGGCCGCACCGACCGAGGACGACGAGGCCGAGGCCGAGGGCGAGGCCACCGAGGCAGCCGAAGAGGCCGCCGCGGAGTGATCTCCGACTGA
Source organism: Microbacterium sp. NPDC055665 (assembly GCF_053618035.1). Taxonomy (NCBI): domain Bacteria; kingdom Bacillati; phylum Actinomycetota; class Actinomycetes; order Micrococcales; family Microbacteriaceae; genus Microbacterium; species Microbacterium sp. NPDC055665. The sequence continues at coordinate 118,308 of NZ_JBSHGY010000005.1, read as the reverse complement.
TTCATCACAGAGGGGACGCGATCCGATCGCGTCCCCTCTGTCGTATCCTGACCGAGGCTTCGCGGCCCGAGGAGTGAGAGGACGACGACATGGCATCCACCTGGCTCGTGGTGGGGCTCGGCAACCCCGGCCCGCGATATGAGGCCACCCGGCACAACATCGGGCAGATGGTGGTCGACGAGCTGGCCTCGCGCCGCAGTGAGGCGTTCCGCGAGCACAAGGGCGGAGCGCGCGTCGTCGAGACGTGGCTGCGTCCCGGCGCGGACAAGCTCGTGCTGGCCAAGCCGAACACCTTCATGAACGTCTCGGGCACCCCGGTGGCGGCATTGGCGCGCTTCTACTCGGTGCCCGCCGAGCAGGTCGTGGTCGTGCACGACGAACTCGACATCCCCTTCGACACGGTCAAGCTCAAGATCGGTGGAGGGCACGGGGGCCACAACGGCGTGCGTGATATCGCCCGGGCTCTCGGATCGGCCGACTTCCCGCGGGTGCGTGTGGGGATCGGGCGTCCGGTCGGCCGCCAGGACCCCGCCGACTGGGTGCTGTCACCCTTCGGCAAGGAGGAGCGGCCGAACCTGCCGATCCTCATCGACGATGCGGCCGACGCGGTCGAACTCCTCGTCGGAGAAGGACTCCTCGCGGCGCAGCAGAAGCACCACGCACCGCGCTGACGCAGCGCTGACCCGCTTCTGAGGCCCCGCGAGCGCCGTCAGGACGAGTAGGTCGCGAAGCCGGCGGCGCCGCCTGCCGCAAGAGCGGCGACCAGCACGGTGAAGAAGATGACCGCGCCGAGCACGGCGACGACGATTGCCGCGATACCGGTGCCGCGGCCCCGGCGCTTGGCGATGGCGACGATGCCGAGCACGATCGCGGCGATCCCGAGGATGGTGCCGAGCCAGAAGGACAGCTCGGCCCAGAGAACCTGATCGCGCGCGGGGGAGAGCACGCTGAGATCTTCGGTCGTCGTGACACCCTGCGGGAGGACGCGTCCGATCTCGAAGGCGGCGATGCCGACGACGATGGGGGCGACGACCGCGGCGAGGAGCGCGAGGACCAGCGAGATCGTGCCGAGCAGCCCCGAGGGGCGGACCGTGGTGTGGGGGGCCGTGTAGGCGCCCGCCGGGGCGGCGTAGCCGCCGACGGGGACCTGGTAGGCGCCCGGAGGGGCTGCCGGATACGCGGCAGCCGGCGCGTTCGGCGCTGTCGAGTAGGGCGGTGCGACAGGATACGTCGGCGCTGCGGCGGGATAGCCGGGGGCTGCCGGAGGCGGCACTGCGCCGAAAGGAGCTTCCGGCACCGGCGGAACCGTCGTCGCGGGCGGTGCCGGCGGCGCGGAGGGCGCGGCACCGGAAGGGGGAGGCAGCTGCGGATCAGTCACGTCCCCCATCCTAGGGCGCGGCTCAGACGCGCCGGAGGAGCCCCACGCGGTCGTACACGTTCGACAGGGTGGCGTCGGCGACGGCGTCCGCGCGCCCGGCGTTCTCCGCCAGGATGCGGTCGAGTTCGGCGGGATCGTCGAGCAGTTCGAGCGCACGCGCGCGCACCGGCTCGAACTCGTTGACGACGACCTCGGCGAGGCCCTTCTTGAAGTCGCCGTAGCCGCGACCCGCGTACTCGTCCTCGATCGCTGCGACCTGGCGACCGCTGAGCGCCGCGTAGATCGTGAGCAGGTTCGAGACGCCGGGCTTGTTCTCCCGGTCGAAGCGCACGGAGCCCTCGTTGTCGGTCACCGCCCGCATGATCTTCTTCGCCGACTTCGCGGGGTCGTCGAGCATCCACAGGACCCCCGCGTCGCTCTCCGCCGACTTCGACATCTTGGCGGTCGGGTTCTGCAGATCGTAGATGCGCGCGGTCTCCTTCTGGATGACCGGCATCGGCACCGTGAAGGTCTCGCCGAAGCGGGAGTTGAAGCGCTCGGCGAGATCACGGGTGAGTTCGACGTGCTGCTTCTGGTCGTCGCCCACCGGCACCACATCGGTCTGGTAGAGCAGGATGTCGGCGGCCATGAGGACCGGATACGTGAACAGGCCGACGCTGGTGGCATCGGCTCCGTATCGCGTCGACTTGTCCTTGAACTGGGTCATCCGGCCGGCCTCGCCGAAACCGGTGATCGTGCTGAGGATCCAGGCGAGCTCGGCGTGCGCGCGCACGTGGGACTGCACGTACAGGGTCGACAGCGACGGCTCGATACCTGCGGCGATGTACTGCGCTGCGGTGCGCCGCGTCTTCTCTCGGAGCTCGGCCGGGTCCTGAGCGACCGTGAGCGCGTGCAGGTCGACGACCGAGAAGTACGCATCGTAGGAGCTCTGCAGGTCTCGCCACTGGAGCAGCGCGCCGATGTAGTTGCCGATCTGGAGGGAGTCGGCGGAGGGCTGCATTCCGGAGTAAAGGCGAGGTTTCGTCACACCCTCAATCCTATGGGGTGCGTGCGCGGCCCCTACGATGGGCGCATGACGCGGGAATCCAGGGGTGCCGTCTTCCTCGCCGCGCTCGGCGACGACGCGGAGCGGCTGCACCCGGAGATCCACGCGCAGATGCGTGTCGAGGCCGAGAGCGACAGTGCCGAGGGCGTGTTCGCCGTGGCCGGCAGCCGGTTCGGCAGTCTCACCGGGCTCGCGTCGCCCGTGGTCGGCCCCGGTCTGCTGGTCACGCGGTTCGCCCGCGATGTCCCGTTCCGGATCGACACCGTCACCGGCCGGTCGAGATCCGGGCGGGCGACCCTGACCGCCACGCGGGAGTTCCGGTTTCCGGGCACGACTCAGCGCATCTCGGATCGGCTCACGGCGACCGCCCGCCCCGGGATCGTGCACAACGTCCTGGGGGCCCGCGGGCGGGTGGAGATGCTCGAAGAGTGTTCCGTCACGGCGGAGGGTGCGCTGCGGATGCGCTCCCGCGCGGTCGCCCTGCGGATCGGCGGGCGCCGGATCACGCTCCGCGGCATCCTGCGCCTCGATGTCGACCTCGTCGACGGCTGGGACGAGGCCGAGAAGCGTCGCACCATAGCGATGCGGGCCACGAGTCCTGTGCTCGGAACGGTCCTCGAGTACCGCGGCTGGTACCGCTACGCGGCTTCCCCCGCGGTTCCCGAAGACGCCGCCGGGCCCCGTCAGTACGAGTAGTCGACGACGACCGGGGCGTGGTCGCTCCATCGCTGATCGTAGGCCGCCGCGCGGGCCACGTGATAGGTCGTGACGCGCTCGGCGAGTGCCGGAGTCGCGAGGTGATAGTCGATGCGCCACCCCGAATCGTTGTCGAAGGCCTGACCGCGCATCGACCACCACGTGTACGGGCCGTCGATCTCGCCGTGGAACCGGCGGCCCACGTCGACCCACCCGAGGCCGGTGCCGATCGTGCCGTCGACGGCAGTGACCTCCGCACCCGACTCGCCGAGGAAGCGGTCGAAGTAGGCACGTTCGCGGGGCAGGAACCCGGCCTTCTTGCGGTTGCCGCGCCAGTTCTTGATGTCCAGCTCGCGGTGCCCGACGTTGAGGTCGCCGGTCACGAGTGCGAGTGCGCCGTCGGCACCGAGCTCGCCGAGCCGCGTGCCGAACGCGTCGAGGAACTTCCACTTCTCGTCCTGCTTCGGGGTGTCGGCCTCGCCGGAGTGCACATATGCGCTCACGACGGTCAGCGGACGATCCCCGAGCAGGTAGTCGGCCTCGATCCAGCGGCCCTTGGAGTCGAAGTCCTCCGGCCCGAACTCGGTGCGCGAGGCGAGTGCCGGCGTGCGGCTCGCGATGGCGACTCCGGCACGCCCCTTGGCGGTGGCCTCGTCATGGACGAACGACCAGCCGGGCAGCGCGGCTTCCAGGTGCTCGTCCTGTCCGCGGACTTCCTGCAGCGTGAGGATGTCGACCCCGGCCTCGTCGAGCCAGGTGCTCATCCCGTTGCGAGCCGCCGCTCGGATCCCGTTGACATTGACCGTGGCGATACGCAGATGGGGCATGGAAACAAGCCTAACGAGCGTCGCCGACATCCCGGGACGGTCGGTGCAGGTCGGCGATGAGGCGCTGCGCGAAGGGGGTGGGCGATTCCACAGGGGGCGGGGGAGAGGCCTCGAGAGCCGCGAGCTCGTTCTCCGCAGCGCGCAGGGCTCGTCCGGCAGTCCACGCGCCGAACCAGGGTGCGGCGTCGCGGGCCTCACGAGCCTCTCGCACGCGGATGCGGGCCGCGGTGAGCAGGGTCTCGTACTCGATCAATCGGCGCTCCGCCTCGGTCTGCTCGAGCAGCGGCTGGTCCCGGTCCTGCGCGGCGACCGCGATCCAGGAGGAGGCCACCAGCATCACGACCCCGTTCACGCGGAACCAGAGCAGGAGGCCGATGAAGATGGCGAACGTCGCGAGCAGCGGATTCGACGGGGTGTAGCTGAGGAGGAAGCCGGCTCCGTACTGGAGCACGGTCATCGCGCCCCCGCCGAGAAGGGCGCCGGGCCAGATGGTCCGCCACTCCAGCGACGTTCCCGTGAGGAAGCGGACCATCGCCGCCAGCGCGGTCGACATCAGGACGAAGGAGACGATGACGGTCGCGATGCGGATGCCGAGGTTCAGCCCGTCCGAGCCGGAATCCCACCCGAGCAGACTGAGCAGCCAACTCAGCACGGCGGCGCTGGCGGAGCTGAGGAGAGAACCGACGACCAGCGAGACGCCGAAGATCAGCGCCGCGAGCAGGTCACGGGCCTTCAGGATCACGTAGCTGCGCCGGTCCGGCGGAAGACCGAAGATGTCCCTGGTCGCGCGCCGGGAGAACGTCACCCAGCCGATGGCTGTCCAGATGACGGTTCCGAGGGCGATCAGGCCGGTGACGCCGAGGACGTTGGCCGTGCTCGCCGCGACGTCCTGCACCTGCTCCGGCGTGAAGACGCCGCCCTCGGGGAGGATCAGATTGGGGATGTACCGGTTGATCATGTCGATCAGGCCGTTGACGGCCTCCTCGCTGCCGCCGAGCCAGAGGCCCGCGATGGCGAACGCGAGGTAGATCGCCGCGAAGATCGCGAAGAGCGCCTGATAGCTCACGCCGGCAGCGAGCAGGAATCCGTTGTGCTGCAGGAAGTGTCGCCAGACACGCACGGGGAACAGGCCGAGGGTGCGCTGCGTCAGCGCGGTCGCACGCTCGACGGCCGCATCGAGGCGACCGGGCTCGGCCGCGGAGCCATCGGGTTCAGACACGTCCCCACCCTATCCAAGCGCCGGGCGATGCGAGAGCAGTCGGGTTCGCGGGAGCAGCCGGGCGCGAGAGAACAGGGGGAGACGCGAGAACAGGCGGCCCCGAAGGGAACCGCCTGTTCTCGGATGATGGCCTGATGCGGGGCGTCAGGGACGGCCGCGGAGAACCGCCTGCTTGACCTCGGCGATGGCCTTGGTGACCTCGATGCCACGCGGGCAGGCCTCGGAGCAGTTGAAGGTCGTGCGGCAGCGCCACACGCCTTCCTTGTCGTTGAGGATGTCCAGACGCACGGCCGCGTTGTCGTCACGCGAGTCGAAGATGAAGCGGTGCGCGTTGACGATCGCGGCCGGGCCGAAGTACTGGCCGTCGGTCCAGAACACGGGGCACGACGAGGTGCACGCGGCGCACAGGATGCACTTGGTGGTGTCGTCGAAGATCTCGCGGTCGGCGATCGTCTGGACGCGCTCCTTGCCCTTCTCCGGGACGGAGCTGGCCACGAGGAACGGCTGCACCTCGCGGTACGAGGCGAAGAACGGCTCCATGTCGACGACGAGGTCCTTCTCGAGCGGCAGGCCCTTGATGGCCTCGACGTAGATCGGCTTCGAGATGTCGAGGTCCTTGATCAGCGTCTTGCAGGCCAGGCGGTTCCGGCCGTTGATGCGCATGGCGTCGGAGCCGCAGATGCCGTGCGCGCACGAGCGGCGGAAGGTCAGCGAGCCGTCGACTTCCCACTTGATCTTGTGCAGCGCGTCGAGGACGCGGTCGGTGGAGTAGAGCTCCACGTCGTAGTCGACCCAGTGCGGCTCCGCGTCGACCTCCGGGTCGAACCGGCGGATGTTGAACGTGACGATGAAGGACTGGATGCCGGTCTCTGCGGTCGTGTCCGCGGGTGCTTCGGCGATGGCGTTCGACATGCTCAGTACTTCCTCTCCATCGGCGGGTAGTTCAACTCGCCCTGATCGTTCTTCGTGAAGACGACGGGCTTCCAGTCGAGCTTGATGTGGTCGCTCGGGGTCGACGAGTGCGGGTCGCCCGTGAGGTAGGCCATGGTGTGCTTCATGTACTTCTCGTCGTCGCGCGTCGGGAAGTCGTCGCGCATGTGGCCGCCGCGGCTCTCCTCGCGGTTCTGCGCGGCGTAGACGACGACCTCGGCGATGTCGAGCAGGAAGCCCAGCTCGACGGCCTCGAGCAGGTCGGTGTTGAACCGCTTGCCCTTGTCGTCGACGTGCACGTTCTTGTAGCGCTCACGCAGCTCGGCGATCACGCCCAGCACGTGCTGCAGCGAGTCGTGGGTGCGGAACACCTGAGCGCCCTTGTCCATCTCGTCCTGCAGCGTCTTGCGCAGCACGGCGATGCGCTCGGTGCCCTGGTTGTTGCGCAGGTCCTCGAGCATCCCGGAGACGAAACCGGCGGGGTTCTCGGGCAGCGGGACGAACTCGGCCGTCTTGACGTACTCGACGGCGTTGCGGCCACTGCGCTTTCCGAAGACATTGATGTCGAGCAGCGAGTTGGTGCCGAGACGGTTCGCGCCGTGCACCGAGACGCAGGCGCACTCGCCGGCGGCGTACAGTCCGGGGACGACCGTGTCGTTGTCGGCCAGGACCTCGCCGTTGTTGTTCGTCGGGATGCCGCCCATGGCGTAGTGCGCGGTCGGCATCACCGGGACCGGCTCGACGACCGGGTCGACACCGAGGTACGTGCGGGCGAATTCCGTGATGTCGGGGAGCTTGGTCTCGAGGACCTCGGCGCCCAGGTGCGTGCAGTCCAGCAGCACGTAGTCCTTGTGTGGACCGGCGCCGCGGCCTTCCGCGACCTCCTGCACCATGCAGCGGGCGACGATGTCACGCGGGGCGAGGTCCTTGATGGTCGGGGCGTAGCGCTCCATGAACCGCTCGCCGGAGGCGTTGCGCAGGATCGCGCCCTCGCCTCGTGCGCCTTCGGTGAGGAGGATGCCGAGACCGGCGAGTCCGGTCGGATGGAACTGGAAGAACTCCAGGTCCTCGAGGGGGAGGCCCTTGCGCCAGACGATGCCGACGCCGTCGCCCGTGAGGGTGTGCGCGTTCGAGGTCGTCTTGAAGATCTTTCCGAAGCCGCCGGTCGCGAAGATCACGGCCTTGGCCTGGAACACGTGCAGCTCGCCGGTGGAGAGGTCGTACGCGACGACGCCCGCGATCTGGGTCTTGCCGTCGGCGTCCTTCACCGTCAGCAGGTCGAGCACGTAGAACTCGTTGAAGAAGTTGATGCCGAGCTTGACGCAGTTCTGGAACAGCGTCTGCAGGATCATGTGGCCGGTGCGGTCGGCGGCGTAGCAGGCGCGGCGGACCGGGGTCTTGCCGTGCTCCGCGGTGTGCCCGCCGAAGCGGCGCTGGTCGATCTTGCCCTCGGGCGTGCGGTTGAAGGGCAGACCCATGTTCTCGAGGTCGATGACCGCCTCGATGGCCTCCTTCGCGAGGATCTCCGCCGCGTCCTGGTCGACGAGGTAGTCGCCGCCCTTGACGGTGTCGAAGGTGTGCCACTCCCAGGAGTCCTCTTCGACGTTCGCGAGGGCTGCCGCCATGCCGCCCTGCGCCGCACCGGTGTGCGAGCGCGTGGGGTACAGCTTGGAGATCACGGCGGTCTTCGCCCCGGGGCCGGCCTCGATGGCCGCCCGCATGCCGGCGCCACCGGCACCGACGATCACGATGTCGAACTGGTGGTAGTGCACGCCGTCACGGACGACGGAATCCTGCGTCTCGGTAGTCACTTCTTCTTAGCCTTCTTCTCAGTTCCCGACCAGGGCGGCGCATTCGGTCCACAGGACGCTGTCCTCGGTCACACCGAGGCACGGGTCGAACGTGAAGACGACGAGCGTGCCGAGGATGATGAGCAGGCCGGCGGCGAGCCCCAGGGCCCAGGTGAGGGCCTTCCGGGCGGTGGTGTTCGTGACGTAGTCGTTCACGATCGTGCGCATGCCGTTGGCGCCGTGGATCAGGGCGAGCCACAGCATCAGCACGTCCCACCACTGCCAGAACGGCGTGGCGAACTTGCCGGCGATGAATGCGAAGTCGAGGGCGTGGATGCCCTCGCCGACCATGAGGTTGACGAAGAGGTGGCCGAAGATCAGCACGACGAGCACGACGCCCGACGCGCGCATGAAGACCCAGCCCCACTTCTCGAGGTTGACTCCGCGTCGGCGGCGAGCCGGAGCTGCGATGGTCTGCGCGGTCATCAGTGTCCCCCTCCGAACCCGGCGAACGCGAGCATCAGGTGGCGGGGCACGAAGCCGGCCATGATGATGCCCCACACCAGCAGCACGCCCCAGAAGAGCTGCCGCTGATACTTGGCGCCCTTCGACCAGAAGTCGACGGCGATGATGCGCAGGCCGTTCATCGCGTGGAACACGATGCCGGCCACGAGCACGACCTCGCCGAGCGCCATGACGGGGTTCTTGTACGTGCCGATCACGGCGTTGTACGCCTCCGGCGAGACCCTGATGAGTGCCGTGTCGAGCACGTGCACCAACAGGAAGAAGAAGATGGCGACTCCGGTGATGCGGTGAAGCACCCACGACCACATGCCTTCGCGGCCCCGATAAAGGGTGCCGCGGGGGGTCTTGGACGTGGTTTCCGAAATCGACGGTGTCAAGCGAGCGCTCGTGGACACGGTCGTCCTCCCTGATCGATGTGCGTCGGTCGCGTGCGCTGCTCGTGCAAGTGTGAGCCTGTCGAAGTCAGGCACGCCCGATCGGTGTCCATCCTATTCCTGTCCGAAGACGGGGAGCGACGAAGGGGAGCCTAAGTCGAGCCGTGCTGCTCAGCCGATCTGTCGCATCGTGTTCCACCCGCCGCCGATCACCCGGCTCGCGAGGAATCCGCCGCGACCGGTGCCGCCGTACAAGACGAGATTGCCCTTCGCGTCACGGGCCAGCACGTCCTGCGTGCCGTTGCCGTCCACGTCGCCTGCTCCGATGACGATCGTGAGCGAACTCCAGCCGTGCCCGATCTGCATCGCCTTGCCCCATCCGCCTCTGCCGGTGGTGGGATAGAGCCAGAGCGTGCCATCGGTACGGCGGGCGATCAGGTCTCCGTGGGCGTCGCCGTTGAAGTCGCCGGCATATGTGATGTCTTTCATTGCCTGCCAACCCGTGCCGATCCTGGAGCCGGCGCCGGCGAGCCAACCGGAGCGCCCGTTGCCGGGATAGAGACGAAGCTCCCCTGCGGGCGTTCGCGCGACCACGTCGGCGCGGCCATCGCCGTTGAAGTCGATGCCTCCGATGAGCTGCGTGAACGTCGACCACCCGGTGCCGATCCGCACCGGCGCTCGGAATCCCCCGCGGCCGTCACCGGAGAGCATCATCAGTCTGCCGTCGGCTTCGACACGAGCGATGTCGGGGGTGCCGTCGCCGGAGAAGTCGCCGAGGGTGACGAACGGGCGGTCACCCCAGCTCGACACCGCGGTGCCCGCGGGTCGGAAACTGCCGGTGCCCGTCCCCGCATAGATGAGGAGATCCCCCGACGACGAGCGTGCGAGAAGATCGGCTGCACGGTCGCCGGTGAGGTCGCCGGCGCCTGCGTTGAACGCTTTCCGTGGCGTGCCGATGCCGAAGATCTGCACCCAGTACGTGCGATAGCAGGAACCGGTCGCATAGCCGACGCCGAGCCCTGTGTACCGCCGATCGAGGATGTTCGCCTTGTGGCCGGGGGAATTCATCCAGCTCGACATGACGGCTGTCGCGTCAGGCTGACCCGCGGCGATGTTCTCGCCGGTCGCCACCCATCCGGAAGCGGCGACTCGTGTGTTCCGCCACGTGGACGAGCTGTGCGCGAAGGTGCAGGACGAAGCCAGATGCCGGGCCCACTCCGCGGCGGCGGCGTCGAGCGCGGGATCTGACACGAGGGCGGGCAGGCCGGCCTTCAGGCGCTGCGCATTCGTCTGCGCGAAGACCTCGCCGGCGGGCCCGCCGGCTGCCGAAGCGGCGCTGGGAACCAGAAGTGCGAGCATCATGGTCAGAGCAAGCGCGAGCGCTGCGGCGGTGGCACGCGTGCTGGGGCGTCCGAGGGGGGAGTGGCGCATGGCACCGACCATAGTGGCACCCGTGGTCGCCACGGAGCGGACGGCTACCCTGGCAGGGTGAGCGCACCCATCAAGGATTTCTACGCAGTGATTCCCGCCGGCGGCATCGGCAGTCGGCTCTGGCCGCTCTCCCGTGCGGACGCGCCCAAGTTCCTGCATGACCTCACGGGGTCGGGCCATTCTCTGCTCCGCGACACCTGGGATCGGCTCGAGCCGCTCAGCGGATCCGACCGGATCGCCGTGGTCACCGGCCGTGCGCACCGCGCCGCGGTCGAGGCCGAGCTGCCCGGCATCGCCGACCTCAACGTCTTCCTGGAGTCGGAGCCGCGGGAGTCCGCCGCCGCGATCGGCCTCGCCGCCGCGATCCTGCACCGGCGCGAGCCCGATGTGATCATCGGGTCGTTCAGTGCCGACCACGTGATCCGCAGCACCCGAGTGTTCGAGTTCGCGGTGCGCGACGCCGTCGAGGTCGCCCGCGAGGGGTACATCTGCACCATCGGCATCTCGCCCACCGAGCCCGCGATCGGCTTCGGTTACATCAAGAAGGGTCCGGAGCTGGTCGTCGACGGCGCGCGCGAGGCCGCGCTCGTCGAGAGCTTCGTCGAGAAGCCCGACCTGGAGACGGCGAAGGAGTACCTCGCCGATCGCGACTATCTGTGGAACGCGGGCATGTTCATCGCGAAGGCGAGCGTCCTGCTGGACGAACTCGCCGCGAACGAGCCCGAGCTGCACGCCGGGCTGCTCGAACTCGCGGAGGCCTGGGACGACCGCGAGCTGCGCGGTCCTGCGGTCGACCGCATCTGGCCGCGCCTGAAGAAGATCGCCATCGACTACGCCGTGGCGGAGCCCGCCGCCCGCCGCGGACGGCTCGCCGTCGTCCCCGGTCATTTCGATTGGGACGATGTGGGGGACTTCGCCTCGCTGACCAAGCTCATCAACAACGGACGCAAGAACGACCTCGCGGTGCTCGGGCCGAACGCGCGCGTGCTCACTGACGGCGCGAGCGGGATCCTCGTCAGCCAGACGTCGCGAGTGATCAGTCTGGTGGGCGTCCAGGACATCGTCGTGGTCGACACCCCCGACGCGCTCCTGGTCACCACCGTGGAGCACGCGCAGCGCGTGAAGGGTGTGGTCGAGTCCCTGAAGCTCACCGGTCGCGGGGACGTGCTCTGAGGAGTGCGCCGATGAGCAGGGCGTCACGCTCATCGGGTGGCTTGATTTCAGCTTTGTAACCTTTGGCCAGCGCATCCGCTGCGCACGTGCGCAAAAGACGAAACAGTAGGTAACTTTGATCGATCCGCGATGGCCGCGGTTTCGTTGAGGGAGGCATCAGTTGACCATCTCCACCACCAAGAAGCTGCTCGGCGCGACCGTCGCCGCGGGCGTCATCTTCGCGCTCGCCGGTTGCGGCCAGGCGCCGACCGACAAGCCCGAGGGCTCCGAGAAGCCGGTCGACTCCGACTTCCTTCCCTGCCTCATCTCCGACGCGGGCGGCTGGAACGACAAGTCGTTCAACCAGTCGGCCAAGGAGGGCATGGACAGCGCGGCTGACGAGCTCGGCATCAAGCCCCTCGAGTTCGAGTCGGCGAACGACAACGACTACGCCCCGAACCTCGAGACCGCGGTCTCCGAGGGCTGCTCGCTCATCGTCGCGGTGGGCTTCAAGCTCTCCGCCGCCACGGTCGAATCCGCGCTCGCGAACCCCGAGATCGACTACGCGATCATCGACGACTACGCCGACAACGACTTCGACGGCACCACGGATGCTCCGAACATCAAGCCCCTCGTCTTCGACACCGCGCAGGCGGCCTACCTCGGCGGCTACGCCGCAGCAGCCTGGTCCGCGCAGAGCGGCGTGAACAAGGTCGGCACCTTCGGCGGAATGCAGATCCCGTCGGTCGCCGTGTTCATGGACGGCTACCAGCTCGGCGTCGACAAGTACAACGAGGACAAGTCGGCCGCGGTCGAGGTCTTCGGCTGGGACGCCGCGACGCAGAAGGGCTCGTTCACGGGCGGCTTCGACGCGAACGACACCGCCAAGCAGACCGCGCAGGGCGTGCTCGACCAGGGCGTCGACGTCATCCTCCCGGTCGGCGGCCCCGTCTACCAGAGCGCGGCTGCCGCGATCACCGACAGCGGCAAGGACACGCTGATGCTCGGCGTCGACAGCGACCTCGCTGTGGCTGACCCGAACGTGGCCGGCATGACGCTGGTCTCGATCATGAAGGCGATCGACGTCGCCGTGCACGACGCCACCGTCGCGGCCGCCGGCGGCGAGTTCGACGCAGCGCCGTACGTCGGCACGCTCGAGAACGAGGGCGTCAAGCTCTCCGGCTTCGGCGACTTCGAGGGCGACCTGCCCGAGGGCCTGGTCGACGAGCTGGCCGAACTGCAGAAGCAGATCATCGCCGGTGACATCACGGTGGAGTCCGAGAACTCCCCGTAAGTCGTAACCGGTCCAGCACGGGGCGAGTGGTGAGCAGGCGGCCACTCGCCCCGTGCCGTGGACGGACGATGATTCTCCTGGATGACTCTTCTGGATAACTCTTCTGGATAAGGTGCAGATATGAAGCTCGAACTTCGCGGCATCACCAAGCGATTCGGTAGCCTCGTGGCCAACGACCACATCGATCTGGTGGTCGAGCCGGGGGAGATCCACGCGCTCCTCGGTGAGAACGGCGCGGGCAAGTCCACGCTCATGAACGTCCTCTACGGCCTGTACCAGGCCGATGAGGGAGAGATCCTCCTCGATGACGAGGTGCAGCGCTTCCGCGGTCCCGGTGACGCGATGGCTGCGGGGATCGGCATGGTCCACCAGCACTTCATGCTGGTCCCGGTCTTCACCGTGGCCGAGAACGTGATGCTCGGTCACGAGCAGACCAAGGCGCTCGGAACGCTCGACATCGCGAAGGCGCGAGAGCACGTGCGGTCCGTGGCGGCACGGTTCGGCTTCGACATCGACCCGGATGCGCTCGTGGGCGACCTGCCCGTCGGCGTGCAGCAGCGGGTCGAGATCATCAAGGCTCTGTCGCGCGACGCGAAGGTGCTCGTGTTCGACGAGCCCACGGCGGTGCTCACCCCGCAGGAGACCGACGAGCTGATGAACATCATGCGTCAGCTGCGCGACGAGGGCACGGCGATCGTGTTCATCACGCACAAGCTGCGCGAGGTGCGCGAGGTGGCCGACAAGATCACCATCGTCCGCCTCGGCAAGGTCGTCGGCGAGGCATCTCCCACCGCGACCAACGCCGAGCTCGCCTCCCTCATGGTCGGCCGTGCGGTCGAGCTGACCGTGCACAAGGACCCGCCCCGTCTCGGCGAGGGCGGCTTCGAGGTCAAGGGGCTGCGCGTCCTCACGCCCACGGGCGCGATCGTCGTCGATGGTGTCGACCTCGCCGTCCGACCGGGCGAGGTCCTCGCGATCGCCGGTGTGCAGGGCAACGGCCAGACCGAGCTGGTGGAGGCCATCGTCGGCCTCGCTGCCCGCGTCGAGGGCAGTATCGTGCTCGACGGCAAGGAGCTCGTGGGCAAGAGCGTGCGCGCCATCCTCGACGCCGGTGTCGGCTTCGTCCCGGAAGACCGCACGGAGGACGGCCTGGTCGCCGGCTTCTCCGTCGCGGAGAACCTCATCCTCGACCGCTCGGACGACCCGGCTTTCAGCCGTGCCGGTACGCTTCGCCGTTCGGCACTCGACGAGTTCGCCCGCGCCCGCATCACCGAGTACGACATCCGCACCCAGGGGCCGGAGACTCCGGCGGGCACGCTGTCGGGCGGCAACCAGCAGAAGGTCGTCATCGCCCGGGAGATGAGCCGTGACCTGCGGCTCCTCGTCGCCGCGCAGCCGACCCGCGGCGTGGATGTCGGCTCGATCGAGTTCATCCACAAGCGCATCATCGAGACGCGCGATGCGGGAATCCCCGTGATCGTCGTCTCCACGGAGCTCGACGAGGTCGCAGCTCTCGCCGACCGGATCGCGGTCATGTACCGCGGCACCATCGTCGGCATCGTCCCCGGCGACACGCCTCGGGAGACACTCGGACTCATGATGGCCGGAGCGGCCGAAGGGGAGGTGGCCGCGTGAGCGGAGCGACGCCCGGCGCAGGAGATGTGACCAAGGGGATCCCGCCGCAGGAGCTCGCGACGAGCACCGGCACCGTCCCGCGCGACCCCTCCGACGTGCCACCGCCTCCGCGCGGGAACGTCATCCTCAAGGAGATCCTCCGCGGCAACGCCGTCACCACGATCCTCGCGATCGTCCTGGCTCTCATCGTGGGCGGCATCCTCATCGCCTTCACGAACGAAGACGTGCAGACGGCTTCCGTGTACTTCTTCGCGCAGCCGGGCGACACCTTCGTCGCCGCCTGGAACGCGGTGTACAACGGCTACGAGGCGCTCTTCCGCGGGGCGATCTTCAACGCCCGCGGGGCTGACTTCGCAGCTCAGATCCGCCCGCTGACGAACACCCTCGGCTTCGCGGCACCGCTGATCGCGGCCGGCCTCGGTGTCGCGCTCGCATTCCGCGTCGGCCTGTTCAACATCGGTGCCCGTGGTCAGATGCTCATCGGTGTCGCGGTCGCGGCGCTGCTGACGTTCTCCCTCGACCTGCCGATCTGGCTGCACATCCCGGTGACCCTGATCGCCGGCATCGCCGGCGGTGCGCTCTGGGGCGCCATCGCGGGACTCATCAAGGCGCGCACCGGTGCGCACGAGGTGATCCTCACGATCATGCTCAATTACATCGCGTACTACCTGCTGCTGTGGATGATCCGCACGCCGGGCCTGCTGCAGAAGCCGGGCACCAACCAGGCCCTCGGCTCGGCGACGCCGCAGAGCGCGCAGTTCCCGACCCTGCTCGGCCCGCAGTTCCCCCTCCTCGATCTCGGCTTCGTGATCGTGATCGTGGCGACCCTGTTCGTCTGGTGGCTCATCGAGCGGTCGTCGCTCGGCATGCGGATGCGCGCCGTGGGTGAGAACCCGCATGCCGCGCGCGCCGCCGGTATCAGCGTGCAGCGCATCTACGTCTACGCCATGCTCTTCGCCGGGGGACTGGCGGGTCTCGCCGGCATGAACCAGATCCAGGGCGCCGTCACCACCGGCGTCACCGAGACGATCGACGCCGGCATCGGCTTCGACGCGATCACGGTCGCGCTCCTCGGACGCAGCCGTGCCTGGGGTACGTTCGCGGCCGGCATCCTGTTCGGGGCGCTCAAGGCGGGCTCGTTCTCGATGCAGGCGCAGGACATCCCGGTCGACATCGTGCTCGTGGTGCAGTCCCTCGTGGTGCTGTTCATCGCGGCGCCGCCGCTGCTGCGCACGGTGTTCTTCCTTCCGAAGACCGATGCGGAGAAGGCGGCCAAGGCCAGAGCCAAGGCCGCGAAGAAGGCGGTGATGGCATGATGTCCCTCGTTCAGACCCAGGCCGCCGACGGCACGGTGCAGCTCGCGACGGTCAAGGAGCGGCACCTCAAGGCGCCGATCGTCCTCGCCGCGGCGACCGCGCTGCTGGCGCTGCTGTTCCTCGCGGTGCCGCGGACGGGCACCAGCACCTTCCGACTCTCCGACCAGTCCTCGGCGCTCTCGCTGCCCGACGTGGCCCTGCCGACCGCCTCGACCTTCTGGGTGGTGTTCGGCGTCCTGGTGGTCCTCACGGTCGGAGCCTTCCTCCGGGCATGGACCTACCGCAAGCCCTCGCTGTGGCTCGTGGTCGCCTACGGCGTGCTCGCCGTCTTCGCCTTCCTCGTCTGGGCGTCCGCCGGGGGACTCGTGCCCGTCACGAGCCTGCTGTTCGGAGCGGTGTCGCTGTCGGTGCCGCTCGTGTTCGGTGCTCTGGGCGGCGTCATCGGCGAGCGTGCCGGTGTCGTGAACGTCGCGATCGAGGGTCAGCTCCTGCTCGGCGCCTTCTCCGCCGCGCTGCTCTCGAGCATCACCGGTAACCCGTTCGTGGGTCTGATCGGCGCGATGGTGGGCGGCGTGCTGGTGGCCAGCGTGCTGGCCGCGTTCGCGATCAAGTACCTCGTCGAGCAGGTGATCGTCGGTGTCGTGCTCAACGTGCTGGTCACGGGCCTCACCGGCTTCCTCTACGGGGCGCTGCTCGCACCGAACGAGACGACCCTGAACACTCCGGTCCGGTTCCCGCGCGTCGAGATCCCGGTGCTCAGCGACATCCCGATCATCGGACCGGTGCTGTTCAACCAGACGTTCATCGGGTACCTGATGTTCATCACCGTCGCCGTGGTGGCGTGGGGGCTGTACCGCACCCGCTGGGGTCTGCGGCTTCGTGCCGTCGGCGAGCACCCGCAGGCCGCCGACACCGTCGGCATCAAGGTGAACCCGACCCGGTTCTGGAACGTGCTGCTCGCGGGTGCGATCGCCGGTCTGGGTGGTGCGTACTTCACGCTCGTCTCGGTGCCGCAATTCGGCAAGGACATGACGGCTGGGCTCGGCTTCATCGCCCTCGCCGCCGTGATCTTCGGCCGCTGGGACCCGATCCGCGCCACGCTGGCCGCGCTGCTGTTCGGCTTCGCGACCAACCTGCAGAACCTGCTGTCGATCCTGAAGACGCCGATCCCCGGCGAGTTCATGCTCATGCTGCCGTACCTGGTCACGCTGCTCGCGGTCGCCGGATTCGCCGGGCAGATCAAGGCGCCGGCTGCCGACGGCAAGCCCTACATCAAGTCCTAGCCCGATCAGGAAGAGGGAAGCATCGCAATGACGGACATCGACTGGGACGAGCTGCGCCAGGTCGCCACGGATGCCATGACGAAGGCGTATGCGCCGTACTCGCGCTATCGCGTGGGGGCGGCCGCTCTCGTCGGCGACGGGCGCATCGTCGCCGGCTGCAACGTCGAGAACGCCTCCTACGGCGTGACGCTCTGCGCGGAGTGCGCCCTCGTCGGCGACCTGCACATGTCCGGCGGCGGCCAGCTCGTCGCGTTCGTGTGCGTGAACAACGACGGACAGACGATCATGCCGTGCGGTCGCTGCCGGCAGCTGCTGTTCGAGCACGCGATGCCGGGCATGCTCCTGGAGACGGTCTCCGGCATCCGCACGATCGACGAGGTGCTGCCCGATGCGTTCGGGCCGCGCGCCCTTCGACAGGCTCAGGGACCAGAAGGAGAAGCACGATGACGGTTGAGCCCTTCGACGCGGTGGACGTCATCCGCGCCAAGCGCGACGGCGGTGCGGTCCCCGAGACGGCATTGCGTTGGATGATCGACGCGTACACCCGCGGTTACGTCTCCGACGCGCAGATGGCGTCGTTCGCGATGGCGATCTTCCAGCGCGGGATGGAGCGCGATGAGATCCGTGTGCTGACCGATGCGATGATCGCGTCGGGGGAGCGGATGAGCTTCGCCTCCCTCGGCAAGAAGACCGTCGACAAGCACTCCACCGGCGGCGTCGGCGACAAGATCACCCTGCCGCTCGCCCCGCTGGTCGCCTCTTTCGGCGTCGCCGTTCCGCAGCTCAGCGGCCGCGGACTCGGTCACACCGGCGGCACGCTCGACAAGCTCGAGTCGATCCCCGGCTGGCGTGCAGCGCTCAGCAACGAGGAGATGTTCGCGCAGATGCAGGGCGACGTCGGCGCGGTCATCTGCGCCGCGGGTTCGGGCCTCGCTCCTGCCGACAAGAAGCTGTACGCCCTCCGCGACGTCACCGGCACGGTCGAGGCGATTCCGCTGATCGCGTCGAGCATCATGTCGAAGAAGATCGCCGAGGGCACCGACGCGCTCGTGCTCGACGTGAAGTTCGGATCCGGCGCCTTCATGCAGGACATCGACCGCGCCCGCGAGCTCGCGCGGACGATGGTCGCGCTCGGCACCGATTCCGGAGTGGCGACCACCGCGCTGCTCACCGACATGAACGTGCCGCTCGGACTCGCGATCGGCAATGCCAACGAGGTCCGCGAATCCGTCGAGATCCTCGCCGGCGGCGGCCCCTCCGACGTCCGGGAACTGACCCTCGCCCTGGCGCGGGAGATGCTCGCCCTCGCCGGACAGCCGGATGCCGACGTGGAGGCCGCGCTCGACGACGGCCGCGCGATGGACAGCTGGAAGGCGATGATCCGCGCACAGGACGGCGACCCCGACGCGGTGCTGCCGACTGCGCGGGAGACGCATGTCGTGACGGCTCCGGCGGATGGCGTGATCACGCGCATGGATGCACTGCCGTTCGGCATCGCCGCCTGGCGGCTCGGAGCCGGGCGCGCCAGGGCCGAGGATCCGGTGATCTTCGAGGCGGGGATCGACCTGCACGCCAAGCCCGGTGACCGCGTCGTCGCGGGGCAGCCGCTGTTCACGCTGTCCGCGGCCGACGACGCCCGATTCGGTCGTGCTCTGGAAGCCCTCGACGGCTCGTGGGAGATCGGCGACGAGGCTCCGGCCACCGGTCCGATCGTGCGCGAGCGCATCACGGCGTGAGTCGCGACCGCTAGCCTGAACTGAGCACATCCGCGACCGAGAGGATCACCATGTCGATCGATGCGAACGGCGACGTCACGCTGCAGGGCGTCTCCCTGCGGAGCCTCCCGAAGGTGTCGCTGCACGACCACCTCGACGGCGCTCTGCGCCCCTCGACGATCCTCGAGCTCGCGGACTCCATCGGCCTCGAGGTGCCGGAGTCCGACCCCGCCGCACTCGGCAGGTGGTTCGCGAAGCAGAGCGATTCCGGTTCGCTGGTCGAGTACCTCAAGACGTTCGACCTGACGACCGCCGTCATGCAGACCCAGGAGGGGCTCACCCGTGTCGCGCGCGAGTTCGTCCAGGACCTCGCAGCCGACGGCGTGGTCTACGGCGAGGTGCGCTGGGCCCCGGAACAGCATCAGGCGCGCGGCCTCACGCTCGAGCAGACCGTCGAAGCCGTGCAGCAGGGCATCGAGGAGGGCGAGGACGCGGCGGATCGCGACGGACGCAGCATCCGTGTCGGCCAGCTCATCACCGCCATGCGGCACACCGACCGGGCACGGGAGATCGCGGAGCTCGCGGTCGACTTCCGCGGTCGCGGTGCCGTCGGCTTCGACATCGCCGGCCCGGAGGACGGCTTCCCGCCGTCGAACCACCGTGCCGCCTTCGACTACCTCGCCGACAACTTCTTCCCGGTGACCGTGCACGCGGGCGAGGCCGCAGGGCTCGCGTCGATCCGCTCGGCGCTCATCGACGGTCGCGCGCTGCGTCTCGGCCACGGCGTGCGCATCGCCGAAGACCTCCAGGTCGTCACGCAGGAGGGCGACGAGGTGCAGGTGCAGTTCGGCGACCTTGCCCGCTGGGTGCGCGACCGCGAGATCCCGCTCGAGCTCTCACCGTCGTCGAACCTGCAGACCGGCGCGATCGCCGCGTGGGGTGACACCCTGGCCGACCACCCGTTCGACCTGCTGTATCAGCTCGGGTTCTCGGTGACGGTGAACGTCGACAACCGCACCATGAGCGCCACTTCGCTCACCCGCGAGCTCGCCCTGCTCGTCGAGACCTTCGAGTACGACCTCGACGATCTCGAGACGTTCCAGTTCAATGCGGCTGCGGCCGCGTTCCTCCCCGTCGAGGAGCGGGAGGAGCTCGTCGAGTTGATCGCCGAGGGATTCGACATCTGACCGTGGCCTCCGGGGGGAGACGGCGCGGGGGCGTCGTAGGAATCATTATCGCTGCGGTGATCGTCGTCGTGGGTGGCGGTTTCACAGCGTACGTCTGGCTGAACCATGCGCCGGCCGAGGCCGAGGCTGAAGCGAAGCCGTCACGGACGCCGACACCGGTGGTGACGCCGCCGCCGCTGACTCCCGCGGAGCAGCTCCTCGCGGATGCCGCCGATCCGCTGGCCTGTGCGGTGACGTTCACCGGCGAGGGGGCTCCGGCAGACCCGCAGCTGCAGCGGCAGGACGGCCTGTACCAGGCGCTCCCGATCCCGGCCCTCGCCGGCCGTGTGTTCGCCGGCTGGTACCCGACAGCGGCGGATGCCGCGGCGTACACGGTCGCTGCCCGGGTGAACGGCGCGGACCCCGTGGTCTGCGACCAGCAGCAGGTCGAGCTCTTCGCCGCGTGGAAGACGCCGGAGCAGAACACCGCCGAGGGCGTGCAGGTTCCGATCCTCATGTACCACCAGTTCACGGCGAATCCCGAGGGGGAGTCCGGCTGGCTGCGCGGGAACTATGCCTACATCGGCGACTTCGACGCGCACATGAACCACATCGCGACGACCGGCTTCTACCTGCCCACCTGGGATGAGCTGAGCGCCTTCATCGACGGCCGGCTCTCGCTGCCCGCGCGGAGCGTGATCATCACCGACGACGATGCCGACCAGACCTGGTTCGACCTCGGGGCACCCGTGGTGGCGGCGCACAAGCTGCTCGCGACCTCCTTCATGGTGACCGCGTACCGGTCGGACCCGCCACCATCGATCTTCGTGCTCCGCCGCTCGCATACGCACGACATGCACAAGGCGGGAGACAACGGCGACGGCCTGATGGTCAACTGGACCGCGGATCAGATCGCCGCCGATCTGAACCTCTCCGGCGACACCCTGGGTGTTCGCGAGGTCATCGCCTACCCCTTCGGGCACTACAACGACACCGCCAAGCAGGGCGTCATGCAGGCCGGCTACGAGATGGCACGGACGATCGAACCCGGGTTCGTGACGATCGGCACCGACAAGCTCGCCCTCCCCGTGGTGCGCATCGACTACGGCATGGGGCTGGACGCCCTGGTGTCGCGCATCGGCTGACCGTCGTCGAGGCGGCAGGATGGTCGCATGCCCGACTCCGTCTTCATCGCAGGTCCCGCGACGTGGAACACGATCGTGGTGCTCGATCGACTTCCCGAGCCCGTGCCCCACATGCAGTTCGCTGAGGAGACCTGGACGACGGTCGGCGGAACGAGTGCCGGCAAGGCCCTGAGTCTCACCGGGCTGGGGCGTGCGACGCAGCTCCATGCTCTCGCCGGCCGCGACGCGGAGGGCGAACGGGTGCGAGCAGCCCTGCACGCCGCGGGAGTCCAGGTGCACTGGGGCGAAGGGGTGACCGAGCGGCATCTGAACCTCATGACCCGCGCCGGCGAACGGGTCTCTCTGTACCTGTCGTCGCCGGCCGCGACCGCGGGCGAGGACGATGCCTGGGTTCGCGTACGGATGCGGGAGGCGGGTGCGATCGTGCTCGACCTCGCCGCCGAGCCGCTGCGGCTCCTGCCGATGGCGCGGGAGACCGGAGTCCCGATCTGGGTCGACGTGCACGACTACGACGGTGACGCCGAGTTCCACCGCCCGTTCCTGGCGGCGGCTGACGCGGTGTTCTGCAACGCGGATCGCCTCCCGGACCCGGTCGCGTTCCTGCGTGCGCGCATCGCCGCCGGTGCCTCACTCGCCGTGTGCACGCTCGGAGCCGAGGGTGCGGTGGCCGTGGATGCAGAGGGGGTCGAACATCGGGTGGCGGCCGTGCCCGTCGAGGTCATCGACACGAACGGCGCGGGCGACGCCTTCCTCGCGGGTGTGCTCGATGCGCGCCTGGACGGGGCGGGAGTCGGCGCGGCACTCGAGGCGGGCGCGCGGACAGCCGCGGCCGTTCTCCGTTCGCGGCACCTGCATCCGCTGTTGGATGCGGTCATCGACGCAGGGGAGTGACCCTCAGGGTGCGAGCGGGGCGAGGAACTCCTCGGTGAGCCGCGTGACCTCGTCGTGCATCTCTTCGGTCGAGATCGTCGGAGTGCCGTCGCCGGCCTGCGGGCCGTAGTCGCCGAAGGACGCGTGCGATGCCCCGTCGATCTCCACCATCTCGGCGTCGGCGGGTAGCAGGTCCCGCGCGTCGGCGATCTTCTCCGGAGTGGAGAGACCGTCTTCGCTGCCGGAGATGCTGAGCACGGGAAGGCCGCTGCCCGACACATCGGTCGCGCAGTACGAGCCGAACAGCACCAGTGCGTCGGCATCCGCTGCGAGCTGGCAGGCGCGGACGCCGCCCAGCGAGTGCCCGCCCACACCCCAGACGTCGATATCGGGTGCAGCCGAGGTGAAGGCGTCGAGTCCACGCGGATCGAAGAAGGCCAGATTCAGCCAGGGGCGCGTGATCACGACCGTGGTTCCTTCCTCGGCGAGCCCCTGGAGGGTGGCCGCGTAGGCCCACGGGTCGACCTTGGCGCCGGGGATGAAGACCAGCCCGAGATCCGACTCGCCGTCCGCGGGGGCGAGCACGATGCCCTCATCCGCGTCGGTGACCGTGATCGCGGGGTTCTCCCGCACGGTCGCGAGAGGCTCCGGCTCCGCGGCCATGACACCGATCTGCGTGTATGCGACGACGCCGACCACCGCCAGCACCAGCACGATCGCGACACTCCACAGGACTCGTTTCAGGACCCGGCGGCCACGCTTCTTCTGCACGGATCAACGCTACCCCGCGTCGGCGCCCGTCCGCGCGACGGCGGGATGGGTGCGGAGGTACTCCTCGAATGCCTCGCGTGTCGTGCGACGCGGGGAATAGCCGAAGTCCTCCTTCAGCCGGCGGTTCGCCAGCACCGGTCGGTACCGCAGGAACGGCACCTTCTCCGGTCCGTGCGGGGTGAGGTGCAGCATCCGTCCGATCCGAAGCGCGGCCGACAGCGCCCACGCGGGCAGCAAGAGCTGCGGCTTGCCCAGACGAGCGGCGATCTCGGGCACGGTCATCCGTCCGTCGCCTGCGACGTTGAAGATGCCGGCGGGGCCGTCGGTCGCCGCGCGCACCATCGCGGCCGCCACGTCGTCCACCCAGACGAACACGAAGGGCGACTCCGATCCCGCTATGCGGAGGATGCGCCGCCCGTCCCAGAGTGCGGTGATCTGATTGCGCACGGTCGGACCGAGGATCGTGCCGATGCGGAAGACCACCTGCTCGAGGTTCGGATGGCTCTCCCGGTGCTCGGCCAGCATCTCCTCCACCAGCCTCTTGTGCCGGGCGTACGGGAACGCGTCGTTGCCTCGCAGCGGCTGGTTCTCGTCGATCCACTCCGCATTGTCGGAGTGATAGCCGTACGCCGCCCCCGAGCTGGAGACCACGATGCGCTGCACGCCCGCCTCGACGCACGCGGCGAGGACGTTCGCGGATCCGGTCACATCGACGCGGTACTCCAGGTCGACGTCGTGGCCGGGATTCACGATCGCCGCGAGGTGCACCACCGTGTCGATGCGATGCTGCCGCAGCACCGGAGCGATCGCAGCGGCATCCGTCACGTCCAGGAGCGCATCGATGACGCCTGCGCGGGAGGCACCCGCTCGCAGGTCCGCGGCGACCACGACATCCACGTCGTCTCTCGCGGCGAGGGCCTGCGCCACGTGCGAGCCGAGGAACCCGCTGCCGCCGGTGATCAGCACCCGGGGCATCAGACCGTCTCGACTGTGGTGCGGCCGCTCGCGTCGCCGGTGCTGGACCCTGTGCGCTTCCTGGTGTGCCGGGCCCAGAGCCCAGCGAGGACGAGCCCGGCGATGATGTCCCAGATGCCCCACCAGCCGGCCACGATGGCCATGCCGCCGAGTCCGTCGAAGAACAGGAACACCAGGCCGAGGCCGAGGCCGGCGTTGCGGATGCCGACCTCGAAGGTCATCGCCTTGCGCTCACGAGTGCCGAGACCCCCGACCACGGCCGTGCCGTAGCCGAGCGCGAGCGCCACGGCGTCGTGCACCGCGACCACCAGCAGGATGATGCCGAGTACCTGCACGAACACCGCCCAGTTGCCGACGAGCGCGGCGATGATGAAGCCGAGCAGGGCGATCAGGCTGAACCACTTCACGAACGGCTGCACGCGGGCGCTGAACCCCGGTGCCTTGGCGCGCAGAAGCAGACCGAGGGCGAAGGGGAGGCCGACGATGAGGAAGATCTCCAGCAGCATCCGCCACGGGTCGAGGGTGATGTCGCGCAGCAGCGTACGGGCGGTCGGGTGCAGCGAGGCCCAGAAGGTGATGCTCAGCGGCATCGCGACGATGTAGATGAGGTTCCCCACCGCGGTCAGCGAGACCGAGAGGGCGACGTTGCCGCCGGCGCGATGTGTCAGCACCTGCGAGATGTTCCCCGGTGGGCAGCAGGCCACGAGCAGCATCCCGAGCGCCATCGACGGCGGCACCGGGAGCACGAGCGTCAGCAGGAACGTCGCGATCGGCAGCAGGAGCAGCTGCGCGAGGATCGCGATCGCGAACGGCTTCGGATGCTTCGCCACGACCCGGAAGTCACTCGGCGAAGTGTCCAACGCGATGCCGAACATGATGAGTCCGAGCACCACGTTGAGGATCGTGAGCGTGCCGGGCGTGAACGAGAGGACGACGTCGTCGACGTTCATGCCGAGGCCTCCAGTGCGTCCTTCTCGCGCCGCACCGCGCCCCGGTAGGCGTCTTTGTTGACGTAGTACGCCATCCGGTCCAGGCTCAGGTAGTGATAGCCGCCGGTGACGTCGGGCCACGCGGTGCCGGTGACCCGGTCGCGGAAGCGGGTCGCCCGTGCGGGGTCGGTCTCGACCGCGTCGAGGTAGGCGGCGAGCAGCTCCGCCTGCTCGTAGCGGCCCTGCCAGCCGATGCCGGACGCCTCGATCATGCCCATCACGTAGAGCCCGTTGAAGGAGGCGGGGAACACGTTCAGGAAGAGCCGAGGCGAGGCGCCCTGCCAGTGCAGGTGCCCCCGGTCGACGAACGGGTAGTCCAGCGTGTAGCCGGTGGCGAGCAGGACCAGGTCGTACTCGTCCGCGCTGCCGTCGCGGAAGTGCACCGTCCGCCCGTCGAAGCGGTCGATGTCCGGGCGGATGCGCAGATCGCCCTGCCCGAGGTGGTTGAGGATCAGGGTATTCACGATGGGGTGCGACTCGTAGATGCGGTAGTCGGGCTTCGGGAAGCCGAACCGCACGGGGTCGCCCGTGAACGCGCGGAGGACGCGGCTGTCGACGGCCTGCTTGAGGCGCGCCGGGAGCGGGCGACCCTGGTTGAGGGTGTCGCTGGGCTTGCCGAACAGGTAGCGGGGCACGAAGTAGTAGCCGCGCCGCACGCTCATGTCGACGGACACGGCGTGATGCACGGCATCCACGGCGATGTCGCAGCCCGAGTTCCCGGCGCCGATCAGCAGTACCCGCTTGCCGCGCAGCTGCTCCGGGGACTTGTACGCGCTGGTGTGCAGGAGCTCGCCCGTGAACTCCCCGCGGAAGGTCGGCACGTTCGGCTCCGCCAGTGTTCCGTTGGCGAGGACGACGCCGGCGTACCAGCGGGTGCGCTCGCCGTCGGGCCCGGCGCTCGTCAGGTCCCAACCATCGTCGCGGGGTTCGAGGCGCGTGACCCGCGTGTCGAACCGGAACAGGCCCGTCAGCCCGAAGTGATCGGCGAAGTCGTCGAAGTACTCCTTCAGCACGCGGTGGCCGGGGTAGTCGACCCGCGAGCGCATCGGGAACTCGGTGAACTCCGTGGTGGTGCGGGAGGAGATCAGGTGCGCGGACTCGTACATCGTGCTGCGCGGATTCGTGATGTCCCACAGGCCGCCGACGCCGTGGGCGGCCTCATAGCCGTCCACCACGATTCCGCGCTTCTGCAGCGCGCGCGCCGCGGCCAGACCCGATGGACCCGCGCCGATCACGGCGTATCTGTTCATGCTGCTCCCCGCACGTCAGTGTGCTCGAAAAAACGCCCCCGCCCACCGATCGTAACGGCTGGGCGGGGGCGTCGAGCTCCACCGGGTCAGGCGGATCCGAGGTGCTGCTGGCGCGCCGCGACGGCGTCCCGGATGGCCGGAAACAGCGGATGCTCCGGATCCAGGCCCGTGGTGCGGGCGGTGAAGGCCGCGGGCTCCTCCGAGCGCAGCAGCTCCTGGAGCTCGACCGACTGCTCGTCGGCCGGATCGTCGAACTCGAGCGCCGCCGACACGGCCGCCACGAGCGCCTCGGTCGGCAGGCCGCGCTCCGCGGCCATGGCGGCCGGTCCCACGAACCGCTCGTGCCGCGAGATCTTGCGCAGCGGTTGGCGTCCGACGCGCTGCACGGTGTCGACCAGCGCCGGGTTGCGGAAGCGATCGAGGATCGTGGCGCGGTACGCCGCGAGGTCCGCCGCATCCAGCCCGTGCTCGGCGACCAGCACGGCCGAGGTCTCCTCTAGCGCGGCCGAGACGCTCGCCGCGATGGCGGCGTCGGCCAGGGCGTCCGAGATCCGTTCGATCCCGGCTCGCGCGCCGAAGTACGCGGTGGCGGCGTGCCCCGTGTTCACCGTGAAGAGCTTGCGCTCGATGTACGGTGCCAGATCGTCGACGAAGTGCGCGCCGGGGATGCTCGGAAGGGAGCCGCCGAACGGCCCCGACTCGATCGCCCACTCGAAGTAGGGCTCGACCGTGACATCGACGCCGCCGTCTGCGGGCTGTGCCGGCACGATGCGGTCGACCGCGGTGTTCGCGAAGACCGCGCGCGCGAGTAGCGTCTCGGCATCCGCCCCCGCCGCCGCTGCCACCTCGCTCCGCAGCAGGTCGGTCGCGCCGATCGCGTTCTCGCAGGCCATGACCTGCAGCGGCGCGGCATCGGGGGAGCGGAGGGCGAGTCCGGCCACGATCGACGGTGCCACGAATCGCAGTACCGTCGGCCCGACCGCGGTCGTGACGACATCGGCCGTCGCGACCTCCTCCGCTACGGCGGCGGGATCGGTGCGGCTGTTGACCGCCCGGAACCCGGTGACGACATGATCGATCCCTCCGGGGCCGGCTTCGTGCACGGTGTACGAGTCGACCGCATTGATCGCGTCGACCAGGGCATCGGCGACGTCGGAGAACACGACCTCGTACCCGCCCTGGCGGAGCAGCAGACCGACGAACCCGCGCCCGATGTTGCCCGCCCCGAAGTGGACCGCCTTCATCCCTCGTTCACCTCCGACAGCAGGGCGTAGAGCTCTTCCGGGGTCTGCGCCGCGGAGAGCCGTGCCACGTCGTCCTCCTCGGAGAACAGGATCGCGATCCGGGAGAGGATCTCCAGGTGCTCGTCACCGACGCCGGCGATGCCGATCACGAAGGTCGCGGGGTCTCCCGACCAGTCGACGCCGCCGTCGTAGCGCACGACCGACAGGGCCGAGGCGAGGATGGCGTCCTTCGCATCGTTGGTGCCGTGCGGGATCGCGAGTCCGTTGCCCATGAAGGTCGACACGGTCTCCTCACGCTGCCGCATGGCATCGACGTACACGGGGGTGACGGCTCCGGCGGCGACGAGGATGTCCGTCGCCTCCTGGAGCGCCTCGTCGCGGGTCGCCCCACCGGGGTGGATGCGGACCTGCTCGGGGGTGAGAACGCTCATTCTGTGTCCTTTCGCTGGGATCGCACCATCTCGACGACTTCTTCGTACTTGGGCGAGTTCATGAAGTTGTCGACCGACACGTGGACCGAGTTCGGCGACTTCGCCGCGGCGCGCTCGGTGAGCTGCTGCTGCGTGATCACCACGTCGGCCGTTCCGTCGAGGTTCGCGATGGCCTGGTTGGTGACGTTCACGTCCTCGATGCCCGCCTTCTTGAGCTTGTTGCGGAGGACGCTGGCGCCCATCGCCGATGAGCCCATCCCGGCGTCGCACGCGAACACGATCCGCTCGATCGGTGCCGTGGCGACGGCGGTCGTGCCCGGGGTCGCGGCGGCTTCGGGAGCCGCAGTCGCGGTCGATGTGCGCAGCGCATCCATCGCGGCCGACGACTTGCCCTTGTTCGCCTCGGTCTGTGCGATCGCCGCACCGAAGGCGTCCCCCTCGGCGGCGAGGTCGCGCTTGCGCGAAGCCCGCAGGATCACACCGGTGATGAGGAACGTCACGGTGGCGGCGACGATGACCGACAGGTACACGACCAGCAGGTTCGGGACACCCGCGCCGAGGGCGGCGAAGGTCACCGCGATGATGCTGCCGGGCGCCGCCGGGAAAGCCAGACCGCCGTTCAGGAGCATGTTCGTCGTGACGCCGGCCGCACCACCCGCGATGAGGGCGAGGATCGTGGTGGGCTTGCTCAGCGCATACGGGAAGTAGATCTCGTGGATGCCACCGAAGAACTGGATGATCGCCGCACCCGGTGCGGAACCCTTCGCCGCGCCGACGCCGAAGAAGCTGAAGGCGAGGAGCAGACCGAGGCCGGGGCCGGGGTTGGCCTCGATGAGGAACAGGATCGACTTGCCGGTCTCCGCCGCCTGCTCGATGCCGAGCGGGGTGAAGACGCCGTGGTTGATGGCGTTGTTGAGGAACAGCACCTTCGCCGGCTCGACGATGATCGACACGAGCGGGAGCAGCTGCAGCGTGACGAGCCAGTCGACGGCCGCACCGAGCGCGGCGCTGATGCCGAGCATGACCGGTCCGAAGGCGAAGAAGCCGACGATCGCGAGGAGCATGCCCAGGATCCCGGCGGAGAAGTTGTTGACGAGCATCTCGAAGCCGGGGCGGATCTTCCCGTCCCAGATGCTGTCGACCTTCTTCATGATCCACGCGGCGATCGGGCCCATGATCATGGCACCGAGGAACATCGGGATGTTGGTGCCGACGATCACGCCGACCGTGGCGATCGTGGCCACCACGCCACCGCGCTCGCCGTAGACCATGCGGCCGGCGGTGTTGGCGATCAGCAGCGGCAGCAGGTAGGTCACCATGGGGCCGACCAGGCCGACGTACGCGAGGATGTTGCCGCCATCGCCCTCCGCCACCGCGGTCATGGCGCCCTGCCAGCCGATGACGGCGGAGTCGCCGCCGCCGCCGATGATCTCGGCCACACCCGCCCAGTGCCAGCCGAAGGGGCTCTTGGCGCCGAAGAATCCGGCCGGGATGAAGAGCATCGTGATGAAGCCCCAGGCGATGAAGGCTGCGATGTTCGGCATGATCATGCCGGAGAGGAACGTGCCGAAGCGCTGCACGCCCACGCGGAGACCGCCGGGTTTCGTGGCGGCAGGTGACGTCGTCGTCATGATGTCGTCTCTTTCTTGTGGAGGGGGAGTTCCGCGGCGAGAGTGGCCGCGGCGGTTCGGGCGGAGGGAGCATCGTCGGCGGCCAGGGCGGCCTCCGCGAGGCTCCGCGCCTCGGACAGGGTGCGTTCGGAGAGCGCGTGTCGCACGTCGGCCAGCGCCGAGGGTGCCATCGAGAGGCTGGTGGCGCCGAGGCCGACCAGCACGACGGCGAGGAGCGGATCGGCGGCGGCCTCGCCGCAGATGCCGACCGGTTTGCCCAGGCGCGCGCCGGCGTCGCCGACCTCGCGCACCAGGCGCAGCACGGCCGGATGCCAGGGATCCTGGAAGCCGGCGACCGAACCGAGCATGCGGTCGGCCGCCATGGTGTACTGCGTGAGGTCGTTGGTGCCGATCGAGGCGAAGTCGGCGTGCGCGAGCACCCGGTCGGCGAGCAGGGCGCTCGCCGGGATCTCCACCATCACGCCGGCGGTCTGCAGCCCGTATTCGCGCGCGAGCCCCGTGAAGTAGATCGTCTCCTCGACCGTGGCGACCATCGGGGCCATGACCCAGAGATCGGCATCGGTCTCGGCATCGGCTTCGGCCAGCGCGGTCAGCTGCTCGCGCAGGATGTCCTCGCTGGCTCGCAGCGCGCGCAGACCCCGCAGCCCGAGTGCCGGGTTCTCCTCGTGCGCGTCGTTGAGGAACGCCAGCGGCTTGTCGGCTCCTGCATCGAGCATCCGGACCACGACCTTCTTGCCGGGGAAGGCTGCGAGCAGCTCGCGATACGACTCCCGCTGCTGGGCGATGGTCGGCGCCTGTGCCGAGGAGAGGAACAGGAACTCGGTGCGGAACAGCCCGACGCCCTCGGCCCCCCGAACGACCGCATCGGCCGCGTCTGCGGGCTTCCCCAGGTTCGCGAGCAGCGCGACCGGCGTGCCGTCGGCGAGGGCGCCGGGAGTGGGGGGAGCGGCCTCGGCCGACTGGCGAGCGGCGGCGCGTTGAGCCGCGCGGTCCTTCTCGTCCTCCGTCGGCTCGCGGGTGACCACTCCGCTGGCGGCATCGACGATCACCGTCTCGCCCGTGACCAGCGGCGTGGCGTCGCCGACGCCGACGATCGCGACGATGCCCTTCTCCCTCGCGAGGATCGCGGTGTGGGAGGTCGGCCCGCCGTCCGTCGTGATCAGCGCGAGCACCTGATCCAGGTCGAGGAGTGCGGTGTCGGCCGGAGCGAGGTCGCGCGCGACCAGGACGAACGGGTGCCCGGGGTTCGGGACGCCGGGGGCATCGACGCCGCGCAGGTGCGCCAGGACCCGCTGCGCGATGTCATCGAGGTCGGCGGCGCGCTCGCCGAGGTAACCACCGACGGCCTCCAGCGTGGCGCGGAACCCCGCGAACGCATCGTGCACCGCCCATTCGGCCGTCGCTCCGGCATCGATCCGGGTATCGACCTCGTCTTGGAGCGTCGGGTCCTCGGCGATCATCGCCTGCGCTTCGAGCACGTCTCGGGCTGCGCCGCCTGCCGCCTCACCGCGTTCGTTCAGTTCGCGGGCGACGGTCGCGACCGCCTCGCGAACTCGCACGTGCTCGGCTTCGGTGCCCGCCGTGCTCGGCGAGTTCTCCGGAGGCGGCATCGCCTCGGCCATGCGGACGACCGGTCCCTGGGCCACGCCCAGACCGATGCCCACCCCGCGCAGCTCGCTCATCCGGCGGCGTCCTGGTCATGGTCGGTGGTGAGGAGCTCGGTGAGCGTGTCCAGCACGCCCTCGGCCCCGTCGCCGTCGGCCGTCAACGTCACATAGTCGCCGTACTCGATCGCGAGCGCGATCACACCAAGGATGCTGGCGGCGTTGACCGGTTTGCCCGAGTCCTTCGCGATCGTCACGGCGATGCCCGAGTCCTTCGCCGCCTGCGCGAAGAGCTTCGCCGGGCGGGCGTGCAGTCCGTGGGAGGAGCCGATCCGGACGGTGCGGGTGGCGGTCATGATGTTCCTTTCGGGGTGTCGCCGGTGGCGGCGAGGATCGATCGGGCGAAGTCGAGGGTGCGGGAGCCGTCGCGGTCGGAGAAGACGTCATCCGGAAGCACGGCCACGGGCGCTTCCACGCTGCCGCGCAACGCCTCGAGCCGATCGCCGAGATGCGGACCGACGAGGACGAGGTCGTGATCGGAGCCGGCGACGGAGCTCTCGGTGCCCGCCACCGC
This sequence comes from Microbacterium sp. NPDC055665, assembly GCF_053618035.1. NCBI lineage: Bacteria > Bacillati > Actinomycetota > Actinomycetes > Micrococcales > Microbacteriaceae > Microbacterium > Microbacterium sp. NPDC055665. The sequence goes on along the minus strand of NZ_JBSHGY010000005.1, from coordinate 87,048 downwards.
GTCCCAGCCGAGACCGGCCGAGGCTGCCGCAGTGCGGAGCCGTAGTGCGACGAACGTGCTCGACGCCCCGGCGCCGCACACCACGAGGATCCTCATCGACTCCCACCTTCCTGAGAACAGTCTGGGAACCGGGAGGGGCACCGCACCAACAGGTTCCTTTCCGCCCCCGCGGAACACCTCCTTCCGCCCGCGGATGCCGGCATGCTGACATCATGGAGACGACGTCGAGACAGTGCGGTCAGCATGCGGGAAGGGGAGGACCATGTCGCGCCAGCGCCAGGACCAGCTCCTCGCCGCTCTGCTGCGCCAGGAGGGCTGGGCGACGGCTGCCAGCCTCGCCGATCTGCTCGGGGTCACGCCGCGCAGCATCCGGTCCTACGTCGCCGCGCTGAACGCACGGACTCCCGGCGCCGGGGTGATCGAGTCCGGCCCGGCCGGGTATCGCGCGGGCTCCGGTGCCCGCGGTGCGCTGCGGATGCGGCAGACCGGAGAGTCCGCGCCCCGCGACCGCCTGCACACCCTGGTACGGCGGCTGCTCGATGAACCCGCCGGGATCGACGTGTTCGACACTGCGGACGAGCTGCACGTCAGCGAGGCGACGCTCGAGGCGGATCTGGTCCGGGTGCGCAGTCTGCTCGACGGCACCGAGCTCACCCTGGAGCGCGACCGGGAGACGGTGCGACTGCGCGGGAATGAGGCAGCCCAGCGGCGTCTGCTCAGCAGGCTCGCGCACGACGAGATGGATGACGCCTCCTTCCACCCCGAGACGTTCCGACGCGCACTGTCGCGGTCGGCCGTGGCCGCCAGTGCGGTCGGTCCGTTCAAGACATCGCTCGTGCGGGAGCTCGGCGAGCTCGGCTACTACGTGAACGAGCTCGCGATCGCCGACGTCCTGCTGCACATCGCGATCGCCGCCGAGCGGGTTGCCGCGGGGCACGCTCTCGAATCCTCGCCGGCGGGTGCCCGGGAGGAGATCCCGCGGGTGGGGGCCGTCATCGCCCGCCTCGCCGCCGAGCACTTCGACGTGGTTCTCGGTGACGGCGACAGCGGTCACCTCGCCTCTCTGGTCCTGACCCGTATCGTCGCGCCGGGGGAGGACGCGACGCGGGAGGTCGCGCGCAGCGGAGTGGACCCGGCCGTCGAAGCGGCGGTCCGGGCGGAGATCGCCCGAGCCGCCGACGACTTCCAGGTCGACCTCGTTGACGAGACGTTCGTCCTCCGACTCGCCCTACACGTGCAGAACCTGCTGCGGCGGGCCGAGGAGAGCGCGCTGACGCGCAACCCGCTCACGCGCTCTCTCAAGACGACGTATCCGATGATCTTCGAGGTCGCAGTGTCCATCGCGAGCGGACTCCACGATCGCGTCGGCACCCCCATCCACGATGACGAGATCGCCTATATCGCCATGCACGTCGGCGGGCGGCTCGAGCGCAGTCGCAAGGCGGAGTCGATCCTGACCGCCACGATCGTCTGCCCGGGCTACCAGGAGCTGCACGAGCTGCTGCGCTCCAGCGTCGACCGCTCACTCGGCTCCGCGATCGAGGTCACGACCGTCGTCACGAACGTGGACCCCGATTGGGCGTCGTTCGACACCGATCTCGTGCTCAGCACGATCGAGCCGGGAGACGCGGGCGACCGCTTCGTCCGCATCCAGCCGTTCCTGACGGATGCCGATGTCGACCGCATCCAGCAGGCCGCGGCGCGCGTCCGCCGCGGGAGGCGCCTCACCCGCCTGCGCGGCGAGCTCGCACGCTACTTCCTGGCCGACGCCTACGTCTTCCCGCTCCCGGACGAGGGGGAGGAGGCGATCATCAGGCGGCTCGGCGGGCTGCTCGTGCAGGCGGGACTCATCGGCGAGGACTACATCGAGAACACCATCGTGCGCGAGCGGATGTCGTCGACCGCCTTCACGGATGCGCTCGCGGTGCCGCACGCGCTGCAGATGACGGCGACCCGCACGGCCATCGCGATCGGTGTGGCGGACGGCTCGGCCGCGTGGGGCGACGGGCGCGTGCAGGTCGTCGCGCTCGCCGCGTTCAGCGAGAGCGATCGCGCGGCGTTCCAGACGGTGTTCGAGCAGCTGGTCGAGGTGTTCAGCGAGCGCGAGAGTGTTCAGCGCATCGTCCGCAGGGGCACCACGTTCGAGGCCTTCCTCGACGAGCTCGTCGCGGTGATCGACGGCTGATCCGCGCGTCTCACTCCCGCGGCGCGAGCACCTCGGCGAGCTGATCCAGCACGTCGTCCGCGGTGGCGGATGCCGCCGTCTCGAGCACGACCGCGTCACCGGACGAGATCCCGAGGTCCATGACCGCCAGCACGCTGCTCAGGTCGACCGTGGTGCCGTCTGCCGTGCGCAGGGTCACCGGGGAGCCGTGCGACTGCGCGAGTCGCACGAGCTCGGCCACCGGTCGGGCGTGCGCGCCGTTGTGCGCGCTGACGATCAGGCGTCGCGTGGGCATGCTCAGGAGCGCTCGTCGAGCAGGGCGCGTACTCCCGCCTCGAGCTCTGCCACAGCACCGCGTGCCGCGTCGGCGGAGTCCGCTCGGGCGTCGATGTAGACCTTGAGCTTCGGTTCGGTACCGCTCGGTCGGACGATGACGCGCGAGCCGTCGCCGAGGCGATACCGCAGCACGTCGCCGGAGGGCTGTCCCGGTGCCGCCTGCAGCAGGTCCTCTGCCGAGGTGATCGTCCGCCCGGCGATGTGGGTCGGCGGCAGCGAGCGCAGCGCGAGCATGACGTTGCCGATGATGGAGAGGTCCTCGACGCGCACTGACACCTGGCCGCTCGCGTAGTGCCCGTACGTCTCGCCCAGCTCGTCGAGGAGGTCGATGAGCGTGGCTCCGCGGTCGCGCGCCTCGGCGGCGAGGCCCAGCACGGCGATCGCCGCGGAGACCCCGTCCTTGTCGCGCACCGTGTCGGGGTTCACGAGGTAGCCGAGTGCCTCCTCGAATCCGAAGACGATGCCGGGGGCGCGGGAGATCCACTTGAATCCGGTCAGGGTCTCGTGGAAGTCCAGTCCGTGGTGGGCGGCGACGGCACCGAGGCCGGGCGACGAGACGAGCGAGCAGGCCAGCGAGGCTCCCGGCGTCCCGGCGGCGGCGCGAGCGGCCCGCGCGCCGAGCAGGAGTCCGACCTCGTTTCCCGTCAGACGACGCCAGCCGTCCGCGGCGGAGTCGTCGGGAACCGCGACGGCCAGGCGGTCGGCGTCGGGGTCGTTGGCGAGGATGAAGTCCGCTTTCACGCGGCGGGCCCGTGCGAAGGCGAGATCCATCGCCCCCGGCTCCTCGGGGTTCGGGAACGAGACCGTGCGGAAGGTCGCGTCGGGCGTGAGCTGCTCGTCGACGACGAACGGCTGCGGGTATCCGGCTTCTCGGACGATGCGCGACAGCGTCTCCCAGCCCACCCCGTGCATGGCGGTGTAGACCCACCGCATCCCGGAAGATCCGGCGGGCGCGGGAGCCACGGCCGCCGTGGCCGCGATGTAGGCGTCGACGACATCCTCGCCGGCGGTCTCGTAGGCCGTGGAGCGCGGCAGCGCCGCCACGGACCCGGAGTCGGCCGTGCGCTGGATGTGCGCCGCGATCTCGGCATCTGCCGGCGCGACGATCTGCGAGCCCTGGTCTGCCCCGCCGAGGTACACCTTGTAGCCGTTGTCGTTCGGCGGGTTGTGGCTCGCGGTGACCATCACTCCGGCATCCGCACCGAAGTGGCGGACGGCGAAGGCGAGCACGGGCGTGGGCAGCAGGCGGGGGAGCAGGATCGCGCGCAGACCGGCGCCGACGAAAAGCTCGGCGGAGTCCGTGGCGAACACACGCGAGTTGCGTCGCCCGTCGTAGCCGATCACGACGGTCGGGGTGTGCCCGGGAACCGCCTTCTCGCGGAGGTAGGCGGCGAATCCGGCGGCCGCTTGTGCCACGAGCACCCGATTCATCCGGTTGCTTCCCGCGCCGAGCTCGCCGCGGAGGCCGGCGGTGCCGAACTCGAGGCGTGCGCGGAAGCGGTCGTCGAGATCGGCCAGGGCCGCGTCGTCCCCGCCGGATGCCCGCGTGATCAGGGCGGCGAGCTCGTCGCGCGTCTCGTGATCCGGGTCCTGTCGCAGCCAGGCCCGTGCCTGCGCGAGCCGCTCCTCGCTCACAGGGCCTCGACCACCCTGGCCAGGAGCGCGGAGATCACGGGCTCGGCCTCACGGCCCGCCTCGATCACCTCGGCATGGCTGAGCGGAGTCTGCTGGATCCCGGCGGCGAGGTTGGTGATGAGGGAGAACCCGAGGATCTCCATGCCGGCCTCGCGGGCGGCGATCGCCTCGAGAGCGGTCGACATGCCGACGATGTGTCCGCCGATGTGCTTCGCCATCTGCACCTCGGCCGGGGTCTCGTAGTGCGGGCCGCGGAACTGGGTGTACACGCCCTCGTCAAGCATCGGATCGATGGAGCGCGCGATGTCGCGCAGTCGCTTCGAATACAGGTCGGTGAGGTCGACGAAGGTCGCGCCCTCGAGAGGGGAGTCGGCGGTGAGGTTGATGTGGTCGCTGATCAGCACGGGCTGGCCGGGCGTCCACGTCTCGCGGATGCCTCCTGCACCGTTCGTGAGCACCATGATCTTCGCCCCCGTGGCGGCGGCGGTGCGCACGCTGTGCACGACGCGACGCACGCCGTGGGCCTCGTAGTAGTGGGTGCGCGCGCCGATCACGAGGACGTTCTTGCCCCCGGGCGTGCGGATGCTGCGGAGCGTGCCGACGTGTCCCTCCAATGCCGGCTTCGAGAAACCGGTCACCTCGGTGGCGGGGATCGTGGCGACGGTCTCGCCGATGATGTCGGCGGCCTTGCCCCAGCCGCTGCCGAGGGTGAGTGCGATGTCGTGATTCTCGACTCCGGTTAGACGCGCGATGTCGGCGGCGGCCTGTGCGGCGACCTCGAACGGGTTCGCGGTCGGGTCGTCGAGAGGGTTGCTGTGCGTTTCGGGCATGGATCCACTCTAGGAAGGTGCAGGCTCCGGGGCCAGGATTGCGGAAGAATGGGTTGCATGTCTTCCACCACTTTCGAGCGCACTCAGCGCGTCGCCGTCCTCGGCGGCGGTCCCGGCGGTTACGAGGCGGCTCTCGCGGCCGCTCAGCTCGGGGCCGAGGTCACCCTGGTCGAGCGGGTGGGAGTCGGCGGATCGGCCGTCCTCACCGACGTCGTGCCGTCCAAGAGCCTGATCGCCACGGCCGATGCGGCGGTGGCCATCTCAGAGGCGAGCGACCTCGGCGTGAACTTCTACGCCAAGGGCGAGAACGGCAAGCCGCTCAAGCCCGAGATCGCGATCAATCTCGCCGCTGTCAACAAGCGTCTCATCGCGCTCGCGGGGCAGCAGTCCGAGGACATGCGGGCGACACTGCTCGAGGCCGGCGTCCGCATCCTCTCCGGGCACGGGCGCCTCGAGGGTCCCACTGCGATCGTGGTGTCGACCGGCGAGAAGGGCACCGACTTCGACCGCGTCGAGGCCGACACGATCGTCGTGGCCGTTGGCGCCTCACCGCGTGAGCTCGATTCGGCCAAGCCCGACGGCAAGCGCATCCTCACCTGGACGCAGCTGTACGACATGAAGGCGCTGCCGGAGCATCTCATCGTGGTCGGCTCCGGCGTGACCGGTGCGGAGTTCGCCTCCGCCTACATGAACCTCGGCGCCAAGGTCACGCTCATCTCCAGCCGCGAGCAGGTGCTCCCCGGCGAGGACAAGGACGCGGCGAGCGTCCTGGAGAAGGTGTTCAAGCGCGGTGGGATGCAGGTGCTCTCGAAGTCCCGTGCCGACAAGGTCGAAGCCACGAAGGAGGGCGTGACCGTCACGCTGTCCGACGGTCGCACGGTCGAGGGGAGCCACTGCCTGATGGCGGTGGGTTCGATCCCGAACACCGCGGGGATCGGCCTGGAGGAGGCCGGCGTCGAGCTGGACGACTCGGGTCACGTGCGGGTGAACAAGGTCGCGCGCACCTCGGTGCCCAACGTGTACGCGGTGGGGGACTGCACGAACTTCTTCCCGCTCGCCTCGGTCGCCTCGATGCAGGGGCGCACAGCCGTCTTCCACGCGCTCGGCGACATCGTGATCCCGCTGGAACTCATCAAGATCACCTCGAACATCTTCACCGCTCCGGAGATCGCAACGGTGGGGTACGGGGTGAAAGACGTCGAGGACGGCGTCGCGGACGGCATGGTCTACAAGCTCCCGCTCGCGGCCAACCCGCGCGCGAAGATGATGGGCATCAAGGACGGCTTCGTCAAGCTCATCGCGCGCAAGGGATCCGGCACCGTCATCGGCGGCGTGATCGTGGCTCCCAAGGCCTCCGAGCTGATCTACCCGATCGCGGTCGCCGTCGAGCGCCGCCTCACGGTCGACCAGGTCTCGCGGGTGTTCGCCGCATACCCGTCGCTCTCGAGCAGCATCACCGACGCGAGCCGCGCGATGCACCTCGTGAACATCTCCTGAGGGGCGGGTCTTCGCCGAAACCCCGACTTCACGCCGAGACCCCGGGTCGCATGTGTCTGCGACCCGGGGTCTCGGTGGTAGTCGGGGGTCTCGCCGAGGCGAGGAGGCGAGGGATCAGCTGATCGTGAGCAGCTGGTGTCCCGCGGAGACCGTGGTGCCGGCATCCGCGTTGATGTTGCCGATGACGCCGTCCTTGTGCGCCTGCAGAGGCTGCTCCATCTTCATGGCCTCGAGCACGACGACGAGGTCGCCCTTGACGACCTGCTGCCCGTCTTCGACGGCGATCTTGACGACGGTGGCCTGCATGGGCGACTTCACGGCATCGCCGGATGCGCCGGCATTCGCCGTGGTGGCGTGGCTGCGACGCGACGGCGGTACGACGGCGGGACGCCCCGCGGTGCCCGGTGCGACCGCGACGCGATCCGGCAGGCTCACCTCGAGGCGCTTGCCGGCGACCTCGACGACGACGGTGTGGCGCGACTCGCCGGCGGCCGGGGCCTCGAGCTCGCCGTCCCACGCGGGGATGTCGTTCACGAACTCGGTCTCGATCCAGCGGGTGAAGATGCCGAACTCGCCGTTCTCGGCGGTGAACGCGGGGTCGCGGACGACCTTCCGGTGGAACGGGATGACGGTCGGGAGGCCGGCGACCTCGAACTCGTCGAGTGCGCGGCGGGAGCGCTCCAGCGCCTCCGCCCTGTCCTTGCCGGTGACGATGATCTTCGCGAGCAGCGAGTCGAACGCTCCCGAGACCGAGTCGCCGGCGGTGACCCCGGAGTCGAGGCGGATGCCGGGACCCCCGAAGGTCTTGAAGACGTGGATCGGACCGGGCTGGGGGAGGAACCCGCGGCCCGGGTCCTCGCCGTTGATGCGGAACTCGATCGAGTGGCCCTGCGGCTTCGGGTCGTCGTAGTCGATGGTTCCACCGGCGGCGATGCGGAACTGCTCGCGCACGAGGTCGATGCCGGTGACTTCCTCGGATACCGGGTGCTCGACCTGCAGACGGGTGTTCACCTCGAGGAACGAGACGGTGCCGTCGGCGCCGATCAGGAACTCGCAGGTGCCCGCACCGACGTAGCCGACCTCTTTGAGGATGGCCTTCGACGCCGAGTAGAGCAGATCGTTCTGCTCTTCGGTCAGGAACGGAGCAGGAGCCTCTTCGACGAGCTTCTGGTGACGGCGCTGCAGCGAGCAGTCGCGCGTCGAGATCACGACGACGTTGCCCGCGGAGTCGGCCAGGCACTGGGTCTCGACGTGGCGCGGCTTGTCGAGGTACTTCTCGACGAAGCACTCGCCACGACCGAACGCGGCGACGGCCTCGCGGGTGGCCGATTCGAACAGCTCGGCGACCTCGTCGAGCTCGCGGGCGACCTTGAGGCCGCGTCCGCCGCCGCCGTACGCCGCCTTGATGGCGATCGGGAGGCCGAACTCCTTCGCGAAGGCGATGACCTCGTCGGCTCCGGACACGGGACCCGGCGTTCCGGGGGCGAGAGGAGCACCCACCTTCTCGGCGACGTGACGCGCGGTCACCTTGTCGCCGAGGGCTTCGATCGCCTCTGGCGACGGGCCGATCCAGGTCATCCCCGCATCGATGATGGCGCGGGCGAACTCGGCGTTCTCCGCGAGGAACCCGTAGCCGGGGTGCACGGCGTCGGCTCCGGCGCGGCGGGCGATCGAGAGGATCTTCTCGATCTGCAGGTAGGTCTCGGCGCTGGTCGAGCCGCCGAGCGCGTAGGCCTCGTCGGCGAGTCGGGAGTGCAGGGCATCACGATCCTGGTCGGCGTAGACGGCGACCGACGCGATCCCGGAGTCTCGGGCGGCGCGGATGATGCGTACGGCGATCTCGCCGCGGTTGGCGATGAGCACCTTGGCGATAGCAGGCATGGTTGCCAGCCTAGCGAGAAGGCCCTCGATCCCTTTGACGACTCCCCACAAGAAAGTGGGAGAAACGTGGAGGGGAGTCTACGACCACAGATCCGTCCACCGGACGCCGAGCTCTGCGGCCAGGCGCCGCACGGTCGAGAGGGACATGCCCACGACGGTCGAGGGATCGCCGTCGACCCGGGTGATGAAGGCGCCGCCGAGGCTGTCCACCGTGAACGCTCCGGCCACGTGCAGCGGCTCGCCCGAGGCGACGTAGGCGGCGATCTCGTCATCGCTGACGTCTTCCGCGAAGGTCACCGACGCCTCGGCGACGGCCGTCGCCTCGATGGGCTCCTCGCCGGGGATGATTCGGAACACCGAGTGCCCGGAGTGCAGGATGCCGGTCGCTCCGCGCATCTCCTGCCAGCGCCGGGTGGCCTCCTCCGCGGTGTAGGGCTTGCCGTAGACGCGCCCGCCGAGCGCGAACATCGAATCGCCTCCGATCACGAGACCGTCGAACTCACCCGTCTCGGCAAGGGTCCGGGCGACCGCAGCGGCCTTGGCGCGGGCGAGGAGCAGCACCAGCTCGGCGGGGGCGAGCGGGGCGCCGCGTTCGGTCTCGGCGGCTGCGGCGACGGCATCCTCGTCGACATCCGGAGAGAGGGTGAGCGGCTCGATCCCGGCCTGCCGCAGCAGCATCAGTCGGGCGGGAGACGTGGAGGCGAGGCAGACGCGCATGTCCACCACCGTATCCTCGAAGGATGACTTCCTCCCCAGCCGACGTGCTCGAGCTCGACATCACCGGCATCGCACACGGGGGCACCTTCGTCGCCCGCCATGAGGGCCGCGTGGTCTTCGTCTCCGATGCGATCCCCGGGGAGCGCGTGCGCGCCAGGGTGATCGCCCCGCAGGAGGGGGCGGACGCGTCGACGCGCAGCTTCTGGCGAGCCGAGACGATCGAGGTCCTCGACGCGTCGGAGCACCGCCGCCCGCACATCTGGGCCGAAGCCGATCTCTCGCGTGACCCTGCCGACCGTCCGGGCGGAGCCGATCTCGGCCACATCGACCTCGGGCACCAGCGGGTGCTCAAGCGCCAGGTGCTGACGGAGGCCCTCGACCGGTTCGCGGGTCAGGGGCTCGACGCTCCGGAGATCGAGGCCGTCGATTCCGGTGACGGCACCGGCTGGCGCACCCGCGTCACCCTGCACGTGGACGAGTCGGGCGAGGTCGGTCCCTTCGCCGCGCGCAGCCACCGCGTCATCCCCGTCAGCAGCTACCCGCTCTCGCGGCCCGCCATCGCCGAGGCCGCACTCGCGCTGCACGGCGAGGCACCGGGACGCATCGAACTCGTCGAGCCGGCAGACGGCCGGGTCCGCGTCATCCGGCGGGAGGAGACCGAGCGGCCGGCGAAGGTCGCTCGCGGTTTCCGTCGTCGTCCGACACCGGAAGTGATCGAGGAGGTCGTCGGCGACCGCCGCTTCCAGGTCGACTCCACGGGGTTCTGGCAGGTGCACCCGCGGGCTGCATCCGTGCTCGATGCCGCCGTATACGGCGTGCTCGAGGGGCACGTCGACGAGGAGAAGACGCACTACGACCTCTACGGCGGCGTCGGGCTCTTCGCGGCGACCCTCGCCGACCTCGGCGGCACCGACATCGTCACGGTCGAGTCGAGCGCCCGGGCCACCCAGCACGCCGCCGCGAACCTTGCCCCGCTCGACGTGAAGGCCGTGACCGCGCGCGTGGATCGCTTCCTCTCCACGCAGAAGGGAGCGGGGCGCACCGGAGCCGTCATCCTCGACCCGCCGCGCGCCGGGGCGGGTCGCCAGGTCGTCGAGGCGGTGCACGCCCTCGCGCCCGAGGCGATCGCCTACGTCGCGTGCGATCCGGTCGCGCTCGCCCGAGACCTCGGGACGTTCCGGACCCTCGGGTGGAAGGTCGACCGCCTGCGCGGCTTCGACCTCTTCCCGCACTCGCACCATTTCGAGGTCGTCGCCCTCCTCACGAGGTGACCGATCCGGGCTGCGGCCAGGTACTCACTAGGCTGGGTGGATGAGCAGGGTCGCACTCATCGACGATCACGAGTCCGTTCGCCTCGGCCTCGAGGCCGCGTGCGCGCGTGATTCGCAGACGGTGGTCTTCTCCGGCAGCACGGTCGTCTCCTACCTCGAGTGGCGAGTGGCCTCCGGGTCCGCTCCGGCCGACGTGGTCGTGCTCGACCTCACGCTCGGCGACGGATCGACCGTGACGGAGAACGTGACCTCGCTCGTCAGCGACGGGGCGAGCGTCGTCATCCACAGTGTCGCGGACCGTCCCGCAGCGGTGCGCGAGGCGCTCGCGGCCGGGGCCGCCGGCGTCGTCAGCAAGTCGTCCGCTCTCGACGACGTCCTGGATGCGATCCGGACCGTCGCGCAGGGCGAAGCGCTCAACAACGTCGAATGGGCCAGTGCCGTCGACGGGGATCGGGCCTTCGCCGACGCGCAGCTCTCCACCCGCGAGCGCGAGGTGCTCCGGCTCTACGCCACGGGGCTGCCGCTGAAGGCCGTCGCCGAACGCCTCGGTGTCGCGTACTCGACGGCCAAGGAGAACATAACCCGCGTCCGAGTGAAGTACGTCGAGGTCGGTCGCCCGGCACCGACCAAGGTCGACCTCCTCCGTCGGGCGATGGAGGACGGAATCGTCGCGGCCGACGGGGCGCCGAGTGCCCGCTGATCCGCTCAGCATCCGCGATGCCTGGAGCAAGATCCCCTCGCCCGGCAGCGCGGACACCGAGTTCGAGCGCTTCACCGGCAAGCGCATGGAGCGGATCCTCGCGATCGTCGTGGCGATCGGTTCGGCCGCGCTCGGCGTGCAGGCTCTGATCGCGGCGCTGAGCTCTCCGTCCCGGGCCGACGCGGCAGATGTCATGATCCTGACCGTGGTGTTCGTGCCCCTGGCGGCCATGCTCGCGGCCTGTCTGATCGGCCGCGGTGTGCGCCTCTTCTCGGGCATCTTCGCCGTGGTCTACGTCCTCGCACTCGCCGCATGGCCGACCGTCGTCGACCCGACGGACAAGAGCGCGGGCGATCAGCCGTGGATCTTCTTCCTCGTCAACGTCGGGGTCGTCGCGGCCATGCTCGCGTTCCCGCTGCGGCTCCAGTTCGCCTGGGCGGCCGGGATGCCGTTCGTCTACGGTTACGTCCGGCTCGTCCAGGGCGGGTTCTCGCGGGAGTTCTGGGTCACGACCGCTTTCGACGTGTCGTTCACGCTGATCCTCGGCGTGGTGATGATCTCGCTCGGCTGGATGTTCCGCTCGGTCGCGGCAGGCGTCGATGAGGCCAGAGGGCAGGCCGTCGCGTCGTACTCGACCGCTGCTGCTGCCGCCGCCGCGGAGGAGGAGCGGGTGGCCATGTCCGCACTCATGCACGACAGCGTTCTGGCTGCACTGATCGCCGCCGAGCGCGCGGAGGGCGATCGCGCGAAGGAGCTGGCGGTCGCGATGGCGCGGGAAGCGCTCACCCGCCTCGCCAACACCGAGGCTGCGGTGGCGCAGGAGGGCAGCGACGAGCCGATCGGAACGGCGCAGATCGTGGTGGAGCTCCGTCGAGCGCTCTCCGAACTGGGCGCCGATGCGATCGTCGAGGAGCGCGGCGGGATCGGGCTCATCCCCGGTCGCGCTGCCCGGGCCCTCGTGCTCGCCGCACGGCAGGCCATCGGCAATTCCGTCGCACACGCCAACGGGCGCGGACTGCACATCATCGCCGAGGGCCACGGTGATGAGGGGATCGCCGTGACGGTGTCCGACACCGGACCGGGGTTCGACGTCGAGAGCATCGGCGCGGATCGCCTGGGCATCCGGGCGTCGATCCTGGCTCGTATGGCCGGTGTCGCCGGCACCGCGGAGATCCGGTCGGACGAGCACGGCACGACCGTGGTCCTCGGATGGGAGCGCTCGTGAACCGCACCGTCCGCAGCGTCGCGACCTCGCTCGCCGTCGGGTTCGCGCTGTACTTCGTCGCGCGCGGAATCTGGTGGATCGAGCAGCCCACCGCACCGCTGCTGATGGTCGTCGCGATCGGTCTGTATCTCGCCGTGGTCAACATCGCGATCCTCGGCAGCGCCGCTTCGGTACGGATGCCTCTGTGGTCGGCTGTGCTGGCGCTGCTCGCCAGCGCCGCGATCCCCGCGCTCGTGACGTTCTCGCTCGACCCCGCCGACCGAACGGCGCCTTTCGCGACTTGGTACATCGGTGCGCTCGGCCTGCTCGGGGTCGTGTGCATCGTCCGTCGTCGGTTCCTGGTCGGCTGGGCGACGCTCGCGGTCCTCGTGATGGAGGCATCCGCGTATCTCGGCCTCGGAGTGGCGTTGAGCCTCGGTCTGGTGGGGTCGATCATGTGGGTGGTCGTCGCCCGACTGCTCGTGATGTTCTGGGATCGTGCGGTCCGCGACACCGAGCGCCTCGCCGAGATCCAGCAGGCGGTCTCGGCCTGGCACGCGACACAGCGCGTGCGTCAGCGCGAGCGGCGTCTGCGCACGCAGTTCGCTCTGGCTGTCGCGGGTCCCGTGCTGAGCCGTGTGGTGGCGTCTCGCGGTGCCCTGAACGAGAAGGAACGCTTGGACGCGCGCCTCGCCGAGGGGCGGCTCCGGGACGAGCTGCGCGGTGCGGACCTGCTCAACGACGCCGTGCGCAACGCGATCGATGCCGCGCGTCGGCGCGGCGCGGTCGTCACGGTGTTCGACGAGGGCGGTTTCGACGGCATCGCGGAGGAGCGTCGGGTCGAGATCCGCGACGAACTGGCCGTCGTGCTGACCCGCGCGCAGAGCGCTCGCCTCATCATCCGCTCGGCCCGCGATCCCCGCGTCGTGGTGACGGTGGTCGGCCGAGCCGGCACGCGCGCCTCCGGAGACGACGATTCCGTCGACCTGTGGCACGAGATCCTGCGGGTCTCCGCAGCGGGCTGATCGCCGCCCCTCGGCTCCGGTGGGGGAGGGGACCGGAGTCGAGGCGGTAGAGAGTGGGCGAGGGGCGGCGTATCCGCCTGCCCCTCGCCGTGCGGACAGTTACCCGAAAACCGTCCGCTGGTGGCCGATCAGCGTCTGTCTACCCTGGGACAGAGAGACCAGCCGAACGCGAAGCGTCTCACTCAGTCTGAAGGTTCTTCCAATCGTTGTCTGTAGGTATTTTGGGGGACACGTTTTCTCCTCCGATGGGGGATCATGGGACGATGCGAACGCGCCGGGGCACGAATCTTCCACGGATGGGCGACTTCAACCAGTCCGTCGTGCTGGAGGCCATCCGTCAGTCCGGCGAGGGGTCGAGCCGGATCGAGCTCGCCGCGGCCACCGGCCTGTCGGCCCAGACCGTCACGAACATCACGCGGCGGCTGCTCGACGACGGTCTCATCCGCGAGGCCGGGCGCACGATCAACGGGCCGGGCAAGCCCCGGGTCACGCTGCGGCTCGTCCCGGACAGCAGGTTCGCGGTCGGGGTGCACCTGGACCCCGCCGTCATGACGTTCGTGCTGCTCGATCTCTCCGGTGCGGTCGTGCGGCGTACGAGCGCGCATACCCCCGACATGGAGCCTCGGCGGATCGTCGAGGCCATGGCGGCGACGATCGACGCGCTCATCACGGGATCGGGGGTCGACCGGACATCGATCGCCGGGGTGGGGATCGCGGCCCCCGGGCCGCTCGATGCGGAGAAGGGAACCGTGATCGACCCGCCGAAGCTCCGGGGCTGGAACCGGGTGCCGCTGCGCGCAGTGCTCGCCGAAGCGACCGGTTTCCCGGTGGTGCTGGAGAAGGACACGACCGCTGCTGCGGTGGGCGAGCTCTGGATGCGCAGGGCGTCGGCCGATGACTCGTTCGTGTTCGTGTATCTGGGTACGGGTATCGGTGCCGCGCTGGTGAGGCAGGGGGAGGCGGTCCGCGGAAGCACACGCAACATCGGAGAGGTCGGCCACATCATCGTGGACCCGGATGGACCGTCGTGCACCTGCGGATCCCGCGGCTGCGTCGAAGTCGTCTGCACGCCGCAGGCCATCGTGGCGCAGGCGGCGCGTGCGGGAGTGTTCCCCGACGATCAGGGGGTGAGCGATGTCGACGCCGTCGAGGCGCGTCTCACGGATCTTTGCGACCGGGCGGCGGAGGGGGACGCGCTCGCGGACGGCGTGCTGCGGCAGGCCGCGGCGCACATGTCGGTGCTGACGGCCGCGCTGACGAACATGCTCGACGTCGACCGCGTGGTCTTCGGCGGCCCGTTCTGGTCGCGACTGTCCGACGTCTATCTGCGTGAGATCCCCGGCCGGCTGGACACCGCGAGCGCCACGCGCGCGGTGCGCTCGCTGCCTGTCGACGGCACGGTCGTCGGCGACGATGTGGGCGCCGTGGGAGCCGGCTGCGTGGTGCTCGATTCGCTCCTCAGCCCGCGCGCGTCGGCATTGCTGCTCGGCCACTGAGCCGCGATCAGCCGGAGAATCTTCCCCAGGGGATGTCCCGACGCAGCGGACGGCGGAGGGGACGCTGCGTGCGGGTCCATGCCGAGACGGACGGCTCTTCGACGACGGCGTCCGCCGCCTCGGTGACGTACGCCTCGCTGATCACCGCGATGAGCGCGGCGAGTTCCTCTTCGGTGGCCGCCCCGCGGGTGATCTCGAGCATCGGGGCGGCATCCCCCGACACTCCGCTCGGCGTCTCGTGCGCGGTCACAGCGGGATGTTCCCGTGCTTCTTCGGCGGAAGCTCGGCGCGCTTGCCGCGCAATGCGCGCAGTGCCTTGGCGATCGAGACCCGGGTGTTCGCCGGCTCGATGATGCCGTCGAGCTCGCCGCGCTCGGCCGCGAGGAACGGCGACGCCACGTTGTACGTGTACTCGTTGGCGAGACGGGTGCGTACGGCGGCGACGTCTTCGCCGGCTTCCTCGGCCTTCTTGATCTCGCCTCGGTACAGGATGTTGACGGCGCCCTGGCCGCCCATGACCGCGATCTCCGCCGTCGGCCACGCGAGGTTCACATCCGCGCCGAGCTGCTTCGAGCCCATGACGATGTACGCGCCGCCGTAGGCCTTGCGCAGGATGACGGTCACCAGCGGCACGGTGGCCTCGGCGTATGCGTAGAGCAGCTTGGCACCGCGGCGGATGACGCCGGTCCACTCCTGGTCGGTGCCGGGAAGGTACCCGGGCACATCGACGAGGGTGACGATCGGGATCGAGAACGCATCGCAGAAGCGCACGAACCGGCTGGCCTTCTCGCCGGCCTCGATGTTGAGCGTCCCGGCCATCTGCGACGGCTGGTTGGCGATGACCCCGACCGATCGTCCCTCGATGCGACCGAATCCGATCACGATGTTGGGGGCGAACAGCGGCTGGACCTCGAGGAAGTCGCCCTCGTCGACGATGTGCTCGATCACCGTGTGGATGTCGTAGGGCTGGTTCGTCGAGTCCGGCACGATCGTGTTCAGCGTGCGATCGGCGTCGGTGGTCTCGAACTCGAACGTGCTCTCGTACGAGGGCAGTTCCGCCATGTTGTTGTCGGGGAGGAAGCTGAGGAGCGTGCGCGCGTAGTCGATCGCGTCGTCCTCATCCTCCGCGAGGTAGTGCGCGACGCCCGAGCGGGTGTTGTGCGTGTACGCGCCGCCGAGCTCCTCCATGCCCACGTCTTCACCGGTGACCGTCTTGATCACATCGGGTCCGGTGACGAACATCTGGCTGGTCTTGTCGACCATGATCACGAAGTCGGTGAGTGCCGGTGAGTACACCGCACCGCCGGCCGCCGGGCCCATGATGATCGAGATCTGCGGGATGACGCCGGACGCGCGGGTGTTCAGGCGGAAGATCTCGCCGTACTTGCCGAGCGCCACGACACCCTCCTGGATGCGTGCGCCACCCGAATCGAGGATGCCGATGCAGGGCATGCCTCCGGAGAGCGCGAACTCCATGATCTTGACGATCTTCTCGCCGGCGACCTCTCCGAGCGATCCGCCGAAGGTCGAGAAGTCCTGGGAATACACCGCGACGGTGCGCCCGTTGATCGTGCCGACGCCGGTGACGACCGAGTCGCCGTAGGGGCGGGACCGGTCCATGCCGAACGCGGTGGTGCGGTGGCGCACGTACTCGTCGAACTCGACGAAGCTCCCGGGGTCGACGAGCAGCTCGATGCGCTCACGGGCGGTCATCTTGCCCTTCGCGTGCTGCTTCTCCTTCGCCTTCGCTTCCGCGTCGACGACGGCTTCCGAATAGCGAGCGCGCAGATCCGCGATCTTGCCGGCGGTGGTAAAGAGGTCGGGCTTATCCGTCACGGATTCCACCCTAGCGTCGGGTCGACGCGCTCCGTTGGATGCTCGGCACAAGGGGGCGGCCGATCCTTTGGCGATGAGCGCGCGGACTTCAGTGCGGCGCCTCGTTCGATTCGGAAGACGAGGCCGCTTCCGGCGGAGCGGGGACACTCGTGCTCCCGGACTCCTCCTGTTCCAGGGCGGGGTCCGTCTTCGGGGTGCGTCCGAGGGAGAGCGCCTTGCGACCGACCCACTCGACACCGCGTACGGTCGTCCCGGCGGCGCCCGCCACCGCGGAGCCGGCGTAGCGCGCGCCGCGCAGCATCCGCAGTTCGAGTTTCTCCGCGCCGACGACGGGCTCGAGTTCCTGGGGGAGATCGATCGGTGCGGCCCCGAACGCCTTGTGCGATGTGGTCAGCACGCGACGACCCAGGATGTGGTTTCCGGCGCCTCCGATCGCGGCGCCGATGCCGAACGGCAGCGCCTTGCCGATGACCGAGGCCCCGCCCTTGGCCGCGAACTGCTTCACGAACATACTCTTCAGCTGGTCGACCAGAGGTCCGACGGCGGCGCGGGGGAGGGACTTCGTGACCAGCTCGCCCCAGTAGGACGATCTGCTTCCGCCGCGTCCGGCTGTCTGCCCTGCCAGCTGTCCGACGAGGTCGACGCCCTCCTTGCCCAGCATGAGCGTCATCACGAGCGCGCGTGCGCGATCGGGGTTCGCGACCGCGATGCCGTGCACCTCTGCGACGGACTGCGCGAAGAGCGCGGTCGACTCCACGAAGCCCACGGTCTCCACTCCGGAGAGCGCGAGCGTGACGCCCGTGCCGATGCCGGGGACGACGGCGGTCGCGCCCACCGCCGCGCCGCCCGTGGTCACGGCTGCGAGGTAGCGCCGCTCGAGGATGCGGATGATCTCGGCGGGCGATGCGTGGGGATTGCGCAGGCGGATGCTGCGGATGTGGGCCAGGACGAGGGGTCGCTGGATCGACAGCACGCGGTCGAGTCCGCGCACCATCATCGGATGCTCCGGGGAACCGGTGGGCGGCACGCCCTTATCCCACGGGGCGTCATCCGGCAGGGAGTGGATCTTGTGCACCTTGGGGGCCATGCAGTGATCCTACGAAGCCCGGCCGCGAAAACGCCGAAAGCCCGGTCCCTCGGAAGGGACCGGGCTTTCGTGATGAGAGATCAGACGAAGAGGTTCGCCCGCTCCAGGTCTTCGGCGAAGTCGACCTCGACCGCGTACAGGTCGGAGACGTCCATCGGCTCGAGCAGCAGGCCGTCCTCGGCGATGGCGAGCTCGAGGCCCCGCTCGAAGTAGTCCTGGTCCTCGACGCGCTGCAGCTGGCGCATGAACGCCTTCTTGTGCGTGGACGAGATGTAGTTGATGCCCACGGCCTCACCGAGACCGCCCTTGA
Source organism: Microbacterium sp. NPDC055665 (assembly GCF_053618035.1). Taxonomy (NCBI): domain Bacteria; kingdom Bacillati; phylum Actinomycetota; class Actinomycetes; order Micrococcales; family Microbacteriaceae; genus Microbacterium; species Microbacterium sp. NPDC055665. Next base: position 69,059 of record NZ_JBSHGY010000005.1, on the reverse strand, counting down.
CGGTCTTGGACAGCTCGTTGATGAAGCCCTCGGCGGTGACCGTGTACTTCACCTCTTCATCGCTGACCTTGGAGGTGTTGACGGTGACGAACGACTGGTCACGCTCGATGTAGGCGGCCGCGCGTCCGAGGATCATCGGGTCGAACACCACGTCGCCGTTCATCCACAGCACGCCGCCCTTGCCGGTCGCGCCGAGGGCGCGCAGCAGGCTCTTCGACGTGTTGGTCTCGTCGTACCGCTCGTTGTGGACGTAGTTGACTGCGGGGAAGGCGTCGATGATGGTCTCGGCGCGGTAGCCGACCACCGTGGTGATGCGCGCGTCCGAGCCGAAGGCGGCGCGGATGTTGTCGTGCTGCTGGCCCATGATCGTGCGGCCGTCGCTCAGTTCGGTGAGCGGCTTCGGCAGCGCGCGGCCGAGGCGCGAGCCCATGCCGGCGGCGAGGATGACGGTCTGAAGAGTCACGAGTGCTCCTAAAGGAAGTTGTGTTCACGGTCGATTCACCGACCAGACACTTCGTCGTGCCGAGTTCATGGTAGCGAGGCAGCCTGGGAAGCCCCGGGTCGGGGACCCTCCCGTTGTCATTTCGTGATCGAGTACACACCGGACGCACAGGCTCGCCCTCCGGCCCATTGTGGCCGATCTGAGGGTTCAGCGGTGAATGTTGCGCGGCGGCCTTGGCATGCGGCTCCCCATTGATACCGTAGGACGGTGACTTCCTCCCCTGACGACCGCGCCGCCGAGGTGGACGATACCGAAACCGCGCTGCCGAAGGCATCGACGAAGCCTGCGCCGAAGACGACTGCCGCGAAGACGACTGCCGCGAAGACGACTGCCGCGAAGACGGCCGCCGCGAAGACGGCCGCCGCGGGGAAGCGCGCTCCGGCGAAGCCTGCCCCCGCGAAGCGTGCCGCTCCGAAGAAGCCGATCGCGAAGACGACCACGAAGTCCGCCGCGGAGAAGGCGGCGCCGACCGCTGACGTCATCGTCGAGCCTCTGAAGAACGCGATGCTCGACGGGGCGACAGCGAAAACGGCTCCGAAGCGGGTCCCGGCGGCGGCTCGCACTGCTGCAGCGAAGAACACCGCCGCACGGGCCTCCGCGGCGAAAGCGCCGACTTCGACGACGGCCGCGGCGAAGACGACCGCGGCGAAGACGGCGGCAGCCAAGACCGCGGCGGCCAAGACCGCGGCGGCGAAGACTGCGGCAGCCAAGACCGCGGCGGCGAAGACGGCCGCAGCCAAGTCCACAGCCCGGTCGACGACCGCGAAGACGGCGGCAGCGAAGACGGCAGCAGCCAAGACAGCCGCCGCGAAGGCGGCTGCGGCAAAGGCGGCGGCCGAGCAGGCTGTGGCGGACAAGGCAGCGGCCGAGCAGGCTGCGGCAGACAAGGCAGCGGCCGAGCAAGCTGTGGCGGACAAGGCTGCGGCCGAGCAGGCGGTCGTTGTCGAGACGAGTGCCGTCACCCCTGCGGCCCCCGTCGTCGAGGCATCGCCGGCCGTCGCCGAGATGCCGCCCGTGGCGTCCGACCCTGCGGTCGAGAACGCCTCCGTGTCCCCGAAGCTCGGTGAGGCCGACGCGCCCGCAGTGACCGTCGATGACGACGCCACCGTGGCGACCGTCGCCGTCGAGGCCGAACCCGCTCAGGAAGTGACGTCGGTCGAGGTCGTCGAAGCCGCTGTCGATTCCGACGATGCGGCGTCGGACGCCGTCGGCGCGATCGACAGCGCATCGGGCGGCGAGGCCATCAGCATCCGCGGCCTCGTGAAGCAGTTCGGCGACAATCGAGCCGTCGCCGGGATCGACCTGACCGTCCCTGCCGGATCGTTCTATGGGGTCGTCGGGCCCAACGGTGCAGGCAAGACCACCACGCTCTCGATCGTCGCCGGTCTGCTGCGAGCCGATGAGGGCAGCGTCGTGATCTGCGGTATCGATCAGGCGGTGAAGCCCCAGGCAGCGAAGCGCATGATGGGCGTCCTGCCTGATCGGCTGCGCACGTTCGACCGGCTCACCGGCCGTCAGCTCCTCTACTACTACGGGCTGCTGCGGGGGCTCACGGCCGACGTCATCGAGAAGCGTGCGGCGGACCTCGCTCGTGCCTTCGATCTCGGTGATGCGCTCAGTCGGGTGGTGTCGGACTACTCGGCAGGCATGACGAAGAAGATCATGCTCGCCGGGGCCATGATCCACTCGCCGCGCGTCCTCGTGCTCGACGAGCCGTTCGAATCGGTCGATCCGGTCTCATCCGCCGTGATCCTGGACATCCTGCGCGCCTATGTCTCGCACGGTGGCACCGTCATCCTCTCCAGCCACGGCATGGACCTGGTCGAGCGCGTCTGCTCGCGCGTGGCCATCATCGTCAACGGTGAGGTCCTCGCAGAGGGAACGATCGACGAGGTGCGCGCAGGGCAGACCCTCGAAGCGCGCTTCGTGGAACTCGCGGGTTCCAGCGGAGAGGTGGAGGGGCTCGAGTGGCTGCACACGTTCTCCGACTGAGATTCGCGCTCCTCATCGGAGCGCTGCGCAGCGACCGTCGGGTTCGGATGCTCGTTCTGCTCGCAGCGGTCGTCGCCGTCACCGTCGTCGTCTGCTTCGCGGTGTTCAGCCTCGCGGATGCACCAGTTCCGGTCGCACGCGCGGTCACCGTCCTCGGTGGTGCCGCCCTGCTCCTCGGCTTCCTCGTGGGACCGATCCTCGTCGGCGCGATCGACCAGCTGGACCCCCGACGGTTCGCCGTCTTCGGCGTGGACGAACGCCAGATGCCGTGGGTGCTCCTCCTGGCTGCTTTCGTCAGCGTCCCCAGCTTGGCGCTGCTCGCCGTCTACATCAGCGTCTGCATCGTCGCGATCGGGGCGGGGACGCCGTGGCCCGTCGCCGTTCTGATGACCCTTCTCGGCGTCGTCACGACCGTGCTCATCTCGCGGATCGGCATGGCGCTCAACGCCCTCCTGCTGCCGGAGCGCCGCTCTCGCGAGCTCACCGCGCTGTTCGCTCTCGCGCTGCTCGTCATCGCCTTCCCGGTCGCCGTGTTCTTCGGATCCTTGCGGTGGGACGGCCTCGTGCCCCACTCGCTCGCGACCTTGTCGACCGTGCTCGGCTTCAGTCCGTTCGCAGCTTCGCCCGCCTTCCTCTTCTCGTCGGCCGCGGGGGAGACGGCGACGGCATGGGTCAGCGGCATCGTCGCGGTCGTCACCGTCGGCCTGCTCTGGTTCGCGTGGTCATGGCTCGTACGTCGGCTGCTCACGACGACCGAACGCCCGGTCGCCGCGCGCGAGCGCACCGGGCTCGGCTGGTTCGGTCTGCTGCCGTCCAACGCGTTCGGCGCGATCGCCGCCCGGAGTCTCGTCTACTGGCTCCGGGACCGCCGATACATCATGAACCTCATCGTCGTCCCGGTCGCCGGGGTGCTGACGGTGCTGCCGCTCATCGTCGCCGGAGTACCGGTCGAGGTCGCCGCGCTGGTTCCCGTCCCGGTGATGGCACTGTTCTTCGGCTGGTTACCGCACAACGACGTCGCCTACGACTCGACGGCCCTGTGGACCCATGTGGCGAGCGGCGTGCGCGGACTTCCCGATCGCCTCGGTCGCCTGATCCCGGTGCTGCTGGTGGCGGTGCCGGTCCTCGCGATCGCCACACCGCTGTCACTCCTCCTGGTCGGCGACTGGAGTCTCCTGCTGCCGCTCGGCGGCCTGGCGGCGAGCCTCCTGTTCTCGGCTCTCGGCATCTCCAGCATCGTGTCGGTCGTGGCCCCGTATGCGGTCTCCCGTCCCGGCGACAGTCCCTTCCAGCAGCCGCAGCGGCCCACCTCCCGGGGCACGTACGGACCGGCGGCGGCTTTCCTCGGAGCGATCGTGGTCAGCATCCCCACGATCTGGCTGTTCGCGGCCACCCTCCTCGAGGGCTCCGCCTATGCACCGGCGACGTTCTGGGTCGGGCTTCTCGTCGGGCTCGCCGTGCTGGCGGCCGGAGCGGTCATCGGCGGACGCATCTTCGAGCGCAGCGGCGAGCGGCTGATGGAGTTCGTCGAGACCGCGTGACCACCGCCCGCAGCGCTGTCGACGCCGCTAGACTCACGGGATGAGTACTCCGCTGGACAGCCCCGATCAGGGCGGCGTGGCAACGCTTGATCGCGAACTGGAAGAGCTCCTCCGCGAGGAGAATCTCGAACCGGGCGACCACGAGCGCTTCTCGCATTACGTGAAGAAGGACAAGATCCTCGAATCCGCGATCACCGGGAAGCCGGTACGCGCACTGTGTGGCAAGAAGTGGACGCCGGGTCGCGACCCGGAGAAGTTCCCGATCTGCCCCACGTGCAAGGAGATCTACGAGTCGATGATCAGCTGACGTCAGTCGGCTTCGACGTACACGGTGGGAATCGCCGGGTCGGACTTGCTGAGCGCGAGAGCGCGCACCGGAAGTTCCTCGCGCACGCGCAGGTGATGCGCCCGTGCGGACGCCGTCCCCTCGGATCCCTCGTGGGCGGTGTCGATATCACCGGCTTCGACGAAGGTCACCTGGAGCGGGCGACCATCCGGGTGCTCATCCGGAGTGTCGAGCTCCTCGAAGCCGTCGGAGACGACGACGGTCTCGGCGGTCGCCACCCCGTCGACGAGCGTGCGGAACGCGGCTTTGCGGCCGCCGTACGACGCCTTGTCGGCAGATGCCTTCGCGACGCCGATCCACGAGCCGGCGCCATCCTGACGGGCCACGAGCTTGTAGACCATGCTCGCGGTGGGGTAGCCGGATCCGGTCACCACGGAAGTGCCGACACCGTAGGCATCGACCGGCGACGCGGCGAGTGCCGCGATGGCGTACTCATCGAGGTCGCTGGTCACGGTGATGCGCGTGTCGGCGGCCCCGAGCTCATCCAACTGCGCGCGCACATCCGCGGCGACGATCGGAAGGTCGCCGGAATCGATCCGCACACCCCCGAGACGGGTGCCGGCGACGCGGATCGCCGTCTCGACGCCGGTGCGGATGTCGTAGGTGTCGACGAGCAGCGTGGTGTCGGTGCCCATGCTCTCCACCTGGGCGCGGAACGCCTCCTCCTCGGTGTCGTGCAGCAGCGTCCACGAGTGGGCGGCCGTGCCCATCGTGGGGATGCCCCAACTTCTGCCGGCTTCGAGGTTGCTCGTCGCGCCGAACCCTGCGATGTAGGCGGCGCGGGCGGCGGCCACGGCCGAGCGCTCAGCCGCACGTCGTGAACCCATCTCCGCCAGCGGACGCTCGCCCGCCGCGATGCTCATCCGCGCGGCGGCGGTCGCGACGGCCGAGTCGTGGTTGAGCACGCTGAGCGCCAGGGTCTCCAGGACCACCGCATCGGCGAACGTTCCCTCGACGGTGAGGATGGGGGAGCCGGGGAAGTAGAGCTCGCCCTCGCGGTAGCCACGGATCGTGCCGGTGAAACGGTAGTCCTCGAGGTACTTCATCGACGCTGCGTCCACGACCTGCGCGTCGCGGAGGAAGCGGAGCTCCTCCTCGCCGAAACGGAAGTCGCGCAGCAGTCCGAGAAGACGGCCGGTGCCGGCCACGACGCCGAATCGACGACCTCCGGACAATCGACGGGAGAACAGCTCGAAGACGCTCGGGCGGAAGGCGGTCCCGTCCCGGAGGGAAGCGGCGAGCATCGTCAGCTCGTAACGGTCGGTGAGCAGCGCCGTCGACGTGGTCATGCGCTCAGCATACTGAGCGCGCTGATGCGCGCGACGCGTCGCACGCGGGTAGGCTGGGGAGTCATGAACGACGCGCCGATCGGGATCTTCGACTCCGGTGTCGGCGGGCTCACGGTGGCGCGGGCCATCCGCGCCCAGCTGCCCCGAGAGTCGTTCGTCTACATCGGCGACACCGCACACTCCCCGTATGGGCCCAAGCCGATCGCGGACGTCCGCCGCTACTCCCTCGAGGTGCTCGACACCCTGGTCGACCAGGGCGTCAAGATGCTCGTGATCGCGTGCAACACGGCGTCGGCCGCCATGCTCCGTGACGCTCGCGAGCGCTACGACATCCCCGTCGTCGAGGTCATCGGACCCGCCGTGCGCCGAGCCGTGTCCACGACGCGCAACGGACGGGTCGGCGTGATCGGCACGGTGGGCACCATCGGGTCCCGCGCCTATCAGGACATGCTCGAGGTGAATGAGAGGCTGCAGGTCTTCACGGCGGCCTGTCCGCGGTTCGTCGAGTTCGTCGAAGCGGGGATCACCGGCACACCCGAGGTTCTCGCGGTCGCGGAGGAGTACCTCGCGCCGCTGCGGAACGCGGAGGTCGACACCCTCGTGCTCGGATGCACGCACTATCCCTTCCTGCGTGGTGCCATCAGTTACGTCATGGGCGAGGGCGTCACCCTCGTCTCCAGCGACGACGAGACCGCCGGCGATGTCTACCGCCAGCTGGTCAGAGGCGACCTCCTGGCGTCGCCCGATGCGGCAGCGACCTATGTCTATGAGGCCACCGGTGCCTCGGCCGATGAATTCACGGCATTGGCCAACCGACTGATGGGCCGCGAGGTGCGGGACGTGCAGCTCGTGCAGACCGGAGTCATCGCTCTTCCTCACATCGCCTCCGAGTAAGCCCCTCCTCGAATCGTCCGTCGATTCGTCCCACCCCGACCGAGAGAAGCACATGTCCGAAATCGTCCGCGTCGACGGCCGTTCCACCGATCAGCTGCGAGAGATCACCATCGAGCGCAACTGGAGCGCGCACGCCGAGGGGTCCGCGCTGATCAGCTTCGGCGGCACGAAGGTGCTGTGCACGGCGTCCTTCACCAACGGGGTGCCGCGCTGGCTGACCGGCAAGGGCAAGGGATGGGTGACGGCGGAGTACTCGATGCTTCCTCGCGCCACGAACAGCCGCAACGACCGCGAGAGCGTCAAGGGCCGCATCGGCGGTCGCACCCACGAGATCTCCCGCCTCATCGGTCGTGCGCTGCGCGCCGTCGTCGATACGAAGGCGCTCGGAGAGAACACGATCGTGATCGACTGCGATGTGCTGCAGGCAGACGGTGGCACGCGAACCGCGGCCATCACGGGTGCCTATGTGGCCCTGGCCGACGCGATCGAGTGGGGTCGCGAGAAGAAGTTCATCGGCAAGAACTCCACGCCGCTGCTCGACTCCGTGGCCGCCGTGTCGGTGGGGATCATCGACGGCGAGCCCATGCTCGATCTGGCATACACCGAGGATGTCCGGGCCGAGACCGACATGAACGTCGTCGTCACAGGTCGCGGGCTCTTCGTCGAGGTGCAGGGCACTGCGGAGGGCGCACCGTTCGACAAGCGCGAACTCGATGCGCTGCTCGAGCTCGGTGTGGCCGGCTGCGAGGACCTGAAGGGCAAGCAGCTCGCCGCGCTGGCGGGGGAGTGACGATGCAGGTCGTCCTCGCGACCCACAACGCGCACAAGGTCGCGGAGTTCCAGCAGATCGTGGCCCAGGCGCGTCCTGATCTCGAGGTCGTCGGCTATGACGGCCCTGAGCCGGTCGAAGACGGGGTCACGTTCGCCGAGAACGCGCTCATCAAGGCGCGCGCTGCTGCGGCGCATACCGGACTCGCGGCCCTGGCGGACGACTCCGGGATCTGCGTCGACGTGCTCGGCGGCTCGCCCGGCGTCTTCTCCGCCTACTGGGCCGGACAGAAGAAGGATGCTTCGGCGAACCTCGAGCTCCTGCTCGATCAGCTGCGCGACATCGCCGATCCGCACCGGGCCGCCCACTTCACCTCAACGATCGCCCTCGTGCTGCCGGATGGGCGCGAGCACGTCGTGGAGGGGCGGTGGCCGGGGCGGCTTGCGCAGTCGGCTTCCGGGGGCGGCGGGTTCGGCTACGACCCGATCTTCATCCCGGACGGCCAGCCGGAGGGGCAGGAGCGGACCGTGGGCGATTTCTCCGCGGAGGAGAAGCAGTCGCAGTCGCACCGCGCTCGTGCGTTCGCTGAGCTGCTCCCGCTCCTCGGCGCACTCTGACCTCGGAGAGTTCGTCGCTGAATCGCAGATGACGGTGAGAATCGTTACCCTTCCCGACTAGCCGGAACCGGGCTTCCGGCCCGGTTTCCCGGTCTAGCCTGGGGGCATGCACGATCACGCACCCGCCGCCGGCGGCATCCGCTCAGCCGGCAGCCGACGCCTGCTGACGATCTCGCTGTCGCTCACCGCGACCGTGATGGTCGTGCAGGTCGTCGGCGCAGTTCTGACCGGATCGCTGGCGCTGCTCGCGGACGCCGCCCATATGTTCACGGATGCGTCTGCTCTCGTGATCGCGCTGATCGCGGCGACGGTGGCGGCGCGTCCGGCCGACGACCGGCGCACCTTCGGCTATCAGCGTGCCGAGGTGTTCGGGGCGCTGATCAACGCCCTGATCCTGATCGCCCTGGCCGCCTGGGTCGCCGTCGAGGGCATCGGTCGCCTCGTGAACCCGGGAGAGGCCGAGGTGGCCGGGGGGCTCATGCTGGTCGTCGCCGTGGTGGGCCTGTTCGCGAACGCGATCTCGATGTGGTTGCTGAGCCGCGCGCAGCGGACGAGCATCAACGTGCGCGGCGCCTATCTCGAGGTGATGGGCGACCTGATCGGATCCGCGGCCGTCATCGTCGCGGCGATCGTCATCCTCCTCACCGGATGGATGCCGGCGGATGCCATCGCATCGCTCTTCATCGCGGCGATGATCATCCCGCGGGCCATCACGCTCCTGCGCGAAGTCTTCTCGGTCCTCGCCGAGTCCGCGCCGAAGGGGACGACCGTCAGCGACATCCGGACTCACCTGCTCGGGTACACGGGTGTCGTCGGGGTGCATGACGTGCACGTCTGGCAGCTGACCCGAGGGGCGCCCGTCTTCACGGCTCACGTGAGCGTCGATCCGCAGTTGTTCGCCGACGGACGATCGACGCGGCTGCTCTCCGAGATGCAGGCGTGTCTCGCGGATCATTTCGATGTCGAGCACTCGACCTTCCAGATCGAGCCGGCCGAGCAGTCGGACTGCGAGCCGCATCACGCCTGAGCAGGCTCGACGAGCGCCGAGGTCAGAGCTCCACGACGATGTCGTCCGGCTCCTTGTCCGGGCGCAGCCCGCGCCACCGCGCGTGTCGTAGCACTCCGTCCGGGGTCCAGTTCGCGAACTCCACTTCGCCGACGAGCTCGGGACGCACCCAGAGCGCGTCGGAAGCATCCGGGGTCGGGACGCCGTCGAGGGGAGCTGTTTTCACTCGCAGAGGCTCGAGGCGAGCGAGGAGGTCGCGCAGGATGCGGTCTGTGAATCCGGAGCCGACGCGGCCGACGTAGCGGAGCTGCGTCGATCCGCCGGTGGCATCGGGCACCGCGAGCAGGAGCGAGCCCAGGGTGCTCTCCCGATCACCCTTTCCCGGGCGGATGCCCACGATCACGGCCTCCTGCATCCGCGTGTGCTTGAGCTTCAGCCAGGAGGGGCTCCGCTGCCCCGGGCGGTAGCGGGACTGCGGATCCTTGACCACGACCCCCTCGAGCCCGAATTCCCGGCTCGCAGCCAGGGCCGCATCGACGTCGTCGAAGACCGGCGGGAGCTGGACCGGAGCATCGAGGTCGGCGATCACGTCCTCGAGCAGCGTGCGCCGCTCGCGCAGCGGCATACCCGTGAGGTCATGGCCGTCGAGGCGCAGCAGATCGAACAGCATATAGACGATCGGCGTGCGGATGACCTCGCGCTCGATCTCGCGCGGTCGTGTGAGGTGCATCCGGTTCTGGAGCAGCGAGAAGCTCGGCCGCCCGTGGGCGTCGAACGCCACGATCTCCCCGTCGACAACGGCATCCGTGATCGGGAGGAACGGTGCTCCGTCGGCTGTCAGCTCTGGGTAGCGGGCCGTGATATCCGTGCCGCGACGCGCGTGCAGCAGCATCCGGCCGTCGTGCCAGGTGCCCATCGCGCGGATGCCGTCCCACTTCACCTCGACCCACGAGGGGTCGCTCAGTGCGCGGGCGACGCCGGGGGTGCCGTTCTCCGCGAGCATCGGTGCGAGGGTCGCGGCGGTGCTGTCGACCGCCGGTGCGGGGCCGCCGCGCGGATGGCGTGACGGCCGACGGGGCGACGTCGTCGCCGCGGGCGGCGTCGGCGTGGATCCGCCGGCCAGGGGTCGAAGACTCGAAAGGGGGTCGGTACCTGAGGCGGCTCTGGCCAGGACCTGGTCGATATCGAGCTGCGCCAGTGACGGGTCATCGAGCTCCTCCCACGTTCGAGGGGCGGCGACCCAGGGGCGTGCGCGACCACGGAGCGAGTACGGCGAGATGGTGGTCTTCTTGCCGTTGTTCTGGCTCCAATCGAGGAAGACCTTGCCCCCGCGCACCGCCTTCGACATGACACTGGTGGCGAGGTCGGGGTGATCGTTCTCGATCAGGCGCGCGAGTTCCTTCACGACGGCGGAGATCTCGTCGCTGGTCTGCTCGCCCGGAAGAGCGGCATAGAGGTGGATGCCCTTGCTCCCGCTCGTGACGGGGAACGGATCGAGACCCATGTCGGTCAGGATGACGCGGGCGAACCGGGCGATCTCGGCGCACTGCGCGAGTTCCACCCCCGGGCCCGGATCGAGGTCGAGGACGAGTCGGTCCGGACGGCCGGGCAGGCCTTCCGCGGTGAAGCGCCACTGCGGCACGTGGAGCTCGATCGCGGCGACCTGTGCGAGCCACACGAGAGTCGGCACGTCCTCGACCAGCGGGTACTCCTTCGGGCCGTCCGAATGCTGGATGGCCTGACGGGGGATCCAGTCGGGCGCCCCGGGTTCGAGCTGCTTCGTGAAGAACGCATCGGCCGGCGCATCCGCCGTTCCGACGCCCTCCACCCAGCGTTTGCGGGTCACCGGACGTCGATCCAGCAGAGGGAGGAGGAGTGGGGCGATGGCGCTGTAGTAAGCGATGATCTCGCCCTTGGTGGTGCCGGTTTCGGGATACACGACCTTGTCGAGGTTGGTGACGCGCAGACGACGACCGTCGACCTGCACCACCTGCCCTTGTCCGACCATGCAGCCAGCGTAGTCAAGGGTCTGGCCGCGACGGCGTCGGCTGGTGTTCACTGGTCACATGAGAACGATCTGGAAGGGTGCGCTGACCTTCGGCCTCGTGAACGTGCCGGTCAAGGTGTACTCCGCGACCGAGGACCACGACGTGCCGCTGCATCAGGTGCACGAGAAGGACGGCGGGCGCATCCGCTACCAACGCACCTGTGAGGTGTGCGGCGAGACCGTGGCATACGCCGACACCGACCGTGCCTACGTCGAGGAGGGCCAGACGGTCGTGCTCACCAAGGACGACCTCGCAGCTCTGCCCGCGGAGAAGAGCCGGGAGATCGACGTGGTCGAGTTCGTCCCCTCGGATCAGGTCGATCTGCTCACGCTCGACAAGCCGTACTACCTCGAGCCGGACTCGAAGTCTCCCAAGGCTTACGTGCTGCTGCGCAAGACCCTGGAGCAGACCGACCGCACCGCGATCGTGCGCTTCACACTGCGGCAGAAGACGCGACTCGCCGCGCTCCGCGTGCGGGGGAAGGTGCTCGTGCTGCAGACGCTGCTGTGGGCCGATGAGGTGCGCGAAGCCGAGTTCCCCGCGCTGGACGAGGACGTGCGCATCTCGAAGAAGGAGCTCGAGCTCTCGGCATCCCTCGTCGACAGCTACTCGGCCGATTTCGACCCGGAGGAGTTCGTCGACGAATACCAGAAGGAGCTGCGCACGCTCATCGACGCGAAGATCGAGGCGGGCGACACGTTCGACGTGGCCGAGACCTTCGGCGAGGCCGAGAAGGCCGCCGAGGGTGGAGAGGTCATCGACCTGATGGAGGCGCTCCGCGCCAGCGTCGCGCGCACCAAGGAGGAGCGCGCCAAGAACGCCGGCTGAGAGATCGGCGCCGCGGTGGCGGCGCCGATCGAGATCAGTGCTTGCCGTCGCCGTCGAGGTCGGGCGCGCGGTCGAACACGTCGGCGTCCAGGACGAGCTCCTGTGCCTCTTCGGCATCCGTCACGACGTCTTCACCGGCCGCTGCCGCCTTCTTCGCCTTGTGGCGCTCGGAGAGATAGTGCCACAGAGTGACGAGCGCCGTGCCGCCGACCGCGGCGAGGAGGATGAGGTCGATGTAGCTCTCGACGAACTCGGCGACCGGGGGGATGAACCCGATGAGGTAGCCGAACATCGTGAGCCCGAATCCCCACAGGACCGCACCGATCAGGTTGTAGAGGGTGTACTTGCGCCACGGCATGTGGCCGACGCCGGCGGCGACCGGGGCGAAGGTACGCACGATCGGCACGAAGCGCGCGAGGATCACGGTGATGCCGCCGAAACGCTCGAAGAAGGCGTTCGTGCGCTCGACGTTCTTCTTGCTGAAGAGGCCGGACTCCTTGCGTTCGAACACGGCGGGTCCGCCCTTGTGGCCGATGACGTATCCGACCTCCCCACCGACGAACGCGGCGAGACCGATGAGGAGGGCGACCCACCAGACACTGATGCCGAAGACCCCGTGCTCCGAGCCTGCGATCGGGTGCGAGAGGAGTCCCGCGATCACGAGGAGCGTGTCTCCTGGCAGCAGGAATCCGACGAGCAGACCGGTCTCCGCGAAGATGATGAAACACACCACGAGCAGCGCCCACGGCCCGGCGGTCCCGATGATCGTTGCGGGGTCGAGCCAGGGGATGAGGGCGGTCGGCGCGTGCAGCATGGTTTCGAGCACAGGGGAGTCCCGTCGGTCGTGATTGGTCGGCGGTGCAGCTGAGCGACGCGTGCGATCGCAGGACGGCCCATCGTCTCTCGTGCGGAAGGTGGGACTTGAACCCACACGCCCTGGGGCACAGGAACCTAAATCCTGCGTGTCTGCCAATTCCACCACTCCCGCGCGGTGGAACCATTCTAGTGACCGCCGAAACGGTGTATCTGAGGATCAGCCCGCAGTTCCCGTCTGCCGTCCGGCGGCCCTCCCTTTACGCCTGAGGGGTCGAGGGCGGGATACCGGGTTCCGACGGGTTCGGCGCGAGAGGCTCCTGGGGGTTCGGCGCCAATGGCTCTTGCGGGTTCGGGGCCAATGGCTCCTCCGGGTTCGGGGCGAGCGGCTCTTCCGGGTTCGGGGCGAGCGGCTCGTCGGGGAAGAGCGGTGAGGGCTCGTCGGGGTTCGACGGGGAGGGGGAGGTGTCGGTCATGTCGGTGTCCTTTCGCTGAATCACGCCATGCACAGGCGAGTTCAGCAGGGCGCGACCGCGGTGTCTGCTCCCTTGCGCTGCGGTGAGGGATGTGGTGAGGCGGGTCATCCACGCCTGCCGCCAAGGACGACTGTGGATAACTTCGGACCCGGGTTGCGGATTGTTGCGAGGATGCCGGGGTGAGTCATCCTTCCGCCCTCGTCGCCGAACGTGTGCGGATGCGTCTGCGGTCCGAGGGGATCGATCCGACCGTCGAGCCGGACTCGGCGTGGCGGATCACCCATGCGGAGGTGCGTCGTCATGATGACCTCGCCCTGGCGCGTGGGGAGGCGCTGATCGAGGATGAGGCGGCATGTGTGCGCGACGTGCTGGCATCCCTGAGCGGATTCGGGGCGCTCCAGCCGCTGCTGGACGATCCCGAGGTCGAGGAGATCTGGCTGAACGGCACCGGGCACGTGCACGTGGCACGGGAAGGCGTGGCGGAACGGACCCGGCTGCGCCTCGACGAGATCGCGGTGCGCGACCTGGTGGAGCGGATGCTGCAGTCCACCGGACGACGCGTCGACATCAGCCAGCCGTTCGTCGACGCGTCGCTGCCCGACGGCTCTCGCCTGCACGTGGCCATCGCCGATGTCGTGCGCGGCTCCTGGGCAGTCAACATCCGCAAGTTCCTGCCGAAGTACCGGTCGCTCGAGGCGTTGACCCAGCAGGGCATGATGCCCGCCGACGTGGCGGAGCTGCTGCGTATCGCGATGAACGACGGCCGCAGCGTCATCGTCTCCGGGGCGACGCACGCCGGCAAGACGACCGTGCTCGGTGCGCTGCTGGCCTCGTGCGCCGGATCTCAGCGCATCGTGACCGTCGAGGAGACCTTCGAGCTGGCCGTCGACGGCCCGGACCTCGTCGCACTCCAGGGTCGTCAGGCCAGCCTGGAAGGCACGGGAGAGATCACCCTGCGCCGCCTGGTCAAGGAGGCACTGCGTATGCGGCCGGACCGCCTGGTCGTCGGCGAGGTGCGTGACGCCGAGGCCCTCGACCTGGTGCTCGCGCTCAATACCGGCGTGCCGGGCGCGTGCACCGTCCACGCGAACTCGGCCACGGAGGCGCTCGAGAAGCTGAGCATCCTGCCGTTGCTGGCCGGACGCAACATCGACCGCGGGTTCATCGCACCCGCGCTCGCGGCATCGGTGGATCTCGTGGTGCACTGCGTTCGCGACCATGCCGGGGGTCGGCGCGTGCACGAGATCGTCGCGCCCACCGGCGATGTCGAGAACGGACGCATCCTCACCGACAGCGTGTACCTTGCCGGGGTCGCGTCGTGACGTTCCTGATCGGAGCGGTCTTCGCCGCCGGCGTCCTCCTCTGCGTGTCACCGTGGATGTGGCCGCCGCGGCCCGATGCCACCCCGACGGTCCCCAGGGCGCGATTGGTCCGGCTGATCGCCGAGGCGGGGTACGACGACGTGGCGTCCCGCGCGGTCATCGTCGTGATCGCCGCCGCCGCGCTCATCGCCGCCTCCACGGCATGGTTGCTGACCGGGCTGCCGGTGCTGGTGCTGCTCGCCGCGTCGGCCGGAGCGACGGCGCCGATGATGTTCCTGCGTGGACGACGGTTGCGACTGCGCCGCCTGCGTCGGCAGTTGTGGCCCGACGTCTGCGATCTCCTCATCGCGTCGATCCGTGTCGGACTCTCGCTCCCCGATGCCGTGGCGAGCCTGGCCGAGTCCGCGCCGTCGATGCTGCGACCCGCATTCGCGGTGTTCGCCAGAGACCTGCAGGCGAGTGGTCGATTCGAGACGAGCCTCGACCGGCTGAAGTCGTCTTTGGCGGATCCGATCGGCGATCGCATCGTCGAGACCCTGCGGATGGCACGTCAGGTCGGCGGCACCGAACTGGTCGGTGTGCTTCGAGCGCTCTCCTCCTCCGTACGCGCGGACGCCGCGCTGCGGGGCGAGGTCGAGGCGCGACAGTCATGGATCCGTGGCGCGGCGGTCCTCGGCGCCATCGCACCGTGGGTCATCCTCGGCCTGCTGGTCATGCGTCCGGAGGGAGCCTCGGCGTATGGCACACCGGAAGGCGTGATCGTCATCTGCATGGGCGCGGGGGTCTCGGTCATCGCCTTCCAGATCATGGTCCGTATCGGCCGGCTCCCGGAACCTCGGCGGTGGTTCGGGTGAGCGGGTTCTCTGCACTCGCCGGTGCCGTGCTCGTCGGTGGGGCCCTCGCGGCCGGTGTGCTGAGCATTCTCACCGCCCTCCCGCGCTGGAGGGCCGCCTCGCTGAGCGTGCGGATCGGGCCCTACATCCGTGACGTGGTCGCGGATGAGAACCTTCCGCGGGGAGTTCTCCCGCTCGCGGGTACATTGCCCGCGAGCGCCCGAACGCTGTGGGGTCGATCGCGAGATGCGTTCGCGCGCATGGTGGGTGGGGGAGAGGCGCTTCGACAGCGAATCTCCCAAGCGGGTGCCACCTTGGAACCGGCGACGTTCCGCGGCAGGCAGTTGGGCTGGGCGCTCGCCGGTATCGGTGCGGGTGCGGCCGTTTTGATCGTGCTCGCCCTTCTCGGACGATTTTCCGTTCCCACCGGTGTGATGCCATTGCTGTGCGGCGCGGCCGCCGCCACCGCATATGACCTGCAGCTGTCGGCGCGAGTCAAGGCGCGCCGCGTGCGTCTCACCGAGGAGCTTCCGACGACTCTCGAGTTCCTGGCCCTCTGCCTGTCGGCCGGCGAGGGATTCCTGGATGCTCTGCGTCGTGTGGCCGCAGTCGGCTCCGGCGAGCTGACCGGTGAGCTTCGCCGGGTGGTGCTCGCGGTCGGCACCGGATCGCCGCTGTCCGACGCGCTGAGCGAGATGGCGCGACG
The DNA here is from genome assembly GCF_053618035.1 of Microbacterium sp. NPDC055665. Lineage (NCBI taxonomy): Bacteria > Bacillati > Actinomycetota > Actinomycetes > Micrococcales > Microbacteriaceae > Microbacterium > Microbacterium sp. NPDC055665. The sequence continues at coordinate 53,077 of NZ_JBSHGY010000005.1, read as the reverse complement.
CCTCGACCTGAGCGCGCTGTCGCGCGCCGTCGACCAGGTGATCGCCGCCCTCGAACATGGCGCGCCGCTCGCTGCAGTGCTGCACGCGCAGGCGGGAGACGCGCGGGAAGATGCGAAGCGAACGCTGATCGAGCAGGCGGGGCGCAAGGAGATCCTGATGCTGCTGCCGCTCGTCTTCCTCATCCTCCCGTTGTCGGTGTTGTTCGCCGTCTATCCGGGACTGTTCATCCTCCGACTCGGCATCGGCTGATCGGCTGATCGGCTATGAAAGGACGACCATGATCGCACCACCGCAGGACACCCATCGCGGCCAGAGCACCCGTCGACGCCTTTGGCGCTCTGTGGTGAGCCGTCTCGATGCATTCGCCCGCGACGAGACCGGAGACGTACCCGGGTGGGTGCTCGTGACATTGATGACGGCCGGGCTGGTCGTGCTGATCTGGGCGGTCGCCGGCCCCGCACTGACCGCGCTGTTCGAGCAGGCGATCCAACGGGTCTCCGGGCTCTGACGTGCGCCTCGCGCGGTCACTCGCCGACGACCGAGGGTCCAGCCCGGTCGAGTTCCTGCTGGTCGGGACGCTCCTGACGGCACTGACGCTCGGAGTCCTCCAGCTCGCACTCGCGGTCTACGTGCGCAACGTCGTCCACGACGCGGCGGTGGAGGGTGCGTATCACGCGGCCCTCGCCGACACGACGCAGGAGGAGGGGATCGAGCGCACGAGGGAAGTCATCACCCGCGCGGTCGGCGCGTCGTATTCCGAGGACATCCGGATCGGCTCCTCGGGCGCTCGGGGTCAGGAGACCGTCGACGTGCGAGTGCGCTCGACCTTTCCTCTGCTCGGGCTGATCGGCGTGCCCTTCGCGATGGAGGTGGAGGCACATGCACCGGTGGAGGCGTTCGGCGGGCGATGACGCCGGTTCCGCGGCACTCGAGTTCATCACCGTCGGTGTGATCCTGCTGGTGCCGCTGATCTACCTCGTCGTCGCACTCGGCACCATCCAGGAGCAGATGCTCGGCGCGGAGGCTGCCTCCCGCCACATCGCCCGTGCCATCGCGCAGGCTCCCGATGTCGCGTCCGCGGCGGCACGCGGCGACGTCGTGCTCGCCGACGTGATCGACGAGTACGGCCTCGATCCGGACGCCGTCGATCTGTCGCTGTCGTGCACGCCGTCGGGCGTTGAGTGTCCCTCGGCAGGAGCGACGATCACCGTCCTGGTCAGCACCCGCGTACGGCTCCCACTGGTACCGGAGGTGCTCGGTCTCGAGCGTTCCACGGCGATCCCCGTGCAGGCGGAGGCTGTGCAGAAGGTGTCGCGATCGTGGGGCGCCCCATGAGCAGAGACGCGCGCGGGTCACGGGAGGCTCTCGGGAACGACGAGGGCACCACACTGCTGCTCACCCTCGGATACGTGCTGCTCGCGTTGGCGGTGATCTTCGTGTGCGTGTGCGCCACGGACCTCTACCTCGCTCAGAAGCGGCTGGACGCGCTGGCCGATGCCGCCGCGCTCGCCGGGGCTGACGGGTTCACCCTGGTGGCGGTCGACGACGCCGTTCGTGCGGAATTGACCGATGCCGGCGTGGAGGAGCAGGCGGCGGCGCTGGTGCAGTCGATTTCGGGTCCTGCCTCGATCGTGGCCGCGGGAACTCCGGATGGTGTCTCGGCGCAGGTCACCGTCGTCGCGGACTGGCGTCCCCCGCTGCTCGGCCCGTTCATGCGTGAGGGCGTCGAGTTGGAGTCGACCGCCACGAGTCGCACGGCTCTTCGCTGAGGGTGCGTCGGATCACCGAGGACGCTTTTCCAACGGTACGAACGCGACGAGAACTCCGGCCGCGAGAGCTCCGAGCCCGCCGAGGGCCATGTCTCCGATCGTGTCCTGGTAGGTCACGAAGATCTCGGCGGTGACGAACGTGCGTCCGGCCCATTCGATCATCTCCCAGACAGCGCTGACGGCGAGACCGAGGATCGTGCAGAGGACGATCGGGATCCGCGGACGGAACTCCGGCGCGCCCTGAGGCACGACGACACCGAGCCTGGCGAGCACCGTGTAGCCGGTCGCAGCGATCGCGCCGGTGCACACGAAGTGCACCACGAGGTCCCACCCCGGCACCGTGCGGTAGAGGTCGAAGACGTTGCTCGCCCCCGCGACGAGCACGATCACGCCGACCGCCAGGTCGACACCGCCGCGCATCCCGAGCGCACGGGGGAGCATGAGCGCGGGCGTGGTGAGGGCGAGGATCCCCGCGTCGGTCGGCGTGGACCAGATGGCCGCGACGAGGACGCTGAGCACTCCGATCACCCGTACGGCATCGGCACCGTACTCCGCGACCGTGCGCGGGGGTCTCAGGAAGTCCGCTTTCACGGCGCCTCCTCTTCGGGTGAGTCGGCAGGGCAGGAGGCGAGGTCGAACAAGGCCTGCACCGGCAGATGATCCGAGGGCCACCCGCGCTCGTACTGTCGCCCGTTGATGCCCGCGCGGCGCACAGGCAGTTCGGGCGAGGCGAGGATCGCGTCGATGCGCCGTCCACTCCGTGGGGCACGGTAGCGCGCGAACGTACCCCACGCCGGGGTGCACCGCGCCGCGGACGCCGTCCAGGAGTCGGAGAGCAGGCCGCCCTCCTGGAGAGCGCGCCACGGGGCTGAGCCGGCACGCGCATTGAGGTCACCGAGGACGAGGACGGGCGACGTCGCCTCGCTCGCGCGGCCGCGGATCGTCTGTGCCTGGCGGAGCCGTGCCCACGGGGAAAACGCGTCCAGGTGGGTGTTCAGGACGGTGATCTCGCGGCCCGTGATCCGATCGCGGAGGATCGCCTCGACCACGATCCGCGGAGCGGCGCTGAGCCACGACGACGAGCCCTCCCGCTCCGGGTGACGCGACAGCGCGCACTGGCGCCAGTCGCGCAGTTCGAGCCGCTCGGCGTCGAAGAACAACGGGCAACCCTCACCCCGTCGACCGGGGCGCCGGCCGTGTCCGACCATCCGATACGACGGGCCGAGCGCGGCGCCGATGAGCGATGCCTGTGCAGGCAGCGCCTCCTGCACGCCGACCACGTGCGGTCGCTCGGCGCGCAGCAGCGCCGAGACGCGCCGTTGTCTCGTGGGCCACCGGTCAGCACGCGGCCAGGCCAGCGTCCCGAGGTCCCGCCGTACGTTCAATGTCATGACGTGCAGGTCGCCGTCGCGGTGAGAGCCGAGAAGAGGGGCGGTCATCGCCGGGCTCCTGGAGCGGGAACGCCGAGCCGATGGAGTATGCGCCGCAGCACGAGGCGCACCCAGCGCACCGGAGGGAGATCCTCGGGCCAATGCACGACCACGGTGCGGAAGCCGGCGGCGATGCGACGCAGAAACGAACGCCCATTCCCGAACGGCCGCATCGAGATGCCCATCCCTGTGCTGCGGATCCAGCGGATGCGGTGGCGTTCGCCCACGTGGAAGGCGAGGTCGAGGTCGTCGTGCAACGCCGGGTCGTCGCGGTGCACGTGCTCGCGCACCGCGAGCCAGGTCGAACGGCGCAGCGCGAGGTTCGAACCGAAGAGCGGGGAGTGCCCGAGCGCGACCCCGCACACCAGCGCATACGCGAGGAGATATGCCGCGGCCAGGGGGCGGCGGAGCGCCCGGGGGCCGTCGATGAAGTGCGCACCGCCGGTCCACGCCCCGACCCGCGGATCCCGTGTGCACGCGGCCATCATCGACTCGATCCACCGCGGATCCGGCACGCCGTCGGCGTCGAGACGCAGGATCACTTCGCCGGCCGCCGCGTCGTAGCCGGCAGCACTCGCCGCCGGAATGCCGTCGTCCTCGCATCGCACGACGCGAGCCCCGTGCCGCACCGCGACGTCGGCCGAGGAATCGGTGGAGGCGTTGTCGACGATGATGATCTCGTCCGCGGGCAGTGTCTGCACGGCGAGGGCGCGCAGGCATCGCTGCAGCGCGGCCGCGTCGTCCTTCACCGGGATGACCACGCTGATCGTGGGCTCGGGGTCGGCTGGTGTGGCGCGCTGCACATCGTCTCCTCGCGTGTGGACGTCTCAGCCTAGGGAGTGCCCCTGGCCGGGACGAGCTGGTTGACACGCGGCTCATCTTCGAGCAACGCGGCGCGCAGCGCCTGGACGCGCTCGCCGACTCCGCCGCGCTCTCAGCGCGGATCGCGCAGCTGCTCGAGCAGCCCGTCGAGCCTCGGCTCGAGCTGCGGCGGTATCTCGGCAGGCAGGGCGTCGACCGGCCACCAGCGCAGATCCTCGGACTCCTCGCTGACGGTGAGCGCCGCATCTCGATCGACCACGACGGCGATCCCGATGTCGAGGTGCGAGGTGCACGTACCGAAGCGAGACGACAGCCCATGGTGGTCGAGGTCATAGGCGAGCGGTGCGACCGGGGGGTCGACCAGGAGGCCGGTCTCCTCGCGTAGCTCGCGAAGCGCGGCCGCCACGACCGACTCATCCGTGTCGTCCACGTGACCGCCCGGCTGCACCCAGAACTGACCCTTGCGATGGAAGACGAGCAGCGTGTGCTCGAACGACGCATCGAAGACGACGCAGGACGCGGTGAGATGGTCGGGGCCGGAACCGCGATGCACGGGCCCGTGATCCGGCCGGAAGAACGAGGCGAAATCCGCCTGTGCGCGGATCTCCCGGTCCGAGCGGGGCTCGAAAGTCGAGACCAGGCGATGGGCCTCAGCCTGCAGGGCCGAGATCATTCGTCTTCCTCCTCCGTCGATGTGCCGCCGGAGTCCGGCCGCTCCCGCGGCACGAACCGGGGGATCCAGCGCAGGAACCCTGCCGCGCCGACGAGGCCGATCACACCCATGGCGGCTGCGGCGAACGGAAGAGCGGCCACGGCGGTGATCGCCGAGACCAGCAGTGGCGCGATCGCACCGCCGGCATCCGTCAGCGTCCGCCAGGATCCGAGGAATGCCGCGGGTTCCCGCTTCGGGGCGACGTCTGCGCCGAGGGTGAGCAGGATGCCGCTGGACAAGCCGTTGCCGACGCCGAGCATCGCCGCGAACATCCCGAACCACAGCACCGCCGCATCGAGATCGTGGGTGAACGAGAGGGCGAGGAAGCCGGCACCCATCAGCACCATCGCGGGCATCGCCGCCCACAGCCGTCCGAAGCGGTCCATCACCTGGCCGCTCGCATAGAACAGCGCGAAGTCGATCGCTCCGGAGACGCCGACCACGAGGGCGATGGTCGAGGCATCCAAGCCCAGCGATAGCCCCCACAGCGGGAGCACGACCTGTCGGGCCGATCGCACAGCGGACAGAGAGGCGGCGGCCAGCCCCAGTCGCCCGAGCACCGCGCGCTGGCGCCACATGGTCTGGAAGATCCCCAGGCGCTCGATCGTCGGGATCGATCCGCTCACGGCCTCGCCGGAGTCCTCCAGATAGCGCTCGTGCGTGGTCGTCGGGACGGGAGGGATCGTCTTCTCCGGATCGGGACCGAAGAGGACCAGGACGACCATGACCACGAGGCAGCCCAGGAAGAACCAGATCGCCGCGGCCTCGCTGCCGAACAGCTGCAGGAGCCCCGCGGCGACGAACGGTCCGATGAAGATGCCGAGCCGGAAGCTCCCGCCGAGCAGCGAGAGGGAGCGGGCACGGAAGGCGACCGGCACCCGGGTGGTCATGAAGGCGTGACGCGCGAGGCCGAAAGCTGCCGCACAGATGCCGAGCAGGAAGACCGACGCCGCCAGCACGCCGAGCGACGGCGCGAACACCATCCCGACCCCGGCGATGATCGCGATCATGCCGGCGATCACCATCGTGTACCGCTCGCCGATCCGGCCCACCGCCCACCCGGCAGGGAGGTTGCCGCACAGCTGGCCGATCACGAGGGCGGATGCCACGAGTGCGGCGAAGGCCACGTCGGCACCCATGGAAGCCGCCAGCACCGGGATGAGCGGGATCACGGCGCCCTCGCCGAGCGCGAACAGGACCGTCGGCAGATACACCATGGGTCCGAACTGTCGAAGGACCGCCGATGCACTGCTCACGTCTTCACGCTACTCCGGCCGATGTGCCGTCGAAGACGACGTCCCCGCGTAGGCAGGCGGCACGTTAGGCTGAGGTGTCATGCTCGAACTAGATCTCTCCGCCGAAATCCAGGCGCTCAGGCACACCTTCGGCGACATCAGCGAGGTCGTCGATGTCTCCCGTCTCCGCGACGACATCGCGCGTCTCAGCGAGGAGGCCGGCGCCCCCGACCTCTGGGACGACACCGAGAACGCGCAGAAGGTGACCAGCGCACTCAGCCATCGTCAGTCCGAGCTCGCCCGCATCACCGGCATCGCTCAGCGACTCGACGACCTCGAGGTGCTCGTGGGTCTCGCGAACGAGATGGGGGATGAGGACTCCGCGCAGGAGGCCCGCGCCGAACTCGCCGCGCTCACCGACCTCATCAACCAGCTCGAGGTGCAGACGCTGCTCGACGGCGAGTACGACGAGCGCAGCGCCATCATCACGATCCGCTCCGGTGCGGGCGGCGACGACGCCACCGACTTCGCCGAGATGCTGATGCGCATGTACCTGCGCTGGGCCGAGCGGCACAAGTACCCGGTCAAGGTCATGGACACCTCGTATGCCGAGGGCGCCGGCATCAAGTCGGCAACGTTCGAGATCGACGCGCCCTACGCCTTCGGAACCATCTCGGTCGAGGCCGGCACGCACCGCCTCGCGCGCATCAGCCCGTTCGGCTCCGCCGACAAGCGCCAGACCTCGTTCGCCGCGGTCGAGGTAATCCCGCTGATGGAGGAGGCGACCGAGGTCGACATCCCCGAGAGCGACATCCGAGTCGATGTGTTCCGTTCCTCCGGCCCCGGCGGTCAGTCGGTCAACACGACCGACTCCGCTGTGCGTCTGACGCACCTTCCTACCGGCATCGTCGTATCGATGCAGAACGAGAAGTCGCAGATCCAGAACCGCGCCGCCGCCATGCGCGTGCTGCAGACCCGCCTGCTGCTGCTGCAGAAAGAACAGGAAGCAGCGAAGAAGAAGGAGCTCGCGGGTAACATCACGGCGAGCTGGGGCGACCAGATGCGCTCGTACTTCCTCTACGGTCAGCAGCTGGTGAAGGATCTGCGCACCGGCCAGGAGTCGGGCAACCCGGCTGCGGTGTTCGACGGTGACCTGGATGATTTCATCTCCGCGGGCATCCGCTGGCGTAAGCGCAAGATCGAGGATTGAACCTATGAAGAAGGCCCCGGATCACTCCGGGGCCTTCTTCATCGATGGTCGTCAGTACCCGGCACCCTCGAGGCTGCCGGTCACGTCTTCATAGCTGAACAGGACGCACTGGACCGCGCGATCGTCTGCGCGGGCCCAAGACGTCTCCGTCGGCTGATAGGTGTAGAAATCCAGCACCGAGTCTTCGTAGGCGATGCCGACGTATGCGTCGAACTGCGCGGCACAACCATCCCACGCCGCCTCGCCGAGAGCATCGTCGCCGGGGAACTCCTCGTCGTCGACGTCGAAGATGAAGTACACCTCGTCCGTGTGCGGCTGATCGCACGGGACGACAGGAAGCTCGTAGATCTGCCCCGTGTCCCCGTAGTCGACGAAAGGCAGGCAGTCGCCGATCTCGAGTTCGGCGAACGGCACCATGTCGGCCCCTCGATCGAGGAGGGATCCGTGCCCTCTCCGGCTCCCTCGTCGTCATCGGCCGGGACCGAGACGGTTGCGATCAGAACCAGCGACACGGCGAACGCGAGCACCGCTCCGAGCACGGAGACCGCCAGCCCAGCGATCCCCGGCCACTTCCGGCCGCGCAGGAACAGGGAGACGAGCGACAGCACGAATCCGACGCCGAGAAGCGCCCAGCCGACGATCGAGGTCAGCGGGATGCAGGCGCAGACGACGCCGACGACCACGACTGCGAGACCGATGAGCCCGAGCACCGATACCCCGGGCGTGGGCGGCTGCGGTGCCGGCGCTACCCACGCCCCGTCGGGTGCGCCGACGCGGTCGGGCGCGATCACCCGTTCGGTCGACGTGCCCGACGGGGGCAGCGTGTAGGGCGGGGTGAACGGCGCCATGGCGGGAGACGACGCGTCGGAGGGAGCCGGCTCCACAGACGGTCGTTCCGGGGCCACCGGCGCTCCGTCAGAGGTCCGCACGTGTGCGGTCCACTGTGTGCCGTCCCACCACCGCAGGCTGCCGGTGCCGTCGTCGTACCAGCCGGCAGGCGTCGTCATCAGATGGTTCCGCTCGTCAGACGGCTCAGGGGGCGAAGCACGCGGTGACGGCTTCGGTATCGCCCAGCACCTCGGCGAAACCGTACGCGGCGTCGACATCCGTCAGCGTGCCGTCGCTCTCCGCGATCGCGCGCAGCGTCGAGTTGTCGAGATCGGACTCGACGAGCAGATCCGAGAGGCAGGTGATCTGCGGCTCGGTGTAGCCCTCCGTGCCCTCGGCAGCCAGGATCGCGGTCAGGCCGACCGCCACCTCGGCCGAGGTCGGACGCGTGCCGTCGTCGGCGCCGTCGGTGCCGTCGGTCTCGCCCGGCTCGGTGGCCTCGATCGACGGCGAGGAACTGGGCAGGTTGTTCAGCTCGTCACTCGCGTTCTGGGCGATCGCGAAGAAGAAGACGAAGAACATCACGGCGCTGATGATGCCGCCGACCACCGAGAGGATCAGGCCGGCGATTCCCGGCCACTTCTTCCCCTTCAGGAAGAGCGAGATGAGGGAGACGATGAATCCTGCGCCGAGGAGGATGAAGCCGATGAAGCCGATCAGCGGGATGAACGCCAGGATCGTGCCGACGGCGGACAGCCCGAGTCCGACGAGTCCCAGAATCGAGAGCTTCTTGGGAGCTTCCGGTTCTGTCTGGAGGTGGGGCCCGGCCGCCGGATAGGCGGGCTGCGCATCCACACCCGGGTAGGCCGGCGCGGTGCCCGGGTAGCTCGACGCGGGCTGGTCGGGTGTGGCCGGTGCGGAGTACGCGGGGACATCGTCGCCGAGCGGCGTGGTCGCCGCGGTCGGCGCCTCGGCGGAGTCGTGGAGCACGGTGTCATCGGTGGACGGCGCTTCCGGTGCGTCGTAAGACGGCGCTTCGCCGGCGGTGGGAGCCTCGGTCGGCGTCTCGATCGCGGACGATCCCTCCGCTGCTACCGGTGCTTCCGATGCCGAGTCGGCCTCGGTCGCGGAGGCCGCCTCCGGAGCGAAGTGCTCCGTCCACTGCTGACCGTCCCACCACCGCTGGCGTCCGCTGCCGTCGTCGTACCAACCTGCTGGTGTCGTGCTCATGGGTCCCCCTCGAAGACGATTCGGCCGCTCCATGGTGCGACCGCACCCTTATGTATAGCAGTGGCCGGTGACTTCCCAGGGTGTTCAGGATGGGGAGCAGTCCCCATCGTCTCCCGAAGCGGACGCGCCGGTGCGGGGTGTCGCTCGCGGTGAGCCGGAGGGCCGCGCTTAGGCTCGAAGCGTCATGATTCGGTTCGAGAACGTCACGAAACGCTACCGCGGGACGTCGAAGCCCGCCCTCTCCGGTGTCGACTTCGAAGTGCAACGCGGGGAATTCGTCTTCCTCGTCGGCGCCTCGGGCTCCGGCAAGTCCTCCTGTCTTCGCCTGATCCTGCGCGAGGACGTGCCGACGGCAGGCCGTGTCGCCGTGCTCGGCCGGGACCTCCGCTCGCTCGCCAACCGCAAGGTGCCCTACTTCCGGCGCCACATCGGTTCGGTGTTCCAGGACTTCCGCCTGCTGCCGTCGAAGACCGTCTACCAGAACGTCGCCTTCACCCTGCAGGTGACCGGCTCCTCGCGCGGCTTCATCCAACAGGCCGTACCCGAGGCGCTCGCGCTCGTCGGCCTCGACGGCAAGCAGAAGCGCATGCCGCACGAACTCTCCGGCGGAGAGCAGCAGCGCGTCGCGATCGCTCGCGCCCTCGTCAACCGTCCGCAGGTTCTGCTCGCCGACGAGCCCACCGGCAACCTCGACCCCGCGACCTCCGTCGACATCATGCAGCTTCTGGCCCGTATCAACGCCGGAGGCACGACCGTCCTGATGGCCACGCACGAGGCCGGCTTCGTCGACCAGATGCAGCGCCGAGTGATCGAGCTGCGCGACGGGGAGATGGTGCGAGACGAGGTGCACGGTGGCTACGGCGACACGTCCAACATCCCGCGTCTCGTGCCGGAGCAGGTGCGCGGTGCGGCCGCAGCAGCGGCACTGACGGCGGTGCAGGAGGTCCAGCGCCAGACGGCGGACCTCTCCTCGGTCCGCGCGGCTCTCGCCGAGGAGCTCAGCATGCAGCGGAAGGCCGCCGCCGCGGAAAGCGGTTCGGCCGCAGTTACAGACGCCCCTCAGACGGTCGAGCCGCCGGAGTCGCCCTCCGTGCCGGAGCCCGAGACGGTCGCGGATGTCGTCGAACCGCCTGTGGTGGAACCGCCCGCTGTCGTCGAGCCGCCGACCGCGGTGGAGCCGCCGGCGGTCGTCCGACCTCGCACCCACCCGATCACCCTCCCGACCGTCGACGTCGCCGAGCTCGGAGTCGCCGACCGACTCGGACTCTCGGATGAAGACGACGAGGAAGTGGGCCCGACCTCATGAGAATCGGACTCATCCTGACCGAGGCCCTGGGTGGCCTTCGGCGGAACATCTCGATGGTCATCTCGGTGATCCTCGTCACCTTCGTCTCTCTCACCTTCGTCGGTGCGGCGATCCTGATGCAGTCGCAGATCGGTGTGATGCGGGGTTACTGGGCCGAGCGTGCCCAGGTCGCCGTGTACATGTGCTCCGCGGTCTCGGAATCCGACACGTGCATCGACGGTGCCGCGAGCGAGGAACAGGTCGCCGCAGTTCGCGCGCAGCTCGAAGGGGACGCGCTGGCGCCGCTCATCAGCTCGCTGACCTTCGACACCAAGGAGGACACGTACGCCAAACTCGTCGATCAGCTCGGCGAGGATCAGGCGAGTGTCCTCACGGCCGACCAGGCGTTCGAGGTCTTCTTCGTGACGATGAAAGACCCGGGGCAGTCGCAGGTGCTCACCGAGGCATTCAGCGGCCAGGCCGGGGTGGAGCAGGTCAAGGATCAGCTCCAATATCTGGAACCCCTGTTCTCCGCCCTGACCGTCGCCACGTACATCGCCGTCGGCATCGCCGTGCTCATGCTGATTGCGGCGACCCTGCTGATAGGTACGACGATCCGATTGTCCGCGTATGCGCGGCGCAAGGAGATCGGCATCATGCGGCTCGTCGGTGCCTCGAACCGGTTCATCCAGACACCGTTCGTCCTCGAAGGCGTGTTCGCCGCGTTCCTCGGCTCGGCGCTGGCCAGTGCCGCGGTCGTGGCCGGGATGCACTTCGGAGTGAACGGCTACCTGCGCGGTCGGGTCCCGTTCATCACGACGTGGGTGACGATGCAGGATGCGATGCTCGTGGTGCCGGTGCTGATCGGCATCGGCATCGTGCTGGCCGCGCTGTCCGCCGGCTTCGCGATCAGGCGCTGGCTCCGTACCTGATATCCTGAAAGGCTGCTCGGTCGGAAAGATCGATCGAGCTCATCACGGCAACAGGAGAGCATCATGCCCAGGGAACGCGGAGAGAAGGTCGTCGCGACCAATCGTCGCGCACGTCACGACTACACGATCGAGAAGTCGTACGAAGCGGGGATGGTGCTCACCGGCACCGAGGTCAAGTCGCTGCGCCAGGGGCGCGCCAACCTCAGCGACGGCTACGCGTTCGTGAAGGGCAACGAGGTCTTCCTCGACTCCGTGCACATCCCGGAGTACTCCCAGGGCCACTGGACCAACCACTCTGCGAAGCGCATCCGCAAGCTGCTGCTGCATCGCGAGGAGATCGCCAAGATCGCGCATGCCGTCTCGGCAGGCGGATACACCCTGATCCCGCTGAAGCTCTATTTCTCCGACGGCCGGGCCAAGGTCGAGATCGCCCTCGCCAAGGGAAAGCGCGAGTACGACAAGCGTCAGACCCTGCGCGAGCGCCAGGACACCCGCGAGGCGGATCGTGCCATGCGCCTGCGCAATCGCGTGGGCGAGTAGCGGCCGGTCGTCACAGCGTCGGCTCGAACCCGAACACGCGGCCGAGGAAGGTCAGCTCGCGCTCGAGCGCGTCGATGATCGTGTCGGCGCTGCGGAAGCCGTGCCCCTCTGCGGGGTAGAGGACGTATTCGTGGTCGACGCCCCGCGCGGCCAGCGCGTCTCTGATCGCCTCGGACTGCGACGGCGGGACCACCCGGTCCTCCCCGCCCTGCAGCAGCAGCACGGGGACTCCGATGCGATCCGCATGGGTGAGTGGTGATCGTTCGACGTAGACATCCTCGTACTCGGGGAGGGGCCCCACGAGACCGTCGATGTATGACGCCTCGAAATCGTGGGTCTCGGCGACCAGCATCCGCAGGTCGGCCACGCCGTAGCGGCTGATTCCCGCGGCGAAGGCTCCGCCGCGTACCAGCGCGGACAGCACCGTCCAGCCGCCCGCCGAACCTCCGCGGATGGCGATGCGGGACGGATCGGCGAGCCCGGCATCCGCGAGCCCCTGTGCGGCGGCGATCACGTCATCGACGTCCACGACCCCCCACCGGCCGTCCAGACGTTCGCGGTAGGCGCGCCCATAGCCGGTGGACCCGCCGTAGTTGACGTCGAGCACCCCGATGCCGCGGCTCGTATAGAACGCGTTGGCTCCGGACGCCGCACCGGTGACGTGAGCGGTCGGCCCGCCGTGCACCAGCACCACGTACGGAGGGAGTTCATCGGCGGAGGCTGTCGCGTCGGGGTTCGCCGGCGGGTACGCGAAAGCGTGCACCACGCCGTGCCGCCCGTCGACGTCGATCGGCACGGCATGCGGCATCCAATCGGCATCCACGGGCTCGCCTCCACGCACCACGACGGTCTCGCCGGAGTCCACATCGACGCACCACAGGCCGGCGGTCACCCCGGAGCCGTTGCCGGACAGCAGCACGCGGGAACCGTCGACGTCGTCGACGCTGACGTGTCCGTCGGCCGGGACATCGATCGGGTTCACGACGCCGTCCGGAGCAATCACGACGATCTCGTCGCGCCCGTTGGTGCGGACCGCGACGATCCGCTCGTCGGCGAGCGGCCGATACCAGCGGTTGCCGAGCACCCAGAGTCCGTAGCCGGTGTCGGCGTCGCTCGGGGTGAGCGCGCGCGGTGCGCCGAGCGGTGAGAATCCGTCGAGCTCGATGCGGTACAGGCCCCAGCGGTCGTCCGGATCATCGGCGAACACCAGCTCCGCGTCGCTGAGCCACTCGGGCTGCAGCGCCGCTCGAGTGGGGATCTCGTGCACATCGCCGCCGTCGCTCTTCGCGATCTGCAGGTGCGCGGCCTCCCACGGCATCCGTCCGCGGTTCCAGGCGACCCAGGCGATGCGGGTTCCGTCCGGCGAGAGCGCGGGATGTGCGAAGAAACCGTCGCCCTCGACGATCACTCGAATTCCGGACGGGTCCTCCGCCGCGGAGCCGTCGATCGGGATCTCGACGATCGCGCGGGTGTGCGGCGCGGTCGACAGATCTTCGCGCACCGCGAGCAGACGGCCTTGCTGCACGCGGAGGCCGCCGTGCGACGGTCCCGCCGGTGTCAGCGGAACGGGCTCGGCCCCGGGGGCCATGCGATGCACACGCTGATCGCCGGCATCGACGAAGTACAGGGTGCCTGCGGCATCGGCGGTCCATGCTCCGCCTCCGTACTCGTGCACCCGGGAGCGCGCGCTCCAGGGAGCCGGGAGGACCTCGGTTCCGGAAGAGCTTCGCACCGTGACCCGCCCCTTCTCGGCGGGCACGGATTCTCCCCACCAGATCTCGGAGCCGACGAAGCGCGCCCCGTCGATCCGCGGGGAGGACGCCGCGACGGAGGCCGCGGAGAAGGGTGAGGGCCAGGAACCGTACGGGGACGACATGCCTCGAGCCTATGGCGGACGTCAGACGGCGCGCAGCACCGCCACGACCTTGCCGAGCACCACGGACTCATCGCCGAGGATGGGCTCGAAGGAGGAGTTGCGGGGGAGGAGCCAGGTGTGGCCGTCGCGACGGCGGAGCACCTTGACGGTGGCCTCGCCGTCGAGCATCGCGGCCACGATCTCGCCGTTCTCCGCATTGTTCTGCGAGCGAACGACGACCCAGTCGCCGTCGCAGATCGCGGCGTCGATCATCGACTCTCCCGAGACCTTGAGCATGAAGAGGTCTCCCTTGCCCACCAGTTGACGGGGGAGGGGGAAGATCTCCTCCACCTGCTGATCGGCGGTGATCGGCACGCCCGCGGCGATGCGACCGACCAGGGGTACGAGAGCCGCGTCGCCGACCGGGGTCGCCACGTCGGCGGGATTCTCGCCGCTGGCGCCGGGGAGATCGATCAGGACCTCCATCGCACGCGTCTTGCCCGGGTCGCGCCGGAGGTAGCCGCTCAGTTCGAGCTGACCGAGCTGGTGGGTCACGCTCGAGAGGGACTTCAGGCCGACGGCGTCGCCGATCTCGCGCATGCTCGGCGGGTAGCCGTGGTGGGCGATGGAGTTCTGGATGACCTCGAGGATCGCCATCTGCTTGGGGCTCAGGCTCTTGCGGCGGCGCGTCCGCGGTGCCTCCGACTCGGGGGCCGAGTTCTCGCTCATGGTGCTCCTTAAGTGCGGTGTTCCGACGTCGCTCTTCGAATGTCGGAGGCCCGTGGTGTGGTGTTCTCATCGAAACCGTATCCGAGAAACGGCCCGATCTGGAAGATCTGTTCGAGCGTGTCGGCAGAATCGTGCATCCGGTTTCGAAGACAACTTGACAGATGTTCGAACTCGAAGATATCTTCGGTACGTAGCTTCGCATTCACGGCTCCCGGCCGAGACGGGAATGCGAACGCTACGCCAACTTCCCCGGCAGCCTCACTGCTCCGGGACAGGCTAAGGAGCACCACATGAGCAGCATCGGCTTCAGCACCGCAGCAGTCATCCCGGCGTCGACCCGTCCTTCGACGCGACTCCGACTGACGACGCGTGGCCGCGCCGTGCTGCTGGTGGTCGCCTCCGTGCCGCTCGCGATCGGCATCGCCTTCGCCGCACTCAGCGGCGGAAGCGCGATCGCCTCGGGTGCAGACACGGCGGCCGTCAGCGTCGAGACCGTGACCGTCATGCCCGGCGACACTCTCTGGTCGATCGCCACCGGGGTCGCCCCCGACGCCGACCCGCGCGACGTCATCGGTGCGATCAGCCGGATGAATCTGCTGCGTGGCGGCGAGCTCCAGATCGGCCAGACGCTCGCCATCCCGGCCCAGTACGCCAACTGATCCCGTCGCGGCGGCGCTGCGGCAACTTTGCGTCATCGACTCCGCGCGCCGCTTAACATGGGAAGGGTGACCCTCTCACTCAACGATCTCCCGCTACGTGACGATCTTCGCGGACTGACGCCCTACGGCGCTCCGCAGGCGCCGCTCCCGATCGCCCTCAACGTGAACGAGAACACGCATCCCATCCCGGAAGCGGTCGCGAGCGACATCCTCGACGACATCGCCCTGGCGATCCGTGACGTGAATCGGTATCCGGATCGGGAGTTCACCACGTTGCGCGAGGCGTTCGCGGAGTACCTGGGGCACGGGCTCTCCGCGGAGCAGATCTGGGCGGGCAACGGCTCGAACGAGGTGCTCCAGCACATCCTGCAGGCCTTCGGTGGCCCCGGGCGCACGGCCTTCGGCTTCGCGCCGACGTACTCGATGTACCCACTCATCGCACAGGGCACGGGCGCGCGCTGGATCGCCGGGACGAGGCAGCCCGACTACACGATCACGCCGGAGGAAGCTGTCGAGCAGGTGCGCGCCGCCGACCCCGACGTGATCATCCTCTGTTCGCCGAACAACCCGACGGGAACTCCGCTCGGCCTGGACGTCGTCGAAGCCGTGTACGAAGCGGCGCGGGGCATCGTGATCGTCGACGAGGCCTACCAGGAGTTCGCACCGCACGACGCGCCTTCCGCGCTGACGCTGCTCGACGGGCGCCCGCGCCTGGCGGTCTCCCGCACCATGAGCAAGGCCTTCGCCTTCGCAGGGGCCCGAGTCGGGTATCTGGCGGCGGACCCGACGTTCATCGATGCGCTGCGATTGGTCCGCTTGCCGTATCACCTGAGCACGCTCACGCAGGCTGCGGCCGTCGCCGCGCTGCGCAATTCCGACGTGATGCTCGGCATGGTCGAGGAGATCGTCGAACAACGCGATCGCATCACCGCGACCCTCGAGGCCCTCGGCTACGCACCCCACGAATCCTGGTCGAACTTCGTCCTCTTCGGCGGCGTCGCCGACCCGCGGGCGACGTGGCAGCAGCTCTACGATCGCGGTGTGCTCGTGCGTGACGTCGGGATCCCGGGTCACCTCAGGGTCAGCGCGGGCACCGAGGCCGAGACCACCGCGTTCCTCGATGCCCTGGCCTCGATAGGATCGGCATCATGAGCACCCCGTCACCGACCCCGCGCACCGCGAGCCGCGTGCGCAGCACGTCGGAGTCCACCGTCGAACTCGAGCTGAACCTCGACGGCACCGGCGCGAGCCGCATCGACACCTCGGTGCCGTTCTTCGACCACATGCTCACCGCCTTCGCGAAGCACTCGCTGACCGACCTGACCGTGCGCGCGTCCGGCGACACGAACATCGACGCACACCACACCGTGGAGGACGTGTCGATCGTGCTCGGGCAGGCGATCCTCGAAGCTCTGGGAGACAAGTCCGGCATCTCCCGCTACGGCGATGCCCTCGTCCCGCTCGATGAGGCCCTCGCGCAGGCGGTCGTGGACATCTCGGGGCGTCCGTACCTCGTGCACACCGGGGAGCCCGCAGGTTTCGAGCACCACCTGATCGGCGGGCACTTCACCGGCTCGCTGGTGCGGCACTCGTTCGAGGCGATCACCTTCAACGCTGCGCTGACCGTGCACGTGCGCGTGCTCGGCGGCCGCGACCCGCACCACATCGCCGAGGCGGAGTACAAGGCGTTCGCACGAGCCTTCCGGCAGGCTAAGACGCTCGACCCGCTGGTCGACGGCATTCCGTCCACCAAGGGCGCACTGTGAGCACTTCACCCCGCGTCGCCGTCTTCGACTACG
Organism: Microbacterium sp. NPDC055665; assembly: GCF_053618035.1. NCBI lineage: Bacteria > Bacillati > Actinomycetota > Actinomycetes > Micrococcales > Microbacteriaceae > Microbacterium > Microbacterium sp. NPDC055665. Next base: position 36,041 of record NZ_JBSHGY010000005.1, on the reverse strand, counting down.
AGTCCGGCAACGTCCACTCGGCGGTCAAGGCGCTGGCCGCGGCCGGCGCGGATGCCGTGCTGACGCGCGATCGCAAGGTCGCACTCGAGGCCGATGGCCTCCTGGTGCCGGGGGTCGGTGCGTTCCAGGCGGTTCGTGACGCGCTGCACGCACACGGCGGCGACGAGATCATCGACCGCCGTCTGGCCGGCGGGCGACCGGTGCTCGGGATCTGCGTCGGCATGCAGGTGCTCTTCGAGCACGGCGTCGAGCGCGGGCACGACACCGCGGGCCTCGGCGAGTGGCCAGGAGCTGTCACCGAGCTCAACGCACCCGTCCTGCCGCACATGGGCTGGAACACCGTCGAGCCCGGCGCCGACAGTGTTCTCTTCCGCGGCCTGGAGCGGGAGCGGTTCTACTTCGTGCACTCCTATGCTGCGCAGTCCTGGGAGCTCGACGTCATCCCGCCGTTCCCCGAGCCCGTGCTGACCTGGACGACCTACGGCGATCCCTTCCTCGCGGCGGTCGAGAACGGCCCGCTCTCGGCGACCCAGTTCCACCCGGAGAAGTCGGGCGAAGCGGGCATCCAGTTGCTGCGCAACTGGGTCGGGAGCCTCTGACCCCCACCGTGGACGTCATCCGTTTTGTCACCCGCCGTCCGGCGGACTACCCTCGACTCTCGTGCCCGTTCCGGGCTGCAGACCTTCCCTAGCCAAGGACCCCATGAACGACTTCGCGCAGTCTCCCTCGCTCACGCTCCTTCCCGCGGTCGACGTCGCCGGGGGCAAGGCCGTCCGCCTCACCCAGGGGGAGGCCGGAACCGAGACGAGCTACGGCGACCCGCTCGACGCCGCGGGGGAGTGGGCAGCGCAGGGCGCGAAGTGGATCCACCTCGTCGACCTCGACGCCGCCTTCGGTCGCGGGAGCAACGCGCCGATCCTGCGCAAGGTGATCAAGCAGTTCAAGGGCGTCAACATCGAGCTCTCCGGCGGCATCCGCGACGACGCGACCCTCGAGGCCGCGCTCGAGAGCGGCGCCACCCGCATCAACCTCGGCACGGCCGCTCTGGAGAACCCCGAGTGGGCCGCCGATGTGATCGGTCGCTACGGCGAAGCGATCGCGGTGGGCCTCGACGTGCGCGGGACGACCCTCGCGGCACGCGGCTGGACCAAGGAGGGTGGGGACCTCTGGGAGGTCCTCGATCGCCTGGAGGACGCCGGGTGCAGCCGCTACGTGGTCACCGACGTGACCAAGGATGGCACGCTCCGCGGCCCGAACCTCGAACTCCTGCGCGAAGTGACCTCGCGCACGCCGAAGCCGGTCGTCGCGTCCGGCGGGATCTCCAACCTCGACGACATCGCCGCGCTCCGTGACCTCGTGCCCCTGGGCGTCGAGGGTGCGATCGTCGGCAAGGCCCTGTACGCCGGCGCGTTCACGCTGGCTGAGGCACTGGATGTCGCAGGAGACTGACGCGCACGCCTGCGGGCCCGAGTCGCACGGTCAGGGCGACTCGGCCGGTGTCCCCTGGGAAGGACGCAGCTTCGAGTCGAACCCGCATGCGGCGGACGACGGATCGGCCGACCCGGCGCTGCTCGCCGCACTGCAGCGTTTCCGTGCGGGAGAGGGCAGCCAGGTCGAAGTCGTCGACGCATTCCGTGCGGCCCGCGTGCTGATCCCGCTCATCGCCGAGAAGGGCGAGGAGGGCGTCGCGCCGAACGGTCTCGCCGTCGACAAGACGCAGGAGCTGTCGATCGTCACGGTCGCGGCTCCCGACGGGCGGCGGGTGCAGCCGGTGTTCTCCTCCGTCCAGGCCATGCAGAAGTGGGACCCCACGGCTCGCCCGATCCCCGTGGAGGCGCTCCGGGCGGCGCTGGCGGCGTCGGCCGAAGACACCGACCTGATCGTGCTCGACCCGACCTCCGACACGGAGTTCGTGATCCGGCGCCCCGCTGTCTGGGCGATCGCTCAGGGGCATGCCTGGGAGCCGAGCTTCTTCTCCACCGAGGTCTACACCGCGCTCCAGGAGAGTGTGGCGCACGAACTGGCCGTGATCGATGTGGCGGTGGCGTCCGGTGACCCCGACGCACGTCTGCGTGGCCCGGAGCTGATCGTGGTCCTGGAACTCGTCGACGGTCTGGAGCGCGAGGTGCTCGATGCCGTTCTTTCGCGCCTGGCTCAGCGCTGGGCGTCGGACGACCGCATCGCCGTCCTGGCGGACTCCCTCACCGTGAAGCTCCGTCGTAGCGTCTGATCCCTTTCGCTACGATCGGGGCATGCTCCGTGGTGTGATGCGTGCCATCGCGATCGTCGTGCTTCTCGGCGGCGCGCTGACGACCGCGACGGGGTGCGTGACCTTCGGCGCCTGTCCGGCGATCGGATGGACGAATGCTGTCGAGCTCGACACCAGTGCCGTCGCGGGGGTGGTGTCGGTGCAGTTCTGCGACGAGGGGGAGTGCTCGCCGGCTCCGGGTGTCGAGCCGACCTCGTCGACCAATCTGTTCATGGTGACGCCGCAGGATGATGGAACGTGGGTGCTCGGGCTCGACATGTCGACTCCCGACGTCATCGACATTCGCCTGTTCGATGCCCAGAGCACGCTCATCCACGAGTCCGAGGAGTCGATCTCGTGGACTCACTCGACCGAGCCGTGTGGTGGCCCCGCCACGGCAGATCCGATCGTCGTCGAACCCTGAACTAGTTGACCGGCCCGGTCCACTTCTCGCCCGGACCCTTGCCGATGGGGTCGGGGATCGAGGAGGCTTCGCGGAAGGCGAGCTGCAGGGAGCGGAGTCCGTCGCGCAGCGAGCGCGCGTGCATGTCGCTGATCTCGGGTGCGCCGGCCGTGATGAGTCCGGCGAGGGCGTTGATGAGCTTGCGGGCCTCATCGAGGTCGAGCTGCGCCGCCGCGTCGGGGTCGTCGGCGAGGCCGAGCTTGACGGCTGCCGCGCTCATGAGGTGCACGGCCGCGGTGGTGATCACCTCGACAGCGGGTACGTCGGCGATGTCTCGAGTGGCCGACGATGCGGCCTCCTCCTGACGTGCCCAGCGCTCTTCGCGCTCGCGTGCGGCCTCGTCCGGTGCCTGGTTCGTCACTTCGCCTTGCTTTCTGTTAGACTTTGGCGGGCTCCGGAGCGTCATGCTCCGGATCGAAAGAGGATTCACTTCCCACCCGCGCTTGCCGTTCAAGGCTACCGGGTCTTGCACTCCACCGGCTCCGTTCGCAAGACGGACCCGGCAGGCAGGGTGCGGAGCCGGCGTCTGAATGCCGGTGGGTGGGACGATTCCGATTTCGCCCGTGATGCAGACAGCATCGCGGTGGCCGAATCACATCGTCTAAGGAGTTCCGCATCAGCGATCCCCGTACCAATGAGCGCATCCGCGTCCCCGAGGTCCGCCTCGTCGGCCCCGCGGGTGAGCAGATCGGCGTCGTCCGCATCGAGGCAGCGCTGCGCCTCGCGCAGGAAGCCGATCTCGACCTCGTCGAGGTCGCCCCCAACTCGAAGCCGCCCGTCGTCAAGATCATGGACTACGGCAAGTTCAAGTACGAGGCCGCCCAGAAGGAAAAGGAAGCGCGCCGCAACCAGGCGAACACGATCCTCAAGGAAGTCCGCTTCCGTCTGAAGATCGAGGCTCACGACTACACGACCAAGCTGAAGCGTGCCGAGGGCTTCCTCAAGGCCGGCGACAAGGTCAAGGCCATGATCCTGTTCCGTGGTCGCGAGCAGTCGCGTCCTGAACAGGGTGTGCGTCTGCTGCGCAAGTTCGCCGAAGACGTGGCCGAGCTCGGAACGGTCGAGTCGAACCCGACCATCGACGGACGCAACATGGTCATGATTGTTGCTCCGCTGAAGAGCAAGTCCGAGGCCAAGCAGGAGCAGAACGCGGTTCGCGACGCACAGCGCGCAGCGAACAAGCAGGCCTCCCGCGACGCCAAGAGCGATGCCGACGCACCGGCAGCAGCTGCCGCGGAGTAGATCCGCCCCCAGAACTCCCGCACCGCGGGTTGACACCGTCGCCTGAGAAGGCGCCATACGAAGGAAGAGAAGATGCCGAAGCAGAAGACCCACTCGGGTGCTAAGAAGCGCTTCAAGATCACCGGCAGCGGAAAGCTGAAGAAGCAGCAGGCCGGGATGCGCCACAACCTCGAGCACAAGTCGAGCCGTCGCACCCGTCGTCTGAACCAGGACCAGGTGCTCTCGAAGGCTGACACCAAGGTCGCGAAGAAGCTTCTCGGCCGCTGACGCGCCCGACGCACGATAGGAACACAGGAAAATGGCAAGAGTCAAGCGGGCAGTAAACGCCCACAAGAAGCGCCGGGTCATCCTCGAGCGCGCAAAGGGTTACCGCGGTCAGCGTTCGCGCCTCTACCGCAAGGCCAAAGAGCAGGTCATCCACTCGCTGGTCTACTCGTACCGTGACCGTCGCAAGCGCAAGGGTGACTTCCGTCGCCTCTGGATCCAGCGCATCAACGCTGCGGCTCGCCAGAACGGCATCACGTACAACCGCTTCATCCAGGGCCTCGGCCTCGCGGGTGTCACCGTCGACCGTCGCATGCTCGCCGACCTCGCGGTCAACGACGCTGCCACGTTCACGACGCTGGTCGAGACGGCGAAGAAGGCTCTGCCCTCCGACGTCAACGCACCGAAGTCGGCTGCGTAAGCATCTCGCTCTGAACGGGCGTCTTCCTTCGGGGAGGCGCCCGTTTCGCGTATCCGGCGCCCACGGTGACCCTAGACTGTGAACGTGCTGGAGAACCCCCGTTCGCCCCGAGTCCGTGCCGTCGCGAAGCTGACCAAGCGCAGTGCGCGAACCGAGACGGGCCTCTTCCTTCTGGAAGGCCCGCAGTCGGTGCGTGAGGCGCTCACGTATCGTCCGGAGGCGATCGTCGAGCTGTTCGCGACGCCGAACGGGTGGGAGAAGCACCCCGACATCCGTGCGAAGGCCGTCGACGCCGAGATCGACGTCGAGTACGTCACGGAATACGTGTTGAACGCGATGGCCGACACGGTCACTCCGCAGGGGCTGGTCGCGGTCGTCCAGCAGACGCCGACCTCCGTGCGCGACATCTTCGACGCCTCGCCGCGTCTGGTCGCGATCTGCGAAGAGGTGCGCGACCCCGGGAACCTGGGCACGATCATCCGGGCGGCCGATGCGGCCGGAGCGGACGCCGTCGTGCTGACCGGCCGGACCGTCGACCCCTACAACCCGAAGGTCGTACGCGCCACGACCGGTTCGCTGTTCCACCTCCCGGTCTCGGTCGGGGGAGACCTCGACGATGTCGTGAAGCGCGCGCACGCAGCGGGTCTGCGCATCCTCGCCGCCGATGTGAAGGGCGACGACCTGCTGGAGGCCCGAGCCGAGGGCGTGCTCGCGGAGCCGACCGGATGGCTCTTCGGCAACGAGGCGCGTGGTCTGGAAGACGAGGCTCTCGGTCTCGCCGACCGGGTGCTGCGGCTGCCGATCTTCGGCAAGGCCGAGTCTCTCAACCTGGCCACCGCTGCCAGCGTGTGCCTGTACGAGAGCGCGTTCGCGCAGCGGGCGGCGTCGGTCGGCTGACGGCCGACCGACGGAGGAAGCGGGTAGCGGGGTCGATGAGGATTCTGATCGTCGAAGACGACGACCGAGTCGCTGCGGCGCTCGAAGCGTTCCTCGCGAGGTCCGGTTATGCGACGGTCCGCGCGTCCGACGGGACGACGGCGCTGGAGCTCGTCGGGGCCGAGACCGAGGTCGTGCTCCTCGACCTGGGCCTTCCCGATATGGACGGCGTCGATCTGTGTCGTCGCATTCGTGCCCGCTCCGAGGTTCCGATCATGATCGTGACCGCGCGAAACCAGGTCGCCGAGCGCATCAAGGGACTGCGCGCCGGTGCCGACGACTTCGTCGTGAAGCCCTACGACGTGCACGAGCTCCTGGCCAGGATCGAGGCAGTGACCCGGCGTTCGCGACCGATGCTCCCGGAGTCCGACGCGCGCGTGCGGCTCCTCGACGGATCGCTGGAGATCGACCTCGTCGGGCGGCAGGTGCTGGTCGGCGGTGCGCCGATCGAGCTCACCCGCAAGGAGTTCGACATCATCGCGGTGCTCGCGCGCTATCCCGGCGTGGCGGTCCCCAAGGAGCGTCTCATCCGCGAGGTGTGGAACACGGATTGGCGGGGCTTCGGGCATTCGCTCGAGGTGCACGTCGGTGCGATCAGGAAGAAGACCGGGTCTCGCGGTGTGATCGAGACCGTGCGCGGAGTCGGCTACCGCCTCGTGGGGGCCTGAGCGATGCGTCGGCGTCTCGTCATCGTCTTCCTCGTACCGCTCGTGGCGATCCTGGTCGCGCTGGGCGGTGCAGCCGGATGGAGTGCGGCACAGAGCGTGCAGCAGTCCTTCTACGCCCAACAGCTCGGCGACCTCGGCTACTTCGTCACGAGCGCGCGTCAGTCGCTGCGTTCCGGCAGTTCGGCGGTGATCGACGCCGAGGTCGACCGCTTTCAGGAGGTGTACGGGATCGAGGTGACGGTGTTCGATCTCGGAGGTGCGCCGTGGGCTGCGGGGGAGTCCGGCTCGGCCGTGCTCGCGGAGGACGACGCGGAACGGGTGCGGCTGGCGCTCTCGGGGCGACGCGCCGAGCAACCCGCGGCCGTGTTCCCCTGGACAGTGGCGGATGCCGCGCTGGCGGAGCCGGTGTTCGACGATGGCGACGTGATCGGTGCGGTGCTGGTCGCCGGAGATGCCGATGCCCCGCGGGCCGCGATCATGCAGCAGCTGCTGGTCATCTCCGCCATCGCGCTGGTGCTGATCGCCCTGGGTGTGCTGCTCGTCTTCCGGCTCGCCCGGTGGGTCCTTTCTCCCGTCAGACGACTCGACGAGGCGATGGTGGCCATCGAGCGAGGCGAGATGGACGCGCGTGTCGCCGAAGACGCCGGCCCACCGGAACTCCGCCGCATGGCGCGGGTCTTCAACGGCATGGCCGATCAGATCGAGCGCGTCATGACGCGCCAGCAGGAGTTCGCGCTCAACGCCTCGCATGAGTTGCGCAACCCGCTCAACGCTCTGCTCCTGCGCGTGGAGCACCTCGCGACCGGGCTCGGACGGGAGTGGCGCGATGATGTGGAGGAGACGAGGGAGGAAGGCCGTCGGATGACGAGGATCCTCGAGACGCTGCTCGGCCTCGCACGGGGCGGACGTGTGGACTCCACGGTCTCCGCGGTCGACCTCGCGACGCTGTCCGCGCGCCGACTCGATGCCTGGCGTGACGTCGCGGAACGGCGCGGGATCGCCCTGCGCTCGACGGGTGAGCGGACGGTGATGAGCGTGACCGACCGGACGGTCGTGGAGAGCGCGCTGGACGCCGTGATCGACAATGCCGTGAAGTTCTCGCCGGATGGCGCCGGCATCGACATCGGGGCGCGTCGCGAGGGAGGCGTCTGCCGGATCACGGTCCGCGATCATGGTCCCGGGCTGACCGCCGAGCAGGCTGCGGCTGCGACGGACAGATTCTGGCGGAGCGCCGAGAGCGAGGACACGCCGGGCACCGGACTCGGGCTCGCGATCGCGACCGACCTGCTGGCGACGGTCGGCGGCGAGCTGACGGTGGCTGCGGCCGAGGGCGGCGGGCTCGAGGTCGTGCTGCTGCTTCCCGACAGGACGACCCCATGATGGCCGCGGTGCGACGGATGGTGGCGGGAATCCTCTCGCTCGTGCTCCTCGGGACGCTCGTCGCCTGCAGTCAGCGTGCGAGCGAGTGGACCGACGCGGAGTATGCGATCGCGGCCGGCGGTTCCACGGGCGTCTACTACGAGTACGGCAGCCATCTCGCCGACGAGCTCTCTGCGGACCTGGATATCCGTGTCGTCGGGCAGGAGACGGCCGGATCCGTGGACAACCTGCTGCGCGTGGACTCCGGCGAAGCCCTGATCGGGTTCGCGCAGGGTGACGCAGCAGCTGATGCCGTGGCGGGAACCGGTGCCTTCGACGCGCCCCTCGAAGTGCGGGCTCTGGCGCGTCTCTACGACGAGTACGTGCAGGTCGTGGTGCGCGGCGACTCCGATGTGACGAGCCTCCCGGATCTTGCGGGGCGGACGGTCTCCCTCGGCGCGGAGAACTCGGGAGTGAACGTGATCTCCGCACGGGTTCTGGATGCCGCGGGCGTCGACGTCGGATCTCTTCAGGATCCTCAGCTCGACCTCGGCGAGTCGATCGCGGCGATGGAGCGCGGGGAGATCGACGGGTTCTTCTGGGTGGGTGGGCTGCCGACGCCGGGAATCGCCGCCCTCTCGCAGACGACAGCCGTGCGCCTGCTCCCGATCGAGCAGGACTGGGTGAACGAGGTGAACGACCGCTACTCGGATGCGTATCGTCCCGCCGATGTCCCGGCCGGCACCTACGGCATCGCGGCCTCGGCGCCGACGATGGCCGTCCCGAACTACCTCGTCACCGCGTCGTCGACCCCGCGCGGGATCGTGCGTGACATTCTGACCGGACTCTTCGATGCCCGTCTGCGGATCGCGGGGGAGGTTCCTGCCGCCGCTCTGCTGGACCGCCGATCGGCGATCTTCACGGGACCCGTCCCGTTGCATCCGGGTGCGGTCGACTATTACCGCGACCTGCGCGGCTGACTTCTCAAGAAATCCTCAAGAAGTCTGACACCGGGCCCGTGGCTCTGCCAATGTGAGGTCGATCGCGAGCGATCGGATCCTGCAGCTCCGCTGTCGCTGGGGGGCGAGGCCGCAGGACGATCCCGCGGCCCGTGGGGGCGGGCCGTGGGGTACCCGTGCAGAGCAGCATTGGTACCGCGATCAGGTGATTACGAACGTGTAAATCTCACCGAGGCGCCTGGAGACCCGCGTCCGACGTGGCTAGTTTGGAGAAATGATGACCTCTGATACACCCCTCGTCGTGGTCGAGAACGTCCAGAAGCACTACGGAGATTTCCAAGCTCTCGCCGACATCGACCTCACGGTCAACTCGGGAGAGGTCGTCGTCGTGATCGGCCCGTCCGGCTCCGGCAAGTCGACCCTGTGTCGCACGATCAACCGACTCGAGACGATCACCAGCGGCACCATCCGCATCGACGGCAAGGAGCTGCCCGCCGAGGGCAAGGGCCTCGCCCACCTCCGTGCGGATGTCGGCATGGTTTTCCAGTCGTTCAACCTGTTCGCCCACCTCACGATCCTCGAGAACGTGACCCTGGGACCGATCAAGGTCCGTGGCCTCAAGAAGGCGGATGCCGAGGCCGAGGCGATGATGCTGCTCAAGCGCGTCGGCGTCGCCCAGCAGGCATCGAAGCTCCCCGCGCAGCTCTCCGGCGGCCAACAGCAGCGTGTGGCGATCGCCCGGGCGCTCGCGATGCAGCCGAAGGTCATGCTCTTCGATGAGCCGACCAGCGCGCTCGACCCCGAGATGATCAACGAGGTCCTCGACGTGATGGTCGAGCTGGCCCACGAGGGCATGACCATGATCGTCGTCACGCACGAGATGGGCTTCGCCCGCAAGGCCGCCGACCGAGTGGTCTTCATGGCCGACGGGCGAATCGTGGAGGAGGCGACTCCCGAGGAGTTCTTCACGAACCCGAAGAGCGACCGTGCCAAGGACTTCCTGTCGAAGCTCCTGACGCACTGACGCACCCGACCACACAGACCCTGCACACACAGCACACGAAGGAGACGCACATGCGACGCACACGGACACTGGCAGGCATCGGAATCGCAGCGGTGGCACTGCTCGCGCTCACGGCCTGCAACAGCGGCACGCCGTCGAGCTCGGGAGCCCCGGAAGACGGCGGCGAGGAGGAGACCTCCAGCACGCCCTGGACCGTCCTCGAGGATGTCAGCATCGACGGGAGCCCGACGTTCGATCGGATCTCGTCCTCCGGCACCATCAAGGTCGGCGTCAAGGAAGATCAGCCGGGTCTCGGATACCTCGACCCGGTGACGGGTGACCGCACCGGCTTCGACGTCGACATCGCCCGCTGGATGGCTGCTTCCCTCGGGGTCGACCCGGAGAAGATCGAATTCACGGCGATCGCCTCGGCGAACCGCGAGCAGGCGATCGTGAACGGCGACATCGACTACTACGTCGGCACCTACTCGATCACGGACAAGCGCAAGGAGCAGATCGCCTTCGCCGGGCCGTACTTCCTGACCGGACAGGGTCTCCTCGTCGGTGCCGACAGCGACATCGAGAGCGTGGACGACCTGAGCGACTCGACGACGGTGTGCTCTGTGACCGGCTCGACGCCGATCCAGAACATCAACACCAACTACCCGGACGTTCCCACGAAGGAGTACGACACGTACTCGAAGTGCGTCGAGGACCTCAAGAACGGGCAGGTGGATGCCGTCACGACCGACGAGGCGATCCTCATCGGCTACGCGGCACAGGACCCGGACAAGCTGAAGGTCGTCGGCGAGCCGTTCAGTGAGGAGCGCTACGGCATCGGCCTCGCCAAGGGTGATGACGCGCTGGCCGAGTACTTCAACACGCAGCTGACCGACGGTGGCGACATCTGGCAGCAGATCTTCGACAACAACCTCGGCGCCTCCGGCGTCGAAGCCGAGCAGCCCGAGGTCGACCCGATCGGTTGATCGCATGGGGCGGCCGACACCATCGGCCGCCCCATCCATCAGCAGGATCGTCGCGAGAACACGAATCGACAGGAGCAGCCGTGGGAGTCATCAGCGACCACCTCGATCTCTGGGGTGAAGCACTGTGGGGAACGATCGTGCTGTTCCTGGGCGGCGGTCTCATCGCCCTGGTGCTGGGATTGATCGTCGGGGCGGCACGGGTGTCCCCGGTGCCGATCGCCCGGGCGGTCGGCGGCGTCTACGTGAACTGGATCCGCAATACCCCGCTCACCCTCGTGATGTTCTTCTTCGCGTTCTGCCTGCCGATCCTCCTGGGCGAGCGGGTGAACGCCCTGCTGCTCGCCGTCATCGCGCTCGGTCTCTACACCGCGACCTACGTCGCCGAGGCGTTGCGGGCCGGTATCAACACGGTGCCGGTCGGGCAGGCCGAGGCGGCGCGGGCGATCGGCCTCAACTTCGGTCAGGTCATGCGCTACGTCATCCTGCCGCAGGCCACGCGCTCGGTGGTCCCGCCGATGATGAGCGTCCTCATCGCCCTCATGAAGAACACCACGGTGGCGGCCGGATTCTCGGTCGTCAACCTCGGCACCATCCGCGCCGCACTGAGCGAGCGCGGCGAGAACGCCCTCGTCGTCCTGCTGTGGGTCATGGTCATCTTCGTGGTGCTGGTGCTGCTGCTCGCATGGGTGCAGCGCACGCTCGAGAACAAGTGGAGGATCGCGCGATGAGTTCCGTCCTGTTCGACGTCCCCGGCCCCCGTGCCGTCGCCCGCAACCGTCTCATCGGAGTCGCGACGGTCGTCGTCGTCCTTGCCGTGCTCGGCTGGGTCGTATGGCGGCTGTTCGCCACCGGACAGTTCACCGCCGAGAAGTGGAACATCTTCACGTTCTCCGCCGTCTGGGTCCGTTTCGGCGAAGGTCTGCTGGCCACGCTGGCCGCCTTCGGCGCCGCGGGGGTCGGTTCGATCATCCTCGGCTTCGTGCTCGGCATCGGTCGTCTCTCGGAGCACGCCTGGGTGCGTGAGCCCGTGCGCTGGATCATCGAGGTCCTGCGAGCGGTGCCCGTGCTCATCCTCATGATGCTGCTGTACTACGGCCTGCCCGTGCTCGGTGTGAAGATGCCGCCGTACTGGGCGGTCGTCATCGCGCTCATCGTCTACAACGGCTCGGTGCTCGCCGAGGTCTTGCGCGCCGGCATCGAGTCGCTGCCTCGCGGGCAGGCGGAAGCCGGGTATGCGATCGGACTGCGCAAGACCGGGGTGATGTACTTCATCCTGATCCCGCAGGCCGTGCGGGCCATGATGCCCGTGATCATCGCGCAGCTCGTCGTCGCCCTGAAGGACACCGCGCTCGGGTTCATCATCACCTATCAGGAGCTGCTCTACGTCATCAACCAGATCGGCAACCAGGCGCCGTACGGCTCCCCGCTGATCCCCGCCGCCATCATCGGCGGATCGATGTACGTGGCCGTGTGTCTGCTCCTCTCCTACGTCGCCTACCGCCTGCAGCGTCGGGCGAAGCGCTCGCCGAAGGCGGGACCGGCTGTGCCGGATCCCCGACAGCACGGCGGGGAGACGAACACCTCCCTCATCGTGCTGCAGGGCGACGGGCCTGAGGCGCAGCGCTGAGCCGCGAAAGGGAGCCGCGCGCCCCCGGTAGACTCGATTCTCGTGTCAGAGTCTCCTGAAATCACCCCGGAAGCGGTCGAAGCCGCTGTCGCCGACGCCCTCGCGGCGATCGCCACAGCCGCAGACACCGCCGAGCTGAAGGCGGCTCGTGCCGCACACGTCGCGGAGGGTTCGCCGCTCGCGGTCCTGAACGCCTCGATGCGCCAGGTCGCCCCCGAGAACAAGGCCGCATTCGGCAAGCTCGTGGGCCAGGGACGCGGGCAGGTGACGCAGGCGCTCGCGGCCAAGGAGGCAGAGCTGGCCGCCGCTGAGGTGGCTGCGCGTCTCGAGGCCGAGCGTGTCGACATCACCGCTGTGCCCTCGCGCACGCGGGTCGGCGCCCGGCACCCGCTCACGCTCCTCCAGGACCAGGTCTGCGACATCTTCGTCGGCATGGGATGGGAGATCGCGGAGGGACCGGAGCTCGAGCACGAGTGGTTCAACTTCGACGCCCTGAACTTCGACGTCGACCACCCGGCACGTCAGGAGCAGGACACCTTCTACGTCGACCCGACCTCGCGTCACCTGGTGATGCGCACGCACACGAGCCCGGTGCAGGTGCGCTCGATGCTCGACCGCGAGGTGCCGATCTACGTGCTGTGCCCGGGGCGCGTATACCGCACCGATGAATTCGACGCCACGCACCTGCCGGTGTTCACCCAGTTCGAGGGACTCGTCATCGACAAGGGCATCACGATGGCGCACCTCAAGGGCACGCTCGACCACTTCGCGAAGCAGCTCTTCGGTCCCGAGGCCGAGACGCGCTTCCGCACCAACTACTTCCCGTTCACCGAGCCCTCCGCCGAGCTCGACCTGTGGCACCCGACCTTCAAGGGTGGCGCGCGCTGGATCGAGTGGGGCGGCTGCGGCATGGTCAACCCGAACGTGCTGCGCGCGGCCGGGATCGACCCCGAGGTGTACAGCGGCTTCGCGTTCGGCATGGGCATCGAGCGGGGCCTGATGTTCCGCAGCGATGTGCAGGACATGCGCGACATGGCCGAGGGCGATGTCCGATTCAGCGAGCAGTTCGGGATGGTGGTGTGATGCGCGTCCCGCTTTCGTGGTTGCGTGAGTACGTCGATCTGGCAGCGGATGCCACGCCCGAGGATGTCCTCGCGGCGCTGGTGACGGTCGGCTTCGAAGAGGAGGAGGTGCACCGCTTCGAGATCGCAGGTCCCGTCGTCGTCGGGCAGGTCGTCTCGATCGAGGCCGAGTCGCAGTCCAACGGCAAGACCATCAACTGGTGCCAGGTCGATGTGGGCGAGGCGAACGGCGGCATCCGCGGGATCGTCTGCGGCGCGCACAACTTCGTCGCCGGCGACAAGGTCGTCGTGACGCTGCCGGGCGCGGTGCTCCCGGGGCCGTTCCCGATCGCTGCGCGCAAGACCTACGGTCATGTCTCCGACGGCATGATCGCCTCCGCGCGCGAACTGGGCCTGGGTGACGAGCACAACGGCATCATCGTGCTCTCCGACCTCGGCATCGATGCGCCGGTCGGCACCGACGCGATCGCGCTGCTCGGCCTCGACGACGTCGCAGTGGAGATCAACGTCACTCCCGACCGCGGCTACGCGTTCTCCCTGCGCGGTGTCGCCCGTGAGTACGCACACGCCACGGGGGCGGAGTTCCGTGACCCCGCCGAGCGCGACTTCGCTGAGCTCCAGCCGGGAACCGGACACACGACCGTGGTCGACGACGTCGCCCCCGTGCGGGGACGCGTCGGCGCGAGCGAGTTCGTGACCCGCGTCGTGCGGGATGTCGATCCCTCGCGCCCGACTCCGCCCTGGATGATCGCGCGGCTCAGCCTCGCGGGCATGCGCTCGCTGGGCGTCCTGATCGACATCACCAACTACGTGATGCTCGAGCTGGGTCAGCCGCTGCACGGTTACGACCTCGACAAGCTGACGGGGGGAATCACTGTCCGCCGCGCCACCCCGGGCGAGAAGATGACCACCCTCGACGGGGTGGAGCGCTCGCTGCACGTCGAAGACCTCCTCATCACCGACGGGTCCGGCCCGATCGGCCTGGCCGGCGTCATGGGCGGCGGCACCACGGAGATGAGCGACACCACTCGCAACGTGCTCATCGAGGCCGCGAACTTCGACCCGATCACGATCGCCCGCACGGCGCGTCGGCACAAGCTCCCGAGCGAGGCATCCAAGCGCTTCGAGCGCGGCGTCGACCCGCTCATCCCGTTCGTCGCCGCGCGCCGGGCTGCCGACTTGATGGTCGAGCTCGCCGGAGGCACGCTCACGGAAGAGGGCGGTGCGCTGTTCGCCGAGGTCTTCGTCGCAGACATCGAGCTGCCCGCCGGCTTCGTGCAGGGACTCATCGGCGTCGACTACACCGACGACGAGATCACCGGTGCGCTGACCACGATCGGCGCGGACGTCACCGCGGCGGAAGACGGCTCCGGCTGGACCGTCATCCCGCCGACCTGGCGCCCCGACCTCACCGACAAGTGGACGCTGGCCGAAGAGGTCGCCCGCATCCACGGTCTCGACCGCATCCCCTCGGTGCTGCCGACGCCGCCGTCCGGCCGTGGGCTCACCGCTCACCAGCAGGGCCGTCGCCGCGTGGCCGACGCCCTTGCCGCCGCCGGACTGGTCGAGACGCCGTCGTTCCCGTTCACCACAGAGGCGCAGAACGACCTCCACGGCTCCGCCTCGGGAAAGCACCTGCCGAGCATCCGCCTGGCGAACCCGCTCGACGGGCAGGCGCCGTTCCTGCGCCGCTCGCTCATCCCCGGACTGCTGCAGACCGCGCACCGCAACATCTCGCGCGGACTCACCGACCTCGCGATCTTCGAGACGGGCGCCGTGTTCCTTCCCGAGCCGGGCGTCGAATACGGCACGGACGAGGTGCCGCCGTTGGGGGAGCGCCCCTCCGACGAGACGCTCGCGGCACTGAACGCCTCGATCCCGCCGCAGCTCCGGTTCATCTCGGCGCTGCTGACGGGTCATGTCGCACCGCGCCAGCCCGGCCGTCCGGCCGAGGCGGCAGGACTCGTCGAGGCGCTGGACGCCGTGCGGGTGATCGCGGCCGCCGCCGGTGTCGAGATCGATGTCGTGCAGGCGGAGCGCGCCGCCCTGCACCCGGGTCGTACCGGGTCGCTGCGTGTCGCCGGCGAAGAGGTCGGCTACGTCGGCGAGCTGCACCCGGCCGTGGCCGAGGGAGCCGATCTCCCCGGGCGCGCGACCGTGCTCGAACTCGACCTCGACCGCCTCCTGACGCTCGCGGGTGGCCGGGTCGTCGCGGCATCGCTCTCGACGTTCCCCGCTGCCACGCAGGACGTCTCGCTGACGCTGCCGGCGGAGGTGCCGGCCGCCGACGTGCAGGCCGCACTCGCCGAGGGCGCGGGCGCGCTGCTCGAATCGGTGCGCTTGGTGGACGACTATCGCGGCGAAGGCGTGCCGGAGGGCTCGAAGAGTCTGACGTTCGCGCTGCGCTTCCGCTCCGGCGACCGCACACTCACGGCAGCTGAGGCCACCGCAGCGAAGCTCGCAGGTGTCGAGGTCGCAGCCGAGCGCTTCGGAGCCGCGCTGCGCGACTGATCCTCCTCCGGGTGCATACCAAAACGGGATGCACTCGGAGTAGAGTGGCCGCATGAGCACGCAGATCGCCCTCAGGCTTTCCGACGAGATGGTCGCAGAGCTCGATGCTCTGGTCTCCGCCGGTGCCGCTCCCAGCCGGACGGCTCTGGTCTCCGTCGCGATCGCCCGCGAACTCCGTCGGAGGGCAGCCGAGCACGACGCAGAGATACTGAATACGCAGGGTGCGGGCGACGATCTCGATTCGCTCGTGGACTGGACCGTCGGTCACATCGTGATCGAGCGCTGACGGTGCGCGAGATCTGTCTGGCGCGGCTCGACAAGACCCGCCCAGTGGTGATCCTCACGAGAGATGCCGCCCGCCCGGCGATGACGAAGGTGACGGTGGCGCCGATCACCTCCACGATGAAAGGTTTGAGCAGCGAAGTTCCGGTCGGGCCGACCAATGGTCTCGACCACGAGTGCGCGGTGTCGATCGACAACCTGATCACGATCCCCGTCTCTGCCCTGGGACGCACGATCGGGTACCTCTCCGAGAAGCAGGAGGTGCAGCTCGCGACCGCTGTGATGCTCGCTTTCGACCTCGATCTGCCCCTCCAAGGATGATCGCCCTGATCTGCTCTGAGCGGAAGGGCTTCCGCGGGTGCCGCGATCCTGGTGACATGGGTCCATGACGCACGTGCTGATCCTCGGTGGAACGGGCTGGCTCTCCGGGCGCATCGCCCACCGGTGGCTGGATGCGGGGGCGACGGTGACCTGTCTCGCTCGCGGTGGGCGCCCCGCGCCGGACGGTGCCGTGCTCGTGCGCGGAGACCGCGACGATCCCGAGGTGTACGACCGGCTCGCGGGCCGGGAGTGGGACCACGTGGTTGACATCTCGTCGCAGGCATCACACGTCGAGGCCGCCGTCGAGGCTCTCGGCGAGCGTGCCGAACGGTGGACCTACGTGTCATCCATGTCGGTGTACTCCGACGACGAGACGATCGGTGCCGACGAGTCGGCACCGCGGCATCCGCCCGCTCGCCCCGGCGACGAGTACGAGTACGGACCGCAGAAGGCGGCGGCCGAGGACGACGTGGGCGTCCTGGGCGATCGCGCGCTCATCGTGCGGCCGGGGCTCATCGTCGGCGACGGCGATCCCAGTGATCGATTCGGCTACTGGGCAGCGGCGTTCGCGCGGGCGGGTGCGGAGCCGGTGCTGCTGCCGCCGCTCGACGGGCGGAGCGCACAGGTGATCGATGTGGACGATCTCGCCGACTTCATCGCCACCGCCACCGTGAGCGGGCCGGTGAACGCGATCGGGGACGAGCATCCCCTCGGCGACGTGTTGCAGGCTGTCCGGTCGGCCGCGGGGCACACCGGCGAGACCGTGGTCGCCGAGGAGGAGTGGCTCGTCGCACACGAGGTCGGGTACTGGGCGGGGCCGAGATCCCTGCCGCTGTGGCTCCCGCCGGAGATGACGGGCTTCATGACCCGGTCGAATACCGCCTACCGCGATGCGGGTGGACGGCTGCGGCCGCTGAACGACACCATCCGGTCCGTCGTCGCCGATGAGCGAGAGCGCGGGGTCGACCGCGACCGTCGTGCTGGACTCACCCGAGCGGAGGAGCGGGCCCTCCTGGCCGATCGATAGACGCTTCTAGCCGATCGCTAGACTCTGAGCAGTGACACGGGGTGCCGCATCCGCGGCTGAGAACAGACCCGTCGAACCTGATCTAGTTCGTACTAGCGAAGGGATGTCGCGATGAGCGATTTTCTGCGTCCTGATTCCACCACCGATCTGCCCGGTGCCGCCGCGGCGCTGTGGGGGGTGCTGCGCGAGACGCCCCCGCTGACGCACTGCATTACCAACACCGTCGTCACCGGGTTCACCGCCAACGTGCTGCTCGCCCTGGGTGCCGCCCCGGCCATGGTCGACATCGTCGGGGAAGCCGAGATGTTCGCCGGCGTCGCCTCCGGTGTGCTGATCAACCTGGGCACGCCGACCCCGGAGCAACGCGCGGCGAGTCTCGAGGCCGTGGCCGGAGCCGCGGCATCCGGCACTCCCTGGGTGCTCGACCCGGTCGCCATCGGGGCCCTCCCGATCCGTACCGCCCTGGCGCACCGGCTGGCCGAACTTCGACCGACGGCGATCCGCGGCAATGCCTCCGAGATCCTCGCGCTCGCCGGCCTCAGTGCGGGTGGGCGCGGAGTCGATGCGACGGACAGCACGGATGCCGCCGCCGATGCGGCCGCTGCGCTCGCGCGAAACACGGGCGCCGTGATCGCGGTGTCCGGTCCGGTCGATCTCCTCACCGATGGGGAGCGGGTGCTGTTCCTCGCGAACGGCCACGAGCTGCTGACCCGGGTCACCGGCGGGGGCTGTGCTCTCGGGGCCGTGATGGCCGCATTCCTCGGTGCTGCGCGGAACACCGGACACGACGCGCTCACGGCCGTCGCCTCCGCGAGCCTCGTCTACACGATCGCTGCGGAGCGCGCGGCCGCGGTCTCGAACGGTCCCGGCAGCTTCGCCGTGGCACTGCTGGACGCACTCGCCTCGCTGGGGCCCGCCGACGTGATCGCGGACGCCCGTGTGGAGGCGGGTGCGCTGTGAACGCCGATCTCTCCCTCTACCTCGTCACAGATGCGGAGCTCTGCGGGGACCGCGGTGTGGTCGAGACCGTCCGCCGCGCTGTGGACGGGGGCGTCCGCATCGTGCAGCTTCGAGACAAGAGCGCATCCGACGCCGAGACGGTCGACCAGCTCGTCGCGCTGTCGCAGGCCATCGACGGCCGCGCACTGCTCGTCGTGAACGACCGGCTGGATGCCGCGATCGCCGCCCGCGCCCGTGGTGCGCGCATCGACGGCGTGCACCTGGGACAAGGGGATGCGTCGGTGCTGCGCGCGCGTAAGGCTCTCGGACCGGATGCGCTGATCGGCCTCACCGCGAACACCCCCGAGCACCTCGATGCCGTCCGCGCCCTGCCCGCGGGAACCGTCGACTACCTGGGCGTCGGCGTCATCCGCCCGACCTCGACGAAGCCGGATCATCCCGAGCCCCTCGGCGTGGGAGGGTTCCGCGACTTCGTGGCGCGCAGTCCGCTCCCGTGCGTGGCGATCGGCGGTGTCGGCATCGAGGACACCGAAGCCCTCCGCGATGCCGGTGCCGCCGGCCTCGCCGTGGTCTCGGCGCTGTGCGCGGCGGAGGATCCGGCAGCGACCGCCGAGGAGTTCCGGCGACGGTGGCGCGCCGGCACCGTGCCGCGGGTACTCAGCATCGCCGGGAGCGACCCTTCGGGCGGGGCGGGCGTCCAAGCCGACCTCAAGTCCATCGCCGCGAACGGCGGATACGGCATGGCCGTCCTGACCGCGCTGACCGCGCAGAACACGCGAGGTGTCCGGGCGGTGCACGTGCCGCCCGGGGACTTTCTCCGAGCTCAGCTCGATGCGGTATCGGACGACATCGTGATCGACGCCGTGAAGATCGGGATGCTCGCCGAGACGGAGGTGATCCGCGCAGTGGGCGAGTGGCTCGACCGGGTGCGTCCGCCCGTCGTCGTGCTCGACCCGGTCATGGTCGCGACCTCGGGGGACAGGCTCCTCTCTCCGGATGCCGAGGCCGAGCTGCGCGGTCTGCTGGGCCGGGCGACGCTGGTCACCCCGAACCTCGCCGAGCTCGCGGTGCTGACCGACCGGGACATCGTCGACTGGGCCGACGGCATCGTCGCCGCGGAGGAGTTGTCGGCTGAGATCGGTGCCGCCGTGCTCGTCAAGGGCGGTCACCTCACGGGCGACGAGGCTCCGGACGCGCTGGTCGACGCGCGTCGCGGCCTTCGCCAGGAGTTCACCGGACCGCGCATCGTGACGGCGAGCACGCACGGCACGGGCTGCTCGCTCTCCTCGGCGCTGGCCACGCTGTTGGGCCGGGGGAGTGAGCCCGAGGAGGCGGTGCGCCAGGCACGCGCCTGGCTCCGTGAGTCCCTCCGGGCAGGGGATGGGTTGCGCGTGGGGCGTGGGCACGGTCCGATCAGTCATTTCGCCGGTCTCTGGGATCGGGGGCGCACAGCGACGCGACCGGAGGCGACCGACATCGCCGCGGACTGGTGGCAGGAGGTCGCCGGCATCCGTGCAGGGATCGACGAGCTGCCGTTCATCCGCGCGCTCGCCGACGGCTCTCTCGAGCGCACGCCGTTCCTGTCCTACCTCGCGCAGGACGCGCTGTATCTGCGCGACTACGCCCGGGTGCTGGCCGAAGCCGCCCGCCTCGCGCCGACATCGGCGGAGCAGGCATTCTGGGCGGAGTCCGCCCACGGCTCGATCGTCGGCGAACTCGAACTGCACGCGTCGTGGCTGACCCCGTCACAGGGGGTGAGCGCGGCGACATTCGCGGCGGACCCTTCCGCGGTGACCACGGCGTACCTCGATCACCTGCGGTCCGTCGCATTCGGCGGTGACTACGGCGAGATCGTCGCCGCAGTACTCCCGTGCTTCTGGCTCTACACGGACCTCGGCCGGCGTCTGCACGCGGGAGAGCTCGGCGAATACGCGACGGATCCGCAACATCCGTACGCCTCGTGGCTCGCGACGTACGCCGACCCCGCATTCGAGCGGGCGACCCGGACGGCGATCGAGTACGTGACCGCAGCTGCCGCGGCGGCGGATGCCGGCACCAGGGCGAGGATGCGGCGGGCCTTCGTGTCGTCGAGCGCGCACGAGCTCGCCTTCTTCGCCGCACCGCTGGAGTCGTCGCTCCCTCGATGACGAGCCGGATTTGCGGTGGCTGCCGAGGCCGCGCTACTGTCGCGACATGCCTTCGGCCGCCACCGCTTCTTCGACGCTCGCTCCGAGCGTCATCGCTGTGCGCCGACGCCGCGGCCGCCGACTGTAGGCGACCCCGCCCTCCTGCCCGCGCCCGCGCGGCGGTCGAGAGCCGGTGTCGCCGCCTCCGGCCCCGCCCCCGGTCCTCCTTTCGAGGAAGGACCCGACCGTTAAGGTAGAAGCATGACGTATTCCGTCGCCGTCTCCGGCGCATCCGGCTACGCAGGCGGCGAGATCCTACGCCTCCTGGCCGACCATCCCGACATGGAGATCCGCACCGTCACGGCGCATTCGAACGCCGGACAGCTTCTCGTCGACCATCAGCCGCATCTGCGTTCACTCGCGCACCTGACCCTGCAGGACACGACGCCGGAGATCCTCGCGGGTCACGACATCGTGTTCCTCGCGCTTCCCCACGGGCAGTCGGGGCAGTACACCGATGCGCTGGGTGACGCGCCGCTCGTGATCGACGCGGGCGCCGACCACCGCCTCACCTCGGCATCGGCCTGGGATGCGTTCTACGGCGGTGCGTTCCACGAGCCGTGGACGTACGGCGTCCCCGAGCTCCTGGTCGACGGCGTGAAGCAGCGTGAGCACCTCCGCGGGGCGACGCGCATCGCCGCCCCGGGCTGCAACGCCTCCACGGTGAGCCTCAGCCTCGCCCCGGGCGTCGCGGCCGGAGTGATCGACCCCTCCGACATCGTCTCGGTGCTGGCGGTCGGGCCGTCCGGAGCCGGCAAGAGCCTGAAGACGAATCTGCTCGGCAGCGAGATCCTCGGCACCGCGAACCCCTATGCGGTCGGCGGTACCCACCGGCACATCCCCGAGATCCGTCAGGCGCTCGCCGCGGCGTCCGGGGCGGATGCCGCGGGCATCCGCATCTCCTTCACCCCGGTGCTCGTGCCGATGTCGCGGGGGATCCTCGCCACCTCGACCGCGCCGATCGTCGAGGGCACGACCGACGCGCAGATCCGCGACGCCTGGCAGAGCGCGTACGGCGACGAGACGTTCGTGCAGCTGCTGCCGGAGGGACGATTCCCGCGCACGGCCGACGTGCTCGGCGCCAACACCGCGCTCATCGGCCTCGCGATCGATCGTGCCGCCAACCGCGTCACGGTGGTCACCGCCGTCGACAACCTCGTCAAGGGCACCGCCGGCGCTGCCATCCAATCCATGAACATCGCGCTGGGTCTCCCCGAGAACCGCGCCCTCTCAGTGAACGGAGTCGCGCCGTGAGCGTCACCGCCCCCGCAGGATTCGAGGCGGCTGGAGTCGCCGCCGGCCTGAAGTCCACCGGCAAGCCCGATGTCGCCGTCGTCGTGAACCGGGGGCCGCGTAAGGTCGGTGCCGCCGTCTTCACCAGCAACCGCGCCAAGGCCAACCCGATCATCTGGTCGCAGCAGGCCGTCGCCGACCGCATCGTCGAGGCCGTGGTGCTGAACTCCGGCGGGGCGAACTGCTTCACCGGCGCCTTCGGGTTCCAGACCACGCACCAGACCGCCGAGAAGGCCGCCGAGCTCCTCGGAGTGAGCGCCGGTGACGTGCTGATCTGCTCCACCGGACTCATCGGCACCGGAGACGAGACGTTCCGGCAGCGGGTGCTCGCGGGCACGGAGCAGGCGATCGCCGCACTCAGCACCGACGGCGGCGACGCCGCGGCGCAGGCGATCATGACCACCGACACCGTGGCGAAGACCGCCGTGATCAGCCGCGACGGCTGGACGATCGGCGGCATGGCGAAGGGGGCGGGCATGCTCGCTCCCGGCCTCGCCACCATGCTCGTGGTGATCACGACCGACGCCGTCCTCGAGCCGCTGCAGGCCGACGAGGTGCTGCGCCGCGCGACGGGGCAGACCTTCGACCGGCTCGACTCCGACGGCTGCATGTCGACGAACGACCAGGTCACGCTGCTCGCCAACGGCGCATCCGAGATCGTCCCCGACCTCGACGACTTCGCCGCGGCATTGACCGAGCTGTCGCAGGAGCTCGCGGTGAAGCTGCAGGGCGATGCCGAGGGCGCGAGCCACGACATCACCATCGAGGTGCAGCATGCGGTGTCCGAGCAGGACGCCGTCGAGGTCGGCCGGTCGGTCGCGCGCAACAACCTCTTCAAGGCCGCGATCTTCGGAAACGACCCGAACTGGGGCCGTGTGCTCGCCGCGATCGGAACCACGAACGCGCAGTTCGACCCCTACGACGTGGACGTCTGGATGAACGGCGTGCGCGTCTGCACCGAGGGTGGCCCCGACCGTCCGCGTGAGGAGGTCGACCTGACGCCGCGCGCCACGCACCTCGTGATCGACCTCAAGGTCGGGGATCAGACCGCCACCGTGCTCACCAACGACCTCACCCACGACTACGTGCACGAGAACAGCGCGTACGCCTCATGACCGACATCCAGGACACTCCTGCCGAGGTCGCCGCGCAGAAGGCCACCACGCTGATCGAGTCGCTGCCGTGGCTGAAGAAGTTCCGTGACCAGATCGTCGTGATCAAATACGGCGGCAACGCGATGGTGTCGGAGGAGCTGCAGGACGCCTTCGCTCAGGACATCGCGTATCTCCGCTACGTCGGAGTGCTGCCGGTCGTCGTGCACGGCGGCGGTCCGCAGATTTCGAACATGCTGCAGAGGCTCGAGATCCCCAGCGAGTTCAAGGGCGGCTACCGCGTCACCAACACCGAGGCGATCAGCGTCGTGCGGATGGTGCTCACGGGCCAGGTCAACCCGCAGCTCGTGACCAAGATCAACTCGCACGGTCCGATCGCGACCGGCCTCAGCGGGGAGGATGCCGGGCTCTTCGGCGGCCGCCGCCGCGGCGTCGTGATCGACGGCGAAGAGGTCGACCTCGGCCGCGTCGGCGACGTCGTGGAGGTCGATCCGACGCCCGTGCTCGATCACCTCGCGGCCGGCCGCATCCCGGTCGTGTCGAGCATCGCCCCCGACCTCGACCACCCGGGTCAGTCGCTCAACGTCAACGCGGATGCCGCGGCCGCCGCTCTCGCGGTGTCGCTGAACGCGCGCAAGCTCGTGATCCTCACGGATGTGCCCGGCCTCTACGCCGACTGGCCCAACCGTGACTCGCTCGTCTCGCACCTGACCTCGGAAGCCCTCATCGAGATGCTGCCGAAGCTCGAGTCGGGGATGATCCCGAAGATGCGCGCCTGCCTGGACGCGGTCGAGGGCGGCGTCGATGCGGCGGCGATCATCGACGGGCGGGTGCCGCATTCGGTGCTCGTCGAACTTTTCACCAGCAAGGGAATCGGGACCGAAGTGGTCCTGGGAAAGAATGAGGTGACGGCATGACCGTCTGGCAGGACGACGCGGCACGCGATCTCGTGCTCAACGCAGGGGACCGGCTCGCGATGCTGGTCCGCGGTGAGGGCTCGCACGTCTGGGACGCCGACGGCCGACGCCACCTCGACTTCCTCGCCGGCGTCGCGGTGACCTCCCTCGGGCACGCGCACCCGGTCTTCGTCGAAGCCGTCTCGAGGCAGGCGGCCACGCTCGCGCACGTGTCGAACTACTTCGCGACGCCGCCGCAGCTCGCCCTCGCTGCTCGCCTCAAGCGCCTGGCCGGTGCCGGCCTCGACGGTCGGGTGTTCTTCTCGAACTCGGGCGCCGAGGCCAACGAGGCCGCGTTCAAGCTCGCGCGTCTGCATGGCGGCACCGAGCGTCCGCGCATCCTCGCGCTCGAGAACGGCTTCCACGGCCGCACCATGGGGTCGCTCGCGCTGACCGCGAAGGTGTCGATGCGCGCGCCGTTCGAGCCGATGCCCGCGGGTGTCGAGCACATCCCCGCCACGATCGAGGCTTTGGAGGCGGCGATGGACGACCGTGTCGCCGCGATCATCGTGGAGCCGATCCAGGGTGAGGCCGGTGTCGTCGAGCTGCCGGCGGGCTACCTCGCCGCCGCCCGCTCGCTGACGCTCGCGCACGGTGCGCTGCTCATCCTGGACGAGATCCAGACCGGCGCCGGTCGTACCGGCGCGTGGTTCGGTTTCAGCCATGAGGGCATCACCCCCGACGCCATCACGCTCGCGAAGGGCATCGGCGGCGGCTTCCCGATCGGCGCTCTGGTCACCTACGGGGCTGCCAGCTCGCTCTTCACCCCGGGGTCGCACGGCTCCACCTTCGGGGGCAACCCGCTCGCGACCGCGGTCGCCGACGCGGTGCTCACCGAGATCGAGAGCGCGGGTCTGGTGGAGAACGCGGCGCGCCGCGGTGCGGAGCTGCGCGAGATTCTGCTCGGCATCGACTCCCCGTTGATCGACGGAGTCCGCGGCCGTGGCCTCCTGGTCGGTGTCGCGCTGACCGAGCCGGTGGCCGGTGCCGTCGTCGCCGCAGCGCAGGAGCGCGGGCTCATCGTCAACGCCGCCAACCCCGAGACCGTACGCATCGCACCGGCTCTCACGATCGGCGACGCCGAGCTCGCCGAGTTCCGCGAGCTGTTCACCGCCGCTCTCGCCGACGTCCAGGCCTCTGTTGCCGGAAAGGTATCCGCATGACCCGCCACCTGCTGCGTGACGACGACCTGACGCCCGCCGAGCAGGCCGAGATCCTCGATCTCGCCATCGAGCTGAAGAAGGATCGGTGGGCCGACAAGAGCCTGGCGGGTCCGCAGACGGTCGCGGTGATCTTCGACAAGTCCTCCACGCGCACCCGCGTCTCGTTCGCGGTGGGCATCGCCGACCTCGGCGGTTCCCCCCTCATCATCTCGACTGCGAGCAGCCAGCTCGGCGGCAAGGAGACGCCCTCCGACACCGCGCGGGTGCTCGAGCGCCAGGTCGCGGCCATCGTGTGGCGCACCTATGCGCAGTCCGGGCTCGAGGAGATGGCGGCAGGCACGCGCGTCCCCGTGATCAACGCACTCTCGGACGACTTCCACCCGTGCCAGCTGCTCGCCGATCTGCTGACGATCCGCGAGCACAAGGGCGAGCTGAAGGGGCTCACGCTCACGTTCCTCGGTGACGGAGAGAGCAACATGGCGCACTCCTACGCGCTCGCCGGCGTCACGGCGGGCATGCATGTGCGGATCGCCTCTCCGGAGGACTACGCGCCCCGCGCGGATGTCATCGAGGCCGCCGACCGCCGTGCCGCCGAGACGGGCGGTTCGATCACGCTGTACACCGATCCGGTCGAGGCCGCGGCCGGTGCCGACGTCGTGGTCACCGACACCTGGGTCTCGATGGGTAAGGAGGAGGAGAAGCTCGCGCGCATCCGCGACCTCGGCGGCTACAAGGTCACTCCCGAGACGATGACCCTCGCCGACCCCGAGGCGATCTTCATCCACTGCCTCCCCGCCGACCGCGGCTACGAGGTCGACTCCAGCGTGATCGACGGCCCGCAGAGCGTGGTCTGGGACGAGGCCGAGAATCGGCTGCACGCGCAGAAGGCGCTCCTGGTCTGGCTGCTCGGCAAGAAGGACGCGTGATGAGCGAATCGACGCACGAAGGCACCAACGAGGGCGCGCTCTGGGGCGCGCGCTTCGCCACCGGGCCGTCGCCCGAGCTGGTGGAGCTCAGCCGTTCGACGCACTTCGACTGGATCCTCGCGCCGTATGACATCGCCGGCTCCCACGCGCACGCCACCGCGCTCGAGGCGGCCGGGTACCTCGAACCCGACGAGGCGCGACGCATGCACGAGGGGCTGGATGCCGTGGCCCGCAAGGTCGCCGACGGCACCCTGCGCCCTGTACCGACCGATGAGGACGTGCACGGCGCGCTCGAGCAGGCGCTGATCGCCGAGCTCGGTCCGGAACTGGGTGGTCGCCTGCGTGCCGGTCGCAGCCGCAACGACCAGATCGCGACGCTGGTGCGCATGTACCTGATCGACCACGCGCGGGTGATCGCCCGCGACATCCTGCGGGTGATCGACGCGCTGGTCGCTCAGGCCGAGGCGCACCCCGACGCCATCCTCCCCGGGCGCACGCACCTGCAGCATGCGCAGCCCGTGCTCCTCGCCCACCACCTGCAGGCGCACGGCTGGCCGCTGGTGCGCGAGCTCGAGCGCCTCGTGGACTGGCGTCGTCGTGCCGGTGTCTCGCCCTACGGCGGGGGAGCGCTGGCCGGCTCGACGCTCGGTCTCGACCCCGCGCTCGTCGCGACGGAGCTGGGCCTGGACCGCCCGGCCGAGAACTCGCTCGACGGAACAGCCGCGCGTGATGTCGTGGCGGAGTTCGCCTTCATCACGGCCATGACCGGTGTCGACATCTCGCGCCTGTCCGAGGAGATCATCCTCTGGAACACCCGCGAGTTCGGGTTCGTCACGCTCGACGACGGGTACTCGACGGGTTCGAGCATCATGCCGCAGAAGAAGAACCCCGACATCGCCGAACTCGCCCGTGGCAAGTCCGGCCGTCTCATCGGCAACCTCTCCGGGCTCCTGGCCACGCTCAAGGGACTCCCGCTCGCGTACAACCGCGATCTGCAGGAGGACAAGGAACCCGTCTTCGATTCGGTGCAGACACTCGAGGTCGTGCTCCCCGCTTTCGCCGGCATGGTCGCGACGCTGCGTTTCGACACCGAGCGGATGGCGGCGCTGGCACCGCAGGGCTTCTCCCTCGCGACCGATGTCGCGGAGTGGCTCGTGAAGCGGCGGGTGCCGTTCCGTGATGCCCATGAGATCTCGGGCGCCCTCGTGCGCGCGTGCGAGGAGCAGGGGATCGGGCTGGAAGACGCGTCCGACGACCTGTTGCTGTCGGTTTCGCCGCATCTGGTGCCGGAGGTGCGCGAGGTCCTCACGATCGAGGGGTCGGTCGCATCGCGGACCGGTGTCGGCGGGACCGCCCCGGTGCGGGTCGCCGAGCAGCGAGCGGAACTCGTCGCCCGCGCTCAGGCCGCCGCCCACGCCCTCGGCTTGTAGTCGGTCGCGACGATCCACCGAGGGACGGACGATCCACCGAGTAATTCATCGAATTCCTCGGTAGATCGTCTCTTCCTCCGCGGATCGTCGTCCACCGGAGGCGGTTCCTTCCTCGTCGACGACTACCTGGGCCGGGGCAGACGCCGAAGCGCACCGCCGATGGCGGCCTTCACGCTCGGCCAATCATGGACGATCTGCGCGTAGTCGAAGCGGAGCGTCTCGTATCCGAGTCGGGAAGCCATGGCGTCCCGCGCTCGGTCACGGTGACGGTGTGAGGACGAGCCGTGATTCTCTTCGCCGTCAGCTTCGAGGATCAGCCTCCCCGCGACGACGAAGTCGACTCTCCCGACACCGTCGATCGTGATCTGGCAGTCCAGACGAAGACCGAGCAGATGAAGTCGCAGGCGAAGCAGGGATTCCAGGCCGCTGTCCGCGTCGGATCGCGCCAGATCGATCAGCCATCGCGCGGTGCGAGGGAGCGCTGCTCTGATTCGTGACCGGCCGGCAGAGGTGAGGGCTCCCAGCCGCCACGCCGACTCATAGGCCGCGAAGAAGGCCTCGTCACCGGCGCAGCGTCGCAGATGCAGCAACGCCGTCTCGACGGGTGCCGAGCCCAGCGGTGGCGTCCCTCGGTAGTAGTGCGAGACGCACGTGCAGTGCGGATGCCGTAGTGCATGCCGGTCTGGCCCGAGCCAGACGTGCGGGGCGTCTTCGGTGGGAAGCACCCAGATCCCGTACGTCCGCAGCACACTCACGCAGGTCAGAGCACCGCCGTGCTCGATGGCCGAGCGGACCTGTGCGCTCAGCGGACCGATCGCGAAGACACCGTCGCGCACTCGCTCGATCTCGCCGCGTCCGACCGACGACGCAAGCGTCTGCCGAGAGAAGCCGAGAGCCTGCAGCCTCTTTCCCTGTGCGATGCCGCCGAGGTGTCTGATGGTGTCTGTCACTGAGAGCATCCGTCCACGATGGGGGACGCGACATTCCGAAGCTCACTCGCCTTCCGGTAAGTGTGGGCAATCTGTTTCGTAGTCCGGCTGTGCAGACATGACGGAGTGGGGTGTGGTGACGATCCTCCGAGGACCTGACGATCCGCCGAGGTCAAGCCGGTGATTTGCCCGCAGAACGTCGGTGCCTCGGCGGATCGTCGCGCCGGTCAGTCGCGGACGGCGGCCTTCCGAGTTCAGTGCAGCTCGGCGTCGGCAGCCGACCGTTCCCATCGGGTGAACCGCACGGTGAGTCCGGCGCGGGTCGGCGCGGCGAGGAACGGCCCGGCGGATGCCGCAGCCTGGCCGTCGAACGGAGCGACGCGCACCAGCCGCCACGGTTCATCGTCGGCGCGCGCCCGGACGATCACGGCATCCGCCCACCGGCTCACGCGCACCGTGATCTCGCGGTCGTGCCACTCGTCGACGAATCCGACCGACCAGTCGGATCCTCCGGCGGTGACGACGGCACCGAGCCCGAGATGATCGTCGGCGTACTCGAGGCCGGTCTTCACCCAGTGCTCGTCGTCGATACGCACGAAGACCCCCGCCTGGTCGAACTGGCCGTCCCACGGTGCACGGAACGACACCTCCATCGCCTCGCCCACAGCGAGCGGGGCAAGCAGAGCGTGCTCGGTGTCGTGCACGAATCCATATGCGGTGTGCCGCCAGGCGTCGCTGCCTTCGACGGCGGTGACGTCGAGGTGCTCGGCGTCCTCCACGGCGGCAGGGGCATGGGTCCAGGTTCCTTCGGACCATGCAATCATGCTTGTAGAAGGCATTTTTCCAATCCATAACCTAATAACGCATATATCTACAAATATTCGTGATAAGGTTATCGCATGGTCATAGCCGTGATCGCAGACATCGTGGGATCCCGGGAGCTCGGGGATCGTGGAGCGGCGCAGCGCGTGCTGGACGAGACCATCGCGCAGGCCGAGACCGACCTTCCCCTGGCCGTTCAGCCGTTGACCCCCACGGTGGGAGATGAGCAGCAGGGCGTCTACCGGGAACTCCGCGATGCGCTGACCTCTCTCTTCCTGATCCAGCTGCGGCTGCCCGATGGGATCGCCTTCCGATTCGGCATCGGCGTGGGGGAGGTGCGCGCCGTCGCCTCCGTGCACGGCGAACTGGCCGACGGGCCCGGCTGGTACGCCGCGCGAGCGGCGATCGAGACCGTGCACTCCCGTGAGCAGCGCGCCGTGCCGCGGACGCGCACCTGGATTGTCGGAGCGCCGGGGCAGGATGAGGTCATGGCTTCGACGATCGCGGTCTCCAACGCCTATCTGCTCGCGCGTGACGAGCTGGTGGGAGCGATGAGTGCGCGCGAGCGCCGACTCACCTACGGGCGCCTGGTCGGCCGATCGCAGCAGGAGCTCGCGGAGCAGGAGGGCATCTCCCAGCCGAGCATCTCGAAGTCGCTGCGACGCGCCGGATCCGCCGCGCTCATCGAAGGACTCGCCGCGCTCAGGGAGGAGTCGGCATGATCCTCGCCGGGTTCATCCTGCTCGCCATCGGAGCCGCAGACCTCGTGCGGCAGTTCGTTCCCCGTCGCTGGATCGGATATCTGGCCGCTGCTGTCGTGCTGCTGCTGCTCGGCAGCGTCAGCGACGCTCTGCTGCCGATGATCGCCGCGCTCGTGGCCGGCGCGCTCTGGATCTGGTGCATGCCCGACGATCGACCGTCGCGCGCGGGATTCTGGCCGGCCGTCGTCCTCGCCCTCGTCGTCGTGGGAGCTGTGATCTGGACGGGTGGGCGGGCGCATGCCGGCCTCATCGGCGCGGTGTGGCAGCTGCGTTCGCCGTTCGGTGAGGTCACGTTCGATCTGGCGATCCTGGTGCTCGGAGTGACGGCGTTCCTCTTGGAGTCCGCGAACCTCGTGGTGCGTGCGGCTCTCGACGGCGAGCACACCTGGCGTCCGGCGGAGCAGATCGCGGAGCCCGATTCCGGCTCTGACGACGCATCCGTCCCCGAAGCCGCATCCCGCGCCACGGAACCGCATCCGACGGTCGCCGGACCGACCGACGATCAGCCGTCTGCGGTGGCGACCGCCCCCGACCCCCGAACCGGTTTCCAGGGCGGGCGACTGATCGGCCCGCTCGAGCGCATCCTCGTCCTGATCCTCACCCTCGCCGCGGCGTACCCGATCCTCGCGGCGATGCTGGCGGCGAAGGGCATCGTCCGCTTCCCGGAGATCTCGCGCGACGGCGAGACCGGCGCCAGGGCCGAGTACTTCCTCGTGGGGAGCCTCGTCAGCTGGGTCATCGCCCTCGGCGCAGCATTCCTCGTCTGGTGGGCGGCGCACAGCTGACGGCGGGTCAGTCCAACGATCGGTACCAGTCCAGCTTCTCTGCCAGACGCCGTTGCTGCGCGAGAACCTCGGCGAGCTGTTTCTCGACGGTCATCGCGTGCTCCTCGAGAAGCGCGATCCGCTCCGGGATCGTGTCCTCGCGCTGGCAGAGTCGACCGTAGCGGCGCAGGCGTTCCACCGGCATGCCGGTCTCGCGGAGGCACTTGAGGAACTCTAGGAGTCCGAGTTCGGCATCGGTGTACGCGCGATGTCCGCCGGCCGTGCGCGACACCGCGGGCAGGATGCCCTCGCGCTCGTAGTACCGGAGGGTGTCGATGCTGAAGCCGGACCGGGCCGCGGTCTCCGCCGGAGTGTACGTCGTCATGAGCAGAGCATAGGGCTTGACCTGGAGCGCGCTCCAGGTTGCACAGTGAAATCATGACCAACCTGAACACCCCTGTATCCCCGCTCGTTCTCGGAGCGATGTCCTTCGGAACGCTCGTCGATGAGGAGACCTCTTTCGCCCTGCTCGACCGCTTCGTCGAACGCGGCGGCATCTGGATCGACACCGCCGACTGCTACAGCTTCTGGGCCAGTGAGACGGGGCACGGAGGGGCCTCCGAGGCGGTGCTCGGTCGCTGGCTCGCAGCGCGACCGGGTGCACGCGCGCAGGTCCGTATCTCCACCAAGGTCGGCGCCGAACCCCTCTGGCCCGGATCCTGGCCCGAGCGCCGGACCGGACTCTCTCCGCGCGCGATCCGCGCTGCGGTCGAGGGGAGTCTCGAACGCCTGGGCGTCGACAGGATCGACCTGCTCTGGCTGCACCAGGAGGATCGGGCGGTCGCGATCGAGGACACGGTGGACGCTCTCGCGGAGCTCACCGCCGACGCCACGGTGAGCCGGGTCGGTGCCTCCAACCACCCGGCCTGGCGCATCGAGCGCGCCCGTGCGCACGCGAGGTCCATCGGAAGCGTGCCCATCGACGCGTTCGAGTTGAACAGCACGTACCTGCGCACGCGTCCGGGGACGCTTCCGCCCGGCGTCGCTCACCCCTTCGGTGTGCTGAGCGATGAGCAACGCGACTTCGCCCGGGCGAACGGGATCGAGATCTGGGCGTACACCCCGCTGCTGTCCGGCGCTTACGACAATCCGGCGAAGGCCGTGCCCGAGGTGTACGACCACCCCGGGACTGCACGTCGGCTCGCGGTGCTGGACGAGATCGCGGCGGCGCGGGGTCTCGGCCGAGGGCAGGTCGTGCTGGCGTGGCAGCTCGCGCGCGGCATCCGTCCCATCCTCGGCGGCAGCAAGCTCGATCAGCTAGATGTGGCGCTGGATGCTGCGTCGATCTCCTTGTCCGCCGAGGAGATCGAGCGTCTCGACGAGCCGGTCTGAGGCGATTCGGTGCTGCTGTGCGCTGATAGCCTGGAACGCGTGTCAACTCCCGCTCTGACGACCGCACCCCAGGCGATCGACCCCACGTTCGAGAACGTGTGGGACGAACTCGTGTGGCGTGGCCTGGTCCAGGTGTCCACCGACCAGGAGGCGCTGCGCGCCCTGCTCGCGGGAGACCCCATCACGTATTACTGCGGGTTCGATCCGACCGCGCCGAGCCTGCACCTGGGCAACCTCGTGCAGCTCCTGACGCTGCGTCGCATCCAGCTTGCCGGGCACAAGCCTCTCGGCCTGGTCGGTGGTTCCACCGGTCTGATCGGCGACCCGCGTCCGACAGCGGAGCGCACTCTCAACACGCGGGAGACCGTCGAGGAGTGGGTGGGACGTCTGCGCACGCAGGTCGAGCGCTACCTGAGCTTCGAGGGCGACAACGCGGCCCGTATCGTGAACAACCTCGACTGGACGGCGCCGCTGAGCGCGATCGACTTCCTCCGCGAGATCGGCAAGCGCTACCGTGTCGGCACGATGCTCAAGAAGGATGCGGTCGCCGCGCGTCTGAACTCCGATGAGGGCATCAGCTACACCGAGTTCAGCTACCAGATCCTGCAGGGGATGGACTTCCTCGAGCTGTACCGCCAGTACGACTGCGTGCTGCAGACGGGCGGGTCCGACCAGTGGGGCAACCTCACCAGCGGGACGGACCTGATCCGCCGCGCCGAGGGAGCGTCGGTGCATGCGATCGGCACTCCGCTGATCACCAACAGCGACGGCACGAAGTTCGGCAAGAGCGAGGGCAATGCCGTCTGGCTCGACGCCGAGATGTGCAGCCCCTACCGGATGTACCAGTTCTGGCTGAGCACGGCGGACGCCGACGTGATCGAGCGCCTCAAGGTCTTCACGTTCCTGAGCCGAGCGGAGATCGAGGAATACGCCGAACTCGTGGCGACGGAGCCGTTCCGTCGCGCGGCGCAGAAGCGTCTCGCGCTCGAGGTGGTGGCGACCGTCCACGGGGCCGATGCGACAGCCGCGGTGATCGCGGCATCCGAGGCGCTGTTCGGGCAGGGTGATCTGACCGCGCTCGACGCGGCGACGCTTCGCACCGCGCTGGAAGAGCTTCCCAACGCGACCGTCGCGTCCGGCACTGCGGTGGTCGAGGCTCTGGTCGCGACCGGCCTGGTCGCCAGTCTCTCCGAGGCGCGGCGTGCGATCACGCAGGGCGGCGTCACGCTCGACGGCAGTCGTGTCGACGACGATGCCGCCACGGTCCAGGGAACTCTTCCCGGAGGAGTGTCCGTGCTCCGCCGCGGCAAGAAGACTCTCGCCGGCGTCTTCCTCGGCTGAGCCTTCGCTCTTCGGATAGCAGAGCCGCATGCCCTTCACTCCCAGTCACGCGCTCGTCGCGCTGCCGTTCATCCGTACGCCGTTGGTGCCCGCGGCGATCGCGATCGGCGCCATGACCCCGGATCTGCCGCTGTTCGTGCGCGGTGTCGGGCTGAATTACTCGTTCACCCACACCTTCGGCAACATCCTGTGGACGGCACTGCTCGCCTTCGTCCTCTTCCTCCTCTGGCGCGTGATCCTGCGACCGGCGGTGCCGGAACTCGCGCCGCTATGGCTGGCGCGCCGGTTGCCGGAGGATTGGAGTGAGGGCGGTGCGGAAGCCGCAGGACGAGCCGTCGGTGTGGGCGAGAAGCGCGGGTACCCGGTGTTCCTCGCGGTATCTTTCCTGATCGGCGTGGCCTCGCACATCGTCTGGGATCTCTTCACGCACGAGGATCGCGCCGGCGTGCAGCTGCTCCCCGGTCTCGATGCGATGTGGGGTCCGCTGCCCGGATTCAAGTGGCTCCAGCACGGGTCGAGTGTGATCGGCCTGCTGATCATCGGCGTCTGGGCGCTGCTGTGGCTGCGTCGGCGGGACGCGCGAGCGGATGTCACGCAGTCGCTGCCGCAGGGGCTGCGCATCGCGTGGTGGGTCTCGCTTCCGGTGATCCTGGTCGCCGCGCTCGTCTGGGGGATCATCGCGTTCGGCCCCATCGACGGCGAGTTCACCGTGCAGCATCTGGCCTATCGGGTCCTGCCTCCGGCGTGTGCCGTGTGGGGTGCGATCACGTTCGTGCTCTGCATCGTGCTGGCGGTTCGCGGGCGTCGTCACCAGATCGGCTGATCCGACCCCCAGGGGTGCGGGGCGTCGAACTCGAGTCCGGTCATCGCCGGTCGCGCGGTGACGAGGGATCTGCCGTCGACCTCGAAGCGCGCGAGGTGCGGGCCGACATCGAACTCGACGTCGTCTTCCGGCTCCCGGCGGCGCGGCATCCCGAGCAGCTCGGCGGCGATGCGGCGGAGCGAGGTGCCGGTGTACCAGGAACCGCCTTCGCGTGCGCGGCGCAGAAGCTGCGTGGTCACCGCAGCGGCGAGCAGGTATCCGGCACTGTGGTCGAGCGCCTGGGCGGGAAGCGTCCCGGGGCGGTCGCCGTCCGGTGACTCGACGAGCGCGATACCGGATGCTGCCTGCACGAGGCTGTCGAAGCCGGCGCGATCGGGATGCTCGGTACCCCAGGCGCTGAGTTGTGCGACGGCCAGGCCCGGATAGCGTTCGGCGAGTACGGAGGGGTTGAGCCCCAGCCGGTCCAGCGCCGCGGGGCGGTAGCCGAGCACGACGGCATCGGCAGCTGCGAGCAACTCGTGCATCTGCGGCGTGCGCGCATCCAGCCGAGCCGATCGCTTGCCGTGACCGGTGTCGAGGTGCTGCCACTCGGGCTCCGGGAGGTGCGGCGGATCGATGCGCAGAACGTCCGCGCCGAGGAGAGCGAGCGTGCGGGTGCACACGGGACCGGCGATCACGCGGGTGAGGTCGAGCACGCGCATACCGGCGAGCGGGAGACGATCGTCGTGCGTCGGCATTGCGCGTTCGGGCCGCCGGTATCGAGGTGTGGGGCCGGTGATGTGTCGGACGTCGAGAAGCGGCGCATCACGAAGCGCTCGATCAATCGCCGGATCCTCGGCGGTCACGGCTACGGCGAGCCCTCCGGCGCGCGTGACCGCTGCGACGGCCTCCGCCGTCGCCCGTTCGTGGAGCGCAGCCCGAACCGCATCCGCGTCGGCGTCATCGTGCACTCCGAGAGCGGCACAGAGAGCGGTTGCGTGATGCGGGTAGTTCCCGTGGGTCCTGATCCATCCGTCCGCAGTCCGCCAGAACCCCGAGTGGGGCGACCACACCGGGGGAGCGACACCGTCGATCGCGAGCACGCGGTCGCTCCGATATGCGGTGGCCACGCGGTGGGGGTCGATGGCCGCGGGGGAGCGGCCGGCGGAGAGCATGGCCGAAGCGACACTCGCCCAGGCGAGTTCGCCGGTCGCCAGTCGAGAGGGGAGCGGGACCGCCGCGTGAGCGTCGGGCGCTCCCTCGGCGGGAGGGAGATCGAGCAGGAGCCTGACCCGATCGAGCAGCGCAGCCCCCGGACTGATGGCCGGGTCATCGGTGGGCGGGCGCATGCCCAGATCGTACTCTCGAGCGGATGCTGCGCCGGAAACCGCGGCTGATCCGGCGTAAAGCGCCTGAGGTGCTGAGTCGACACGCCCGGGCTGTATGCCCCGATTTGCCAGAACCCCGGAACCCACGTAACTTATTACTTGTTCGCCCCACAGGGAAGCGGAGGAGCCAAGAGCTACACCCCCCTCAAGCGGAGAACCACTCCCGATCTACTCTCACTTGAGAGATCAGACGCTTGCGTCTAGGATAGGGAATCCACCTCTTCTGCGGCTGTCATCAGCTGCGCTGCGGATCTCTGATCCGCACGGCGCGCCGATTTGACAAGCGAGACAGGGTGGGTAAGATAGAGAAGTTGCCCTGCGTGCCTGGCTGTGATGGCTGGGTCGTGGGAGCATCCGATCCTTGAGAACTCAACAGCGTGCACTTGTCAAATGCCAAATTATCCT
The DNA here is from genome assembly GCF_053618035.1 of Microbacterium sp. NPDC055665. Taxonomy (NCBI): domain Bacteria; kingdom Bacillati; phylum Actinomycetota; class Actinomycetes; order Micrococcales; family Microbacteriaceae; genus Microbacterium; species Microbacterium sp. NPDC055665. Next base: position 12 of record NZ_JBSHGY010000005.1, on the reverse strand, counting down.
CGTCTAGCTTCG